>NC_015177.1:1200000-2400000 GCF_000190735.1 Pseudopedobacter saltans DSM 12145
AAATTCATGCCATGCGCCTCTGTATAACCATAACCAACAATCATTAATCCATTCATCACCTTCTGCCTTAATACGTTTTAAAGCCTGATATATGATATCGAAACAAACTTTATGGGTCCCATGTGGATCAGCAAAATCTCCTGCAGCAAAAACCTGATGAGGTTTTACCTGACGAAGCAGTTCAACTGTTTGATTGATGTCATCTTCGAAAGATACAGTTTTAGAAAATTTAGACCTGTCATAGAAAGGAAGGTTTTGGAAATGAATTTTCTCATCTGGTAAGCCTGCGAAACGAGCCCCTGCAATGGCTTCCCCTTTACGGATAAGACCTTTTATTGTTCTAACTTCTTCTGTATCTACCTGGTTCGGCTTCTTGGTTTCAAAGATAGTTCTTGTCTCGTTATAAAGATTTTCCAATTTAGAAGAATCCAAACCCAAAGATTTAGAACAATCCGATGCGAATTCCATAAACCTCAATACATCTTCGTCCCATACAGCGGTATTGCCAGAAGTCTGGTAAGCTACGTGAACATTATGTCCCTGATCGGCCAGACGAATAAATGTACCACCCATAGAAATTACATCGTCATCAGGGTGAGGAGAGAAGATAATCACATTTTTCTTAGCAGGATTTGCCCTTTCCGGTCTTTGCGAATCATCGGCATTAGGTTTGCCACCTGGCCATCCGGTAATTGTATGTTGTATCTTATTAAAGATATCTATATTGATATTGTAAACAGGGCCTTTTTCTGTTGCCAGCTGAGCCATACCGTTATTGTTATAATCGTCTTCGGTAAGTTTCAGAATTGGTTTATTTAACGTCTTAGCTAACCATACAACAGCTTTCTTGATTAATTGTGGAGTCCAGTCACAGTCCTGAACCAGCCAAGGTGTGTCAAAACGGGTTAACTGCGAAGCAGCTTCTGTATCTAAAACAAACTCTACATTGCTGGATAGCTGTAAATAAGTAGCCGGTACGTCTGAAGAAATTTCGCCTTCAACGGCTTTTTTTACAATGCTGGCTTTTTTCTCATTCCATGCCATCAAAACAATTTCTCTGGCTTTAAAGATAGTACCAACACCCATGGTTATCGCTTTAGTGGGTACATTCTCTTTACCACCAAAGTCTTTAGAAGCATCTCTTCTGGTCAGGTCATTTAAGGTAACCATTCTCGTTCCCGAGTTAGGAGCAGATCCCGGCTCGTTAAAACCGATATGGCCTGTTCTACCAATCCCCAGTATTTGATAGTCCAAACCTCCATAAGAGTTGATTTTTGCCTCATATTCCATACAATACCTGGCTACATCTTCCTCATTTAAAGTTCCATCAGGGATATTGATGTTTTTAGGGTCAATATCAATGTGATTGAAAAGTTTTTCGTTCATGAAGGTTACATAACTTTGTTCGGCGTCTGGTTTCATAGGGAAGTATTCATCCAGATTGAACGTTACTACATCTTTAAAGGATAAACCTTCTTCTTTATGTAAACGAATTAACTCCTTATATACATTTACCGGAGTTGCACCTGTAGCTAAACCTAAAACGGTTGTTTCTCCGTTTCTTTGCTTATTTTTAATTATTTCAGCAATACGTCCCGCTACCGCTTTAGAAGCTACAAATTGGTCCTCATAAACGCTAACTGCTACTTTCTCAAAACGCGTCTCCTCTAAAAGATTCAGACGTGTACTTTTCATGGCTACCATATGTTTTTATTAACTTAAGAAAACTGTCTTAACACAAATATATAAATATATTAAATACAATGTGTCCGAACACAATTAATTTTTACATGTTTTTTGTTAAAAATAATTGGCCTCGTTCACATAGAATTTCCTGTGAAATCTATACCAAACTTAATGAAAAATTAACTATTCGCAATAATCTTATTAAAAATATTATTAAGTTATTTGACGGATTTGCTATATATTAGTATATGGCAAATGCAAATTCAATACCTAAACCTCGCTATCTATCTCTTGACGTTTTAAGAGGAGCGACAGTTGCTTTTATGATTATAGTAAATACACCAGGAAGCTGGAGTTATGTTTACGCGCCATTAAAACACGCGCCCTGGCATGGCTTTACTGTAACAGATCTCGTTTTTCCTACTTTCTTGTTTGTAGTGGGGAATGCCATGAGCTTTGGAATGGGAAAATTAAAAGAGCAGGGGAATAGCGCTTTCTTAAAGAAAGTCTTTAGCAGAACATTAAAGATATTTTTAATCGGGCTATTTCTTAATATGTTCCCTTTCGTAAAATGGGTAGATGATGTTTTAGTTATGAAGGATTTTACTGAAATCCGGATTTGGGGCGTATTGCAGCGTATTGCTGTTTGTTATTGTATAGCCAGTCTGTTGGTTTATTATTTCAGATCAAAAACAATTCTCTTAATAAGCGCTGCGATGTTATTGGGATATTGGGGAGTCATGAGCTGGTTTGGAGATTATACATTAGAGGGAAATGCAGCTACAAAGCTTGATAACTTTTTAATGAACGCCAAAAATCTATATAAAGGGTATGGAATACCATTTGATCCTGAAGGTGTACTAAGTACAATACCCGCTGTGGTAAATGTAATATTGGGGTATTTTGCGGGATTATTTATACAGAAAAAAGGGAATAATAAAAGTACCGCATTTAATTTAATAGGAACAGGAGTTATTTTGTTGTTGGCAGCGAGTGCATGGAATTTAGTATTCCCTATAAACAAACCAATCTGGACAAGCTCTTACGTTTTGTACACTGTAGGCTGGGACTTGATACTCCTAGCTGCCTTGATATTAATAATTGAAGTATGGCATATTAAAAAATGGACCTATTTCTTCGAGGTATTTGGTAAAAACCCTTTATTTATATATGCACTATCCGGAATATTTGTAAAACTTATGCATACTATATATATAGGAGGTGAAAATATTCATAAACTGATTTTCGATGGTTTTTTCATGAACCTGCTGAACCCCTTAAACGCATCTCTTGGTTTTGCTATTAGCTATATGCTCTTCTTATGGTTAATCGGACTCTATATGGATAAGAAAAAGATATACGTAAAAGTTTAAAGCAACTTAAAGTTATAATGCTGAGCTTATTAGCTTGCATTATAACTTTCCATCACAAGAACAGCAGCTCCAATCAACTCGGCGTCAAATCCTAAATCAGAAATTAATATATCAGTTTCGTTAAATAAACGGGATATGCAATTTTGGTTTAGTGCCTGTTGGATTGCAGGAGTCATTAAATGACCAACTTTTGCTATTTTACCTCCCAGGATTATCGTTTTTGGATTCAGGATATGAATTAGAATTGAAATTCCTTTACCCAACTTAAATGCCGCCTCAGAAAGCAGTTCGATAGCAAACTTATCACCTTTCAGTGCTTCTTCCATAATTCTGTCACTAAAAGCGATTCTCTCGGTTTTATCGTCATACTTTAATCTGCTTTTTTTGCCAGCATTCAATCCTTCCATAGCATTTTCGGAAATAGCCAGTAGGGAAGCTTCCTTTTCGAGACAGCCTTGTTTTCCGCAGGAGCAGAGCTTTCCTTCTTCAGAAACCGAAATATGACTTAGTTCCCCTGCGAATCCATTGTTTCCGCGATACAGCTGCCTATTAATAATCAGTCCCAAGCCAATTCCCCAACCGTAGTTTATAACCAAAGCATCCTTGATATCTAATGCCTTACCGAATTTCAGTTCCGAAAGCGCAACCAAACTCGAATCATTGTCGATAAAGGCGGGCAAGCCTATTTTTTTACTTATGTATTTAGGAATACTTTGTTTGCTATTATTAAAGTAAGTATAGTTCAATCCCAAAGTAGTATCAATAAAGCCTGGCATTCCAATTCCAATCCCAATAATCTTATTTTTCTCTATTCCCGAATTTCCTATATAATCTGAAATAATATGAGTAAGACTCTCCAGCGAGTTTGGGTTATTTTCCAATTGGAGAGGAAATACCTGAACAGAAGCCTTGTACTCATTATCTAAATTCACTATACCAATCCTGGTATTCAGCTGATCTACTGCTACCGTTACTATAAAAAGCTTTTCCCTGTTAAGCTTATAAATTAATGGTCTTCTTCCTCCACTGGAAGGAGCATAACCGCTCTCTTCTATATATCCTAATTCGATTAATGTATTTATTGATTTGGTTATCAACGGAATGCTTCTGTTTGTTATGCTGCTAAGCTCTACGCTGGAAAGTTTATTTTTATAGTATAAGTTCTGAATGATTTCAAAATAAAGTTTTGCATTCTTTTTTGTAGTGCCAAACATCTTAGATATTTTTTAGCGTCATTTAAAATTAAAAGATATAACAAATATAGTTATACCACTTTGATTATCTCAAACAAGTTTATACGAGACAAAGAATGAAGTCACTTTCAAGTCTGGTTTATATCGATAATCCGTCTTTTCTTCATGTTAGAAATATAAATTTGAAACTTAATTTACCTTTATCATATTATAAAGGCCCTTTTTTCAGGACCAAACGATTATAATATCCATTCGATACCAAAAGGATCGTATATTTCCATTTAATAAGCAACTGGTTAAAATTAATATCTTTTTAATTTTTTTTGAAAGTTATGTATTCTTTTTTATTTTTGATATAACAAAAAGCTAATATAGATTTTACAGAGGTTTTATTCTTTTAATTAGATACATGATATTAATAGCTGATAGCGGGTCTACAAAAACGAGTTGGTGCTTGTTAAAACAAGGTGAAGAACCTTTGAAATTTAATAGCGAAGGCTATAACCCTTATTATGTAGGCGCAGATTACATAGAACAATCTGTAAGAGCAAGTTTGCCCGAGTTGGTTTCCGCGACAGAAATAAATGAAGTTTATTTTTATGGAGCAGGCTGCAGCGCAGACAAAAGTCCCGTTGTAGTAGAGGCCCTAAAAAAGGTTTTTGTAAACGCGGGTATAGTAGAAGTAGAATCTGATTTACTGGCAGCAGCTAAGTCTGTTTTAGGGGATAGCGAAGGTTTTGTGGGTATATTGGGTACCGGAACTAACAGTTGTATCTATGACGGCAAGAAAATAACTGATCAGGTAGATTCTTTAGGCTTTATTTTGGGAGATGAAGGGAGTGGGGCTTACTTAGGAAAAAGTGTATTGATAGCTTATGTCAGAGGATATATGCCTGCTGATCTAAAATCCAAATTCGATAAGGAATTTAATCTATCCTCAGCTGAAATAATCAGTAAGATATATACCGAGCCGTTGCCTAATCGATTCAGTGCCACGTTCAGCAAATTTGTAGGAGATAATATCGATCACCTATTTATTCAACAATTGGTAAAGAAATCTTTCAGAGATTTTTTTACAAATATTGTGTCCTATTATCCTCACTTCAGTAAATATTCTTTCAATTGTGTAGGATCTGTAGCTTATACTTATTTGCCTTATTTAGAAGAAGTAGCGAGCGAATTTAATATGTCCATCGGACAGATCATAAGAAATCCACTAAGTGGTTTGGTTAAGTATCATGATCGCCAGTGCTGTTAATTAGCACCGGCTTTCTGATACGAAGATTTTGAAGAGGGAACTAAGGTACCCTCTTTTTTATTTGATATTATTTTTATTGATGTTGATAAATGAAATTAAAAAGGTATTAGATTTATTGTCATATTTCAGCTTAGATATACTTCCATGGTCTATTTCTAAAACCCCAATGTTCTTAAGGGATACTTTCAAACATTGCAGAATAATAAATCTGATAATATTGGGACTGGTGATTACGACATAAGACCCGGAGCGCGAAGCAATTTTCTTTAGCCCTTTACGAATTCTTTTTTTTACATCGTTTATATTTTCCCCGTTAGGAAATCCTTTTTCAATATAATCGAGATATTCATTTTTTGATATCTTACTGGCGGAGTATAGTTCAAAATCTCCCAGATTAATTTCTGAAAAATTATCATCCACAATATACTTGTCTTTACTGATAGATGAAGCTAGTTTAATGCATCTCCTTGAAGAATTTGTGATATATGTTATTGGTTCTCCCAAAGGAGAGAGGATATCCGACAGCCAGGAAAACGTATTGGTGAAGTTCTCCTCCAACGGAAGATCGCTTTGGCCCAAGAGTACCTGATTAGGATTATATACCTCGGTATGCGATAATAGATAAATATCCATATTAATTAAGAGTTCGAAATAATATTTTGCTTAAATTCAGTACAGAATATTATTTTGTTGATTTTTTTAATAAACGATATATCAATTAGTTATGTGTTTTATATAAATAACTATTTCATTATAAAGACTGTAAATAATCAAGCTTATTCTGTTTTGAACCAAATTAAATATTGAAACATGATTTATTGCTATATATAGTGCTAATATAAAGCAAGTTATGTTGATGTGTTAAAGTTTTAATTGTGTTTTTTATAGGCTATAATAAAATCCTCCCTCATGGCGTCAAACCTGTCGGCAACTTTATTAATAAACTCCTCATCCAATATTTCAAATACACTGTCTATTCCTTTTATTAAATCCATCTCAGCTAGTTTGAAAGTTTGTTCCAATGTACCTTGCTCGAACTTTATGATGTATTTCATGTTCATGGAAAAAATGGATATTTTACATTTGGGATGTGGTAATTCTGCAACTACTCTCATGATAATATTATATATATTTAAAGGGTAATAAAAAAGGTTGGCAAAAAAGCCAACCTGCAAATATTTCAAAAAAAATCTGATAAATTAAATTCCAAGTTCTTCCAAAACAGCATTAGCCTTGTCTATCTTTTCTGCTACCCAAAGAACATATCTTATATCTACCCCAATAGACCTGCTATAATCTGGACTCCATGCAAAATCATTTATAGTAGCTTCGTAGGTCCGGTCGAAATTGACACCTATTAATTCACCCTTTGCATTAAAAATTGGAGATCCAGAATTACCTCCGGTGGTATCCATGTTATAAAGGAAACATACAGGAACACTATTAAGCTCATCCATTTTATAATTTCCAAAGTCGCCGTTCTCCCAAAGTTCCTTTATTTTGGGGTTATACTCAAAATCTTCCAACCCTGATCTGCCTTTTTCTATAATCCCTTTTAAAGAAGAAAAAGGTTTCATATAAGAAGCATCAACAGGAGAGTAGCCTAAAATATTTCCATAAGTTAGTCGTATAGTACTATTTGCGTCAGGTACGAAAGATGCATTCTGATATTTTTCCTTGACAGTTACATAATCAGCCATGAGTTTATTTAAAGTAGCGTCCCTGCGCTCTACTGCATTTTTATTAAAGTCACTTGCAGTTTTTAGCTCCGCTTCGAAATCTAACAGCGCATCGTTATAAGAAACCAGCGAATTTGCATCTCTGAAAACGCCGGAAAACAGACTGTTCTTGTCCTTTATCCTGGTGTAAGAAAAAACATTATTAATAAACCTTTCAGCATCCTCCAGCTGATTAAATCCCGTAAGTTTGCTTTCTATAAACCTTAGCTTTTGATTGCTTGGTAGTTTTGTAGCCCTTTCAAGCATATTCAGGAATAATGCCCTGTCAACCTCATAATCGTAAGATTTATAAATCTCATCTAAATCATTCTTTACCGAATCCACGTTTTTTTCATAGAAACTATTCCTTTTGTCAATTGGTAAAACTTCAATATCCCTTTTAAAGCTATTTACTTTTTGAGCCAGCCTCAGAAGACTTGTAGATCTGTAAATCTGCTCGAACCAAAGATCAGTATATGCATTTGTATTAATCTCCCGGTAAAGAGCTTCGATATCACGCATTAAATTACCATACTGGGCTTTCAGCACTTTATTCCCATTGATATACTGTGCTAGATTTTCATCCTCTTTGCGTTTTTGTGTTAACAAATCGATATTGCCCAAACCTTTAAGTTTCCCTTGATAGTTTTTCATCACATTCGCGTTTCGTTTAATTCTGGTCGAAAGTGAAAGCTCAACATTGCGACCTTTTTCTTTGCCAACTTTAAGCATTTGTGCATTTTGGAATCCGTATAATTCAGACACGTAAGGAAGCAAAAACTGCTGCTGATAAGAGATATACTGAGCCGGTCTATGTCTGAAAGTTTTACCCGGATATCCCAGTATAAATGCAAAATCATTTTCCTTTATCCCTTCAGGATTTATCTTAATAAACTTTTTTGGCTCATAAGGAACATTATCTTTCGAATAGGTAGCAGAAGAACCGTCTGGAGCCACATAAGCTCTCATAAAAGAGAAATCGCCTGTATGCCTTGGCCAAACCCAGTTATCAGTTTCCCCGCCAAATTCCCCTATATTTTGTTGAGGGATATATACCAGACGGACATCTTTAATAATTTTGTATCTGAACAGCACATAGGTTCTACCTATAAACATTTCAGAAATTTCGGCCTTAATACCCGGATCTTCATTTTCAGCCCGTTTTTCTATCTCTTTAATCTTATTTTTAATAGCATTAAGACGCTGATTATAATCTTTTATCCCAGTGGTTGCAGCCAGTATCTCCTGAGAAACATCCTGATAAGATTGAGTGATTCTCGCAGTAAGGCCTTTTGCTTCTATTTCCTGTTCTTTCGCGTTAGCCACAAAACCGTTTTTCAAATAATCTTTATCCTTTGTACTGGCCTCCTGAACTGCTGAAAAAGCACAATGGTGATTGGTGATAATTAATCCCTGACCAGACACAAATGAACCTGTACAACCGCCCACATTCACCAGGGCATCAATCAGGCTAATACTATCCGGATTGAATATTTCTTTTTGCGGTATCAATAAACCGGATTTTGCAAGATCTAATTTGGATAATTCACTAAGCGGGAACATCCCTTCATCCAATTTATTGGAACTAAAACCACTAACAGCGATAAATGACAAACATGATGTAATAGCAAAAAACTTCTTAAACTGCATGGTAAAATCTTTAAAAAACCGAAAATTACGTAAAATAAGCTAAATAGGACCTAAGTGTCACATTTTGTTTACTTGTGGCAGCGAATAGTGTTAAGTATTTAGCTTCAGGTATCAACATTGAGGCACTGAGTTTAAGTCTTTCTTCCCAATCGTCATTGTTATCTTATTTATCTATTTGTGTTATCGTCCTTAAATACTAATATTTCTTACATCGCATTAAAAATAAGCTGTATCCTATTCGATCTAGATTCCAGACAGGTTTGAATCTGATTTGCTATAAACAGGGATTAAACTCGGATAAAATACGGATTAAACACGGGCAAAAAAGGGATATTTCCCCTCTTTTCTCCCTCTTTTATTCGTGTTTGTGACGTGTGTCCTATACTAGATTTACTTGACAAATTTGGACGGTAATTACTAATTTTGGTTTACAATTTATATTATTTTCCCGATATTACTTTACACTAAATTTTATTTTCCTGATTTCACTTTACCATGCATTACTTGATGCATGTTTTGCTTGTGGTGTTTGAAGCTGGCAAGAGAAGTGGGGTCTGATCTGGTTATAACTGATAATTGCGTTTTCTACTGCATCTTTAGCTTTTTGGTATGAGTCAAAAGATTGGTATAGATTAAATTCTTGTTTTAAAATACCATTCACCCGCTCTGCGATAGCATTATCATAAGGGCTTCCATTTTGCGTCATGCTAATTTGTACATTTTGGCTGATCAATAATTGGACATAATCGTCACAGCAGTATTGAATTCCCCTGTCAGAGTGATGAATAAGAGGTCTTTTGGGGTATAATCTTGATTTTAACGCCATCTGAAATGCTTTTATGCATCCTTCTGCTTTTAAGTTTCGACTTAAGTTATAACCTACAATTTTTCTTGAATAAGCATCTGTAATCAAACTAAGATAGATAAAACCTTTTTTTGTTTTTAAATAGGTAATATCGCTCACCCATATTTCTTCTGCCATTATAGCTTTACGTCTTTGCACCAGATCCGGCCATTTCTTAAAATGATGAAAGGAATTGGTCGTTCTGGCATATAATCTCCGGGGCTTAACCAGCAAATTATTTTCCTTTAATAAGCAGAAAAAAGCATCTCTTCCCATCGAAATCTGATGAGCAGATAGGAATTTTTGCAGCATGGAGTGCATCTTAAGGCCGCCGATGTGGGGCAATTCACTTTTTATTTGTCGAACCTGTTCTATCACTAAAGTTCTTTGTAGTTGTTTCTGTCCCTTATTTTCAGCTAGCTGATACCAACCTTGACGACTTTTACCAAACAAAGCACAAATTGTTGTTAGGGAAATTTCATGATATATTTCTTTCATTTGTCCTACTGTTTGGTACCAGGCTTTTTTACAATATCTACCCCCATTTCCCGTTCGGCATTACGAATGAGCATTTCTAATGCGGTGATCTTAAGTTTTGCCAACGCTAATTCCTCTTCAAGCTTAGCGGTGTTTGAGGGCGTTAATTCCGCAGGAGAACTTGTCTCTGGGGCTGGGTCAGGATGATGCTTATTGTACCACTTTACAAAGTAAAATACATTGTCTGAATTTAAATTGTATTTCTTGCCAACCTGACTGGCGCTATAGTCACCCAAAATATATTCTCGGGCAACTGCAATTTTAAAACTGTCTTCGAATAAAGGAGTACGACCTTTGCTCTTTCCTTTTCTTGGTTTTTCCATTGTTCTTTAAAGTTAGGATTTTGTCCAAACTTGTAAAGTGGATTTAGGAACGGACAATCCATTACCCATTAGGGATATTGTTGAATCAGAAGATTATGGAATTTTACAGATAAGGAAGTTTTATGGCGTTGGCAATAGGACTAATAGAAATCGATTAATGTTCGATTTAGCTTCGAAATATCTTCAAACAGCTCACGCATCCAAAATAAAAGCATATCAGTTGTTAATAAATACTTCTATTCTTAAATACATATTAAATAGCTAATTCCTAATTTTGTAAATATGGCGCATGATTTAAAAGTGATAGATGCAGGAAAACGTGAGCAGTATGAGTCATTATTCCCTCAACTCAAAGAGCTTGTCGCTTACGAAAGTGACATAATAGCTAATATGGGTAATATTGCTGCTGCTTTAAAACAACAATTTGATTGGCTGTGGGTAGGTTTTTACTTAGTGAAGGATAACGAATTGGTGCTTGGCCCGTTTCAGGGACCTGTTGCCTGTACAAGAATATCGCCGGGAAAAGGAGTGTGCGGTACAAGTTGGACAAAAAGAGATACTATTATTGTAAAGGATGTAGATAATTTTCCCGGGCATATCGCTTGCAGCAGTTTATCAAAATCCGAAATTGTAGTTCCCATTTTTCAAAATGATATTGTTATAGGTGTTTTAGACGTAGACAGCGAAAACTTAAACCATTTTGACGAGGAAGATTCTGTTTGGTTGAATAAAATTGTTGAACTGATTTTTCCAAACAAACAAATAAATGATTAATTATAATCCGAAGGAATGGTTTACCTTCATTTTCCGATTTCATAAAGCAGATACCTTCCGAAAGCTTTTTCCATTAATGATAGCCGTAAGTTTGTATGGCTTTATATTAGCTTATCTGGAACTGGAATACTGGTCTTTAATCAATAGCAGCTATGTAAAGAATTTAAGTTTGATGCATAGCGTTTTGGGGTTTGTAATTTCGCTATTATTGGTATTCAGAACAAATACGGCATATGACAGATGGTGGGAGGGCAGAAAGCAATGGGGTGCCTTGGTTAATGTGTCAAGAAATCTATCTATTAAGCTGGCAGGTTATTTAGAGGATGAATCTGACAGGTTATATTTATCTAAATTAATTCCGCTTTATGCCAGAACATTGCGTGGCCATTTAAGAGCCAATGTGAATAGCGACGAAATTAGTGACCTGGTTGAGATAGACAAGACACATATTCCAAATCAAATCGCACTACGTATCAGCGGAAGAATATTTGAATTGCATAAACAGCATAAAATAAGCTCAGAACAACTGATTATCTTAACTAAAGATATCGATGTATTTACAGATGTTTGTGGCGCATGCGAGCGAATTAAAAATACGCCGATTCCTTTTTCATACAACGTTTTTATAAAGAAGTTCATTTTCTTTTATGTGATGACATTACCAATAGGCTGGGTATTCAGTTTCGGTTACTTTGTGGTTCCAATTGTAGTTTTTGTTTTATATGTTTTTGCCAGTTTAGAGCTGATAGCGGAAGAAATTGAAGATCCATTTGGCTCCGACGCAAATGATTTGCCCTTGGATACAATGTGTAACAATATCGAAAAGCATGTGAAGGAGATCTTAAACTGATGCTTAAGATTGCTCATCACCCTTTTTTTTGCCACCCTTTGCCGGAAGGGCACCGATTTCCTATGCTTAAGTATGAGCTAATTCCGCAACAACTTATCCGTAGAGGAATTGCCAGGGAAGAGAACTTTTTCGAACCTGAAATCCTGAATGAGGAAATTGTTTTGCTGACGCATAGTAATGAATATTGGAATAAGCTAAAAAGTCTTAGTTTAAGCTATCATGAAGAAAGGAGGATTGGTTTTCCGTTATCCGAGAGACTGGTAAAGCGGGAGCTGAGGATCTGCCGCGGAACTATTGACTCTGCATTGTATGCAATAGATTATGGCGTATCTTTTAACTCTGCCGGAGGAACACATCATGCCGGTTCTGATTGGGGTGAAGGTTTTTGCTTGTTGAATGATCAGGCTATTGCCGCTAATTATTTGATAGATAGTCAAATATCTAATTCTATTTTAATTATTGATTTGGATGTTCATCAGGGAAATGGCACCGCAGAAATATTTGCGGATAATGATGCTGTGTTTACATTCTCCATTCATGGGGAGAAGAATTTTCCGTTCAGAAAGGAAAAATCAGATTTGGATGTAGCTTCGCCAGATGGAATAGAGGACGAGGAGTATCAGGATATCTTGGTTGAGAATCTGGAAAAGGCGATATGCCTTTCTTCTCCGGACATGATATTTTATCAGGCTGGTGTGGATGTTTTGAGTACCGACAAGTTGGGAAAACTTTCATTATCTCCAGACGGATGCAAAAAAAGAGATTATATTGTTTTAAATAAATGTAAAGCGTTAGGTTTGCCTGTGCAAATAAGTATGGGTGGTGGCTATTCGGCACATATTAAAGATATTGTTGATGCTCACTGTAATACTTATCTGATAGCAAATGAATTGTTTTTTTAATTATGGTTACTTACTTCGAATCGTCATTAAATCAGATTTCTGTACATAAAGTCGGAAATAAGATGCAGGATGAATATTTTACATTGTCTGACCATCCGCTAAGGATTAATGATGAATTATTGCAAAATCTGCTGATGCAGTATTTTCTAAAACCTTTTGAAAAAGTAAACGAAGTTTTTAGATTGATTCACTCGACAGATGATCTGGAGTTGAATGAGATTTTTCATTTCGTTAAGCAGTTATTTGGTGATTCATCTAAATTTCATGACATCAGTCAGCAAATTACCAGACATCTTTTCGATGTATCGAGCCATCCGAAAATAAAAGGAGGTGAAGTATATATTACGCTATTTGATAATGTTCAGATAGAAGGCGAAGTTTTACAAGCTATTGGTGTATTTAAATCCGAAACTAAGGAAACCTATCTAAAAGTTTACCCTGACGGTGATGGTTTTTCTGTCGCTTATGAGCAGGAAGCGATTAATATTCAGAAATTGGATAAAGGATGCCTAATTTTTAACACGGAAGAAGAACAAGGCTACAAGGTTGTTGTGATAGATCAGACTAATAAATCTGCAGGAGATGCCGCGGTTTATTGGAAAGATGATTTTTTGAAATTAAAGGTTAGAAATGATCAGTTTAATCAGACAACCAATTATTTAAACCTGTATAAAGGCTTCATCGAAGAAAAAATAGATGAGGAATTTGAAATATCCAAACCCGATAAAATAGACCTTCTAAACAGATCGATGAAGTATTTTAAAGAGAAGGATACTTTCGATTTTGAGGAGTTTTCCGAGGAGGTTATAGGAAACGAGGTTGCTGCAAGCTCTTTTAAAGAAATGATTCAGACTTATGAATCTGAATTTGATGTTGAAATAGGAGATACGTTTGAAATCTCTCAGCAAGCAGTTAAAAAGCAAAACAGTAATTATAAATCTGTTTTGAAACTGGACAAGAATTTCAGCGTTTATATCCACGGCGATAGAAAACTGCTTGAAAATGATTTTGATGAGGAAAAGGGAATGAGTTATTACAAGCTTTATTATAAAGAGGAAAAGTAGTCTTTTAGTGCCTGACACTTATATCTGCTGGAGTAATAAATATTTTTCTACATTGGTAGAAAAGCCTTGATTCATCATCCCGAAGTAACTTGTCTAATGGTGGTCAAGCGATCAGGATGATGAATGGTATATAAGCATTCCTGCAATCAGGAAATGCTCTCAGCATTATTTAAATATATTCCTGACCGAATTTTTGTTTCACATCAACCACAATCTGCTTAACGTGTTGTTCGTTCTTTCTTGGACAAATTAGTAAGGTATCGTTGGATTCTACTACAATATAATCATGCAGACCTTCCAAAATCACCATTTTTCCTTTCGGAACGTTCACCATACAGTTTGATGAATCGTACATTATTACTCTTTCTTTATTGGTAACCGCATTACCAACATAATCCTTTTCAGAAAGATCATAAACAGAAGCCCATGTTCCCAGATCAGACCAACCGAAGTCTGCAGGCATTACATAAACATTATCTGCCTTTTCCATAATTCCGTAATCGATAGAGATATTGACACATTTCTGGAAACCAGCCTGAATATATTCTACCTCTGTTTCTGTATTATAATGCTTTTCACCTTCTTTGAATATTTCATTCATATCCGGTAAAAACTTGTCAAAGGCAGTGTTTATAGAATCGGCAGACCACACAAATATTCCCGAATTCCATAAGAAATCGCCGCTAGCTAAAAAGGTCTCTGCTATCTCTAAACTAGGTTTTTCTGTAAAGGTTTTTACTTTATGAAGATCTTCGCAAAGCAATTCATCATCTGCGTATTGAATGTACCCGTATCCTGTGTCAGGTCTGGAAGGCTTTATTCCCAGAGTAATCAGACAATCGTGAATTTCTGAAGCTTTTAAAGCCTTATTGATCGTCTCTACGAAATTCTCGGTATCCAAAATTAAATGATCGGAAGGAGCTACTACAATATTTGCCTTAGGGTTTATCTTTCTGATTTTTGCCGTACCGTAGGCAATACAGGGAGCTGTATTGCGCATAACCGGTTCGCAAATAATCTGATGAGCAGAAAGCTCTGGTAAATGTTCCTGAACCAGGGAACGATATATCTCGTTTGTTAAAATATATATATTTTCTACAGGTACAATTTTTTTGAATCTGGCAAAGGTAGTTTGTATTAAGCTTTGCCCTGTTCCTAAAATATCTAAAAACTGCTTCGGAAAAGATGTTCTACTAACCGGCCAAAAACGACTTCCAACACCACCGGCCATAATTAGCGCAAAATTATTATCCATTATAAATATTTAAATGATACCTTCTTTTAACAAATCGTGTAAATGAATAATACCTTGGTATTTTTCAAGTTTATCAACAACCACAATTTGAGTAATATTGTTTTCCTTCATTATTTTCAGCGCATTTACCGCAAGTTCATCACCCTGAATTGTTTTCGGATTAGAACTCATGATATCTTTTGCTGACAATTTATCAAAGTAAGTAAATTTTTCCATCATTCTACGCAAATCTCCATCTGTAATTACTCCTTTAACTTCATTTTGTTCCACAACAGCAGTAATCCCCAATCTTTTTTTGGTAATTTCAAGAATTACCTTTCTAATATCATCTTCCGGCTCGATTTGTGGTTTTTCATTCTGTGAGGAAAGGTCTCTTACTTTTAAATAAAGCCTTTTACCTAAAGCCCCTCCCGGATGAAATTTTGCAAAATCCCTGGAGGTGAAGCGCCTTAATTCCAGAAGGCAAATGGCTAAGGCATCTCCAATAACCAATTGAGCGGTTGTGCTTGTTGTTGGAGCTAAATTTAAAGGGCAAGCTTCAGCCTCAATTGTAGCATTTATAATAAAGTCTGATTGTTTGGCTAAATAAGAGTTCGTATCTCCAACGATACTTGCTATTGGATTATTTCCTTGCTTTAATAAAGGAATAAGGACTTTGATTTCGGGAGTGTTTCCGCTTTTGGATATGCAAAGTACTAAATCATCGCGTTGAATTATTCCAAGATCGCCATGTATGGCTTCGCCGGCATGCATGAATATAGCAGGGGTTCCGGTAGAATTTAATGTAGCTACTATTTTCTGGCCTATTATTGCACTTTTACCAATTCCTGTAACAATAACGCGACCTTTTAATTTAAATATGGTTTCTACAAGATCCGCGAAATCGGCATTTAGGTAATCTACCAGCTGTTCGATAGCCCTGGATTCTGTCAATAATGTGTTTTTAGCCGATGAGAGAATTTCTTCGCGAGATTTCAAAATGAAAAAGTTTAAATATTAGTACGAAATTATCGCAAAAATATGTTATTTTGAAGTTTAAAATTAGCACTGGTTAATTTTTCCTTTTAAAAATGCAGATTAAGAAGTCGTTAATAGATAATTTACAGACATTTTTCGGTTTCGATAACTTCAAGGGCGACCAAGAAGCTATCATTACTAGTATCTTAAATAAAGAAGATACGTTTGTAATTATGCCTACGGGAGGTGGGAAATCAATTTGTTATCAATTGCCAGCATTGATGAGTGAAGGAACGGCGCTGGTTATTTCTCCTTTAATCGCCTTGATGAAAAATCAGGTCGATCAGTTGAGAGCTTTCGGAGGTTATGACAGTATAGCCCATTTCCTAAACTCTTCTTTAACCAAGACTGAAACAAATAGAGTTAAAGAGGATGTAATTTCTGGTAAAACCAAGTTACTATATGTAGCGCCGGAGTCTTTAATAAAGCAGGAAAACATAGATTTTCTGAAATCAGTTACGGTTTCTTTCGTAGCTGTAGACGAGGCGCACTGTATTTCAGAATGGGGGCATGACTTTCGCCCGGAGTACAGAAAGATCAGGCAGGTAGTTAATAATATCAGGGAGGATATTCCAATTATAGCGCTTACAGCAACGGCAACACCTAAGGTTCAGACCGATATTCAGAAAAACCTTGGGATGATGAATGCAAATGTTTTCAAGTCGTCGTTTAACAGAGGTAATTTATTTTATGAAGTTAGGCCGAAGGGGAATGTTTTTAAAGATATTATCAAATACATTAAAAATAACCCTGGTAAATCTGGTATTGTTTATTGTCTAAGCCGTAAAAAAGTAGAAGAGGTAGCTAATGCGCTTGAGATAAATGGAATCCGGTCTTTACCTTATCACGCTGGTCTGGACGCAAAAGTTCGGGCCGATACTCAGGACAAATTTCTGATGGAAGAGGTGGACGTTATTGTAGCTACAATAGCATTCGGTATGGGAATTGACAAACCTGATGTTCGCTATGTAATTCATCATGATATCCCTAAAAGCATGGAAGGTTACTATCAGGAAACCGGCAGAGCAGGTAGAGACGGCGGCGAAGGTTACTGTATCGCTTTTTATTCTGAGAAGGATGTAGACAAGCTTGCCAAGTTCATGAAAGATAAACCGGTTTCTGAAAGGGAAATTGGTACACAGATATTAAAAGAAGTAATCGATTATTCGGAGTCGGCGGTTTGTAGAAGAAAACAGATTCTGCATTATTTCGGCGAAAATTTTAATGAAGCAGGTTGTGGCGAAATGTGCGATAACTGCAGAGCGCAGAAGCAGTATTTTCAGGCTGAAGAATATCTTTTGAAATTATTGAATATGGTTAAGGATTTTGGCGAAAAATTCGATGATCATCATTTAATTAATGTTTTAATGGGAATTGAAACCGCTCAGGTACATTCCTACAAACAAGCTCAATCAGTATATTTTGGAACAGGTAAGCAAGATGGTGTAATTCTATGGAAATCGCTTATCAGACAAGCCGTTCTAAATAATTTCCTGGCAAAAGATGTTGATAATTTTGGTTTACTAAAGTTAACAAAAAGCGGTATTGCTTATTTAACCAGCCCATATTCTTTACGTTTTATCATGAATAGAGAAATGGTTGTTGTTGAAGAAGAAGACCAAACAGTAAAACAAGGTGGTGGCGCTTTGGATACGCAACTACTTCAAATGCTTAAGGATTTGAGGAAAAAGATTGCAAAGCAAAAAAATCTACCTCCTTTTGTGATTTTTCAGGATCCTTCACTTGAAGAAATGTGTACACATTATCCGGTTTCTATGGATGAATTGAAGCACATTTCGGGAGTTGGAAATGGAAAAGCGATGAAATTTGGTTCGCCGTTTATTGAATTGATCAAACAATATGTTGAAGAAAACGAGATCGATCGTCCGGTTGATTTCGTAATGAAAACTACGGCAAATAAATCGGCTTTGAAAGTTTCCATTATCCAAAATATAGACAGACAGATTTCTCTAGAAGATATCGCATCTGCTAAAGGAATATCTTTCGAAGATTTATTGAAAGAAGTAGAGTCTATCGTGAGCTCGGGTACGAAATTGAATATCGCATATTATATTGATGAGGTAATAGATGACGATAGGCAAGATGAAGTTTTTGATTACTTTAAAGCAGCCGAAGTAGATTCTATAGATAAGGCTTTGGATGAACTAGGAACAGATGAATATAACAGAGAGGAGATCCAGTTGATGAGAATTAAATTCTTATCTGAATTGGGTAACTAATAAGAACTTTATGAATTTAGATAAATTAAAGAATCAGGACGCTAACAATTTCTTTCTAATGGCCGGTCCTTGTGCTATTGAGGGAGAAGAGATCGCTTTAAGAATTGCCGAAAAAATTGTTAAAATAACTGATAAACTTCAGATTCCTTATATTTTTAAAGGGTCTTTTAAAAAAGCTAACCGTTCCAGAATTGATTCTTTCACAGGAATTGGGGACGAAAAAGCATTAAAGATTTTAGAAAAGGTAGGGAAAGAATTTGATGTACCTACAGTTACAGATATTCACGAAAGCAGCGACGCCGCTATGGCTGCTGCCTATGTAGATGTATTGCAAATCCCTGCTTTTTTATGCCGTCAAACAGATTTACTGATTGCGGCAGCGGAAACAGGAAAGTTTGTAAATATTAAAAAAGGACAATTCCTTTCTGCAGGTTCGATGAAGTTTGCGGTTGATAAAATCAAAGATTCCGGAAACAACAATGTAATTCTTACTGACAGGGGAAATACTTTTGGTTATCAGGATTTGATTGTGGATTTCAGAGGGATACCTGAAATGCGAGAATTTAATGTTCCGGTTGTGATGGACTGTACGCATTCTTTGCAGCAGCCTAATCAAACATCGGGAGTAACCGGAGGTAAGCCTGCTTTAATTGAGACAATTGCCAAAGCGGCTATTGCTGTTGGAACTGATGGTTTGTTCATTGAAACGCATCCTGATCCAAAAAATGCAAAATCTGACGGTGCGAATATGCTTCATCTTGATTTACTCGAAGATTTATTAACCAAATTGGTGAAAATAAGAAGAGCGATAATCTAATTATCGCTCTTCTTATTTTTAAGTACCTGGTTATAAAAAGCAATCGTTCGTTCTGAAATGTATGCTGGTGAAAATTTATCAGAATTAAATCTAAACTCTCTGGTTGATTTTACTTTATCAACAGCGGATTCCAATGATTCGGGAGATATATCTCCGTCATAAAGAATAATCACATCATTACCCACTTCCTCTGATAGCTCATTAAAAACACCTTTGTTTGGACATAAGGTTGGTTTATTAAAACTTAAATTCAGAAAAACTGAACCTGAATTGAAAATATCCTTATAGGGAGTAACTACTAGATCAGACGCATTAAAGAAGCACTGCAAATCTTCGTTACTTACAAATCTGTTGTACAGGGTAATTTCTGGATTATTTTCACACAACGAAGTTATTTCGTGCTCCAGATCATGATGTATGTTTCCTGCTATAAGCAGATGTTTATCTGGTAATTTTACCGCATGGAAGGCCTTGATTAATCCCGAGACATTTTTATATTTTCTAATTTGCCCCAGAAAAAGAAATACAAATCTGTCTTCTGGAATATTAAGCTTTTGTCTGCTTTCTTTTTTAGACAGAGAATTTGGATAATATCCGCTGTAATGTGGGTGCGGGATAAAAGAAAAGTATTGATTTCTCAAATCTATTGCTTTACTTTTAATTTGGTCGACACCAGCCTTGTTTAAACTTATAAAACCGTCTACCTGTTTATACAATAAGTTGTTTAGTTCCTCCTGCAATAGAGGGTGATCCTTTTCATGACCATTTAAATTATGCACAGTCCATATCGCTTTTTTACCTCTTAACTTTATTATGGTCAAAAAACACCTCAGCATAATTATTCTTCTCTTTGCCTGTATATGGTTGGAATAGGTTAAAATATTGGTTGGCCAGTGAATATGAAATATCTCGAAATCATTTGAAAAAGCAAATTTCAGTATATTTTTTAAATTGAAGTCAAACTCCATAACATGAAATCCTTTTTGTTCTATTTGGTGATATATCAGATAGTTATAAGGATTGCTATCTTTAGTTTTAAAAGCTGGCCACGCTAATATTCCGTATTTTTTTTCTACTTCTTTCATGTACTTACATTTTGCTCATCCTACTTTTTAGATTTAACAAAATACTACTGCTTAGACTTTTGGGAATTAATATATAGATAAAGGTCACGTAAGAGGTAAACCCGATCGTGATTTGTATTGCAAATCTTTTTACTATAGACCAATCCAATATCCATTCACTAATTAAATAAACGCTAATCATCATCAATATCGTCGACAAAATGGGAGGATAGAGTTTTTTAATGTATAACTTCCATGAGCAATTTATCAATGTTAAAGCACACCATACCGATATTGGATATAAAAATAAGGCTCGCAGTGCAAAAGCCAGTGCAGTTTGAACTACACCATATCTTGCAAATAAGACGAATGCGATCACATTAGTTATTGCGTATAAAATCGTCAGTTTTGTTTGCCAATCGGGCTTATTTCTGACAAGCATAATACTTTGATTATAATATCCGATAGAGAAGAGAAAGCCTGTAAGTGTAACAATCTGCATAACAGGAGCAGAGTTTAGCCATTTTTCACCCAAAAGCAATAATGTAATATCTCTGGACAAGATGCTTAAACCTCCGAATAAAGGAGCAGTTATAAATGCTGTAACTGCAGAAGTGTTTAAAAAGGTTTCCTTAAGTTGCTCTTTATCATGTTTAATTTTAGCAAAAGCAGGTAATGAAACCCGTAACAATGATGAAGAAATAACGGTATTTAATGTATTAATAACACGTTTTCCAGTAGAGTAAATTCCATTTGCTGCAGCACCCAAATAGTAAGTGACAAAAAAAGAATCGCTATTCTGATTAGCAAAATTGGTCAATCCGGTTAAAGCAACATGTTTACCGTAATCCCTGATTTCGATAAAAGCTTTCTTTCTGAATTTGAATTTGGGTTTCCAAGGAGTGACAATCCATATTAAAAAAAGTTCTAATAATGCAGTGCCAACCTGTTGGGCAACAAGACTGTATATTCCAAATCCGTAATAGGCTAAAATAATACCAACAATGCCTCCAAAAAATGTAGAAATAGAAGATCGTATAGCCAGGGATTGAAATTTCATATGGTGCTGTAACCAGGCTTCATGCATTCTTCCCAAACCTGTAGTCAGAATGATAAAACTGGTAGCTTTTATAACGGCAGCCAGACCATTATTTTTCGTAAGAAATTCAATAAGATTTGACGAAAAGAATAATATTAAAAATGCAGGAATTGAAACAAGTATGCACAAAACAAAACCTGTATTGTAATCATAATCGGAGGGGGAGGACTTTCTAACTATTGCTGTTGCAATGCTATCGAAAACAACATTTCGTACAACCTGTACAAATAACATGGCAAATGTAAGCAAGCCTATAACTTCGGGTGCTAAAAGTCTGGCTAATACAATAAAAATCAGGAATGTAAAAGCTTGTTTGATAAAGTTATCCAATATAGACCATATCGTTCCTTTATAAAATGCTTTATCTGCCATGTCCTATTTCCATAAGTCTAAAGGGAAAGCCTCTAATAATTTCTTGTGATCAAAATTAATAGGCTGCATTCCGCCCATTTCCAGCGCTTCTTCAATAGATCGGGCATATTCCATTTCTCCGCTCCGGCCAGATCCCTGATAGTAATCATTATACTTAAACATATTTTCCTCCTCACTTAATCGAATATATCTAGCAGGAATACCGAAAGCTTCCGCTAAAATTAATCCATGGAGGGAGCTGGCAATAATAAATTCAGCCTCGAGGATTTCTGTAATACATTTATTCCAACTATTTAAAGGAGAAATGATATTTTCCCAATTTCGAGTTCTTGCTATACTCAAATCATGCAGATTTGGAACGATGGAATACTTCCTTTTTGTTGATTTTTGAAACTTACCTGTAAAAATATGGGGTATTAATAAAGCTGGGTCTCCATAAACCTCCGGAACAGATATATTTCTTCTTAGCAAAAAGTCTCGTGTGAGTGGCCCTCTTACTGCCCTTACATCCAAATTTTGATAGGTATGTTCGTCCAGACTAATCTTGCCGTTAAAACCAGTACCCCAAATTGTATCTGCTTCGTTCGCGAAATGTAAAACAGAGCCTAATGCAATAAGTCTGGAATTATTTGTTGTCTCTTCTTCCAATAACAAATTGTTATCAGCAAGAATTTTAGAGACGATTACATAAGATAAATGATCGCCAAAATTTAAAGAACCATCTCTGGGTTTCCAATAAAAAAAATCTACATGATTAAAGGGGAGTCTAAATTCCTTTACCGGTTGCTGGATATTTAGTTTCTTTAAAATTCTTTCCTTAATACTCATGAAATATATAGCTGGTGCAGAGATATTTTTAACTGTTAAATATTCTAAAAATGTAAGCTTAAATAAAAGCAAATACTTAATGGATTACAAGTTTAATTTAATAATATTTTGCCCGTAATCATATGCCAGATTATTTGTATTTTAAACAACAAATTATTAGAAGCACAATTTGATGAATTTTGTTTTTTTAAGCCTTCAAAGAATAAATACAGACCGGGAATCTACCTCAACTGGTTTGGCAAAGGAGCTTTCTAATCAGCAGCATAAGGTTTTATATGTCAACCCATCAATAAACAGAAAAACCTGGTTTGCAAATGATAATGATAAATTTATTACTGAGCATATTCAGGAGATTAAAGACAAAAAAGATAGTCTTAAAGAAATCTCGAAGAATTTATATCGTTTAAATACACATTGCCTACTTGAATCTATAAACTGGATACCAAGTACACTGATATTCTCTATCTTAAATAAAATCAACAATAAAAGATTAGCCGGCGAAATCTTAAGAGCTACGGAAAAACTTGGCATGGATAACTTCATTTTAATAAATGATAAAGACATGTTTAACAGTTTTTATTTGAAAGAGCTTTTAAAGCCTAAGGCATATATTTATTTGGACAGGGATAAAACAGTGGTAATGGATTATTGGAAAAGACACGGGACTAAATTGGAGCCCAGATTAGTGCGTAAATCCGACGCTGTTATTTGCAATTCTTATGATTTTGAGAAATATAATAAGCAATTTAATCGCAATAGCTATTATATAGGTAATGGAGTAGATTTAGAATTATTTGATATTGAAAATCAATATGAAATTCCCAACGAGCTTAAAAATATTTCCAAGCCTATAATAGGTTATGTTGGAGCTTTATTATCATTACGTTTGGATGTTGACTTAATGATTGCTTCTGCTATTGATAATCCCGATAGAAGCTATGTTTTTATTGGTCCCGAAGATGATGACTTTGCTAAAAGCAAATTACACGAACTGGAAAATGTATATTTTCTTGGGAAAAGACATAAAAATATTGTTCCCGCGTATATCAATTATTTTGATGTATGTATCAATCCCCAAATAGTAAATGAAGTTACAATCGGTAATTTTCCCTTAAAAATTGTTGAATATTTATCTTTGGGAAAACCGGTTGTT
Source organism: Pseudopedobacter saltans DSM 12145 (assembly GCF_000190735.1). Classification (GTDB taxonomy): domain Bacteria; phylum Bacteroidota; class Bacteroidia; order Sphingobacteriales; family Sphingobacteriaceae; genus Pseudopedobacter; species Pseudopedobacter saltans. Next base: position 1,224,018 of record NC_015177.1, read on the forward strand.
GCAATTGAAACAAATACTATGAACGAGCTTTTTTCTGATGTAACTTATATAGCCAAGGACCAGAAAGAGTTTGACGAACTTATTGATAGGGCGTTGGCGGAAGATAGTGCAGAGAGGAAACAAGAAAGGGTTAATTTTACAAAACAATTTAGTTGGAACAGGGTGGCTCACAATGTTCTGAATGTTATCGAAAAAATAGGAAAATAGAAATGGGATTATTTAAGGCTCCTGACTGGATTAATGACTTTACTTTTGATTACGAGAAAGCTCATGATATTCCCCAGAACGTATTTGATGAAATTAATGCTGGTTTAGATAAGCTGCAAAAGAATGATCCCCTAGTTACTGTCCTTATTTCCGCATGGAATGAAGAAGTTAATATTTTAAGATGCCTTGCCAGTTTATCAAAACAGCGAACCAATATTCCTATGGAAATTATAGTTGTGAATAATAACTCACAAGATAATACACAATATACCATAGATAAATTTCATGTAAGATCTTTATTTCAGGGAATTCAGGGTTGTGGTCCCGCAAGACAACTGGGACAGGAAAATGCAAAAGGTAAATATATTTTATTAGCGGACGCAGACTGTCTTTATCCGGATTGCTGGATAGAAGAAATGATGAAGGTTTTGCAACAGAGAGGTGTATCATGCGTATATGGTAGATATTCATTTATACCTGAGAAGGGATTTCCAAGATTTCAGTTATTTTTCTTCGAGAAAATGAAAGATGTCATTGCTGAATTCAGGCATTTAAGAAAACCTTATTTAAACTGTTTCGGCATTAGTATGGGATTTGTTAAGGAATACAGTTTAAAGGTGGGATTTGTAATGACTAAATTTTGGGGTGATGACGGAAAAATGGCTTTGGGATTAATGAATTATGGAAAAATTAAACAAGTTAAGATTAACAAAGCCAGGGTTTGGACAGGAGTGAGGTCCCTGCAACGAGACGGAAATTTTATTGAAGCATTAATGAAAAGGTTAAAGAAAGAAGCTAAAAGGTTTACAGGCAATTTCTTTGGTAAACTTCCTGAGAGCTAAGCTTGTTTTCTGAACAGCAGGGGAATCTTTTCTAATATATTTCCAACTTTTACTAAATATCTGCTGAATTCATTCACGGGTTTAGCATTCTTCCATTCCGTCTGATTAAGGTATTCATAAAATAGTTTCTGATAATCTTTATTATAATTATAGGTCGAATAGAATGGCTTTCTATGGAAGAAATGTATGAGATGAGGCTTGGGATAATCTCCGTTCGAATAATAGTTCCAAAGCGGATCTATATGTGCCCATTGCTTATGCAATACTACATTTAAGCCATATTGATCGCTAAATGTTGCAAAGTCTCTATTTTCGTTAACGCATGTAATAACTTTTTGGCTTACATTATTCTTAACCCATTTTTCCAAATCCATTAATAGTAAACCCGAATTAAAATAGTTTTCGGAACCATCCAAGCCAAGGTCTTTATAGTTTTTTATACCAACATTTACTGTTTTGCAAATAGAATCTGTAACTGCTCCGGCAATATTATCGCCAATATCCGTATTCCATAATTCGGATATATCAGTTAAAACCAACATGTCTACATCAAGATATAAAGCTTTCTTCACGGTTGCAGGGAGAAAATAAGGTATAAATAACCTCATGAATATATTAAGCGGATATGTGTTTTTATCCAGAGGCAGGCTCATACCTTGGGGAATAACGCTTTTGCCGTTTATCCAGTTGATGGTCATAAAATCGGCAGCTAGAGATTTTTCTAGCTTTGCTTTATTAGCTTTGGTTACGTCGTCGTCAATGATCCATACATCAATATGTTCAGGACGGGTATGATTAAGTTCTATTGATTTTAACAATGCAGAAAGCATAATCAAATAATGATTATCACAGGCGACAACAAGCGTAATATTATTTTCTTCGGCCATTTTTACTTAGATTAAACGTTTAACAGGAGGTTTTTCTTTTGGATAATTCTTTTCATCCAATTGCCTTGTAATGGTAATTATAGCAACCACCAGATAAAAGTATATACTTGTCGGGAATTGGACTATCGCTTCCTGAGGGTAGCTTCCTATCGCCAGTACAAATGCAATTAATGTCATCGCGAGACAATAATTCTGTAACTCGGGATCGCGAATTTTAAAATAATTATTGATTCCACTACGTACAATCCCGAACAGTAAAGTACAAAATAACAGAAGCCCAACCCATCCCAATTCAACTGCGACGCGTACGTAGCCACTATCAGGAGCAAATCCTGTGAGTACAGAATGGCGTACCATCTGCTTTCCTGTTAAACTTACTGCTCCCAATCCGGCGCCAAAGGGATGTTCCTGTATATACGGCTGTATTCTTTTCTGATTAATTGCCCGTACATTAAACGATGCATCTTCTGAAGGTCTGAACGCTGACTGAAACCTTCTTATATTATAGTTTGATGTTGGCACATAAACAAAAAAGGCAAGTATTAAAAAGCCCGCAGACGCAAATATCAAAATTGTTCGGTTAAGCTTTAAAATAACCAGTAATCCTAACGCTGCCGGAATAAGTACATAAGCTCCACGTGTACCTGAAAAAATCATTGCCCATATAAAAAAGAAAGCAAGTAAGCCTAATACCACTCTTTTCCATAATTTCATCTGATTCAACATCATAACGATACACAAAACACTACTTATAACCATATTGTAGGAAAATGCTACAGGATCAGAATAAATAGAGAATTTACGCCACCTGCCAGCAATAAATAATAAGTTTCTATATTTTGGATCCGAGTTAAGAAATCCCTCTTCAAAAGGAAGAAAGCCAACAAACTCCTGCCAGAAAGCATAAGCTGCACCGACGCATGTTAAACCTATCCAAATCTTAATAATAAGCTTAATGAATTCGGGACTTCGTATATGATACACGAAAACAAAATACATGATCATTACGGCTGCAACCGACCTTATGGTATAAAGCCAGGCCAATCTTGATTCTATAATAGGATTTGCTACCTGTAATATATTATAAAGTACCCATATCAATATAAATACGGATATTGAACTTTTAAAAATCCCCCAGTTTGGGTGTTTCTTTTGTTTAATGAAAAAACCGAGAATTAACAGAAGCTCTATAACGTCTATTACCGTACCAAATGGATAATCGAAACCCATATGGGTAAACCACATAATAAAGTAAGCCGAAACGAGCAGGGTGATGATTCCGAACTTTGGAAAAAATACTATTCCATAGGCAATTGGTAAACCAACTAAAGCAAGTAAAATAATAATCACCGCTGGTAAACCCTGATATACTATAAGTATACCTAAGGAGATACATAAAACAGCAAGTAATAAATATCCCAGGGGGTTATTCATTTTCTTAACGAAAATGTTTTCCCTTAAGGTCGAGGAAAAACTTAAATTCTCCGAGCCTATATCTTTACCTACTTTAATTCTCAGTTCGTCCACTATAAAAACAAAAGTTTAAAAAAGAAAAAGTATATAGCTATAAAAACAAGTGTTATGGCAGCCTTTCTGATATTATTCTGCATCTTCTTTTTATAGAAGTCTTTATCTAGAACAGCTTTGTCTGGTCTTATTTTCATAACTCTTTAATCTATTTCTTCCAGGTTCTTTGTATGATAATGCTGCGTTGCTACCGAATGCTTATTTGCATTTCTGCTTTTTATAAGAGATATAATTTGCAAAAACACAAATTTTGGAATTCCTATAAGGGATGAATATATTTTCTTATCTGTTTCCGAGAAAAGCAAAGCTAATGCAAACCCTATTACAAATACTATTAATGCAGAACTCCATAGCGTTACATTAAAATAATTTCCCGTTATAATGTTTATGAATAGGCAGATAAAAGAAAGAATCAGAAAAATAAACAAAGGGGGTCTCAATAAGATTACTCCAAAAAGTGTTTGGTTTAAGCTGAAATTCATAATTCCTTTCCTCAGCACAGTAAAGCCCAATTTGAAGTATTTAAGCCAGGTATTGATCCACCGGGCTCGCTGCTTAACTAACTGGTGAGATTGTGAGGTCTTCTCATCAAATACAACAGCATTTTCGGCGAAAGCGATTCTTAAATCCTGCTTAATTATAAAATATTGTAATATTTTGTCAAATCCAGCGCCTTTTACCTGATTTTGTTTCAAGAAGTCTTTATAAAGATCGGTATTAAATGCCATTCCGGAACCTGCAAGAGTAGCAGAAGAACCTAACTGATTTAATACCTTTCCATCGTAAAAATGGTAATAGATATCCCTTGCTGCATCTAAGCGGGAATAGGTAGTGTCCAAATTTTTAGCTGAACGTATTCCTTGTACCGCGATATATCCTTTATTAAAGTATTTATTTAGTTCCTGAAAATATTCGGGATGTACTAAGTTATCGCTGTCGATAATGGTTAGTCTCTGGTGGTTTCTGATAAAGTGATCTATTGCATATTGATGAGAGCCTGTATTACTCGCAATAATACTGTCGGGCTTCAATAAAACAACTTTCTCATCTTCAAATTTCAGATTTGAAATATCACAGTTATCTGCTACAATATAAATTATATAATTACTGTAATTTACTTTTTTTATCGATTTAACTACAGCCTCTAAATTATCGGTAAATTGATAGGCTGTAACGATGATCGCATAATCGGGCTCGGTTTCAATAGGTGATGTGATTTTAGGCAGTCTCTTTTTTCCAAATATCAACCACATAAAAAACAACAATATGGGTAATATTAGATTGTAGCCAATCAATACCTGTATAATATTCCATATAGTTGTCAAAAAAGGCATTTTCGAAATTTATGAACTTAAACTTTTGAAATATATTCTTTTGGCAATTTATTTAGCACCCAACCTTTGAACTGCGTTCCCAATCCATTTAAATAATCAGTATACTGTTTTTTTGCTTCGGAAATATTTCTATCGGCCTCGAATACACCAATAACATTACTGGAAAATAACAGCCATTCTGTGGCTTGATTCAATTTTGTCAGTTCTACAGTTTCTATAATAATGATATCGAAAACACCTTTTAAAGCTTCAATTTTTTGTTTTATCTGATTTTCCGCAGCAATTTCCAATAGGGAAGTGTCATCGCCATAATTTCCCAGAACTTCTAAAGGTTGGCCTTTAAATACTTCATTCCCAACTTTACCTGTCAGATAATCTTCTAAATAAGCCGCTGGTTTAATTTTTTCAGTAATATCTCCATGACTAAAGTTACTGTCTATCAACAAAACCTTCTTATTGGTCATATTCCACGCAAAAGCCAAATTAAGTGCCAGCAAGGTCTTTCCTTCGCTTCTGTTTACACTTGTTATAACAATAGTTTTGTCTTTTACTTCTTTATCTAACTCAAACCTGATAGATCTGATATGATTTCTAAACTCGGTTTCTTCGGGATTCAGATTACTTCTGGTCCATATTTCCTTTAAATCTATAACGGAGTTGTTTAATGCATTGACATATCCCAATACTTCGCTTTCAGTTTTATTGGCTAGTATTTTTGGCGATTTTACAGAGTTATCTATATAGTAAAGAACGAATATCACAAATACGCAAAAAACAAAACTTATAATGCCGCTTAAAATAACGAGCAGCATCTTCTTAGATGGCTGAGCTAAACCTGGCATAGCAGTTTGCACCAATTTCAATTTAATAGACAAACCATACTCCATATTACTTTGGTTGAACTTTTGCAGTATATCCAAATATTCGCGACTGGTTACGTCTACGTCTCTTTCCATAGATTGCACCACCGCTTCGTGGGGAACTAATTTATCAAACTGTTCATTCAGGTAATCAAGCTGTCTTTCTATTAAACCCAGGCTATAGCGAGACATATCTAACTGAATATCCAGATTTAATTTTTGTTGAATCAGTTCTTGTTTACTAACCAAAGGGTTATAGATATATTGATCTGTATATCTGTTTATTTGTCCGCTTAATATTCCTTTTAAAGAGTCTATTGACTCCTGATATTTAGGATCAAAGCCACTTTCTATATATAAATCATGAAGTGCTTTCAAATCCTGCTTTGTACCGATAATTCCTTGATTTACTTTTGTTAAAGTAGATTCAAGATAAGACCGCTCTTTAGGAGAAAATTTTCTGTCGATTTCATTTAGCGCTCCGGATTTGGAAGCGATGCCTTCTTTGACCTGTTGTATCCTATCTGTGTATACCAGTATTTGTGCATATAACTGGCTGGATTGTTCCTGTAGATTTAATACCCTATTTCTAATTTTATAGCTTCTTAAAGAGTCTATTTTTTTATCCATAGCCTCTTTTTTCTCCTGAACCAATTTACCAAGGAATGTTGTAGCATTCTTTTGGTTGGCTTTAACAAGCTGGGTATAGTAGTTTATAAATTCCTGACTGAGATTGTTAACTACAAATGCAGATAACTCCGGACTTTCGGAATCAAACTCTATATTGATAAAATCGCTATCACCTTGTCTGTAAACTCTCAATTTTCCTTTGAGCTCATCGGTATCATAATTCATGGATCTTAACAAATCATACAATTCGATTTGTTTTTTATCCCAAAGGTTCAAGCCTTCTGTTTTGGCATATTTAGTTTTGAATGTTTCTATTATTGTTTTTCTTTCACCAGCGGACAATTTACTAATGGTACTGCTTAATTCTCTAAAAGGCTTTTCCGCTGTTAAATCATGTATAATTAAAAGGTAAGACACCTGGTCGAGTATCTTTTTCATTTTCATGATTTCTATTAAGTTACTGAACTCTTGCGTAACCTGATTTGCTTTTTGACTATCGCTATTTGTTAAAAATGTTGTTTGTTGAGTTTCGTCGACAATACCTGTTGAAATTTGAGCCTGAGATATATACGAATCGGGAAGATTTCTCACCAAAAAGAAAGTAATGATGATGGTAAATATCGGAATTATAATTAACGTGTATTTGTGTTTTTTGATAAGCCTCGAAAAAATTGCTAATTCTTCCATTATTTAATATCCTCAAGTTTAACGGTAAGTAATTCTTCTAATTGGAATTTGGATGTTAGCAGATTAGCTTCTGCTGCAACCTTTGATTCTTTCACAGATGTTAAATATGTAGAAACATCGTTAAACTCTCTAAAAGATATTTCGCTTCTTTCGTATTTCGCTTTCATGTTTGTAAACGTCGATTCTGCATCTACAACACGTTGACTAACTAACTTAAGCGTTTGAAGATTTTGAACATAAATGGTATAACGCGTCTTTACCTCGGTTTCTAATTGCAAAGCATATTCGTCTCGTTCGGCTGTCGCTGCAACAATTTCAGAGCGGGCATTTTTAACCTGAAAAGGCTTTTTTACCAAAATAGACGCGGGCGAAAAATTCACATTTAAAAAGTAACCACTCAGAATGCTGGAATTTACACCATCTATATTATAAATATTAGTTCTATTGACGTAATTAAAAGATAAAGGATCAAACCAGGAAGCCTTTGCGATACTTAAATTATTATTGGCTACATTAATTCGGCTTTCAAAAACTTTATTCTTAGGGTAATTTTCTTTGGCTACCGCTATTAGCTTTTCCATATATAGATAGGAAAAATCTCCTAGAATATTATCCTGCGCTTTAAGCGAAGTTGAGATGGACGTAAGAAGATACAGAAACATAATTCCTGAAAAAGCTCTCTTCATATAACTTATTTTCCTTTTATAAGAATCCAAATATATCATATTTAGGTTTCAAAATATGCGAATATTATTCCCTTTTTGCTTTTAATGCAGGGTAAATACAATAAGCAATATCAAAATGAATTTAAATAATGCTTAAATGACTCATTAGTGAATAAATAAAAATTCAGGTGAATTTGAAGTTTATTCTTTACCTACGCTAAGAAACATAGAATTATATATTTTGTGTGTATAAAAGTGTAGACTTTTGTACTTTATTGGGAAAAATTTTACATTATTGTTCCTTGCAGCTGTACTTATTTGCAAACGATAGCATTCTTTTTTATGAATGGCTTCATTTTTGGATATAGGGCATTTGTATTTGATTAAAAAAGATATGTTTAAAGTTTTACGTTTCCTGTTATTTGTCGTAGCAACCTTTTCTGTCAATCTTGTTTTTTCGCAACTTCCGTATGAAGAGAACTTTAAAAACGCAACGGCTCCAGGTATAAAATTTGGTGGAGGCGATAATCCCGCTACTGAGGGATATGCTTTTTTGACCGCAAATAATGCAACGGGTTCATGGAATACAATGCCAATACCAGATGCTAATGGCGACGGATATCTTCGGCTAACAAATAATTTGACTTATCAAAAAGGATATATCTATAATGAAACAATTCGAATACCGTCTACAAATGGACTAAGAATTGAATTTGAATACTATACTTACAGCCCTCCGGGTACATTAGCTCCTAGAGGTGCAGATGGAATTTGCTTCTTTTTATTTGATGCAAGTGTACTTCCTAATTTCAAAATCGGTGGATTTGGCGGATCTTTAGGTTATGCACAATATAAAAAAGATGATTTGCTTACAGGTCCGGTACATGCAGCGGGGGTAACGGGCGGTTATATAGGAGTAGGCTTTGACGAATATGGTTATTTTGCCAGGGATGAGGAAGGAAGACAGCCTCAGGTTGGCGCGGGTAAACAACCTTCCCCGCAAAAAGGTGCGGTAGGTATCAGAGGAAAGGGTAATGGAGATGCTCTTGTTCCTGGAAATTATCCATTATTAACTTTTAAAAGAACAGATGAACTCTCAACACCATTTTCACTAGTTGGCGGTAATGGAAATTCCAGACAGCCAAATCCCTCGAATATAGGATACCGTAAGGCTGTTATTATTTTGGAACCAAGTACTAATGGTGGTTATTTCATCAGTGTAGATATATTGTTGGGGGGAGAAACTATACCTAGAAAGGTTATTGACAGATTTCATTACAAAGAATTAGCTCCCGAAATTTTGGGTTACGGTATTTCTTCATCAACAGGAAATAACGTAAATATCCACGAAATTAGAAATCTGAAAATCTCACTATATGATGATAAGCCTGTTGGTATTTCAGACGAAGCCAACACACTTACAAATGTTCCTGTTAATATTCCTGTAAAAGACAACGATCTATCTAAAACCAATACGATTGTTATACGAAATACTGAGCCTGCAAATGGAACTTATACCATAATTAATTCGGATACTGGAGTTAATTACGTTCCTAATCCCGGCTTTAGTGGAACGGATACATTTACATATAAATTATATGACACTGTTACCGGAAAAGAATCTAATCCAATAACGGTTACGGTTCATGTAAAACCGGTTGGTTCGCCAGATACTTATACAACACCTTTAAATACACCGCTTGCTGTAAATGTTAAAGATAACGATGCTTCTAAAAGCGGAACTACCGTTATTCCAAATACAAATCCTGTAAACGGAATTATTTCTATAGACCCCGTAACTAATATCGTAACTTATACACCTAATAATAACTTCGTTGGTTCGGACAGCTTCACTTATAAATTAAGAACTCCGGACGGATTGGAATCAGATCCAATAAACGTAACCATAAACGTCTTACCAAACAATCTAACTCCTGCTAAAATAGGTTTAGCAAAAGCTTTGATTGGTGTTGACAAACAAATAGACGGTAGTTTCATGCTGACTTACAGATTCACATTGGTAAATGCCGGGCAAATTGCTATTGCGGATTTAAGTTTAACCGATGATTTGTTAAGTGTTTTTACTGATGCAGATTTCTCTGTAAAATCTATAAAAACCGATGGAACTAGTTTGGTACCCAATTTAGCTTATGATGGCAGGACTGATAAGGAATTACTGAATGTTTCGAGTATGTTATTACCACTGTCAAAAGAGCATGTTAACATAGAAGTATTGGTTGCTTTAAATAAATCAAAAGGAACTTATGATAATACCGCCTATGTAAAGGGTAAATCGCAGGGAGACGGCACTGTTGTGGATGATGAATCAACCGATGGTTTAACTCCCGATCCTATTGTGATAGGTGATTTTTCTCCAAACAAAAAAACTCCCGTTACTTTGGAGAAAGGCAGTGTATTTATCCCTGAGGGGTTTTCGCCTAATAATGATGGTATTAATGACAGGTTTATAATACAAAATACCTCCGGGAAGGAACTTCATTTAGAGATTTATAACCGTTGGGGAAACGTTATTTATAAATCTAAGAATTACCAAAACGATTGGGATGGAAAATGTAATCAAGGGATTTATTTCGGAGAGGATGTTCCAAGCGGCACATATTATTACATTATAAGCATCGAGGGAGATAGAAAAGTTGGATTTATAACTATTAGCAGATAATAATGAGAAGATACAATATATATATTATAGCCAGTTTTCTGTTTGCTTCTGTTTGTCAGCAGGCAAGCGCTCAGCAAGACGCTATGTATTCGCAATACATGTTTAATACACTGGCTATAAACCCAGCTTATGCAGGTAGTAGAAATGTAGTCTCCGCAACTGCATTATATAGAAATCAATGGGTTGGTATAGCCGGTGCTCCGGAAACGGCAACTTTTTCCATAGACGCTCCACTTAATAACAAGAGAATGGGTTTAGGGTTTCAGGCGTATTCCGATAAAGCAGGGATTATCAAAAACAATGGAGCTTCGGCAAGTTATGCTTATCGTCTGAGGATGGATAAGGCAACACTTTCTTTTGGAATGCAAGGAGGAATAAGACAGTATAAAGCCGATTATACCTCTGTGAATTTAGATCAAAGCGGAACTACAATAGATCCGGCATTTGCAAATAATATAGATAAAGTTCTATTCGATATCAGTGCGGGATTGTATTATAATACTGATAGATTCTATCTTGGATTTTCTGCGATGGATCTATTGAAAAACAAATTTACAAACTATCAATCGCCTGGAATGAATCTGGGGAACAGAGAGGAGGTTCACATGTTTTTAGCTTCGGGTGTCGTTATTCCTCTGGATCAGGATTTCAAATTGAAACCTTCATTCCTTATCAAAGCCGTAAAAGGAGCGCCGATAGAAGGAGATATTAATGCAACATTATGGATTAAAGACATAATCGCGATAGGTGCACAGTATAGAACCAGTGCCGATTTAGCAGGAATGTTAGAACTTCAGGCCACGCCACAAATCAGGTTGGGGTATGCATATGATTACAGCACAACCGAACTGAGAAAATACAATTCCGGAAGTCACGAGATTATGCTGAGATATGAGTTCGGATTTAAGAAAGATAAATTTATATCACCTAGATACTTTTAAGCGTTTATAATGAAATACAAAATACTATCTATTATTGTTTTTACCTTAACTATGAACGTTTTATCAGCAGCAGAAAAGCCGAAGGAACGTGATATAAAAAGGGCAAAAGAAGCTTATCAATCATTAAGCTATATTCAGGCTATAAAATTATTGAAACCATTGGTAGAGAACGATACTTCTAATAATGAATTATTGGAAATGCTCGCTTATAGCTACAAAATGGTAAAAAATTACGACGAAACGTTAGAAGCTTATACAAAACTGTCTAAGCGAAGCAATGTAAAACCCGAATGGAAGCTTTATTATGCAGAAGCGTTGGCTAATAAGCAGCAATATGAAAAATCAGTATCGGTATATAGAGATTATCTAAAATCTGTTCCAAATGAAAAAAGAGCATCTTCTTTTGTAAATGCCAATTTAAAAGCTTTTGAAGAAAATAGGGGAGCCTGGAATATTGCTTTTACAAATATTAATACGCTTAGTGCTGATTATGCTCCAATGTATTATAAAGAGGGCTTATTGTTTTCTAGTAACAGAATGACATCTAGCACTACTAAACGTGTTTTTGCATGGGATAACACACCTTTCTCTGATCTTTATCGTGTAGAAAAATTAAAAGATATTAAACACCTGAACGCAGACAGTGTTTTATCAAACCTTACAGCGAAAGGAAATAAACCGTATAAATTTAATGACGACGATACGGAGCAAACAAGCAATGACAGCAAAGTGTTAGGTGTTTATCAGTCTTCTCTGGAAAGGGATAGCTTATTGCTTGGTTCTGCGAACTCATTAAAGGTACAGCGTGTGAAAGGCAAGGTTAATAGTAAATACCACGAAGGTTCTGTAGCCGTTTTTCCTGATGGAAGTATAATATTTACCAGAAATAATTTTTACAAAGGTTCTAAAAACCAAAGTAAAGAGGGGCTAAATAAACTAAAGATGTATACTGCTAATGCTGATTTTAGTAGTGTAAAAGAATTTCCGTATAATGATAATGAGTATTCGGTAGGCCATCCGGCCTTAAGCAAAGATGGAAATATTTTAATTTTTGCATCTGATATGCCGGGAGGATACGGAGGAACCGATTTGTACTATTCTGTTAAATCTGGGAATGGCCAATGGATCAGGCCGATTAATATGGGAAAAGGAATAAATACAGAAGGTGATGAGATGTTCCCTTTTCTGGATAGTGAAAATACATTGTATTTTTCTTCAACCGGATTTGCCGGTCTGGGTGGATTGGATGTTTTTGAGGTTAAGTTGAAAGACATGAAACCTCTGGGACAACCGAAAAACATGGGAATGCCAATTAATTCTCCAGAAGATGACTTCGCTTTGATAAAGGATTCTGAAGGAAAGCAGGGATTTTTTAGCTCTAACAGATCTGGAAACGACGATATTTACTCTTTTAAAAGAAGTACGCATAGGATCATATTAAAAGGTGTGGTTAAGGATGGCAGGTTAGGTATTGCATTACCCGGATCCAGAATTTTGTTGAGAACATTGGATGGTGTGGATACTTTGAGAGTAGGGCCAAAAGGAGTGTTCGAAAAAGAATTAGCGAAAGAAACCGACTATGAATTAACCGCTCAAAAGTTAGGATATGTTAGTCAGCAAGCTTTTACGACATCCGTTGGGATCAATAAGGATTCTACAATTCTATTAAATATCAATTTATTTAAAACGGAAAGCAATCAGCAATGGGTTATCAATAATTGCGATTCATTAAAACGCGTTTTTAATTTCGATAATATCTATTATGACCTAGACAGAGCAGAAATCAGACCGGATGCCAGACCCGCTTTGGATAAAATTGCATTGATTATGTTAACTCATCCGGAGGTGAGTATTATTACTTCCAGCCATTGCGATAGCAGAGCATCTAACGATTATAATAAACTGCTATCTATAAGAAGAGGTAACTCTGCTAAAGCTTATTTAGTTGCAAAAGGAGTGGCTGCAAACAGAATTAAAGTAGAGTATTATGGAAAAACCCGATTAACAAACCGTTGTTATGACGGCGTTCCATGCTCGGAAGAGGAACAGCAAATGAACAGGAGAACGGAATTTGAAGCTATTGTAAATGGCGTGAATTTATCGCAATTAGACTGTAACGAAGGCTTTTAATATATTAAATTCCAATAAGAGCATAAATCAGCAGATTTTGTATTAATCTGCTGATTTTTCTTTTTGTTAAAATTGGCTTTTAATTTGATAGGTATTTGTATGCAATTATAAAGCCTATGAAAAAGATATTTGCTATCAGTTTATTAATGATACTGGCTTTTACTATAAAAGCGCAGGTTAAATACGGTTTAAAAGCGGGAGTTAATTTTGCAACTGCAACTTTTAAGAACTATGATTTATCGATTTCACCGTCTAACCTTACAACGTTTCATATCGCCGGTTTTGTTGATATTCCCATAGACGGTATGTTCTCTTTCCAGCCCGGAGTTACTTATTTAGGCAAAGGATATAAATACGATCTGCCTAACGGCGATAGTAAAGGCGAGGTAGATTTATCATATATTGAAATTCCAATGAATGGAATAGCTTATTTCCCTACAAGATCAGGGCGGATTTTTGTTGGCGCAGGCCCTTATTTGGGATTTGGTATAAGCGGGAATATAGATGAAATTACTTCAGAAAGAGATCTTAAGTTTGGCAACGGTGTAAATGACGACGTCAATCCGATGGATATAGGCTTGAACTTTATGTTAGGATATCATCTAAATGGGGGACTTTTATTCAATGCCGGTTATGGCCTTGGGCTTAGCAATACCATTCCGAAAGACAAAAGAACCGATGATGCAAAAATCCACCATAAACAGTTCTTTTTATCTTTAGGCTATAGCTTTTAACCAGTTGGGTTTGATGCTTTGTTAAACTTGTAGTAAATAAATACCAGTGCTAAAATAAGTATGGCGCCCAGGCAAGCTGCTTTCCAGCCACCTAAAGTCCATAAGAAAATACCGAATGCCGATCCGCTTGCGGTTCCAATGAAACTTGCTGTCATAAAAACAGTGTTTAATCTATTTCTGGCTTCGGTACTTAAAGCGTAAATTCTTGTCTGATTACTTACATGTACAGATTGCTGACCAATTTCCAGAACGATTATCCCTAATATGAAGGCAATCAATATACCTCCAAAAAAATAGAAGATCAGCATACTGAAAATTAATATCAATATCCCGTAGCCCACAACCACTCTGGAATTAGATTTATCTGATAACCTACCCACGATAGGAGCTAGCATTGCTCCTGTAGCACCCACTAAACCAAACAACCCTATTTTTTCACTGGTATATTGATAAGCCTCGGACCCCAGATATAAGACCATAGTTGTCCAAAATATACCGAATGTAGCAAACACAACGAAGTTAATCAGTGAGGCTTCTCTTAAAACTGCATACTTGTAGGTTATTTCTTTTAAAGACTTTAAAAGATCTAAATAAGTTCCGGTATAGCTAACCTCACTTTTAGGAAATCGGAAACTGATTATTATGGTCAATACAGCACAAATTAAGCTTGCAACCCAAAACATAGATCTCCAACCGAAGAATTCTCCTACAAAACCGCTTAAAGTTCTTGATAGTAAAATACCAATTAAAAGACCGCTCATAACGATGCCTACTAATTTGCCTCTTTCCTGAGGTTTTGATAATGCAGCAACCATAGGAAGGATAAGCTGAGGTGAGACCGAGCTAAAGCCAATGCCAAAACAGGCTATTTGCAAAAGCCAGAATTTGTTACTGACAGCTGCCAGTACAAGAAATAAGCATGAAGCGGCTGTAACCAGAATTATCTGCTTTTTTCTTTCGTATTTATCTCCTAGCGGAACCAATAATAGTAATCCCGCTGCATAACCAAATTGTGTAAGGTATATAGTTTTTCCTGCTACGCTTTCGGTGATATTAAATTCTACGGCGATTAGATGGATTAAAGGCTGACAATAATATAAATTGGCAACAATCAAACCTGTAGCCAAAGCCATTATAGAAATATCCGACTTCTTTAATAAACTGCTATTAGACATAAATTAATTAGATACTTATAAATAGAACCAAAAAGTGTACAAAGAAAAACCTGGAATTTTAGACCCTTCGCCTTTTTGGATTAATTTCTCCCGTAACTCGGAACCTTAGATTAGAATTCCAAGTCTTTAAACTCTTTCTTCTTCTTAACAAAATAATCCCAAACTATAGACTTTTGATATAAACCGGTTTTATTCGGATGGTTGGAAATATCTTTATTATAGTTAATTTTTCTTTTCAAAAAAGCCATACAAACAGCTCTATGAGCTTTGGAAACTGCACCAGCATTTGCAAATTGTCGCTTAAATGCAAATCTTAATAACGCTAAAAAGTCCAGGAAAAACCTAAAAGGAATCACAAATGAAGTTCGAATCGGACTTAGGTTCTTTTTTAGCAGAAAAGCGTTATTTCTGAAATTTAAGTAAGTTTTATGAGGACTTTCGGTATTTAGCGTGCCACCTCCAACATGATAGACTTCTGACAGACCGCAATACATTACTTTTAAGCCGAGGTTTTTTGCCCGCCAACAAATATCTATCTCCTCCATATGGGCAAAAAAATTGGCGTCTAATCCACCCAATCTTTTCCATGCCAAAGATTTTATGAATAAAGCACAGCCACTTGCCCAGAAAATCTCCTGAATATCGTTGTACTGGCCATTGTCCTTTTCAAGGCTATCGAAAATTCTTCCCCGACAAAAAGGATATCCAAATTTATCTATAAAGCCTCCTGCAGCCCCCGCATATTCGAAATAATCTCTTTGAAAAAAAGACTTTATTTTTGGTTGTGCGATAGCAATCTGATTATCAGATTCCATTAGTTCTATCACCGGATTAATCCAGTAGGGAGGGACCTCGACATCGGAATTTAGCAGTACATAATAATCAGCTTCAACCTGTTTTAAAACTGCATTGTAGCCGCCCGCGTACCCGAGATTTTCGTGATTTTCTATAATCTTAATCAGAGGAAAATTATCTTTTACAAATTTTACTGAGTCATCTGTAGAAGCATTATCACCCACAACAATTTCTAAATTTTCATACTGACTGTTATACACAGTAGGTAAAAATTCTTCTAAGTGTTGCTTTCCATTCCAATTTAATATAACTACTGAGACTTTAGGTAAACTCATTATTTGATATCTCCCGGCTTAATTTTCCATCTTTTATGAGACCATAACCAATATTCTGGTGCTTGGTTCAGCCTGTTCTCCAATAAACGAATATAAGTATTTGTGATCTCTAAATCTTCTGTTTCCCTCGGATTATCTGTTATTTTAATGAATTTAACTTCATAATAACCACGTTTTGGGACTCTCATGTCGCAAAAGATAACTGGGTAATTCGTTGCTTTTGCTATTTTTTCTATCCCTGTGAAGAAAGGGGTTTCCTGATTCATAAACTTTAACCAGGTATAAGTTCCGCTTTTTGTTGGTCTTTGATCGCCAGCAAAAACAGCGAACACCAATTCGTTTTTGTATTCGATTATTTTCCGGAAAGTTTGTGCCATTTCAACCATTTCGGCTCCGGATTTTTCTCTGGTTTGCTTATATAATTTATCGAAAACTTTATTTTGCAACTGCTTATAAACAATTAAGGGCCTGGCTTTGGTAACCATTGGAGTTGTAATTGCACTCCATTCCCAGTTTCCGTAATGTCCAACAGCCATCAAAAAGCTTTGATTTTTTTCTTCGTACTCTCTAAAAATCTCCTCATTCAGAAAATTATATCGCTTTTTTATGTATTCGGGTGAAGCAGACAGAAGTTTTATTATCTCGAAAATAAGATCGGTAAAATATCTAAAGAAACGCTTTTCTATCTGTTTTATTTCCTGTTCGCTTTTATTTGGAAACGCATTTTTCAAATTTTCAACAACTGGCTTTCTTCTATATTTAATTACATAATAAATTAAATAATAGGCAAGTCTGGAAAATACATAAAGAATACCTAATGGTAATAAAGAAATAAGGTATAAAAAAAATGCAGCTGCATTAGAAAGCCACTTAATTATCATTATTTTCGCCTATTTAATGCAAACATAAAAAAATTGAAATGGAAAATAGCGTAATATTTCCTTTGTTTTACCTTCCGCCAGTTGAATTTTATAGGCAATTGATTGATAATAAAGATAAAACCATTCTTTTTGAAAAAGAAGAACACTTTCCAAAACAGACTTATAGAAATAGAACCAGCATATACGGACCAAATGGTAAGTTAAACTTAATTGTTCCAGTTGTAAAAGGATCTACTGTTCATACAAAAGTTAAGGATGTAAAAATAAGTTATGATGAAGATTGGCAACGTTTACATTGGCTAAGTATACAAACATCATACAGAAGTTCGGCTTATTTCGAATTCTATGAAGCCGATTTTGCTCCTTTTTACGAAAAGAAATACCCTTATTTATTTGACTACAATCTTGAGCTTTTTGATATGTTGAAAAAGCAACTGAAGCTAAAGATTGACGTAGATTTCTCCAAAACTTATTCGACAGACTACGAATTAGATTTCAGAGAGAATATACATCCGAAAAAGGAGAGCAATTACAAAGCGAAACCTTATTATCAGGTTTTCGAGGACAAATACAAGTTTATGCCTAACTTAAGCGTGATAGATTTGTTATTCAGCCAGGGACCTCAAGCTTCAAAATATATTTGATATGAAAAAAACGAATATTCCCAGATATAAAACTCCAAGAAAAAGAAAAAAGCGAACTCCTGGAGAGAGTCCGGGAATATTTGTAGTTACAGAGAATGCGCTGACCTCGAAGATTCATCTGTATATATATGATGCCGAAAACATCATTAAGAAAGAATTCGGCACCATACAAGATGTTTATACCGCTATCTCAAAGAATCCGAGAAAATTTTACTGGATTGATATTCAGGGAATAGGCACCCAGGACGTTTTAAACTCCGTTAAAGAAAAGTTTGGAATTAACGCTTTGGTTATGGAGGATATTGTAAATACTCACCAAAGGCCCAAATTCGAAGAATTTAACAACTATTTGTTTGTGGTGAACAGGATGCTGGAATTGGATGAAACTTTAAATATTCGAAACGAGCAGCTATCCATGATCCTGACTGAAGATACACTGATAACTTTTCAGGAAGATTATAAAGATATTCTGGACCCAATTAGAAACCGCTTAATTCACAGAAAACAAACCAGTATTCGCACTTTAGGACCTTCGTATCTTCTTTATGCTATAATGGATATAGCTACCGACCAGAATTTTAATCTGATTAATAGGTTGGGAGACGAGCTGGATCTGGTCGAAGACTCTTTATATAATAAAGCAGAGAAATCGATCATGTATCGTATACAGGAAATAAAGAAGTTAATGTTGTCTATTAGAAGAATAGCGTGGCCGGAAAAGGATAAGCTAAACGAGTTGCAGAAAAGTGGTTCCAAATTTATAGAACCTGAAGTAAAAGTATTTATTCGTGATGTAGCTGATCATAACACCCAGATTATTGATTTGTTGGAAACGTATCGGGAAACTTCTACTACTTTGATGGATATTTATCTAACCATCATCAACAACAAAATGAACGAGGTTATGAAAATATTGACGGTTATTTCCGCTATTTTCATTCCGCTCACATTTATCGCAGGTGTATATGGAATGAACTTCGCCATTCAGGATCCGGTAACCGGAAAATTGTTGCACAAAAATATGCCCGAGCTTTATTGGCCAAATGGTTATGTCTATGTCTGGATATTGATGATTATCATCACCATTTTCCAAATTATCTACTTTATTAGAAAAGGCTGGTTTAAGGATTAGTTAATGTTGAATGTTTAATTTTTAATTTTTAATTTTTAATGTTCAATATTGATTCATGGTACACGGTTAGTTCATTAGTATATTTAGTTTCATTAGCGTACTATATAGACCACAGACTTCGATCTTCCGACTTCTAACCAACCAAACTTTGGTTCCCAACTTTAACCCGACCTAATTGACAACTAAAGGTCATATTCGTACATATTGTCTAAGTTTTAAAGCATTCTCTTAACTTTGCACTATGTCTGAAGTGTTAGAAAAACCCACAATAATATATATATACGATGCCATTTGTGGATGGTGTTATGGATTTAGTCCCGTAATGAAAACCATTTACGAAAGATATAAAGACAAGTTTGATTTTCAGGTTTTGTCTGGAGGGATGATTTTAGGAGATAGGGTAGCACCAATATCGCAAATGCGTGATATTATAAAAGGCTCTTACAAAAGGGTAGAAGAAACCACTGGAGTGAAATTTGGCGATGCTTTTATAAATGGAGCAGTTGAGCAGGGAACGATGATTATGAGTTCAGAAAAGCCGTCTATCGCATTGTCCGTATTTAAAACATATTTACCAGAGGAAGCTGTACTTTTTGCTTCGGATTTGCAATTTGCACTCAATTACGATGGTTTAGATTTAAATGAAGACACTACATACAGGTCGATTATCAAAAAATATAATATTCCCGAAGAAGAGTTTATTAATAAGCTTAATGACGAAGAATTTAGGCAATTGGCTTATTATGATGTCGCATTAAGCAGGCAGTTGCAAGTAACAGGTTATCCAGCAGCTTTTATCAAGACTCAGGATACGGAGTTTTTTATGATAGCCAAAGGCTATGCGGATTTGGAAACTATCGAGTTAAGAATCCAGAATGTAATAAAGGAAGCGAATTTGAAATTCTAAATCCGAATGAATTTGAAGAAAAAAGCTGATTTATTAAAATCGGCTTTTTTTGATGATGTTGCTTGAGCTATCCAAAATACTCCGGATTATTCTAATTTTTCAAAAAACAAAGTTTTTGCGTTCTCTTAAGTTAAAATAGTTGAATCCGAAAGCCTTCGGAATGAATCTTTTCTTCAACGGAGTGAATCCGAAAGCCTTCGGAATGAATCTTTTCTTCGACGGAATGAATCCGAAGACCTTCGGAATGAATCTTTTCTTCAACGGAATGAATCCGAAAGCCTTCGGAATGAATATTTATGCTTTCGGAATGAATCCGTTGATCAAAGGAGTGAGGCTTTTATGTAATAACAGATCTCATTACTGGCTCGAGTCTCAGTGCTAAAATTCTCAAGCTAAGGGCCCGACTTGAGCTTATCCTGCTTGCAGAAACATGATGATTAAAAAAGGAAAATAATAATTGGAATTCTCAACTTGAAAAGAACGCTGGTAACTTGTCATCTACCAGCGTAAATAATATTATACTGCTTTAACCACTACATCAATATTTCCTCTGGTTGCCTTCGAATAAGGGCATCCTTTATGCGCAGCATCAGCCATTTTTTGTGCTTTATCCAATTCCATATTTGGTATATGGACATGCAACTCCGCAGATAGAACAAAGCTTGAACTACTTTCTTCATTGAAACTTATATAAACATTAACCGTTGCATTGCTAACATCTATGCCATCTCGCTTTCCTACAGACCCTAACGCCCCTAAATAACAGCTTCCCCAAGCTGCCGCAAATAATAATTCCGGATTAGCATAACCCGATTTTCCTCCCATTTCGGCAGGTTTTCGCATTTCTAAATCTATAATTCCATCACTGGATTTAACATGTCCGTCCCGACCTCCAGTAGCGGCAACAACCGCTGTATATAATTTCTTCATAATGCAGGTATTTTTATAACTAACAAAACATCGAATAAAAATGTTTGAAAAGTATATACTTTAGCGGTGCTGCTCGACAACTTTATATAACTCTGATGATACTTTGGTTATCAGTTCAAGTTGTTCAGCAATAAGTCCATCATTAGTTTTTTCTATATCAATACTCAAAGGTTTAATAGCAGAATCATCAGATTTCACAATCTCTTCGTCACTTATAATAGAATAAGATCGTTTTAAGTAATAACTGGCTTTATTCAGTAACTTTTTCTGATCCGAAGTAAAGACAATACGGTCTGTTTCATCAATAGCAATCGACAGATTAGCGAGATAAGAAGACAAAACATGACTTAGAACCACAAACTTATGAACTTCAGTCCCTTTAGATTGCTTATTTTTAGGCTCACTCAACATTCTTTGAAAAGCGGCAGCCAGATTTGCTGTATTTACATAAACACTTTTTCTCGCCAATTTGTAATTGGTTACGCTAATGTTTTCTCCTGCCAATCTTCTGTAAATGATATCCAGATACTCACTATTGGCCTTTAACATATCTGCCATGTATTTTTTTATCTGGAAAGATTCCCAGCTAGGGAACAGGATATAACTGGACGCAATTGCTATTACAGAGCCAATAAGTGTATCTATTACTCTTTCTAAAATGATATTTTGACTGGAGGACGTACTTAAAAAGCTAAACATGATAAGTATAAAAGGAGTCATGGTAACTACGCTAATAAAGTAATACACTCTTTGCGTACTGTAACAAATAACCATAAAAAATACCATGATAATAAATCTTACATCCTGATTAGGAATAAGATATAATATTAAACCTCCTGTGATACCACCTATAATCGTTCCAACAACACGCTGGTAGTTTCTTGTCTTGGTAACACTAAAACCTGGCTTTAGAATAACCATAATAGTTAAAACCACCCAATAGCCGTGATTTCCGAGCGGGACTTTCGAACCTACAAGATCGGGTAAGGACTGACCTATAATATATCCGATAAATGCTACTATAGAAAAACGTAAAGCATATCTGAAATGCCCAGACTCCAGGTTCAGATTGTTTTTAAATAGTTTAAATTCGAAATTCTGTCGATTGACGAACTTTTCGTAATCGGAAGAAAAAGCACTGTGATTCTTTAAGTCTTTTTCCGTAAAATAACTGTATATAACATCCAATCTGTTATGGATATGTCTTATGTTGATAAAGATCTTCTTCAGCAAGAGCACCTGAACTCCCTTCTGTTCCAGTAAATTTACTTTACGTATTAATTGATCCAGATCTTCTGCAGTTACAATATGTTTTTTGGGTACTGTAGAATGAATGAGACAGGAACCTATATATTCTATTTCCAGGGACATTCTTTTGATCAGAAAAGAAAAGTCGTTTAGTATATTATCGTCCTTATACCTTTTTCTAATGATTTCATAGTCGTTGTGGGATGCCATAGTCTGTTCGAAAAGGTCAACCATGTCGGCGAAAACCACAATCAACATACGCCCCATCGGAGTAGAATCCTTCACCAACTCTCTTGTTTTAAAAAGAATTTCACGTACGTTATCCTGCAAATTATTTACTATAACCTGCTTATCTACAAGCTGTTTAAAGGTTTCATCTATATCAAAATTGTTATCATACAGGTTTGCCCTCAATCGCATGTATTTTCCTATTTCGGTTACACATTCTCCCAATGTCTGTTGGGCATAGCGGTGTGGGCGGATAGCAAAAAACACCATACTAAGCAGGAAATACCAGATTCCACCAGCAATCAGGAGTAAAGCGTGTTCCAGATACGAAAGAGAAGTATGCTGAGGAGCGAGGTTGAAAATCATAATCAGCAGTGCAGAACTTCCAACTGATGATGCCCTCACTCCGTATACCGCAAACATGGAAAAGATGAAGCCAAATATCAAAACCTCTAGTGCAGTTATATAAAGATTTGTATTAATTAAAGATGTCAAAAAGGCTATAAAACAAACTAATAAGTTTGTAATCAGCATCGCATTTCTACGATGTGTCCACGGCCCGGGAGTGTCTACAACACTGGAACATACTGCACCGATGGACAAGGTCATCCCAATCTCGACATGGCCAAGTTGAAAAAAAACCAAGGACGGTAAAAGAACCCCGATTGTGATTTTTATACCATCGGAAAAATACTGAGTATATAAGAAGTCTCTAAAATCGTCCAGCGGTTTCAACATTTTCTAAATCAAAATTTCACTTTGCACCATTAATTTATAAATTAGTTATCGAAAATGAATACTTAAATAATTGAATAACCTTTACAAGCTGATTATCAGATATGAAAAAAAAATCAATATTAATCTTATCCTTTCTAACACTGTTATGTGTTTCTGGTTTTGCTCTCCAGAGAAAACCTAAAAACCTGTTGGTTTTTTCCTACACTCAGAAATACAGACATAAAAGTATAGAACCAGGTAAGGAAAGTTTGACCAAATGGGCTAAACAAAAGGGTTATCAAATTGATTTCTCTGAAAATCCCAACGATTTTTCTGACGATAATCTAAAAAAATATAATGCGCTTATTTTTTTAAACCCTACGGGAACTAATGTTTTTACAGATTCGCAAAAAAGCGCCTTTAAAAAATATATTAACAAAGGGGGAGGTTTTGTCGGAATTCATGCTGCTACCGACTTCTGCTTTGAATGGGAGTGGTATGGAAAACTGGTAGGTGCATTCTTCACAAATCATCCAAAAATACAGGAAGCAACGATTAAGGTAATTGACAATAAACATCAATCAACCAGTTTTTTAGATAAAGAATTTCGTTATACCGATGAGTGGTATAACTTTAAGGATTTAAATCCTGAGGTGAAAGTTTTATTGGCTTTGGACGAAAGCAGTTATACAGGCGGAACAATGAATGGAAATCATCCTATCGCCTGGTATCATAAATTCGATGGCGGAAAATCTTTTTATACAGGATTAGGTCATCGTGATGAGTGCTTTTCGGACCCTCTTTTTATGAAGCACTTAGAGGGCGGAATTGAATATGTATTAAAATAGCTTCCGTATATTCGCAAAAAAAAAGACGATTTGGCTAATACATTTAGAGATTTAGGAATATCGGAGCAATTTATTCAGGCTCTGGAAGAGAATAATATTATAAAACCAACTGAAATCCAGAAACTGGCAATTCCGTATTTGCTTAAAGAAGGAAAGGATTTTATTGGACAGGCGCAAACCGGAACAGGAAAGACGGCTGCATTCGGATTACCTGTTCTGGAGCAAATTGATGCAAATTCAAAGGTAATTCAGGTGCTAATTCTTTGTCCAACACGCGAATTGGGACAACAGATTGCAAAGCAACTTTTCAAGTTTACGAAATATTCTGATAAGAAAATATTTACTGAAGCAGTTTATGGCGGCGAAAAAATAGATATCCAAATCGGAAGGTTAAAACGCCCCACACATATCGTTGTTGCAACTCCTGGCAGGTTAATAGATCTATTAGAAAGAAAAGCCATAAATCTGGATCATGTGAAAACCATTATTCTGGATGAAGCCGATGAAATGCTGAGTATGGGATTTAAAAAGGATATCGACAAGATTCTGGAATATACAAACGGGCAAAGATATACCTGGCTCTTTTCTGCAACCATACCTGCTGCTTTAGATGATATTATAAAAAGCTATATGGATGAGCCTTTTAAAGTGGAAATTCGTAAAGAGCAGCTTGTTAATGAAAATATCGATCATAAATATATGGTGGTCGATCTGAAGGATAAATTAGATTTACTTTCGCGTTTTCTGAAAGAGAATTCTAAAGCAAGAGGAATTGTATTCTGTAGAACGAAGAAAAATGCCGAATTGCTATCCAAACAGCTTTATGCAAGGAATTTCAAAGTTGAAGCCATCCATGGTGATATGGGACAACGTGACCGTGAAAAAGTAATGAGGGCCTTTAAATCGGAAAGATTACCCATACTTATTGCTACCGATATCTCGGCCAGGGGAATTGATGTGCAAAACCTGAATTATGTAATCCATTATGACCTTCCGGACCAGATGGAATATTATACGCATAGGAGTGGGAGGACTGCCAGGGGAGGAAGAAAAGGGCTTTCATTGATTTTTATAGCTCCAAACGACATCGATAAAGTAAAGGATCTGGAAGCTAACCTGAATATAAAAATCAGGAATTTTAACAGCTAGCGAAGAAACTGGCATTCATAATAAAAGATTAAAGCATACTTAACATCTATTAAGTATGCTTTTTTATATTGCGAGTATGGTTACATTGAACCGGTAGATCTCGACTTTTTTGAAATCGAATATTTATTTATATTTGGATATAAGCCTATTTCACCATGTCGGAAATAATCAATTTAGAGCGTGAACTTCTATACCGTTTGAAAAACAACGATGAACTTGCTTTTAAAGAGATTTATAACCAAAACTGGCGTAGATTATTTGCATTGGCGTTGCAAAAAGTTAAAGAAGCAGAAACAGCCGAGGAAATTGTACAGAATATTTTTATAGACTTATGGGAAAATCGCCATTCTAAAAATATTGAGAATTTAAAAGCATATCTTTCTGCATCGATACGCTATGGCGTGATAAACCATATCAAAAACCAATTAGTAAAAGAAAAGTATAAGTTATACAAACAAAGAAACGAAACCGAATTAGATTCTATAGAATCTGTTTATAACCTTAAAGAGTTAAACTCAAGAATAGAAATCGGAATTTCTAACCTACCAACTAAAACCCAGGATATTTTCAGACTGAGCAGATTTGAGCTTTTAACAAATAAAGAAATTGCAAAAAGCTATAATATCAGTGAAAAAGCTGTAGAGTACCATATTACCCAATCTTTAAAGTCTTTAAGACGTTTCCTGAAAGATTACGCAATTTCAATTTTTTATTTTTTTATAATTTTTTTTAGGGATTAGGGTCTCTTAGCTTACTTATCTATTACAAAAGGATAGATAATGAGTACCGAAGCATATAAAGAGCTGCTAAAGCGATATCTGGACGGGAAATGTACCGATGAGGAGGAGAAGCTAATTGAAGAGTGGTACAATAACCTTCATGTTTCCTCTGTTAAATTGGAAGATCTAAATTCCGCCGAGATAGACAATAAATTATGGACTACAATTGATAATGCTATCAAGATCGAAAAACCCAAAGTAAGAACTTTCAAATTCTATAAGATAGCTATCGCCGCGTCTTTACTAATTGCCGCTCTTTTTTATTACAATTCCACACAGTTAGTTCCTTTAACCTATACATTTGACAACGATAAAGTTTCTATGATTAATAATAATCAAGAAATAGAAGAAGTTAAACTGGTAGACGGAACTTTTATTCAATTATACCCTAAATCAAGTATTACCTATTCCAAATCGTTTTCAGAGAAAAAGCGGGAAGTTTATTTAAAAGGTAAGGCTTTTTTTCAGGTCGCAAAAAATAAAGAGAAGCCATTTGTAGTTCATAATTACCATAATACAATTCATGTAGTTGGAACAAGCTTTTTAGTGCAATCAGAAAATGATCCAGCACAAAACTATATAGAAGTAGTAAGTGGCAAGGTTTGGGTTGAAGAAAATAATACGCTTTTTGAGAGAAAAAACAATACAAAATATGTTCTTACTCCAAACAAGAAATTAGCCTTTGATAGTAACCAAAATAAGTTCACCGAAGGTATAGTCTCTTCACCAAAACCAATGGCTAAGGATATGGAACATGCTTCCGGTGAGGTATCCTTTTCATTTTCGGATACTCCTTTAGAAAATGTTGTTGGTAAGCTGGAGCAAGTGTATGGGCTGAATATTGAATTGGATAATCAAAATCTAAGCAGTTGTACTTTTACTGGGAATCTGAATGATGAAGACCTGTTTAAAAAGCTAGACCTGCTTTGCACTTCGATAGGTGCAAAATATAGTGTAAAGCACACCAATATATATATAAGTGGCAATGGTTGCCGATAAATTATTTATCAATTTTTAAACAAAATAGCTTATGTAAAAACGATACAGATACTAAGAAAGGAAACCGGCAGTCTAGTACACTGCCGGTATATAAATGCTCGAATTATGTAAAACGAACAAAAATTAAAAGTATGAAAAAAAAGCCAATTATTGTCTATTTAAAGACTGTGATGAGAATTTCTTTTGCACAATTTATACTACTAACTGCCTTTAATACAGTAAGTATTGCAGAACCAGCAATTGGGCAAGCTGTGCTCGACTCAAAAATCAGCGTTGCTTTGCAAAACAGCTCCATAAAAAACACTTTAAAGAATATCAGCGATAAGTACAAAATAGAATTTATCTACAGCCCAACCGCAATCGACGCGAGTAGAAAAATGGATTCTCATTTAGACAACGAATCGTTGAAATCTTTTTTAAATAACACCATAAAGCCTTTAGGGATAGATTATAAGGTTCATGGAGATAAAGTAATATTATACTCAAAAGAGAATATCAATGATTTAAAATCCGTACGCCAGGTTAGAACTGTAAAAGGTAAAGTGGTAGATGAAACCGGACAGCCTCTTCCAGGTGTAGCGGTACAAGTTAAGGGAACAACTTCGGGATCTGTCACCAATGTAGACGGAAATTATGAAATCGTGATACCGGAAGGTGCTTCTGCTTTAACATTCTCTTATATCGGTTTTCTGAAGCGAGAAATTGATATTGCCGGACAAACAACTGTCAATGTAACTTTAAATAGCGACAGTCAGGCTCTTAGTGAAGTTGTTGTTGTAGGATATGGTACGCAAAAAAGAAGTGATGTTTCGGGAGCTGTCTCTACAATTAACGTCAATACAGCAACTTCCATCCCTACTACTAATATATCTGAAATGATTAGAGGACAAGCTGCTGGAGTTTCCGTTACTCTAGGATCAGCCAGACCTGGTGGGACATCCAATATATTAATTCGCGGACAAAGATCCATTACTGGAAGCAACTCCCCGTTGGTAGTTTTAGACGGATTTCCTATCGAAAATATAAATGATGTAAATCCTGATGATATTGCTTCCCTGGAAATTTTAAAAGACGCTTCTTCGCAGGCAATTTATGGGGCCAGAGCATCTAATGGTGTTATCCTGATAACCAGTAAAAAAGGGGTAGAAGGGCGAACAAACGTTAATGCCAGCACTTACTTTACGGATCAAAAACTAACAAAAAACTTCGATTTGTATAGTCCGGAGGAATTCGCACAATTCAGAAGAGAAGCAAAACGTACAAATAATTCCGGGAATTATCTACCTAATGACGCGGATAATTTTGGTGGAGCTACAGCGCCAGAGTATTTAAACTATGCAGCTGGTAATTTCGCAAACTGGGAAGACGCAGTTTTAAGACATGGAAAAATAAGCAGCAGCACTGTAAGTTTAAATGGCGGAAGCGCAAACACCAAAGTGTTTTCTAGTTTAAATTATTTTGATCAATCTGGATTAATACCTTCTTCTGGTTACAAAAGAGGTAATTTCAGGTTGAACCTGAATCACAAAATAAATCAAAGAGCAAGTATAGAGGCCAATCTGAATACTGTTACCGATAAACAGAGCAAGGAAACCACAGGATTAGATTTTATTACTATAAGCCCATTTACAGGGCCATATGATCTTAATGGAAATTTGGTAAATAATGTTGCAGGAGTAAATGCAAGCAGCAGTACAATCAATCCATTGTGGAGTATCAGGGAATCATCAAACGATGTAAAATCAAATTTCTATAACATTAACGTTGTTGGTAATTATAAAATTCTTGACAATTTAAGTTACAAAATCAATACACTTTTCAGTAACAGGAATGTAGACGAAGGTGCCTACAGGACACGTTTACACGAAGAAGGGAAAGGCTCTGTAAATGGTAAAGCCGTTGTTTCCGATTTGAAAAGACAGGAATATCTTGTAGAAAATATCTTAAACTATAATCTAAATATAAATAGCATCCATCAGTTTGATATTACTGCTGTTCAATCCATCAATCAAATCGATAACTCTTTAACAACAACTACTGCTAATAATTTTCCAAATGATTTATTGGGATATGATGGCATTAGTAGTGCTTTAAATTTCAAAACCACAAGAGCTGAGGATAGAAGAAGATTATTATCTTACATGGGAAGGGTTAGATATAGCTTATTAGACAGATATCTATTTACATTCACAGCCAGACAAGACGGCGCGTCAGTTTTCTCTCAAAACGATAAGTGGGCATTTTTTCCAGCTGCAGCCTTTGCCTGGAAAGCTCATGAGGAAAGTTTCCTGAAAAATGTTAAAGCCATTAACGAATTGAAATTAAGGGTTACTTACGGATCAGTGGGAAATCAGGCATTAAGCCCTTACCAAACTTTGGGATTAGTAAATATTCACAATTATGTGTTTAATGGAAATGTTTATGGTGGAAGTTTACCAGGCAGTCAATTACCAAATCCTGGTATAACCTGGGAAACATCGACAACTTTTAACACAGGTTTAGATTTTGGCTTAATCCAAAATAGACTAACCGGCTCAGTTGACTATTATTCTACAAACACCACAGATTTATTATTAACTGTACCTGTGAATTCTCTTACAGGATTTACGAGTACTATTGCGAACGGTGGTGAGTCTAAAAACAGCGGTATTGAACTATTGCTAAATTATGCGGTAGTTAGAAATCAGGATTTTAAATGGAATATTAACGCAACTTTTGCAAAAAACAAGAACCAGATTGTAAAAACGGGATTAGTAGACGAAAATGGAAGACCAAGAGATGACGAAAATAATAATCGATTTATCGGAAGCCCTATAAATATTATTTATTCTCATGTATTTGACGGTATTTTCCAAACAGATGAAGAAGCTAAGTCATCTCCCCAAGCAAAAACTCAGAATTTTCAAACTCCTGCGTCATTAGTTGCCGGCGCTATCAGAGTAAAGGATGTAAATGGAGATGGAATAATCAACGATTTGGATAAAGTAAAAATCAGAACACAGCCAGACTGGTTTGGGTCTTTTGCTTCTACTCTCAATTATAAAGGTATAGATTTCCTTGCCGATTTCTATTTTGTGAAAGGGGCAACAAAACGGAATCCATATTTAAGCGATTTTAATCAGGGTGGAACTTTCCAGTCTGTGAGAAACGGTATAAAAGTTGATTATTGGACACCAGAACGTCCATCCAATTCTTATCCGAGACCAAACTTTAATACGGCTCCTGCAAATATCGGGGTACTAAATATAACTGATGCTTCTTATTTTAGACTTAGAACCTTATCTCTCGGCTATAACTTACCAAAAACAGTACTTTCTAGAGCTTATTTGAATAGTCTGAGAGTTTATTTTACCGGGACCAATTTATGGACTTCTACAAAGTACAAGTCATATAACCCTGAAAATAATCCGGGAGATTTCCCAGATGCCCAATCGTTTACTGTTGGGGTAAACATAGGTTTGTAATAAGTCGAGATGGTTGAATTTTAAAAGCAAAATCATGAATACTAAAAATATCTATATAAAAAGTGTTGTAGGATTATGTCTAGGAAGTGTACTGTGTGTTTCCTCATGTAAAGACTACCTTACAGAGAAACCAAGTTCTCAATTTAGCGCAGATTTCGTATATAATACTCCGGAAGGCTTAGAAGCCGGCGTAGTTGGCCTTTATAACCTTCAAAGAGCATTTTTTGATAATGGAGACAATAACGGATCTAATAGTTTGATTATTGACGCTAAGGACGATTTAACAGTGCCAAGAGGAGGGGAGATCTCTAATTATGGATTAATGAAACAAGGTACTACCGCAGATAATAGCTCTGTGCATTCGTACTGGTGGAGCTCCTATTATAAAATTGTAGATAGATCCAATGCTATTATTGCAGCCGGTGAGAAATTAGCGAATATAGACGAGGCGAAAAGAAAAGTAATATTGGCTGAAGCCAAATTCTTTAGGGCCAATGCGGTTTTTACATTGTTTAAAACTTTCAATAATATCTATATAACTACAGAACCTACAAGTTTTGAAACTGCATTTAAAACAATCAATAGTAAAACTCCTGAAGCAGAAATCTATAAATTGGTTAACGAGGATTTAAGCTATGCGATTAGTAATTTGGCTTGGACAAGTTATCAGCTAGGTAGGGTTAATCAAGCTACCGCAAGACATTTAAAAGCGGAAGTCGCCTTATGGCAAAAAAATTGGCCTGAAGCAAAACTTCAATCTGAAGAGATTATAGCACAAACCAATAACTACGCGTTGCAATCATCTACAGGACAGGTTTTTGCTGGAGATTTGAATCATAAAGAATCTTTATGGACATTGCAATACAAAGAATCGATAGATGGCAATCCAAACAAACTGAACTTTAATTTAATGCCAAATTATGCGGAACTGATTCCCGGTTCCAAATATTCAATTGAGCAAGGCGGAAGAGGTTTTGGCTGGCTAACAGTGAACAATTATTTGAGAGATTTACTATTAG
The DNA here is from genome assembly GCF_000190735.1 of Pseudopedobacter saltans DSM 12145. Classification (GTDB taxonomy): domain Bacteria; phylum Bacteroidota; class Bacteroidia; order Sphingobacteriales; family Sphingobacteriaceae; genus Pseudopedobacter; species Pseudopedobacter saltans. The sequence continues at coordinate 1,255,392 of NC_015177.1, forward strand.
CTGATCCGAACGACACTCGTATTAAAGGTACTTATTACATTAAAGATTATTTTTATAATGATCCGGCAACTTTACCTGCAGGTAAAGTGTTAGGAAGCAAGATCGTACACGATCAGTGGCAGGAATTTGCTCCCAATGGAAATGACAGGCATTTATTCTTTGTAAGATTAACTGTAGGATGTAAAAAATACTTCCCAACTACAGGTATTCCAACGGCAGACGCTCAAACCATGAACAGAATGATGTTTCGTTTAGCAGAAACATTTTTGTTTGCAGCAGAAGCAAATCTCAATTTAGGAAATATTGGGACTGTAAATGATGCAGCAACTTCTAAAACAGCATTGGGACAAATCAATGCGGTGAGAAAAAGAGCTGGAGCTGCTCCTTTATCTTCGCTAACGCTTCAGGATATCTTAAATGAACAAGCCAGGGAATTAGCGTTTGAAGGGAAGCGGTGGTATATGTTAAAACGTACCGGTAAACTTTATAGCTTTGTAAAAGAACATGCGGGATATGGTCGTCCTGGAGATGAAAGTTCAGATACAAATCAATCTACGGGACACGCAAATACACCAGCGGATCCGTATCCTTACAGAAATGACGCCAGGCGAATTATAAAACCTTATATGGTTAATTGGGTAATTCCGAAAGCGCAGCTAAATTTATTGGGACCAAATTATCCTCAAAACGACGATTATTAAGATATTCGTATCAATTGATTATTATTCACTTTGGAAAAATCCTTTAAGAAAAAACTTAAGGGATTTTTCTTTGATTATGTCAGAACGAAATTTCTTGATGACATCAGAAATTTTGGTTATGAAAATTGGTAAGAGCTTAAATCTACAAAGAAATTTTAATCATATCGCAACTCGAGTCAGATACTTCCCAAAGCTTATAATTTATAATAACTACTGTTACTTTCTCTTCAATGCATTTGTATTATAATTAACATTATGTTAAGTAATAATTTAACATCCCTATCGAGAGGGATGTATATTATCTAAGCGTCGTTATTATCTTTTTATGGTCGCCTACTATCCAAACCAGATCATTTTCCTCAAAAACCCAGTTTGATTCTGGATTTACAATGCGGTGTCCATTTCTTTCTATACCAACTACAATTCCGTCGGCGTAATTTCTAATATCAGATTCCTTTAAAGATTTACCATATAAATACGAATCTTTATTGACAATAATTCTTTCTAAACTTGGTTTGTAGAGGTTATCTGTTTCTTTAACATTCTTTTCTGGACGTAGTAAAGAGTTTATCTTTTTAATCTGTGTGTCGGTTCCTATGATATAAAGTTTATCCCCCGGATAAATAACTGTATCTCTGGCTGGTAAATGGATATTTAATTCTCCACGAGAAATAGACGCAACATTAATTCCCGATTTTTCCCGCCATTTCAGTTCCTCAAGCGTTTTTCCTACGGCTAGTGATTCTGGCTTTACAGTTATTTCTGTAAAATGCGCATCCCATGGCGCTAAAACAGGAATTTCTATATCTTCAACGTTACTTTTGAAATTAGTAAGGAACCTCTCCTCTATTTTAATATAGTTTTTCTTGATTTGGTCGCCAAAGATAATTAAGCAAACACAGATAACCAGAAACGCTATTATCGCAGCTTGAAATGATAAGAGATTATTTAGTACAACGATTATTAACCCAACTGCCAATACATATCTTAGAATTCTCATTACGTAGATGATATTTCGATAAATCTTATGATTTAAGAGTTTTTGCGCATTTTCATCATAAAGATTTCTAAATCCTAATGCGTATAAAAATGGAGATAAACCCGCTATGGTTATGGCTATTGTTGCGATAATTCCCCAAGCCGCACCCTCCGATTGTTCTTGTAAAAAAGGATAAAGATAATTTGTAGAAAGTATAATTAAAGCAATTGAAAATATAAGATACACAACGGTATTTATAATATATTTCTTCAGGAAAGTTTGCCAATTTGTTGTAGCTGATACACTTTGGGTGGCCGAACTATATTTATCTAAATTTTCTCGCCATCTTTTAGGCAACGCAGCTACGATTTTATTTGCTAACGGAAATGATAATTTAATCATATACGGCGTTGTAAACGTCGTTATGGCGGAAACAGCGACAGTTATAGGATATAAAAATGCACTTGTTACATCTAATGTAGCTCCTAAAGTTGCAATAATGAATGAAAACTCACCTATCTGAGCCAAACTTAATCCTGTTTGGATTGAAGTTTTTAAAGGTTGCCCTGATATTAATGCACCTAAGCCAGAACTGAATAGCTTACCTACTATAGTAATAACAATGATTATCAACACCGGTGCCCAATATTCCTGCAATACTGTAGGGTCAATCATCATTCCGACCGATACAAAAAATACCGCTCCAAATAAATCTTTTATGGGAGTTACCAAATGTTCAATTTTAATTCCCTGATTGGTTTCTGCTAAAATGGACCCCATAATAAAAGCGCCTAAGGCAGGCGAAAAACCAGCTTCAGAAGCCAGATAAACCATTAATAAACAAAGAGAAAGGGAAATTATAAGAAGCATTTCGTCACTTAACATAGGTTTGATTCGCTTCAATAAAGTAGGAATAAAGAAAATTCCTCCTATAAACCAGAGTGTAAGGAAAAAGACAAGTTTCATTACAGAAAACATCATCTCTGCTCCTGCGAAATGCTGACTTACGGCTAAGGTTGACAAAATAACCAGAAGAACAATCGTAGCTAAATCCTCTACAATAAGGACTCCGAATACCAAACTGGCAAATTTCTGTCCCTTTACTCCTACTTCTTCAAATGCTCTGATTATAATTGTGGTTGATGATACTGATAGAATTGCTCCTAGAAAAATGCTATCCATTTTCGACCAGCCAAACATCTGTCCTGTAAAATAACCGATAGCGAGCATAATGACGATTTCACTCATTGCTGAAATCGAAGCTGAGCCCCCAACTTTCATTAGCTTTTTAAAGCTAAACTCAAGTCCAAGGCTAAATAAAAGGAAAACAACACCTATTTCGGCCCAAACCTGTACATTATCTTGCTCAACAATTGTTGGAAATAATTTAAAATGTGGTCCAACCAAAAAACCAGCTATTAAATAACCAAGTACAACAGGTTGTTTTAAGTACTTAAAAATTAAGGTAATGACAGCAGCGGCTCCAAGTAATAATCCAAGATCTGCAATTAAATTCGGTAAATGAATCATAGAAAATATAAAAATTTCATTTTCCTAAATATACAAAATCATGTTTTACGATCTCAGCTTGGCGAAAACTTTTAATGCTTTTTCTAAATCCTGTTTATGCTTTCGCAAATCGGACCAGGGATCAACCCTGTTTTTGAGTAAATGAGGAACCGAAAAAATATTAAAATCCGAAATTTTGATTTGATCCAGTTCATCCCAACTAACAGGAAATGAAACTGTAGCTCCTGGTTTGGGTCGTACGGAATATGGTGCAGCAATAGTTTGACCTCTTCTATTTTGCAGAAAATCAATGTAAATCTTTCCTTTTCGAGCGTCGGTTCTTCTGTTTACACTAGTGAATTCAGGAAGAGCCTCATGGGCCTTTGTAGCTATAAATTCTGCAAATTGTTTACAAAAATCATAATCATATTTCTGAGCGGTGTAAATGTAAATATGTAATCCGGTTGATCCTGATGTTTTCACATAACAGCTTACACCTATACGATCTAGAATGTCTTTCACCACAAGAGCAACCTGCGTAATTTTATCGAAGGAATTTCCGTCCGGATCTATATCAATAACAATATATTCCGGAAATTCTGGTTTTTTGTACGAACTAAGCCAGGGGTTTAATTCTATACATCCTAAGTTGGCTAAAAAAATCAAACTTGCCGCATTATTACATACTAGATAATTTATATTCTTCTCTGCACTTTCCGAGTATATCTCTACTGTTTTTATCCAATTAGGTAATTGATCTCTTTCAACATTTTTCTGATAAAACCCCGGTTTTTCAATCCCATTTGGAAAACGATTCAACGACATAGGTTTATCTAAAGTGTAAGGCAATATCAAATCTGCAAACTGCTCGTAATAATCTATTAGTTGACCTTTCGAAATTCGTTCTTTGGGCCAATATAATTTGTTCAGGTTACTTAAACTTATCGTTTTTCCGCCTACTTTCTTCTTTCCTTCCAAGGTTTCTTCCGTATCTATGGGCATCTCTTTTTCCACATCTTTTGGAGACTTATCTTCTCTTAAACCTTTAAACACTGGATGTCGGACATTCCCTCCTTTTGTCCATTCTGTAAAATGAATTTCGCAGATTATTTCGGGTTCTATCCATTGAACATCCTTTTCTCTATGTACTTTTTCAGTTATGGGTTTCTTATCTGTTTTATAGGTCGACATTAAATTGTATAATTTTTTAAGCATTTTTTCGTCGAAACCAGAACCACAATTACCTATATATTCCAACTTATTGTTTTTATTTATTGCAAGTACCAATGCGCCAAAATATTGTCTGCTTTTTAAAGGTGTTGTATAACCTATAATGATAGCTTCCTGATTTTGTATCGTCTTGATTTTCAACCAGGAATCACTTCTCCTTCCAGGAAGATATTCACTATCAATTTTTTTTGCTATAATTCCCTCCCACTTATTTTCTTTTGCTATTTGGAAACAATCCTCTCCTTTATCTACATCATATCCAGTGAGATAAGTTCTATCAAAACTATATTGATTTAGTAATTTCTCTAAGAGACTTTTTCGCTTTAACAAAGGTAAATCCACAACTTCATGCCCGTTTAAGTACAAAATATCGAAAACAAAGCATCTAATATCTTTTTTCGAACTAGGATTGTAATCCTGAAGTAGCTGAAAATCATCCTGTCCCTGTTTATTGAGAACGACTATTTCGGTATCTAAAACAACTTGTTCCTTTATTTTTTTAAAATCCTGTAATATCGCAGGGTATTTTTCGCTATAATCTTTACCATTTCTGGATTCGAGTTTTACCGAATTAGAATTATTTATATAAACTAAAATTCTATAGCCATCGAATTTTCTTTCAAAAAGCCATTCCTCATTATTAAATGGTTGTTTTACAAGTTTGGCTAACATTGGTGAAAATTGAGGAATTGTTTTGGTATTTTTTTGCGGGCTGGTTTCACTTTTCGTTTCCTTTTTGAAATCCTCACCCGCTTTTATTATTTCATTAGGGATCAATTTTTCTATCTCGAACTTTCTATTGGTCGCAAATTCATCATCGTGTTTAATGAGTAGCCATGAATTATCTTCGCTATTTTTAATTTTCACAAGGGCAAACTCTCCTTTTAATTTTTCCCCCTTCAGCTTAAACTTTAAGTTACCATCTTTTAAGCCTTTCCTAAGTGTTGCCTCATCATCCGCTCTGTTTTTTCCTAAAGATTGATATTCACCTTTATCAAAAATATAAACTGTTCCTGCACCATAATTTCCTTTAGGAATTTCACCTTCGAAGTCTTTGTAATCAAACGGATGATCTTCAACCATCATTGCTAAACGCTTGTCCTTTGGATTCAATGATGGCCCTTTTGGAACTGCCCAACTTTTAAGTACGCCATCAAGCTCCAACCTAAAGTCATAATGTAAATGAGATGCATGATGTCTCTGTATTACAAATATTAATCTATTATCCTTTGCTCGTTGTTTATTGGATTTTGGTTCACTGGTTTGCTTGAAATCTCGTTTTTTATTGTACTTCTCCAGACTCATTATTACGCTCCTTTCTTATTTAAGCTTTCCAATAATTGTTCATATAGATCCTCGCTTTTAGCTTTCCTAATTTTTAGCTTTTTAATAGTTGGTCGTTTTCCCTTCGCTTTTGCATTGATGATTTTTAGCAATTCAGACGAGTAAGTATCCTTGTAGCTTTTTATATCAAACGGGCCTGTATATTGGTTGATTAGTGCCAAAGCAACATCCAATTCTTTTTTTGAGACGCTTTTTTCTTCTGTATTTATTATTTCCGAAGGATTCCTGATTTCCTCTGCAAAGCGAATTCTGGAGACTACGATAACATTATTTTGTTCATATAACAAACAAAGATGTTCCTTCTGTCTGAGAACAAATTGTGCCAAACCCGCCATTTTTGTCTTTTTTAAGGCACTCAATAAAAGATTATACGCCTTTGCGCCCTGCTTGTCGGCCTGTGCATAGTATGAAGTCTCAAAAAGCATTGGATTTACTTCTGATATTTTGACGAAGTTTTGTATATCTATAGTTCTTGTTTTTTCCGGACTGGCTTCTTCAAAATCATGTTCGTCGAGAACAATATAATTGTCATTATAGAGATATCCCTTTACTATTTTCTCATAAGGGACTTCCTTCCTACTTTTTTCGTTTATACGTAGAAATTTTATTCTGGATAAATCGCGGGAGTCAAGCATATCCAAATCCAAAGAACTATTTTCAATGGCAGAATAAAGTTTAATAGGAATATTTACCAGACCAAATGCAATAGTGCCGTTCCAAATTGATTTCATAGTAGATTTTAGAATGGTTGTATGAGAAAATCTCAATTACCATTCCAAATCAAAAGGCCGTGGATTTTATCTCACGGCCTTTCTTGTATAAATTAGAATTTACGATTTAATTATGCAGAGTTCCTTGCAGCATTAATAATTCCGTAAATTGTTCTCATTGCTAATTTATTGTAAATCTCTTTTTCCTGTTCAGAAACATCAGGAGAAGTACATTTTATAATTGCATAACGCTGAATAATTACTAATGGAAGTACGATTTTCTCTCTTAAAGAGATAGACATCTTGTCTATCGGATTCTTCTCCATTAGCGTATTTGTGTCAGAAAGCTCTAATATTAATTCTTTGGTTAAATCGTATTCGTTTTTTAACTGTTGCCAAAACTCACCATACGTTTTATCTTTTGCAAGGTATTGAGTCAATCTAAAGTCCGCTTTGCTCATAGACATCATACAATTGTCTATCACAGTTTTAAAGAAACCAACTTCTTTATAAAGCGCTTTAATTTTATCCCAGTTTCCTTTTTCTTTTATGCTTTTAAGAGCAGTACCAACACCATAAAATCCAGGAATGTTCATTTTTACCTGACTCCACGAAGTTACAAAACTAATCGCTCTTAAGTCTTCTAATTTAAGTTCCGAATTACCATTTCTCTTAACCGGCCTGCTACCAATATTAATTTGAGAAAGCATTTTTAACGGGCTTTGATTTTCCATAAATTTCAGAAACAAAGGATGTTCTCTTAAATTCATGAAGTAATCATAGCTAACATCAGCTAAATCAGAAAACAGGGCTTTTTCTTCTGCATTCATCGTATCTGTATCTTGTCTTTCCAAGGCAGAATCGATACCTGCATGAATTAATTGCTCCATATTATTTGTAGAGCTTTCAAACGTTCCATAATAAGAACTGATTGTTTGTCCTTGTACAGTTATCTGAATTTGTTTATTAGCGATGTCTCTTCCAAAAGATGCATAAAATTTATGTGTTTTACCACCACCACGAGCAGGCGGCCCCCCTCTCCCGTCGAAAAAAGCCAAATCTATATTATGCTTGCGAGAAATATCCGTTAGCGTAGATTTCGCATAATAAATGGAGTAATTAGCCATTAAATAACCTCCATCCTTCGTACTATCCGAAAAACCAAGCATAATTACCTGTCTGCTTCTTCTGCGGTCAAGATGCTTTTTATAAATTTTATGCGAATATAGAATATCCATAACTCCATAAGCATTTTTTAAGTCGTCGATAGTCTCAAATAATGGAACGAAGTCTATATCTAATTCTTCAGGTTTCCAGCCACTCCAAAGAAATAATTGTTGTAACTGAAGAATATCAGATGCTTTTTGGCAATTACTAATGATAAATCTGTGGCAAGCTCTCTTGCCATTGTTCTCTTGCAGTTCTTTAATTAGCCTGATAACATCTAAAGAATCCTGACTTAACGAGTTAAAGGACTTATAGTTTGTAAAATCAGCTTGAGATAAAGGAAGAGCTTTGATTTTTTCTTCCTCAGTTAGCTCAAAGTAGTTTTCCGGAACTTGTCCTTTTAATTCTTCGGACGTAATACATTCTTTAAATAAGTTACGCAAAACTCTGCTATCCTGACGAATATCTAAAGAAGCAAAATGGCAACCGAAAAGTTTAACCTTCCAGATAAAGTCGTCTACTAGTTCTGTGAAAAGCCCGTCGTGGTTATTAATAAGTACCTCTTTAACTTTTCTTAGAATTTCCAGTAATTCTTCTTTTATATTGCCATTGGTACCATTATTACAGTTATTATATGCGTTTGCATACAATATCGACTCCAGTTTTACCAAATGCTGCTCGGTACCAATGAATGTAATTCTACGCTTTAATCTTCCAAAATCTTTATAATAACATCTGAATAGAGTTTCTCTTAGTGCAGCTGATACTTGTTTTGTTGTATCTGCTGTTACATACGGATTTCCATCTCTATCTCCTCCTGGCCAGAAACCAAGTTCAATTAAACTGTGATTACCTAAATTCAGTTTAAAAACTTCTTCGATTTTATTGTGGACGTCTGAAGCGGTTTGATATAGAATATTTTCTAAAAACCAGTTTAAACTTAAAGCTTCATCAACTGGTGTAGGTTTCTGCTTATTGAAGAAAGGTGTTTTTCCTAACTGCTTTAATAAGAGATTAATTGAATTGACATCGTTAATTTTAATTGCCTCAGTCAAATCTGTCATGATACTTAAAATTGGTCCCGGATAAAACTGGGTTGGATGCGCAGTTAAAACCAATCTCAATTTAAATTCTCTTAAACAATCCTGAATCTTTTTGTAAAGATCTTCGTTTTGTAAGGCATTATTCATAAGGCCGTCTAATGAAGTTTCGCTATCTACTCTGATTTTAGAATAGGCAGCATCTTCCACAGCATCAAATAATACAACTTGTCTCTCTATATATTGTATAAAGCGAAAAAGAAGGTCGGTTATCTCCTTTTGATCTGAAACACCTACTTGCTTCTTAAAAAAAGACTCTATAATATCCTCTGGACTTTGCTCGTTTATAATACCTTTTTCACAGTGCGTAAAGAAATATGGCAAAGCCAAACCGGTATTTTTAACTTGATAAAAAGGTAGGGTTAGAAACAAGCTATTATAAAGGTCAAACTTTGTTTTAACTTCGTTTTTAAAAACTGTTTCCTTTGAATCTAATCTTGGCTCGAATGTAAACATAATTGGGGCGAAAATTACGGCAATCTTAAGGATTATCCAAATTAATTATTAAAAAAAGCAGTAAAACACTCCATTATTACCAAATAATCAAATATTTAAGATTATTTTATCTATTTATCAATAAAAAATCCGCTTAACAATGAAGTCAAGCGGATTTTTTAATATTTAGGGATTAGAATCCTTTATAATTCGCTTATCGCTTTTTTCATTTGCGCAGCTTTATCCATCATATTCAATTTCGTATAAACTTCACGTAAGGTTGTCAACGTATTTAAATCTTTAGGATTTAATTCTCTTGCTTTTTCTAAAAGTGGTAATGCGTTTCTTAATTCGCCTTCAAATTTAGCTTTTAAACTATTATATTTTGCTTCGGTGCTTTTGTTTGTAGGTAATTTATTAGCTTCAGTGATATAAGCATTTCCTTTATCAATGTAAAGAATAGAAAGATTGTAAATAGCATCTGAATAATTAGGGTCAATTTCAAGTGCCTTTTTGTAAGCAGCTTCAGCTTTATCTGCTTGCTTATTCGCATTGTAAGCTATACCCGCAACAAAATGTAAAGTTTTGTTTTTCGGATCTTTGCTTATTGCTGTCTCAATTTTGCTAATCTGAGATGCTACTTGTCCTCGATTCAAATAAATATTAAGCTCATCAAAGATTAAATTAAGATTTTCCGGGTGTTGAGTTCTACCTTCCTCTATTGTCTTTAAAGCTTTAGTAGTGTCCGATTTGCTTAAGTATAATCTGCTTAACTCCTGATATAAACCAGCGTTCTTTTTATTTAGAGTTATAGTTTTATTATAGTACTTAATAGCTTCATCTGGTAATTGCGCACTACTTGCTGCCATAGCTGTGTACATATTGTATGTAGAATCTTCAGGCATTACATCTGCGATATACTTAAAAGAATTATAGGCATCTTTAAAGTCTTTTTTGTTGAAAGCAGAAATTCCTCTGTTTTGCATAACTATCGACAAGTTCCTTTCAGCATTAGCGATGTTAGTTTTTTCTTTGTTGTCTTTGTCTAACTTTTTAGCTTCTGTAATGGATTCCTGCGCATTTTTAAAAGCAGCATCAGAATTTGTTCTATCGATTGTATCTGTTACAGCTATTGCCGAATAGATAAGTCCTCTGTAAGCCCATGCTTCAGGAAGAGACTTTGTCTTTTCATTCATAATAGCCTTGTCAATTGACGTTTTTGCTAAATTTAACGGCTCCAGTTGCTTTTTTAATGTAGCTTTAGTTTGTAAACTAAGCTCAAACAAAGCATAGTTGTTTTTAGCTGAAGTAATTTCAGATTTCTGAGCAAAAGCAGCTCCGGAAATCACGCTGAATATTACAGCTCCTAATATTACCTTTTTCATTTTTATCGTTTTATCGTTTTTAACCTTGGTTTTCTTCGTTGTTTTTTTCTTCCGAATTGGAGTTTAAATTCTCTCCTCCTTCATTACTTTCAGAAGATAAATTTTCATTTTCCTGATTTTCTTCAGTTTCTTCCTCTCTTTCAGTTTTGGTAACAGAAGCTATCTCATCAGATTCTTTTAATGTAATTAATCTTACACCCTGAGTCGCTCTTCCCATCACACGAAGTGTATCCATAGCAATTCTAATTACAATTCCTGATCTGTTAATAATCATCAAATCATCATTATCAGTTACGCTCTTAATAGCAACCAACTGACCTGTTTTATCTGTGATATTGATTGTTTTAACTCCTTTACCACCTCTGTTTGTTACACGGTAATCTTCTATATCAGTACGTTTTCCATATCCTTTTTCTGATACAACCAGAACTGTACTTTCCGGAGAGTCAATACTAATCATACCAACAACCTCATCCTTATCGTGAGCAAGGGAAATACCTCTAACTCCGGTTGCAGTTCTCCCCATTGGTCTTACTGTAGATTCGTTAAATCTAATCGCTCTTCCAGAACGTAAAGCCATTACAATTTCAGAATTTCCTGTTGTTAAGCTTGCTTCTAAAAGTTCGTCACCTTCGTTGATATTGATTGCATTGATTCCGTTAGAACGAGGACGGCTATAAGCTTCCAAAGTAGTTTTCTTAATGGTACCTTTCTTAGTACACATAATAATAAAGTTATTCTCCAGGTACTCCTGGTCCTTTAGATTAACAACTTTGATATAAGCTTTTATCTTTTCCTCTTTGTCGATATTAATGATATTCTGAATAGCTCTACCTTTGCTGGTTCTGCTTCCTTCCGGAATTTCGAATACCCTTAACCAGTAACATTTACCTTGATCTGTAAAGAATAACAGATAATTATGATTGGAGGCTACGAAAATATGTTCGATAAAGTCCTCGTCCCTGGAATTGGATCCAATTGCGCCTTTACCACCTCTTCCCTGTGTACGATATTCTGTTAAAGGTGTACGTTTGATGTATCCCTCATGAGAAATTGTAATAACTACATTCTCATCTTCGATGAAATCTTCCGTCATCAGTTCGGCTGCAGAGTGAACAATTTCTGTTCTTCTTTCGTCTCCATATGCTTCCTTAACCTCTACCAATTCTTCTTTGATGATAGACATTCTTAAAGACTCGTCTGCTAAAACGCTCTTTAAGTATTCTATTTGTTTCATCAAATCAGCATATTCTTCTTTAATCTTATCTCTTTCAAGTCCTGTTAAACGACGAAGCGTCATATCAAGGATTGCTCTCGCCTGGATATCAGATAATCCAAATTTGCTCATCAATCCTTCTCTTGCTTCGTCTGGTGTAGACGAATTTCTGATTAAGGAGATCACTTCGTCTAAATGATCTAAAGCGATTAGTAAGCCTTCTAATATATGAGCTCTTTTCTCTGCTTCAGCTAATTCGAACTTGGTTCTTCTTACTACAACCTCATGTCTATGATCTACGAAATGTACAATCATATCTTTCAGATTCAATAGCATCGGACGCCCGTGAACCAAGGCAATATTATTTACACTGAAAGAAGTTTGAAGTGCTGTATATTTATATAAGTTATTAAGGACGATAGCAGCATTAGCATCACGCTTTATTTCGTAAACGATACGCAATCCATCTCTATCAGATTCATCTCTGATTTCAGAGATACCTTCGATTTTCTTTTCGTTAACAAGTTCAGCAGTTCTTTCAATCATCTGAGCCTTGTTAACCTGATAAGGAATCTCAGTCACGATGATTTTTTCTCTTTCATTTGATTGAGATTCAATCTCCGCTTTAGCTCTCATCACTATTCTTCCCCTACCTGTCTCAAAAGCTTCTCTTACACCTTCATAGCCATAAATAATACCTCCGGTAGGAAAATCAGGCGCTTTGACGTGTTTCATCAAATCCTGAATTGCAATTTCTTTATCGTCGATATATGCAATTGTAGCGTCAATAACTTCACTTAAATTATGTGGAGCTATATTGGTTGCCATACCTACTGCAATACCCGATGAACCATTTACCAGCAAATTTGGTATTCTCGCAGGCAGAACTGTTGGTTCCTCTAAAGAGTCGTCAAAGTTTAGACGAAAGTCAACGGTATCCTTATTGATATCAATTAACATTTCCTCTGCAATTTTTCTCAATCTTGCTTCGGTATAACGCATTGCAGCTGCACCGTCACCGTCAATAGATCCAAAGTTTCCCTGGCCATCTATTAACATATAACGTAAAGACCAAGGTTGAGCCATACGAACCATTGTGTCGTAAACGGAAGAATCTCCATGTGGGTGATACTTACCTAACACCTCTCCAACAACACGGGCAGACTTTTTATGGGGTTTATTGCTTTGAAGTCCTAAACCTTGCATTCCGTACAACACCCTTCTGTGAACTGGTTTTAATCCGTCTCTAACATCAGGTAATGCCCTGGAAACAATTACTGACATCGAATAATCGATATAAGCAGACTTCATTTCCTCTTCTATATTAATAGGAATTATTCTGTCTTCAATGTTTTCACTCTGATTATCTGTTTCTTCAGCCATATCTTAATATGTAAAATCCAATTGCTTCTTTTTATGCAAAAAGCGAAGTTAACAAATTAGCTTAAAATGAGCCCTACTGTTGAAAAATAGTTTTTAAATATAAATTGAATTACCTTTTAGATTTTGATTCTTTAAAATCTTTTTGGGGCGTAAAACTGATTAGCAATGAGCTAGGTAGAATTGCTTATGTATTTATTGATAGTTTACCGATTTGCTATAAAGATTATAATTTGGGTAAAGACGGTATGGGTGCTAAATTATTTGGAGGGCGCTAGAATACAGTTAACTTACCTTTGTATATATACAGTATGTATATTTCACACGCTTTACCGGAAAAATTCATACATGCTAAAGTTGCTGATAATATGAAAAACATATCTTTACTAAAAATTGAGCAGCCAGATAATTCCGTTTTTACTGTTGATAAAGACAAATTAAAATCTACCTGGATAAACGATATCGAATATACTAAGTGGCTTGGCGGACAGATTCTAGAAGACAGTACTATTGTAGCATTTTCTGTTCCCTCGGCTATTGTCCCTGAAGCAATAGATATTATTTTATATCCATTGTCAAAAAACTTCAGTTCGGTAAAATTCCTGGGTTTATCGGATTTTAGCACAGATTACATGCTCCTTGGTAAATTACTCGATCCTGCGATTTGATTATATGTCTATAAATTATAATCTGTAAAGAAAGATCATCGGAAAAGAATTTTGAACAATTCAATCCAATTTGGTGGTAAAAATTTCAATGTAATTGAATGATTCTAATAAACCAATAGGTAAATGCCTTATCTTTGCGAAAAAAATTCGGCAGGATTCTGCAGTTACGGAGATTTAAATTTTGAAAAATAACATACCAGAAGACGGTTCTATGCTTCCTTTAATGGAAGAATTCTATACAATTCAAGGCGAAGGATTTAACACAGGTAAAGCAGCTTATTTTATACGACTTGGGGGCTGCGATGTAGGCTGCCATTGGTGTGATGTCAAAGAATCCTGGGATGCAGAGTTACATCCTTTAACTTCTGCAGATAAAATTGTTGAAAATGCAGAAAAATATCCTGGGAAAGCAGTTGTTATTACCGGAGGCGAACCCTTGCTTTACAATTTGGATTATCTAACAGCTAAGTTAAAAGAAAAAGGAATTCTTACTTTTATTGAAACCTCCGGGGCTTATCCGATATCTGGTAGCTGGGATTGGGTTTGTTTATCCCCGAAAAAATTTAAATCCCCCAGTCCGAATATAGCTCAACATGCTGATGAGCTAAAAATAATCGTTTTTAATAAGAGTGATTTTGAATGGGCCGAGGCTCACGCAAGAACCGTTGGCGACAAATGCAAACTGTATCTTCAGCCAGAATGGTCTAAGTCTCAGGATATGTTGCCGTTAATTATAGAGTATGTAAAGGAGAATCCAAAATGGGAAATTTCTTTACAAACACATAAGTACTTGAATATTCCTTAGAAGATTAATATTTTTAAGCAAATTATAAATGGATGAGAACATTTCTAATCTGCTTGTATCTTTCATTATGTTCTATTATAGGATTATGTCAGGAGCAATATACAGTAAAAAACAAATCAGCTATTAAGCTTTACGAAAAAGCGCGATCTGTTTTAGAACTTAATGAATTTGACATTGCGGAGAAAGATCTTGCTACTGCCTTAAAGGCAGACCCAAACTTCTTAGAGGCTTACCTGTTATTAGGCGATATCTATCGAATAAAACAGGATTTTCTAAAATCTAAAGAAAGTTATAGAAAAGCATTCTCCATTAATCCCACCTTTGGTATAGACCGTTATTTTTATCTGGCTGAGACGGAATTAAAATCCGGTGACTATCAACAAGCCATCAATAATTTCAATATTTATAAAGAAAAAGGGAATCCAAGTCCTGAGAAATTGCGTCTAGCAGAAAAACAGATTAAAGATTGTTATTTCGCTCTGGATGCTATAAAAAATCCTGTTTCTTTCAACCCGGTAAACCTAGGCGCTAATATTAACACTGCGGATCATGAATATATGGCTTCGTTAACTACAGATGGGGAAACTATAATTTTTACCCGGCAGATCAATAATAATGAAGACTTTTATAAATCTGTTAAAAAAAATGGTGAATGGCAGGTTTCGCAGTATCTGAGCGAAAACATTAATACCCCACGTTATAACGAAGGTGCTCAATGTATTTCTCCAGACGGACGTTTTTTATTTTTCACAGGTTGTAATCGTCCAGATGGAATGGGCAGATGCGATATCTATGTTTCCGAAAAAGAAGGTGATAATTGGAGCAAACCGGTCAACTTGGGAGCCCCAATAAATACTGGCGGTTGGGAATCTCAACCTTCATTATCTGCGGACGGCAGAACTTTGTATTTTGTAAGCGACAGACCAGGAGGCTTAGGAAGTTATGATATTTGGGCGAGTAAGCTTGATGATGACGCTAAATGGCAGAAACCCATCAATCTAGGGCCAACTATAAATACCCCTTTTGATGAGCAGTCTCCTTTCATTCATCCAGACAATGAAACCTTATATTTCTCTTCAAACGGATGGCCAGGTCTTGGTAATAAAGATCTTTTTATTTCAAGAAAAGATGAATCTGGAAATTGGAAAATCCCGGCAAATTTAGGTTTCCCTATTAACAGCTATGGTGAAGAAACAGGGCTTAGCATTAGTTCGGACGGGACTAAAGCTTTCTTTTCTTCAAATAATTATAAAGGGTTGGGCGGATTTGATATTTATGCTTTTGACCTACCACAAAATCTTAGGCCAAAACCTGTTAATTATGTAAAAGGGCATGTTTTCGATGCGATAACTAAAAAGGGATTAAATGCACTAGTGGAAATTGCAGAATTAAATTCTGGAAATAGTTTATACGCATCGTACGCTGATAGAATTGATGGAAGTTTTTTGGCTGTATTGCCTAACAATAAAAAATATTCCTTAAATGTATTTGAAAATGGATATCTATTTTACACAGAAAATTTTTCAACGGAAAGATATCCGGATGATAAACCTATAAGGCTGGAAATACCTCTTAATAAAATAAAAGTTGGCAATAAAGTAATACTTAAAAATATCTTTTTTGATACGAATAAATACGACATTAAGGATGACTCAAAATCGGAATTAGCTATTTTGATTGATTTTCTTAATGAGAATAAAACTGTTAACATAGAAATACAAGGGCATACTGATAACATTGGAGATGACAAAGCTAACTTTGTATTATCTGAAAACAGAGCGAAATCTGTCTTAAAATATTTAGTTAACGAGGGAATTGATTCAAAAAGATTACGATACAAAGGCTTTGGTGAAACTGCCCCTATAGATTCAAATGACAATATTATTGGAAGAGCCAATAACAGGCGTACAGAGTTTTTAATAATAGCTATGTAAATGTATAGCAAAACCTAAACTAAACAAAAAGCCCTTCAGAAATTCTGAAAGGGCTTTTTGTTTAATAAAAGTATGTTATTCAGCTTTTGAAGCGTCTCCTTCTGCCGGAGCACCATTACCTTCAGCAGCAGGTGTCTGGGCTTCTGGTTGAGGTTTTGGAGGGCGAGGCAATAACGCTTTTCTAGATAATTTCAGTTTTCCTTGCTTATCTACATCCAACAATTTTACTCTAACCTCATCTCCTACTTTAAACAATCCATCCATTGACTCATAGCGTTTCCAGTCAATTTCAGAGATATGTAATAAACCATCTTTTCCCGGCATAATTTCTACGAACGCGCCAAAAGGCATAATCGATTTAACTTTACCTTCGTAGATTTCTCCGACTTCTGGTTTCGCCGCAATAGCTTTAATTCTGGCAACTGCCGAATCCACAGATTCTTTATTGTTAGCAAAAACCTGAACCAAACCTTTATTGTCTTTTTCTTCAATAGAGATTGTAGCGCCAGTTTCACGTTGCATTTCCTGAATGATTTTTCCACCAGGACCTATAACTGCACCAATAAATTCTTTATCAATTGTAAGCGAAACAATGCGTGGGGCATGAGGTTTATAATCTTCCCTAGGTTCTGAAATAGTTTTCGCCATTTCTCCTAAGATATGAAGTCTACCTTCTTTCGCCTGATTTAAAGCTTCAGTTAATACATCGTACGATAAACCATTAACTTTCAAGTCCATTTGGCATGCAGTGATACCGTTTTTTGTACCTGTAACTTTAAAATCCATATCACCTAAGTGATCTTCATCGCCTAATATATCTGATAGAATGGCATATTTTCCAGTTTTTTCGTCTGAAATTAATCCCATCGCAATACCGGATACTGGAGAAGAAATTTTAATACCTGCATCTAATAAAGCAAGCGTCCCTGCACAAACTGTAGCCATTGATGAAGATCCGTTTGATTCTAAAATATCAGAAACAACGCGAATCACGTATGGATTTTCATTATCTGGAGGTAATACTTTTTTAATAGCTCTCATGGCAAGGTTACCATGGCCAACTTCCCTTCTACCAACACCTCTGTTTGGACGAGCTTCTCCAGTAGAGAAAGCAGGGAAATTATAGTGCAACATAAAACGGTTATATCCGCTAATAAAAGCACCATCGATCATTTGCTCATCGTCGTTAGAACCAAGCGTTACAGTTGTTAACGATTGAGTTTCTCCTCTGGTAAAGATAGAAGATCCGTGAGCTGACGGCAAATAATCTACTTCACTCCAAATTGGACGGATTTGCTTTGAGTTTCTTCCATCTAAACGTACGTTCTCATTTAATAATAAGTTACGAACAGCATCATACTGTACGTCATGGAAATATTGTTTAGCCAGAAAAACTACACTTTCTTCCGGATTTTCACCTAAAGTAGCTTCAAATTCAGAGTAAATTGTAGCAAAAGCATCGGATCTTTCGTGTTTTGGAAGCTGTGCCTTAGCAATTGCATAAACTTTATCGTAAGTAGCAGCATAAACTTTGTCTTTCAATTCTAAATCAGAATTTTCATGACAGTAAGTTCTTTTCTCTGTTTTACCTGTGGCAACTGTTAATTCTTTTTGTACGGCAACTTGTTTTTTGATAGCCTCGTGAGCAAATTGAATAGCTTCTACTAATTCAGCTTCCTGAATTTCGTTAGACTCACCTTCAACCATATTGATGTCTTTTTCAGAACCAGCAACAATAAATTCTAAAGTTGCTCTTTCTAAATCGGTTCTTGAAGGATTGATTACCAATTGTCCATCAATTTTCGCCACGCGAACTTCAGATATTGGTCCGTTAAACGGAATGTCAGAAACTGCTATAGCAGCAGATGCAGCCAAACCTGCTAAAGCATCTGGCATTATATTCTCATCAGAAGAGATTAAGGAAATCATAACCTGTGTCTCTGCATGATAATCTTCTGGAAACAATGGACGTAAAGCGCGGTCAACTAATCTCGAAATTAAAACTTCATAATCTGATAGTCTAGCTTCACGACGTAAAAAACCTCCAGGGATACGGCCACTTGCCGCGTATTTTTCTTGATAATCTACTGATAGAGGAAGGAAGTCGACACCTTCTCTTGCGTCTTTATTAGATACCACCGTAGCCAATAACATCGTATCACCTTGTTTTACGACAACTGATCCGTCAGCCTGTTTTGCTAACTTTCCAGTCTCGATTTCGATAATACGGCCATCGCCTAAATCAATCGACTTTTTAATTACATTTAAACTCATATTTATTATTTAGTCGGCACAAAAATACTCTTTTATATTAGTTATTCTCTTTGGTTTATAAATTTTTATCCGCATAAAAGTAAAAACTATATTGTATAATCAAATATTTACAATCACTAAATTTATAATCTCTTATTAATAAAATAAAAACACCGCTTAGTTTTGATAAGCGGTGTCTGATTTACTTAATTAAGAATAACTATATTAGTTTTGGCTTCTTTGTCTTTGACCACCGTTAGCCCTCATTCCTGTTCTTTGCTCCTCTGTTAAAGTCTTATTTAATTTTTCTCTTATTTCTCTAAGTTCTTCTGAGCGCTTTTTAACCATTTCTTTTTGAGCATCGGTATAAGATTCGCTTAGTGCGGCTCTTTTATCTCTGAAATTCATAGATGTGTTTGCAGCAATTTCTTTTTGCTTTGCTGTATAAGTGGCTTCTAAAGCTTTTTCATTTTCCGCTCTTTTATCACTCATTTCTTTTAAAAGTGCCTTTTGTTCCTCAGTAGCATTAGGTATATTAAACATACCCATACCTCTTTGCATTGGCTCTCTGGTGTTCTGATTTTCTACCTTTCCGGAAGCATCACGTCTTCTATCTGGCCTTTCCTGAGCAAAAGTATTGGCGCTCATTACCGCTAGCATTAAACCTAGCGCAGAAATTTTCAAAAATGACTTTTTCATATTCTTAAATTTTTAATTTGGAGTTGATAAACCTTATGATTATCAAAAACGAAAAAGGTTTAATCGTTAACAAATTTTTAACAAGAATATATTTTCAGATATTCTTCCCCCTACTAACCAACCCTGTAAATAAATTGAGCGCTCAACTTCCCTCCTTCATACTCGTCTAAATCTGCTATTTCCTCCAGATACAAATCCCAATCTCCATCATTAAACAAATTACCTTCGTATTCTTTAGTGGAATCGTAATAATGTAAATACCACTCATCTATTTCTCCTATATTACTGTCGGTAGAAAAAGATCTAAAGCTAAATCCCTCATCAGTAATGTCGATACTCCAGGTCGATACATGATCTTCTACAGTTTTAGATATCGATAGGGCCAATTCAAACTCGCTATTCAATTCCGGAAGATTCTCTAAAAACTTTTTGATATGATTGGCAGCCTCGTGATTTTGCTCATCTATCAATTCTTTGTCTTCTATCAATTGAAAAACTTCTAACAAATAGTTTTGGTAGCGTAACAATAAGCTTCTAAATGTTTGATCCATGATTTTATTTTTTTCAAAATTACGTCAAAAAAATGAGGTTAGCGAAATAGCTAAATGCATTGTAAGTATTTTAAACACAGCAGACAGGTTCTGATGTGGATATTTTTAGTCTTTGAAAAGATTTTTGTACTTTTTAGTTTCAGAAAAAAACTCTACTTTTGAACCCCGTACAAAAAGATTCAGATTTTGTTTTTGTATTAAATTTTTAATAAGCTGAATCTTATAGAAATCCATCATGACTAAGTATATTTTCGTTACGGGAGGCGTTACATCGTCTTTGGGAAAAGGTATTATTTCCGCATCATTAGCCAAACTTTTACAAGCGAGAGGTTACCGTGTAACCATTCAGAAATTCGATCCTTACATTAATATTGATCCGGGAACTTTAAATCCGTACGAACACGGAGAATGTTTCGTTACCGAAGATGGTGCCGAAACAGATTTGGACTTAGGTCACTACGAACGTTTTTTAAACGTTCCTACTTCTCAAGCCAATAATATTACTACTGGTAGAATCTATCAGAATGTAATCAATAAAGAGAGACAAGGTGAATATCTAGGAAAAACTGTGCAGGTTATTCCTCATATTACTGATGAAATTAAGCGCAATATGCGTTTGCTAGGAGAAAGCGGAGAGTACGATATTATTATTACAGAACTTGGAGGTACTGTAGGCGATATCGAATCTTTACCCTATATAGAAGCTGTAAGACAATTTAAATGGGAAGCTGGAGCCCATGACGCTATCGTTATTCACTTAACATTATTACCTTTCTTAGCTGCTGCGGGTGAGTTAAAAACAAAACCAACACAGCACTCCGTAAAGATGTTGTTAGAGTATGGTATTCAGCCAGATATTTTAGTATGCAGAACCGAGCATCATTTAAGTGCGGATATCAAGAAAAAAATTGCCCAATTCTGTAACGTTAATTTAAATGCGGTTATAGAATCTGCAGATGCCTCTACAATTTATGACGTTCCTTTAATGATGTTAAAGGAGCAACTTGATCGTACTGTTTTAGCTAAATTAAAATTACCTACTAAAAACGAACCTAACTTAGACAGATGGAAAGAATTTTTAGGTAAGTTGAAAAACCCAACAGCTGCAGTAAAAGTAGCATTGGTTGGAAAATACGTAGAATTGCCCGACGCATATAAGTCAATTATAGAATCATTTATTCATGCAGGTGCAGAAAATGAATGTAAAGTTGAAGTCGAGTGCATTCATTCTGAAAGTATTTCTGAAGAAAACGTCAAAGCTAAACTTAGCAAATTTGATGGTGTTTTAGTTGCTCCTGGTTTTGGAGAAAGAGGTATTGAAGGAAAAATATCTGCCATAAAATTTGTCAGAGAAAATAATATACCGTTCTTCGGTATCTGTTTGGGTATGCAGTGTTCTGTTATCGAGTTTGGAAGAAATGTTCTTGGTCTTAAAGATGCCCATAGTACAGAAATGAACGAAAACACACCTCATCCGGTAATCAATATCATGGAAGAACAAAAAGGTGTTACTGAGAAAGGTGGTACCATGAGATTAGGAGCTTACCCTTGTGAATTGAAAAAAGGTACTAAAGCGCATGCTATTTATGGCAAAAACAAAATTTCTGAAAGACACAGACATAGATACGAGTTCAATAATAAATATTTACAACAGTACGAAGAAGCTGGAATGATTGCTTCAGGTGTTAATCCAGACAATAGTTTGGTAGAAATTGTAGAATTAAAGAATCATCCGTTCTTTGTTGCTTCTCAATTCCATCCTGAACTAAAATCAACCGTGGCAAACCCTCATCCACTTTTTGTTAAATTTGTAGCTGCGACATTAGAACATTCAAAAAAGAAAAATTAAGAAGCTTTATAAGAAAAAAGAAATAATGGATAAAAATACATTCACTGGCCTATTCCTTATCTTAATAATCTTAGTCGGGTCGACGTTTCTACTGAAACCTAACGAAGAAGAAATTAAAAGAGAACAATTTGTTCAGGATTCATTGGCAAAAGTTAAATCTGGAGTTCCGGTAACGAACGAGCATAAAAATGTTACCCTTAAAGATTCTGTTTTTGTCGATAATTCTAAACAAGAAGTAATATCAAGCGTTTTAGAAAACGATAAAATTAAATTAAACCTGTCCAATTTAGGTGGCCAGATTATAAGTTCTGTTGTAAAAACAGAAACTACTTATAGAGGCGAACCTGTTGTACTTTTCAATAAATCCGACTTTGGATTAGAATTTGTTAGCAATGGAAAGAACGTTAATACCAATCAGTTATATTTCACCAGAGTGGATTCCGTTCCAAACAAATTAACTTACAGATATGCAGACGCTGATGGGTCTTACATAGATTTCATTTATAGTTTACCAGAAGGCAGTAATAAAGTAGATTTCAATATCAGCCTGAAAGGTTACAGCCAAAAAATACCAGGTTCTACAACAGATTTAAACCTTGTTTGGCAAACCAATCTTCTGCAACAAGAGAAGGATTTGAAAAGCGAAAGAAACTATTCGACCGTTTATTACAAAACCAGCGCTGGTGACGTAGATTATTTAAGCGAAACAGAAACGGCAGAGAAAGATGTTCAGGAGAAAATCGAATGGGTTTCATTTAAACAACACTTCTTTTCAGCAGCTATTATTTCTAAAGATGGTTTTAGTAAAGGCCACACTAAAGTGGAAACTACATCTTCAAATGATTTTGTAAAACGCTATTCCACTAAATTAAGTTTGCCGTACAAACCTTCAGACGTTAACTCTTACGATTTAACGTATTATTTTGGTACAAACAAATTCAGCGAACTAAAAGATCAGGGCTTTTCTTTAGAAAAGCAGGTTAAGATGGGTTGGGGTCCTCTTAAATGGATCAACCGCTACCTGGTTTTACCTATTTTCAATTTCTTCAACAGTTTTGCCTTAAGCTATGGCCTAATCATTTTATTACTTACGGTTATTCTGAAGGGAGCACTTTTCCCTTTCACATATAAATCGTATTTGTCTATGGCTAAAATGAGGGTTTTAAAACCAGAAATGGATGAAATTAAAGCCAAAGTTGGGGAAGACAACCAAGCTTTATTACAACAGGAATATCTTAAGTTATATAAACAGGCAGGAGTAAACCCATTAGGTGGATGTTTACCTATGTTGTTCCAAATGCCTTTTATTCTAGCTTTCTTTTATTTCTTCCCGAACTTATTCGAATTAAGACACGAAAGTTTCTTGTGGATGACGGATTTGTCTACTTACGACGATATTATCAAATTTCCAACAATTCCTCTTTTAGGTTGGGACCATATCAGCTTGATGTGTTTACTGATGACAACTTCTACGCTGATTTATACGTATTATAATAATCAGACATCAAACGTTCAGGGACAAATGAAATATATCGGATATATCACGCCATTAATCTTTTTTGGTGTACTTAACTCCTATCCTTCCGGTCTGAATTATTATTATTTCTGTGCTAACATTTTAACGTTTGCTCAACAGTTCTTTATCAGAAGATTTGTTGACGATGATAAAATCCATGCTCAAATTCAAGAAAACAAAAAGAAACCAGAATCTGCTAAAAAGAAAGGTGGTTTTCAGAAAAAACTTGAAGACATGATGAGACAGCAACAACAAATGCAACAGCAGAAAAACAAAAAATAAGAAAAAAGGAGCATCGTTTGATGCTCCTTTTGTTTTTAGGCTGTGTAATTTTGGGAAATAATTTCCTTTATTCTTTAAATTAGTCTTTATGTAAAATAGCTTTTGTATTCAAGATAAATTGTTATAATTGCATTAAATAGCCCTAAGACAATGTAATGTGCTGCTTTTAGTATTAAGGCATAATTTGTGATTAATAAATAAATAATATAAGGTCATGATTTTTTCCGAAGCAAGCAAAAATAAAAAAAGCATTCTACTTGTAGATGACGAGGCATCTATACTTAAGTTATTGGAATTTGTTTTGCAAAAGGATTATCATTTGGTTATAAAAAGTAATGGCTTTGATGCACTAAATTGGCTGGATAGCGGAAACATACCTGATTTAATTATCTCTGATCTGGAAATGCCTTATTTCGATGGTTCTGATTTTTTGAGGGCAGTTAAAGTGAGTGGCTATTATAGGGAAATTCCTATTATTGTTCTATCAGGATCAAGTACATTAGAAGAGATCGAATCCAGAATTCCTTATAATATCAACGGATTAATGTCTAAACCTTTCAATCCTACCCTATTGAAGGAAAAAATAAAAGCACTCCTAAACTAAGATGGAATTCCAAAATATCAATCATAATACCTACACCACTGAAAGCTCAGTACTGAAAGTAATATACTATGCCGAGGGTTTCAAAGAGGAATTAGAATCTAGTTTTGAAAATGGGCTATATTCTGTAAAGGAATTTAATTCAATTAAGACGTTAACAGAGGAGACTCAATCTTTTTCTATTAATGATCTTAACAATAATCTACTTATCGAAATCAGTCCGGAAAATACCAATGAGGTTTTTCAAATTGTAGAAAATTTAAAAAACCACTGGTTAACGAGAAATATCATCATCATTCTTTTATTAACGGAAAGCAATCAGGCTATTACAAGAAGAGCGTTAAAATTGGGCGTAAGTGACTGTTATAATCCTCCTATACCTTTTAGTGATGTTAAAGAAAGGCTTAGATTTTTATCTTTTTATAAACAGTTAAGAGCAGAAAAAAAAGATCTATATCCGATAGAAATTGAAGAGTATAAAATTCCTTCGGGTAAAAGAATGTTAGATCTTTTACTATCCTCTATAGCTTTAATAAGTTTAAGCCCTCTATTTTTATTAGTTGCAATATTGATTAAGTTAGACTCCAAAGGACCTGTGTTTTACACAAGTAAACGAGTAGGTACAGGATATAAAATTTTCGATTTCTATAAGTTCCGCTCCATGAAAAAAGACGCAGATAAGGAAGTCGAAAAATTATCTAAAAACAATCAATACCAAGGCGGAGACGCTGCTTTTTTTAAAATTAAAGATGATCCTCGGGTAACTAAATTAGGCAATTTCTTAAGAAATAGTAGCATTGATGAACTTCCTCAGTTATTGAATGTTCTTAAGGGCGATATGTCTTTGGTAGGAAATCGGCCTTTGCCTTTATACGAGGCGGAGAAATTGACTACAAACGAGTGGTCTATGCGTTTCTTGGCTCCTGCGGGGCTTACAGGACTTTGGCAAATTAGCCGAAGAGGAAAAAAAGATATGTCTGAACGAGAAAGAAAGAAACTCGATAATTTCTATGCAAGCAATTATTCCATATGGCTTGATCTAAAAATTATTTTCAAGACAATCCCTGCCCTTTTACAAAAAGAAAAAGTATAAAATCTCAAGTCATTCAAATTGGATTTGATATCTTTATTGATTCAATTTTTAAAGAAATCAGAGTTTTGAAGGATTATTTGTTGTTTATTGATACAGAAACCTCTGGGCTTCCTAAACGATGGGATCTTCCCTATACCAACAATTTAAATTGGCCATACGCTTTGCAGATATCCTGGATTATCTATCATCCGGACGGAACTGAAATAAAACGTGAGAATTACTTTATCAATGAAAATGATGTCACTATTAGTAAGGATTCTATAAAGATCCATGGCATAACAGAAGACTTTCTAAAATCACATGGAAAAAAAAGAAAAGATATCTTACGTAAATTAGCTTATGATATCAAGAAATTTGATCCACTTATAATAGGTCATTTTGTAGAGCTTGATATACATGTATTAAGTGTTGATTATTTGCGGGCAAGGATAAAAAATCCATTTAAAGGACGTAATTTCTTTTGTACAATGCTAAAGAGTCATGATTTTTCAAAGAATCCGAGAATTAAATTTCTTAAACTCTCTGAATTGTTCGAGTATCTGTTTGATAAACATCCCGCAGATCTACACAATGCTGAAAAAGATGCCGAACACGCTGCAGATTGTTTTTTCGAGCTTTTAAAAAGAGGACAAATCACTATCCAAGACGTAACAAAACAAAAGGAGTATTTTTTAAAACAATTAAATGCCCTGGAAGAACAAGTCTGTTAATTTTTTTTCTATTTTACTCCCAAAATGCAGCAGCTTATGAACAAATTGGTCGAACTTTTAAAGAAAACAAAACCTTTTGATTTGCTTCCTGATAGCATTTTAAAAGGCGTAGCCGACGCACTTACAGAAATAAAATACTATAAAGATACACTGGCTTACCGTCAGGAAGTTACCGAAATGAAAGGTGTTGATATTATTTACGAAGGTGAATATGAGACATTCTTTTTTGACCCTTCCGAAAATAAACGATCAGTAGAAGTCCATCATACTCCTTATTGTTTTGGGGGTATTTCTATCTTATTAAACCGAACCAAAGCTCTAAAATCTGTCATTGCAAAGAAAGGAACTATCATTTATAGCTTGCCAAGAAAAGACTTTATTGGCTTATGTAATGCTTACGACGAATTTTTCCAATACTACACAGCAGATTTCGGAAAGCGAATGCTTGATGAGGAGTTTGCTCATTTTGTTAAAAAACCAGCATCATTTGAAGAAAGTTACATTGCTGCAGAGCAACTGTATTCCAGAAAAATAGAAGGAATAATTTATAAAGATATCGTTTCTTGCGATGCCGACACCCCTATTTTCGAAGCAGCAAGGCATATGGCTAAGAATAAAGTAAGTTGTCTATTCGTAAAAGATAAGAACGAAAACATTATTGGTTATGCAACGGATATTACGCTGCGGGATAATGTAATTGCAGAAAAGAGAAATCCGGAGGAGCCAATATCATCCGTAATGGATAACCCTATTGTTTCTATATCCAATCAGGCTTATTTATATGAGGCTGTATTAATGATGTTTAGAACAAAAACTAAATATCTTTTAGTGGAAAAGGAAGGTAAATATGTAGGCTTTTTGAGTAGAAACAGATTACTGAGTGAACAGGGACAATCTCCACTCGTGTTTATCCAATCAGTTAGATCTGCGGTAACCGTGGAGGAACTTAGGGAAAAATGGAATTACGTTCCCGAAATTATCAACCAATTATTGGGACGGGGCGTACATGCAGAGATCGTAAATCAGGTAATCACAACCATAGCAGACACAATCGCTATTAAAGTAATTGAAAAGATTATCGGTGAAATGGGTGAACCTCCCGCTAAATTTGTTTTTATGGTTACAGGTAGCGAAGGCCGTAAAGAACAAACCCTTAAAACCGATCAGGACAATGCAATTATTTACGAAGACAAAGCCAACGAACACCGGGAAATGGTTAGGGAATATTTCCTGGAATTTGCCAAAAGAGTCTCCGATAATTTAAATGATATAGGTTTCGTGTATTGCAAAGGTGGTTATATGGCCAGCAATCCGGACTGGACGCATTCTCTTTCACATTGGAAACGCAATTATAAAAAATGGATTGAAGAATCTGTTCCGGAAAATGCGATCAAATTCTCTACATTTTTCGATTGTAGATATTTATACGGAGACAGAACCATTATTCATCAGTTAAAAGAGTTCTTAGAAGAAGAGCTTCAAAAACCTATAGAACGCTTTTTTGCGCATATCGCTAAAAATGCACTTCAGTATGAACCTCCATTAACTTTCTTTAACAACATCAGAACACAAACAATTGGCAAATCAGAAGTATTTGATATAAAAAACGCCATGACTCCTATTGTCGATCTTGTTCGCGTTTATGCACTTCGTAAAAGAATATACGAAGAAAATACAGGAGAAAGATTGAAGAAGCTTATGGAACTGGGTGTTTTTAGTCCTGAGCAATATCATGAATTATATCAATCTTATTATTATTTGATGGGAATGAGGCTTAAAAACCAGGCAAATCAAATTATGATAGCTAAAACAGGGCCTGATAATTATATACAGATTGATAAACTTACAAAAATCGAGAAAGCTACATTAAAAGAGATATTCAAAACAATTTATAATTTTCAGGTAGGTATAAAAATGCGGTTTACTAATAATCTACTGGGATAAAACAAAAAAAGCTTCTAGAAATCTAGAAGCTTTTTTTAGAAGATTTTACAATCTAAAGATTAGATAGATTTAATGATATCTCTTAATCCTAATGATTTAATGATTGCTCTATATCTGTTGATATCTTTTTTGTAAAGATATGCTAATAAAGCTCTTCTTTTACCAACCAATTTTTGTAGTGCTAACTGAGTAGAAAAATCTTTTCTGTTAGATTTTAAGTGGCCAGTTAAATGTGCAATTCTGTAAGTGAATAATGCAACTTGTCCTTCCGGAGAACCTGTGTTTGTTTCAGCGTTTCCGTGTTCTTTGAAGATTTCCTTCTTCTTTTCTGTACTTAAATACATTACTTGAATAATATTAAAGCTAAAATTTAATTAATTGTGTGCAAAAGTACGATTAATTATGTAATAATCACAAGTTCAAAATAAAATAAAAACCTGAGCAAAAATTGGTTTAAAGTCAATTTTAAAAATAAAAATCCGAACACAGGATAATAAAGATTACTTTCGCAGCGAGAAAGTATCAATATGAGCGAATATAAAAAATTTAAAACTGAACATAAAGTTCGTCCTGATGATATAGACATGTTCAATCATGTACACAATAGCATATATCTAGACTATGTTTTAGCTGCGAGATATGAGCAAATGGAGCTTTTTTATGGAATGGCCATGGACGAGTTTTTGAAACTTGGTTTCGGCTGGGTGGTTCAAAAAGTGCAGATAGAATATAAAAGACCTTTAAAATTGGGTGACACGTTTAGTGTAGAAACCGGTATTGTAAACATTGGCGAAAAAGGCTGTAAAGTAGAATTTACGATAAATAATCTTAAAACAAACAAAACCAGCACTATAGGCTGGTTCGATTTTGTTATGATTGATATGAAAACAGGCAGAAGTGCTGTTTTGCCAGAAAGTATAATTAAGCTTTATTCTATTTAGCTGTTTTTAAAGCTTCGTCTATCAAATTCCCATAAAAATATGTTAAAGTTAATCCTGCTGCCCTAACTTGTTGCGGGATTATACTATTTTCTGACTGCCCGGGAATTGTATTTACCTCAATAAAGTAGAAATCTTTATTATCTTTCAATATAAAATCAATCCTAACCATTCCCTTACAGTTCAATTGTATATAGGTTCTTTTAATAATCTCTCCTATTCTTTCAACCAGCTCATTGTCTAATTCTGCCGGAGTTACTTCATTTGTTAATCCTGCGGTATACTTTGCTTCAAAATCGAAAAACTCTTTTGTGGTAATAATCTCGGTAATAGGTAAAACATTAACCTCTCCATCAACAGTATATGCGCCAACAGTAAACTCTCTTCCAGAGATAAATTCCTCTATTAAAACTTCAGATCCTTCTGCAAAAGCTCTTTGTACAGCTTTATCTAAATCATCCCATTCATTAACTTTAGACATCCCTATGCTACTTCCGCCATTATTAGGTTTTACAAATAGTGGTAAGCCTAAATTTTGTTCAATTTCCGCTTGTTTATACGAGTCTAAAGAAAATAATTGTACCGATTTGGCAATATTAAGATCAGGGACTGCAGATACGATTTGTTTGGTATAACCTTTATTCATCGTAATTGCAGACGTTGTAGCATCACAACTTGTGTATGGAATATTTAACATATCAAAATAACCCTGCAATTTCCCATCTTCTCCGGGAATACCATGTATAATAATAAAAGCACAGTCAAAAGTCACTTTTGTCCCTTTTATATTTATGCTAAAATCATTTTTATCTATCAGATGCGATTCTCCCTGTTCATCTTCATGATACCACTTTTCCGAATCTATAATAATCTGATAAACGTTGTATTTCGATCTGTCTAAATTCTTATATACTGTTTTTGTACTATTTAAAGATATTACAGACTCCCCTGTAAAACCGCCGGCTACTAACGCGATGTTCTTTTTCATGATATTCAAATATAGACGTTAATACGTTTTTATTTTCAATCGAATAAAAAAAATACCTTTATAGTTTCTCGCTGATCCACAATTAGTTTAACAAAGTTTATGATTTTTGTTAACTCAGTTTCCTGTTTTTTGGCTAAGTTTGAAGTATATTTTTGATACTAATTGACTTAATGAGTAAGTTTTTTCAATATCTAGCAACTCCAGAGTTCCGCAAACAATTAATTATTGCGATTGCATCTGTCCTAACTTTACTTTTTACCATATTTTTCAGCCTCCGTTATTACACAAAACACGGTGAAGGCCTGGCTGTTCCTTTGGTTAAAGGTTTAAATATAAACGAAGCCATTAGCATTTTGGATGAAAAAGGTTTACGGTACCAAATAGATTCTGTTTACGTAATGGATAAACCCGCAGGAATGGTTCTGGAACAAGATCCTGACCCTGAAACGAATGTAAAAACCAATCGGATTATCTATTTAACCATAGTAAGTTTCCAAACTCCGGATGTCAACTTTCCGGATATAGAAAATAAAACCTTTTTAGAAGCTAAGGCCATCTTGGAAAACTATGGTTTAAAAATTGGTGACACCATATACAAATCAGACATTGCCAGAGATGCCGTTTTAGGATTCAATTATGCCAATCAACCAGTAAGGATCGGTCAGAAATTGCCTAAAGGATCGAGAATTAATCTTATTCTAGGCGACGGAATGGGTGCCAGCGAAATAGAAGTTCCAGATTTCAGAGGCTTAACCTTGAGCGAGGCAAAATTCTCCATAAAAGGGTCTTCACTTACTTTAGGGGAAATTCATTACCAAGGTACGGTAACCGATTCCGCAAATGCAGTTGTGATTTCGCAATTCCCAAGTGTACAAGATTCTGTTGTAAAAGTGAGTATAGGTACAAGGATCAATTTGGTGCTATCTAATCAATAATGGAAGACATACAGTCAGAAGAATTCAGCAACATTCTTCAAACTAACAAACAGGATACTTTTATCTTAGACGTAAGGGAAGAGTTGGAATTCCATACTTTCAACGTTGGAGGGACGAATATTCCTCTTGGAAAAATGCAGAAACTTTTGGAAGATGACGATCTGGAAATACCCGAAGATAAAGTAATAATTGTCGTTTGTCAACGTGGAATACGTAGCAAAACTGCAAAAACCTTATTGAATAATTTCGGTTTTAAGAATGTTAGAAATTTAGAGGGAGGGCTTTTGAAACTACAAAGAATTCTTTAGCCATATTACACGCTATCAAAAAATAAATAAGATTTATGATGCCTATAAAAAAATCAAAAAATATATTAATTGCTATTGTGGTAGTCATTTTACTTTTAGCAGTTTTTATACTTCCCAAATTCTACTTTAAATATTTTGCCAATAATATCAAAGTAAACGAAAAGACATATTTATATGTACCAACAGGAGCTACTTTTCAACAACTGAAAGATTCCATTGCAAAAGGAGATTTCTTAAAAAGGCCAGAGTACTTTTTCAGTTTAGCCACCGACAGAGAGCTTCAAACTAAATTTAAATCTGGAAAATACGCCATACTGCCTGGTATGACCAACCGCGCTTTAACTAATATGTTAATCGCAGGAAATCAGGAACCTGTGGATATCTCTTTCAGAAATGTCAGGTTAAAGGGGAATTTCGCTAAGTTGATGTCCAAAAAACTTGAATTCGACTCTGCTGCCCTAATGAATTTATTGGATTCGAGCCAGTTTGTAGGAGAATATGGATTTACAAAAGACAATGTATATACCATGTTCATTCCCAATTCTTACGAAATGTTCTGGAACACTTCTGCAAAAGACTTCTTCCAGAGAATGAACAAAGAATATAAAACATTCTGGAATCCTGAAAGGCTAAAAAAAGCTGAAGAATTGAAAATGACTCCCCAGCAGGTTACTGTTCTAGCTTCTATTGTTGATGCCGAAGCTTTAGCAGACAAAGAAATGCCAACCATTGCGGGGTTATATCTGAATAGATTGAGAAGAGGAATCAAACTTGAGGCAGACCCAACTGTTATCTTTGCCAATAACGATTTCACAATTCGCAGGGTATTAAACAGACATTTAACCAAAGAATCCCCTTATAATACTTATAGGAATTTTGGTTTGCCCCCGGGCCCAATCATGATGCCTTCTATTAATGCTATAGATGCAACTCTAAACCCCGAAAAGCACAATTATATCTATATGTGTGCAAAAGAAGATTTTTCCGGATATCACAATTTTGCCTCCACACTTTCTGAACATTTAGTTAATGCCAGAAAATTTCAGGCCGCTCTTAACCAAAGGAATATCAAAAAATAAGAAAGGAGAAAGCTGATGTTTGTGTTTGAAACAAAAATTAGGGTAAGATATGCTGATACAGACCAAATGGGTTACGTTTATAATGGGAATTACGCTACCTATTACGAAGTAGGCCGAACAGAAGCTTTGCGTAGTTTGGGTATGACCTATAAATCTATGGAAGAAGAGGGTGTGATGCTTCCTGTTTTGGAAATGAAATCCAAATTTTTCAAACCCATAAAATATGATGAGCTGATCACTGTAAAAGTGATTATTGAGAAAAAACCAGGAGTTAGAATCCTATTCAAATACGACATTTACAACGAAAACAACGAACATGTACATACCGGAGAAACAACCATGGTATTTGTAGATATGCAAAAAAACAAACCTTGTATGCCTCCGGAAAGTTTTGCTGATAGATTAAATCCTTTTTTTGAGTAAATTAGATACATGAGGAAACTACATAGATTCTTATGCACTTTTGGGTTCTATCGTAAGTTTATCGCCTGGACAAAGATAATTGTCCTTCCGGGATTTAACTCACTTCCTCTATACACCGTTGCTACCTTTTTTTTTCAGGAAATAGGCAAAGAATCTTTGGTGAATAAGGCTTCATCTCTGGCCTATAATTTCCTGATGGCTGTATTTCCTGCTATAATCTTTTTATTTACGCTGATTCCCTACATTCCAATCAAAAACTTTCAAAATCAGCTGATGGCCATTATCGCCTTGTTATTGCCAGAAAATGCCTACAAAGCCTTCGAAGACACATTGGAAGATATTGTGAAGAATCAAAATGGAAAATTGCTCTCTATAGGTTTCTTACTTGCCCTTTTTTTTGCAACAAACGGAATTCACACTTTAATGCAAGCCTTTAACAAATCATCTCTGATAGTCGAAACCAGAACCTGGTTAAAACAAAGGCTTGTCG
This sequence comes from Pseudopedobacter saltans DSM 12145, assembly GCF_000190735.1. GTDB lineage: Bacteria > Bacteroidota > Bacteroidia > Sphingobacteriales > Sphingobacteriaceae > Pseudopedobacter > Pseudopedobacter saltans. The sequence continues at coordinate 1,288,614 of NC_015177.1, forward strand.
CTATGAATTTGACGGTTTTAACAATATTTTCTATCATTTTAGGCGTTTCCATTACTGTAATTACCGAATTTATTCTAAACACATTCCGGGAAGAACTAAATTTTGAGAACAATAAATTCTGGATATTTCTTATCACAATAGGTCGCTGGATAATAATTGTTTGTGTTTACTTTTTTACCACTTCCCTACTTTACAGATACGGGCCGGCCAATGCAAAAAAATGGAAATTATTTAGTCCCGGTGCATGGTTGGCTACGGTATTAGCTATCCTCACAACCTTAGGTTTTACATTCTTCATAAACAATTTTGGTGCTTATAATAAATTATACGGATCTATCGGAACCCTGCTTGTGGTGATGATCTGGTTATATCTCAACTCTCTCATACTTTTAATTGGGTTCGAATTAAATGCCAGTTTAGAGCTTTCTAAACGCAGTATAAAAATTGTTCGTCCCCGGTTTAACTCCTTTAAAAGCGAAAAAAACGATAATTCTGAATCTAAAAATCAGGATTTTTAAAAATATCCGACTGTTTATTAGTTCGTTAGGTTTCCTGCCCGATTTTGTATTTGCAGATTAAGTCAATATTTGTACTTTTGTGGCGGAGAAATGGCAGAGCGGTCGAATGCGGCGGTCTTGAAAACCGTTGACTGTAACAGGTCCGGGGGTTCGAATCCCTCTTTCTCCGCACAAAAAAGCGCTGATATACAGCGCTTTTTTTGTTTATAAGGAGGCTAATCTGAACCTGACACTTGCTTTTACGTATCATGCACAAAAGAGTCATTATGAAAATAAGTGGTTCTAATGAGAGAAAATAGAGTACTGCAGATCTTTTTATAAGAATGAACCCCTTTATACTTTTCCAAAAAAGCCTTTTCCAATCGCTTTTCTTACAGATATAGAGAGCATATTTAAATCCCCACAAACTTAACAGATCTTTAATCAGAAGAATACATATGCTTGTTACCTTTATTACAGAGAATGACAAGTATTAATGGTATAATAACATTTGAGTTATGAAAACAATTTCCTATTTTTTCCAAAGGGTTTTCTTGCGACTGTTTCTGGCACAATTCAGTTCGTTTTTTTCTCCTCTTAGATTCCATAAAAATTGATGAATTGGAGAGCGGATGTTAGATCGCCTGAAAATTAAATGCTATAAATGATATTAACCAAAGACGCCTTTGGCGAAGATTTTATATGGGGCGTTTCTACTGCTGCTTATCAAATTGAGGGGGCTCACAATAGCCATGGCAAAGGACCGTCCATTTGGGACGTTTTTGTAGAGAAGAAAAATAAAATATTTCAAAACCATACTGGTGACATCGCTTGTGATTTCTACAATCATTATATCCATGATTTGGAGTTGATGCACAGTTTAAATATTCTTAATTACAGATTTTCTATTTCCTGGAGTCGAATACTTCCCGATGGCACAGGAAAAGTAAATCAGCTGGGTATTGATTTCTACAATAGACTTATCGATCTTTCGCTGGAATTGGAAATTACCCCCTGGATTACTTTATATCATTGGGATCTCCCCCATGCTCTTGAAAAGAAAGGCGGATGGAGGAACCGGGATATTAAAGAATGGTTTGGAGACTATGTAACCATTTGTGTCAAACATTTCGGCAATCGGGTTAAAAATTGGATCGTATTAAACGAACCTACGGTATTTACAGCAGCTGGCTATTTTTTTGGTATACATGCTCCGGGAAAAAAAGGCTTGGGCAACTTTTTATCTGCCGTCCATCATGCTTCTCTGGCTCAGGCTCATGGAGCAAGAATTATCAAATCTATACAAAATGACAGTGTTGTTGGAACAACGTTCTCATGCTCTCATATAGAACCTTTTACAAACAGAGATAAAGATATCGTCGCAGCGAAGAAAGCTGACGCATTATTTAACCGACTTTTTATCGAGCCATTACTCGGACTGGGATACCCAACAGACGATGTCAAAATCCTTAATCGTATTGAAAAATACATGCAACAAAATGATGAAAATGAATTAAAATTCAACATGGATTTCATTGGTATTCAAAACTATACTCGTGAAATTATACGTCATGCTACCTTTGTACCGTTTTTACGGGCAAAAATAGTAAGTGCAGAAAAGCGTAAAGTAGAAATGACAGCCATGAAATGGGAAGTTTACCCTGAGTCTATTTACCACATTCTGAAAAAATTCAATGCTTATTCCAATATTCCTCCGCTGATTATCACTGAAAATGGCGCTGCTTTTCCAGACCGACTCGAGAACAATCAGGTGGATGACCCGAAAAGAGTTCAATATTTACAGGATATCCTCAAGCAGGTATTTCGGGCCAAACAAGAAGGGGTAAATGTAAACGGATACTTTGTATGGACTTTTCTGGATAATTTCGAATGGGCTGAGGGATACCACCCGAGATTCGGATTAGTGTATGTGGATTTCCAGAATCAGCAACGTATCGTAAAATCGTCGGGGCATTGGTATGCCGATTTCCTAAAATAAATTTTCTTTTTTAGTACTGGAAAAAAGTTGAATATCCCTTTAACCTTTTTCCATTACCCGAATAAATTCTGCATTTAAAAACAGATTAATCATCAATAATAATATGATAAATGTTAAATTGGTGCATGTTAAGAAAATTATGTCTACTAAGTTTAGGATTTATTCTGGTTATTTTTCAGCATCATGCTATAGCTCAGAATAAAAACAAAAAACAGCGAAAAACAATTATCAGTACTCCAAGATCCGAACTTCTTTATACCGACTATAGCTATATTCCTGAGATAAAAAGCGTAGAACTATATAATTCGGAAAAGGTGCAGTCCTTCCCTGTCATACATTTGGGGTCAGGAGACGAACTGATTCTTAAATTTGATGACTTAAGAGCTGATAACAGAAGCTTTTACTATACTTTGGTGCATTGCGACGCGGAATGGAAGCCCTCTCCTCTTAGTCCTATAGATTATTTCGAAAGTTTTACCGAAGACAGGATTAACGATTATAAAATTTCTTTTAACACTTTCCAGAAATACATTCATTATGAATTACGAATTCCTAACCAGACAGTTAAACCTAAACTATCCGGAAACTATTTGCTTAAAGTTTATGAAGATGGCGATCAGGAAAGACTTCTTTTAACAAAGCGTTTTTTTATAATTAATCCTAAAGTAAGGGTAAATGCTATTATCACACAATCTTCTATTGTAAAAGAAAGAGATAAAAGACAGAAGGTTAATTTTGTTATTCAGCATCCGGGTTTCATCGTTCAAAATCCCTATCAGGAAATTAGAGCTGTTGTTATGCAAAACGAGCGTTTTGACACACAAAAAATGACCAATGTTCCTCTCTTTATAAGAAACGACCAATTGGTTTATGAAGATGTAAAAACCAATGATTTTGATGGCGGCAACGAATTTAGACGTTTTGATACCCGCAGTTTAAGATTCAAGTCCCAGACGACGGAAAATATCAATCAGGACTCCCTTTATCATATCAAATTATTCGCAGACCCCGTTTGGAATACGCCAACTTATACAAGTCAATTTGATGAAAACGGAAATTTTTATATTATCAATCAGGATGGAAGCAATGAAAATTACGATGCCGACTATTGCTGGGTTTATTTTACACTACTGTCTACTCCTCCATCCGAAAATGGCAATGCTTATATCGTCGGAAAATTCAATAATTACAGAAAAGATGAAGCGTCTAAATTAATTTATGATGCGACTAACAAACTATATTACACAAAATTGTTGTTGAAACAAGGCGTTACGGACTATCATTATACCTGGGCAGATAATAAAGGCAGCATAATTGATGATAATGCTTTCGATGGAGACTTTTACGAAACCGAAAACAGCTATCAAATATTAGTTTATTATAAACAACCAGGTTCTCGCTATGAAGAATTGATATCTTACACCATGTTAAATTCAAGAAAATAAATATTCAACCGTATGTTAAAGGCAAAAAAAGCAAAGGAATCTCTGGTAGTTATGAGTGAATTGGTTTTACCAAACGACACGAATATGCTACATAATTTAATGGGAGGTCGTTTATTACACTGGATGGATATTGCCGCTGGAATTTCTGCACAAAGGCATTGTAATAATATTGCTGTAACTGCTTCTGTAGATAACGTATCTTTTAGAAACCCTGTTAAGCTGGGTGATGTTATTACTATACAGGCCAAAGTAACCCGCTCTTTTAACACCTCTATGGAAGTCAGGATAACCGTTTATGCAGAAAACATACCTTCGGGTAGTAAAGTAAAATCCAACGAGGCATTTTATACCTTCGTGGCCTTAAATGAGAATGGCGTAAAAACAGAAGTTCCTGAACTTATACCGGAAACAGCTGAAGAAATCGCACTTTTTAATACCGCTATGCAAAGAAGGGAACTCCGTTTAGTACTTGCCGGAAAGCTAAAGCCTTCCGAAGCTTCATCTATAAAATCAATATTCAACTAGGTTTAATGCTATGAAAAAGTTTTGGAAAAATAATTGGGGATTCATTATTTCAATGTTAGTCATGTTATTTGTTCTTTTTAACATGAAAGCCAGAACCTTTGTCACACAACAATTATTCAGAATAGGCTTATTTTCTCCATCATTAGACGAAAAGAAAGTATTTGGACCTATAGACGAAGATATCACATTTGCCAGTACCGACGGGACATTGCTAAAAATGGGAGATTTAAAAGGAAAGGTTGTCTTTTTAAATTTTTGGGCGACCTGGTGCCCACCATGTATCGCAGAAATGCCTTCTATACAAAAACTATATAATCAGATGTCTGATGAGGTTGTGTTTATTTTTGTTGATGTTGACGGCCAATTTGATAAGTCTCAATCTTTTCTAAAAAAACATAACTATAGCATTCCAATTTTTATAATGGCCTCTCCCATTCCTAAAACCGTATTCGATAGTTCTTTGCCTACCACACTGGTTATAGATAAAAAGGGAAATGTAGTTTTCAGGCACAGAGGAATGTCCGACTATAGCGATGAAAAGTTTATATCAAAACTTAAGCATCTTATAAATAATTAGCGGAATTGGATTGAGTCCAGAATATCAATCCCCTAAAATGATTTAAATACAGATTTATAAATCAGCCAGAAAATTAGCAGGACGACCATGATGACAAATAAAAGCCAATATTGCAGCCTTCCCGCTTTTTCATCATTTTTCTCGGTTACTGCTTCTTTTGCGGGCCCGGGATTTTCTTTATTAGCTTCGTAATCTGTTTCTATAGGATTCGGTGTGTGTTTCTCATTTAATTTATCTAATTCTTCTCGCTCCTTGTTTTCCATAATATAGGTATTTTGTGTACTTATATATTACAAAAATGGTTCCGCTTTATCGTCATCTTTATTATTTATCTCATCGTCGAAATCTTCTATATCATCCTCATCTTCGAAAGGTTTGGTATTGTCTTCATCTTTAATATAATCGGCATCGCTTGCAGCCAGTTGCTCGTCATTCTTAGCATTTCCGTTTACCGTATCAAAGAACTCTTCATCGCCTTCGGGAGTTAAACTATTTTTATCCTTAAACTTTTTAGGATCGTTTGGTCCATTATATCTCTTCATATCGGTTAATTTTCTATTTCAACAATTTCACCTCATACAAGTCTCTTCTTCTATCTTTCATTGTTTTCACGGTTCCGTATTCATGCAAATCCCTTAAGGCATATAAATCCACGTCGGCAATTAATACCATTTCTGTGTTTGGTGTTGCTTCTGCTTTTATTGCATTGTTGGGGAAGGCAAAATCCGAAGGTGTAAATACCGCCGATTGGGAATATTGTATATCCATATTGTTTACTCTGGGCAAATTTCCTACAGATCCGGCGATAGCAACATAACATTCGTTTTCAATGGCTCTGGCCTGTGCACAATAGCGAACACGCATATATCCATTTTGTGTATCGGTCATAAAAGGAACAAATAAAATCTTCATTCCCTGGTCTGCAAGGATTCTGCTCAACTCAGGAAACTCTACGTCATAACAGATCAATAATCCAACTTTTCCGCAATCTGTATCGAATACTTTTACTTCGCTCCCACCTTCCAATCCGTAATACCGTAGCTCGTTTGGGGTAATATGAACCTTTTTATAGGAATCTATTTTTCCGCTTCTATGACATAAATAAGAGATGTTGTAGATTTTAGTTCCTTCCACTATGGGCATACTCCCCGCAATAATATTTACGTTGTAAGAAACCGCAAATGATAATATTTTTTCCTTAATTTCTTCGGTATGTTCGGCCAGCTTTTTCATCGCTTCGCGTTCCGGGAGATCATTATAAGGGCTCATTAAAGGTGTATTGAAAAATTCGGGCAGTAAGATAAAATCTGCTCCATAATCACTCACCGCATCTACGAAGAATTCTATCTGATCGTAAAAGGCTTCCAACGTCGCAAATGTACGCATTTGCCACTGTACCAATCCCAAACGAATGGTTTGCTTTGCCGGTGAAATAGAACGGGCTTCCGCATCGTAATAAATATTGTTCCATTCCAGTAAAGTCGCATATTCCATAGATTCACTATCATTGGGAAGATAGTTTCTTAATATCTTCTTTACGTGAAAATCATTAGACAACTGGAATGTTAAAGTTGGATCATAAATTTCTTTTTTTCTTACTTTCTCTATGTATTGCTTGGTGCTTAGTTTATCGGCGTATTTATGGTAATTAGGAATTCTACCTCCGGCTACTATACTTTTCAGGTTCATTTCCTCACACAGTTCTTTTCTGGCATCATAAAGCCTTCTACCTAACCTTAACTCCCTATATTTGGGATGGACGAAAACCTCTATACCGTATAATACGTCACCTTCAATATCATGTTTTGTAAACCTTCCGTTATCAATGATACTATAATATTTATCGTAAATATTGGTGTTCTTTGAATTTAGTATAATTGCCAAAGCACATGCAACAACATGCCCGTTAAGTTCTACACACAATTGCCCTTCTGGAAATATATCTATAAGGTCTACTATGTTCTTACGAGTCCAGGTTTCTACTTCCTTGCAATCGTAAGCCTCCTGCATAGATCTCTTTAAATCACTGTAATCCTTTTTAGTAAGTTGTCTTACTTTAATATCCATATCCGTTGTATTTGCATTTTATAATAAATACAACAGAGCGCTTTTTGAAATGTTTTTATAGGTAGATTAGCTTTCGGAGATCAATGGATTTTTTGAATTACTCTAAAATAAGCATCGGCATATTTTTTCATACCCATATCTGATGGATGCACTCCGTCTATCGTATCATCAACTCCTAAACCTATAGATTCGGCAGAAACAACATAAACATTATTATCTTTTCCACTGATATTTTCGGCTACGAATTTTCTAAAATTTCTATTTACTCTTTGATATTCCAGCTGCGAATTATTGTTCAACAAATCTATAGTAGCGTCAGCATGTTCTGTAAATACAATTGGCGTTTTAGGATGTTTGCTTCTCAGGGTTATTAAAGCATACATTAAACGCTGGTAAACCTCGTCATCTGAAAAAGCTGTAAGATTAGGCAAACAATCTATAACATATATGGATGCCTCTTCAGCGGCAATTAAATCTACCAGTTCCTTCTCTAACCTCCCATTTCCTGAAAAACCAAGATTTACCACAGGAGCGTTTACCTTCCTGCCTAAAAATGCTGTCCAGGCTAAACCAGCTCGCGAAGCCGACGCACCTTGCGCTATTGAAGTACCATAAACAATGATGGGTTTCGTTGTATTAGGTAATTGAGTCAGCTGTGCATTTTTGTTAAGTCCAATTTTAAAATCGGATACCGAATTGTATAAAGGAAAATACAAACGGTATTTGCTGACTTCATTTCCCTTCAATCCGCCAAAAGTGATGGTCATATCGTCCTGTTTAAAAGATACATATTTCCATTGCACCCAAATCCAGCGCTTATCTTTCGTATAAGCATAAAGATCTACCCCACTAACACCTATCGACGTCATATTTTTTAGAGATTCTTTACCCTGATATTTATACTTTAAAGCTATGCTATCAGAAGTGGTATGAAAATCCAGATAAATACCAGCCGAATTTTTAGAAAGGTTCCAAACTTCCTTTCTTACTTTGTTTTCGTAAGCAGCAGGCAGTCGATCGAAACGATCCTGTAATTGGTTACTCCAAAGCTGCCCCTGTAACTTAATGGATTTATCTTGCTGAAAATCTATCCAGTTCAACTCTTTGGAATCCTGAGAAAACGATACAAAAGCTAAACAAAGCAAAAACAAACTTGTTAATAATGTCTTTTTCATAAATTTAATTCAGGTAAATAAAAAGCTGCCTTAAGAATTATAATCTCACAAGCAGCTTTAATTCCATAAATATAATTAACGCTTTTTATTTTACAATGTTAACGTTAACTATTATCGGAAAATACTTGTTATACATTTCTTTAGAAACATTTACAGGGTCTCCTTTTGTATTGGTGGGGTAAGTTTCCCGCCTGTTTACCCAGTTCCATTCCCAATCTTTAATATATTTTTCAAATTCCGCCTGATCCCAAATCTCATTGTTCTTCAGTTTCTGCAAAGACTGATCGAAGAATATCTTCCAGCGTTGCTTATAGTAATTTTCTACTAATCCACTCCACTGTCTTGCGGAATAATCATTGATAGTAATGTCTTTATGTCCCCACATAGAAACCAAATCTTTGGCATTAAATTCGTAAAGTTTCCTCTCAGCATCATTAGTAGCCCATTTCTTGGCATCGTCTATCCATATGCCCAGTAAGAAATCTTTTCTTGTAGCCAAAAGCCGGTCTAAATCCGAAAGGAGCTCCAGAAATCTCCTAGACTCCTTTTCATAAGTATTAACATCACCAGCATAATAAGTATAAGCCAGTTGTCTTTGTAAAGCCGTTGCATAATTAGCCATCGCCTGTCTGGTAATATCTACTATATCATACTGGAAACCATCACTATTTCTAAGCTTATCTGCAGATTTTATTAAATAGTCCCATGCCCTTACAAACTCACGGTTATCATAATACAAATCTGTCCAGGTCCAATAGCTGTTTTGTGCAAATGTTGGTCTGCCACTAAGTATAGACTCAGGAGCTCCCTGGTCTTTATTGTTATCTTTATAAACCGTATTTAACAATATTTCCCAGGCTTTTACAGCATTGTTATCTAAAACCCCATAACGTCTGGTAATATACTTGTTGGTCCATTTTTCCAGCTCAATAGGTTCGTTATTCCAGACATGGTCAAGCATCAATTGGTAGATAAAAGGATTTTGTTCTATACCTTCCATCGTTAAACCAATGCCACTGTAATTCCCTTTCATCGGATCTGACAAAACCCTTGCAGGTTCGCTTGCTATAGTCTGCGCTTTACCAAATAGACCTATATTACCTCCAAAATTATGCAGCATATTCCAAACCCATTTTTTACCATAATACCCTTCAGTATTTTTCCATCGCGGACGATTCTCAGTATACAAATCAAGAATTATCAGTTTATCATCAGGAACAGGTTTCAGAAAAGCCTGCATTCTTTCCGGAGTCCAGAATTTTCTGCCATGGGCACTCACAAACAACCAGGCCTGCATAACCCAAACCGACTTTGGATCAACTTTCTTCATAGAAGAATATACCTTCTCGCTGATATCATACAGGTATTTAGGATCTGATGATGGTGGGTTCAGTTCATTAAATATGTCGGATGAATAATAATGATCTGTACCATATTCCCTGGTCTGCTCTTTAAGAAACTGTTCTCCTATTTTAGAAAACATCGGATCGTTAGGATTCAGCATATAGATATTCGGAAAATTACCCTGCCAGTTTACGCTGTCAACCTTTGCTTCGGGAAACTTCTTTACGAACGATTTAGGCACATGTCCAGTGAATGCCGGCAGTACTGGAATCATTCCTAATTCTCTTTGTCTGGCAAGAATCTTCTTCTGTAAATCTTTATGCGAATCTATCCAGGATTGAGGAAGCGGGCCACCCCAAGCATCCATATTATTCATATAAAACCAGCCAAAATAAGCAGGGCCAGTAAAGAATTCCTGTAAGTCTCTATCGCTAAATCCCATTCCTTTATAAACCTTCTGCCAGATAGCCTCCTGACCCGTTATGGCTAAAGGCATATTGATTCCGTTTAAAGCCATCCAGTCGATTTCCTCTTCCCAGCGTTTCCAGTCCCACCAAGCCATCGAATAGCTGAAAGTACAATAATTCAGGTAATACCTTAACTCATGTGGACTTGTTTTGCTGATTTTCTCTTTAATAACAGGTAGAACTTTAGGCATATTGCGGTTGCTCCCGTTCCAGGTGATCTCGAAATTGCAATATTCTTTCAGGTAGTAATTTAAAGCAGAGGCTACAGCAACACCATTATTACCCGAAAGCACTATTTTTCCGTTTTTTGACTCAATTTCAAAACGGTCTTCCTCACTCGCTTTAGTAAGATATTTAACTTCAAATTGCTGATAATGCTGTGGAACAATACGCTGGATCAGTTTTTTGGACGCGGCTATATTCAGTTGGGAAAAAGCATTTAAACAGACGCCGGCAACAAACAAAAGCGTCAATAAATAGGTTCTTTTCATTTTTTTTACAATAAAAAAGCATCTTGAAAGTTTTTCAACTTCATTAATTACTAAAAACAAATGATTTTAAAAGACTTAAAAGATGCTTATAATCTGTATGTTAATCTCTTTTTATTATTTCTTTACAGGTGCCCAGGTCAGACTTCTGAAAGTTTGGTTTTCTGCCGACTTCAACAACAATTTTGAAGAAGCGCTCATATCCAATCCATGCCCGGAATTGTCAGTAACTTCTATTAGTTTTCCATCTCCACCTCTATCATTCCCGCTACTGATAATATAAAGCTTCACTTTACCATCAACAACCTTTCCCTCTATAGCATTGCCTTTTGCAATATCTTTATATACACCATTTGCAACCCACTTATTTTTCACCAGTGAATACTTAGTAATCCCATTATTATAAGTAAGGTAATACATTATTTTCTGTGGATTCGTACCCGTTTGATCCATATCTACGATAGTAAAACTAGTTCCATCATTAAATGTGGGTTCGCCCGTAAGGTTAATAAATTTTTTAGGAGCCTCGGTTACTCTTCCGCTTCCAACCTGATATACCCGGGTGTTTTCACAGGCATACAGACTACCATCATAGAATTTAACCTGTCTAAAGCTTATACCTCCCAGGTTTACCGCATTTTTTTCTCCTTTTTTCAAATAAAATATACCTCCGTTATTGGCACCACCGCCACCCGCAGCCCAAATCTCATTACCATCAAAAGTCGCTGCAGAGCGAAATGCATTATTGTTGAATGCATTATCAAGAACGAAAGACGAATTGATATTACCGTCTGCACCAATTACAGAAATTACCCTGTTTACACTTTCTGCAGGCTTATTCGCTATTTCTGTCCCTAAACCAGCATCGTAACCCGGGATGGCGATAGATTGTCCGTCATTCGAAAGACTAATCCATCCCGACCAAACATCTTTACCCAAGGCAACTATACGTCGATTATCTCCCATTGTTTTAGCCGGTAACCCAATAGATTGAACCAACACCGGCTTTTCTCCCAAAATGTTGTATTCATCCAAATAAATTGGGCAGGCATTGTAAGTATTGATATCCGAGCCTGAATGCATATCTCCTATGCGATAAATAACCAGATTGTCCTTTTTAAATGGTTTTGCTGATTGCGCAAATGTTGAGCTTGCAAGAGCCCCAAACATAGTCATTAACGTAAGGGCTTTTCTACTAAATTTATTCATGATATTTTATATGTGACTTTTATTTATTAGGTATAAATTTTACTGCTTTAGTTTCTCCTGATTTTGAAATAAGGGCGACATAAACGGTATTTGATAATTTAACAGGTAGTGTAAACGCATTCTTCCCTATAGACAGAGATATATTTTTATCAACCAATAACTTACCTGAAACATCTTTAACAATCAGCTTAGCCTCTGTTTTTATCAATGAAGCAATTTCAAAACTTAACTGTTGTGTTGTTAGAGAAGCATTAACTTTGGGATCATTTGAACCGAAAGCAGAAGGATTTACAGAGACAATTGACGAAAGTTCAGAATGACCATTTTTGTCTACCTGCCTTAATTGATAATATACCGTACCGGATGACTGCTCTTTGTCTATAAAACTGTAATTACTTATTTGGTCAGTTGTTCCGTTTCCTTTTATCTTATCTATTACTTGAAATCCTTCTCCTGTAGATTTCAATACCTCAAAGTAATCGTTTTCGTTTTCTGACGCCGTAGTCCAGCTCAATTGTATGGAAGAACCTATTTTCTTAGCTTTAAAATCTGTTAATTTAACAGGAAGGACAGAGTTTTTTACGGGAGCCAAAGCTATTCCCCTATACGAATAATCAGATGTAACAGATAGTATATTAGTCGGAGTATTAGCTGTCATATTTCCGCTATAGCCCGAAATATCTAACAATTGATAGACATCTGTTTGAGATGTTGAGGTATTACTTACTATGTATAGTTCGACATTATTGCTATTAACAACTTTTGATTCTATAGCCAAACCCTTAGATCCGGTTGGCCCATTTACAGAACCTTTTGCTGACCACACACCAGAAATTAACGCATATTTTTTAACGATAAAAGGAGCCCCCACTTCTAAAACATACATCACAGTTTCTCCAGCCTGATCTGCTATGCAAAAAGACTGCACATTTGTTAATCCTGTAGCTACTTTTGTATAGTTTGCATTTGATGATGTAGCAGCCTGGTTTGGGTTAGACTTATCATTAATATCATATAGTTCTGTTTTTCCGGTTACATACAATTTATTCTTAAAAGATCTTGCCTGTAACAAATTCGATCCACCTATAGTTGCAGTGGCCGATGAAAGGTGCTGAACCGAAGTATTACTTCCTCCACCCACTCCCCAAAAAGAGCTGGCATCATAAGATGTAACCGATCTGAAATTATTATTTTCATATATGCCGGTATAAGTATTAGAAGTATTTATACTTTTTTGATAATCCACCACACCTATTACTCTCTCAACCGTTGATGGTGAATTGTAAACTTTTGTTGTAGCAACAATATTTTTGTCAGACACATTCCCCACATACCCGGGTACTAACAAATATTTTCCATCTGCAGATCTTGACATGAGACCTTCATTTGATGAATTTCCCGGAGCTACTATCCTTTTATTAATTCCGTTATCAGCTATAGGCAAAGCCACACTCTGTGCTAATGTAGCAGTAGTACCAGTAACTGAATATTCATCCAAAAACAGAGGGCAATTATAATTACTACTTGCATAATTTCCTCCATATTCCTCATCTCCAACCCGAAGTAGTACAATATTACCTTCCGTAAAATTCTGGGCTACCCCAAGTTTAGCAAACAATGCAAAGCCAAAAAGTAAAAGTGTTCTTTTCATATTGATTTATTTTAGTTATAAATTGATTACATACTGTATATTAATCCATTAGCCATTTCATATTAAACCTATAGTGCAATGCGCTACTAAACAAATGAATCATGTTATCGGGGCTTTGTGTAGCTGCCAGATATCCTTTAGGTTCAGCATATTGTGCATTTATTTTGAAATAACCTGTAAAGCCTCCGCCGTTCAAAAAACCTTCTTTTCCATCGGTAATCAGTTTTTTTACCGGCCAGGTTTTACCATCATCAAATGAAACAGCAGCATACATACCATAACCTGTATAAGTTGTTCCGTCTTTTCGGGTAAACTGCATTCCTTTTCTATCAGTAACACTTGCATCTGTAAATGAAACCAGCAATAAAGCTCCTTCATTTAACCTTCTCAGAATTAATCGCTGACCACTGGATATGGGAGGGAACTCTGTAGCATGATAAGTCCAAGTCTGTCCACCATTCTTCGATAGACTCATAGGCATGTAATAATTATTACCGGCCTTAATGTTGTCATCTCTGCCAAACGCCATTAAGTCTCCATTTTGTAGTTGTACAACGCCAGCATGTATTCCTGCTATTATAGTGCCTTCTCCTCCTTGTTTAAAAACAGGTATTTGATTTGATATTACAGAAGGACTGCTCCAGGTTTTTCCATTGTCTTTAGAAATATGAATGACACTGCCCCCTCTTACTTTTGGTGTAGCATCACAGGGTTGTACCAGCCAGCCTTCTTTTGTTTTAAACATCCCGGCAATAACCTGATTTCCCAATTCATGTTCAGGATTGGCAAATTCTGGTTTAGACCAGGTGTAGCCGTTATCTTTACTTTCTCGCTTTACCATGGCGAGATTTTGCCAGGTGCCGGTTGCTTCAACACCATTCATATGGTAAACAACATTTCTTTGCTGGTCATAAAACAGTGAAGATCCGGTCATATTACGATCGGGAACCTTAAAAAATAGTTCAGGATCAGTCCATTTTTGTTCTCCAACCTTCAAACGGCTGGATAAAATGGTCATTTCCCTACCTTTTTCATCTTCCGTAGAAAACCATATTGCAAGCAAATCTCCATTAGGCAACCATGTTGCCGCCGGACAATGATTATGATGGTACATAAAATCATTCTTACCTGCATTATTGGTATGTAGGTAAGTCAAAGGTTCCATAAAAACAGGTTTATCCGTCACGTTCCATTTAAATATGGACGCCTTTGGAATTCCATTCTTCGGTATAGGTTCTGAAATAAAAGAAGCAGGTTTCAGCTTTTCTGTTACTTCTACAATTCTAAAACCGGTGTAAAGTGTCTTATCTTCGGGAATAAGGGCAGACCTGTTCGACGAGCGTAAATACCTCACAGGTGTTCCATGACTGCCACCTCTTGTAATTCTATATAAACCCTTTTCATAACCGGCCGGATCTGTTTTTTCAGATACGGTATATTTCCCATACCAATCCAAACACCATTCCTCTACATTCCCATGCATATCATAAATTCCCCAGGCATTAGGTTTAGTTTGCTTCACTTTTAATGAAACCGGTTTAGGTTCCCAGATAATATCCTGATTCTTGAGATACTCTTTAGGTAAAACCCTGTCACCAATGGCATAAGGAGTTAATGTACCTGCCTTGCATACATATTCCCACTCCGCCTCAGTAGGTAAACGGTATTGTTTACCTTCCTTTTCCGAAAGCCATTCGCAAAAATTAACTGCATCTTGGTAGTTCACATAAATAACTGCTTCGTCGTCTTCTGTAGAGAAACCATTTTTACGCCTTAGTTGTCGATGCGCGGGATCGAATTGCTCATATTGCGCATTGCTAATTTCTGTTGACGAAATTTTGAACGGTCTGGATATATTTACAATATGTGTCGGGCTCTCATCTTTATTTTCACCATAGGCATAATCGCCCATTAGAAATCTACCGGGTTTTATATCAACCATTTCTAAGCCAATAGAATTAAGCTGTTGGGCATTAACAGTCAGAACAAATGCAAACAGGTAATAAATCAGAATTAACTTTTTCATAACTGCTGTCTCCAGGGTTTATCTGTTCTGAATGGTGATGCAGGCAGACCTTCTTTATTAATCAGATTACTTTTATAAGGGTTATCTTGCCATGCGTATCTAACCGCTACAGGTTTAGAGACGCTATTATGCCAAACCACTACCTGATTATTTTCAATTCGTGCATTCGCCTGTACAAAAACTCCATTTTCCCCTGCTATAAAAAAGCCTTGTAACAAGTTGCTATCCCTTATGGCAAGTCCAGAACCTGTATGATCGAAAGTTATCTTTGCTTCTGTACCAGATACTTTCATTTCTTTATAGATCGGGCCCGAATAAACTATTTTATTATTTCCATAGGCCACTTTTTGTGCGGCTATAGCAAGCCTCTTTCCTACATCCCATTTATTTTTAGGATGTAAATCTTTTTCCTCTCCCACATCTATTGTAACAGCCATTCCTGTATTGGATACAGCAAGTGTCTTCAACTGTGATTCCCTCAGGTTTGCCCAGTTGCTGGATAATACATTCAGACTGTATGGGCCATAATTAGGTAACTGTACATATAAAAAAGGAAAGTCTCCCAGATTCCATTGTTTTCGCCAGTCCTTTATAAGAGCCGGTAATAGTCTGCCGTATTCCTCAGCTTTATCTGTATTAGATTCTCCCTGATACCATATAACTCCCTTTATAGCATAATTCGTTAAAGGAGCTATCATGGCATTGTACAGTAAAGACGGCTCATATTGCAGTACAATTTTATCTGTACGCGGGTATTTAGGCATGTCTTTCAATGGCAGACTCTCTTTATAAGCCCACTCGTTATTCAGGCCAACTACCCTTTCACCAATAACTATCTTCATACCATCCGGACCACTACTAAATCCTCCAGGACCACCCCAATCCGTTACTCTTACGGTTATTACATTTTTTCCTTCCACCAACAAATCTTCCGGGACCGCGTATTTTCTAATGTTATTCCTTCCATAGGTAGCTCCAATCAGTTTTCCGTTTATATAAGTACTGTCCAGCTCGTCCACATAAGAAAGAAATATTGTACTGCGTTTCCCTAAATCTGCTTTAGTAAGCTCAATTTCCTTCCTGAACCACACTACGCCGTCATAATTTTTTAATTCAGGCTGTTTTTCCCAGTAAGCGGGCAGAATAACTCGCTTCCATGATGAATCGTCAAAATCAACAGCATTCCATGTTTTTAACGATTGAAAGCCTTTGTCTAATCCCATAACCTGGTCTGACCATGATTTTATTTCTTGCTGTTCCTTTTGTAATACTGATTCTCTGAACGCCGGTTCGCTTACATTTTTATATCTATTAATATAATCAGGAAAGTCTTTCAATCCTTCCAGACTTACCCAGGCCTCAGCTTTTGTACCACCCCAACTGGTACTTATTAAACCTATTGGAACCTGATTTTTTTTGTACAGTTCTTTAGCAAAGAAATAAGCAACCGCTGAAAATGCAGGAAGATGCATGGGCATAGCTTCCCGCCATCCTATACTTTTAAAATTCTCTTCGGGCTTAAAACTGGTTACTTTAGAAACCTCTATAGACCTTATTTGGGGAATATTATCATCTATCTTCAATGGATAAGCCTCTCCCAAATCCTTCATTTTCATATACATATTGGATTGCCCGGAACATACCCATACATCACCTATCGCAATATTTTTAATAACTATCTCTTCCTTTTCGCCTCTTATAAGCATTTGAAGAGGAATCGATGCAGGCTGTTTATCCAAAGACAATGTCCATTTTCCTTGCCCATTAGCCTGTGTCTTATAAACTTTGCCTTTAAATTCAATCCGAACAATCTCACCAGGATCTGCCCATCCCCAAACAGGAATCGCAACATTTCTCTGCAAAACCATACCATCGCCCACTAAGGCAGGCAAAATAATTTTAGCTTCTGAAGCTTGCGGAACGGCTAAGAATAGTAATGGAAAATATTTTCTAAAAAAACGCTTTAACATTTGATTATGGTTTTACAGTAATCGTAATTGTTTTGATTATTTCTTTATGTTTATTGATATTCTGAACAGAGCCAATAAATTTCACTTCGTAAGTACCTGGTTTTGTAAATTTGTGCGTAAAAACATCTGGCATAGGGTTTTCACTTCCTTTTAAAGCCTGAGCCCGGTCTGGTCCCAAGTTCAGAACGTCAAGATAAAGCGGTTTACTAATTGCCCAATGGTAACCACCTGGAGACCAATTGTCAGTATACAAGTTACCTTGCATTGTAATTCTTGATGTAGTCACTACAGACCTGGCAGGATGAGTTGTGGGATTTTCATCTATAATTCTAAAACCTGCTTCGTTTAAACCAAGTACTTTCAGTTTCCCTTCCGCTGTTTGTCCCTGAATTTTGAAATCCTGTATCATCCATATTCTGGCATCACCGTAATCTAACTGAGAAAGGGTATTGTATTTATATGCGATGAAAAGAGGCTTTCCAGACTTATAAATGTCTGTAATATCCTTTTCTCCGGACGTTACAAATGTATTCGTTGTAGCAAGAGTAAAACGGTTGGTTATATCTGTCCAGGTAGCCTGATGAATGCTTTCTAAATTCTGATAATTTCCATCAAAATCGGTACTTGCCCAAACCGATAATTGATTTGTCTGGCTTCCCTTGTCTACAGCTGATGTAAAAGAGATGCTTTGTCCGCCTGTAATATCAAGCATCCGGCCTTCTTTAAAATTATAGTCATTTAAAAATTCGCCCGAATAGAAGCTTAATAACTCGGCATCCCCGCTAAAATAAAAATCTACCGTTTTATTTACCTGCACCTCAGTAGCACTGGCCTGCACATCAAAATCCAGTTTATCGAGTTTTAAACGATTTTCTTTTTTACAGGAAACCACAGCCAATAGCATAGCCATGAAAAAGAAATGCTTTAATTCCATTGTATTTATTTAAAAAGTTTACCAGTTATTATTTTGCTTCAATTTGCTGTTCAGGCTTAATTCCCTTGATGGAATAGGCCATAGCAAATGTTTACTGTTTACATTTTGATACCTATTGATATAGTTGGCATAGTTTGCCGGAGGTACTTGCTGGCTGATTGTATTATAAACATCCTGCATATTTTCAAGAAACTTCTCCCAACGAATAAGATCTGCCTTTCGCAAACACTCAAACGCCAGTTCTCTAGATCTTTCTTCCTGAATAAACTTCCTTAGCGCTTCCTGATTGACTGTTGCTAAAGCGGGCACCTTATGCTCCGTTCCGTCAAAAAGTACTGCTGTTGCTATACCTCCCGATCCTGTCGCGCCCGCAGGAGTGGTTATGGTAACGGTAGGAACAGAAGTATATCCTTCCCCGAAAACCGAGCCTATTACGCCGTCCCTTTCTAAAAGAATTCCCGATATCTGTTTAGATCCATTTAAGACCGCATAGGCTTTAGCGCCCGAGCCGCCCCCGCCTGTAATAGTAATAGTTGGTGCAACAGAATAATTGCTACCTCTATTATTAACCGTTATAGATTTTACACTACCTTTTTTCATAAAGGCTCTTTCCCTAACCATTTCAAGGTATTTCACCACTTCAGATTTATTGGCGAAAGAAATTTCATTCAAAGCTTCCGCATACATCAGAAGTATATCCGAAAATCTTAGAATCGGAAAATTTTGAGGGGTAGCATATGCTTTTTTCACCGGGTTCAATTCATATTCCCTTCTAAATTTCGCTGCCGGACGCACAAACAATGAAGCATATGAGGTTGAGTTTGAATAGGTTTTTCCACCGGTAGCATTGTAGCTAAAATTAGCTATATTCCAATCCCTCCGTGTATCTCCCAAATCATACTTGTTATACAAATTAGCAGTTGCTGCCACAAACGAAAGGCTTTTTATATTATCAAGTGTAGAGCTTGGCGAATTAACGTAACCATTCCACCCGGTTTCGTCAAAACCATTCGCTATATCACCGTAGAACTCTACTTCCCAAATGCTCTCCTTTACGTCATAAAAATCTTTAGCATAATTGATGAAAATCTGTGAATAAGAAGCATTTAGCCGATGTCCCGAGTTTCCATCATTTATGACCTTCAATGCCCAGTTTTTTGCATCTTCATATTTCGATACATCTTTCAGCGGATATCCTGCCATAAATAGACAAACCCTTGCCAAAATCCCTCTTACCGCAGATTTGTTGACACGACCTCCACCTGCTTCGTTTATATCCCTTACATGCTCTTCGGCATACTCCATGTCCTTCAAAATCACATCATAAACTTCTTTTATAGAAGATTTTTCGATATCTGTATTTGAGGTAGATTTAGTCGAAGCAAGGACAATAGGTACCTCTCCATAAGTTTGCACCAACAGAAAATAAAAATAGGCTCGTAGAAAAGACGCTTCCCCCCGTACTCTGTTTCTGATGTCCTTAGATATAGATGGATTGCTATCTATATTTTCCAGCAAAAGATTTGCGCGATTAATACCAATATATAAGGTATTCCAATGATTGGTTACAAAAGGATCCGAAGAAGTAAAATCATATAACATAGGGCCTGTAGTTGTAGAAACCCTGCTGCAATAACCGTCATCTCCATCTAAAGCATAATTAAATAAAATCTGCCCGCCATATAAAACATTGTTACCTAAAACATCATAAATACCCGCCAGTGAATGTTCAAGATCTTTTTCGGTTTCATAATAGGCTTCTGGAGCCAGAATATCCTGGGGCTTTACATCCAGAAATTTCTCACAACCCGAAAAGAATATTTGCGAAATTACCAGTACTGTTAAAATTCTCAATTTCATGGTTTTCTAATTTTTAAAAGGTTGCATTAATACCAAAAACAATAGTTCTAGCCATTGGGTAGGCCGAATAGTCAAATCCCGGAGTAGTTGGAATACTACTTCTTACAGAAACCTCAGGATCCATACCCGAATACCTTGTCCAGGTAATCAGGTTTTGCACAGCTACATTCAATTTCAGTTCATCCAAATAGGCCGACTTAATAAGTCTTTTTGGTAATGAATAAGCTAAAGCAAGGGTCTTCAATCTTAAAAAAGAACCATCCTCCAGAACTCTGGATGAATGAATTCCCTGAGGT
The DNA here is from genome assembly GCF_000190735.1 of Pseudopedobacter saltans DSM 12145. Lineage (GTDB taxonomy): Bacteria > Bacteroidota > Bacteroidia > Sphingobacteriales > Sphingobacteriaceae > Pseudopedobacter > Pseudopedobacter saltans. The sequence continues at coordinate 1,309,144 of NC_015177.1, forward strand.
CCTTGTCCACCAGTCCTATAATTGGTATTCGACGGGTTTTCAGGTGTCCATCTATTACTATAAGAAGCATATTGATTTAAATCCAGCGCTTTAATTCCATTTCCATCAAAAATCAATCGGTTTGCATTATAGATCTGATTGCCGTAAGACCATTGGAAGAATACGTTAAGATCAAAGTTTTTATACGTAAAATTATTATTGAAACCACCGGTATGTATGGGCAAAGCCCTTCCAATAACAGTCATGTCATTTGAGTTGATAACCCCGTCACCATTAAGATCTTTATACCTAATATCGCCTGGCTGTATATTATCTCTTTCAGTGGCGCTGGCATTACTTGGAAACTCTTTTTTGAGGATATATTTTCCCGGTGCAGGATTATCAAACTGATCCAACTGATATATACCATCAAAAACATAGCCGTAAAACTGGCCCATAGGCTGGTCCACCCTTGCCAGATATAAAGCACTACCATTATATTGCGAGAAAAAACTCACTGTACTGAACAGGTTTTTATCTCCATTGGCCAATTCCAATACCTTGCTATCGTTAAAACTGATATTAAAGTTACTCGACCATGAAAAATCCTTCTTACGTACATTATTCGTATTTAAAGAAAACTCCATTCCCCTGTTTCGCACCGATCCAACATTTTTATAGGCTTGCAAATACCCCGTAGTGGCAGGGAAGTTTGCATACAATAAAAGATCCTTCGTTGTCTTCGAATACATATCTATTGTAAGCTGTATTTTATCCTTAAAAAAACCTAAGTCCCATCCGATGTCAGCTTGCGCGGTACTCTCCCATTTCAAATCCGTATCACCAAGGTTGGTAGAAATTGTCCCCCTTACAGGCGACTGGTTGTTAAAAGAATAAGCATTACCAACAAGCATGTTCAAGCTGGGTAAATAAGCAAAATCGGCTATTCGGTTATTTCCGGTTGCCCCATAACTAACCCTGAGTTTAGAGTTCGATATAAGAGAGATATTTTTCACAAAGTCCTCCTCATGCATGTTCCATGCAAACGCTGCTGATGGAAAGTATCCCCAGCGATGCCCTTTGGCAAATTTGGAAGAACCATCAGCCCGGAATGTTGCTGTCAATAAATACTTAGATTTGAAACCGTAGTTAACCCTACCATAAAAAGATGCTAAAGTATTTCCCGTGGCAGTTGCTATGGCACTATATAAATTACCTGTTTCCAAACCAGGCATGCCCAGTTGTTCTGTATTGATATCTATTGTACCATAGCCATATTGGTCAAACTTATTCTCCTGTATAGAAGTTCCTCCCATTAAGGTTAACTTATGTATCCTATTAAAAGTCTTATTCCACGTTAAAGTATTCTGATTAGACCAATTGAAAGTGTCCGAATAACGAATACTACCATTTACACCAAACTTATTCGAAGGATTTAGTGAAGAGCCCTGCGTTGTATTAGAGTTATAAAAAAGACTTCTTCTCTGGTTATTTCCTTTAGCACTACCCGTTAACCTCAAAGTCAGACCTTTGGATATATCATATTTAACGTATCCATTAGCAACTAAATCAATTATCCTGTTTCTGGTATAATCATTACTGCTGGTGATATAGGGGTTTAAACGGATATCGGCCAATTGCAGATTATCAGGATCAGCCATGTCATTTTCCAAATCGAAATCTGCATTGCCGCTTACCGGCCTGTATCCCCAGGTTCTATAAAGTAAATAAGTTGAAGAAGCTCCTTCCCCGACTGCAACTACCTGACCGTAATTCATCAGGCTTCCAAAATTAGCATTAAACCCAACAGTTATCTTTTTACTGATGGTTTGATCTAAAGAAGCCCTAAATTGTGTTCTATTAAAACCTGTATTATTTATAATTCCGGGTTGCTTAAATAAAGAGCCCGATAAAGAATATTTTGTCTGTGCATTCCCACCTCTTATTGCAAGATTATGATTTTGTATCAGTGTTGTTTTAAGAATTTTCCCCTGCCAGTCTACCCCACTTATATTTTTGTAATCATCAAGCGTTTTGTCAGACAGATACCTGTTTGTTGCTCTGCCTTCATTTAATTCCAATTGATATTTAACAAAATCATAAGAAGACATCATTTCCATCTGCTTGATTACCTTATGCATTCCCAAAGAGCTATTGAAAGTGATAACCGGCTTCCCGATTTTGCCCTTCTTGGTTTCTATAACAACAACGCCATTAGCTGCCCTTGAGCCATAAACTGCAGTAGATGACGCATCTTTCAAAATGTTTAAAGTTTCAATATCGTCCGGGTTAATAGCCGCGCTGGAAATATCTTCCACAGGGAATCCATCGATCACATATAATGGAGAATTGTTCTGAGTAAGAGAATTAGCTCCACGAATTACGATATTCATTTCCGAACCCGGCTGACCATCATTGGCTGATACCTTTACGCCGGCAACCCTGCCCGCTAGTGCGTCGATAAAAGAAGGCACCGGTGCTTTTACAATATCTTTTACATTTACTTCACTAACAGCACCTGTAAGATCTTTACGACTAACTTCTCCATAACCAATCACCACTATCTGATTCAAAGCAGTGTTTTGTTCTTTCAAAGTGATATTTATTGTTTTATCATTACCAACTTTGCGTTCTTGCTGAGAAAAACCAATAAAGGAGTATACTAAAACAGCTTCTGTATTAATTACGGTTATTTTATATATGCCACTGGCATCTGTTACTGCGCCAGTTTGAGCATTTTTTACTTTAACAGCCACTCCCGCCAGAGGATCGCCATTCTCATCAACTACTTTACCCGTTATCGGTATTGTCTTGGGTTGCCTGGGAACTTCTTCCTGTAATTTTGATATGACGACATTTTTATCTACTATCTTATAAGTGAGGCCAAAAGAACCTAAGCTCTTGTTCATAGCTTCTTCAATAGAAGCATTAGACAAATCAATAGATTGAATAACCTGATTTTTTACGGCTCCCCCCGTAAACAGAATATTATAACCGCTTTGTTTCCTGATCTCTTTTAAAACATCCATTAACAGGATATTTTTCTTATTCAGGTTGATTTTTTGAGCAAAACCGGCGGCGCTAACGTGTAAAAAACCAATTAACAATAGTGCGAAAGCTAACTTCATGGTGAGTAAGATTTTCGATAAGAGAGCACAGCGATTCCCGCAAATGCTTGTTTTTATTTTTTTGTACATTTGAATGTTAGGTGTTTAATTAAGATTATCTAGGTTTTAATAAAGGCTCAACAACCATCAGGGGCGGTCGCAACGTCCCTGATAACTTTATGAATTGCCTGCTATAACTTTTCAGGGCATAACAACCACCTTTCTTCTTTTCTTATTGGAATTATCTGATATTTTAAAATGAACGATTCCGGTTAACTCTATCGTTCTCAATAGTTTTTCAATATCCTCGAAGCGGGAAACAGTCCCTATAAACACTTCATTCTCTGTTTTTCCCTGATACTCCACCTCTATATCGTACCACCTGCTTATCATGGTCATAACCGTTTTTATATCCATGTTATTAAACATAAAATAGCCATTCTTCCATGCCATAGCCTCTTCAGTATCTACGTTGGTAATATCTATAGCAGACTGATTATTAAGTATAAGTGCCTGCTGTCCCGGTTTTAGTAATTTTGAAGTCTTCTCTTTAGCTATTGAAACCAGCCCTTCAGCAAGTGTAGTTTTTGTGAAATTATCGTCAGAATAGGCACTGACATTAAATTTAGTCCCCAAAACTTTAATTTCCGAGTCTTTCGCCTTCACCACAAAAGGTTTTTCTTTATTTTTGGCAACTTCGAAATACGCTTCCCCGTTAAGTTCTACCAAACGCTTATTACCAATAAAAGCAACCGGATATTTCAACGAAGATTCTGCGTTTAGCCAAACCTTTGTACCGTCAGGAAGGTTGATTTGAGAAAGCTGCCCGTTTGGGGTACTAATCGTATTAAACCTATTTTCTTTTGTATCGAAAAACGTGCTTTCACTTGCAGTGTATACAATAGTTCCATCTGCTTTCTTTTCTATCTTCGTCCCACTTTCTTCAGCTACAATTCCCGACTCGATGTCCTGCAGTTTCACTTTCTTTCCGTCCGATAAAGTCAGCATTACCACATTTTCACCCGAATCCAATAAGCGTTCATCAATCCTAGCGATCTGATCTGGAATCGATTTTTCACTTCTAACATGATAAATAGCATAAAGCCCAACAATCAATAAAACAGCAGCTGCCACATATTTATATGGAAACAATTTAATCCATTTAGGACGCTCTCCATGTCTTTTTAGTTTCAACAGAATATTATGTTCCATTGCATCCTCTAAATCGGTAATCTGTTTAACAGACAAACTGTCCAGCGCATTCTTTTCACTATTGAAAAAACTATAATATTTCTCTAAAAAGGCCTTTTCTTCTTCAGACGCCTTGCCCTCCAGATATTTTTTAACTATCCTTTTTAAATCAGATTTAAAATTGTATTTAGCCATTTTTAGAGTTTATACTAATAAGATGTACCCGAAATCATTATAAGTCCCAAATTTTATTTAAATAAGATTTTTCATTGGGATTCTTGTTATTTCTACATCCTCTTTATTGGTAGCATAAGCTACATACAGATTATTTTTCCATATAAAACTACCGGGATAACTATATCCCTCCGTTTTGCTAATACCATCATATCTTCTGGTTTGTGGTATATCTCTCAATAGAAAGGATTTATCGAATATTTTTCCGTCTTTACTAATAGTTACCGTTAATGGAACACGTCGTCTTGTAGGAACAGGATTATTCACAAAATAAGCCGTTGATTCGTTCAGGTTTCCGGCACACTGCATCGAATCCGAATCCGGAATATTGGTAAGTTCAGGTTTAGACCAGGTTGTACCATTATCTTTACTGGTAGCAGCCAGCAATTTCCACGTTCTTGTATTCGCTTCAAAATGCAAATCTCTAAATAACATAACCAATGTACCATCCTTTCGCCTGTACCAGCTTGCCTCTACCGGTCTGGCAACTTTCTCTTTATCATTGGCATTATAATCGGGTAAATCGGGTAGAAAACCTTGCTTCCAGTCCGATAGTCCATCTACCGAATCGCTGTACATAATTCTGGTTCCTCTTACCTCTTTAAATTCTCCTGTGCCCAAACCATGACAAACCATGACGAACCTCCCGTTCGGCAAACGCCTTGCACTTTCGCTAGCACTGGCATTTTGAATAAGCACTTTAGGTGCCAACCAGTTTTGTCCATCCGTAGAAACACATGCTTCAATTACAGAAGTTTTATTTGCCTTATCTCCTGCAATAAGTAAGCAACTTAATTGCTTTCCATCAGTTAGCCAGCCGCCACTTGCCCTATTGGCGGGACCTACCTGCTTTGGCGGAGCCCAGCTGGAACCATCTTCAGATACACTGTAATAAACATAAGATTCATCACTGGGTTCATGCAAAGGATGGCCAACCCAGGTAGCGTACAGCTTTCCTTTGAACTCCACTAACTGCGGATGATTATTAAATTTCATATCCAAAGCCCTTTCAGGCCTGAAAATGGTAATCTGCTCGGTACCCACCGCATAGTCCAGACCAAGATCATCAGGCCTGCTTTGGTTAAAAAGTTTATCAATTATTTTAACCTCAGGGTCAGCTTCAGTAACGGGATTATTTTTACGCTCTAAAATTCCATCATTCTTTTTTGCACATGCTATAAGTGTACTTCCTGCAGTAATAGCCAATGTAGAAAGCGTTACCTTTTTGACGAAACTCCTTCTGCTTTCGGCTTGTTTAGTTAATTTCATTATTTAATAGGTTTATTGTTTTCCAGGCCGTCTTTGCGCCTTTTAACAATATGTACCCAAAATCGTAAATAGTCCCAAAACAAAAAAGAGAAAAAACTTTTTGAAGAATTAAGGTTGCAATGAGATGTTTAAAGCCTGAAATAAATTCTCGTAAGAAGACCTTTGGACGGAATGAATTTTTATAAGAAGCTTGAAAAGATGTGAATTGAGGATTATATGAAATCACCAACTTGGGTTCGATAATATTTTGACTTATGGAAAACTAATTTTACATTTATCAGATAAAAAACTAATAATGAACCCATTACTACCTAAAGAAAATTCCATACTGCTATATATATCAATGATCGTCTTCTGTGCTTGCAATGAAATTAAAGAGCAAAATCCCCTTGTAATTGATAGTTTATCCATCACACAACAACAAGCCTCAAATGATGAGCTTAATTGGCAAGACCAGATAAGTCTGGATTCTAGTATTGCTAACGGTTCACAAGAATTAGCAACCAATGTTACTTTTCCTGAGCTTAACCAATCCCTAGCGGACTTTGACAGCGTAAAAGTAAAAGGTGAGACTTATTATATAGCGGAAGGCGATCTCTTACTTTCGAGACAAGAACTTATCCAAAGACTAAATTTTGAGAATCTTCTTGGACCTATAGAGGGGATAGAAAAAAAAGACACACAAAAAGCGGTTGTAATTAAAGACCATAAGACTGGAAACATTATTAAATGGACGAAATTTCCATTGTCCTTTGCTATAGACCAACATTCCTTTTCTACTATTCCAAATGGCTACCCCAATGTAAGAGCGGCCATACTGAAAGCAGTCCAAGACTGGCAGTCGGCATGTGGCGTGAAGATGATTTATCTCGAGCATTTGGACAATCGTCCAGGTATTCAAGCTGGTAGCGAGGTAGATTTTGTGGTATCCTACCTACCCTCCGACAAAAAGGAAACCATAGCTACTTCCTTTTTTCCTACAACACCAATCGAGAGAAGAGCTATACATATTTATCCTTTATATTGGAACACTAACTATGACCAGACCGGCATATTCAGACATGAAATTGGGCATATTTTTGGATTCAGACACGAAGAAACTGCTAGATTTAGAACTCTGCCTACCTCCTGCGAAAAACCTACAGAACAGGGACAATACAGCATAGGTGTAAAATATGACAACGTTTCTGTGATGCATTATTTCTGTGGACGGGATAACGGAACCAAAACACTTGCTTTTTCTAAGAATGACGTTAAAGCTTTCAATATACTATATCCTAAAAATTAGACTACTATATGAAGATTAAAAATTTACTTTTTGCAATAGGTATGATGTTGTATGCATTTAATAACTTATATGCCGAAAAACCATCTAGAGATACCACTTTCAAGGGAAATTTGATAGATGGTATAGCTCCACCTAGTTTTTTTTATATTAAAAAAGGCAATGAAGTGAGGTTTAGAATTGACGATATCAACAGAAACCTCTATGATATAACAGTAAATAATGAGTATAAATCCTTACACACTACCCAACCGGTGTTGTTCAATGCACTTACGGAACTAGACGTATCTAAACTAAATGCCCTACTTCAATCGGAGACAACTACTGGTGACTCTTCTCTAAAAGAAATAGGTTTGCAATTCGAAAACAAAGAACTTAAATCCCTACTGCCTGCAAAAAGAGAATACTATGAAAAAAGAAAAGCCCTTGTTGATGCCATTGATCTGTATTCAAAAAGCTATAAATCGATCAGAAGGTTGAACAGGACCTACAACGATTTGCTTGATCTTTCTTTAAACAGCACCTCAAAATATTCAGAGATTAAGCAGGCAAAAATTGATCTTACAGAAAAACTATTGGAAGAAGAGTTTGGGATAACACCTTCGGAAACAGATGTTGGACTGGGGTTAACACTTAAAAATAATACGGAAGCTTTATTTGAAGAACTAGAAGAAAAACATAAAGAAATTACACAATACTATATTGATTACCAATCTTTAAAAGCAAAATATGAGCAACTACTTACCGCTGAACTGTCTAAAGTAAAAAAAGGAAAGAATACAATTACAGAGGAGATTATGGAAGAACTGAGTGGAAGCACTATATTTCATAAAACATTAGAGCAGGCTATTGCCAATGTAGAGAAAGCCAAGACAAAAATCGATGCATTAGAAGCAGCTGCTTTTAGTTCTCAATTGAAAAAAGCATATGACAGGATAAATGTGTCGGCTTTCAGTTATGTATCTCCTGCCTTTTTAGCTAAAGAAGATCTTATGGAAATTACATGGCGTATAAATCCAAAACCTGAAACAAAAGATTATATGAACCACTATGCCAACTTCAATAAAACCTTAACAGGACATGTTACTGGCTTCAAGATCAATTTCAGTACAGGTATCTTTGGCATTTTAGGAAAAGATGTATTTGACCAAAGTTATAAACTACAGGCTATTGAAGGTGATACTATAAACAACATGATTATTAAGAATAAAAACAAGACATGTATTTTACCAGCAATAGGTGCTTTAATGCATTTCTATTATCAAGGTAAGACAAACTTTAATTTAGGAGGTGCGCTAGGTATCAGCGTCAATAATGAAACGAACTTAAATTATCACGGCGGCCTATCTGCCTTATTTGGTCAAGAGCAACGAATTATTATAAGTGCGGGTGCCACCTTGGCAAAAGTTCAACTGTTGAGCAACGATTACGAAGAAAATGAGCTGATTCCTAAAACCATAACAACGGTTCCTTTAAACGATTTCTATAGGTGGGGAGGATTTGTTAGTATCACTTATAACTTAAGTAAGAAATAAAATGAAAGCCTCTATTCTACTACTTTTTTCAGCAAGTATCTTTTCATTAGTGGCGCTTACTTCTTGTGACCTTTTTAAAAAATCGGGCATACAAAAACCAGCTGAAATTCTAGAGATATGGGCAGATGAACCAAGCGCTAGTACAAATAAAATTAAGGTAATCACCAATTTGAGTAATGATGCTTTAAAGCGAGCATATATTAGTCGTTTATTAAAGGCTAATTTTAGAATCGACACCAACAGAAGCCTTAATCCTTTAACCACAGTAATGAGAAGGCATGAAAATTATTACATCCAGTTGTTCATTGACTTTAAAGATAGTGTAGCTACAGTTTATGGTAGACAAGGAAATATTGGATTAAACAGACCCGATGGCGAACCGAGCGAATATCATATTAATTGGCACGATATTACTCACAACGGTAAGGGTTGGGAAATCATGAATGCTATAAGCAATTATCCAGATCGTCTTAATAAATCATACAACACCAAACTGAAAGAATAAACCAAAAGATAACTGATCAAGTTGTCCGGGATATTGCTAAAGGGCTATCTTGAACAATTAATCAACTATTATTAAATACCTTGATCCTGCCGTTCAAGAGATCTGAAAGATTTCTTAGAGTTACACCTCCCAACAAAACACAGATCTGAAGCAAATTCTCCTTAGGGAGTCCTTACAGGATGACTAATTGTAAAAAATAAAGTGGTAAAATTGAGATTGCCACAACCGCCGATCACAAGTCTAAACTTCTGGTTTCGCAATGACAAATTTGTGTATTAATAACCATTATGAAAACTCCAATAAATGTATTTATATCTTCTTAAGGTTCGCTAAACAGGTTGAGAAAAATTAATACATTATTAGAAGCTCTATTTTTAGGGAAGAAAATAAAGTACACGAAAAGTGAAATAAAAGTGCCTATCTGTATTTGAGCAGGTTTGATTTATTTAAAATGGAGCAGAATCAATAAAGAAAGTATCTGAGTGAGTCTGAGCCTAAGATGAGTACTCGCTGTGTTGAGCTGGTTCTGAACAGTTTTCCTGGAAACCTTCAAGAGATCTGCTATTTCAGCAGTAGTTAATCCGTCATGATAATGCAATAGAAAAATTTCTCTCCGTTTTTTAGGCAGGGCATCTATCCACAATTTCACCAAACCCAGAATCTCCTTTTCCAGCATCGAGTTTTCCGGAGAAACTGGCGAGACAAGGATATTTTCAAACGCGCTTAAAAATTCAGAAGTATCAGGACTTCTGGCACTGTGTTTAAAAACCTGAAATTTAACCGAAGTATGTAAATATGCTTCTATATTATTAATATCTACCACTTCTCGTCTGTCCCACAGAGAAATAAATACATTTTGAACGATGTCCTGACTTTGCTCAATATCCTTCAGTCTTTTATACGCAGCATTAAACAGCTCCTTCCAAAAGGCCTTATAAATCAGGGAAAACGCAGCTTCGTCTCCCGACTTTAATCTGGACAATATATCGCCATCAACGATGAAATCGGACATTCAGGTTTAAATTATACAGCTACCAATTTAAGAAATTCAAATTTACAATGAATTTCTCGAGAAGTATCAAATATATTTTCTTTATTCTGACTGTTATTATCCAGTTAATTAATACCCAAAATCTCTTTAGCCAGATTTATGGTCTCAGGATTACCTGTATATTTACCTTTTTCATCCGATAGTTTAACCACTTCAGTCCAACCGTCATTATCGGCATTCGTTTCCGTCATTTTTATCACAATATTCATTGGTTCTGGCCCGGCATCATTGGTTAAATTAGTTCCTATTCCAAAAGACATCTTAATCCTTCCCTTACAATAAGAAGCTATTCTTTCTACTTTTTCATAGTTTAAAGCATCAGAAAAAATAATAGTCTTCGAAAGCGGGTCAATTCCCATATTCCTGTAATGTTCAATTACTTTATCTGCAAAAACTAACGGGTCACCGCTATCATGGCGTACACCGTCAAAAAGCTTAGAGAACATTTTATCAAACTGTTTCAGAAACACATCAGTTGTATAGGTATCCGAAAGCGCTATCCCCAAATCTCCCCGATAAACGTTGACCCAGTTTTCTAAACTCATAGCATTAGACATCTTAAAGCCATAACGGGCTGCATGGAACATAAACCATTCATGCGCATGCGTACCAATAGGCTTTTCATTGTAAATCATAGCCATGTGTACATTGCTTGTACCAATAAAAGAACCTTTTCCATATTTCTGCATCGTATGCAGTACCAGTCTGTGTACCTCATAAGAATACCTTCTTCTGGCGCCAAACTCTGCTACCGTAACATCCAGTTTCTTAAACTTCTCTATTTTCTCCCTGCTTTTTTCTACAATCACCTCATTACTTTCCCGTATCGCACCCGTAGCTATATAAAATAACTCAGAAATAAGAGACATCAAAGGTACTTCCCACAATATAGTTCTGTACCACAAACCTTCCACTTTAACTGTCAAGTCGCCCCCATCCTGTGAAATATGCACTTCTTCTGGGTTGAAACGATATCCGTCCAGGAAATCCAGATAAAGCGGATCCAGATAGGGACAGGTCACTTTCAAAAACTTCTTCTCTTCTCTAGTTAGCTGCAATAAAGCCATCTGGTCAACAGATTTTCTCAGTAGAGCGGCAAATCCTTCTGGAAATACATGCTTTCCTCTATTTATAAACTGATATCTTGCTTTGGCATATGGAAACAGGCGAATAACGCCTTGCTGCATGGTAAATTTGTAAAAATCGTTGTCTAAAATTGAAATCAGAGAAATAGGATGAAGATTCATATCGTAAACTTATATCACTGTAACCATTTTTTTCAATTATAGTTTGCTGTTGTTAACGTCAGTATATTAAGATTTATATATTTGGATACGAGATTATAATTATGCTAAAATTAAAAAAGACAGACCATATTACCGTAAATTATCCTGAAGGCGAAGCTGAAACCGCTATAAATTTCTACAAAAACATATTGGGATTAAAGGAAATACCCAGTTTGGTAGATAAAGCTACCTGGTTTTTAATGGGCGATATTGAATTGCATTTAACAGCAGGAGATATTGACAATAAACTATCATCCAGACATACAGCCTTTGAGATAGAAAGCTTAGATGAAGCAAAAAAGCTGCTGGCCGATAATAACATCGAGATAAAATATTCTTCGAAAATAACCGGCAGAGAACGTTTGTTCTTCAGGGATCCATTTGGAAATAGATTCGAATTGGTTGAATACGAAGTTTAAAACTTTCCCAAGCTTATCTTGTTAACCCAATAATGCTATAACAGATAATGAAAAAACTATTTACAGTATTCGGCTTGTTGGTCCTGCTAAGTGCCTGTTCACAAAATAAGAAAGCCAATAAGGCCGATAATCAAAGCGACACTGTTGTAAATTCAATGAGTGAAAAACATCACAACATGCAATTAGAACATTGTTATTTAGCCACTATAGGTAGGGATTCAGCTTATTTGGATATCACCCAAAATATAGGCAATATATCCGGCAAGCTAACTTATAAACCATTTGAAAAAGATAAAAGGGATGGGACTTTTACCGGAACTTTTTCGAATGACACCTTAAAGATTGATTATACTTTCAACGCCGAAGGTAGCCAATCAGCTCAGGAAATATATTTCAAATTATCGGATGGTAAACTGATAGAAGGTATTGGCGAATATCAGGAAAAGAACGGCAAGTTTGTTTACAAAAACCCAAAAGCGATAGACTTCTCTGGTAAAAGCTTTGTCTTTACCCCATCCGAATTTGTTAAATAACTTATCCAGCCAAAGCCTTTTTGTAAACGTTCAAAGCCCTTTCTCGGGCAAATTTATGTTCAACAATTGGTTTTGGATAATCTAAACTATCCAATTCAGGAATCCATTTTCTGATATATGCTCTGTTTGGGTCGAATTTCTTTGTTTGCTCTTCGGGATTAAAAATTCTAAAATAAGGAACCGCATCACATCCCGAACTTGCGGCCCACTGCCAGCCCCCGTTGTTTGCACTTAGGTCGTAATCATCTAACTTTTCTGCAAAGTAGGCTTCTCCCCAGCGCCAGTCTATCAGTAAATGTTTGGTCAAGAAGCTCGCCACAATCATCCTCACTCGATTATGCATAAAGCCGGTTGTATTTAATTCTCTCATTCCGGCATCTACAATCGGATAGCCGGTTTTACCCTCGCACCATGCTTTAAAGTCCTTCTCATTATTTAACCAGGGAATTTTATCATAATCCGCTTTAAACGAATGCCGAACAATTTTAGGATAATGATAAAGAATCATCATGTAGAAATCACGCCAGATTAATTCGTTCAAATAAGTTTCATTATAATCTAATGCATAGCGGGCCAGCTTTCTAATACTAATGGTCCCAAAACGCAAATGCATACTTGCTCTGCTTGTTCCTTTTAATGCCGGGAAATCCCTGGTTTTATCATAATGACGAACAATTTCCCTGGAAAGAACGAACTTATTATAAACAATGTCTGTTTTGCTAAAACCTAAAGATTCTAAATCAGGAAACTTAAAATCGTCTCCTTGATAAAAGTGATGATAATATTTTTTACACGGATAAGATTTCAGGTAGAAATCGTTTAGCTTGCTTTTCCATTTCCTGCTGTACGGTGTAAAAATACTATAGGGCGAACCATCATCTTTAACAATTTCCGACTGTTCGAAAATACACTGATCTTTAAACGTTTTAAACGCGATGCCTTTACTTTCTACCAGCTTCTTTACAGATTCATCTCTTGCTATAGCTGTAGGTTCGTAATCCCGATTGGTATAAATGGCTTTTATGGTAAATCTGTCTATTAATTCACTAAAAACATCTATCGGATCACCATACTCTACTAATAGCGAGCTATTAATAGCATCTAATTCCTTCTTCATATCCGATAAAACCTGATGTATAAAATCTACCCTTCTATCAAATTTGTTTGGTAAAAGGTTCAGAATCGTAGTATCGAAAATAAAAAGAGGCAGTACATTTGTCTCATTTTTGAGCGCGTGGTATAAAGCTGCCTGATCATCCAACCGTAGATCCCTTCTTAACCAAACTAAGCTGATTTGTTTCATAGTGATAGTATTGAGAAAAGAAACCATTCCAATCCCATAAAGCAAAGCTAATATTTACTTCGCGATTTATAATAATTTCTCGCACTTTGGAGGGAAAAGATACTATCCTCCCTCCTCCACGCGTCATTTCGAGCGAACGTAGAGAGCCGAGAAATCCCTGACATAGCAGCATTTATAAGGCAAAAAGCTTAAAGCTTAAGGCCGAAAGCAATTACATAGGCTAGCCCCTTCCACGTCATCGTAAGTTTGTAGGAAGAAGTTTGGAAAAGATTAAACGGAATATAATTTTGTTCAGTTAATAAGATCCAGCAGAGAGAAGGAATAAGACTTTAATTTGTCATTAGTCATTATAGACTCTTCGAGATGTTAGTCCCCTTCTCTCATTCTTATTATAACTTGGACAGTTCATTAGGCCTCAGGAGCCTGTTTTTACGATTGATAAGTCACGATAAGAAAGCTGTGATCCTCATTTTACGATTTTACAAATATGATAACAGGGATCGATTGTTCAAAGGATTATTTTGACATTGCAGTTTTAAAAGAAGGCAAATCAGCTTTCAAAGGCAGATTTACAAACAACTTAAAAGGTTTTAAGGATATGCTGCCGCATATTCTGGATACCCATGTGGCGATGGAAGCCACAGGCCCATATTATTTCCAATTGGCAAGATTTTTATATGATTCAGGAATAAGAGTTTCGGTAGTCAACCCATTGGTTATACGCAGGTTTGCACAGATGCGAATGTCCAGGGCAAAAACAGATAAGAAAGATGCAATGGTCATAGCAGAGTTTGCACAGATGACCAGCCCCAGGTTATGGGAGCCGCCCACGGCGGCAATACAAAGCATCCGTAACCTTGAGACCTATCTTGAAGGACTAAAACAACGAAGGCATATGTTGTCCAGCCAGTTGCATGCATTTGAGGCAGCAGGTACAATAGATAAGTTATTATACAATGAGATCAAGGAGGAAGTGGAAAGCCATGATAAAAGGATTAAGGAGAAAGAGCGCCAGATAGATGGATTGATAAAGCAGCATTATGAAGAAATGGCTGGTAATATCAGAAGTATACCAGGTATAGGGCCAAGAAGTGTCTCTATGCTGATTATTGCTACAGATGGTTTTAGTATGTTTGAAAACTATAAGCAGGTCATATCTTACTTTGGACTAGCCCCAAGGATATATGAATCAGGTACAAGTGTGAAAGGCAAAGGGCATATCTGCAAAATAGGAATGGGACAGGTTAGAAAAGTATTATACATGGCTGCTACTTCTGCAATACGTTGCAACAAGGCCTGTAAAGATCTCTACGAAAGGTTGAGGGATAAAGGAAAACCTTACCGGGTAGCACTGATAGCAGCAGTAAATAAACTTATTAAGCAAGTATTTGCCATAGCTAAATCAGGAGAACCTTATAAAGCACAATTTGGCTAATGCTAAATTAAACAGAATATTATTTTAGTGAATTTTAACTTTTTATTTGGATTTAAACACAGTTCATCTTGAGCGATCCCGAACGCTTTCGGGAGAGTCGAAAGATCTCTAACATAGTTGCACAAACTGCTTCAACTTCCATAGCCAACAGATGTTTCCATTACGTTCCACTACAGCACACATACATTCTACTTACATAGCCAACAGATGTCTCCATTCCGTTTCACTCAGTCGACGTGACTTCTTTAAAATGGCTAATACAATGATTTAGGGTTTATCTCTGCCTACAAATCTTCCTTTTCCCAGCAGAAAGTCTATCGCTTTATCTATGTTCTTATTAATGGTCTCCTCGGTTTTAAGGAATGAAATGTACCTGACGATTTCTTTTCTAAGCGAAGGCGAGATTCTGTCGAATTTCTCCCGGGCCGCTTTATTTTTATCAAGTGCAGCCAATAATTTGGGATGCGGGTGGATGGTTCTGTCTGAAGCATCGAAGCCGATAGTCACCTGAATTAACTCCCCTATTCGTTTTGGCGAATCTTTCAGCATTTTGGTGTTGATATACAGGCGCCATTGGCCGGCATACTTTACCAGGGTTTGCTGATAAGCCAGATTGTTGACTGTCCCCTTGACAGGGATGGTTCCCTTATCTTTTTGAGCAAGTTTAAAAATCTCGTTCAGGATCTGCCCGGGCACATTAACGTAAGGGTTAATTCCTATGATTGCTATTTCGGCTTCGAATGCGAATGTCTGTTCTTTCAGATGCATTATTGAAGTTACTGAATTGTTATTCTTCCCTGAATTTACAAAACTTCCTTCTTATTCTCTGATTAAATAAACGGTTAAACTTCTTGCTCCGTGGGCACCAATAACCAAGCTCTGTTCAATATCTGCAGTTTTAGATGGTCCGGCTATAAAAGCGCCATAGCCTAAATCATCAAAAGTAACTTTTTCGTATGCATGATGCATGGTAGGAACAATGTCTTTGGCATTTAATACCAAAACCAGATGTTGTGTTATAAAAGGCAATATTCGGTGAGGAAGTGCGTTTTCGGCTATCCAAATAGCCCCATTTTCTGCCACTCCCACATTTCCTTTGATATAAACACGCTCCAGCTGCTCTAATTCCCTTGAAGTTTTATGGTACAAATCAGACTTTTCATCTTCAGATAAATTAAAGGTATTGATCACGAAAGAGCCGTTATTTTCAGATGCTATCGCTTGCTGAACTTCGTCCATACTGGCAAATATTTTAAATTGTCCCCCAATCTTCAACAATGTTTCGCAATATTGCTCTATCGGGTTTTCAAAAGCCATCAGCATACCAAAATCAATATCTGGCAATTCTACTTTTTCTGGCTTATTTGCTTTGATAGTTGATAAAATTAAATCTCTTGAATTAGCCATTATTTATTGTTTTTGTTATACCAATCTCTAAAACTTTCTTTCGGTGCCTCCGGCATTTCCCTCTGCTTATACCATGCATTTAGCTTATTATTTACCATAAAAGGCAAATTTCTCATGACAGAAAGCCCAACTTTTGCCACGGTTCTGTAAACTGCTGGTTTAGAAAATAACCAGGCAGCACCTTTCATAGCTATAGATTTACTTTCTGCTACATATCCTTCTTTAACAATCTCCTGACGCCATTTCCATAGCTGATCGTGAATGTCTATCTTAACGGGACAAACATTGCTGCAGGAACCACATAGCGTGGACGCAAAAGGCAAATCGGCATTGGCTTTCATATCCAGATTCGGGTTGAGGATAGAACCAATTGGACCCGCCACCGCTGTATGATAGCTATGCCCGCCACTTCTTCTGTAAACCGGACAGGTATTGAAACATGCCGCACATCGGATACATTTTAAAGAGTTACGGAAATCTTTACGGCCTAGCTGCCTGCTTCTGCCATTGTCGACAATAACGATATGCATCTCCTGTCCCTCCCGAGGTTTTAGAAAATGGCTGGAATAAGTAGTGATAGGTTGCCCGGTAGCACTTCTGGTTAGCAATCTTAAAAACACACCTAAATGCTTTGCTTTGGGAATGATTTTTTCGAAACCCATACAGGCAATATGAACCTTAGCGGTGTGCGCTCCCATATCTGCATTACCTTCGTTTGTACAAACCACAAAGCCACCAGTTTCTGCTACAGCAAAATTCACCCCGGTAATAGCCAGGTCAGACTCTATAAAATGATTTCTAAGATGCTGTCTCGCTGCTTCGGTTAGATATTGCGGATCATTATTTCCCTTTTCCGTACCGAGATGTTCATGAAAAGTTTCGCTGACATCCTGTTTTTTTAAGTGAATAGCCGGAAGAACGATATGGCTTGGAGGTTCATGTCGGAATTGTACAATCCTTTCTCCTAAATCGGTATCTACCACATCAATGCCATATTTCGCCAAATAATGATTTAAATGGCATTCTTCGGTAAGCATACTCTTACTTTTTACCACATTTTTGATATTGTGCTTTTTGATAATATCGTGGATAATCTGGTTATGCTCTTCGCCATCCTTTGCCCAATGTATATGAACACCGTTTTTTCTGGCATTTTCTTCAAACTGCAGGAGGTATTCGTCCATATTGGACAGGGTGTGATTTTTGATTTGAGAACCCCAGGCTCGCAACGTTTCCCATTCGGGAACACCATGAGTCGCGATATCTCTTTTATGTCTGACAAACCAAAGGGTCTCGTCATGCCAGTTGGTTCTTTCCTCGTCTTTGATGAACTCGGCCGCAGCCGACGCGTGATCTAAAACCTTACTCATGATTTAATATTTCTGCGATGTGGATTGTTTTAACCTTGCTTCCCTTTCTCTTCAGGATACCTTCCAGATGCATTAAGCAACTAACATCTGCTCCTGTGATATAGTCAACGTCATTATCTTCATGTTCGGCGACCCTGTCTTTACCCATTTTTACACTTACGGCTTCTTCGAAAACGCAAAATGTACCTCCAAATCCGCAACATTCGTCGTTACGTTTTGGTCTGGACAGGCTTAAGCCCTCGACCTGATTTAGTAAATCTTCAACCTTGGAAAAAGTTGGTAAGTTTCTTTCAGACATGGAAGAAAGTCCCAATCCCCTTTGTCCGTGGCAGCTATTATGTAAACCTACTTTATAAGGAAATTTCGAGTTTAAGTTGCCCACCTTTAGTATATCGGTAAGAAACTCGGTAAGCTCGTAAATATGTTTTCTGATATGAATGGCTTTTTCCGGATTATTCTGATCTTGCAGATGATCCTTTATATGTAAAACACAGCTTCCGGATGGCCCAACGATATAATCGTATTCGCTGAAGTTGTTCACAAAATTCTGATCGCAACCGCTGTTTAAATGTGAAAAACCGCTGTTTGCCATTGGCTGGCCACAACAGGTTTGGTTTTGAGGATAATCTACATCGCAGCCCAATTTCTTAAGCAACTGGTAAGTCGCTATCCCTACTTTGGGATATAGCTGATCGATATAACATGGGATAAACAACCCAACTTTCATATTCTATATCTTTTAAAATTAATATTCTGATAACAGAATGATAAAATTAGCAAATCACAGGCCTTTGTTTTTACCTATATTTAGCAAATTCTTATGGTATTTTAACATTCATAATTAAAAATTAGTCTAAATAACGTATTTTTGACATCAATAAATATGAGGCCCCATTTATTAAAAATACCATTAAATCCCGAACATTCCTTTAATGTACGCTATGATATTGTTTCGCATTTCTATAAAATGTGGCATTTTCATCACGAGATTGAATTGGTTTATATCATTAAAGGGTCTGGACTGCAATTTACCGGCGACCATATCCACCCCTTTAAGCCCGGCGATTTAATTATGTTCGGCTCACAGCTTCCGCACCTTTGGCGCAGCGACGAAATCTACTTACAGCCCAATGCCTCGGAAAAGCTGGAGGCCATTGTCTTGCATTTCTCTCCGGATTGCTTTGGCAGGGATTTTTTCAGCCTGGCGGAGAATAAACAAATTGCCAAACTACTCGATACTGCAAAAAAAGGTATCCGGGTAAACGGAAAATCAAAAGAAAGTATTGCTGCTATAATGCATCAGTTGCTGGGGAGCGAAGGATCAAGAAGAATTATTTTATTACTGCAAATACTTGAAGTACTTTCGATTTCCGCTGAACTGGAAATTGTAAACCAGCAAAGTAATATCGAGTTTAACTCGGCTACGGAAATAGACCGGCTAAACAATGTATATCAGTTTTTATTGGATAATTATACCAGAGAGATTGAATTGAAGGAAATTGCGGAAATAGCCAATATTACACCTCATGCCTTTTGCAGATATTTTAAATCGAGAACGCGTAAAACTTTTTCAGGATTTTTGATTGAGTTAAGGATTAACCATGCTGCTAAATTATTGATTGAGAGCAATAAAAGTGTGTCTGAAATCTGTTATGAAAGCGGTTTCAATAACTTCTCGCACTTTAACAAGAGCTTCAAGAGTATTATAGGGCGTACGCCACTACAACACAGAAAATCGATGCTTAATTTAACGTAGATAAGGTTCCCGACTTGTCGGGATCGAAGCCTTTGCGAATAACCTTTCGAGAGCTACCATTGATATTTTGTTATAAGGAAGGATAACCGGTCCTGAACTTGATTCAGAAATGAAGCTATATTTCATTTCGTTGATAAGAGATTGCTTCGCAGGCTCGTTCCGAAAGGAACTCCTTTGGAGCAATGACGCTCTCTACTTTTTTCATTGAGAGGAGGAACGACTTGGCAATCTATTTCTATTTGCCTTTTTACTTTATAGAAGGATAGATTGCTTCCCGGCTCGCAATGACTACGTTTTTTGTAATTGCAAGACAAAAGGTAGCCCGTTTCCGGGCTCGCTTCGGGCGATATCATTATGAAAAGTGCGTCACCTTGCGTGAACCGAAAGGTCTCACAAGCAAATAAGATCCTTATACAGGTATTCTGTCTGTAGTCTTGTGTGAAGGAAAAGAGCTAAAGGGGGGACTATGGATTATTAAATAACGAAGAGTCTCCGACTCGTTATCGGTTCAAAATCACTGTGCCTGATATGATTTAAGAACTCGAATAAGATAAGGGGTTGCTCAAAAAGGCTGGATAGCTCCTTTCTTTTACAATTTTATAAGTTCCTCGAACAATAACAAATCCCACTGTCCGAGCAGTGGTCTCTCATAGAGGACCCTGCGATAACATTGACTAAAAATATACACATACTAAAAAGGGATACTGTTTCAATGCTCCGGCGCAAGAGATTGCTTCGCAGGCTCGCAATGACCCCGTTTTTTTGTCATTGCAAGACACGAGGTAGCCCGTTTCCGGGCTCATTTCTGGCGATATCATTATAAAAAGCGCGTCACCTTGAGTGAAACGAAAGGTCTCACAAACAAGTCTGCTCTTTACAGCTAAAACTTACTTATTCAGACCAACCCTTGACAGGCCGTTCTCCAAAATGATAATGACTTTAACTTTAAGACAGCCCTCTTTTATTTATAAAATGATAATTAATAAAATGATGATTAATATAGCTGTTGCAGAAATGTAAATACCTCCGCCACCTAATTTATTGGCTTCATTTTTTATCTGTTTAAGTTCTGATTTCAATGCTTTTCTTTCGGAAAAAGACAAGTCGGATTTATCCATTTTTCTGATTTCCTCTACCCTGTTACTGATTTCTACGATTCTTTTTTGATCCTTCTCAGAAATTTCAACTTTCTCCTTTTTATCGAAAGCCATTGTGTTGGCAGACGTCAACATCGCGACAGCCACAAATAACGGTACAAATAATTTTTTCATGTGTTTCCAGATTTATGTAGTACTTTAACACTCGAGCTAAAGAAAGGTTTTTCTACTCTTTCATATTTCTACGGTTAAAGAAAATTGATACACCTGTTTAAAAACTGTAAGCATTATCTTCAAATTAAATCTAACCGATCTTATATATCCAGTTTTAATGATTTTATTTTAAAGTTTCGGCTTTCAACTTATTTCCTATCTTTAGCAAATTTTTAGAAGTTGATGAATAAGAAATATACATTAATGGCATGTTTGCTACTGGGTAGTTTGGTAGCAAATGCACAATTGGGAAAAAAGAAGAAAATTAATAAAAAACAGGCTGCTGCCGAACTGGTACAACCAGGTTTAAACAGAATAGATTCTGCCAGTTATTCTTTTGGTTTGAAAATAGCACAGGGCTTAAAGTCTGATGGTGTGGATTCGTTAAACTATCAGCTTTTCTCTAAGGCTTTACAGGATGTATTTGGCGATGCGACTACCTTATTGAACGATGAGGATGCTTATAAAGCCATCAACGTATTTCTTACAGAAAAGCGTGAAGCAAACATGAAAAAGCTTACTGAAGAAGGTAAAAAATTCTTAGAAGAAAATAAAGCTAAACCTAATGTTAAGACTACAGAAAGTGGTTTACAATATGAAGTGATTACTTTAGGTAACGGTGTAAAACCTAAAGCTACAGACAACGTTACGGTACATTATAAGGGAACTTTGCTAAACGGAAAGCAGTTTGACAGCTCTTACGACCGTGGTGAGCCGGTTACTTTTCCTTTAAATCAGGTTATCCCTGGTTGGACGGAAGGTGTACAGCTAATGCCTGCAGGATCAAAATACAGATTCTACATTCCATATAACCTGGCTTATGGAGAAAGAGGAGCCGGACAGGATATCCCTCCTTATAGTACCCTTATTTTTGATGTGGAATTACTGAAAGTTGGAGAATAAGGAGTAAGAAATAAAATTTAAAAGCCCTGTAGATTATTCTACGGGGCTTTTTTAGTGTAGAACATATTATCGAGCACCATATTGGCTATATAAAACCAAATATAGCCGAAACACAAACCTGCCAGAACGTCGGTAAAGAAGTGCACTCCTATATAAATTCTACTAAACCCGATTAGTGTGGGTATAAAGATGAATAGAACTAAAAAGAAATTTCGGGTTGCCCGATCTTTTATAAACCGATTGGATAAATATATCAGTAAAAAGAAGAGCACAAAACTGTTCATGGTATGCCCGCTGGGGAAACTATAACCATCGGCCTCCAGCATAAAATCTGATAAAGGTCTGTCTCGTCTGAACACTATCTTTAAAATATGCATTAAACTTACTGTCGACAAAGCAATCAGGGTCATTTTAATTGCCAGCGTTTTATCTTTTACATAAAATAACACTGCAGAAATGACAATAAGATAAAGGATGATCATTGTTTCCTGGTTTCCGACCCGGGTAAATAAAAACATGATTTTACTTAAGGTGTCTCCCCTATGTACAATGGCAAGGTTTGCAAAATAAATGTCCAACCGGTCGTCCTTATCTATAAAAACAAGTTTCAACAAGATGAATATGATGATTACAGCCAGTACCAAACCGGCCTTAGCAAACGAGTCGACTTTTAGTACATTCTTATCTTGCCGCATTTTCCAACATTTTTTTTGATAAATCGCTCCCAAGGTAATTATCTATCACCTTATGCGATATATAAAGTATTGGGGTCATAAGCAAGGCAATCAGGAATTTATAGGTGTATCCCACCAATCCGATGGCAGCTACCATTTTCCAGCTCCAATTATAGTCAGGATTTAGATAAAAAGCGATATAAATAACCACAAAACTATCTACAAGCTGTGAGATTACGGTTGATCCCGTTGCTCTGAGCCAAAGCTTTTTCTCCCCGGTTACCATCTTTATTCTGTGAAATATGCTGACATCGGCGACCTGACCGATTAAAAATGCGGTAACTGAACCTGCTATAATCCACATGCCCTGTCCGAAAATAGCTTCGAAAGCGTGATTCATGTTTACCCGTTGTCCGCCGATCTCTCTGAAAACCCAAAAATCGGAAGAGGTTAAGGACATGGCAAAGCCTACTGTTATAAACGCAAACACTACAAGTATTGCCGTTAGGTATGAAAGAAAGCGGACTCCTCTCCGTCCGTAATATTCGTTGATGATATCTGTCATGATGAATACAAATGGCCAGTTTAAAACACCTGCAGACATATTATAGGATAAGCCTTTTACACCAAATAAATTGACATTCAGTTTTGAAAAACCCAATGACTCTTCTACCGAAAAAATCTTAACACCAATAAATTCGGCCAGAATAGCATTTGCTACAAAGAAACAGGAAATTACTAAAAAAAGTTTTTGTTGTTTACTGAGCTCCATGTGGTAAGGTTGTAAGTTTTAAATGTTAAAAGTAGAAAGTTAAAAGTAGAAAGTTGAAGGTTAAATATTGAAGATTGTAAATTTTGGCTTAAAAGTAAAGAATCATCCTAATTTCTAAATCAAATCTAAGATAGAATTGTACGCTATTAAAAATATTAATTACTTTGTTTTTTATTAGACAGAGAACAGTGATTAACATTATTTCAAAACTACCGAACACTAAAACAACCATTTTTACAGAAATGAGTGCTCTTGCAAGGGAGTATAACGCTATTAATCTTTCTCAGGGTTTTCCTGATTTTGATTGCGACCCTGAATTGGTGAAGTTAATTAGTAAAAAAATGGAAGCGGGACATAATCAGTATGCTCCTATGGCTGGTGTGCCCGAATTGAACAGGATTATATCAAATAAGATAGCCTCCGCGCATCAGTCTGTTTACGATCCGGAAACTGAAATAACCATTACTGCTGGTGGTACACAAGCCATTTTTACGGCTATTGCATCCATTATCAGACAAAATGATGAAGTGATCATCTTCGAGCCTGCATACGATTCTTACGCTCCTACGGTAAAAGCCTTTGGTGGTCTGGTAAAGCCGTATGAAATGGCTCCGCCACATTTTGAGATAAACTGGGATGTGGTAAAAAAGTTGATTTCTGTGAATACAAAAATGATTATCATCAATTCTCCGCATAACCCAACGGGCAGAATTTTAAATGATACGGATATTAAAGAATTAATTAATATCACGAAGAACACAGATATCCTGATATTAAGTGATGAAGTGTACGAACATTTGATATACGACGAGAATGAGCATAAAAGCTTATGTAAATACCCCGAACTGAAGGAAAGAACTTTTATTACTGCAAGCTTCGGAAAGCTTTTTCATGCTACAGGCTGGAAAGTTGGCTATTGTTGTGCTCCGGAACTTTTAATGAAAGAGTTCAGAAAAATCCATCAGTTCCAGGTTTTCTCTGTAAACGCGCCTATGCAATACGCTTTCGCTGAATATTTAAGTAAAAATGATATCTTTTCTGAATTGCCGAAATTTTTTCAGGAGAAGCGTGATTACTTCAGAAAATTAATGTCGGAAACAAAATTCACATTGCTGCCCTGTGATGGCTCTTATTTCCAAAATGTGACGTATGAAAACATCACTAACTTGAAGGATATTGACTTCGCAATTAAGCTGGTTAAGGAAAATCAGGTGGCCTCGATCCCTAATTCGGCCTTCTATAGTAAGACGACAGATTACAGAAGTTTACGTTTTTGCTTTGCCAAAAAACAAGAAACTTTGGAAAAAGCCGTTGAAAGATTAATAAAACTTTAAAGTATTACTATGAATCCACTGAAGATCTCGACATTTCAGGCTTATCTCTTTTGGGAAAACATAGAAAAGAATCTCCAAAACCTGGAACTTAAACTATCTGGTTTAAGAGAAAAAACCGATTTAATTGTTCTTCCGGAGATGTTTAATACCGGTTTTACCATGAATGCGGCAGAACTTGCTGAAGATATGAATGGCAAAACGGTTAACTGGATGAAAAGAATTGCAGCAAAACATAAAGCAGTGGTTACCGGAAGTCTTATTATAAAAGAGGACGGAAATTTTTACAACCGATTGGTTTGGATGAAACCTGACGGGAATTTCGAGATCTATAATAAGAGACATCTTTTTGGCTTTGCCCACGAGGATAAAACTTTCACCAGTGGTAACGAGCAAAAAACAGTTGAGTTAAATGGCTGGAAAATACGCCTGGCTATATGTTACGACCTGAGGTTTCCGGTTTTCTTACGGAATAAGAATCCGGAATATGACTTATTGCTTTTGGTTGCCAGCTGGCCAGACAGCCGCTCTTCGCATTGGCGCAGCCTGATTCAGGCCAGAGCCATTGAAAACCAATCTTTTGTTATTGGTGTCAACAGGGTTGGACATGACGGAAATCAGGTTTACCACAGCGGACATTCGATGTGTATTAATCCTTTGGGCGAAACGGTTTATTACAAGCCGGAAGATGAAGATCTTTATACTTTCAGCATTAATTATGAGGATTTGCTAAAGGCGAGAAAATACTTTCCGTTTTTGAAGGACGCAGACGATTTCGAACTTAAACTGAAATAAAAACTAATTTTTTTAGTATTTTTACTTCCGGATTTTTGAAAGGAAATTTTGGAAGCGCAAGAGAACAACTCTCTCAGGAAAATCATACATATTGATATGGACGCATTTTATGCTTCTGTAGAGCAGCGTGATTTTCCTGAATTAAGAGGCAAAGCAATTGCAGTTGGAGGTTCTCCTGACGGCCGGGGCGTAGTAGCCACCTGCAGTTACGAAGCCAGAAAATACGGTGTCCGATCAGCCATGTCTTCCCGAACAGCGATTAAGCTGTGCCCTCATCTGATCTTTACAAGACCAAGATTTGACGTTTATAAGGAAGTATCCTCACATATCCGGTCTATCTTTTACAGATATACGGATATTATAGAACCCCTTTCTTTGGATGAAGCCTATTTGGATGTTACCGACGATAAGCAGAACATCGGCTCGGCTATTGATATTGCCAAAAAGATAAAGCAGGAAATTAAAGATGAACTGGATTTGACAGCTTCGGCCGGTATTTCAACCAGTAAATTTATTGCTAAAATTGCCTCTGACTTTCAGAAACCTGACGGACTGACTTTTATAGGCCCATCTAAAATTGTTCCTTTTATTGAAGCACTTCCTATAGAGAAATTCTTTGGTGTTGGTAAAGTTACTGCTGCCAAGATGAAAAAACTGGGCATATTTAATGGGGCGGATTTAAAAAAGTGGAAGCAGAATGATTTGACAAAGCAGTTCGGGAAATCGGGTAAATTCTTTTACGAAATTGTAAGAGGAATTGATAATCGGAGTGTTAAACCCAATAGAATAAGCAAATCTGTTGGAGCTGAAGATACCTTCGAAAATGATATTGATGATATAGAGATATTAAATGAAGAACTGCAAAAGCTCTCTGAGCGGGTTTCGCGACGTTTGAATGATAAAGAGTTTAAAGGAAAAACAATGACCTTAAAGGTGAAATTCTCTGATTTTACACAGATAACCAGGAGTACAACGCTTGATTTTTACACCAATAGTTTCGACATTATTTTTGAGCATGCTTCTTCCCTGCTTGAGCATGTAGATCGCGAAGAAAAAAGAATCAGGCTATTGGGTGTTTCGGTCTCTCACTTTTTTCACGAAAAGCCAGCAGACAATATAGTAGGCCAACAATTAACACTCTTTCCATGAAAAGATCAGGAATTGCAGATTTACCTTTACACTACGGCCATGTACCTAAATGGCTGGCGGAACGCATGGCTAAACTTGGCCTGGCGATAACCGAAGCTATTATTACTGATTTTGGTAAGGACGAATATCTGAAACGTATGAGCGACCCGTTTTGGTTTCAGAGTTTGGGATGTGTTTTAGGTATGGATTGGCATTCCTCAGGTATAACAACTTCGGTTTTAGGCGCATTAAAAAGTGCCATAAACCCACTTTCTAAAGAACTTGGGATTTACTTTTGCGGAGGAAAGGGTAAATTTTCGAGAAATACCCCGCATGAACTGTTAGTTTATGGCGAAAAAAACGGGTTAAATTCATCAGAACTTATAAGATCTTCCAAATTGGTAGCCAAAGTTGATAATACAGCCATACAAGACGGACATCAGCTTTACCTGCATTCTTTTATTGTAAGCAATACCGGAGAATGGACTGTTGTTCAACAAGGTATGCATGATACAAATTCCAGTGCAAGACGCTATCACTGGCATTCTAAAGATTTTCAATCCTTTACGGAAAAACCCCATGCAGGCATTTGTGGCACTAATCAGGGATTGATTCTGGATATGACAGCTGTTGACTCTAAGCCTGCAAAAACTGCGGTTATGAATATGACAACTGAAAAACCGAATCATCTTTTGGCTGAAATAAGCCATTTGGTAATGCCTAAACATCATGACGTAAAATCAAAAGATGTTGATTTAAAAAGATTAGGGGCCATGTTGTGGCTCGCGCATGAAAAGCAACCTAAAGATTTTGATGAGCTGCTGCTCCTGGAAGGATTGGGCCCCAGAACCTTACAATCTCTTGCTTTGGTAAGCGAAGTAATTTATGGAACGCCTACCAGATTTCAGGACCCTGCCCGGTTTTCTTTTGCCCATGGCGGAAAAGATGGCCATCCGTTTCCGGTATTAACCAAAGTGTATGATGAAACTATTGATGTTTTAACAAAGGCTATTACACAATCAAAACTGGGAAACTCGGATAAAAAGTCGGCTATAGAATCTTTAAGTCGTATGGCCTATAAATTTGAGAAGGATTTTACGCCGAATAATAATTTCGAACAACTGCTTCAGAAAGAGCGGGATGAAGCCTGGAAATATGGAGGCAAGACTGTTTTTGGAGACGCTAAACCTCCTGTTAAAAATCAACAATTAAGTTTATTCGATAACTAATATTATTTTTGTGTTATGACACCAGAAGAATTAGCCGAAATTAAAGCTTATTTTGCGAACAGAGAGCTTCCACAGACTTTACAATATAACGAGTGTACATTTATGACTGATGTGCGAAAAGCTGTCAATTCAGATATTATGGTTCTGGAACGCTTTGGTTCCAAGTCTACCTTCTCTGCTCCCTGGGAACGTTTGCTTAATATTAAGAAAATACTGGAGGAAAACGAAGGTTAGAATATTTAATATCAGAGAATGTATATGCCACTTATAATATTTTTCGTAAATCCAGTTTGGAAATAAGAAATTGTATTTGGAAATGAAAACAGCCCTGCAAATAGATATAACATTTGATCAAATCCTTTCCATAGTAAAACAGTTACCTAAACAACAAAAGATTAGGCTAACAAAAGAATTGGAAAAGGAAGTCATAGACTCTAAACTTTCTCGGTTATTAAGCACTTTCAAAACAGAAGAGCTTAATTTAGATACAGTAAATGCTGAAGTAGAGCGTGTAAGACAAGAGATATATGATAAACAAAAGCGTTAAAGTAATCTTTGACACTACTGTTCGGATCAGCTTGGTGAAAAGTTAGCAAAGATCAAACGACATATTGTAAACAGTAATATTACTATTGTCATAACAGATCAATTATTAACCGAACTCAAAACTGTAACATCCAGAGAAAAACTGAAAAAATATTTTCCTAAAAATAGTGTTAAAGAATTAATTGAGCTTTTGGTAGCTATTGCAGAAAATATTGAAATCAAACCAACTCATTTTATTAACCGGGATCCTAAGGATAATTTTTTGTTAGACTTAGTTGATTTTTCAAAAGCCGATTATTTGGTAACGGGAGATAAAGACCTGTTAGCGCATAATCCATTCAAAACGGCAAAAATTCTGACGCCAACCGAATTTGAAAACGAATTTGTATAAATTCTATTTCGACCTGATTGCATCTACCGGATTTAATCTGGAAGCCGTGTAAGCAGGCCAGAAACCAGAGATAACACCTATTATTACAGATATACTTATTCCTCTTATAATATTACCGGCATTTAATACAACTTTGAAGTCGAAAAGATGGGTACTTATTTGGGTAATGCTAAAAACAAACAGAAGTCCAATTATACCTCCTAATAAAGAGAGGGCGATGGATTCGAATAAAAACTGCATCAGAATAAAATAGTTCCTTGCGCCCAGGGATTTCTGGATACCAATAATATTGGTTCGTTCCTTAACAGAAACAAACATGATGTTGGCTATACCAAAACCGCCAACTAATATGGAAAACCCTCCTATTATCCAGCCAGCTATATTGATAATAATGAACATCTGGTCTAATTGCTCTGAAAGAATAGTGCTTTTATTTAGTGCGAAATCGTCTTCCTGACTGGGTTTAAGTTTCCGGATGGACCTCATTGTCCCCCGAAGTTCATCTTCCAGCTGGTCTATGTTTAAATTTTCCTTTCCTCTAACTGTTATTTGGGGCGAATACCGATCGCTTCTGATATCTATCAGGTTACGGGCAAAATTTAAAGGAAGCACTACATGATTATCAAAAGACATTCCCAGCATATCTTCGCCCTCCTTTTCCAAAACACCTATTACGATTACATTTCTTCCCATTAATTTGATGGTCTTCCCAATGGCTTGCTGATTAGGAAATAAGCCATTGGCAATAGAAGCACCAATTACCGCAAGGGCACTTCCCGATTTTGATTCCGTCTCGGTAAAATAACGTCCCTCGCTAAAATCAAAAGTCCAGGTTTTATAGGCATCATGGGAAACTGCTATAACATTCGCGCCATCTATAGAATTACTTTGGTACTTTAGGGTTTTATTAGCAATATTCAACTCGAAAGATATACCGTCTACATCATCCAGCCTCTCTTTCAATAAATTCGCCTCATCCAGATTGGCTTCGGGCCTTTGCATATATTTCCACCAGGGATATTCACCAAAACCTCCCCATGGCCATTTTTGTACAAATATTGTTTTGGAACCTAATTTATCTACGCTTTCCTGAAGCTTCCCCCGAAACGTATCAACCATAGCAAATACCGAAATAATGGTAACAATGCCTATGGTTATCCCCAATAGAGATAAAAATGTCCTTGTTTTATTTTGTCGCAAGGCATCATAAGCAAAACTTAAGCTTTCTTTTAGCAGTTTAATAAAAAGCACCATATAACCTAAGACATAAAAAAAGGGTTTCTGTTACACCAAATCTAAACTAATGTAAATTAAGAATTCTATCCTTATAATGGATGTTTTTTTGTATTTACAATGAATTGAGGTTTTGTGAATATAATTTCGTAAATTTGCACTCCAAAATATTTGTCTTAAAACATATGAAACTATCGCAGTTTAAATTCCATTTACCAGATTCTTTAATAGCACATTACCCTGCTGAAACACGTGACGAATCTCGTTTAATGGTTTTGCATAAAGATACTGGAGAAATCGAGCATAAACTATTCAAAGATGTTCTTGGTTATTTTGATGACAAGGACGTGATGATTTTAAATAATACTAAGGTATTCCCTGCTCGTTTATACGGAAATAAGGAAAAAACTGGTGCTACAATTGAAGTTTTCTTATTAAGAGAATTAAATAAGGAATTGAGATTGTGGGATGTTTTAGTAGACCCTGCCAGAAAAATCAGAGTCGGAAATAAACTATATTTCGGCGATGACGATTTATTAGTTGCCGAAGTTGTTGACAATACTACTTCCAGAGGTAGAACCATCAGATTCTTATTTGATGGAACTGATGAAGAATTCCGCCAGAACATCGAAATCTTAGGTGAAACTCCACTTCCTAAATACATCAAACGTAAGCCAACGGCAGAAGACAAAGAGCGCTACCAAACTATCTTCGCTAAAAACGAAGGTGCCGTTGCTGCTCCTACTGCAGGTTTACACTTTAGTAGAGAACTGATGAAAAGACTGGAGCTAAAAGGTGTTGAGTTTGCTGAAGTTACGCTACATGTTGGTTTGGGTACTTTCAGACAAGTGGAAGTTGAAGACTTGACTAAACACAAAATGGACTCTGAGCAATTCATCATTGCTGAAAAAGATGCCAATATTGTGAACAAAGCTATTGAAGAGAAAAGGAGAATCTGTGCTGTTGGAACTACAGTAATGAGAGCTGTAGAGTCTGCAGTTTCTGCAAGCCGTACTTTGAAACCGATGAACGACTGGACTTCCAAGTTTATCTTCCCTCCTTACGATTTCAGTATCGCGAACAGCATGATCACTAATTTCCATACTCCTGAATCAACTTTATTGATGATGGTTTCGGCTTTTGGAGGATACGAACATGTAATGCATGCTTACGAAGTAGCAGTAAAAGAAAAATACAGATTTTATAGCTACGGAGATGCTATGTTGATTATATAATCAATTTATTGATAAAAAACTTAAAGCCTACCCATTTTTGAGTAGGCTTTCTTTTTAATACTAATTCCCTATTTTTGAGCATGCCCAACCAATACTTTGCTATAATAGTTGCCGGAGGATCAGGAAAAAGAATGCACAGTTCTATTCCGAAGCAGTTTCTATTGCTTAACGGAAAGCCCATCCTTATGCACACTATAGAGAAATTCCATAAGTCATCCTATCATCCTGAAATCGTGTTGGTATTGTCGGAATCTGATATTGAATTATGGCATGAACTGACTAAAAAACATCAGTTTTCTATTCCTCATAAAATTGTCCCGGGTGGGGCTGAACGTTTTTTTTCTGTTAAAAATGGCTTAGCGATACTGGATGATTTGGCAAGCCAGGAAGAAAGTGCTATTGTTGCTATACATGATGCCGTTCGCCCACTGGTATCAATAAGTACAATAGACAGAAGTTATGAAACTGCAAAAAAACATGGAAATGCGGTAACCGCTGTAGCTTCAAGAGATTCTGTAAGATTGCAAAATCAAAACGGAAATCAATCTGTTTCCAGAGAAAATGTTTACTTAATACAAACGCCACAAACATTTAATTATAAACAACTTAAACAGGCTTATCTAAACAAATACAATACCAACTTTACAGATGATGCCTCTGTTGTAGAAGCCAGTGGTTATTCCATTTTTATTGAAGAAGGTGATCAGTTTAATATAAAAATAACTTTTCCTGAAGACATTATATTTGCCGAATCTTTTCTTAAACTTAATGAAAAATAACAACAAACTTTCTTTTGGCTTTTATCTATCAAATGGTTTAATGGGTATTCTGATATATTTATCATACCATATTTTCCAATCTGCTTTGTTTTTAAGTATACAGCCTTATCTGCTGATTGCTTTCTTTATTGCCTACTCATTTGTAGTGTATAAAAAAACAGAATCTATGGAAATATGGCGGTATATCCCCATAGTAGGCACTTATATCGTTTTGTTTGCCCTTGTAATGGCTTATGAATATATCAAAGGAAGAGGTTCTGAATTTTGGATTTACGAATTGCTTATTCAGTTAAGTATTGCAGGTACTTCGTTATTTATTGGATATGGTTTAGTTTATATCACGCTAAGAATTAAAGAATTAAGAAACAACAATAAATAGAAAAGCCTTCTTTAAAAGAAGGCTTTTCTATTTGTGTTATGCTCCTCGGATTACCCTCAATAATACGGCTATTATAGCAATAACCAGTAAAATGTGAATCAATCCTCCACCAAAAGGTGTTACAAATGCTCCGAAAATCCAAATTATCACTAGAATAATTGCGATTAAATAAAGTAAGTTTCCCATAGTTAATTAGATGATTTTAGTTAAGTTATTAATATACTTAACTATATATCTAAAACCAGGCCAAATTACTCGATTGAAGAAAAAACATTAAACCAGGATTCGTAACCGTTTTAAGGTGAAATAAAAAAAGCGCCAACCAGGCGCTTTCCTTTAAATCATCTATACTATTATTGTAAATTAGGTATTTCTACAATCTCATTTACATCTTTATCATAATCTATTCCAGGAAGTTCAAATCCGAAAAGATTAAAGAAATCTACTCTATAGCCTTCCAAATCTCCTATCTCGGCAAGATTTTCTGTAGTTGCTTCGTCCCAAAGCTTAGCAACCTCAGCCTGTACATCTTCTCTCATTTCCCAATCATCTATTCTGATTCTGCCTTTTTCGTCAACAGGAACCTGACCATCACTATAAAGCCTATCTTTAAACAGTCTGCCAATTTGTTCTATACATCCTTCATGGATTCCTTTTGCCTTCATCACTTTAAACAGTAGAGACATATATAAAGGAATTACAGGAATTGCAGAACTTGCCTGTGTAACCAATGCTTTATTTACAGAAACATAAGCTTCACCGTGGATATCTTTTAGACTATCGGCAATTGTAAACGCTGTCGCTTCCAAATCATCTTTTGCACGGCCAATTGTACCTTTTCTGTAAACGGCTTCTGTTAATTTGGGACCGATATAAGAATATGCGACTGTCTTGGCACCATCAGCTAAGACACCAGCCTCTTTCATAGCATCAATCCACATTTTCCAATCCTCTCCTCCCATAACTGCGATTGTATTCTCAATCTCTTCTTCATTTGCAGGATTAATTGTTACTGTAGATACATTTCCGCTATGAAAATCTACTGTTTTATTGCTAAAAGTAGTTCCAATAGGCTTTAACACAGAGTTATAGGTAACACCTGTAACCGGATGAGTTCTTCTTGGTGACGCCAAGCTATAAATAACCAAATCAATCTGACCTAAATCTTTTTTGATTAAATCTATTGTTTGTTGTTTTATCTCATTCGAGAAAGCATCTCCATTGATACTTTTAGCATATAATCCTGCTTCCAGAGCATATTTCTCGAAAGCAGCAGAATTATACCAACCTGGTGATGCAGGTTTACCTTCGGCAGAAGGCTTTTCAAAAAACACGCCGATTGTAGATGCACCAGAACCGAATGCGCTCGTTATTCTGGATGCCAGACCGAAACCTGTAGAAGCCCCGATAACCAGAACTCTCTTAGGCCCGTTATTTGGTCCAAGACCTTTTATATAATTAATCTGATTAAGAACGTTACGATCACAACCTTCCGGGTGTGAAGTGAGGCAAATAAAACCTCTTACTCTTGGTGTAATAATCATGAAATGTCTTTTTATTTAACAATATTCAATAAATTCTATTTTATAAACAGAGTCGCAAATCTACTGTATTTTGAGATAAGTAGAGATGAAATCTAAATTATAAAAAATAAAGCATTAATTACTAAGTGATTAAATCTCAAATACCTGTCCCTGATTCGCTATTTGGGTATTACTAAATACGCTTCTGGCTTCCTGCAACAATGCTCCCAGATCTTTATATCTCGCAGAAAAATGCCCTATTAAAAGTTTTTTCGCACCAATTTTCTTCGCTACCGTCGCCGCTTCCAGGGCGGTTGAATGATGGGTTTCCTTAGCTCTATCTATCATATCATGAAGAAATGTAGCTTCGTGATATAAAGTGTCCACCTTAGTTAGTTTATTGATATAGCGCTCATCAAGAAGGGTATCAGAACAATAAGCATAGGCTTTCGGGACATCCGCTTCTGTAGTTAGGTCGAAAGCTTTATAAACATACCCTGAACTGTCCGTATAATCTATACCTCTTTTTATCAAAGGATAATATTCGGGTGGAATATTTAGCTTTTCTACCTTCTCTTTTAATATTTTTCTTTGGCGTTGTTTCTCCCTAACAATAAATCCCGTACACGGTATTCTATGATTTAAGGGAATAGTCTCCACAGTAAAATCTCTTGTTTCGTAAACTAATCCAGTATTATTGGGATCTAAAGCTGTAAAGTTTAAGTCGAATATCAGTCTTGTATCAGAATATTTAAGCTGTATCTGTATAATATCCAATAATCCCTGAGGGCCAAACAGATTCAAGGGTTTCCTTCTTCCATTCAGATTCATAGAAGATATTAAACCGATTAAACCGAAGAAATGATCCCCATGTAAATGACTAATAAAAATATCACTTATCCGGTTATACTTGATTTCATACAACAACATCTGCTGCTGGGTTCCTTCCCCACAATCAATCATGAGTAGAGACTCATTGATATTTAAGATTTGTGAAGTTGGGTTTCTACTGAAAATAGGCGTAGCAGAGCTGTTGCCCAAAATGGTAACCTCAAACTTCATATTCTCCGTATTAAGATAAATTCTATTTAAGATTGCTCGCGATTAAGCTCTTTCTCTATTTCTTCCATAAAAATTATATCTATGGCTTCTTCTACCTTAGGCACCGCGGTTATGATGGTATCTAATTGAGAAATTGATAAGAGCCTGGACACCGCATCGCTTAAACCTGTTAGTATAAATACCCCATCAGAGTTTTTACACAATCTGTGTCCAACCAGGATACTGCTTAAACCAGATGAATCTACATATTTTACAGCAGATAAATCCAAGATTATATTTCTTTGACCTTCTGTATTTGTTAGAATCAACTCCGATTTTAGCTGAGGAGATACCAAAGTATTCAACTTGGGTTCTTCCAGTTTTATCAGAACATACTTTTCGTGTTTATCGACAGAAAATTTCATACGGTTTGGATTTTCCGCAAAATACTAAATTTATATTAAAACACTGCAGCTGCAAAATTAAACTTAAATAGCAGGCTACAGTTTATTTAATGCAAAAATAATGTTTTCTTCTACTCTTTTATAAACATTATCTGTGCCAGCTTTTATAAATTTTTCGCCAGTAATTTTCTCGTATAGCTCTATATATCTTTCGGAGATTGCTTCTACTCTTTCGGCATTCATTTCAGGAACCTGTTGTCCTTCTTTTCCCTGAAAGCCATTTTCGATAAGCCACCTTCTTACAAATTCTTTGGAAAGCTGTTTTTGAGGTTCGCCTTTTGCCTGTAGCTCCTCGTATCCTTCTTTATAAAAATAACGTGAAGAATCTGGTGTATGTATCTCGTCAATCAGGTATATAGTTCCTTCTGTTTTTCCAAATTCATATTTTGTATCTACCAGAATAAGCCCTTGTGAAGCTGCAATCTCGGTACCTCTTTGATAAAGCTTTCTGGTATAATTCTCTAATTGAATATAATCCGCTTCGGTTACAATACCTCTTTTTAGGATTTCTTCTCTTGAAATATCTTCATCATGTCCGACAGCTGCTTTAGTTGTTGGGGTTATAATGGGTTCAGGAAGCTTATCATTTTCTTTAAGTCCTTCGGGTAAAGCTACCCCACATAATTCGCGCTTACCTGCGGCATATTCTCTTGCAACATGCCCTGCCAGATATCCCCTAATTACCATCTCTACTTTAAACGGTTCGCATATTCTTCCTATTGTAACGTTTGCGTCCGGCACAGTAACGACCCAGTTGGGAACTATATCCTTTGTTGCGTTAAGAAATTTAGCCGCTATTTGATTTAAAACTTGTCCCTTAAACGGAATGGGTTCGGGCAAAACTACATCGAAAGCGGAAATACGATCTGTAACTACCATTACCAGATATTTATTATCAATGGTATAAACGTCTCTAACTTTTCCTTTATAAAAACTGGTCTGTCCCGGAAAATTGAAGTTTGTTTCTTTTATTGCTTTCATTCTTTTTTTAGTAGTGAGTATTAGGAATTGAGTAATGAGTTTAAAACCTTATACATTAAATAGGTATCGCACTCTCAACTAAATCTACAATTACTGTATATCTCCGTAGGCTTCAAGTATCCGTTTAACCAATTTATGTCGCACAACATCTTCTCCACTTAGATATATAATGCTGATTCCTTTAATACCTTCCAATATTCTAAGTCCATTGAATAATCCAGACTGTTGCTTTTTCGGCAGATCTATCTGGGTAACATCACCGGTTACAATAAATTTGGCCGATGGTCCCATACGCGTTAGAAACATTTTCAATTGCATGTCTGTAGCATTCTGCGCTTCATCCAGGATAACGAAACAATTATCTAAAGTTCGCCCTCTCATGAATGCCAACGGAGCTATTTCGATCGTCCTGTTCTCTATGTACGTTTTCAAACGCTCTGCCGGAAGCATATCATCCAAAGCATCATAAAGCGGCCTTAAATATGGGTCAACCTTTTCTTTCAGATCTCCAGGTAAAAAACCAAGGTTTTCTCCAGCTTCAACAGCTGGTCTGGTTAAAATTATTCGTTTTACTTCTTTGTTTTTTAAAGCCCGTACAGCTAAAGCAACCGCAGTATAGGTTTTACCGGTACCAGCAGGACCTATCGCAAACATGATATCGTTTTCAACAATACTGCTCACCATTCTTCTTTGGTTAGCTGTTCTTGCTTTTATCAAAAGTCCATTCTGGCCATAAACAATAACTTCCGACGATCCTCCTCTTCCGCTCTGTGTAGCCTCTTCTTTTGTAATTACAGCATCTTCTCCGAGTATATTTTCAATATCCCCCGTCGATAAATTCTGGTACTTATCTAAATGATTGATTATTGCTGTAATTTTTTGGTTAAATCTCTTAAGCTCTTTTTCGTCTCCCAGGGCTTTAAGTTCGTCGCCTCTTGAGACAATTTTTAGTTTTGGAAATGAACGCTTTATCAGTTCAAAGTATTCATTATTTGGGCCCCATAATATCAATGGGTTTACTGTTTCTAAGGTAATTTTAAGTTCGTTCAAGCTTTACTTTTTAATGTTTTGAGTATGTTATGTAAATTAAAAACTTAATTTTGCGCTACTCGTTCTTGTAATGCAAGAATAAGAATAAATATTCACAAATTTAATGGCAATTATCACTTTAACCACAGATTTAGGGTATAAAGATTTTTACCAAGCGGCGCTCAAAGGCAGTATCTTAAGTACATTGCCTAATGTGAATATTATTGATATTACACACGAAATCCAGGCATTCAATATTTCAAGAGCAGCATTTATTTTAAAAAATTGTTTTTCATATTTCCCTAAAAACACGGTTCATTTAATCGGGATTGATACGGTTTACAGTGAAGACAACAAATATATTGCCGTAAAATATCGCGATCACTTCTTTGTGGGCTCCGATAACGGGATTTTTTCATTGATTTTTGACGAGGAACCTCAAGAAATTGTGGAAATAAATATCATGCAGGATTTAAAGTTTCTGCATTTTCCATTAGCGGATATCTTTGTAAAAGCTGCTTGTCATTTGGCGGCCGGTGGTTCACTGAAAGAAATAGGTATCCCTACAGATGGCGTGGAAGAAAGAATGAGCCTGCAGCCGATTATCGAATCTGACCAGATTAAGGGCAGTGTTATTTTTGTTGATTCTTTTCAGAACGTCGTTACTAACGTAACCAAAGATTTATTTACTAAAGTACAGCAAGGTAGAAAATTCACCCTTTCTTTTAGAAGGAATGAGACAATCAACCAGCTAAGCTGGCATTATAATGAAGTTCCTGAAGGCGAAAAGCTTTGTTTGTTTGGTATTTCCGATCATCTGGAAATAGCAATTAATAAAGGAAATGCCAGCGGTTTACTGGGGCTAAATATGGGAGATATTGTGAGAATAGATTTTCACTAAAAACTCTGGTAAATAAAAAAGCCGCGTATTTATGATACGCGGCTTTTTTATATTTCTACTCTAATTATCTGCTATAATTTGGAGCCTCTTTAGTAATTGTAATACCATGCGGATGTGATTCCCTGATACCTGAAGCCGTAATTCTTACAAATTGTGCTTCCTGTAAAGCTGGAATATCTTTAGCTCCACAGTATCCCATACTCGCTCTTAAACCACCGATATACTGGTGCATTACTTCGGCCAAAGTTCCTTTGTAAGGTACTCTTCCTACAATTCCTTCGGGAACAAGCTTCTTAATATCAGCTTCTACATCCTGAAAGTATCTGTCTTTAGAACCTTGCTCCATTGCCTCTACAGATCCCATTCCTCTATATGACTTAAACTTTCTTCCTTCGTAAATGATGGTCTCTCCAGGAGCTTCCTCTACACCTGCGAAAAGAGATCCTGCCATAATAGTACTTGCTCCGGCTGCAATCGCTTTTGCAATATCACCAGTTTGTTTGATACCGCCATCGGCAATTAATGGTACTCCGGTGCCTTTTAATGCTTTTGCAACTTCGTAAACCGCATATAATTGAGGAACACCAACTCCTGCTATAATTCTTGTAGTACAAATAGATCCCGGGCCAATACCTACTTTTACAGCATCTGCGCCAGCTTCAACCAAAGCTTTTGCTGCAGCACCTGTAGCTATATTTCCAGCGATAACATCTAATTCAGGAAATTTAGCTTTAACTTCTTTTAATTTGTCTATAACACCTTTGGAATGTCCGTGAGCTGTATCAATTGTAATAACATCTACACCAGCCTTCACCAAAGCTTCAACACGCTCCAGCGTATCAGTCGTTACGCCTACCGCAGCCCCTACTCTCAACCTTCCGTGTTCGTCTTTACATGCTGAAGGGTAATTTCTGAATTTCTGAATATCTTTAAATGTAATTAAGCCGGATAAAGTTCCGTCTTCTTTTACAACTGGTAGCTTTTCAATTTTATGATCTTGCAAAATAGATTCTGCTTGTTTCAGGGTAGTTCCTTCCGGAGCAGTAATTAAGTTCTCTTTTGTCATTACATCAGAAACCTTAATACTTAAGTCTTTTTGAAAACGCAGATCACGATTGGTTACGATTCCTACAAGTTTATTACCTTCTGACACGATAGGAATTCCTCCAATTTGGAATTCTTTCATCATTTTAAATGCTTCGCCTACCGTAGCAGATTGCGATAGTGTTACAGGATCCTGGATCATCCCACTTTCAGAACGTTTAACTTTTCTAACTTCGTTAGCCTGAGCCTCGATAGTCATGTTCTTATGAAGAAAACCTAATCCTCCAGCTTGCGCAATTGCAATAGCCAAATTGGCATCGGTTACTGTATCCATAGCCGCTGAAACAATAGGTACATTTAAACGAATATTTCTGGTAACGAATGAAGAAGTATCAACTTCTCTTGGTAAAACTTCTGAATAAGCCGGAACTAATAAAACGTCATCGTATGTTAATCCTTCGGCAATAAATTTATGTGGATCTAACTGCATAGCAAATAAATTAAGGGTCTTTATTTGCGATACAAAATTACGACTTTCTGATAAAAAACGAAAAATATTTTGTCATTTGAAAGAAATAAACATAGAAGCGATGTTTAAGTATCTTTAATCGCTTCTATATTTACTAATATTTCCCAACAACCACTTTTACAAAGTCGTTAAATACAAGGTACTTATTGGCTAAATCCCTTAGCTCTTCTGGTGTTAAACCTTTTATAGTTTGGATTTGCTTATCTAAATGATCGTAGCTTAATCCGTAGAAATAAATATTTTTGAATTTGTCGGCATGGGAGAAAATATTCTCCAAACTACCTAAAATACTGCCAACAAAATAATTTTTAACCAGTTTCAACTCATCTTCTGGAATAAGTTCGGTTTTAAGAATATTGATCTCTTTTTCAATTTCTTCAAATGTATTTTTACAAACATCTGCTCCAACTTCTGAGGCTATAAAAAATGTCCCTGCATATTCCAAAGACATATTAGCTGCTCCTATTCCATAAGTATAACCTTTATCCTCCCGGATATTAGACATCAGCCTGCTACCAAAATAACCTCCCAAAACAGTTGTTAAAAGCTGCATACCAAAAAAGTCAGGGTGTGTTCTGTTAACCGTTTTTATACCTAGCCTTATAGCAGACTGTAAAGCCTGATCTTTTTCTACCAATTCGAATTTCGAACTAACTCGGGGGATATCAAACCTGTTCTCTTGGAAATTCTCCGTACTCTCCCATTCACCAAAAAGTTCATCTAATAGTGTGAGAACAGAATCTTCCACTTTACCGGCAATAACAACTGTACAATTCTGTGGATGATACGCTTTTTTATAATACGCAATTAAATCTTCTCTTTCCAGCTTATCAAAATCATCAATATTTGCAGTGTAACCATATAAGGTATCACCAAAAACCTCTTTATTGAAAACTTTTTTGGCTAGAAAATCATTTTTCTCAAAAGACACCTTTAATCTTTGCTTCTGTGTATTTATTAAAGTGTTGAGCTCTTTTTCTGGAAATA
Source organism: Pseudopedobacter saltans DSM 12145 (assembly GCF_000190735.1). Lineage (GTDB taxonomy): Bacteria > Bacteroidota > Bacteroidia > Sphingobacteriales > Sphingobacteriaceae > Pseudopedobacter > Pseudopedobacter saltans. The sequence continues at coordinate 1,350,013 of NC_015177.1, forward strand.
TAGAATTGAATAAGACATCCTGTACAACAGGTAGCGTACGCTCTAAATGTCTGTTCAAGCTATATAATGTTACTGTCGAACGGTCAAAACCAAACTCTGTTTGAAAAAAGGCACCATAAAAGTCTATTTTATCGGCTATTTCGGCGGCGGTCAAATTTTGAGTCCCTTCACTTAGCATTGAATTGGTCATGCTCCCCAGCAGTGGCTTAGACGAATCCCAATTCACATTTTTAAATATAAACTCAACTCTAACCAGATTTTGTTCGCCTCCGTTCAGTATAAAAACGGGGATTCCGTTTTTAAGTCTCTTTTCTTCGGCATGTACAAAATGTATATTTTCTACTTCTTTAAATAACGGGGCCTCTTTTCTATTTAGCATTGTTTGACAAATAATATAAGGTTGTAGACTTTTCTTTTTGAAACATAAACTGAGAAATATGCTGAATATCCTCTCTATTAACTTTTTGATACTTTTCAATTTCCATATTCAGCTCATCAGCATTTCCCAAAAGTTCATAGAAAGCCAGGTTCATTGCTTTATCCAGCAAACTCATCTCAGCAAACTCAAAGGTTGATTCGTATTTATTTTTCACCTTTGTTAGTTCATTTTCCGACACCAGATCGGCTTTCAATTGATTCAACACTTCCCATATGGCGTTGTCAGCATCTTGAGGATCGACATTTTCATTCAGACGGCCTTCTATTACAAACATCCCTGTATCTATACTTCCGTAATTATATGCATTGATATCTGAAAACAATTGGCGTTCTTTAACCAACTGTCTATAAAGTCTGGAGGACTTTCCCTGCGACAGAATATCTGATATCAAGTCATAAACAGGATACTTTTCATCTGCCTTTCCAACCATTTTGAACACTTTATAAATCGCATTTAAGGGAACATCTGCATAAACCGTTTCTTTAACTTCCACAGTCTGCTCATCTTCTTCAGGCAAATTTCTGATATATTTAACGCCTGATTCTATTGGCTCGAACCACTTCTCTGCCAATCTTTTGACCTCCTCCACTTCAACATCCCCTCCTACAACTAATATTGCATTTTGCGGGTTATAATGCTTTTTAAAGAATGCTTTCACATCCTCCATTTTTGCATTCTCTATATGGGAAAGCTCTTTGCCTATAGTAGCCCATTTATAGGGGTGCTTTTTATAAACCAGAGGCCTTAGCTTTAACCATGCATCGCCATAAGGCTGATTTAAATAACGTTGTTTAAATTCTTCGCAGACAACATTTCTTTGCACATCCAGACTTTTTTCAGAAAAAGCCAGGCTTAACATCCTGTCAGATTCTAACCAAAAAGCTGTCTCAATATTTGCAGTAGGCAGGGTTAAATAATAATTGGTAATATCGTTACTTGTAAAAGCATTGTTTTCACCTCCTACTCTCTGCAGTGGCTCATCATAAGAAGGAATGTTTATGGAGCCACCAAACATCAAATGTTCGAATAAATGTGCAAAACCTGTTTTATCTTCTTGTTCATCTCTGGCACCAACGTCATACAGTATATTTAACACTGCCATTGGTGTATTGTGATCTTCATGGACTAAAACACGCAGTCCGTTTTTCAATACAAATTTTTCGTATTTCAACATATCTTATTTGGCGGAATCTTATACAATCTTGTCTCAAAAGTAGGGTTTTAAAATCAATTATGGGGGCTAAATTCAAAAGTAAAAAATCGATGAATCCGCTTATCCTCAAAATCATAATTCGGAATTCGAAGAAACAGTAATTGTTTATATTATTCACTATATCTGAACCTAATTAATCTACAACACATTTTGTTAAATAATGTTAACAGCCATTGCAGACCGGTACTTTCGCCTTATCTTTGGATCAGGTTTATAATTGGTTAGTTTAGGCTCCATTCTCCCCGTTTGGAGCTTAAACATTTTTAAGATCTTCCATTTTTCCAATACTTTTCTTAAATTGAACAAATGCAATAATTAAATTTATTCTATCTACCATCGATCATGAAACGTCAATCTGCCTGCTTAATGATTCTTATTCTTGTATACACGGTTTGTTCCTGCAACAGTCCTTCTAAAACCAATACGAATAAAAATGAGGATACTACCGCTACAATAAAAGCGGAAAGCACAGATTCCGTCCATTTAGCACAGATCTGGTTAAAAAGAAGCATCGAAGGATTCTTTAAAGATTTTGATCAGTTAAAGGGAAATTTTTCATCGATAACCACTCCCGGTTATTATGAATTTAAAATGGATGCTATACACATTGATTATGACGGAGGTTTGTCAGAAACGGAATTCAAAAATAAATGGTCTCAAAGATATTCTGAATTTGCAGGTGTAAACGAAGGTTTTATGATTGGCGGAAACGACTTTGGAACTGTTAAAGTTAAAGAATGTAAATTTATAAACCGGACAAAACAGCATGGCTATCTGTTCCATACAATTATAGAAGATACAGAGTTGCATAATGAATTCATTAGGGACATTACAGTAGTCTCACATCAAGGCTCCTTTTTAATCGATGATGTAAAAGAAATAGAAGATATCTTCCCAAACGATTAACAACCGTATTGCTAACGCCCCTTCGGGAAATTTGCCGAAGGAGTCAAAGGCTTCCATTTGGACATCCCTTAGGGGAACTAACTACAAATAAACAGGTTTTCCGGTTCTCGCGCTTTCGTAAATAGCTTCAATTATTCTGACTGATTTCCTGCCTTCTTCTCCATCAATAAACGGTTTAGCAGAGGCATTCAATGCATTAATAAAATCTGTGATTTGTAATTGGTGTCCCAAAGAACTTATAGCCATAGGATTAGAAACACCTCCGTTTGCATCTTTAGATTCATCCTTAGCTTTAACAGCATAGTAAGCATTGGCATCGGCATTCATAAATTCCCACTTTGTAATGTCAGCATCTTCAATAACCGCGGAGCCTTCCGTTCCTGTAATTTCTATCCGCTTTAAGAAACCCGGGTAAAGCGCAGTAGAACACTCTATGGTACCTAAAGCTCCATTTTTAAAACGAAGTATAGCAACAACGGTATCTTCGACCTCTATTTCCTCGTGTCTGAAATTTCCAGTCATCGCCTGCACACTTTCTACCTCGCCCATGTACCATTGCAAAACATCAACAGCATGAATTCCCTGATTCATTAAGGCACCTCCACCGTCAAAAGCCCAGGTTCCGCGCCATGCATTTTGTTTATAATAAGCCTCAGTTCTGCTCCATTTTACATATGCGCTTCCAATAGCCAGCTTTCCAAACCAGTTTCTATCTATAGCTTCCTTAATAGCTCTGCTTTCCGGATAAAATCTGCTCTGAAAAACAACACCTAACTGTACGCCATTTCTTTTTGCCTCACTAATCATTTGATCGCAACGCATGGTATTAATTTCCAATGGCTTCTCTATCAGACAATGTTTACCTTTTCGAATCGCTAGCAATGCCATTTCCTCATGCAAACCAGACGGGGTACAAATACAAATAATATCTATGTCCGCTCTATCTAAAAAAGTATCTAAATCTTCGAAAGACTCGCCACCATGCTTCTCAGAAAAAGACTTTGCTTTGTCGTAATTTCTGTTGTAAACACCTATCAATTTAGCTCCAGCAACACTTTTGATGGCATCTGCATGTATATCGGCAATTGCGCCAGTTCCTACAATTCCAAAACCGTAAATTTTATCCGTATTCATAACATATAAATTTAAGAGTTCTTCAATACTTTTTGTATTTCATCCAGTTTCATTAAAGCATCCACGGGTGTCAGGGTATTAACATCCAGATTATTCAGTACATCTCTGATTTTAATCAGGATCGGATCTTCCAATGCAAACATTTGTAATTGCACAGCCTGTTTCTGCATTTTCATGATACTGGCTTTCACATGTTCACCACCAGTTCGTTCGTTCTCCAATCTCCGCAATATCTCATTAGCCCGCAAAAGAACCCTTGGAGGCATACCCGCCATTTTCGCTACGTGGATACCAAAACTATGTTCACTTCCTCCGGGAACTAACTTCCTCAGGAAGATCACTTTATTCCCTACTTCTTTAACCGTTACATTAAAGTTCTTGATACGTGAAAAAGAATTCGAAAGTTCATTCAATTCATGATAATGCGTGGCAAACAAAGTCTTTGCGTTCGCATTCGGATGATTATGTAAAAATTCTACAATAGCCCATGCTATAGAAATACCATCATAAGTAGAAGTACCGCGACCAATTTCGTCCAGCAGAATCAAACTTCTGTCCGACAAATTGTTTAGAATGCTTGCGGTCTCATTCATCTCCACCATAAAAGTAGATTCCCCTGACGATAAATTATCCGATGCACCTACTCTGGTAAAAATCTTATCTACAATTCCTACATGCGCCTCTTTTGCAGGAACAAAACAGCCCATCTGAGCCATCAACACAATCAGCCCGGTTTGCCTCAATAAAGCTGACTTACCGGCCATATTAGGCCCTGTAATAATGATAATCTGCTGCGTTTCGTCATCCAGATAAACACTATTGGTAATATATTCCTCGCCAATAGGCAGGTTTTTCTCAATAACAGGATGGCGCCCACCTTTGATATCCAATACCTTGTCATCACTGACAACCGGTCTTACATAATAATTTTTCTGAGCGATCGTAGCAAAACATAAGAGTACATCCAGTTGTGCTATCAATGTCGCATTCAGCTGAATCGGACGGATAAACTCAGCCACAGAAGCCAGCAAATCGCTAAAAAGTTTTGTTTCCAAAGCATGGATTTTCTCTTCGGCTCCCAAAATCTGATCTTCATATTCCTTCAGCTCCGGCGTAATATAACGTTCCGCATTTACCAAAGTCTGCTTTCTTATCCATTCCGTTGGCACCTTATCCTTATGCGTATTACTCACCTCCAGATAATATCCAAAAACGTTATTGAAAGCGATTTTTAAAGAACTGATTCCCGTTGCCTCGGCTTCTTTCCGTTGCAGTTCCAATAAATAGTCCTTACCGCCATAAGATATCTTCCGCAGTTTATCCAGTTCTTCATTGAAACCATCTGCAATAACCTTTCCCTTGGCTACCGCTACTGGTGGGTCAGCCTGAAGTTCCTTATCAATTTTTTCACTGATAGAGGCACATGGATTTATCTGTTCCGCAATACGTTTCACAGATTCCTGATCTACGTTTTCGCATAATTTCTTAATCTCTTCAATAGCTCGAAGAGCTCTCTTTAGCTGTACAATCTCTCGTGGATTAGCCTTCTGCAAACCAATTTTAGAAACCAAACGTTCCAGATCCCCAATTTGTCGGATATGCTGTTCCAAGGTTTCTCTCAATTCATTATGTTTGAAAAAGAAAGAAACAACATCCAGACGCTCCTCTATCGGCTTCCTGTTCTTCAAGGGCATTAAAACCCACTTGCGCAACATTCTGGCTCCCATAGCCGAAGAAGTATGGTCCAGAACATCTATCAGCGTTTTAGCATCTTCGTTAGACGATCCCACCAGTTCCAGATTTCGAACAGTAAATCGATCTAACCACATATATCGGTCTTCCTCTATCCTGGATATATTCGTAATATGCTGCAACTGCCTGTGCTCGGTTTCGTTCAGGTAATGTAAAGCAACTCCCGCTGCAATAATCCCTAAATTCAGTTTCTCTATACCAAATCCTTTTAAGGAATTTACCTCGAAATGCTTCAGCAGATTTTCCTGGGCATAGTCATTAGTAAAAGCCCAATCATCCAGAATAAATGTATAGAAACGTCCACCAAAAAGCTCCGTAAATTCTTTCGATTTACTCTTTGCAAAAATAACCTCACTGGGTTTGAAACTTTGTAAAAGTTTATCTATGTATTCTGCATTACCCTGTGCAGTTAAAAACTCGCCCGTAGAAATATCTAAAAAAGCCACGCCAATTGTGCCTTTGTCAAAATGCAGTGTGGCTAAATAATTATTGGATTTTTGCTGAACAATATTGTCATTATAGGCTACACCCGGAGTTACCAATTCGGTAACACCACGCTTTACTATTCCCTTTACAGATTTAGGATCCTCCAACTGGTCACATATCGCCACACGCTGGCCTGCCCGCACCAATTTGGGTAAATAGGTTTCTATAGAATGGTGTGGAAAACCGGCCAGTTCTATGTGCGAAGCCGAACCGTTAGCCCGTTTTGTTAATACTATCCCTAAAATCTGAGATGCTTTCACAGCATCTTCCCCGAAAGTCTCGTAAAAATCGCCTACCCTAAATAACAGCAATGCACCCGGATATTTTGCTTTGATCTGGTTGTATTGTGTCATTAAAGGAGTTTCCTTTGTTCCTTTTCCTGCCAATGTTCTTTATTTTTCGATTGGCTAAGATATAAAATTAACACTTAGGCTTAAAGCAATGTGGGGAATTATATCATTTGGGATTTGAAGAGCATCTCTCGGGTGTAGAAGATTATATAAAACTCGGGATGTTACAACGAAGCCGAAATGTAGTGTATTGGGAATATCGAGATTTAAAAATTTGACTATAAAAAGGGAATAGAGTAATGTCAACGACATTACATCATAATTTATTGACTTTTAATACCATACACTATTTACTTCATCTGTAAAATGCACAATTGCCACATAATAAGCTTTACTGCTGTTTTCGCTACAGCGGATATAGATAATCCTACAACGACTAGATAACTGGCAATTTTCACTAGCAGTCTTAAATCAAGTTCTTCAGTTCCTGAAATTTTATTGTAAGCCGTTGGTACTCCAATTAAAGCTATTCACGAAGCAAATGCCCAATTACCAAATCCTATTAACCTGAGTTCGGGTTAAGCAGCTAATAATAATTGCTTATAATTAAAAAACTAAACAATTAACTAATAAAATAATACCACAACATGAAATCTATTAAATTACTTCTATTTATTTCGCTGATTACTTTTGCGGTTACATCATGCAAAAAAGATGATAGTGATGCAAAAGACGAAGAACTACAATCAGAATACTATTTCACTTATAAGGTAAATGGTACAACAGTGACCTCTACAGAATTTTCTGCACTAAGAGGCAATGAAGGAGACAGCAAAACTTTCACACTTCTGGCTTCAGGAAAAGAAGGAGCCAATCCAAAGTTTAAATTTTATTTCGTTGAGAACTTTATTGGTATTGTACTGGGATTAACCATAGGTGCTGATAAAACTTCCGGCATCAGCTTTCTTGAATATACAAACAACGCCGGGCTTTTATTTACCACCGAAAACGATAATGAAGGCGGAAGTCTTTCTTTGTTTGATGTTACCTACAAAAAAGATGGAGTAGCCGCAGGTATCTTCCATGGATACGTCACTTCAAAAAATAATGATAGAGTAGAAATAACCGAAGGAAAATTCAAAGTGAAATTTTCCAACTAATAGACCTTTGTTTAAACTGATTACACATAAATGGAGACAACATGAAGATAACTTTAGAAGACAGTGCATTAGCCCTTAATCTGACTATTATAGAACTTAGCGAAACTACGCTTAAGTACAGCGGAAAACACCCTTTCTACGATAATTTAACAGTGGTATTTACATTTACAGCCCAATAAAAGACTATTAATGACTGCGTGTGTACCTCCATACGCAAACCTGCATTTCCAATGAACGGAAATGCAGGTTATTATAAATATTCTCATTAAGCATCCAACATTAACTCCGCTCCCAACTTCGATCTCCAGACTTACTACTTCCACACCCCAACAACGTCACTCTGAGGCTCTCGAAGGGTTCCTCTTTAAACTTTCCTCTTTTTACTGACTATCAACTACCCGACTTCCGTCCCCCCGACCCCGGACTTACTACTTATCACTTCTGTCCCTTCATTTTTTGGCCTTCTCCATGAGGGAGAAGGTGCCCAAAGGGCGGATGAGGGGGCCGGATTGCGCCATTTAAAGATTTATCCAGAAAGCTAAGTTTGCCCAGGGTCTTCTTTCAGAAAGCCCCCCGCTCGGACAACAATCTAAAACATAGTGAACTATTTCAACTAATGAACTATATTGCTACTCCCACTATACCAGCACTATACTCCCAGTATATTCCCACCTTAGTACCACTCACCCATACAGGTGTTATAACATACTCCTATTCCCCCTTATAAACAGACTATATAACACTTAAACAATTACTAAAATAAAACAACAATAATAAACTGTTTTACAGCATTAATATAAAACAAAAAAAGCCGAAAGAAAATCCTTCGACTTTTGTATCCTGATTACCTAAGGACTATTTCTTCCCGTCTTTTTTCATGTGCTTTTCATTTTCCATTTTCCAGGCATCGTATTTTTGCTTTTGAGATTCATTTAGTTCAGACCTGATCTTAGCATCAGTTTCTTCATGAATTTTCATCATTTCGGCTTTATTACTCATGCCTTCCTTATTTCTTTTAGCCATCGACATAGACTCTTCCAAATAGATATCCTCTATTCTTTTCGTCTGATCTCTATTCAGATCCAATTTTTGAGCTAATTTCTCAGCTTTCATTTTTGCTTTGGCTTCAGAGCTTTCTGCTTTTTTATGACCCGCATTTTGTGCTTGTGCAAATGTTACTACACCGAATAACAATCCGCAGATAATTAATAACTTTTTCATCTTATTTTAATTAATTTTTGAAATACACTGATAGCCGCAACTAATTACATACCAAAATATTAGGAATTTCATTTTTGTATACCTGATTAAGGAAGATTGTAAACCGGATGTAATGCATAAAGCATATGAGGCGGTAAGGAGTAAAGAGCAAGGAACAATGACTAATGTGCCTAAAGCATTCCTTTGGAAAACTAAAAAACCAGTTAACACCCCATTAAACATTAAACATCAAACATTCAACATTATATCCGTTCCTACTTTCTTGACAATGAACTCCCCCATCGTGTCATCGTAAGTTTGTAGGAAGAAGTTTGGAAAAGATTAAACGGAATATAATTTTGTTCAGTTAATAAGATCCAGCAGAGAGAAGGAATAAGACTTTAATTTGTCATTAGTCATTATAGACTCTTCGAGATGTTAGTCCCCTTCTCTCATTCTTATTATAACTTGGACAGTTCATTAGGCCTCAGGAGCCTGTTTTTACGATTGATAAGTCACGATAAGAAAGCTGTGATCCTCATTTTACGATTTTACAAATATGATAACAGGGATCGATTGTTCAAAGGATTATTTTGACATTGCAGTTTTAAAAGAAGGCAAATCAGCTTTCAAAGGCAGATTTACAAACAACTTAAAAGGTTTTAAGGATATGCTGCCGCATATTCTGGATACCCATGTGGCGATGGAAGCCACAGGCCCATATTATTTCCAATTGGCAAGATTTTTATATGATTCAGGAATAAGAGTTTCGGTAGTCAACCCATTGGTTATACGCAGGTTTGCACAGATGCGAATGTCCAGGGCAAAAACAGATAAGAAAGATGCAATGGTCATAGCAGAGTTTGCACAGATGACCAGCCCCAGGTTATGGGAGCCGCCCACGGCGGCAATACAAAGCATCCGTAACCTTGAGACCTATCTTGAAGGACTAAAACAACGAAGGCATATGTTGTCCAGCCAGTTGCATGCATTTGAGGCAGCAGGTACAATAGATAAGTTATTATACAATGAGATCAAGGAGGAAGTGGAAAGCCATGATAAAAGGATTAAGGAGAAAGAGCGCCAGATAGATGGATTGATAAAGCAGCATTATGAAGAAATGGCTGGTAATATCAGAAGTATACCAGGTATAGGGCCAAGAAGTGTCTCTATGCTGATTATTGCTACAGATGGTTTTAGTATGTTTGAAAACTATAAGCAGGTCATATCTTACTTTGGACTAGCCCCAAGGATATATGAATCAGGTACAAGTGTGAAAGGCAAAGGGCATATCTGCAAAATGGGAATGGGACAGGTTAGAAAAGTATTATACATGGCTGCTACTTCTGCAATACGTTGCAACAAGGCCTGTAAAGATCTCTACGAAAGGTTGAGGGATAAAGGAAAACCTTACCGGGTAGCACTGATAGCAGCAGTAAATAAACTTATTAAGCAAGTATTTGCCATAGCTAAATCAGGAGAACCTTATAAAGCACAATTTGGCTAATGCTAAATTAAACAGAATATTATTTTAGTGAATTTTAACTTTTTATTTGGATTTAAACACAGTTCATCCCGACCGCAGCGGAGGGATCTCCGCGTTCATCTACGCACACCGTTAATAAAAACAATGACCAAAGAACAAGGAAGAAAGATAAAGACTAATGACACTAATGAACTCAATAAACTAATATGCCAAAGACATCCCTTTGGAAAATTCTCAACCATGTACAATCAACGCTCTACTTTCAACTCCCTATTCACTAATGACTAATGTGCCGAAGGTTCCAAAGGAATCCATTTGGAAATACATTCGGACATCCCTTGGAAAACTAATGAACCAATGAACTTTTCTCTCTTTCCGGAATAAATCGTAAATTACCTTAATCACTAGAAAAACATACAAAATGGGAGAATTAGAAAACAAAGTAGCCCTTGTTACCGGAGCGGGCTCTGGCATAGGCTTAGCAGTTGCCTTGGCATATTCAAGACAAGGTGCTAAAGTAATGATTTCGGATATCAATGAAAATGCAGGACAAGCGGCAGTAAAGCGAATTGAAGAAGCGGGTGGAACTGCGGCTTTTTTTAAAGCGGATAGTTCGCTTCCTCAGGACAACGAAGCGCTGGTAAACGCAACATTGGATAAGTTTGGTAAGTTGGATATCGCTTGCAATAACGCAGGTATAGGTGGAGAGCTGGCTTTAACCGAAGCTTATGGCATAGATAGCTGGAAGAAAGTAATAGACATCAACCTGAATGGCGTTTTCTACGGTTGCAAATACCAATTGCTGGCGATGGAGAAAAATGGTAGCGGCGTTATCGTCAATATGGCTTCTATACACGGTATGGTAGCTGCCCCAATGTCCTCTGCTTATACTGCCGCCAAGCATGCGGTTGTTGGATTAACTAAAAATATTGGTGCAGAATACGGACCAAAAAACATTAGGTGCAATGCTGTTGGACCAGGCTATATTGATACACCTTTGCTTAGCCAGCTTGATGAAAGCCATAAAAAAGACTTAATAGCCAAACACCCTATAGGACGATTGGGAAAAGCAGAAGAGGTAGCCGAACTTGTTTTATTTTTAAGCTCGGAAAAATCTTCTTTTATGACCGGCGGGTATTATTTAATTGACGGTGGTTATACCGCAGTTTAAATCAAAGAGCGTTTATTAATTACTCGGCTTGTACGAAAAGGACAGGCCGATTTTTTGTTTAAACTCTCGTATTCCTTAAAAAGATCAATAACACATATAACCTTTCGCAATCCTTATTTAGAAGCAGGAATCACCACGCAAGATCAATCAGAATCTTATCTTTGCTATAAACTAGATTTAAAACAATATGGGTATCAAACAAAGCTTTTTAACTGAATTTGAAAAAGAGATTGCAAGCACTAAAAAACTAATAGCCTGCATACCAAATGACAAATGGGACTGGAAACCTCATGAAAAATCTATGAGTCTGGGAGAATTAGCGAAACACATTACCGAGCTTACCTCCTGGACAGCGAATATTACAGAAAAAGATAAGCTCAATTTTCATACAGATTATGCTCCTCTTACAGCAACAACAGCGGCTGAATTATTGGATTTACTAGACCAATACCAAGCCTTATGTAAGAATGCGCTTGAGAATTTTGATGATAACAGGTGGATGGAGAACTGGGCTTTAACTGCCGGCGACCATGTTATAGCCAACTTACCCAAAGTTGTAGCCAACAGATTCATTGTAAATAACCATATTTATCATCACAGAGGACAGCTTTCAGTATATCTTCGTATACTTGATGTTCCGATTCCTGGAATGTATGGCCCTTCTGCTGATGAAAGTAAAAAGAGCTTATAATAAGCTTAGATTTATCCGTAGAGATGTATCTTATATAACTCTACGGATTCTTTAATCAAAGACCTGTTTTGAAGAGCCTCGTATTTTATTAAACTGAACCTATCCTCTGCTCACCCTACTTACAAACCTCATCTAAAAACAGTAAAGTATGCTGCCATGAACGTCTAGCCATTTCAGGATTATAGTCCTTTGATTCCGGATTGGTAAAGGTATGCTTACTGTTAGCATAGTAAATCATTTGCCAATCAGCTTTGGCCGAGTTAAATTCCGTATACAGGTTCTCGATATCGCTTTTAGATACAGAAGCATCATCGGCGCCGTGTAACACCAGAATTTTTGTATTTAACTTTCCATTTGGTCGGGCTTTATCTTTGGACAGACCGCCATGTATAGAAACTACACCGGCAACCGGTAAAAGGCCCCGGGCTGCCTCTAAAGCTCCGCTTCCACCGAAACAGTAGCCAATCACCGCCAGCTTATCTGGTTTCGCTCCGGCTTTCTTCAGCTGCTCCAAAGCCAGACTGATTCTTTTCTGATAAGCACTGAAATCAGTTTTGTATTGAGTAGCTATTTTCGAAGCTTCTTCTCCGTTTTTTGGGATATTCCCTTCGCCATAGATGTCAGCAATAAAGGCAATATATCCTTTCTTTTCCAATTCCAAAGCGGCATTTTTAGCCTCCTGATCTATTCCCATCCATGCGGGAAGTATAAGAACGCCCGGTAATTTTTTTCCGGTATTAGCAGTAACCAAACCATTTAGCTTTTGTTGCCCATCGGCATAAGAAACCGCTTTTAAAGATTGCGCCGTTGCAGCATGTGCCATAGCAAGAAGGATTAGAAGATTGAATATTGTTTTCATGGTAATCTTATTTGTTAATTATAGCAATTTACTGATTTTCAATGGATGATAAAAGTATTTCATATTGATGTAAAACTATGCCAGTGAGACCCTGCCCGCCAACACAAGCTCACTACTAAGGCAGGCAGGCTTGGAGTACCTCAGATTAGTACCAACTAACCACAAACCATTCCCAAGAACGCTTTATGGCATTATAAGATTTGGAGACCCTGTCCCGACTTTACGTCGGGAGTAATCAGATAAATCTTTGTGCACTAACAACCAATAAGCAAATCCAAGCAATCCAATGTGCAGTAGAGAGCAACATAAAGCAATGACATTCACACATATCCGGATTGCGCAAATGAGAGATTTATCCAGATGGAGCGACAAATGTTATACGCCACGGCTTTTTTGGATACTTTTTCAGCTAAAGGAAAAATGCTTCAGCATTCTTGAAGGCCAAACAGAAATATAAAGGCCTTCTGAAAAAAGTTTCTAGGCCTGCTGGCTCCGAAGCGAGTTCGGGACAAGCTAATGAAGACGGAAAGCCCTGTGCAAGGGGAAAGAAAAGAGTAAAACAATGAAATATCGACGACAGAAGTCATTAACACAGAGATCCCTGCTGGCCGATACAAGACAGAGCTAAGGCAGGTAGGCTTCGACTGCTCAGGATGACAGCGTGGAGATGAGACAACGAAGATTAATTCACAGAACCATTCCCAAGAACGCTTTATGGCATTATAAGATTTGGAAGCCGTAATCAGATAAATCTTTGTGCACTAACAATAAAGCAAGAACAGGTCAAGCAATCCAATGTGTCGCAGAAAGTAACATAAAGCACTAACAAACATACATATCCGGATTGCGCTAATGAAAGATTTATCCAGATGGAGCGACAAAGATTATACGCCGAAGCATTTTGGTACTTTTTTGCTAAAAAGGACTAGACCTGTCCGGTCATTGAGGACGGAAAGCCTTGAGCGAGGGAAAAAGTTATAAGCAAAAATTTAAAAAAATCTACGGCAGAAGCTATTAACACAAATCTTTGTGCAGAAACAATAAATAAGCATAACCAAGCAATCCAATGTGCTGCAAAAAACAACATAAAGCAGTAGCATTCGCACATATCCGGATTGCACCAATTAAAGATTTATCCAGATGGAGCGACAAAGATTATACGTCGACGGCTTTCCTGCCTGCCGGCAAGGCAGGTTTGGTTCTTTTCAGCTGAAGGGAATTGCTTTAGCATTCTTGAAGGCCATTATAGAAACGTCAAATACTTTCCGAAAAAAGAACTAGTGTGATGTCAACAATAATATATCGTATTTGATTGTCGCCATGAGCGGGGTCTAAGGGGCATTCGCAAAGGCTTCGACTCCGCTCAGCCTGACAAAACACGGTTTGACACAACACGCAGGGTAACGAAAAGAGGGTTAAGATAAGTACAAACTAACCACAAACCATTCCTAAGAACACCCTTGGCATTATAAGATTTGGAAGCCGTAATCAGATAAATCTTTGTGCACTAACAATAAAGCAAGAACAGGTCAAGCAATCCAATGTGTCGCAGAAAGTAACATAAAGCAATGATATTCACACATATCCGGATTGCGCAAATGAAAGATTTATCCAGATGGAGCGACAAATGTTATACGCCGAAGCATTTTGGTACTTTTTTGCTAAAAAGGACTAGACCTGTCCGGTCATTGAGGACGGAAAGCCTTGAGCGAGGGAAAAAGTTATAAGCAAAAATTTAAAAGAATCTACGGCAGAAGCTATTAACACAAATCTTTGTGCAGAAACAATAAATAAGCATAACCAAGCAATCCAATGTGCTGCAAAAAATAACATAAAGCAGTAGCATTCGCAAATATCCGGATTGCACCAATTAAAGATTTATCCAGATGGAGCGACAAATGTTATACGCCACGGCTTTTTTGGATACTTTTTCAGCTGAAGGGAAAATGCTTCAGCATTCTTGAAGGCCAAACAGAAATATAAAGGCCTTCTGAAAAAAGTTTCTAGGCCAGCCGCCGGCCATGAGGCGGACTAACTTTCATAATTTGCATAAGCAGCATCCCTTTGTCCAGAAACAACTAAACACTACAACTCCTTCATATACTGATGAAAAAGAGCCAGAGCCTCTTTCTTTTTATCATTAAGATGAAAATCTAAATCAGAGTGAAGATATTGACGCAAGTCGAAGCCCTCATAAGGGGGTAAATCCGATAAAACGTCATCAATATGGTCAATGCCGTACTTAAAAGCTTCGTTCAGTTCTTTAATAAAATCATCAGGAAGTTTTTTATTACTTACCCAGGCGGCAAAAACAAAAGGCAATCCGGTAAACTTCATCCACTCTTCGGCTAAATCATATACATATTTAAATTGCTGCTTTTTACCGAATGTCCTGTCTCCTATTTGTACAAAAGCGGTATGCTCCTGTATGGAAGCACCATAGTCTTCCGCATTGATAATCTTAACCGGATTAATCTTCCAGAAATTCTTCATCAAGACCAAGGCTAGATTATTGGACGACCGCGATTCCGGGTCCAGTTGAATAAACTCCACCTCTTCAATTGGGCAATTGCTAAATACAAAGACCGAATTAACTTTCCCGGTAGCGCCAATACAATAATCAGAAATAATATGGTATTCTTCCAGTTTTAAAATAGCTGCTACCGGAATTAGCCCGACATCGGCCTTGTCTTCAATGAGTTTTTGCGCACATAAAGCCGGATAATCCACCTTCAAATCTATTTTCTCTCTAAGGGGAGAATTCTCTAAGCCGTACAAAAAAGGTTTGGTATTCGTATAGCTAACTACCGAAAAACGAATCATAAAAAAGCAATTAAAATAAACCTAATCTTTGATTAGCTCCAAATGTTCCAAACTGTTAAAAGTTTCTATTTCATACTTCCCATCAGCATAATTTAAAATATACAGGGATGTATTCTGGTGAGGGAAATGATCCATTTCCTTTAGTGGTCTTCCGGTAAGCTGGCATAATAACAAGCGTATAGCCCTGCCATGCATACAAATTAATATTGTTTTCTCGTTTTCCTTTTCTTCGGAAACGATATAATTCATAGCTTCCTCTTGTCTGGCATAAACATCAAGTGGACTTTCTCCACCTTGCGGCTTAACACTATAATCACCACTATTCCATGCTTCGACTATTTTCTCGAATTCATTTCTGATTTCTGTTGAAATACTTTGCCCTTCATGTTTTCCCCAGTCCATTTCGTCCAATCCTGGCAACTGCTCCCAGGGCAAAGGAATAGCTAAAAAATCCCGAACTGTCTGATGAGTTCTCTTTAACTTGGAAGTATAGACTTTATCAAATGGCACTGATTTATAGAATTCAAAAAATGCTCTGCCTTGTGCTCTGCCTTTTTCATTTAAATCTGCATCTATTCCTCTCCCCTGTACAAGGCCTGCTTTATTATAATCGGTTTCTCCGTGACGGATAATATAAATCTTCTTCTTATCTGTAGTACTCATTATGAATTAATTACGGGTAAACTGTAGAATTTAGGTTTTACTTCCTCTTCAAACTCAAAATCCGTATAGTCGTTTATCACATTATATAAAGTATCTCTTTCTATCGGTTTACGTCCCACATCTTTAATCAGTTTGACCAATTGTTGCGTACTCATAGCTGGCGTTTGCTCCTCGGCACCGGCCATCGAATAAATTTTAGTGGTATCATCCAGGGTACCATCTATATCATCAACACCAAAATTGAGGGAAAGCTGTGCGGTATTTCTACTGATCATTGCCCAGTAAGCCTTTATATGATCAAAATTATCCATATAGATACGCGCAATAGCATAATTACGTAAATCTTCTACCACACTTACTTCAGGAATATCCGACATCTGATTATCCTTGTTCCTAAATTTAAGAGGGATAAAAGCTTGAAAACCTCCGGTCTTATCCTGTAGCTGGCGCAGGCGTTCCATATGGTCTACACGATGCCAGAACTCTTCGATATGACCATAAAGCATGGTTGCATTAGATCTCATACCCAATTTATGTGCCTGCTCATGAATATCCAGCCATTGCTCAGCAGTACATTTATCGTGTGCAATCTTTTCCCGTACTTCCGGATGAAAAATTTCGGCTCCACCGCCTGGCATAGAATCCAAACCGGCTTCCTGCATATATTTCATACCATCGTAATGGGATAATTTCGCTTTCTTAAAAATGTAATAGTATTCAACAGGCGTTAAAGCTTTGATATGCAAGTCGGGACGGTGAGCTTTGCTTCTTCTGAAAAAATCGGCATAAAAATCCAGATTTTGCTTTGGAACCACTCCCCCTGTAATATGTACCTCGGTAACAGGTTCTCCATCGTATTTCTTTACAATGTCCATCATACCGTCGACATCCATTTCCCACCCCTCTTCACGCTGCTTGATCATTCTGGAGTAGGAACAGAACTTACAATCATAAACACAGATATTGGTAGGCTCGATATGGAAATTCCTATTAAAATAGGTTAAATCTCCGTGTCTTTTATTACGTATATAATCTGCCAGCGTACCTAAATACGGAAGGTCTGCATTTTCATAAAGAAAAACCCCTTCATCAAAACTAATTCTCTCCTGATTGCTAACTTTTGCTGCTATAGTTCTTAAAGTTGGATCTAAGTTCTTGTTATTAAGAAGAGTCTCTATTTGATGGTTGTTATTCATCAGCAATTTTTTTTCTCAAAAATAGTAAATAATAGTATGTGGTAGGTTTTTTTAATGTAAAGAACTTATAAACAGAAATAAAAAATCATTTTGAAAAACTATTTCATTTCTAATTTTCTAATTTAGCTGCAATTCAAATCAACTCCACATGAAAATTGAAACCATATCTATACATGCTGGAAATAAATTAGATGAAGATAGCCGGGCAGTTACACAACCCATTGTTTTGTCCAGTACTTTCGAAAGAGGGAAAGACGGCGGCTACCCTTCTGGTTACATGTATAGCCGGATTGACAATCCGAACAGAAAATCGTTAGAAAACGTTATTGCCAAATTGGAAAACGGTGCCGATTGTTGCGCATTCGCAACCGGGAACACGGCCGGGATGTCGGTCTTCCAGTGTTTAGAACCCGGTAGTCATGTAATATGTCCTGATGACATGTACCATGGCTTAAGAAATCAACTGAAATTTGTTTTTAAAGGTATAATTGACCTTGATTTTGTCGACTTAACCCAGATAGATGAAATAGAAAAGTATGTAAAGGGCAATACGCGAATGATTTGGGTGGAAACTCCGTCCAATCCTTTATTGAAAATTGCAGATATTACAGCTATTGCTGTCATCGCAAAAAAACATAACTTAAAACTGGTTGTAGACAATACCTTTGCTACACCATATGGGCAACAGCCTTTGGCTTTGGGTGCAGATTTGGTTATGCATTCGACCACCAAATTTCTAAATGGGCATTCTGATGTTTGTGGTGGCGCGGTAGTTAGCAAGGAAAAAGATGCCTTTTGGGAGAAAATGCGAAACTTACAGGTTTTAGGCGGCGCTGTACCTTCCCCTTTCGACTGTTATCTGGTTACCAGAGGTATCAAAACGCTGGCATACAGAATGCGTGGGCATGAATATAATGCTTTTGAACTGGCAAAATACCTGGAAGCTCATCCTGCTATCGAACGCGTATTTTATCCGGGATTAAAATCTCATCCACAGTTCGATTTAGCCAGCAAACAAATGACCTCTTTTGGCGGAATGCTATCGTTTTGTGTTAAAGCGGGTGAAGAAGCAGCCAGATCTCTGGTAAATAATGTGAAGATTTTTACGCAGGCAACAAGTCTGGGTGGCGTAGAAAGCTTGCTTGAACATCGTTATTCTATTGAAGGTCCGGATTCTAAAACGCCTAAAAACTTAATCAGAGCATCTGTAGGATTGGAAAACCTGGAAGACCTGATAGCCGATTTGGATAAAAATTTATAGTCCAAAATGCGTTTTATCTAAAAAATTCAAAGTGAATTACAAAAATTCCGAATTTAATTTGGAAGTATAAAAGATTATTTGCTAAGTTTGCACACATTGGTTTTAATACCAAGATCAATTCCTCTTTTAAAAGGTCTTGATTTATAAAGAAGTGGTAAGAGATCAGGCTCTGAGACCCACTGGCAACCTTCCAGCAAAAACGGAAAAGGTGCCAAATCCTGCCCCGAAAGGGAAATATAAATATTTAAAGACATGAAAAAAGCTATTTTAAACAATTCTGAAAAATCACATCAACTTCATATAACGGACGTTAGTGGCTATACCCTATCTATGGCTAATTGTTGTATGTGTTGCTGTATGTGCTAATTTCCCCGGCACTGCAAATCTTTGCCTATATTGCAGGTAATTTGCAATAGAATTGATGCAAATGCATAATCCAAAAAAAAACAGAATTAATTTAAACTTTTAATCTAAAAAAGAAATGTCAACACAAAATTTGAAATTTGAAACTTTACAAGTACACGCGGGACAAGAAGTAGATCCAACAACAGGTTCTAGAGCAGTTCCTATATATCAAACCACATCTTACGTTTTTAACAGCAACGAACACGGAGCAAACCTTTTTGCATTGAAGGAATTTGGGAATATCTATACCCGAATCATGAATCCTACTACTGATGTATTCGAGAAACGAGTTGCTGCTTTAGAAGGTGGTGTTGCCGCTTTAGCGACTTCTTCTGGTCAGGCTGCCCAGTTTCTTGCAATTACAAATATCCTGCAAGCGGGAGATAACTTTGTAACTACAGGTCGCCTTTATGGAGGGACTTACAATCAGTTTAAAGTTCAATTTAAACGTTTGGGTATCGAAGCCAGATTCGCGAAAGACGATAATCCGGAATCTTACGAAGAATTAATTGACGAAAATACTAAAGCCTTATATGTAGAGACTATTGGAAATCCTGAACTAAATATTCCTGATTTCGATGGCATAGCTGCAGTTGCGAAAAAACATGACATCCCTTTTATTGTAGATAATACATTTGGTGCTGGTGGTTATTTATTCAGACCGATAGAGCATGGTGCCAATATTGTGGTTGAAGCAGCTACAAAATGGATTGGTGGACACGGAACAAGCATTGGTGGTGTGATTGTTGACGCCGGAAATTACAACTGGGGTAATGGAAAATTCCCTCAATTCTCTGAGCCTTCTGAAGGTTATCATGGACTGGTTTTCTCTGATGTATTTGGTGTTAATGGTCCTTTCGGAAACATTCAGTTTATCATCAGAGCAAGAGTAGAAGGTCTTAGAGATTATGGTTGCTCTCAATCTCCTTTCAATTCGTTCTTATTGATTCAGGGATTGGAAACTCTTTCTTTAAGAGTACAAAGACACGTTGATAATACATTAGAATTGGCAAAATGGTTAGAAACGCATCCGAAAGTAAAATCGGTAAATTATCCCGGTCTGGAGTCTTCTCCTTATCATGCGTTGGCTAAAAAGTATCTGAAAAACGGTTTCGGTGGTGTCTTATCTTTCGAAGTTATTGGAGATAAAGAAAATGCGACCAAGGTTATCAATGCGCTTAAATTAACCAGTAATCTGGCAAATGTGGGAGACGCAAAAACGTTGATTATCCAGCCTTCCGCAACTACACACCAACAGTTAAGTGAGCAGGAGCAAATTGCTGCAGGTGTAAAACCAGCTGCATTAAGGGTTTCTGTTGGTATAGAGCATATAGACGATATCAAAGCTGATTTCGAACAAGCACTTGCTGCTATCTAAGGAAAATTGATTTATTGCTTTGCCGGTTAAATACCCGGCAAAGCAAATCAACTAAGACATTATCATAGAGATAAACATTCAAAAAATCCTATATAGTCAGTCCTGTCGACGTAGCCTTTGCAAATGTTTTAGTGTAATTTCTGAGAATATCAAATAATAAATTCAAATAAATCTGGATACTTTTTCCTACCGGAATAGCCTGTTGGTTCTATTCCTAATGCGAGAGAAGTGACCAATAATTTACGTATAACAATGGGAAAAAAATTAAATATTGGCCTTTTTGGCTTCGGCGTTGTTGGACAGGGTCTGTACGATATCTCGGTGTCAAAGAACTTAAATTTCGAGTTTAAGAAAATAGCTATTAAAGATCCTTCTAAAAAGAGAACTTTGCCCGAATCTTTGTTTACCACAGATAAAGAAGAGATTCTGAACGACCCCGAAATCAATACCATTATCGAGTTAATTAATGATGCCGAAGCGGCTTACGAAATCGTAACCGAGGCATTGAAGAAAGGGAAAAATGTGGTTTCTGCCAATAAAAAGATGATTGCTATTCATTTGAAAGAACTGGTTGCCTTTCAGGAAGAATACGGCACATCGCTTTTATATGAGGGGTCTGTCTGTGGAAGTATTCCTATCATCAGAAATCTGGAAGAATACTACGATAACGAATTGCTCTTTGCTATCAGCGGTATTTTTAATGGTTCTTCAAACTATATTCTTTCTAAAGTATTTAACGAAAACCAATCTTATGATTCGGCTCTAAAAAAAGCGCAGGACCTGGGTTTTGCAGAAACAAATCCTATTCTTGACGTTGGTGGGTATGATCCAAAGTTTAAAGTTGCCATCGCCGCAGCACATGCCTATGGAATTTTTGTAAACCCGGATGATATACTGAATATTGGTATCCAGAATTTAAACAATAATGATTTAAAATATGCCAGAGAAAAGGGACAGAAGATAAAACTTGTTCCCATCGCCAAAAAGTTAAATGAGGCAACCGTTGGGATTTATGTTTTACCCAAATTGGTATCTAAAGACGATTTTTTGTTTAATGTAGAAAACGAATATAACGGTGTTAGCGTTCAGGCTGCATTTGCCGATCAGCAGTTTTTCTTTGGTAAAGGAGCTGGCGGCCACCCTACCGGTGCGGCAGTATTTTCAGATATTTCCGCTTTGAGGTATGATTACAAATACGAATATAAAAAAGCCAAACAAAATCTCGGCTTAAGCCTGGACAACAATGTGGGGATAGAAGTTTATTTCAGGTTTAACTCTGCTGAATTATTGAAAGAAATCAATTTCAATGACGTTTCAGAAAGTTACAATTCAAAAAACTATAATTACGTTGTAGGGACATTAACCATTGCAGAGCTGATAGCAAAAAAGGAAATCATTTTAAATGATGGCGCCTTTGTAGCGGAGACGGGAAAGAGAGAAGTGAATCATTGATTATGGAAGTCATAATAATTCGTGAATTTTATGGCTTTTTCTTCTTCGCTCTTAACTTTAAAATATAAATAAAAACAGATGAAGATTTCTATAAAAAAACTCAGATCTATAATTTTAATCCTTTTGATTAGCCTTTCAACAAAAAGCGATGCGGATTATACACCCTATTCTTTAAGTGAATTGATTGTAAAAGCTGATATCATAGCCTACGGAACCATTATAAATTTGAATAATGAAACCATCACCTTCAAAATAGACAAAAGTTTAACGGGTGAAAAAGGAAATTTACAAATTCACCAATTTAAAGAATGGGAGTGTGCAGCGCGATGGACTAAATACGAAATAGGGCAACATCTATTTCTATTTCTAAAGAAAAAGGGTGAAAATATTTTTGCTTTAGGTTCCGGAAATGAAGGAGAATTACCAATAGTTAACTCTTCAGTTTATTTTGGAGATTTCTTTAGCTATTCTAAACTTTTAAATAACACAGATGGAATAATAAAACGAGATCGAAAGACATATATGCGTAAAGGTGTAATGTTATATGGGAATTTATATAGAAATTGTATCGAATGGGACTTAAAAGATTTCACATCAAGTATCTCATTATTTAGAAACTGTATTAGTTACGTTGACGATCCTAAAAAATATCTGATAACATGGGATACCAAATGTGATTATGACAAAATTAGAGATTTAGCCAATAGTAATGCTCTTTTTTACTATTTATGCGGCATATGGTAAATCATATGAACAAATTTAATCTGATCTGCTGCAAGGTCTTCTTGCAGAAAAAACCTGCTTGAACAGAAATGTAAGCCTATTTTGTGTCCACACGATAGGATTAATCGGAACAGGCTCTGGCAAAGACACAAATAGAAGCGTCACTGCTCCAAAGGAGTTCCTTTCGGAACGAGCTCGCGAAGCAGTCTCTATGCTACATGTTTTTTTAATTATTCTGTCCGTAGCATTATTCTGTCCGTAGTCTTGTGTGAAGGAAAAGAGATAAAGGGGACTACGGATTATTAAATAACGAAGAGTCTCCGACTCATTATCAGCTCAAAACCACTCTACAGGTCTTCAGGACATATACCTTTTCTCATTATTGTTGCGTATATTAGTAATTAGGATTATATTTAATACCCTTGTATTAAATATAATCCTAATTTGTTTCTACCTTTTTCTATTTACCCAAACCAAGATTTATAACTCCACCTATAATCCACCTATAGTCCACCTTTCATCCACATATACCCCACGTTATCTGGCTTATACCTTGCACTATCCTATAGCTATTCCTTTACTATACCCCTACTTTATAACAACAATATATCATATAAAAGAGGACAATTCCACAATATATTTCCTGTTCATACCTCTCCTCTCCAATCAAATAATTACAAAAAATGATCCGCTCATCTTATTGTAAAATTTAGCGATATATAAAGTTTGATCACTTAAAACAAAAAACAAGCGAATACCTTTGCCGGGTATTTTGATAATACTGTTATTTCCTACTCCCGTCCAGGGATAAATAACAGCTATTTCGCATCTTCTATTTTTTACGCATGATTACAACACATACGCTTGATAACAAACCCAAAAACGAATCGATAGCTACCTTACTGGCTTTTATATTACTGCCTTTATCTGGTCTGGCTACCGATATCTATATTCCATCTTTACCTAGTATGGCCAAATCTCTGGCTATCAGCGACACCCACGTACAGGCTACATTAAGTCTCTTCCTGATAAGTTATGGGGTTTCACAGCTTTTTATAGGTAGCATTTTAGACAGTTTCGGACGTTATAAACTCTCTCTTTATGCTTTGTTAATTTTCGCTTTAGCCAGCCTGGTTATTGCCTCCACCCATAATATCTATCTGATTTATTTGATGCGGATTATACATGGAATTACTACCGGAGCTATTATTGTGGCTAAAAGAGCCTATTTTGTAGATATGTATCAGGGTGAAAAGCTAAAACATTACTTAAGCTTATTTACCATTATATGGTCTTCCGGTCCTATAGTTGCTCCTTTTGTGGGCGGTTATCTGCAAACAGCATTTGGCTGGGAATCTAATTTCTATTTTCTGGCATTCTATGGTTTTCTGATGTTTGTGCTGGAATGGCTGTACAGTGGCGAAACTATTAAATCTTACAGCGAATTTAAGTTAAAGAAAATCACTTCAATTTATATCGATATGATTAAAACCAGCAGCTTTTCTCTTGGAATTGTGATGCTGGGACTAGCCTACAGTATGGTAATGGTTTACAATATGACCGGACCTTTTATACTGGAACATGAAATGCATTTGAGTCCGGTTATTGTGGGTTATAGCTCCTTATTTTTAGGATTGGCATGGATGACCGGTGGCTTTATCAGTAAGGGTGTGCTCCATTTTCCCTTTTATCATAAAATGGGGGTTAATCTGGGACTTCAATTGGCATTCGCTGTAATAATGCTCATCACTTCGGCTTATGTATCAAATATCTTTACAATCCTGTTCTTTGCTTTTCTGATACATACTTCGGCAGGCTTTACTTTTAACAATTATTTTTCTTATTGTCTGGCCAGATTCCCTAAAAATGCAGGTATTGCCAGCGGACTAACAGGTGGTATTACCTATGTGATCGTGTCTTCACTGAGCTACGCTGTTGTTGCACTGTTTCCCGCACATGGCGAAACCGAACTCAGCTATAGCTATGCATCATTGATTATTCCTTCGGTTATCATCATGGCAATTATATATACTTTAAGAAAACCCGAAGAAATGGATTAAGGATAGATGCTCAAGACTGGCTATTTAGAACCTCTGTATTATCATTTATCCAAAGCAAAAACTGTGTTACCTTCTTTTATGGTTTCTACAACTTTGATATCTCTTAGCTTTTCCGGGTCGATACTCAGGGGATTTTGGTCCAGAATAACCAGATCTGCCAGTTTACCTTCTTTCAGGGAACCTTTCCTATCCTCTTCCTGATATTGCTACATGAAAAAATCTAACTCTTGTAACCTTAGGATTTTTCTTCCCTTACTATTCCTTCTGGGATTTAGCTCGAAATTATTCGCCATAAATCCAGGTAGAGATTATTATTTATCACCAGACTCCTTAGGTCTTCAATACCAGGAAGTAAGACTGAATACGTCAGATAACCTCAGTTTAAATTGCTGGGATATCTCTACAGATTCTTTAAAGAATAAGAATACAAGTATTGTAATTGCATATGGGGATTCCGGGAACATGGGATCTAATCTGTTTTTAGCAAAGACACTCTCGAATGAAGGTTACAAAGTTATATTATTCGATTATAGGGGATTTGGTAAAAGCGACGATTTTGTCATTCAAAAAGACATGCTTTATTACAATGAGTTTTGCGAGGATTTAAAAACGGTGTTAAACTATGCAAAAAAAAGATATCCTCAGCATAAAACCGGTATTTTTGGTTTATCTATGGGCACCGCCATTGCAATACAAACTGTACAAAAAAAAGAAATAGATTTTCTGATTGGCGATGGCGTAATTTATGATCCGACAATTATAAAAAACCGACTGCTATCATTATTTAACAAAGAAGTACGGCTTCCGGGAGGAGCAGAAAAAGTAAAAACATTATATAGTACAAATCAAACTAAGATATTGCTTTTTGCGGGAAGACAGGATATCATCACCAACCTTGCCGATGCGGAGGAAATATTAAAACTAAATTCCCAAATCACAACTTTGGTTACTTATGTTGGCAACCACCTGGCAGCGGAAGATTCTTTGGGTACCGAATTATTTTTAGAAAAAATCAGACAGTTTCTAAAATAGTCTTTGCTTCCTGTCCACACAGAATCTATTCAAATAAAAAAAAACCGAATAGAGGCTAAATATTCAACTACAAGACTTATAACAAGTTACATGGCTAAACATCTTTTTCATCGAAACTTCGCTGTTTTTGATAAAACTTTACTGTGTAACTTCTGTTAAAAACAAGCGTACAACGGACAAATTAAATCTGAGGCTTTGATACATTAAAAACTATGGATTATATAGCAGCCCCTATATTTCAAGCAATTTTCAATTCAGATGTACCCCGCATTATTCTACGGGCAAACGCTCCCAATTTTACCATATTAGATTATAATACTGCTCATCAGAACATAATAGGTACAACACATAATTACAGAGGACAAAACGTTTGGTACAGTTATGATATTTTTCTTGCGGGCGCTGAAGGGAAAAAACAGTTTATAATGGCACTGGAGGAAGCCGTATCAAAAAACACATCATGTAAAACGGAAGCGTTCAGACATGATATAAAAAAAAATAACTGCCCCGAACAAACAGAATGCTGGTGGAAACTGGAGATTACACCAGTTGCCAAATATATAAACGGAAAAATAGAATACCTTTTAATTACGGCTGAGGATGTAACCCATTCTATTCTTGCAGAATATCGCGAACAAGATCTGGAAAAAGAATTACAAACAAAAAATAAAGAACTGGCAGCTACCAATGAAGAACTGGCAGCCACCAATGAAGAACTTACAGCTACAATAGAAGAGCTGCAAACCGCCCACCGGAAATTAGAAATATTTAACCATGAACTGGAGGATCGGATAGCCGATCGAGTAGCTGCATTGAAGGAAACAGAAAGCAGTTTGCGTAACCTGGTCATGACGGCACATTATCCTTTGATGATTCTAAGAGGCAGGGAATGGATTATTGAAATAGCAAATCAACAAATAGCTAATCTCTGGGATAGATCCCTTGAAGGCATTATAGGTAAGAAGTTAATGGACGTTCTCCCCGAGCTTGAAGGACAGCCTTTTCCGGAATTGCTTCGACAGGTTTATGATTCCGGAGTGGGCTATGGACAAGAAGAAGAAATTTTTCATTTCAACTCATCTGCCGGGCCAATGACCAAATATATTAGCTTCTACTATGATCCAATGTTTGATGCAGAACAACAGGTATGTGGAATTATTGTGGCAGCTGATGATATTACCAATATGATTAAACAAAGACAGTTACTGGAAGAAAGTCTCAAAAAAGAGCGGGCTTTATCAGACCAATTTACTGCTTTAAACGAAAAATTGACGGCTACAGTCGAGGAACTATCTGCTACAAACGCTGAACTCCTTCGTTCTCAGGAAATTTTGCAGCAAAAAAATGCAGAACTTGCAATAAGCGAAAGAAGATTCAGAAATTTAGTACGTCAGGCTCCTGTGGGAATTTGTGTAGTGAGAGCCGAAGACCTTGTTATACAGGAAATTAATGAGAGTTTTTTAGAACTGGTAGGTAAACCGAGAGAAAAACTGGAGAATCATTCAGTTTGGGAAGGCATTTCGGAAGCGGCAGAAGTCTATGCTCCCATTATGGAACAGGTTATTAAGACGGGCCAATCCTTTGCTGCTACCGAGCATGAGGTAACACTTATCCGACACGGTAAACCAGAATCTGTTTCCGTTGATTTTGTTTATGAACCTGTCCTGAATACCAAAGGACAAGTCGTTGGAATTATGGTTGTTGCCATTGACGTAACTGCCAAAGTGAATTCGAGACGGGTTATAGAAGATATGGAAGAACGTATCCGTTTGGCGGTGCAAGCTGCAGGAATGGGTACCTTCGAATATAATTATGCCCTTGATACCATTATCACATCCGAAAGATTTGACGATATCTTTGGTATACATCAGCCTTCTTCCCGAGCCGAAATATTAAAATGCCTGTATCGGGAAGATCTCATTCTTAGTGAGAAGGCACATGAAGAAGCACGGAGTTCGGGAAAACTGTTTTACGAAGCGAGAATTATGCATCCAATTGGTGGCAAACGCTGGATAAGGGTGCAGGCAAATGTTTACTATTCACAAGATGGCGTACCGGAAAGACTTTTGGGAACCGTACTGGACATCACCAGCTTTAAACAATTACAAGAGCAGAAAGACGACTTTATATCCATTGCAAGCCACGAGCTTAAAACTCCGCTAACTTCACTGAAAGTTTCCTTACAATTATTACAAAGGCTGAAAGACAATCTGTCTTCCCCTATTATTCCACGCCTGATAGAACAATCCGGTCTGAGTATGAATAAGATAAGTTTGCTTGTAGATGATCTATTAAACGTTAGCAGAATGAATGAGGGATCGATTCAACTAAGAAAAAGTAATTTTGTTGTAAAACATTTACTCGAAAACTGTTGTGGATATGTAAGAGAAATCCGAGCGCAAAAACTGGTTTTTAAAGGTGACAGCAAACTTTCTGTTTATGCTGACGAACAAAGAATAGAACAGGTGGTATCAAATTTCGTGAACAATGCATTTAAATATGCTCCAAAGTCTAAAACCATTTACCTTATCGCAGAGCGGGTTGGCAATATGGCTAAAATATCGGTCAAAGACAGCGGTCCGGGTATTCCCCTGGAAAAACAAAAACACCTGTTTGATCGCTACTACAGAGCAAATGATTCGGGCAATCATGTTTCCGGTCTTGGGCTCGGCCTGTATATATGTGCCGATATTATCCACCGTCATGGAGGGGAGATTGGTGTTACGAGTGAATTAGGCGAAGGGTCAACATTTTGGTTTACTTTACCTTTGGGAAACACACCTGATAAATCAGAACACTTCAATGATAAAGAAGTTCAATAAAATAATTATAAAAGAAGAAATTAAGGCATAACCTTTGCATAAATCTAAAACGAAGCAAAGCAGCTTGTTAGAAAAATTTTACAATAGAAATGGGAGTACTTGATATTCCCTCCCCTTTTTTACTCAGCGGTAATTTATGTTTTATCTCCTGCTATTGCCTAATATCAAACTTTATAAATAATTAAACTCATGATTAGCGACCTTACCAATGTAGTTATACATGCCGCCCGTTTGGGAAATACAGAAGTATTACAAGCCCTGATAGACAAACAAGCAGATTTGAATGCACAAGACGAAAAAGGTTATACACCTTTGATTATTGCCTGTTATAATAACCGCTACGCGGCTGCAGAACTCTTACTTAAAACCGGAGTCGATGTTAATAAAACGGATTTTGGAGGAAATACAGCATTAATGGGTGCTGCTTTTAAAGGTTACGAAGATATCGCCCGATTGCTAATTGAATTTGGCGCGGATTTAAATATGAAACATGGTAACGGAGGCACAGCCTTAATGTTTGCAACCATGTTTGGACGAAACAATTTAGTTAATCTCTTACTTAAATGCGGAGCGGATTTTAAATTACTGGACAATAGAGGTTTGTCTGCCTATGAAATTGCCGCCCAACAGGGAAATGTAGAAGCTATGGAATTGATGGCTCAGATTTCCTGATAAAAAGAATGCTTCGTTCCTCGCAATGACACCTATATTGAGATCATTGCGAGCGGTTGCAACGAAGCCTGCCCTGACGGCAGTCAGGCAATCTCTAAAACAATATCTTTGATTTATACCATATAGCGTGACAAATATGTTTTATTGTTACTAAGCAGGTACTAAACGATATTTTTCTCTTTCCCAAAAGCGATGCTGTGCTATGGCCTTTATAAAATCAGCAACCAGGTTTTTAGGCTTATCATTTACTATTACCCCTTCGTACAATTCTAATTTTTCTGATTTGGTGTCCATTTTTTTAGGCCCGAAATAAGTCGCTGAGATGATTGGTAATGCCTGTGTATCAACAGCAATAGCCTTACAGTGTTTAAACGCTTCATTTAAAAAATGAACAGCATTTGCTTCGGCTGCCAGAGTAGCAACACTATTTTGTCCACCTGGTACATAAACAGCATCGTACAGTACAGAAGCCATAGTCAGCAAACTATGGTCAACAGCAATACTTTCATTATTTTTAGAAATAACTGCACCTAATTTTGGCGCAACAATCTCTACCATGGCCCCTTCATTCTCTAATGCAATTCTTACCACATTAACAGATTGTTCATCTACACCATCGGCAACCAAAAATGCAATTTTCCTGCTTTTTATAGTATTCTTAACAGTATTTGCCATACTTAATGCTGCCGATTTAGGCAAAGAAGATTCCGCTTTAAAAGGTTCGTATTCATCTCCCGCATCGGCAGGGATACCTTTATTTATAGGCTTTTCCGGTTTCTCTACAGGTATACCAAGCGCATAGGCCACAGATGCAGCTAGCTTTTTATCTACCATAGACAATACGCCCACCATTCGCTTACGTATATTCACATCTCTTACCTTTCCCAGCTCGAACGAGAAAGCATCAATTATATGAGCCTGCTCTGGTGCTGATTGGCTTCTAAAGAAAAGCCGGGCCTGACTGAAATGATCCTGAAAACTTTTACTTCTGGCTCTTACTTTTCTTGCATCTATGCGTTCGGCATAACTGGTAAAGCCTCCATCCTTTTCAGGTACCTGAAGTGGATAATTTTCACCCAGTGAATTTGGATTGTAGCTGGTGCGAAGCTTATCAATAGTTTGTCTCATAAAGCCATCCCTTTGGTTATTTCTTACAGGAACAACCGGTCTGTTAATAGGGATCTCGTGAAAATTTGGTCCTCCCAAACGTATCAGTTGAGTATCAGTGTAGGAAAAAAGCCTTCCTTGCATTAAAGGATCATTCGTAAAATCTATACCGGGAACAATATGTCCAACATGAAAGGCTACCTGTTCTGTCTCTGCAAAGAAGTTATCCGGATTACGATTTAAGGTCATTTTTCCTATAATCTGTACCGGAACAATCTCTTCCGGGATAATTTTGGTTGGATCCAATAAATCAAATTCAAACTTGCCTTCATCTTCTTCGGGCACAATCTGTACGCCCAGTTCAAACTCGGGAAACTGACCCGCTTCTATAGCGTCCCATAAATCCCTCCGATGAAAATCTGGATCTTTCCCGGAAATATTTTGCGCTTCGTCCCATGCCACCGAATGTACGCCCAATACTGGCTTCCAGTGAAATTTCACGAAAGTAGCCTTTCCCTCTTCATTGATAAAACGGAAAGTATGCACACCAAAACCTTCCATCATTCGATAACTGCGCGGAATAGCTCTATCGCTCATCAGCCACATAATCATATGGGTAGATTCGGGCATCAATGAGATAAAATCCCAAAAAGTATCATGAGCAGAAGCTGCCTGCGGAATTTCATTATCAGGTTCGGGTTTCACTGCATGAACAAGATCAGGAAATTTCATAGCGTCCTGTATAAAGAAAATGGGCATATTATTACCTACAAGGTCAAAATTACCCTCCTGTGTATAAAATTTAACAGCAAATCCCCTCACATCACGAGACAAATCTGTAGAACCACGAGAACCAGCAACAGTAGAAAACCTAACAAAGACTGGGGTTTCAATAGTTGTATCATTCAGAAACTTAGCTTTGGTATATTTAGCCATCGATTCATACAGCTTAAAAACGCCATGTGCCCCAGATCCTCTTGCATGTACAACACGTTCGGGTATACGTTCATGGTCAAAGTGTGTTATCTTTTCACGAAAAATAAAATCTTCCAGTAAAGTGGCACCCCGTTCGCCTGCTTTAAGTGAATGCTGGTCGTCATTAATTTTAACGCCCTGGTCGGTAGTCATTTGTTCATTAGTGGCATCTACCTTATGATTTTCCAGCTGTTCTAATTTAATGTTGTTGGAAGTCGGCGTATTTGTTGTTTTTTGGTTCTTTTTTGGCATAATAACTATTTTATATTTTAAGATTCCATAGTAGCTTCGTAATTGACGTCATTCTCGGCAATCTCCGTTAGTTTTACATCGGCTGCTTTCTCTTCTTCCAAACTTTGTTCCAGCAACGCGGCCGTTTCTTCTAGTCCTAACGTTTTCGCTAATTGAGCCAAAGTACCATAACAGGCTATTTCGTGATGCTCTACCTTTTGCGAAGCCATAATAACGGCTACATCTCTGGTTGCCGTTCCCGGGTCTGTACTTTCAATAAGGATTTCTCCTTCTTTTGTCAAACACTCCATAGCTTCGCATTTTTGAGCAAGCATTTTCTGGTTTGTTATATGAAATATTTCTTCCAGCCGGCTTACCTGCATTTTTGTTTCTTCCAGATGTTCTTCAATTGCACCCGCCAACCTGGAAGAAGAAGCAAGAGCCATTTTTGGCAATGTCTTTACCAGATGATTCTCTGCCCAATACAATTCCCTGAGACTTTGCGCAAAAAGTTCAAGTAAAGCCGGCTCTTCCTGTAACGGTGAGCGGTTAGTAAATTTTGGGTTAGATCCTGTCTTATCCATGATGATGTGATTTTTAGGGTAGATTATTCGATTATATAATTTATAGCGCATGCTATATTTGATTAGAACACCAATAACTATGCTAAATAAACCAGTGGTAAATACCTGATTTCATAAGTATTTATACTTAATATACTGCTATCTATTACTTGTTCAGATTATATTTCTAAAATTACCTTGGCGGCAATCGGGATAACCTCCGTCCGGATACTTCCGACGAAGGTTATTTCCAAACGGGTGGGATATAAACATTTCAAAAGCTTTTACCTCAGGACTCTTTATCATGTCCCTGAGTTTTAACTATTTTATTATAAATCCCCAGTAATAAAAAAGGCGCTGCCCATTGCCCTACAAATAAGGATAAATGTTTATGTCTCATACATTGTAGGCTGAGGGAAACACCCATAGATACCAGCGATGCCCATAAAAACAGATCTGATGGCAATTTAGCTGTTTGGTTCTCGATCTTTTTGGTTACTTCTCCTTCTTGATGAGATGTTTGATTTTCCATATTAAATTCTCCTTTCATATTTAGTTATTGAATAATTCGATTCTTACCTTATCAATTAAGGTGTGGTTCTGGTTGTATCGCGTGTTCCAGAATTATCTATAGTTCGGTTTGCGGTATCAGCTCCGGATCCCCTATAGTCGTCAGATATGGTGTCTCTACCATTTGTATTATCTCGATTCCGATTGGTTGCACTGCATGCGCTCAGGAATACAGCAATAGTTAAGCAAGCCATAAGTTTAACATAGTTTTTCATAGTCTTTCTTTTTGATAAATGAATAATCTGCGATATCACAAAGCATATGCCCCTTCCTAAATTATTATAGCACTAAATGAAATAGGAGTATTTTCCTCCAAATGAATACGTAGTAAAACCATTATAAATGGAAATAAACTCCAAATACAACTGATTTAAAAACACTTACATCGCACTAACTATAAAAAAGGCGAAGAGCAGAATTGGCTAACTGTAATGGAACCCGTATTAATACGCATTAACCTTGAATATCCTAAGGATTTTATACCTAAATACCTTATCCAGTCGCCGTTTAACAAATTTGGCAGGAGATTTATTGTGTTTCTATGTTAAAACATAAAGCCTATGAAAATTGAAGAGGAAAAAGATTTCTTGCGGGACGGATATATGAAGAGTCTATGGCAACAGGATGTCAATTTAAAACGAGCAGAATCTGAGCTTAGAACAGACCAAACCTTTGACGCTGTTATTATCGGAGGAGGTCTAACGGGAATTACCACTGCTTTATTACTGCAACTGGAAGGAAAAAAGTGTATAGTTCTCGAAGCCCATACCATAGGTTTTGGTACAACTGGTGGTACCAGTGCCCATTTAAACACATTTTTTGATACTACTTATGCTGACATAATAAAAGACTTTGGCAAAGAAGCGGCTAAACTGGTGGCAAGTTCGGGTAAAGAAGCGCTTGAATTAGTAAGGGATCTGATCGGGCATTTTGCCATTGAATGTGAATATGAAACCAAAACCGCCCTGCTTTTTTCAGAAAATGATATGGAGAGTAAACAACTGGATGAAATTCTGAAATCTTCCAAAAATGCAGGCCTGGAGGTTCACGAAACAACGAGCAACTGCCTCCCTATTTCTTATCAGAAAGTAATTAAATTTTATGATCAGGGACAATTTCATCCAATTAAATACTTAACGGGGCTGGCAAATGTATTTATAGAATTGGGTGGCATAATTCGGGAGCATCAATTTGTTACCAATACGGGGTTCGAAAACGGACTTCATTATGCTGAAACCGAACAGGGAAAAATCAAAGGACATCATATCATATATGCGACACATATTCCTCCGGGAATTACTTCATTTAATTTCAAATGCGCTCCTTACAGGAGTTATGTGATAGCGGTAACGCTTTTAGATGATGATGACTATCCAGCCGAACTGATATACGACTTAAAAGAACCATACCATTATTTCCGTACACATACAATTAATGATAAGAAATACCTGCTTATAGGAGGCGAAGACCATAAAACAGGCCATGGTGATCCAGAAAAGGCATTAAACAATCTTATTAACTATGCAAGACAGCACTTCGATATTGATGAGGTCGCCTATAAATGGTCATCACAATATTATGTTCCGGCAGATGGGCTTCCATACATAGGACATTTCCCTGAAGAAGAACAGGGGGCTTATGTGGCTACAGGTTTTAATGGCAACGGAATGACTTTTGGAACTCTATCGGCCAAGATAATAAGTGACTCTATTTTGGATTACGGGAGTCCTTACATCGACTTGTATAAACCATCACGAATTAAACCAATTGCCGGATTTAGCGAAGTGATAAAAGAAAATGCCGACGTTGTCTGGCGCTTTGTTTCAGATCGTCTTTTTAACGATTCGATGTCTTCGCTAAACAACGCAGACACAGATAGCGGATATCTCATAGAACATGAAGGGCATCAGGTAGCCGTATATAAAGACAAATCGGGGAAACTGCATTTATTGAATGCAACCTGTACGCATGCCGGCTGTATAGTAAACTGGAATCCCATAGAGAAAAGTTGGGATTGTCCATGTCACGGCGCCAGATATGATGCCAAAGGCAGTGTAATTACCGGACCTTCGCAAAAAGGCTTGCAACAATTAAATATTGAAAACAAGGAGTAATATGATCAGGGTTATTGCATAAATATAAAGCGAATCGCATATTTCTTACAACTTGAATTGCGTTACCTTTTCGTTTTGAATGATCTTGAGAACGACGAATTCGTAGTCCCTCATGAATCGGGCAGGCTATCGCTTTTACAAAACAGGCCTGTGATAACCAACCTGTAAAGTAAGCTTGCTATAAATCGAACACTGAGTCCGCTTTATAAAATTGGTCATTAAAAAAAGGAGACTTTAATCAAAAGTCAAGTCTCCTTCAAAAACATGGATAGAACTCCCCTTTTTAGGGAACGGAAGTTAGGTTATCATTAACTTCACTAAAAAGGCTGGTTTATTCGCCTTTATTAACTGACTTCACCGGACTGGCACCTGCTTGTTTATTTTTGTTCTCTTTTAGCTCTTCTAAGGTGGGTTTCATCTCTTCCAATTGATCCGTTTGGTGAGCTCCACTAATAATTTCTTCTTCAGATAGCCTGGTACGCTGAGGTTCTTTACTTTGCGAATGGCGTTTATGAAGCCACTCTTTGTCATTATTTTTTGTCATCACTAAGTTGATTAATATTCAAACTATGCTTTATGTAAAATCTATTCATCTTAGTAAATTTCGCTTTGTACGTTTCCATTCCTATCCATCCAAGCCCTATGCATCCTTTCGCTATTGAAAGCCATTCCTATATTTCCGTTCCTATCTACACTAACTACACCTATATCACCTTCTATTTCCGCATTTTTTTTATGCACAACATAATCACAGGCCTGTTGAAGTGAGAGACCTTTTAATTCGACAACCATTGCAATACTATGAGCGATTACATGAGTAATCAGAAGCTCACCGTCACCGGTTCCCGATACTGCACAGGTATGATTGTTGGCATAACACCCTGCTCCAATGATACAACTATCGCCTAAACGGCCAGCCAATTTTCCAGGCATGCCTCCTGTTGATGTTGCTGCAGCCAGGTTACCATACCCGTCGAGCGCCACGGCACCAACAGTACCGCGGTTCTTTTTTTTCAATGCCTGACTTACGGAATCCGCTTTGGCTTTTTCATATTCCTCTTGCTGATGTTCAGTTTTAAAATAAGATTGTTCCTTTTGGGGCAGTTTCATACTTTCAGCAAAATCGTCTGCTGCTTCTCCGGCAAGCAAAACATGATTGGTTTGTACCATCACCGCTTTAGCAACTTCAACAGGGTTCTTGGCATGACTTAACAATGCGATGGCTCCAGCCCTTATATCTTTTCCATCCATAACGGCGGCATCCATAGCTACATTCCCTTCGATGTTTAAGGCTGAACCTTTGCCGGCATTAAAAAGGTAGTTATCCTCCATGCTAACAACCGCAGCAGTAACCGCATCCAATGCCGTCCCCCTGTTTTGTAATATCTTATATCCGGCTAAAACTGCTTCGCGCAACCCTGCTTTGTAAACACCAAGATTCCTTCGTATAAACTCTGAATCTTCACCTGCACCACCGTGTATTGCTATTGCTATCTTATTTTCCATAGCTAACGTTCTATTTTTTAACTTTTGGAATCTCCATAGCATGAGTTCCCAAATTAAAAGCACAATATTGAACCAGAAGATGGACCCTCTGAATGTTCACTCTCATCAACCTCACCTATATTTGTTCTCTCAATTGTCGAGCCATCTATTAAAAATAAATACCTGTACCTAAACACTAGGCCCTGTTTTCCTTATTTATTATCAAATCTGTATTTTCTCTCAGCGTAATACAAGGGTAAAATGGGCGATTTTGACATCGGTCTATTCGCTCCATTTCCAATTCTTAACTTCGGGCATGTCGTCAAGATGCGCACAGATATAAACTTGATGCTCTTTTAGTTTTGTTTCACAATGTCTAATGAAATCATCAACCCGATTGTGCATTCTGGGAACTCTTTTAACCGCTTCCATAGCCAAATGATAGCGGCTCATTTGGTTTAATACTACCATATCAAAAGGAGTTGTGGTTGTCCCTTCCTCCATAAATCCCCTAACATGGAAACGGGCAGGATCGGGCCGTCCATGAACCAGATCATGAATGATGCGTACATAACCATGAAAGGCGAAAATCACAGGCGCACCTGCTGTAAATAAGTCTAAAAACAATTCCTCACTCATTCCATGCGGATGATAGGCTACGGGAGATAAAGCCATCAGATCAATCACATTAACCAGACGCACTTTTAAATCCGGCAGTTCCTTTCTCAATATCCACGCAGCAGCAACAGCTTCTAAAGTAGGTACGTCTCCGGCACAGCCCAAAATAACATCGGGTTGTTGATCATGATCTGTTCCGGCCCACTTCCAATTTGAAGCTCCCTGGTTACAATGCGCAATGGCATCAGCCATACTTAACCATTGCAGTTCAGGCTGCTTCCCAGCCACAATAACATTTACATAATCTTTGCTTCTAAAACAATGGTCCATTACCGACAAAAGCGTATTCGCGTCTGGTGGAAAATAAATCCGGATTACCGAACTTTTCTTATTCACTACTGTATCTATAAATCCAGGTCCCTGATGACTGTAGCCATTATTATCTTGCCGCCACACATGCGAAGTCAATAAATAATTTAAAGAGGCAACAGGCTTTCGCCAGCTTAATTCCCGGGCAGTTTTTATCCATTTTGCATGTTGGCTAAACATAGAATCCACAATAGTCACAAAAGCTTCGTAGCATGGAAAAAGTCCATGTCTACCGGTAAGCAGATAGCCTTCCAACCACCCCTCGCAAAGATGCTCACTTAGCACTTCCATCACCCGACCGTCATGTGCTAAATTTTCGTCTTTGGGAAGAATTTCTTCCATGGTACAACGGTCGGTAACTTCAAATACAGCTTCCAAGCGATTGGAAGAGGTTTCATCTGGACAGAACAGACGAAAATTTTGAGTTTCCTGATTTAGCGTAAAAATATCGCGTAGGTATTTACCTAAATTACGCGTACTTTCGGCTTCAACTGTACCCGGTGTAAAAACATCCAGCGCATATTTTTTAAAGTCTGGCAGCACAAGCGATTTAAACAAGAGTCCACCATTGGCGTAAACAAGCGCACTCATTCTGTTATTCCCTTTTGGCGCTAATTCTTCTAATTCGGGAATCAGCCTTCCATTTTGATCGAACAAATTTTGCGGTTCGTAGCTACGCATCCAATTTTCCAATAGCTTTAGCTTTTCAGGATTTTCCTTCACTCCGGTTAAAGGAACCTGATGGGCTCTAAAAGTACCTTCTATTGGCACCCCATCCCACTCTTTTGGTCCTGTCCAACCTTTAGGTGTCCTCAAAATAATCATTGGCCATTTAGCTTTAGAAGCACTGTTATTTATTCTTGCCTGATGTTGAATATTTTTTATCTTTTGATAAGTGAGATTAAGGGTAACTGCCATTTGTTTATGAACAGACATTGGATCGTCACCTTCTACAAAAAAAACTTCATATCCATAGCCTTTAAAAAGTTCTTCAAGATCAGCATCTTTCATTCGGGACAGTACTGTTGGACCTGCTATTTTGTATCCATTTAAATGCAATATAGGTAGCACTGCACCATCTCTTTTGGGATTTAAAAAAGCGATAGATTTCCAGCTACCTTCAAGCGGACCGGTTTCAGCCTCACCATCTCCAACTACACAGGCAACCAATAATTCGGGATTATCAAATGCCGCTCCAAACGCATGTACCAACGAATAACCGAGCTCACCACCTTCATGTATAGATCCCGGCGTATGCGCACTCACATGGCTGGGTATTCCTCCGGGAGTTGAGAATTGCCGGCACAATTTACGCATCCCTTCTTCATTCTGAGATACGTTTGGAAATACCTCGGAATAAGTTCCTTCAAGATAGGTATTTGCTACTATAGCAGGAGCCCCATGTCCCGGGCCACAAATATAAAGTATAGCTGCGCCGGTATCTTTTATAAGTCTGTTAAGATGTACATAAATCAGACTTAAGCCCGGAGATGTGCCCCAATGACCTAATAAACGCGGCTTTATATGTTCCGGTTTTAAAGGCTCTTTTAATAAAACGTTATCTTGCAGATAAATCTGTCCGACCGCCAGGAAGTTAGCTGCCCTCCAGTATGCGTTTATTTTTTCAAAAATTTGATCTGATAGATTTTCCATAACTTATATTGTATCCTTTTTGTCAATCAGCGCATATGTATGCTCCGCGATAATCAATTCCTCGTCGGTTCGAAGCGCACAAA
Organism: Pseudopedobacter saltans DSM 12145; assembly: GCF_000190735.1. Taxonomy (GTDB): domain Bacteria; phylum Bacteroidota; class Bacteroidia; order Sphingobacteriales; family Sphingobacteriaceae; genus Pseudopedobacter; species Pseudopedobacter saltans. The sequence goes on from NC_015177.1 coordinate 1,389,055, forward strand.
CCATCACTTTACTATTCTCCGAAGAAATTATTTCCTGATGACCTGCATTTTTATGCTTATCAAGCATAATGCCCATAAAATCTAAATCTGAACAGATTCGTTCTCTAATTAGAGTCGAATTTTCCCCTATTCCGCCAGTAAATACCAGTAAGTCCAATCCGCCGATAGCCGTAGCATAAGCACCTATAAATTTTTTCACGTGATAACAGAATATGGTAAGCGCTTCTTCTGCTAAAGAATTTTTATCCGCCTCTTTTATCAATTCTTGCATATCGCTGATTCCGGATAGCGCTTTTAAACCTGATTCTTTACTTAGTAAATTGTCCAGACTATTTACGCTCAAATGCCCCTGTTTTAACAGGAATAATATGGCTCCGGGATCCAGATCTCCTGATCGGCTGCCCATAACCAGTCCACCCAGCGGACTAATACCCATTGAAGTGTCTATAATATCCTTATTTTTTATCGCTACCATACTGGCTCCGTTACCCAAATGTGTTATGATAATTTTCTTATCGGAAGCGTCTAGTTTTCGGAAAGAAAGCTTTTTCATAATGGATTCATAAGAAAGCCCATGAAAACCATAGCGAATTAACCCTTGATTTCTATACATAAGCGGCAATGGATAATATTTAGAAAAAAAAGGCATAGAATGGTGAAATGCAGTATCATAACAGGCTATGCGTCTTATCTGCGGAAAGGCCTCTTTAAATGCTTGGATAGTACTTAATTCGTTAGGCAAGTGATTAGGAGCTAGATAAATATAATCATGAAGATCCCTAAGTACATCTTCTGTAATTATTTCCGGCTTATAACGATTTGGTCCACCCATAACCAGCCTAAATCCAATCGCAATGATAGAATAAATTGTTTGATTATTTTTAAGCCATTCAATCACCACTTTTACAACAGCGTTAAAATTTAAACTAACAAGATCTTTAGTTTCAATAAGCTCTTTTTTATGGTTCACAATCAGTAACCTGGAAGTTAAGTCGCCTATTCGTTTAGCCGTTCCCATCACCTCCATACGCAGCGTATTGTGGTGATATAAGCTAAATTTTAAGCTTGACGAACCACAATTTAGCGTTAAAATGTAATTGTCTGAGGATGAATGCATACCGATATATTAGATTCAAGATTAACAGGTCTTAAAAAGGAAAGTTTTAGATTTTTATAACAGTAGACGCTGAAAAGAAAGAAAATCAACAGGCTGTTGTGCACCAAGATAAATCATTTGCATCGCTGTTCTTACGCATTTTTTTAATCCATCAATTAACCATTTTCGATATTGATTTCTGAATTTCCGCCTTCCAATTGCAACCAGGGTGCGTTTCCACTAATTATACAGCATAACCATTAATACACAGGCTTCTATTGCTTTCATCTTATAAAAAATTTAATAATATAAATTTAAACAATCTCTTATTTGTTATAATTTCTGTTGTCTGGGTCTCAACTGTATGGATAATATATCACAGCGTTCGGGCTGAGATAAAATATATACTATTGCACTTGCCACGTCTTCTGCCGTTAGCATTTCCATTTTCCTTTCCAGCTGCTCTTGCTCTTCGGGAGGTATGGGTTGCATATCAGTTCCAGTGGCACCCGGTTCTATTAAAGAGATCTTGATTCCTTTATCATTTACTTCTTTCCGTAAAGAATGACTAAAAGCCTGGACTCCCGCTTTGGTGGCGACATATACCGAGCTTCCTTCTTCCCTTACATCTGCACTCATAGAACCTACGTTTACTATATGACCTCGGCCAGCCTTTTTCATTAATTCTATAGCTTCTTTACTACAGGCTATATATCCCAATAAATTGGTTTTAACTACATACTCCTGTTCAGGATAAGTCCCTTCCTCTACCCCATTAAATGCCAGAGCAGCATTATTTATCAGCACATGCAGATTAGAAAATTTGTACTTAACATATGAAAATAACTCTACAACGCCTTCCTCATTTCCCAAATCAACGGTAATTCCTTCCAAACTGCCCCGATTGGAATTTAGCTTCTGAAAGTCATCCTTCGTATCTTCCAACTCCTGTTCATGACGCCCGCATATAATCACGTTATTCCCCATACTGGCTAAAAGCAGCGCCGTCGCCCTGCCAATACCTGTCGTTCCGCCCGTTACCAGTATGTTCTTTCCCGTAATGACGTCCGGAAACAGTTTTTCAAAAATGAATTCATTGCTTTTCATAATGTATGTTTAATTACCAATTGATATTTACGTCCTGATTACCACAAAGTACATGAGAGAGTCTTGCTAAGATGGCATTTTAAATGGCGAGATACGATGCAGAATTACGATTCAGAATACTTTAAATAATCTGCTTTTCCTTGGCTTAAAAAACGTATCACTAAATAGTAGATAAAGAAAAAGCCGGTTTATATTGAATCAAACTAAAAATAAACCTGCCTTATCTTTCTCCATATGCTCTCTAAAATTAACAATATCCAATCCTACTTTTAATACTTATGGTTCAATAATCACTTTCATCGCTTTTTCTTTAGCTGCGTTACCAAATACTTCATAAGCATGTAAAATGTCTTCCAGTTTAAAATGATGGGTGATCAGTTTATTAGGATCTATTTTTTTGGATAATACAACTTTCAATAGCATCGGTGTGGTATTGGTATTAACCAATCCTGTTCTCAAAGTAATGTTTTGAATCCAGAGATTCTGAATTTGCAGATCTACACTTTTCCCGTGTACACCTACATTGGCGATATGCCCACCCGGGCGGATGATATTTTGGCAAATATCAAAAGTAGCCGGTACTCCAACAGCCTCAATGGCTACATCTACCCCGTCCTTTGTTTCCGACATAATCTTTTTTACCACATCTTCTTTCCCCGAATTAATGATATCAGTAGCGCCGAATGTCTTAGCCACATTTAAGCGGTTTTCATCCAAATCTATCATATAGATTTTCGCGGGCGAATAAAACAGGGAAGTTAGCAAAACTGACATTCCAATAGGGCCTGCTCCTACAATAGCAATCGTGTCGCCAGGTTTCACCTGCCCATTGAGTACACCAATTTCATGACCTGTAGGCAAAATATCGCTTAACATCACCAATGCTTCTTCATCGGCGCCAGCTGGAATATGGTGTAAACTGTTATCAGCATGCGGAATACGCACATATTCTGCTTGGGTACCATTAATAAGGTGTCCTAAAATCCAGCCGCCATCTTCGCAATGCGAGTACATTTGTTTTTTACAATATTCACAAGTGCCATCCGACGTGATGCAGGAAATAATTACATGATCGCCTTTTTTGAAGCTACGCACACCAGTCCCTATTTCTTCAATCACACCAACACCTTCATGCCCCAAAGTGGTTCCTGGCTGACAGGATGGAGTTTTTCCATGAAGGATTCCCAAATCGGTTCCACAGATTGTGGTTTTTAAAATTCTTACCAGCGCATCTGTTGGTTTTTCAATTTTAGGCACAGGGATTTCTTTTAGTTCGATTTTGCCGGGCCCACCATATACCAGCCCTTTCATGGTTGTTTTCATGTTTTTTATATTTTGTTGTTTTACCAAAAGTTATTTTCATCATGGTTTAGGCTGTTGCAATAAATAATTAAAACTATATGGATCAACAAATACAATCGCATTCGAATCCTATTATAATATTAAAGCTCGGGAGTCCTTTATTCGAAGATTTAAAAAATATTTACGATTCTATCAGTACGGTCCGTCAAAAGTTTATAACAAATTCAGAAAATCTAGTTTGGCAGTGCGATAGCTGATTTAGCTTTGTTATTTATTTCGTATATCGCCAACTGAGATAGCAAATCATCTATGTGTTTCTCATTAATTTCAGCCTCATAAAATATAGCCATATCTTTTGTCAATTCAAGTAAACCAGCAAATGCCGAAGCGGTACCATAAATTGATATTTTATAATGAATAATTCCCTGGATACCCCCCAGCAAACAAGCATCTTTTACAGCTACATTTGTGCAGTAAGAAAGCCGTTCATCTAAATCTTTTATAAAGGCCAGCATAACCGGATTACTTTCTCGGGTCATCATAATTTGCCTTTCATTTATAAACGCTCCAATACTTTCTATATGTTGATCTACAAAATCAAGATATTTTTGTAACGCTCTTTTTAATTGAAATGAATTAGCTTGCTCTATCCATTTCGGTAAGCTATTTTTCAATTCAACTTCTGCACTTAAAAATTCACTTATGTCATAATCTATCAATTTATGAAGTGTATTAATGACTGTGTTTTCCATAACCTTATCATTTTAATTTTTCACAAAAATTTAACTACTATATTGATTATTAGATAAAATCAAACCTAAAAACTAATCTTGATGCTGATCAAATCATCACTGATATCCATTCATTATCCCGATCGTTTTCGGTAATTAAAAATGGCCCATCCGTTAAAAAAAACTGCAAAACCTAACATGGCATAAATTTGATGCTGGATATCTGCCAAACTGCTGCCTTTTAACATCACCATCCTCATCACCTGAATGAAATAAGAAACCGGATTAAAATGGGTTATCATTTGTGCCCATTCTGGCATGCTCTCAATAGGCGTATACAATCCACTCAAAAGATTAAAAACCATCGTTACAAAAAAGGAAACAAGCATAGATTGCTGCTGTGTTTGCGCATAAGTTGACAAGAGAAGCCCCAAACCCAGAATAGCCATTAAATAAATAGAAGAGAATATATAAATGGTAACGTATGATCCTAAAGGTACAATCCCGTATACAAACCGGGCCAATACTAGTCCTAAAGTTAACACGGTGGTAGCCAGCAACCAGAAAGGGATCAGTTTCCCTAAAATGAACTGGGCTTTCCTTATCGGACTCACATTAATCTGTTCTATTGTTCCCATCTCCTTTTCACGTACAATATTATTGGCAGCAAAAGAAGAGCCAATCATTGTGACCAGCATTACCAAAATTCCTGGAACCATAAACACCCGATAATTCATATTTTCATTATACCAGTTAGAGGTAGTCACTTCAATCATGGGTTGCGGATTAAACTTTGGCATTTGTATCCATTGGGTACGGATTTCCTGATTATAGTCTTTAAGAATAGCTTGCATATAAGCAGCGCCTAAACCGCCCTTCACTCCATTTATCGCATCTACTGCCACCAAAAGGTCAGCTTTATCTTCTTTCACCAGATCTCGTTCAAAATGGTCCGGAATTTCAAGTAATAAGTCTGTTTTATTCAGCTCAATAGCATGTAAGCCGTCGGCATAAGTTGTACTGTAATCTTGAAGTTTGAAATATCCCGACGAAATAATTTTATTAATCATTTTTTGGGAATAATCAGAGTGATCATGGTCGACTACCCCCAAATTAATATTCTTGATTTCATAGTCAGCAGCGAGCGGTAAGATCAGCAACTGAGTCATTGGCATAATGAACAAAATCCGAATGATAGCAGGATCACGGAAGATTTGTAAAAGCTCTTTCTGTAACAAAAATTTAAGTAGTCTCATAGCTTAGTCTTAAATTCATAAATACTAATGCCCAGTAAAGTAGTTGTCATCCCTACCAAAATCAGTGTTTCTTTCCATACTGCGGCGAAACCAAGTCCTTTGATCATCACCGCTTTTACAATAATAAAATACCACCTCGCGGGCACAATATTGGAAATAACCTGCAGTGCTACAGGCATGTTTTCTACGGGGAATAAAAAGCCGCTAAACAAAAGCGTGGGTAAGAACAAGCTCATCATAGAGGTAAACATGGCCGTTTGCTGAGTCTTCGCGCTATTTGAAATCAGTATACCAACAGAAAGCGAAGTAATCGTAAATAAAATACTTTCTGCAAGAAGCAAAGCCAAACTTCCAGTAATAGGTACGTCCAGGGCATAAACGCTCAATAACAAAATGCTGCCAATATTTAACATGGAAACCAGCAAATAAGGAATGGTTTTGGCAATAATGATTCTGAACGGTTTAAGTGGCGATACCAGAATCACCTCCATGGTACCTATTTCTTTTTCTTTTACAATAGCTATGGAGGTCATCATGGCACAAACTAGCATTAACACCAGGGCCATTACTCCCGGAACAAAATTATAAGCCCCTTTTAATTCGGGGTTATACAACATTCTTACCTGAACGTGGATGGTATAAGGCAGATCCTGATTTCGATTGAGATCTTGTTGATAATCATTAATAATAGCGGCAGCATAATTGGCTAGCATATTGGCCGTGTTAGGGTCTGATGCATCGGTAATTAGTTGTATTTGTGCATGGTTGGCATGCAGCAAATCATTGCGAAAACCCGCCGGAAAAACGACGGCCATACGGATCTTCCCTTCTTTAAAGGTATTCTCGATATCTTTATAGGTATATGCATTCTCTACTAAACTAAAATATCTGCTTGCTGCAATCCGCTCAGAGATTGCCCTGGAAGCTTCGTCTTTAGCTTGATCAAATATTGTAATTTTCGAATTCTTTACCTCATTTGTTAAGGCAAAGCCGTAGAGCAGAATCTGAACGACTGGCATCCAAATTAAAATAAACAATGTTCTCTTATCTCTCCAGATATGCAGCCATTCTTTTTTTATAAAAATGAGAAACTGTTTCATTGTTTAGTTTTTTTATTCCGCTGTACGGGTTGCTTTTCTGGCCAATTGCAAAAACACTTCATCCATAGAATGTACACCATAATTTTTCATCAGATTTCCCGGAGAATCCTGAGCATCTATCCTTCCGTCCACCATAATAGAGACCTGATCGCAATACTCTGCCTCATCCATATAATGGGTGGTTACAAAAACGGTTATGCCACGTTCCGAGGCGTCATAAATCATACTCCAAAACTCCCTCCTGGCTACCGGATCCACGCCACCGGTAGGTTCATCTAAAAAGACAATGGCCGGATCGTGTACAATGGCAATAGAAAATGCCAGCTTTTGTTTCCATCCAAGCGGCAAGGATTTCACCATGGTTTTCTCTTCCCCTTCCAAGTCTAGCTGCTTCAGCAATGATGTTGTTTTTTCCCTTATCTTTTCATCCGTCAGTCCATAGATTCCAGCATAAAATCGAATGTTTTCAGACACAGTAAGATCTTCATAAAGCGAAAACTTTTGACTCATATAGCCAATGCTCTTTTTGATCATTTCGGTTTGTTTATAGATATCAAAACCGGCTACGGTAGCTGTTCCAGATGTAGGTAAAGATAAACCGCAGAGCATACGCATAACTGTTGTTTTCCCCGCTCCATTGGCACCAAGAAACCCAAAAATAGTTCCCTTTTCCACCTCAAAACTGATATGGTCAACTGCAACAAAATCACCAAAACTCTTGGTCAGATCATTCGCCGTAATTACTTTATCTTTTTCCATTGTTCAACTCATTAAGGCCATAAAACAATCTTCTATATTTGGAGTTATGGTTTTGATTTCAACTCCGGTGTATTGGCCATTTTTAACAATCTGCTCCAATTTCTGCCGGTTCAAATCCGGCGTTTTAAAAGCAACATGATGATACTGCCCAAAGGGATAAATACTCTCTATACCTGGATCGGCTTTAATGGCTTGAAGCAGAGGATACATTTCATTAGCCCGGATTGCCCATAAAGAATTGGGATACTCTGAAACAATGCCTTGCGGGGTACTTACAGACAGTAATTTTCCGTTCTGGATCAAAGCCACCCGGTCGCATAAAGTAGCTTCGTCCATATAAGCTGTTGAAACCAACACTGTAATACCTTCTATTTTAAGCCGGTGCAACATCTCCCAGAATTCCTTTCTTGAAACAGCATCTACTCCCGTTGTAGGCTCATCCAGAAAGAGTACTGTCGGTTTATGAATCAATGCGCAGCTCAAGGCTAATTTTTGCTTCATCCCACCAGATAACTGTCCCGCTCTTCGATCTTTAAAGGGTTCTATTTGCTGATAAATATCTTTGATTAAGTCATAATTTTCCTTTATGGTAGTATTAAAAATTGCCGCAAAGAATTCCAGGTTCTCCTGAACGGTTAAGTCAGGATATAATGAAAACCGCCCCGGCATGTATCCTACACAATTCCTGATTTTCTTATAATCTTTAACCACATCAAATCCATCTACGGATGCTGTTCCGCTGTCGGCTAGCAATAAGGTGGTCAATATCCTGAACAACGAGGTTTTTCCTGCACCATCCGGCCCAATAACACCGAAAATCTCACCCTGTTCCACGGCAAAAGAAATACCTTTTAAAGCCTCTGTAACCACCTTTTTATGGTGATAGGTTTTTGTGATTTGTTCAACGGTTATCGCTTTCATTGATTCATATCAAACTTAATCTCACCATACATACCAATTTTTAGCAAGCCATCATTTTTAACATGAACTTTAATAGCATATACCAGGTTGGCCCGTTCGTCTTTGGTTTGTATCGTTTTAGGCGTAAACTCTGCTTTATCTGCAATCATGGTAATCACTCCAGGATATGTTTTATAATGTTTTGGATCCGTATCCACAAGTACCTTTACCTTCTGATTGAGCTTAATTTGAGATAGCTGTGTTTCTGTAATGTAGGCCCGCAGTGTGATAACAGAAAGATCTGCAATTTTATATAAAGCTTTACCTGCAGCAGTAACTTCTCCTGCCATCGCATATTTAGTCAGCACCGTGCCGCTTACCGGATTTACAATCCGTGTTCTACTAAGCTGGTCATCTATCTGCGCTACCGACTTTTTTAAAGGCGTATACTCACTAAGTACCGTATTGTTTTGGGTTCCTGTAATGGTTTCCTGTACTTTTATTTGCTGTTGGTTGGCTTCAATTTGTTTTTTTAGCACATCAATCTGAAGATTTATATCATCCAATTGCTTTGTGGTGGCTGCATCGGCTTTAATCAAATTATGCAAACGTATCCGCTCAGAAAATGCATTTTCCAGCTGAGCTTTTAAAACCTCGCCCTGATCTTTCAATAGCTTTACCTGTGGTTTTACATCCATTGTTTTTTGATGTAGCGTACCTATGGTTGCTTCTAATTGTGCTTTTTGAAGCTCCAGGGGAACCGGATCAATTGTACCTACCACATTACCCTTTCTTAAATTCATTCCTTCTTCCAGATTTAAGGAAAGGATCTTTCCTGTAGCCTCGGCCGATACGATAACTTCATCTGCTTCAAAAGTACCCGAAGCATCAGACCGCTTATCCTCGGTACTACAGGCTGCAAACAGAATAGCCATACCAAGAAATGTATATTGGCTGATTTTCATAAAATCTTAATTTATAGTGTTACCCATTGTATTCTGATAGTTATACTGCTCCTGAAGCATTTGTATTTGGTGAAGAATAAAGTTTTGCCGGGCTTGATCCTCGGCATTTACCACAGAAATATAATCATGCGCACTCAGTACACCGTTCTCCAACTGGGCCGCAGATGCCTTCTTCACCGACTCCCTGAGTTTAATGATAGCCTCATCGTTCTTTAAAAGCTCGGTAAACTTTGAAATAAATATCTGTTGCTGCTTTTGAATAAGCCCCATATTAAACAGGAATGTCTCTTTTTGAAGGTCTATCATTGTTTTATTTATCTCCAGTATTTTCTTTTGATTTCCATAGGTATACAAGCTGCCCAAATTCCAGCTCAGTTTTAGTCCACCAATATAATACCAGGCAAAATCGTTACTGAGCATATTTAAACCTGGCCGGGCATATCCCCCTTGAAGAAAAAAGAAAAATCTAGGTCTAAGCTGCGCATTTAAGAGACTTTTCTGATCATCATAGATATTTTGCTGATAATTATACAGCAATAATTCGGGGCGGTTAAACTCGCCTGTCAATACAGGCGAAATTGGTTTTTCAAAAACTGTGTTTTCGTTTAAAGCCAGATTAATAAATTGAGATAGCATCTCCATATAAGCTTTTCGTGTTGCTTTAAGTTCCACCCTAGCCTGTTCCGTCTGTAACTTTTGAGCCATCAACTCATCCACACTGCTCCTATAGGCAACACCATTGGCCACCAAGGCCTTTGCTTTGTCTATTCCATTCTGAATATCCCGTAAAACAAGTTCATTTTGTTTCAACTGTTCATTAAGAAGGATAACGCCAAAAAACAACTGGTTTACCCGGTCATAGAGTTGATATAAATCAACTTCCAAACTTTGTTCCTGAATCTTAGCTGTTGTTTTAGCCATTTGTTTCTGGTTACCAATCATTCCTCCGTCGTAGATCACCTGATCTATCTGCCCGTAAATTTTATATTGATCTTTACCATATTTTGGGACAGAAAATCCAGGAAGAGGTAAAGTAAAAGGGAAACTGGTTACGGTTGACTGATAGGTGGCCTGACCATTTACAGACAGCATAGGAAAATAACCTTTAGCCGCATTCGATACTGTAAATTCAGCCGCCTTTATGATTAACCCTCTTTGATTTATTAAGGGGTAATTATTTCTGGCATATTGGTAAACATCTTTAATATTTAACGTTAAACTCTGCTGTGCATCTGATGAAAAACCTGCTATTAAAACGATTAAGGTGCAAATCAGCATTAATCGTCTAAACCGATTCGAAGTTTTAAATGATGCTTCGAAATATTGAATAACAGATTGACCTTTTCCCATTTTTTCCAACTGAGTTATAAAAAACCGGACGTTATGAATTTAAATAAACTACTTTAAAGCAAGTATAAAACACTTAATAGTATTCAGCTAAGCATATGATTTTCAAGGATTTTTATAATTAAAAACAACTAAACTTTTTGATTGTTTTTTCATTAACTATATTCTCTCAGCTTGTTAATCAGGAATAGCGCTCATCCGACTTCCTCATTATACAGCATATTTATTGGATTGAGACGAGAGCCCCTATTGTAAGAGATAATAAACAAAGAAGATAGTGACACTTACAATCACGGCTGAAGACGCCATTTGAACAGAAACGTCATACTTTGCACCCTTCTGAAGAAGAAGGGCTCAAACAAAGTATAGATTAAAAAATAAAATTGAATTATATATTTTTAATTTTTCTTAAGGATATAATAATCTGCTAGGTTTCCTGTGATTGCGTTGCCATTCTCATCTAATTGTTGAATGTAGCCTTCTCCAACTTTATATTGCAGATTTTCCGTTCCTATTTTTGCTATAATCTTATTGCCACTGTTATTCCAGGAAAATGTTCCTTTTTCTTCCAAAGGCTTGTCCCCTTTACCTACATATTCACTCTTACTTTCAAATGTACCATCATGATGAATAGTAATTGTGGTTTTTATACCTTCGCAATCTGCACAAGGTAACATTCCAGTATAGGTGCCTTCCCAATCTAAAGATGTTCGACTATTATCGGGATAACTGGTATCTGCTGTAACAACAGTGCTATCCGCCATTTGATCGCTTTGCGCAGATCTGTTTTGACAAGAAGCCATTATAAATGCTCCTGCTAAAAAAGTTAAAATAAACTGTTTCTTCATATTTTTTTATTTTTCAGAAACTTCTTCAAAAAGCGAACCATTTATAATTTAAAAAATAAACCCTATCTCCAGTCTCCTTCTTTCCCGTAATGACCTCCAAAATAGCTTTCCTAAAATGAATTCGTTGCTTTTCATAATATGTGTTTAATTACCAATTGATATTTACTTCCTGATTACCACGTAAAGTATATTCCCTGTACTTTTTTGTTGATTTCTTTGCCGGAACATCTCCTTCGGCGGAAGCCTCTAATTTTATTCCTGCAGGCAATTCATCCAACTTAAACAACTCAATACGTAGCAGACAATGCAACTTTTCACTACCCAATATTTTAAGGTGAATATTTCTCTTTTCCTTTGCTTTAAGTTTAATAAAAGGATAGTCAACATACACCATAATCTCCTGCTCCATGCTTTTTACATACTGTCTTGGAATTACACCGAAAGTCAACCCGGCCCCATAAACTTCCTGCCCTACAGAACCCGACTTTTCCCATCCGTCCTGAATATCTTCCAGCGGAATCCAAAGCCCACTGTCCAACTCTCCGGTTTTCACTTCGTCAGAAAGCATTTCCTTTGGAAGCATGGTTGGATAATAAGGCAGTCTATTTTGTGCATAGCGTATAAACTCCGCCAGTAACAATGAAAAATCAGGTAAAACATCCTCCTCTGCCATTAACAAATAGGCTTGTATCGCAGCTACTGCCTCCTGCTCTTCATATACCGCCAGATAAGGCGCATCATTCAATGGGAATAGCGAGAAAAAAGTTGGAAAATATTCTCCATTACCGTAACTACATTCCCATATCCCCATATTCTTAAATAAATTGGCTAAAAACAGATTACTTAGATCGCGATACAGCTTATTACCCGTCTCTTTCCATAATCGGTACATCGCACCTGCCGAAAAGGAGGTATTATTAGCCTGATAAAAAAGATCGAAACCGTATTCAGTTAGCGTATTAGCTGCCTTTTCAGCTTCGGACAAATATTTCTTTTCTCCTGTCAATTCATAAGCCTGTAACATGACATGAGCATATAAACCAGCTACATCTTTCTCTCCACCTTTGCCCGGCGTAGTTTCTTCTTTGATAACCTCGAAGGTTTCTATATTATAAAATACAGGCCAGCGATATTTAAAATGGTGAGCGCCTTTAATTACATAATCCAAAGAATCCATAAATAGCTTCTTTGCACTCTCTACTCCCTTTAATGCCAATCTCGATAAATTAAGTAAGGGATGATAGAGATACCAGGAGTCAATAATTTCAGGAACTTTATGTTCCTCTTCGCCATCCAGTTGATCTTGCTTTGCCGGCAACCAGCGAACAATACATTTTATTTTATCACTATAGAATGCTGGAAGACCATCTAAAAGATGTTTTAGAATTTCCATATCACCATCCTGGGTCCATTCATTATAATCCATTAAAGGCGTTAAAACCGCTAACTGTACCATAATTTCCGGCGGAGTAGCATAATCGCATAGGTATGCATTTAAATAGGGTTTCCCTTCGGAGTAAGACCAGCAACCTTTATTGTGCTGCAAATCCCTCAAATTTTTAGATACTATAGTTGTATAAGCCTGATATCCCGTTTCAGGTTTGGGTAATTGCAAATAAATTTTTGCCAGTTGACTGATAAAGTATTCTGCAATATCAAACTGATTTTTTGGTAAATAGTCCTTAAAAGACACAAATGCTTCTGAAACAATATATTCCTTTTTCGCTTGTATAGGTTGCTTACCAGACGGTAATGCAAAACCCATCTCCGGCCAATCAGAACTTACCGTACTGGAGGCTGAAGTTTTTGTATCTTTAAAATATTCGTTTATAGCCGACAGGTTCTGAAAATAAAATATACCTGTTTTATGTGGTTTCTTTACTCCCAGATATACCAGACCCGAACGAGCGCCAATCTGCCGAACGTAAACCTCTGCGGTATCTCCTTGTCTTATTTTTGGAAATAAGATATCATTAGGCCAAAAAGGAACATTTAAAGACCTAGAGGCTTTTAATTTAACCTGATAATGTAGCTGAAGATAATCTTCCTCTTTATAAAAGTCGATTAACACCTTGTACTCACCAATGGCAGCATTCAGAGATATGTCCACCCCCTCATCTTTCTTCCTGATCTTTTTCAATTTAAGATCCGAAGATGGCGAGAATGCTGTACGGAAATTAACAAGAGTTTGATTTGATTTCTGAACGGTAATCCAAAGTGCACCTGCTGCAATTCTTAATCGGAAGATAAAATCTTCAAATTCCTTAGTATAAATATCAGGTATATCTGTATCAAGCTCTTTTACTGCAGTCGCTCCCCATAGTGAAAAACTGTTTGTCTCCATAGTCTATTTATCCGAATATGATTTAATAGGTTCTATTATTTTAAAGGGAATCTGTTTCGGACAGGGACTTCAAAAAATTTGCCGTAATGCTAAAGTTAAATACCCGTTTTTTTTCACATTATGAAAGCAGGGCCAGGTATAAGTACGCACCGGACTCTGTAAATAATTTCATCAAATTTATTATCTATTCAGATATCAACACATTCCTGCCATAGCAAGTAAAAGAATATATTTTGTCAGAGGTATAGAATAACCTTAGCGGTATTAACAATAGATTTAATTTAAAGCAATTAATAAAATAAATTGTAATATCACCTGTCAATCAGATAAATAATTATTTACATCCCTGCTCAAAAATATAAGATGCCGTAAATAAAAAAGATTAATATTATAGCAATTGCACCTGTTGCGGATAACTGGCAGCGTATTTTTTCACCAATTGGCACATATAGAAATTGCTGTGGCAACGATCCTCCTGTTTAATATAGTCCTCTATACCAGACACAGTTTCATCCGTAGCCATAAAACCCAAAGCATAAACCTTATTGTTTTTATAGTAGATATAGCTTTTTTCATCAGCATTTCTTCCCTTATCTACAACAACAAAACTGGTAACCTGATCTTCCAGCGAAGCAATAGCCTCTTCGATCCTGCTATTATGAACTGCTGCCACTATTTCATTCCGTACCTCGGCATTACTGGCTATATTTACCGGTTCGGTATTTTTACGATCCCGGTAAAAAACACAAAGTCTGCTGTCGAGCCCAAACCGATCTATCAAGCCCAACAGGCATTGAGTAGCTTCAACTACATTATCGAAATAACACAGAGCCCGACTGCCAACAGGTAATCTGCAAATACAAAGTCTGATAAAACCGCTGTTATCCACATAATCAATAAGTCCAAACTTAGGCTCATACTGTTTCAGCGCCCGGTTATATTCAGGCCAGTGTTGTTTAATGTAATGGCATTCCTTTAATAAAGCCATCAATTCTGTTCCCGTTTCCTCAAAATCGATATGGCTGATATTTTTAATGAACAGTTGCCTGCGCTGGCTGGTATTATTACCCGTAAAATGACTATGTACCCGTTTTCTAATATTAATGGCCTTACCCACATAAATCAGTTTCCCGTGTTTATCCCTAAAGAAATACACACCTGGGCGTTCAGGTAGCTGCTCGAATTCACTAAGCGGGACCTGACTTGGCAAGCGGTGTTCCTTATAGCCTTTCTTCAACTGCAACTGTATATGTCCCTCATTATCTGCGGACAATATACGTCCAAACAAAACTGCTGTAGCCCGGGCATCTCCATAAGCCCTATGCCTGTCGTTGATTGCTATTCCCAGGCTTTGGCACAATTTACCCAGACTGTACGACGGTAAACCCGGAAAGCATTTTCTTGAAAGCCTTACCGTACATAATTTTGGTGACCTGAGATAATAACCACACTCCCGCAGCTGACTATGTACGAAAGAATAATCGAAACCGACATTATGGGCCACAAAAATTTTATCCTGCAACAGACTAAATACTTTAGCAGCTACATTTTCAAATTCCGGAGCATCACTAACCATATCATCACTAATCCCTGTTAATACCTGTATATAATGCGGTATTGATTGTTTGGGATTAATTAAGGTATGATATTCCTCCACAACCTGTACACCGTCATGTATCAAAACCGCTATTTCCGTCATGCGGCTACCTCCGGCATAAGCGCCGGTAGTTTCAATATCCACTATAGCATAGTTTTTTCTACCTTCCATAACAACAAATACAAAGCTAATTATTTTAGCAAATAATGTAATATATAAAGTGTTTTATTTTATTTTACTATAAAAATTAATGAATATTAAGCCATTAAAGATTCATGCAAAATCAAAAAATAGATTACTAATATTTTTATCAAGCATAAAAACATCTGCTATACGTCCCCCAGCAATAAATAAAATCTTTGGCGAACCATAGTAAAAAAGCACCAGATTTACCCTATTTTAGATAGCCGAAATACTATTAAACAATGGGATTCTACGAACTGCCAAAAGACGAACGGGCAACTTTAGTCGCTAAAATTAAAGATGATATATTAAAAGATCTTGCAAACTCAACCCATTTAAAAACATTGCAATACTTTTCCGATGAGGATACCTACATCAGGAAATCGGTTTATTTAGCCATCGGAAAAATTTTCTTCGAACAAACAGGACTGCAAAACAAAATTATCCAGCTACTCGATACATTATTCAAAGATGAAGACTTTAAAGTACGGCAAACTGTTATCAATACAGCTGGAGAAATAGGCAAAAAGCAATTTGAAACAGTACAATTTCTTTTCGACAAAGGATTATTTGACAATCACCATTCTCCCCGAAATGCCGTAATAGGATCTATAAAAAAAATGGGGGAAATTAATCCAACTCCGGTATTAAACTGGGCAAAAACATACCTGTGTCATCAGGACAAAGAAATCAGGCGGGAAATTTGCCATGGACTAGAGCTCAGAGGAAGAAAACATCCAGAAGATATTTTGCCCTTACTGCAAGAACTGCAACACGATAAAACCAAAAGAGTCAGAGATACACTGGTGCATGTAATCGGGCAAATTTCCTATAAAAAAAATTGCCTTCAAAAGGTTATATCACACCTGAAAACCTGGGAAAACAAAGCGCTGATTGCAGACGCTCTGGAAGAGATCATTGATGTCCACCATCGCTACCGCGACTTCGCCGTCATGACTCAGGATCAGGCCAGACAATACATCGAAAACAATTACTCAATTGAATAATATAAGCAGTAACTCCTATCTTTTATCTGGAAAGATTCGCAAACTGCAGGCTTTTCTAAACCTACAGTTTCCCTAAATACACACTATCCGACTGACTGCTCCTGTCTACCGCACAAAATGCCAGATAAACATGATAGCCCTCAAAGCGCTCATATACTTCTAATACCGCTTCTCCGATATACCTGAAAGGACCAGTAATTACAGCAAAACAATTCTCGCTCTCCACATGATAGGCCAATAACATCACCTGATCATAAGAACTTGTACCTTTCACTTGATTTCTGTCCCAACTAAATTTTATCTCATTGTCTTGTATTCTCTCTGCAACAATATTTTCGCTTAAAGGTAAACTTCCACTACTCACTTTCATCTTTTCAGGGTCTATCTTATGTTTACCATCTTCAACGGTCATGGCATGCTTCATAAGATAAGATTTAGCAGCAATAAAGCCTTGTGCAGTATCGCTATAGCCTTTAAATCCTTCCCGTACAAAAAGCAGTAATGGTTTTAACCAGGCTTGCGCCAACGAGAACTTCTCTCTGTTAAAGAGTTCTTTCTCACTTACTTTTTTGGTCCTTCGTTTATACGGACCTTTAATAAAAGCCTTACCATTTCTTGTAAACCCGATTACGGAGCCTACTTTTCCCGAAAAAGCCCCATTAATGTCTTTAAGTAATCTTCCCATACCATGTCTTTGATTAAGATAAAAGATTAATATACAAAGGATTAGACAAAAAAGCAAATTAAACACGTTATAAACCCTGAAGAAACAGGGAGTAAACAGGGATATTCACCGTCTTTTATCCCTGATTAATCTGTCTTTTATCCGAGTTTAATCCCTGTTTATAGTGAAACTGTTCTAAATATAAGTCGAATCTGTAACCCAACAGATATTGACTCAGATAATTTTGAACAGGCCGTATAAGACCTTATTATAGTGAATAGGATATCGGCCCATCGGATTGATGTGGCTTGTTTGCTATCGCTAAGAAATGATAAACCGATTAATCGGTTTTATTTACCTAAACTGGAAACATAGTTTCTGTATAAGGTATCGAAACACGATTTCATCTCTTCCAATGATGGATAGGCACTTTCATACATAAAAGCCCCTTTATAGCCCGCTTTGTAAAGTGCCGAAAAGATAGCATTCCAATCATTCTTACCTTGTCCGGAACAAGGAAAATAATGCCTTTCTGCCAGTCCATCACCATCTGCAATGTGTACCGACTTTAATCTCGCGCCCAAAGCATCAATCAGCTTTTCGGGTTCTTTGATATGGTTCATATCAACAGCGGCGTATATATCTTTCGGCAAACGCGCCATGAGTTCCGTCACTTCTTCTACAGATCTGCAAAGTGGTCTCTCCTGTTCTGCGCTTTTAAGCAACTTGGGGCCAAGCATATTTTCAATGACCATTTGAGCCCCTATCTTTTTCACAGACTTATTCAGCTCCACTGCAGATTTTATCATTTGGCTTTTTCTCAGTTCGCGTTCATTAAGTCCCAGATACCAGCTTGGATGGAAAAGTATAATTTGTGGCTTAAGTACCGCTGCATGCTCTATTATTTTTTGATGATTGGCTATGACTCTGTTTCGTTGTTCATCGTCTCCGAGAGATATATCATCGTCTTTGCCAAAAGGCATATGCAACGACCAAACTTTAATACCGGACTGGTCCGAAACTGTTTTTATAAATTTCATCCTGTACTCCAGCTCTTTATCACTAAGCTTTATTTGTTTGGTGTCTTTGTCTATTAAAGTCCCTAATCCTGATATCTCTATATAATCTATACCAGCTGCTTTTGCTTTATTGAGTTCTTCTAATGTGATCTTGTTAATGCTCAGAGAATAGCCTAACTTAAATGGTTCCGGCGATTTCGTGTTTTTAGCTAATGCGGATTGAATTACTGTAATTGCAACTATTGCTAATACTTTAAGTCTTAAAATCATCTAAATAGTGTGTTTTTGAATACATAGATACAAATATTTCATTTATGATTTTCGATATTTTTCTATTTAATACTAAGTTAATGTTTACATAAAGTACTGGTTTTACTTTTGGGAAGCTTTAAAAAACTTATATATCTAATCCTTTCCTAAACACTTTTTATTTTTTGGATAAAGAAGCTGTCTAAAAAGGTTATCGAATACTAAAAAACGCGTCATTGCGAGGAAGTATGACGAAGCAATCTGCGTTTTTGACATCATTAGATTGCTTCGTTACCTCGCAATGACGATGATGTTTGGCTTTTTAGACACCCTCTTTTTTGCGTTCCTGGGAATGGTTCTCTGAATTGGCCTGTATTGTCCTAACTTTCCACCGCATCATCCTGGATGTAGTCGAAGCTGGCCTATCTTCTCTGTCCCATATCGGTCGGCAGGGATCTCACCTATTTTCTTGCGCTTAGGGTTCTCCGTCCTCAGTAGCCGGATAGGCCAGTTACTTTTTTCAGAAGATCTTTATATTTCTGTTTGGCCTTCAAGAATGCTGAAGCATTTTTCCAACAGCTGAAAAAAGCGTCAGCAATATTAGTAGAATGCCTATTCCGAAGAATTAAATATCTTTCCCTGACTTCAAGAATGAAGATTATAACGTCTTATTCCCAAACAATACATGGCAAAAATCTTTACTTTAGAAAAACTAACATTGTCTCTCAGATGTAAATTAGCTGATACGAGAAAGAAATGAATAACAAAAATCCGTTATTTGTCCAACGTTTATATCCATATGATAGGCAAAATCATCAGAACTTATTCAGAGTCTTATAAAGGTCTTTCTAAAGAATCCTGGATGCTGGCTATTGTCATGCTCATCAACCGTTCTGGTTCTATGGTTTTACCTTTTTTAGGAGTTTATATGGTTGATAAACTGAATTTTAGTATCGCACAGTCTGGCTTTGTACTAAGTTTTTTTGGTATCGGCGCAGTTGTAGGATCGTGGCTTGGAGGAGCGATAACCGATAAATTTGATGAATACAAGGTACAGGCCTATAGTTTATTTTTAAGCGTTCCATTTTTTTGTGCGTTGCCTCTTTTCACAACTGTAGGTTCGCTTGCTTTAATGATCTTCTTGCAAAGTGTGGTGAGCGAAATGTTTAGGCCTGCCAACTCTGTCGCTATTATTAAATATGCTAAACCGGAAAATATTACTAAATCTTTTTCGCTAAATCGGATGGCCATAAATCTGGGCTTTTCTATCGGTCCGGCTTTAGGTGGTATTTTATCTGCTATTTCTTACAATTTCCTATTCTTTTCTAATGCTTTCGCTGCATTAATTGCAGGTTTGGTATACGTATATTTCTTTAGACGGCGGCATTTAATATTTAAACGAAGGGCTACTATCAGAAAAAATACTGTGGAAACTTTTAAAGGCCCTGTTGTCAAAAAAAATTCACCTTACAGAGATTTTAAGTTTATACTGTTTAGCCTGCTGTGTACTTTATTCTCTATTTGCTTTTTCCAGTTTCTGAATTCACTGCCTTTATTCTATAAAGAAGATCTGGGTTTAAGTCAGCAAACCATTGGTTTATTGCTTGGTTATAGTGGAATCGTTATTGTTTTATTTGAAATGGGTATGGTGAATATTGCCGAAAGGAAACTCAGTACTGCACAAACAATGTTATACGGCACCATACTTTGTGCGCTGTCTTATTCTCTTATTGGCTTTAATCACCATATGGTCATTCTTGTTGCCTCTGTTACCTTACTGAGTCTGGGAGAGATCTTGATTTTGCCGTTCATGTCTACCGTAACCGCTTTAAGGGCTGATAAAAACAATCAGGGTGCTTACATGGGGGTCAATGGTATTTCTACTTCGATAGCCTTTATTGTTTCTCCGGTTATGGGTGCAAAGCTTGCTTCTATGTTTGGCTTTGATGCGCTTTGGATTGGTAGTGGTTTAGTTTTGATCTTGGTAAGTATTGGATTTTATTTCAGTGTTAAGGGGATGGAGAGGAAGTTTTAATAGTAGTAGAATGTCTATGCAAAGAAAGGAATATATACCCCCCATAGCTTGTTCCACTGTCCTTATCTCTCTCTACCTCGTCCTGAGCGCAGTCGAATCCCGCCTGCCTTAGCTCTGTCTGGCATCGGCAGAGGGATCTTTCCCGCATAGTGTTAAAGAACCCCGTGTTTAAGAATTGGATTTACTTAAATTTGAAGTTATACAAATGACAAATTTTAGCAGATGCTTCTTACAATTACATTCATCCTTATCATCAGTTTTATAGCTTCATTAGTACGTTCGACATTAGGCTTTGGCGAGTCATTAATTGCAGTGCCCTTATTCCTTCTTTTTTTGCCTGTGGAAACCGCGGTACCATTATCCGTTATGTTATCTATTGTCATCGCACTGGTGATAGTTATACAAGATCACAGTAAGATTCACTTTAATACTGCAAAATGGTTAATCTTTTATGCTATACTAGGTGTTCCATTAGGTATCTTAATTCTCATTTATGGAGACGAAGTTTTAATTAAAATGGGTCTTGGCATACTCATTATCCTTTATTCCTTATATTCTCTTTATATCAAAACCAATAAAATACTTAAGGAAGATAGCAGGTTCTGGCTTTTTGTTTGTGGATTTCTATCGGGAGTATTTGGAGGGGCCTATGGATTA
The DNA here is from genome assembly GCF_000190735.1 of Pseudopedobacter saltans DSM 12145. Lineage (GTDB taxonomy): Bacteria > Bacteroidota > Bacteroidia > Sphingobacteriales > Sphingobacteriaceae > Pseudopedobacter > Pseudopedobacter saltans. The sequence continues at coordinate 1,410,221 of NC_015177.1, forward strand.
AATGGCCCGCCATTGGTTGTTTACGGAAATTTAAGACAATGGAGTGCAAAACATTTCAGGGCTACTTTGCAAGCATACTTTTTACCCGTAAGTTTTGTAAGTGTAATAGGTTATTATGCTAAGGGACTGGTTACTACCGAAGTAAATTTCTACTTCATGCTTTCGCTGATAACAACTATTCCCGCAATATTTTTAGGCAGATACCTAAACCATCAGCTGAAAGATGGCACCTTCTTTAAGTACGTTTACCTGGGGCTAATAGGCATTAGTATAATACTGATTGTTAGCACTTTGTATAATTTAAAACAATAGAAAGCAAAAAGGGGACTGTTTATTGCAGTGCCCCTCTTTATCAAAACCAAACACGTTGAATTTAGCTTAAGAAAAAGCTAAACCTCCGTTAATATCAATATTATTTCCATTTAGGAAGCTCGATTCATCAGATGCTAAGTAAACAACTAAATCTGCTACTTCATCAGGAGTTCCTTCTCTTTTTAAAGAAGTTGCATTTGCAACGTTTACTCTGGCTTCTGGTTTTGTAAAAGTATCATGGAAAGCTGTAGCAATCATACCTGGTGCTACCGCATTTACTCTGATATTTTTAGGTCCCAATTCTTTAGCCAAAGCTCTGGTATAAGTCATTACGGCACCTTTGGATGTTGCATAAATACTTGCACCCGGACCACCGCCATCTCTGCCCGCTAAAGAAGAAAAGTTAATAATCGATCCACCGGCAGGCATAAAAGGAATAACTGCTTTTACCGATAAGAATACACTTTTTAAGTTGATATCCATAATATGATCGAAGAACTCTTCGTCTATTTCTAATGTAGTTTTTCTTGCAACCAATCCACCCGCTACGTTAGCTAAAATATGTATTTCCTCTCCAAAAGCTGCTCTCGCCTCTTCTACTAATTTAGCTACATCAGCAGCTTTAGATACATCTCCTTTTACAATAATTCCCTCGCCGCCTACTTCTTTAACCTGTCTTAAAGTTTCTTCTGCGTTGGCTTCATTGCTTAAGTAGTTAATTACAACTTTTGCACCTTCTTTTGCCAACTTTACCGATACCGATCTACCTATGTCTCTAGATCCGCCTGTTACAATTGCTACTTTGTTTTTTAAACGCATAATTTTTGTTGTTAATTATTTATTTTTTTTGATGTTATATATTTTACACTAACCCACGCTAAAGGAACCAATACTGCTGCCAGCACAAAGAAGGATACGTAGCTTGTTTTTGTAATGATAGGCACTGCCCATGTTGTTAGCAATGTTCCCACTACTGCCGCTGTCCCTCCCATTCCGGCTACCGTTCCAACGTTTTTACCATTAAAATAATCGCTTGGCAAGGTTTGTATATTTCCAATCAGAAACTGGAATCCAAACAGTGTTAAACCAATTAATACCATAGCGAACATAGGCGTTTCTTTGAGGTTGCCCAGGAAATAAAGAATAGCAATAAGAGATAGCAACATGATGGCCGAACCTAATGCTATAGAGTTTTTACGGGCCTTTTCGGCATATACGCCTCGCTTTATTTGCCAGGAAGAATGATAACCACCTGCCAAGCTTCCTATTGCAGCAAATAGATAAGGTACCCATGTAAATGCGCCTATTTGTTTAATATCAAACATAAACTGCTCTTTCAGGAAAGTAGGTAACCAGGTTACGAAAAGCCACCAGACAGGATCTATAAAAAAGCGTCCCATGATTAATCCCCATGTGCTTCTGTATCTAAGCAGCTCTTTCCAGGTAAGCACTTTTATTTCCGCTACAGGTTGCTCAGTTGCCACAACGGCTGTTCCTCCCAAAATATGCTGGCGTTCCTCTTCTGTAATCCATGGATGCTTGTCTGGTGTTGATTTATTGACGATAAGCCAAGGAATAATCCAGACAAAGCCTAATACCGCGATTAGAACAAACGTAGCTTTCCAGCCGAAGGCAATGTACAGTAAAGCTATAATTGGCGCAGAAACTACAGATCCCAGAGAAGCACCTGCTCCAAAAATACCCTGTGCAATTGCGCGTTCTTTTGCCGGGAACCATTCTGCATTATTCTTTGTTGCTCCCGGCCAGTTTCCGGCTTCGGTAAATCCAAGCAGAAATCTAAAAACATTGAATGATGCCAATGATCTTGCAAACGCATGAAGGGCTATGGAAATACTCCATCCAAGAATAGACAGTGTCATCCCTATCCTGGTTCCCACTGCATCCATTAGTTTTCCCGTAAACGTTTGTCCAAGGGCATAAGCGATCATGAAAAACGTGGTAATCAATGCCAGTGCATTTTTGCTATCAACATCCGCTATACCAAAATCTTTATAGATATATGGCCATAAAATATTAATTGCACTTCGGTCTATATAATTGATTACGGTAGCTATCGCTATCAATGCTATTATATACCATCTTAGTCCTTTAACTTTCATTGATATTATATTTTATAAAACCACAAAGGGCGCAGAGTTTGTTGTTAGCGTTTAGTTGTTAGTCCAGTATCTTTTTGTTAGACTTTTAACTTTCTACCTTATTCAACCTACTTTCTAATCTGTGTACTTTATGGTTATCTATTTATTCGCTAAGCGGGATATTAGCTACCCCACTTTTAGCATTAATTACTTGATTATCTGAAAACACTTTGTTACCAACTACAGCGCCTTTACTGCTTTTTAGCCTGATATTAATACCATAACCATCTGCATTTACTTCGCAAATATTATTTTTGAACTCGTTATGATTTCCCCATCCATCCACAGCACAATTCACCTGATAACCATCTAACAAAGCGGAAGGCTGAGTGTTAATTCCTTTATTTCTTTCTATCAGATAGTTATTCCCTTTTACATCAATCCAGCTATCGGCGCTATTCTCTCCCGAAATTCCTTCTGAATAGAATGTGTTTCCCCTAATAATTCCGCCTGTTGTACCCTCTTTGATATCAATACACTCCGCAGGCACATAAGGTCCAATAACGTTATTGATTATTGCATTTGAATCGCACCTATCTGGTTCTCCGTTGGTATATCTTGCCCAATTGCTAACCGCGGATCCGATATACACCCCTTCTCCGTAACCTGGCCTTAGCAATCCAACATGATGTATCTTTGAATTTTGAAGCTTATTGTTTGAACTGAATTTCCGGAAATGTATTCCCTCTTCACCTATTTGCGTTACTTCCAAATCGTCTAACAGGTTATTGCTTGCTCCATCAAGAATAATTCCTTTCAAACCACCTTTCACCATAAATCCTTTAATTATCCAGTTACTTGCCTGATGATGCAGCACATAGCCATTATCGGTTTTTCCAGTCGTTAAGACACATTTTTTTGTCCCAATTAATGTAATGGGCTTTTCTTTTGTTCCATTTGCATTTGCTGGAATTACAAACTTGCCCATATATTCACCGTCTGACATAACTATAGAATCTCCGGGCTTAGCTATTTCCAGTACATTCTTAAGCTCTTCTGTATTCTTAACGGTAATCAGCCTTCTGGCGCTTTTAGTTTTCTTAGCTGTTTGAGCATAAGAAAAGCAAATAGAAATAGCTATGCAAAACGTAGCGAGTAAATATTTTAAGCTCGATTTCATATCCTTATCCAGAGATTTATTATTAGAAATAATTAATGGTTATTTTATCAACTTTGCAATTCAACTCTAAACTTTTCACTTTCTACTTTCTACTCTCTACTTACTTATGAACTCCAACTTCTTTTAAGAAATCAATAATTGCCCGGTTTACTTCAGAATTTTTCTCTTTATCGAATTTACCGTGTTGCCCGCCTTCTACTGTGATGAACTTATTCTTCACGCCCATCTCGTCTAATTTCTTTTTCAGATCTACAGATTGCTGATATGGTACTATCGGATCTGCATCACCATGTACAATAAAAACGGGAGGACTATTTTTCTTTACATAATAAATTGGGGATACAGATTTGGCGAATTCTGCGTTTCCTGCTTTATCTCCAAGCCATTGCGTAGCAGATTTACTGTTCCATGCCAGCACTTCTGTAATCCCATACTTATCTATTATAGCAGCAACTTTTACATCTTTTACTCCTTTACAGTTTGTATCGAATCTGGAATCGTTCCCCAATAAACCACCCATTAAAGCTAAATGTCCGCCTGCCGAGCCACCCATAATGACAATTTTATCGGGATCGATATTTAACTGTTTTGCATTTTTAATCAGATAGATTAAAGCACAACGCGTATCCTCTACTGCCGCCGGAGCTGTTGCTACCTGTGATAGTCTGTAAGCAATATTAGCTACCGCATATCCCTGTTTAAAGAAAGACGTGAATCCGGTCTGTGATTCTTTGTTTCCTTTATTCCAGCCGCCACCATGGATATTGATCACAACTGGTGAAGGACCTTTTTCTTTAGGTGGAAGATAAAGGTCCATTTTTCCTTCCCAGTCATTAACTTTTGTATAAACTATGTTAAGCTGTTCGGTAAATCCTTCCGGATAAACTACTTTTTTTTTTATTTCTTCTTCTTGCGCCTGTGCTACACCCACAGAGACGATAAGGAAGAAGGATAATATCTTTTTCATATTTGTTTTGGCTTTATTTGATTGATTACTTCAAAAAATCTTCCCGAAGCGGAGTAAATACATCTATTAGTATTCCTGGTTCTACACAAACACAACCATGTATAGCGTGAGGAGGTACGTAATAACCATCTCCTTTTTTGATGATTTTTTTCTCTTCACCAATAGTCATTTCGAAAACACCGCTTTCCACATAAGTTACCTGTACATGAGGGTGCTGATGAAGTGTTCCCACGGCTCCAGCTTCGAACTTGGCTTTTACCAGCATGATTTGATCGTCATAACCATATATTTTTCTTTGAATCCCGTTACCCAAATCTTCCCACTGTGTTTCTGCTTCTATCTGAAATAATTGTCCTTTTTCCATCGTTTTATATTTATATTTATTTTAGTTTAAACGTATTATCTAATACTTTATCAATTACCATTTTCAACCAGTTCTGTAAATCGCTTTTGATCTGTATAATTGATTTTGTAGGTATAAGATTTGCCTGCATATTTAAATGAAACTTCGGCACCGTTCTTATTGGAATTCAACAACTTTAAATCGCTTAATTTACTAAAAGCTGCATCTACCGTTTCATTAATCGGATCTATATTTCCATGCGTTTCTGTAACTGTTACAAAAGTTTGTGTTTTTGCCTTCGGCTGGCTTAACATAAACGATTTATCCGCTATTAAACTCATTTCAGGATCGTTTGCCCCTATACTCAGCATTTTTACTGTGAGCGGACTTTCACTCGTAAAATGTGTGGTATAAAATCTTTTGTTATTTAATATACTGATATAACCGCTTCTTGTATCCAGTTTATTTTCTGCATTGAGCCAGATATGCTGGTATCCATATTCTTGTCCCAGCGGTTTCAATTCTGCGGTAAATACTTTTGGTTTGAAAGATGCATCTATTAAATGCCCTTTGTACCAGAAAGGTAAATCATACTGATGCTCTTCGTTTGAGTTTACAAAGAAAACATCTAACAGCAATTCTTTTTTTGTATGCGGGAGTTTTACCAACGCAGAAGTACGCAAAAGATTTACTCCGTCATAAGCATTGGTCTCTTCGGCACTTACTATTTGCATTTGATTATTCTTTCCAAAATAGATCAGGTTGGGACTATGCTTTTCTGCTTCGGATACTTTTGCCTGATATTGGGATTTCTGGTCGACAACAACTGTATTATGCGCCACCGTTTGTTTAGCCCAGGAATCGTTTTCCGGCAAATAATGTCCTCCTCTTTTAGATTCTATATTGATAAATCTGGATGCTCCGTAGTCGAAGAAAATTTCGGTGTTATTATCGTAATAAAGTATATTTAACCGATCAAAATGTCCATGTCCCATACCTTGTGAAGCAGCTTTCATTAATAAACATTGCTGATCTTCGTTGGATCCGCTCCTGATAATTCCGAGACCTCCTTCATCTCCCTTTCCTCCATCTTTGATCCATTGGGAAACGTAGTTAAAAGGTTGACTTTTTCCCTCGGATATTGCTTTCGCCACAGCTAGCCCGGCATCAGAAACTATAACTTTCTTTTGTCTCTGAGCAATATCTAATAAAAAGGGCTCGGCCTTTATATCAGCGTAAGCTAAATCTAAACCATACACCAGTTCTATGGTTTCGTAAGTTTTGTCTTTTATCGCGTCGTTGATCGGGAAAAACGTACCATCTGTATAAGTAAGCTGTAAAGAGGTATTGATTGCTTTTACCAATAATTTATCTCTGTAATCGAATATTTTGAGGTTTGGCTGGTAATTGTTAATCGCTTTTGCAAACAAAACAAATGGCAACAAGGCATATCTTTGATAGTAAGGCCCTTCCATATAATATCCGTCTGGCGAAAATAATTGGTTTATTTGCGCGAGATAGCCCGACTTACCATCTTTTTTGGATCCTTTTAAAGCCATTTCAACATAATTGGGCTTATTGAGGACATAGCCAGTCATCCCTACCGCCGCCACATTCCAGGTTCCGTGGTTATGAATTTTATTGAACGTGGTATAACAATCTTCTGTTAGGAACTTTAAAATCGGCACAAAAAGCTGGTTTTCTATGGTAGATCTGTCTTTTGATGAAATTGCATCGTAAACCATGTCGTACCCCTGAATAACATAAACCTGCCAAACACAATCGTTTAAAGCTTGCCAGAATATTTTCCCTCCCTGATGGTTTTGTTTCGCTTTGGGATGCAATGGCCATTTTTTATATTGTGAGGCATAGTTTAACAGCATATCTTTCACATAATTGGCATATTTTACGTCTCCGGATATCTGATAAGCCACCGCACAATTTAAAATGTTATTATAATTTTTTTTATGTTGTTCATGAGTAACGCCACCACCTCCATCTGCCGGTAAGGGTACAGAAATGGCCTGGGTTAAGGCGATATCCGCCTGTTGTTTGATATCTGAATACGATTCTTTGAGTAAAGGATAAGTTTCGGTTCCCTTTCTTACTGCATCAATATTCGCTTTGGTAAGCATAATATTAGGATGCTGTTGTGCATGGGTATTAACCTTGAACGAAAGACATAACAATACAATTACCACTTTTTTTAAGTAGTTCATAAACGATATTTTAAATATTAAATAAACAGGTTTTTACCTACCCCGGATCTATTATACTTTTTGAAAGCCCGCTTTGCTAATCTCCCAAATCTCATCCAGATGTTCTACCATTGCCTTTTCTGCCTGTACCGGATCCTGATTTACAATAGCCTCGTAAATCGCCCGATGCTCTGGTATAGAACGTCTGCCCCTATCTTTTCCACAAACATTATTTTCCACAATACTTTTTATAAGATCTGGAATAATGAAAAGGATCATAGATTCTAAAACGGAACTTTTTGTTGCTTTGGCTACTTTAATATGAAATATCATATCTTCTTCTACTGCCGATGATGCACCAGATTCGATCTTACGTTCATATTCTTCCATAGCTTCTCTGATCTCGGCCAAATCCTGCTCGCTTCTTCTTTCTGCAGCCAGTTTTACTACTGCAAACTCAAGATGGCATCTGGCTTCTACCAAAGAATTAAAACTATCTTTGTTAAACTTAATGATATCGGAAATGATATTCTCGATAACATTAATGCTTAAGCCGGCTACATAAGTACCACTTTGCGGATTGGTTCTTAATAATCCATAAAACTCCAATTTCAAGAGGGCTTCACGAACATAACTTCTTCCCAATCCAAATCTTTCAGACAATGCTCTTTCAGATGGCAATCTGTCTCCCGGTTTCAGTTGCCCTGATGAGATCAGCTGTTTCAACTGACCTATAATCTTATCTACTGGAGACTCGACCTGAATAGCTTTAATATTGTCTATTAATGAATTCATATATTAACAAAATTTGGTAGACCAATTAATTGGTCTACCAAATATAGACATATATCTGATTATTGAAAAATATTTTATTTAATTATTTCCACTATACCGAAATCGTTAAATAGAACTGTTTCATCCCGTAACATCTGTGGGTTCAACAAACTCCTGTATATTCCCCATTTTGGTCGGCAGACACTGGTACCGCTACGCCATAAATCCAAATCAGCATATGATTTATTTAATAATACCTTGCCATCTTTCATCCTCTTGATAAGGATATCATAAGTGCCTTTAGTCGCATATTTCAATTGCTCCTCCACTTCTATCCAATTCCCTTTTAAATCAACCAATGGAATAGAAACTTTAGTAACAGCCTTATCATCATCGCCGGTATGTATCAATTCAAGAACGTCTCCAGTGGCTTTATATCTTGCCGTAAGCGTAATGATTGGTAAAGAGGCATTTCCATCGACAGGCTTTATTTGATGTAAATGAGTAAAATTGCTCGAAGGCTTAAAGTTTTCGTCTATCTTGAATTTCCATGAATATTTCACCGTTTCATTTAAAGTCGCCTTTAAACTGTCCGGTGACTTATCATAAGTCTTTATTTCGTTTCTCTGTCTATCAGAATCTGTTCCCCGGTCATTATCTGGTGTTACATGTATATGGAAAGCAAAAACATACTTCTCTAAATCTTTATCAAAAACTTGTGTAATGTGTTTTCCAAAGCCTGGATGGCTTACGTCTGGTACTTCAATTACATCTCCTGTACCTCCTAATACTTTATTAATTAAGGCATAGGTATCTTCTGCACCATTGGCGCTTAGAGTCATTCCCTTTTTGCTTACTATATCTGTGGGAGGAATTTCTTTAGATGGTTCTTCTTTAGGCGGCAAATTATTATCAACCTTTTGATCAGGAGCGGAATTATCTTTTCCTTTACAGGCTAATAAATAAAAAACAGCAAGAGCTAGTATTCGTTTATTCATAATCTAATTGGCGCACCAAAAATTGGTTGACCAAATATATTCATTTATTCGCGATAACCAATTTTTATTCAATTTAATTTGAAACCCTCAGACCTATATTAGAAAATCTTAAATGATTGGTTGTAAATTCTTATGGGTAAGAAAACACACTTTATTTGTAAAATTTTACTCTGATATGATCCTAACTTTGGTTTGGCAATTAAGTTTTATTTTCTGATTTTTGATTACTTATAGCTAAGATTTTGAATAACCCCATTTACGTTACTAAATTTTCGGGCGAAAAAATTGAATTTAACCCATCTGCTCTAAGAAATTCCTTAATTAAGTCTGGTGCGCCAATTCAACAAGTTGAACATGTTTTTGATGAGATGCAAAAACACCTTTATGATGGTATTACAACGAGAAAGCTCTATCAAATCGCCTTTAAGCTTTTAAAACAGCAACGAAATGTTTTCGCTGCCAGATACAGTTTAAAAAAAGCGCTGCGTGATCTGGGTCCTGCGGGATTTTATTTCGAAAAATGGGTTGCAAAGCTTTTCGATCACTATGGTTTTCAGACTTTAACGGGACAGATCCTGAATGGAAAAGCTGTTAAACACGAGGTTGACGTTGTTGCTCAAAAAGGAGACCGACTGATTCTTGCTGAATGTAAATTCCGGAATACTGTTGATGCAAAAATCAGCGTAACGACTCCTATGTACTTTCTTTCCAGGATTAAAGATTTAAGCGATACATCTTTCCATTTCTTCAATAAGGAGATGAAACTTACGGAAGGTTGGCTTGTCAGTAATGCCTATCTCACCAAAGATGCTATTGCATTCGCAGAATGTTATAACATACGTCTTATTTCCTGGGATTATCCTCAAGAAAAAAGCATTAAACAACGTGTAGACCAGGGAGGTTTATATCCCATCACCTGCCTAACAACAATTAATCAAAATGAAAAAGATGTACTGTTACAAAGGGGATGTGTTTTAGTAAAGGATATTGTTAGAGATAAATCTTTTTTTTCAACTTTACGGATATCCGAAAAAAGGGTTAAAAACATTTTAAAAGAAGCAAGAGAACTGATAGAATTATCGGGTATTAATGAGGAATAACGTTTACAATATGCCAAATACAATTAAAAATATCATTTTCGACTATGGTAATGTAATTTTCGATATAGACTTTCAAAAAGCTCAGGATTCATTTATAAATCTTGGAGTTAGCAATATTCATGATATTTACGGGCACAAAAATCAAAATAGCCTATTTGATGATTTTGATAAAGGAATTATCAGCGCCGAAGAATTCCGTAACGAAATAAGAAGGCTAACCGGACATGAAGAATTACTGGATCAGCAAATTGACGATGCCTGGAATTCGCTGCTTTTGGGCATTCCCGCGGGTAATCACGAACTTCTTTTACAAATCAAAGATCAATACAATACCTTTCTGCTTAGCAATAACAACGAAATTCATTACAGTTGGATTATGGATTATCTTAAGCGGGATTTTAACCTCGAAGACAATTCATCGTTCTTCATTAAAGATTATTATTCACATTTAATGGGAATGCGAAAACCTGATAAAGAAATTTTTGAAGCAGTTTTAGACAATCACCAACTTAACCCGGCAGAGACGTTATTTATTGATGATAGCCCTCAACATTTAAAAACTGCGCAGGAATTGGGTTTTAAAACTTATTTGATGACCAAACCTGATACCCTGCAACATTATTTTGCGACAAATGGATTATTAAGTACGAAGACGAATATCTAAGGCCCAAACCTTTGTCCGAAATTGCACTAACAAACTTAATTACTAAGGCGTAATGCTTTTTTTGTAATATTGCAAAGATGATTGAATTTGAATTAGACGGAGATTTTATCCCCATGATACAATTGCTTAAGGCTACAGATTTGGTAATGTCGGGTGGCGAAGCCCAAACTGTTGTTGAGGCAGGACTGGTAAAATATAACGGAAAAGTTGATTACCGAAAGAGATTAAAAGTTAAAAAAGGCGATATCGTAGAATTTAACAAACAAAAAATAAGAGTAATATGAACCAATTGATCAGTAGCGGATACAATATATATTTTGATAATACCTTGAGCTCTTTGGAGACTTTTTTAGCAGAAAACTCTTATTCAAAAATCTTTATTGTTACGGACGAAAATACCGGAGAGCACTGCTTACCATTGCTGCAAAAAAAATTACCAAAACTAGACCACTTCGATATTATAGAAATTCCGCATGGCGAGGAAAATAAAAATATCGATTTCTGTATTGGCATATGGAAAATGTTATTGGATTTTGAAGCCGATAGAAATGCATTGGTTATTAATTTAGGAGGTGGCGTTGTTACTGATATGGGAAGTTTCGCGGCATCTACTTACAAAAGAGGGATAGACTTTTTACAGATACCTACTACCCTTTTATCGCAGGTTGATGCTTCCGTAGGCGGAAAAACAGGAATTGATATTGATAATGTAAAGAATATCATAGGAACGTTTTCACAGCCTAAAGCGGTAATTATTTGTAATGAATTTTTAGATACCTTACCAGATAGACAGGTTACGTCTGGCTTTGCCGAAGTTATTAAACACGGCATTATTGCTGATAAGAAGTACTATGAAGAAATTATAAAGCTGAGCTCACCTAAAGACATCACCATAGAACAGATTCAACATTCTATAGAGATTAAAAACAAGGTGGTTCTTGAAGATCCGTTTGAAAAAGGTTTAAGAAAGATCCTGAACTTTGGACACACTATTGGACATGCAGTAGAATCCTGGTCTTTAGAAAATGACAATACTCCACTAACGCATGGCGAAGCTATTGCTATCGGGATGATTACGGAAGCTTATATCTCAAACAAAATAGATATGCTATCTGATGATAATCTGAATACGATAAAATCAGATATCCTGAAGTTCTTTCCTAAATATAATTTAAGATCAGATATCTACGACACATTACTTGAAGTAATGCAACACGACAAGAAGAATATCTCGGGTAAGATCAATTTCTCGTTACCTGATGAAATTGGAAACTGCAAATTCAATATTGTTGTAGATCAGCAGTTGATTAAAGATAGTTTAGACTTTTACAGAAGTCTGTAAAGAATAGCGCTCTAACTAATTGAGCGCTTTTTTTAATTCATCTATCAAAATAACATTTCTTAACATTTGATGTTTATCTTTTTTAAGATATTGGCATCACATTTCATAAAAAAACGCTTTCTTTTTTTCATCTTTATATATGTTTAAAGAAATACGCAATAAACCTCTCAGATATATCGTAATAGCACTTTACCTCGTAGTTTTATTTATATGTGCTGTAGAAATTAATTTCCTTGGTTTATTTGGATATACCCCTAACAAAAAAGACATTAAATTCCCATCACTCAGTATAGCGTCTGAGGTTTATACTGCCGACGGCAAACTTATTGGCCGGTATTATAGAGAAAACAGAACCCCGATTACTTTCAAAGAAATCAGCCCATCAATCATAAACGCACTGGTTGCCACTGAAGATATAAGGTTCTATAAACATTCTGGTGTTGATTTCTATTCAATTGCCTCAGGTATAATTTCAACCGTTACGGGAGATAAACGAGGAGGAAGTACTATTACACAACAACTTGCTAAAAATTTATACAGAACCAGAAACAATAAAGCACAAGGCTTTGTAAAACATATTCCAATTGTCAGAACACTGATCTCAAAATTCAAGGAGTGGTTAACGGCATATAAATTGGAATCCAATTATTCTAAAGAGGATATTCTTACCATGTATCTCAATACGGTTCCATTTGGAAATAATTCTTATGGAATTAATACAGCTGCGAAGCGCTATTTTGACAAATCCGTTAAAGATGTAAATGTAGAAGAAGCTGCCCTTTTAGTCGGTATGCTTAAGGCTACTTCTACCTACAATCCGATTAAAAACCCCGAAAAGTCTTTAGAGAGAAGAAATGTCGTATTATCACAAATGAATAAATACGATTATTTGGATGATAAAGCTTACAAAACAGCTATTGCTACACCGCTTAAACTAAAATTAGGAAAAGATACGGAGAAAAATGAAGGAGATTCCTACTTACGGACTGCTGTTGCCAAATGGTTAGAAACCTGGTGTGATAAAAATGGCTATGATCTTTACGAGGACGGTTTGAAGATTTATACCACTATAGACTCTAAACTTCAAAAATATGCTGAAGAAGCCGTATCTGAACAGATGAAATCGCTTCAAAAGCGCTTTTATAACTCGTGGGGAAATGAAATTCCGTGGAGAGATTCTGAAGGTAAAGTTATTGAGAATTTCATAGAAAATAATCTCCAGAAATTACCTTGGTATGCTGGGGTAAAAAAGAAATATGCCGGACAACCAGATTCTTTAAAGGCTTATCTCAACAAGAAGAAAAAAATGACAGTTTTCGATTGGAACGGAGACAAAGAAGTTGAGTTTTCTACAATAGATTCGATAGAATATTATGCTAAAATATTAAACACTGGCATGATGACTTTAGATCCTTTTTCCGGAAAGATTAAAGTTTGGATAGGTGGCGATAATTATAATTATTTCAAATATGACCACGTAAAGCAGGCAAAACGTCAGGCAGGATCTACATTTAAACCTTTTGCTTACTTAGCTGCATTGGAAAGTGGTATGTCTCCTTGTGACAAATTCACTGATAAACCCGTTAAAATAGAGTACGCCATTGGTAAAAAAAAGGAGATTTGGGAACCTAAAAACGCCAGCTGGCATTTCTCTTATCAGGAAATGTCCTTACGTTGGGCAATGGCAAGATCTGTCAATTCTATTACAGCTCAAATAACAGAACTTGTAGGTTGGGATAAAGTTGTAGAATTTGCTCATAAATGTGGTATCGAAAGCCCTTTACAATCCGTACCTTCAGTAAGTTTAGGATCTAATGACGTGAGTGTTTTTGAAATGGTAAAAGCGTACGGTACTTTTTTAAATGAAGGAAAACGGGTAGAACCTATTTTGGTTGAAAAAATCACCGACTTTGAGGGGAATTTAATAGAAGAGTTTAAAGCTAAACAAGAACGCGTTATAAGTGAAGAAATAGCCTGGCTGATGTTGTACATGTTCAGAGGAGGAATGGAAGAGCCGGGAGGAACATCTCAGGCTTTATGGGCCTGGGATTTGTTTAAGAACAACAATCAAATCGGTGGAAAAACAGGTACCTCATCAGATTACGTAGACGGCTGGTATATGGGTATAACCAAAGATTTGGTTACTGGTGTTTGGGTAGGTGCCGACGACAGAAGTGTCCATTTCAGAAATTCTGATACAGGAGAAGGCTCCAGAACGGCGCTTCCTATTTTTGCGAAGTTTATGGAGAAAGTTTATAAGGATCCAAGTACGGGCATAACCCAGGGACCTTTTCCTAAACCAAAAGTCGAGATTACCCGAACATACAATTGTCCAAGTCCAAGAATAGTTGTCGACACCACAAGCGTAGACAGCTTATCCGTAGATTCTTTGGATCATTCTTTTGAAATCCAGGAGCCGGCTCCAGTTCAAGAGGAAAGTCACTCAACAGAACTAAAAGAGAAATCGGATGTTAAATCAAATAATACGAAGGTTCCGGCAGAGAAGCAGGAGGAAAAGGCTGAAACTCCTTTAACTAAAAGAGAGGAACGCCAATTAAGAAGACAACTTAGGAAAGAACAATCCAAAAATTAATAACGAAGGAATATAATTATAACCAAGATATCTGAGATGAACATGACCCATACAAATTTCAATATTAAACGGCTTCTTTTTGTGTTTTTCAGTCTCACCCTTCTGGCAGTAGGCTACCCATCAAAAGCGCAGTATTTTGGACAAAATAAGGTGCGTTACAAGAACTTAAAGTTTAAGGTGTACGAAACGCCCCATTTCCATTTATACTACTATACAAAAAACGATAGCGTAATTAAAAATTTCGCCAAAGAAAGCGAGGCCTGGTACCATTTACATCAACAAGTTTTCAGGGACACTTTTAGAAAACCTAATCCGATTATTCTTTATGGAAATTCTCCGGAATTTCAGCAAACTACCATTATTGATGGAGAAATAGGTGTAGGAACCGGCGGGGTTACCGAAGGATTGAAAAATCGTGTTTTTATGCCTTTACAGGAAATCAATTTCCAAACAAGACACGTTTTAGGCCACGAACTGGTGCATGCATTTCAATATCATTCTTTAATTGAAGGAGATTCTACTCAACTTGAGAATATCGGAAACCTGCCTTTATGGATGGTTGAAGGGATGGCCGAGTACCTTTCTTTGGGAAAAGTTGATGCCAACACCGCCATGTGGATGAGAGATGCTGTTTTGAATAAAGATATTCCTACACTAAAGGATTTAACAACCAACAGTAAATACTTCCCTTATAGATATGGTCAGGCGTTTTGGGCCTTTATTGGATCGACATATGGCGACACTTTAATTATGCCTTTTTTCAAATCAACAGCCAAGTTTGGTTATGAAATGGCTATCAGAAGAACTTTCGGTTATGACGAAAGAACCTTATCCAGTTTATGGAAAAGTGCATTGGAAAACACTTACCGTCCTCTATTAAAGGATTCCGCTCAAACCAAACCAATAGGTACCAAACTTATTGATAATGTAAATGGTGGAGAAATGAATGTTGCCCCGGCGATTAGTCCCGACGGCAAATATCTTGCCTTTCTATCTGAAAAAGATCTTTTTTCTATCGATTTATATTTAGCTGATGCAAAGACTGGGAAGATAATCAGGAAATTGACTTCCCGAATCAAAAACAGCCATATAGATGAGTTTAATTTCATAGAATCGGCTGGTGCCTGGTCCCCTGACAGTAAACAATTTGCTTTCAGTGCGTTTAGTAAAGGTCGAAACCAGTTAGTGATTGTTGACATTGAAAGTGGAAGGACGCTTTTGGAAAAAGCAATGGGAGAAGTGGAACAGTTTGGTAATATTACCTGGTCTCCTAACGGCAAAGACCTTGCTTTTACAGGTTTACAAAATGGCCAAAGTGATATTTTTAGCTATAATCTGGATACGCAGCAGATTACCCAGCTCACAAACGATAAATACACTGACTTCCAACCCTCCTATTCTACTGATGGAAAAAAAATAGTATTCTCTACAGACAGATTGGACCTGGACAAAGGCCTTAGTGCTTACATATCCATGAATTTAGCGGTATTGGATTTGGCAACTAAAGAGGTAACCAATATCGATATATTTGCGGGCGCTAATAATTTCAATCCTGTTTTCGACTCTACAGATAAGAATATCTATTTTCTATCTAACAGAGATGGTTTTAGAAATCTTTATAAGTACAATTTTGCGACTCACAGTACGACGCAACTTACAGATTATTTTACAGGGATAAGCGGCATAACAGAGAACTCACCTGCCCTAAGTATTTCTAAAAATGATGACATTGTATATTCTTATTATCGTTCTCAACGATATACGTTGTATAATGCAAAAGCATCAGAGTTTGAAACTAAAACGGTTGCAAACAATAGCGTAGATTTGAGGGCAGCCACCTTACCTCCATTCTCTTCTGTTGGTGTAGATATAGTAAATAAAAACTTGGTTAATTTCCTGGCATATAGTGATATGCCTACAGATTCTATAAAAACAATTGCTTATCGTCCGCAATTTAAACTGGATTACATCGCCAGCAATGGTGTGGGTGTCTCTACAAGCAGATTCGGTACAGGAATGTCTTCTGGTGTTCAGGCTATTTTTAGTGATATATTAAGTAGAAACCAGATTTTCGCCGCTGCTTCTGTTAATGGTGAAATTTATGATTTTGGTGCTCAATTGGCATATATTAACCAGGAAAGCAGATGGAACTGGGGAGGCGCTATTTCACATATTCCATATCAAACCGGAACTTATGGAGCGGGCTTAACAAACATAAATACTAGTGGGAATACACAAACTTCGGTTTACGAGGAATATATAGATATTATCAGAATTTTTGAAGAATCAGCACAGGCTTTTACTTTCTATCCTTTTAATAAAACTACGCGTATTGAATTTGGAACGGGCATATCGCATTACTCTTATCGTGTAGATAGGTATAGCACTTATTACGACTATTACACCAGCGGTGGTTATGTTATCCCAACTTACGCTTTGTACCAAGACAAACGGAAAATATCTAAAGATGAATATCAAAATTCTACAGGATATAGCCTTAATTCATTTACAGTTTATCAACTTAATACTGCTTTAGTTGGTGATAATTCTTATTCTGGAGTAGCAGCACCATTGGGTGGATATAGATATAGACTTTCACTCGAACAAAATTTTGGGACATATAGCTATACAGCTCCTACCATAGATTTAAGAAAATATATTAGGGCGAAACCTGTAACTTTCGCTGGTAGATTGTATGGTTATGGGCGTTTAGGAGATGTAAATAAACAACTTTATCCATTATTTATCGGATATCCTTATTTGATCAGAGGTTATGAAGCCAATAGCTTTTACAACAACAGCTCAGGAGGTGTTGATGGATTTAACATTAACCAATTAATGGGAAACAGAATTGCGGTTGCTAATTTTGAGGTGCGCTTACCTTTTACCGGCCCCGAAAAGTTATCCGCAATAGAATCTAAGTTTTTATTCTCCGATTTGAATCTGTTTTTTGATGCCGGTTTAGCTTGGGATAAAGGTCAAAAAGTAGAATTCAAAAAAGCCCCTTCTGTGATAGGTCAAAACCCAAATGGAAGCTTTATTTACGAAGATGTGAAAGTTCCTGCTTTAAGTGCTGGTATTTCTGCTAGAGTAAATGTTTTTGGTTATTTTGTTTTGGAGCCATATCTCGCAATTCCTTTTAACAGGAAAGATGTAAAAAAACCAGTATTTGGCTTAGCTTTTGCGCCGGGCTGGTAGAAAATGATATTTCATAAATAAA
This sequence comes from Pseudopedobacter saltans DSM 12145, assembly GCF_000190735.1. GTDB lineage: Bacteria > Bacteroidota > Bacteroidia > Sphingobacteriales > Sphingobacteriaceae > Pseudopedobacter > Pseudopedobacter saltans. The sequence continues at coordinate 1,428,011 of NC_015177.1, forward strand.
GGCTGATATAAGAAAAAATATCAGCCTTTATCATTTATATATGCTATGAAGAATATTTTTACTAACTAACTTGCCAAAGGCATCCCTTCGGGAAACTAATTAACTGGCATAACTAAAAATAGGATTTATAGTTGGAATATTCCTTTGAAGATTCCTCTCATATCTAACAGCCAAAGTAAGATCTAACCAGTTATTATTTACATCGCGTATCAATTTCTCTTTTTGCGCTCTTGTATATTTACTTAAAGCGGAAAACCTCTTATTTGCTGTTATTTCGGAATTAAACTCTTCAAAATACACTAAACTGGTTAGTTTTTGATCTGTATGAAAAAGCAGATTAGGTATCTTAGCATAGAAATCCATTGTCTTTATCAAATCAGAGCTCATACCTACATGTAATGTCTTTCTGTTTGCGTCCGTAACTATAAAAACTATATTCTTCATAACTCGCTTAAAATTTTATTAATATTATTTTTAGTAAACCAATATTTATTACTAATTTTATTGGCACAATAATACTAACAATTTTAGTAAAAACAAATTTATTTTTAATAATGGGTAGAATCTCTGATAATTTAAAGTATTTAAGGAAGAAAAAGGGCCTTACACAGCAGCAATTCGCTGATGTAATGGAAATTAAAAGATCTCTTGTTGGAGCTTATGAAGAAGACAGAGCCGAGCCCAAATACGATTTACTAAAAAAAATAGCAGAATATTTTGAAATTAGTATTGATGATTTTATCAATGAAAAAATAAACGATAAGTGGTCTCCCAAACCGAAAGGTGATCCTTCCAACCTGAGAGTACTAAGTATAACACTAGATAATAACGACAGAGAAAATATAGAGTTTGTAAATGTAAAAGCAAGTGCCGGTTATTTAAATGGCTATGGCGATCCGGAATATGTTGCTGAATTACCTAAATTTTCATTACCTATGTTTAATCAGGGAACATACAGAGCTTTTGAAATAAAAGGAGATTCTATGCTTCCGTTACCTTCGGGATCTATTATTATTGCTGAATATGTAGAAAATTGGAATAATCTAAAAATTGGAGATACGGCAGTAATTGTAAGTAAAAATGACGGAGTGGTTTATAAAAGAATAGCAAGCAAATTCAAACCAGAAAAAGGGATTAAATTATCTTCTGATAATCAGGTTTACGAACCATATACAATTGTTACCGAAGATATTTTAGAAATATGGCAGGCAAAAGCATTTATTTCTACAGAATTACCCCAACCTACTCCGGAACCTACTATGGAAAGCTTAACAAGCATGATGGCACAGATGCAGAAATCTATTGTACAATTACAACAAGGTAAATAAAACCTTCCTATCTGTTGATCGCCTTTGGGAACAACAGACATTTTCATAAAAGACAAAAGCTGGTTTTACCCAGCTTTTGTCTTTTATGATCATTTAGAATTTAATCCTTTGGAATCTATTCAAACGTGATATCAATATTGGCTTCAAAAACATGGCCTTTATCCAGAGCTTGTATACCTGGCTTTTCAGAAATATCATTCTGCCCAAGCTCATTGTCTGCATAACCTAACCACGGTTCGATACATACAAAAGGAGCCCCGGGTTTTGCCCATATTCCTAATTCCTTGAATTTATGAAAATCCAATTTAATCGATTTTGTAGCTCTATTATTTCTTAGCGTTACACTTCTGGAATTAATATACTTAAAAACTAAAGCGTCATCGTCAAATAAATTCGCTTTCAACGGTAGTTTTGTTCCTTTTAATATTTCTTTATGGCTCCCATTAAACAATCCTTTATCAGATAACGTAGAAGCTACCAAATCCTCTTCTTTCTCAAACTGTATATAATAGTCCTCATAAACCTCACCTTCTTCTAAAGGTACATTGAATCCTGGATGGCCGCCTACAGAAAAATATATCTTTTTATCTTCTTTATTAACCACTTTGTAAGTAATCTGAACCTGATTGCCTACCAAACGATAAGTTAATTCAAATTCGAATTTATATGGGTATATCTGTAATGTTTCGTCATCATAACTTAACGACAAAACGGCTTGCGTAGGCGTAGACTCTATTCTCCTGAAATTACTCGTCCTGGCAAATCCATGTCTGTTTAAGTTATATTCTTTTCCGTCGATCTTTAACTTATTCTCTTTTAAACCACCAACAACAGGAAATAAGTTTGGTGCATGATATCCCCAGATATCCGGATTTCCCTGCCACATATATTCGGTTCCCGATTGTTTGTCAATAACTGAAGAAAGCTCGGCTCCCTTCAACTTAATTGCGACTTTTAACTTATCGTTTTCTAAAACTACCATACACTAACAACAAATTTATCTTTAATGCTTTTTAAACTTATCAGCCAACATCTGAAGCATATTTTCATCTGCCGGTTTTAAAGATTTCGGATCCACCTTTTTTGAAACGTTTTGCTCTTCTGTGATCGTTCTATTTTGGTTTTGTTGGCGTCTTTGTGCAGATCTTTGTTCTTTAAACTCATTCCAGATTTTTTCTAATCTGTTTTTTGTGTAAAGTGGAAAGTCTCCATTCATCATCCAACCGAAATAACTAGGTTCTTCTTCAAAAACTTGAACAACTGGTTTGCCTTTATGTTTTCCAAAATTGAAACATGCTATTCCTTCCTGATTATAAACCATTCTTCCGGCAAAATCCACGGGTTTGGTCAAATTAGTAAAATTATGTAAAGCCGGAACGTCGTTCACCACAGGCTTACTTATTTTTCCTCCCCTATCTTCCCAATCATGACCCTCGTATTTTTTTAATTGGGCCAACAAAACTTCATAAGTGGCTCTTGTGTCTGCTTCAGCAGAATGAGCATTCACTATTTCTTTATCACAGTAAAACTTATATGCTGCCTTTAATGTCCTTTGCTCCATCTGATGGAAAATATTTTGGACATCTACAAAATGCCTGTTATCCAAGTCGAAATTGACACCCGCTTTTAAAAACTCTTCCATCAGCATCGGAATATCAAATTTATTGGAATTGTATCCCGCCAGATCTGCATCGCCAATGAAATCTGCTATTTCCTGTGCGAGGTCTTTAAAAGTCGGTTCATTTTCTATATCCTTATCATAAATCCCGTGAATAATAGACACTTCATAAGGAATAGGAATTGTAGGGTTAATTCTATGGGTCTTAACTTCTTCTGATCCATCTACATTTATTTTTAATATAGATATTTCCACTATTCGATCAATTCCAAGGTTTACGCCAGTTGCTTCAAGATCAAAAAATGCTAGTGGACGTTTAAGGTTTAATTTCATGTTTAACTAAAAATAAGAATGCCCAAAAAAATAAGAGTGATCATAATGACATATAGCAAAATCTCATTCGAAGCGAAATGCTTATATTTTGACCAAAATGAATATTCTTCCTGATTTTTCATAAATATATCTGAATGGGCAAAAATCAGATTTTTTTATTTAAAGACCGCCTTATTTCTAAGCTTTTTTCCATTTTATGGAACAACCAATTGCCTTTGTATGGGTGGTCGTCGGCTTTTTACCTTTTTGAATGGCATTAATTGCCTCTTCTACATATTTGGTTTTGCTTTCGTTATTGTTTTCTGCATCATTATCAATCGCACCGATGTACTCGACAATGTATTTATCGGCTTCTTTCTTTAATACAAAGGTATGTGGCGTAGCCTTTGCACCATATACCTTGGTAATTTCTTGGGTCTCGTCTACCAGATAAGGGAATGTATAGTTTCTACTTTTTGCCCGTTCTTGCATTTTATCAAATGCATCTTCTCTGGAAAGATCGGGATCATTAGGATTGATAGCTATGACAGGGTATCCTTGAGCAGCATATTTTTTATCAAGCTCTAAAATTCGTTTTTCATAAAGTTTAGCATATGGACAGGGATTACAGGTGAAAACTACGATAAATCCTTTTGCGTTTTTATAGTCTCCTAAAGAAACCATCTTACCGTCAACATTTTTCAGTTTAAAATCTGTAGCAACGTCTCCCACAGAATATCCCTGAGCCTTTACTGGTACAGCCATAAATAATATAACTGTTAACCCCAAAATGTATTTTTTCATGACTTATCTTGATTTAAGGTATAACTCTTCCAGTTGATTAAAGTCAAATTCCTTTTCGTAAAACTTTCGTATCCCTTTTTTCTTATTTATAATTAAAGTAGCCGGAATAGCGCCAGACCATTCTTTACTTACCAAATTAATAAATTTCTCATCATTATTTTGATTCACTAAAACTTCCGATTTGATACTATTCTTTCTGACAAATGGTATAACTTCCTTTTCAATTTTTGATTTGAAATCCAGACTATAGAAAATAACTTTTAAAGGCTCCTGCTTATATTTCTCTGCTAATTGTTCAAAAAAAGGAATTTCCTTAACACAAGGTGTACACCAGGTCGCCCAAAAATTGATTACATAAAGGGTATCGGATGAATTCATTATTCGTCCTTCCAAATCCTCAAATTTTACAACTCCAGCCTTCTGGCTAAAAACAGGTAACGACAGCACTATTAACAAAAAAAAAGTCAGCAGATGTTTCATATTTTATCTTATGCTCCCCCCTCTAGAAAAATATTTATAGGTATAGGGATCTTTCAATTTTTGTACCATCACTCCTCTTCTTGTGCTGGCGTGAACATAGTAGCCATTTTGCAAAAAAACGCCAACGTGACTAAATTTCTTGTTATCATAATCAAAGAAAACCAAGTCTCCTTCCTTTAAACTCCCTTCAAATTTACGTTTTATTATATTGATTTGCTGGCTGGTATTTCTGGGAATTTCTTTATTATAAACCTCTTTGTAAAGTAAATACACAAATCCCGAGCAATCTATCCCGGTTTTATTTAAACCTCCATTCCGATACTTAACACCTTCCCATTCGTTGATGAAGTTATATAGTTTATTGTTATGAAGCCTCTTTGTTGAAACGTCCATCATTGTGGCATATTTCTTTTTTACATTGGAATTTTCTCTTGAGAGGTGCTTGTGGGAGGAGCAGGAGGATAAAAAAAGAAGAGCTGTAAAAAATAAGTTAACTCGATTCTTTAAGGACATATTATATTTAATCATTTAATAATCTTCTTTCCTTGGGTTTGTAAACATACCTATAAATTAAAACTGTAACGCAAGTTGTAGCAAAATATGATATTGAATTTGCAATTACAGCTCCTGTAATACCGTAATTTCTTACTAAAGGAAATGAAATTGATAGGATAATTATAAAACCAACTGCCGAAGCTACAGTATTGTATTTTATAAAACCTTTAGCTGAGAAGAAGGAAGCATAAATTTTCGCAACTGATAAGGAGCTCACTCCAAAAGTAGATATTAACACCAAATTCTTTAAGGAACTAAAATCTTTACCAAGAATTACTTCATAGAAATTAGTAGGAATCAGATAAAAGATTACGCAAGCAATTACTATAAACGCAAAATTCAACAAGCTTATTTTTTTTAAATTCATTGATTTTTTTCCAGCTGCTACGTATGAATAATTAACTTGTGCTATATTAACAGCTATCAGCAAAATCATTTCGTAGAAACTTAACCACAAACCAAAAACACCAATTTCAGAAAAAGAAACATAAATTACCAACAGCCAAACTGTAAATCTGTATGAAGTAAATTGCATCAAGTTACCAGTTTGTGCTAAAATGCCTAATTTAAAATAACTTTTAAAAGACTCCCATAAACTGCTCCTTAATTTTTCGATGTTTAAAACGTTAAAAAAAACATATAGAAAATAAAATACAAATGGAAAATAAGACATCCACACATAATTCAAAAATTGTATTGGGGAATTTAAATATGTGGAAAACAATAAAAGCAATACTATTAAAGGCTGTACTATTTTTATAATAGATAGCTTTGTAAAAGCACTTAAATAAACGAGATAAGTACATGTATTTTGAAAAATAGCCTGAAAAAGATTTAACCAAAATAGAAGCCAGAAATGATTATAGTAAAAATCATCAATAGAAATAATAACAAAGGCTGACACTATAGAAATCCCTATGGCCCAAAGCGTAGATAATATCAATATTGGCTTACTACCTTGTTTATTCATCATATAAACCATAATAGAATTTCCCATTATGGAAATAACCAACTGCACTAAGGCCAGCGTTGTAATAAAATAAGTATAAACACCTCTCCCTTCTGCACCTAATTTATTTGATGTATAAATAAGAATTACAAGATTTATAAGTGCGCCAATAATAGAAGATAGGATATTTTGCAAAGACTTTTTTAGCATTGATCTACAAATAAAGTCATGGAAATATTTTTATAAATATTCATCAAATGTACCAAAATTAAAATCTGCTATTTATATTATTACAATTTCTTATTTTTAAATCCGATTGAGGATTAACGATGAATAAACTTTATTATATTTTTTTTTTACTGCTTTTTTTAAATTTCAAGTCTTTTTCCCAAAACACATATGGAAACGAATGGATTAACTTTTCTAAAAAGTATATAAAAATCACAATATCAAATGAAAGTATATATAAGCTCTCTTATAACGATATTATAAACTCAGAGATAGCGGGAAACGGCGAAATAAATCCGAAACACTTCCAGCTTTTTAACAAAGGTGTTGAAGTTCCATTAATAATTTCTGGTGCTGAAGACGGTAAATTTGATTCACATGATGTGATTTACTTTTATGGAAGAAGTAATAATGCCGATTTAGATAAAAAAATGTATTCCAGCGAAAGCTATATTCCCAATACTAATGTTGCGTTGTTTGAAGATGAAAACCATTATTTTTTAACTTATAATAATGAAAAAGACGGATTAAGGTATACTATTCCTCTTAATACTGCTTCTCCAACCACACTAAGCTATGTATTAACAAAATCAAGATCAGATTTCAAAACTACCTATTATCCAGGAGAATATATTTTGGAAGCCATGAGCTTATCTGAATACATAGATGGAGAAGGATATATGAGCAATCTAATCGGTAAAAACCAATCCAGCTCATACAATATAAATACTTCAGGATTTGCTAATACAGCAGGAATTACGCCAACACTTAGTTTTTATGTAGCAGGAAGATCAAATTCCACGGTAGCAGGTTCTTCATACAATCATCATTTTCGAATCACACATGAAAGTACAATAATCTGCGATACCTTATTTAGCGGATACAAAACAATACGCAACACAAAAAATATAAACTTAGTCGGAGAAACAACTACACTGAATTTTCATGTCATTGATGATTTATCTACTGACCCTAGTTCAACACATACTGATTATCAATCTATAAGCTATTTAGAAATTTTATATCCAAGAAACCTAACGTTAAATAATAGTTATTCATTAAGATTTAGTATACCAGCCCAATATATTTCTTCAAATCTTAGTTTTTCTTTTTCCAGTTCAAACCCGATTCTGATCGACATTAAAAATAATTACACTTATAATATAGCAAAAAATGGTAACACGCTGAATATAAGCAATATTAGCAATAACAATTCCGATTTTTACCTATTTGATCTGAATAACTCAATATCTGCAACTTATCAAAAAACAATATTTAGACGTTTTAATGTTTCTGATATCAGAAAGGCAATCATTATATCCAATAAAAACCTTTCTACAGGCGCAGAAAACTATCTGAACTATAACCAACAAGTAAGGAATATCCCTACACTATTAGCATATACAGAAGATATATATAATGAATTTTATTATGGCTTCCATCATCCATTAGCCATCAACAATTTTATTAAGTGGAATATAGATAAAAGTGGTGGCTTATCCACCTCTCTGTTATTGTTAGGACGGGGAATGACTAATCCTAAAGATAACCTTTCATCTGATTTAGTACCTACTTATGGTTATCCCGCTTCTGATAATTTACTTGCCATATTCAACGGAGAAAAAGCAGCTCGATTAGCTGTTGGAAGAATTCCTGCAAAAACAAATGAGGAAATAAATACATATCTGGTAAAATTAAAAACGTATATCAATCTCCCCGATTCTCTTTGGAGAAAAAAGATGATAAATGTAACCGGAGGTGCAACTATATCTGAATATCAGACTTTCAGTAATTATTTGAAAAATTTGGGGAATATCGCCAAAAACGGATTTTTGGGGGCATATTCGGTTAGTTTTGATAAAAAAGTGTCAGAAGCTGTTACCGAAAATCTTACTGATGGTATTATAGCAAATACAAACAGTGGAACAAGTCTTATTTCCTTCCTGGGACATGGAAGTGTTTCTCTAACTGCTGTTTCTTTAGGTATCCCTGGCAATTTAAACAACGCATATAAACCTACAAACTATTTAGTTAATGGTTGCAGTACCGGTAATGCATTCAGCACCGCTCCTTCATATGCAGAAAACATGATACTTAATGAAAGGGGAGCAATTTCATGGATAGGAACATCCAGCGAAGGTGTCGGAAGTTACTTATATAATTTCTCAAGTAAATTTTATACAAGATGGTTTGTAAATAATTATTCCGAACCTATTGCAGAAGGATTCAGATTAGGATTAAATGATCAAACCAACTTAACAGACAGACTTAATCTAGCACATTCCAGACAATATATTTTCTTTGGAGATCCAAATATCACTTTTTTCAATCCACAAAAACCTAACTTTCATATAGATGACAATAAAATATATGTAGCGAAAGTAAATCAAAACGCCCTACAGGAAAATTTTGAGATCAATTATATTGTACAAAATATCGGAAAATATATACCAGACAACCTTGATATTAGGATTACAAGAAAAATAGAAGAAAAAAACATAGAAGAAACCAAACTGATAAAAATAGATCCTGTTATAAACAGTGATACTTTAACGGCCATACTTTCCAATAACGGAATAAAAGCTTCGGGAATCAATAAGATAAAAGTAGAATTAGACCCCAATAATATATTCGATGAAAAGGACAAAACCGACAATTCGGCATCGTTCAGTTACTTTTTACCAGGAAATAGTGTCAATGCCATCTATCCAATAAAAAACAGTATAGTTTCTGCCGAAGTTACCCTTTTGGCAGAACCGGACAATCTATTTACAAAAAATGAAAAATATCTTTTTGAGATAGATACCGTACCTTCTTTTGACAGCTCTTTTAAGAAAACATCGCCTAGTATAGTTTCGGATATCTTACCTTCCTGGAAGCCTAATATTAATTTCGAAGACAATAAAATATATTACTGGAGGGTAGCAATAGATAACGACAACATAGAATGGGTGTCTAATTCTTTTACTTATATAAAAGATCATCATTACGGAAAAAACATAAGCAAAACAGAACAAATCATCGATTCAGATTATAAAAGCCATAATCTGAATTTGAATACCAACAGTAATGAATTTGAATTTGAAAAAGATATTTTTAGTACCACTATCAATGCCAGAGGTGACGATCTCCCTCCTGATGATTATGACAGAAGGATAAGGGTAAATCCCTTAAATTCAATAGCATGGACAGATCTGGTAGTTTATGGTATAACAATGGCAAGTTACAGCGATGTTGTAAAAAATGGACTAGTAAATTATCCAAGTATATATAATGCCAGAAATGGACCTGATCTTGTTAATGGTTATTCAGGGCAGTTTTTTTGGAACCTAAACGATCCTGTTGCTTTAGATTCAATGGTAGCATACATTAACCAATTGCCCAACGGGTATTATGTGTTAGGATTAACCAATAATGATTGTTCATTGCAAAACCTTCCAAAATATGCCAAAGAAGCATTTTATAGCATTGGATTAGATAAATTCACAAAAATTGATGCAGGTGAGCCTTATGCTTTTTGGGGAAGAAAAGGCATAAATAGAGGCGAAGCTTTAGAGATATTGCCCAATTACGATTCTCCTCTACCTGCCAGGCAACAGACCATTTCATATACCCACGATTTGGAATATTCTGTACCTAACGGTTATCTAGTTACAGATAAATTTGGTCCGGCAAAAAAATGGAATTCTGCACAAATTTCTTATCAACAAAGACCCAATGATTCACAGATAGTGGACGTTTATGCTATTGACAGAAATAATAATGAACATGTTATTATGTCTAATATAAATACGGAAGACATTGACTTAAGTAATGTTTCAGCTGAACAATATCCATACGTCAAATTCAAAATAAACCTGAATAATCAAAAAGAAAAAACCACTCCAAAATTAAATCATTGGAGAGTGTTATACGATCCTTCTCCTGAAATTACATTTAATCCTTCTTACTTAAATGATTTTCATTCAGAAAAAATGGTTCAGGGAGATTCCTTGAAACTGAAATTAGGTATCAGCAATATAAGTACAATACCGTCAGATTCTTTGAATATCGATTTTAAAGTAATAAATAAAACTGCACAATATTCTAAAAACATTACTATAAGACCAATCGCAGCATTTCAAAATGACACTTTGATCTTCAAATTCCCTACAAATGCCTTAGCGGGTACAAACCGCCTCCAAATAGGTTTAAGAAATAAAACATACGGAGATAATTATGCATTCAACAACCAAATTTCATATGATTTTGATGTTGAAGCAGACAACAAAGCGCCCAATCTGGATGTTCTTGTTGATGGTAGAAGAATTATCAATGGCGAAATTGTAAGTCCGGCACCTGTATTTATCATATCAGCTATAGATGAAAATAAATTTGTATTACAAAACGACACCTCACTGGTGGAAGTTTATTTAAAAAGCAAAACAGGTAGCGAGTTTAAAAGATATTATTACTCACAAGGTCATTTAAAAATTCTGCAGACAGGAACAAATGAACAAAACAAAATGACTTTGCAATATATACCTGAAAGACTTTCTGACGGAACATATACAATGAAAATTATGAGCAAAGATAAATTCGGGAATAAATCCAAAGATGAATATCTTCTCGACTTTGAAGTTATAAACGAATCCAGTATCAGTAATTTCTATCCATATCCAAACCCGGTTGTTGATAAAATGAAATTCGTATTTACCTTAACTGGGGATAGAATTCCGGATAAGATGAAAATACAGATATTAAGTACTTCTGGAAAAGTAGTTAGAGAAATACTGAAAGAGGAACTTGGAAGCATAAAAATAGGCAACAATGTATCTGATTTTACATGGGACGGTACAGATATGTTTGGCGATAGATTAGCTAAAGGTGTTTACTTTTATAAAGTTTATTTGCAAGACAGTTCTACTGAATATAAACACAGGTTTACAAAAGGAGATACTTATTTTAAAAATAATATTGGAAAAATTTATTTGATAAAGTAGGGAGAATGAGTACTTCTCCTGAAATAATTATATTTTGTATATGATGTTCGTAATAATAGCTCCTATTTGCAATACTCAGAAATTAATATACCTCCAAAAGGATAAGTATAACTGTAATAATTGAAGTTCTGATTTTCTTTAATCACAATAGGAATGACTGCCATCTTTTTTTTATTTACACAAAATTCAAGACACTATCTCATAAATTTTCTAACTCTTCATAAATAGCTATTATTTCCTCACCTATCTTATTGTAGTTGTATTTCTTTATTGATTTTTCAGCAATCTTTTCTCTGTCATAAATGGAGTAATTATTCATCATAAAAAAAATTGCTTGTTCCAGTTGTTCCTCGTTCTCATTTTCTACTAAAATGCCATTTTCTTCGTTTATTATCTCAGCTATACCACCTACTTTGGATGAAATAATCGGTAAACCGCAGCATAGTGATTCCAAAAGAACGCAAGGCATATTTTCATATCGGCTGAATAATATAAAAGCATCTGACCTTTTCATTTCTTTTGCAACATCATGGTAAGGAATTTCGCCTACATAACTCACATATTGGGATAAAGATGCTGAATTGGAAATACGCTTAATTACCTCAGAATTATAAGTTCCAATTAAAACTAATTGCATATCTATATTAGTTTTATTGACAATATTTTCCATTACATTTAATATACCATTAATATTCTTTTGATATCCGAGAGTCGATACATGGATAAACTTAAAAGGCTTATCGTTTTCTTTATTGTTATTATCAAAGTTAAATAATCTTGTATCCACAACATTCGGAATCACACACTTCTTATTATTCCCACTCCATTTACTGATTTCATTTTTTAATCTATTAGCAACTGTTATAATGATATCAAATGATACTAATACCTTCCTGTAAAGAAGTTTTTTTAGAAAATGATGGTTATTTATATAGTGCTTTTGTTCTTTATAAAATATAGTCCAATGCTCAGTAAGTATAGTTTTTAAGCCATATTTATATTTTAAATAAAGTGAAATCAAACCTGCCGGATAAAATACATATATATGGGCTAATTTCGGTTTTCCATAAATATTAAATATCGAATTTAAAGTAGATAGATATAATTTAAATACTTGATATGCGGTATATATGAAATTGTTCTTTTTTTGATAGTATATTATATATGTTATAATATTGTCTTGTTCAGTAATTTCCACAAATACATTAACCAAACTATTATCCTGTACAACATAAACTACTATCTGTTTTCTATATTTTGAAACCGCGTGTACCAATCTTTCATTAAAATCTCCATTAAATATATTAACTCTACTTGGGTACCAACTCGGTAAAACCAGTATATAATCTAAAAACTCATTCATTAAAAAAATAGCATAACATCTTTGATTCCTTACAACGGCGAATTAGCATAGAAGACTTACAAATATAAATTGGTCAATTATAATTATATTTTATTTTGATAAGTACTGTATTAAGTTTATCAATAATTCTTTTAAAGAGATTTTTTTTTAACAGAATTTCATTAAAATCTGTTTTCTTTTTAACAACAAAAAACTGGTAATCATTTTCAGCCCATATACTATATGTCTCAAAATAAGAAAGTGTTAAACCATTATTTTCCAGATTCTTTAATATAAATTGTAAAGGTACAGGTTGGTCTATAATCTGAAGCGCTTCCGGGTTGTTTTTTATATCATATTCTACACATTCTGGGTTAGGTATATTAATGAGTATTTTAGTTTTGTTGTTACAAGACAATGATATATTATAGAAAAGTTCATTATGTTTTTCAATGGGAATATGCTCAATCACATCAAATAATGTTATAAAATCAATGTCTTTTATGTAAGACATATAATTAACAACATCATGCTCATAAAATACCACGTTGGCGTTCTTTATTCTATCTCTGGAAAATGCTACAGATCTACCACTTATGTCTATAGCTTCTATCTTCCCATCTTTAATCGTTTTTGAAAGTAAAAAGGTCATAGCTCCTATACCACAACCTAATTCCAAAACATTAGAACCAGACTTTAAGCCCAATTTCAGCATTCTTTTGTATAATCTAAAAATCCTTTCATTAATAGCTGTTTTTCGTTGTTTTTCAACAAATTCATCATAAAAACTAACGATATTTTCATCGTCCATATAATAACTATCGTTTATATTTTGTGGCAAGGATATACTAAAGATTTTAGAACTAAGTTAGTAAAAAATAAAATGTAAATTTTTAATTTATTAAAGAAATGTTTAAAGAAAATGATGTATTATAATCTCAGCATCTGATTTTTTATGTCTTTATTAATGAAATTACAACTTTAATATGTAATATATGACACATATCCACTTCCTTGTATAAATGGGATAAGATTCTTTGGTCGATTTACTGTTATTCACTACTCATCTGAACAGTTTAAAGGATATTATGGATACAAACAATGTTTACCAAGAGTTTCTGTTTCCATACAGGCAGTTTTAGAGTAACTATTTTTTGTGTAAGCGGTTTTCTCATAGCCTAAGCTACTAAAAGAAAAAGCAACATCAAACATTAACATTAAAAATTTCTATGTAAGAAGACTCTTGGGACTACGGCCGCTCCACTCTATTACTTAATAATTTTAATAAGTTTCTTTCTTATTCCACATATCAATATTTTCGATGTTCCAAATTATTCTGATAATATCTATTCTCATTTTGAGCTACAATTTTTAGTTAATATAAGATTTTTGATCTTCAGCCGGCTAGCATGGCAAACTGCTCTACTATCTTGTTTTTTTGCCAATACTTCAGCATGTCTTTGAATCAAGTCTCCATTACTCGAAAAAACTTATTAGGAAACTAGGCGAGAGAAACAATTATTCCAGAAAATTCATAAAATTATATCCACTTTTTTAGTATTTTTTTGAATATGGCTTTGATATAAATTGCGGTATTGTAAACCCAATGATTATAAGACACAACATAATAAGACCTTAAATCTGTTACAAAAAAAGATTTAAAGATAGATATAGACTTAATATTAGCTCCACATAAATCAATATCTTTAATTCCATTCTCTTTTGCCCAATTTAAAACAATAAAATGCATATATGTATGAATATACTTATCATCCGAATGGGTATCACTAATCATCAAAAGGTAGAGCCTGGATGTCAAACTGTCTATCAATACTATCCGGGAACAAATTAGTCGTTTAGATGCAGCATCATAAACCTCAAAAAATCTAATAAGTGATTTTTTGCTAAGTGCTTCTAATAATATTTTGTAATTATCACATTCTGCTTTTTTGAAACCAAATTTTCTTTGAAAGTCAAGAATTAACTTTAATCCTTCTTCTGAAAACGTCTTAATAGCTATTTTATACTTGCTCTCATTAATTTTCTTTAAGTTCTTATTTACCTGTGGGTGTACAGTAAAAAAATCGCTTTTTACATGCGTATATCTTATTTCAGCTTTAAAATTATGCCATATAAGTGGCCTGATATCTTTTAGTTGTGGCTCAAGTTTAAAGTGAATAGTTTTAAACTTTGCTTTTAAGATATGTACTAAACTTTCTACTACTTCAAAAAATACCGGTTCAGCTATACCATCGCGTATATAAAAAGGGGTATATGAAAAAGGTTCTAAATTAGAAACTCTACCATTTTTATTATAGCAAATATAATAAGCATTATCTTGTCCTTTGATAGTATTTATATAGTAAGAAACTTCAACATCAAAGATATTAGATATACTCTCTATAAAACTCCATTGATAATAAAAAGGCAGTTGTAAACCAGATATTTTATCCTGCCATATTTCTCCTGAGACAACTCTCCACATACTGTCAACAACTTTTTATATTAGCTAATTTTTGTCGCAACATATATTATTTCTCTCTTCTTGTCTCCCAAACTGAATTTCTGTTTTTCCTCAACAGAAAATCTATCGGCATAGTCCATCTTTTCCACAAAAACATTCGGTCGCTTTAATCTTTCTAAAAAATCTTCTCCATGTAATCTTAATAAATCATATTCTCCATAATGTTCAAAACGCTGAGAAGGAGTTCCTATAGAGTCATCCTCTAAAGTTTCATAAATCTCAGTATTCAATAATGTTATAATAAAAGCTTTCCCCCCTACCTTCAAAACTCTATACATTTCTTCTACAGCCTTTGCCTCATCTTCTACATGCCCTAATACACAGGAGCAGATAATATAATCAAACTCATCATCCGAAAAAGTTAGCCTCTGAATATCCTCTTCCCTGTCAGCATAATCCTTTCTTATATCAGCAGAAACATATTGCTTTGATAATTTTCTAAGACACAAACTTAAAATCGGTTCCGGTGCAAAGTGCAATATTTTTTTATTGCCAATAAATATATCTGTTTCATTTATAATGTAATATTTCAAAAGCCTTGTTCTTTCCAACGAATTACATACCGGGCATATAGCATTCTCTCTGGGAACTAAACCAAAAGATAGAAAACTCCTGACAGACGTATTACAACATACGCAATAATATTTACCTTTTTTGGTGTACAATCTTTTGATTTTGTATCGTATACTAAAAATCAATAATCTTATTTTGAAATTTAAAAGATCTTTTATTTTTTTCATTTTTAATTTTAGATACTGTAATAGTATATATATTATTATCGTTCTATAATTTATCCAAGAAAGTGTTTTATTAAATAAACAGTATATCGCATTTTTAAAAATCGTTCTAAAGGGATATTATCAAACTCCATAGAGATTCTTTGTTGTAAAAAATAATTATCACCATTTCTATTAAACCCCGATGTACCAAAAAACATATCTACAACTCGTTCCTTTGCTAAATTATAAACCAAATTATCTGCACCTTTTTCGGAAAAAGGGAATGCAAAGTATTTATAATCCACTCCTATTTCTTCTTTAATATAGTCCACAGACTCTTTAACCTGTCTAATCTGTTCACCTAAAGAAATATTTTTAAAATCTGGATGATCTATGCTGTGAGCACCAATCGAAAACCCCATATTTTTTAAATCTAAAATTTGCTCCTTAGACATATAGGGTTTATGCTGATCCAAAAAATCATCCGAATCAATGGATAATTGCTTTAGAATGGAGTCTATTATATCAGTTTGATTATAGTTTAA
Organism: Pseudopedobacter saltans DSM 12145; assembly: GCF_000190735.1. Lineage (GTDB taxonomy): Bacteria > Bacteroidota > Bacteroidia > Sphingobacteriales > Sphingobacteriaceae > Pseudopedobacter > Pseudopedobacter saltans. Next base: position 1,444,397 of record NC_015177.1, read on the forward strand.
TGACTTTAAATAAACAATACTTTGATGCAAATTTTGATTTACAAATTCATGAATATGATTTGGAAAATTAGACTTTATATTCTCTATAATCAAACTAACTTTAAATCTATAAAATAAGCTTTTATTATCCACGAACCCACTATTAATAAAAAAAATAGCTGATATTCCCTTTCTTTTAAGAATTGGCGCTACAACTTCATAGCATTCTCTCAGACCATCATCGAAGGTCAGTATCATTAAAGGTTTTTTGGATTTAAAAGATAAATTTTCAAAGCCTCCACTTAAGTCAAAAGGATCATAGTATTTAAGAAGAACGTCCAAATCTTTTTCAAATTGAGCCTCTGATTTGTATTTATACAAATGCCTTATATGTGGGAGTTCTTTGTTTGATACAACGTGATAAAGGAAAGTGACTAACTTATGTCTTTCAATTAATCTTTCAAAAAGAAGATCAGGTACAACACTTGAAAAAACACTAACTATTTTATCATTAAACATCCTCACAAAGATAAAATATAAGCCATTACCACCTTCAATTGTTAAAAATCTTTTTAAACTGATATATTAAAAATAATATATACCTTTCAAAAGTAAAATACTCATTCCCCTGAACAATCAAAGAATCCACACCAATTTTACCAAAATCACAAAAAATAATCTAATAAAATATTTTAATATCAATAAAATTCAAAAATAAATAAAAATAAAACACACATACAATCTGAAAATTATCATTTTATCAATAAAACAAACAAATAATATCTTTATTTTATCAAAACTGGCAAATCCATGTCAAACCATTAAAAACATTATAAAAATCAAAAAACACCCAAATTTTTATTGCATTTTTCCAAAAACATGATGTATTTTTGGAAAAACATTTAAAAAACAGAACTTAAAACCAAAAAATATGTCAATTTTTAGATTTAAAGCTCTAGAAACAGTTCTTACAAGAACAATTCCAGAAGTAAAAAGACCTTCCTCGAAAATTTCTGATTATTTTGGAGCGAATGTATTTGACAAATACAAAATGCAGGAGTATCTTCCTAAAGACACCTATAAAACGCTTTTAAATTCTATCGAAAGTGGCACTCCTATAGAAAGAGAAATTGCAGAACACGTTTCTTCAGCGATGAAAGCCTGGGCAATGAGCAAGGGTGTTACACATTATACTCACTGGTTCCAACCGTTAACAGGTACAACGGCAGAAAAACACGACTCTTTCTTCGAGCCAGATTCTGACGGCAGAGCAATCGAAAAGTTTGCCGGAAGTGCTTTAGTACAACAAGAACCAGATGCTTCCAGCTTTCCTAACGGAGGTATAAGAAGTACATTTGAGGCTCGTGGTTATACAGCCTGGGATCCATCGTCTCCAGCTTTCATATTCAATAAGACACTTTGTATACCTACGGTGTTTGTTTCATATACAGGAGAAGCATTGGATTATAAAGCTCCATTATTAAAAGCTATTGCTGCAGTAGACAAAGCTGCAACAGAGGTTTGTCAATATTTTGATAAAAGCGTAGAAAAAGTTACTGCATCATTAGGTATAGAACAAGAATATTTCCTTGTTGATCTGGCTTTATTTAATGCAAGACCAGATCTCGCTATAACAGGAAGAGCTCTATTTGGCCATGCCTCTGCAAAAGGACAACAATTAGAGGATCATTATTTTGGCTCTATTCCGGAAAGAGTATATGCCTACATGCAAGACTTCGAAACTGAGGCTTTGTTATTAGGTATTCCATTAAAAACCCGTCATAATGAGGTTGCTCCTTCACAATTTGAGTGTGCTCCTATTTATGAAGAAATCAACCTGGCAATAGACCACAACCAATTGTTGATGGATTTAATGGACAAAGTTGCTAAAAGACATAACTTTAAAGTATTATTACACGAAAAACCATATGCTGGAATCAACGGCTCGGGAAAACACAATAACTGGTCTTTAATTACTAATACCGGCAAAAACTTGCTTTCTCCGGGAAAAACTCCTAAAAACAATCTGATGTTCTTAACTTTCTTCGTTAATACGATTAAAGCTGTACATGAACATGCGGATTTGCTAAGAGCTTCTATTGCCTCCGTAAGCAATGATCACCGTTTAGGTGCTAACGAAGCGCCTCCCGCAATCATTTCAATTTTCTTAGGTGCGCAATTAAATGATGTTTTGGATGAGATCGAATCTTCCAGAGCTATCTTTAAAAAAGTAAAAGAAGATCCAAACTTGTGGTTCGGTATCCCTAAAATCCCTCAAATTTTATTAGATAACACAGATAGGAACAGAACGTCACCTTTTGCATTTACAGGAAATAAATTTGAATTGAGAGCCGTTGGATCTTCTGCTAACTCTGCTAACCCAATGACTATCTTGAATACAATTGTTGCAGATCAGTTAACAAAATTCAAGGTTGAAGTTGATAAGCTAATTAAAAAAGGAGATAAAAAGGATGTTGCAATCTTAACAGTAATTAAAAAATACATTAAGGAATCCAAAGATATCCGTTTTGAAGGAAATGGTTATAGCGACGAATGGGCTGCAGAAGCTGAAAAACGTGGTTTAAGCAACATCAAAACTACTCCAAAAGCTTTAGATGCTTTAGTATCCGAAAAAACAGAGAAAGTATTTGAAGATACAGGTGTTTTTTCAAAAAGAGAATCTCATGCAAGACATGAAATTTTATTGGAGGATTATTTCAAAAAGCTTCAAATCGAGGCTCGCGTTATCGGCGATTTAGTAACTAATGTCGTTATCCCGGCTGCAATCAAGTATCAAACAGAAGTTATCGAAAATATTAAAGGCTTAAAAGAGATCGGTTACGGACCGGAATTTTATCAAGCGCAAACTTATATTATCGAAGAGTTATCTGCTCACTTGAACTTCATCAAAACAAATGTTCAGGATATGGTTGAAGCCAGAAAAGTTGCGAACAAGATTGAAGATGCCCGTGAGAAAGCTATCGCTTATGACGAAACGGTTAAATCTTTCTTCGAACCTATCAGATACCATGTCGACAAATTGGAACTTTTGGTAGATGACAATATTTGGCCTTTACCAAAATTCAGAGAATTATTGTTTGCTAAATAACAATACAACCAACACATTAAAATATGCCCCTGGTCTGATTTGTCAGTTAGGGGCTTTTTTATGGCTATTTGTTGAAATATTAAATTTCAACCCTCTGGCCTTTTGACTTTTTTAGCTTTTAGCTTTCAGCTTACTTTAGTCTTTAGTCTTTTTATAATATCTTTGCACACCATGAGTGATAACAGATACAATCAGCGAGGCGTTTCTGCCGGAAAAGAAGATGTGCATAATGCTATCAAAAACATCGATAAGGGAATTTTCCCTCGAGCTTTCTGTAAAATAATCCCAGACATTTTAGGTGATGATGAAGCTTATTGCAACATTATGCATGCTGATGGTGCCGGAACCAAGTCTTCCCTGGCGTATGTTTATTGGAAAGAAACCGGTGATATTTCCGTTTGGAAAGGCATTGCTCAAGACGCCATCATTATGAATTTAGACGATTTGCTATGTGTTGGCGCTATCGACAAAATTCTGTTATCATCAACAATTGGAAGAAATAAAAACCTGATTCCCGGAGAAGTTATAGCAGAAATAATTAATGGCACCGAAGAAATATTAGCGGAACTCCGGTCTATGGGCATTAATATATATTCTACCGGTGGTGAGACTGCGGATGTTGGCGATATAGTTAGAACGATCATTGTAGATTCTACAGTTACCTGCAGAATGAAGCGCGAGGATGTAATATCAAACCATAAAATTGCTGCTGGAAATGTAATTGTTGGTTTAGCTTCTGACGGACAAGCCAACTACGAAAGCTTTTACAATGGAGGAATGGGATCTAATGGACTAACATCTGCCAGACACGACGTTTTTCATAAATACATTGCCGAAAAATATCCAGAAAGCTATGATCCGGCGGTTCCCTATGAATTGATATTTTCCGGAAGCAAAAAACTAACTGATAAAGTACAAGTAAACTCAGATATTACTTTAGATGCAGGAAAACTGGTTTTATCCCCTACCCGTACTTACGCTCCTGTCATAAAATCTATTTTAGACAAGTATCGTAGCCAGATAAACGGGATGGTGCATTGTAGTGGAGGCGCTCAAACAAAAGTTCTGCACTTTATAGACAATCTGCATGTTATCAAGGACAATCTTTTTGAAACTCCTGCCCTTTTTAAACTAATACAGGAAGAATCTAAAACAGATTGGAAAGAAATGTATAAAGTTTTCAATATGGGACACAGAATGGAACTTTATGTAGATGAATCCATTGCAGATGATATTATAGAAATTTCCAAATCTTATGGAATTGATGCTAAAATTGTAGGGAGAGTAGAAGCATCAGAAAACAAAAAAGTAACCATAAAAAGCCAATACGGCGTTTTCGAATATTAATCATACTCAACCGCAAAGTCGCAACAAACATATTAAAGTCATCGTGTTTGTTATGTCTTTGCGGTTAGCTTTTTCTTTACATTTCAAACACATTTTTTCCTGACCCAACTTAATATCTTTACAAAAAAAAGCTTTGTTAAAGAAATTAATGTTAGTAACCATCTCCATCATTATTCTGGTAGTCCTGATATTTTACGGATATACCAGCCAAAAAAAATTTGGTATCTTACCGGATGAAATAAGCAAATCAAAAATAGATAAATCGAAAAATTTTAGAAACGGCGCATTTCAGAATCTAACTTATACACCCGACCTGGCAGAAGGCGTAACCTACTATGATTTATTGAAAGACTTCTTCTTTACTAAAAAAGAAAGATTAAAACCTATTGATTCGCTACCTTCTATAAAAACGGATTTATTTAATATTCCAAAAGAACAAAATGTATTCGTCTGGTTTGGACATTCCTCTTATTTTCTGCAGGTTGATGGAAAAAAGTTCCTGATCGATCCTGTTTTTAGTGGCAATGCCTCTCCCATTCCGGGAACTATGAAATCTTTTAAGGGAGCCGACATCTATACACCTGATGATATACCAGAAATAGATTATCTCATAATCACTCATGATCACTGGGATCATTTAGATTATGAAACAATTATCGCTTTAAAGCCAAAAATCGACAAAATAATTTGTGGTCTTGGAGTTGGGTCACATCTGAGATATTGGGGATTTAAAAATGAAATTTTTGAAACAGATTGGTACGATCAAACCAATTTTGGGGATGGTTTTACTATAACAACCACTCCTGCCAGACATTTTTCAGGCCGAACATTCAAAAGAAATCAATCTCTTTGGGCTTCCTTCGTTTTAAACACACCTTCTAAAAAGATATTTATTGGTGGTGATAGCGGATATGATACTCATTTTGCTAAAATTGGCAATCTATATGGTCCATTCGATCTTGCTATTCTGGAAAACGGACAATACAACTGGAAATGGAAATATATCCATACACTTCCCGAAGAGACAGTTAAAGCTGCTAAGGGCTTAAAAGCAAAATCGTTTATCCCGGTACACTCTTCTAAATTCGCTTTAGCAATGCATAGCTGGGATACTCCGCTCAAAGAGGTTAATAGTATCAGCAAAAAAGAAAATCTTAATATTATAACTCCATTAATCGGGCAATCGGTTTTAATAGACAGTATCCTTTTAAAGGGAAATTATGAAGAATGGTGGAAAAAGGTTAATTAATTTCAGAAACTAATCCCTTGAAGATTTGTATAATTAAAACACATAAAAAATTATGGAACTAGGTATCGGAATGTTTGGGGACGTCTCCAAAAACAAAACTACTGGAAAACACAGTTCTCCTCATCAACGTATAAAGGAAATTATTGAGGAAATTAAATTGGCAGATCAGGTAGGACTTGATGTTTTCGGCATGGGCGAACACCATAGAGAAGATTATGCTGTTTCAAGTCCTGAAATGATATTAGCGGCCGCAGCAGCAGTGACAAAAAAAATCAAATTAGCGAGTGCGGTAACAGTACTTAGTTCTTCAGACCCTGTTAAGGTTTATGAAGATTTTGCCACGCTGGATTTACTTTCCGACGGAAGAGCTGAAATCATGGTTGGCAGAGGAAGCTTTATCGAGTCTTTTCCTTTATATGGATACCACTTAAGCGATTATAACGTACTTTTTGAAGAAAAGCTTGATTTACTTCTTAACATCAATAAAAATGAAGTGATAAACTGGAAAGGCACTGTTAGAGCTCCTTTAACGAATCAGCGTATTTTTCCTCGAGCTTTAAATAACGGTTTGAATATTTGGATTGCTGTTGGCGGAACGCCGGAATCAGTGATAAGAGCTGCCAGATTGGGGTTGCCTTTAATTATTGCTATCATAGGTGGTTATCCATATCAATTTCAGCCATTAGTGAGGCTTTATAAAGAGGAATATCAGAAGTATGGACACGATGTTTCCAAAATGCAAATTGGAATTCATTCACATACCTTTGTTGGAGAAAACAGTGAGCAAACGGCAGACAGTTATTACCCTTATTATGCAGATCAAATGGATAGAATTGGCAGAGATAGAGGCTGGCCTCCTTTCCGTAAAGAACAATTTGAAGGAGGAAGGAAAAAAGAAGGCGCACTGTTTATTGGTGATCCATCCGAAGTGGCAGATAAAATATTATATATGCATGAGTTGTTTGGACTAACCCGATTTGTTGCACATATCGATGTTGGTGGCCCAGAACACAAAGACATTATGAAAGCAATAGAACTTTTTGGTAGCAAAGTAGCTCCTGAAGTCAAAAAACATCTGAAGAAATAAAAAAGGTGTACTTCAGCAGAAGTACACCTTTTCTCGAATTCCCTAAGGCTTATTAATCCTGCTTAGCTTTCGTGACCTGAAAAACTGTTTTTTGAGTAGTATGAGTACTAAAATACCCCAAAGCACCATTTTTTATATTTGACACGGGGTTTGAAGCTGCTACCGGCGGACCTCCAGCTCCTGTAATTTGTGCAAGTGAATAAAAGTATTTATATATTTCTGGTGTAATATTCTGAAATTCCACTTCTATCTCATTTCCCTCCTCTATCTTAGGTTCATCAACATAAACAGTATTGTGTACATATTTTCCATTGTTAAATTTGTCATTATCAACAAAAAAACCTTTGTATAAAACACCATTATTTTTCACTACAAACCTATAGGAATTTCCTTTCTCCTCCGGATCTTGATAATGTAGTTTTAAGAATTTAGCAGTTTCATCAAAAACCTTTAATTCAGTTATCGATAGTGAATCTAAACCGACCTTTTTAGGCATTATAGACCTAGAAGTATACGTTTTACCTCCAGCCTCAACTGTTAACACATATGTTTTACCTTCTTTTCCAGCAAAAGCAGCAGAGGATTCATAATTTCCAGGTTTCGTTTCTGAAAAAGTATAAAAAGCGCCTCCTTCTTCCTGTACGCTTACAACTGCGCCACTTAAATTTTTTAACACATTATCTGCCTTAAAAGGAACAGTTTCAGTAATTTTCACAACTTGTTTTACATTTTCATTAGTAACGTTAGCTTCAATTACTATTTTCGGCTCATTAGTTTTCAAATCAACATCTATAATCTCTTCGCAAGAAGAAAAAGCCGTCGCAATAAAAAGACCTAGAAATATATTTAGAATAGCGGATTTATTTTTCATATCGTTCCTTAAATATCTTAAAATTTAAAATTCCATGTTACGGATGGTATTATACCGAATAAAGAAGTTTTCACAATCTCTGTTTTTGTCCTGTCATTTTCGACTTCTCTAAAATCAATTGAATAAGCATTTTTCCTATTATAAAGATTGTAGATCCCGAATGACCAGCTCGATTGGTAGTTCTTTCTTTGTTTACCTTCTAAAGTAGCAGACACATCAAGCCGGTGATAGGACGGCGTTCTGTAACCATTTCGTTCTGCATAATAAAAGACAGTATTACCTCCTACCTGATATTTCCCCTCGGGGAAAGAAATTGCGTTTCCTGTGTTATATACAAAGGCAGAGGATAAAGTCCATTTTTCACTTGCTTTGTAAATACCTACAATTGAAAGATCATGGGTTCTGTCTTGTTTAGCATTAAACCACCTTCCATTATCAATTCCTTCAAATTGTCTTTCAGTCTTAGCTAATGTATAACCAATCCATCCATTAAATTTCCCATATTTCTTTTTAAGAAACAGTTCTAAACCGTAAGCTCTTCCTTTTCCATAAAGCAGGTCAGCCTCAACATTTTCATTACCACGCAGGTCTGTTCCTGTCTTATAATCAATCTGATTATTCATCCATTTATGATATAGCTCTGCAGAAAACTCGTAGTTATTATTTGCAAAGTTGTTAAAATATCCCAAAGCTACCTGATCAGCAATTTCCGGCTTGGTATTATTGCTGCTCATAATATAAATGTCGGTTGGCGATGTTGTTGTGGAATTAGACATCAAATGCAGGTTCTGAGTATTTCTGGTAAATGAACCTTTTATAGATTTATCATCATCTAATTGGAAACTGGCAGACACACGTGGTTCCAAATTAAGATATGATTTTACCACCTCATTATTTCCATAATATCTGCTTTCTATAATATCTCCATCCACGTCATATGTGCTAAAAGTACCTTTCCCCAGCATAGCAAAATAACTAAGCCTTAGGCCATAAGCCAAAGTAATCTTATCAGACGTTTTCCATTCATCTGATAAATAAAGAGCACCTTCAAAACCGCTTCTATTTTCTATTTTGCGCTCGTTGATACTGGATAATTCACTCGAAGTTATTTTTCCCGGTTCAATTTTATGTTTAATAGCATTGAAACCAAATTTCAGGTTGTGATTATTTAAAGAATATTGAAAGTCTTGTTTTAAATTAAAATCTCTGATAGTAGAAGCTACTTTAAAGTCATTATCTTCTATTAAACTTTCAATTCTATAATCGTAATTCGAATAAATTAAAGATGTGTTACCAAAAAGCCTATTAGAATAAATATGGTTCCATCTCAAAGTAGCCGTTGAATTTCCCCAATCGAAACCAAAAGCATTTTTCACATACAAACGGTCACGACCAAAATATCCGGAAACAAAAATTGTATTTCTGTCGTTGATGATAAAATTGGTTTTAGCATTAAAATCATAAAAATAAAGCTTATTACCACGCAAGGTTGAGTCTGGTGAAAGCGCTAAAAACATATCTGCATAAGTTCTTCTTCCACTCAGCATAAACGAACTTTTACCTTTAGAAATAGGTCCCTCTACCTTCAATTTAGAGGAAATCAAACCTATACCTCCTTCAAAAGTATAATCGTTTTTATTTCCGTCATTCATTCTAATATCCAACACAGAAGCTAATCTACCACCATATTGGGCCGGCATGCCTCCTTTATAAACCGTAACATCCTTCACGGCATCTGAATTGAAAGTCGAGAAAAATCCTAATAAATGGGATGCATTATAAACCGGTGCTTCATCCAGTAAAATCAAATTATGATCTGATGCTCCGCCACGAACATAAAAACCAGAATTTCCTTCACCTGCCGAACTTATTCCTGGTAATAACTGGATCGTCTTTAAAACATCACGCTCTCCAAACAAAACAGGAATATTTTTGATATCCTTTACATTTAATTTCTCGACCCCCATTTGCGGGTTACTGATATTTTCGTTGCGCTTTTCTGCACTTACAATTACCTCCTGTAATTGCGTTGATGATACTAACTGAAAATTCAGTTTAATATCCTTTTTAATATCGAATTTCTGGGAAACCGAACTGTATCCGATATAACTTATTGTAATTTCGTATTGCCCATCCGGAATAGTTATTGAATAAAATCCGTAAGGGTTGGAGATGGTTCCCACTTGTTTTGTACCATCTAATTTAATAGTCGCTCCCACCAAAGTTTCTCCGGTCCCCTGATCGGTTATTATCCCACTTATAGTATGTGTGTTTTGTGCTTTAGCTAGAGTAAAATCGAGAAATAAAATCGCTAAAAGGTAAATGGGTTTAAGTTTTGTAAAAATTTTAAACATAAATAAAGTAAACTGCTTCTATTATAGAATTTATAAGATTTAAACTAGTAATTGAAATACTGCTTTTTATTTGTAAGACGATATTTATGACCATTCGTTACAGTATTTTTATTTTATTTTTCAGTTGCATCTTCTAAATCCATTAAATCTATCATTAATGCATTTGCGGAAATCTGAATTTCTCTAAAAGACAAGAATAACGATATCATTAATAGCAGCAGACTGGCACCAAAAACATATTCTGCAGCTTCCTTCATGTCGTGATATAACAGAAACATACACAGTACACAGGAGAAGAAACTTAAAATACCAAATCCCTGCATGTTTCTTATAAGAAATATGCGCCTTTTTAGATTCTCTAACTGCGCCAAAAGACTTTCCTCTTTATTTTGCAGATACAAAGGCTTTATACTTCTAATAAGATTTGCAAGAGCTAAAAACCTATTTGTATAAGCCAGTAATAGCAATGAAATTGCCGAAAACAACAATGCTGGGGTAGTTAATTCCATATAATAATTTTAACAAATATTCAGTATAGAATGCTCTTTTCCGTTTAAAAAAAATGTTTCATTAATTTTTTTACCAACCAATTTCTGGACCAAGGGAGAGTTAATAGAGATTGTCTTTATTAAATAATTGTCAATCTTAATTTCTCCGATACTTGCTGACACAAACAATTCTCCCAAGGAGGTAGATACTAAAGCCCCCAAAGAAACCTTATTTGTAAAATCTGCCCTTATTCTCGAAAAAATCTCTTTCTGTTTTTGAATTTCGGCCAATTGGCGTTCCAACATATTAATCTCTTGTTGCAACATTTCTCTGGAAGTTTCATATTTATCTCCCATACTACTTTTCGTATCCGTATTAGATTCCCTTAAATTGGCCAGAATTGACTTTAGCTCTTCTTCCTTGGATAAGAGAAGTCCTATTCCAGCATCTACAATCTGCTTTTTATCAACCGACATTACGCAATAAATAAAACTGGGTGAAATTACGGTTTTAGTTTCTTTAAAATTGATTTTGTTCTGGATAAAAGTGCAGCGGAGTTTGAAAGCAGATTTTGTTCCAGGATATTTTTAAGCTCAGGCAATATCCAATCTTCCTGTTCAGAGAGATTATATAGCACATCCAGACAATTACATTTAACTGCCACCGGAGTTTCCGGATCTATCAACCAATCAAAGCTTCCTTCCAGTATCACGTCAAAATTCCCCGGCTTTATGTCTCTTAAACACATTTGTGCAGAATAGGTTACTTCTTTGGCTATCTTAGAATAGTGCCTTTGAGCGCTTTTATTTTTCTGGCGGGAATAATCTTTAAAGAAAAGTGGTTGTACATATTCGAATTCTTCTGGATAATCAAAAAATATATTCTCTAATAGCCAGGCAGACCTGAAAACAACTTGCGGATCTTCATGCTCCAATGTAAGTTCATAAACATCCCTTACTTTCACATATTTTCTATTTGCCTTACGTGTCAACTCACGTATATCGCTTTTGGAATGGTTTTCCTTTAGAACGTCCGCTAACACTTCCTTTGTCAAAACTTCGTTAATTATCAGTTCTGGATCCATACTTCAATTTAACTAACCTTCACTATTTAGCAAAAATATAAACATAAAAAAGCCTATCCGAAATGGGATAGGCTTTTAAAATTTAAATTTAAAATTTCTTAAGCTTCAAAAGGAATTACAGAAACATAAGATTTGTTATCTGCTTTCTTTTTGAAAACCACTTTTCCGTCTACAAGAGCAAACAAAGTGTGGTCTTTACCAACACCTACGTTTTTATCTGCATGATGTAAAGTACCTCTTTGGCGAACGATAATGTTACCAGCAATAGCCGATTGACCACCAAAAATTTTGATACCTAAACGTTTGCTATGTGACTCTCTACCGTTATTCGAGCTACCTGCCCCTTTCTTATGTGCCATTGTTTATATCTTTATGCTAAACTAAAGTTCAACGAGTTAACAACCTAATTTAAAAAATTATATTGAAATATTTTCAATTTGGATTTTAGTAAAGAACTGACGGTGACCGTTTTTCTTTTTGTAACCTTTTCTTCTTTTCTTGTGGAAAATGATTACTTTATCTCCTTTTAAATGAGACACGATTTTAGCAGAAACTTTAGCGCCATTTACCGCAGGAGTTCCTACTGTAAACTTACCTTCATTCTCAACTAACAATACATTGTCAAATTCAACAGTAGCGCCTTCATCACCTTGTAATCTGTGTACAAAAAGATGCTGGTCTTTAGCAACTTTGAATTGCTGTCCTGCTATATTTACTATTGCGTACATTGTTAATATATTTTATATGTTTTTATTTTGAGGTGCAAATATAAGAACTTCATTTATTAAAACAAATGAAATAGCATATATTTCTACTGTTTTGTGCGAGCCTCCGCTTCGTCAATTGTTTTCTCTACTGTCTTTATCAATTGCAAAGCAGCGTCCTTCAGCCTGGTATTTTCATTGAAGTCCGCATCTAATTCTATTGTTTTGCTCTTCCTCTGATAAACAAACTCCAAATAATATCTTGGAGAATCATCCTTTTTTCCCAACATTTTCGCCGGCCAATCCCAAAAACCCAGTTCTGCAGCTTTTCTATGTAAATAAAGCAAATCATCTTTTGACAATTTTACTTTCTTGTTTATAACTGAATCGCTAACTGTAACAAACTGGTAATCCTGTGTTTTTGAATTGTAGCTTTTTTCATATTTCTCACCTACTCCTGCTTTAAGTTCCAAATACTCGAACTCTGCAAATTTATACGGAGCGTTCTTTATCATCTTACCATAATAATAGGTACAGTATAGTACGAAAGGAACTATAATTGTAATCGCTAAAAAGATCTTCTTTGCTTTATCACTCATATTTTTTCTATTTCTTTATTATCCGCATTCTTATCAAATTCTCCTTCCCATTTAGCAACAACTACGGTTGCTAAACAATTCCCCAGTACATTTACTGCAGTTCTCGCCATATCCATCAGCTCGTCTATTCCCAAAATGATAAATATCGGCCAAACAGGCATTCCAAAGGATGCCGCTGTTCCCAATAAAATAACCAAAGAGGCTCTGGGCACACCCGCAACGCCTTTACTTGTCAGCATCAGCGTAAATACAATCAATAGCTGATGTCCAAAACTTATTTCCATTCCAGCAGCCTGAGCTACAAATATAGATGCTAATGACAAATATAACGTTGTTCCATCCAAATTAAAGCTATAACCCGTTGGCATTACAAAAGCTACAATTTTTCTTGGCACACCTATTCTTTCCATTGCCTCCATTGCCCTGGGCAAAGCTGCTTCGGAACTTGTTGTTGCAAAAGCAATGGATATGGGTTCGGCAACTGCCTGTATAAATTTCTTTATTGGAACACCTACTATCAGCGCAATGGGCAGCAAAATTAAAAGAATAAACACAATGAGCGCAAGGTACAATGTCATTAATAAGTGAAATAAATTTATCAATACACCTACTCCCATATGTCCTACGGTATAGGCTATGGCCGCTCCCACACCAATCGGCGCGAAGTACATGACGATGTTGGTGAATTTAAACATCACTTCGGACAAACTTTCGGTAAACTGCACCATCGGTTTTCTTTTGGTTTCCGGTACCAAAACCAAAGCAACTCCAAATATGATGCTGAAAATTACTATTTGCAGTACTTCACCTTCCGCTACGGATTTAGCTATATTCTCCGGAAAAACATGCAACACTACATCATTGAAACTTTGAGCTTTAACTTCTGGCAATGTTTCCAGCATTGCCGGAGGTTGCTTTATTCCCGTACCCGCTTTGGTAATATTTATTGCAGCTAGTCCAATAAATAGCGCTAAAGTAGTTACAATCTCAAAATAGACCAAAGACTTCCAGCCCATCCTCCCCACCTGTTTTAGGTCGGAATGTCCGGCAATTCCGTAAACCAGGGTTCCGAAAAGTAAAGGGGCGACAATCGTCTTTATCATTTTCAAAAAGATCTTACTTAAAACCTGAAGCTTCATCCCGATTTCAGGATAATCGTGGCCTATTTCTACTCCAATAACCATCGATATTAGTATCCAGGCTGTTAATGTCTTCTTTCTTAAACCAAATGCAACCAACCCCGATATGCCAAACCATCTTGTAACGATAGCTGTCTCATTTGATATATTTAAAAGGCCGTAATGGTGGAGAGAGGATATCAATACCGCAATAGTTATAGAAAAGAAGGTAAATATTGCGCCTTTATTTAATTTCATGCAGTATTTTATGTTTAGTGACAAAAATAACTAAATTGTGCAGTTGGACAAATCGAAATGGAGACACCTAAACTGAATACGCTAAAAAAAGAGCTGCAACAGTTATCGGCTTATGAACTTGCTACACACCTTACCAGAATAGCTAAATATAAAACAGAAAATAAAGAGTTACTAAATTTCTTATTGTTTTATCAAAACGATGTTGATGGTTATATTGGCGAAATCAAAGCAATAATATCAGAATCTTTTATCGAACTGAATTATTCCGATTACGCAAAAATAAAACAATTGAGAAAGCTTGTCCGGATAATGAACAAACACATTAAGTTTGTTTCTGACAAACGACAGGAAACAGAGCTTCTTTTATATTTTTGCAATATGTTCATTGAAAAAAGGCTTTACAGAACAAAATTAAAAGCCTTGAAGAATATTTTTGTCCGCCAATATGTAAGAATCGCAAAATGTATAGCTAAAATGGAAGAAGATCTACAATTTGACTATTCCAAAGAATTGGAAAATCTGGAGGAGAAAATAAAAGTGAACAAAATATCCTTTGAATAGCTTATTAATGTAACAAAATCTAATAAAGATTATCTAACGCCTATATTATTTGTATAAATGACAAAAGAACAAGTCTTTAAAGAAATTTTTCAGGCCAATTCAAAGAAGATCTATCATTTATGCTATGGTTATACTAACGATGAGGACAGTGCGAACGATTTGCTACAGGAAACCTTCATAAAAGTTTGGCAAAATTTGGATAAATTCAGGAACCAATCCATGATATCAACATGGATTTACCGCATTGCGGTAAACACTTGTTTGACATATCTGAAAAAAGAAAACAGGCAACCTAAAGATGAACTGACTCCGAACATCATCGAAAATCATAAAGAGGATATTTCTGAAAAAGAGGAACAGGTAAAAACATTGTATAAATGCATTGCTCAGTTAGAAGAAACAGACCGTTTGATTATTACAATGGTAATGGATGAAATACCTTACCCTGAAATTGCGGAGATATCAGGGATTTCGGAGGGGAATTTGAGAGTTAAGATACACAGAATTAAAACCAAGCTTACAGAATTATATAATAAACATGAAAGACTTTGATTCATTATTAAATATCTGGAACAGCCAAAAGACTAATCCTAATATAGATTATAAAGAAGTGATCGAAAGCTATAAAAAGTCGACGGTGCTTTTTAAAAATAAGATATGGACCGAACTTATTGTGATGTTAATTGCAATGTTTGGGATTACATTTTTCTGGATTAAAACGGACTTTACTTATTTTACCACGCATGCCGGAATTTCTTTGATTCTTTGCTGCTGTATGTTTTACATCTATAATCAAATTAAAAGTTTGAAGTCTTTAGAAAATGATTCGCTTTTTGAAAAACCGGAGAAGCATATACAATTTGTAAAAAAATTCCGTAAAACGAGATATAAGCAGAACACCTTAAACTATTATATTTATTCGGCAGGTATCGGAATTGCGATGTTACTATATTTTATCGAATTCTTCAGTTACCTGGATTCGACGCTGATAGTAATTGCTATTTCTTTTTTAATAATCTGGTTTTTAATAACATCTTTTTTCATAAGGAAAGTGTATATCCAAAAAGAAGAAAAGCGTTTTAAAGAAATGCTTGCTGAACTGGAAAGAGTTCAACAACAGCTTTCAGGGGATTAGAAATTTCTAAAGATATTAGATCGTTATCTTTTTTAAAAAAGATTCTTCAAAAAGGTAGAAACATTAAGGGAAACAAATTTTGTTTCCCTTAATGTTTCTTATTTATTTTCTAATTCTGCAAAATGTTTAAAGAACAAAGGAATAGTTTCGATTCCTTTATAATAATTAAAAATATCGTATTTTTCATTTGGCGAGTGAAGATTATCACTATCCAAACCAAATCCCATTAAGACAGTTTTTATTCCCAATTCTTCCTCAAATAAAGCTACAATAGGAATAGAACCTCCGCCTCTTGTTGGTACAGGTGCTTTACCGAAAGATTCTTCAATTGCCTGATAAGCGGCTTGAAAAGCAGGTGAGTCAGTTGGTGTAACATAAGCTGCTCCCCCATGATGTTTGGTTACTTTTACCTTTACGGATTTAGGCGCGATACTTACAAAATGTTCGGTGAATAATTCAGAAATCTTCTCCCAATCTTGCCCCGGCACTAAACGCATAGAAATTTTAGCAAAGGCCTTAGAAGGTAAAACCGTCTTCGCTCCTGCGCCTGTATAACCTCCCCAAATTCCGTTTACTTCCAAAGTAGGTCTTGTTCCAGTTCTTTCTAATGTAGAATATCCATTTTCTCCCCAAACCTCCTCTATTTCCAAATCCTTTTTGTACTCCTCCAAATCGAAGGGGGCTGAATTCAGATCTTTCCTTTCTTCTTCAGTAAGCTCAACAACGCCATCATAAAATCCAGGAATGGTAATGTGATTATTTTCATCATGAAGAGACGCAATCATTTGACAGAGTATAGTTGCCGGATTTGCTACCGCTCCTCCGTAAACCCCTGAATGTAAATCACGATTTGGACCAGTTACTTCAACTTCCATATACGATAGTCCCCTTAATCCAGTTTCCAGAGAAGGAGTTTCCATACTGATCATAGAGGTATCAGAAATTAAAACAACATCTGCTGCCAATCTTTCTTTATTTGCCGCTACGAATTTACCAAGGTTATCAGAGCCAACTTCTTCTTCCCCTTCGATCATGAATTTTATATTACATGGAAGATTATCCGTATGCATCATGGCTTCGAAAGCTTTTACATGCATATAAAATTGTCCTTTATCATCGCAGGCTCCTCTGGCGTAAATTTTACCATCGCGAACAGTTGGCTCGAATGGTGGTGTATGCCATAATTCCAAAGGATCTGCCGGTTGAACATCATAATGTCCGTATACTAATACTGTAGGCAGATTATTATTGATAATTTTTTCACCGTAAACAATAGGGTATCCGCTTGTAGGACAAACTTCAACATTTTGCGCTCCTGCATCTCTCAATTTCTGAGCAACAAAATCTGCTGTAGCTAAAACGTCATTTTTATAGGCTGGATCTGCACTAACAGATGGGAATCTCAATAAAGCAAAAAGCTCTTCCAGAAAACGAGGTTTGTTCTCCTCAATATAGTTCTTTATAGATTGCATAATGTTTTTAGTGTTTACACAAATATAAGAGTTATAAGAGGAGGTTTGTTTTAAACAAAAAAAAAGAGCAAATTGTTACATTCGCTCTTTTTTATTTTCTTTTGATATTAGTCATAATCTCCCATATCTTTTTTTGGTCCACCTTGCATATTGAAAGGTAAATTTTCAGTTTTTTCAGGAGCGGCGTCCGCATCCTTTTTACATGAAGTTGAAACTAAAGCTCCAAACAAAGCACAGATAAGCAATAATCTTTTCATAATATCTTATTTATAATTTAATGAATTTCTTATTTATTATTCAAACATAACTATATTTTTTTATTTGTTGTAAAAAAAATAAAAAAATAAATAATTTAAATAATAAAAAAAAACATTTATTTTTCACATAAGTAAATTATATTATTTTTTTCTCTCATTAGAGTTTTTTTAACTAGAATTATGAACTACATTAGAATCCTGTATCTCTATGAAGGGAATTAGATTAGCTAATTTTATCTTATTTTTAAATTTAATGTTAATTAGTAATTTCTCTTTAGCAGAAACAACCAATAGCATTCAAGGTTTTAACAATATAGATTCTTTAATTTATGAAAGTATAAAATTAGCTAGATATGCTCCAATTAAAGGTCTTGAAATAGCAGAAAGAACCTTAAAAGTTTCTAAAAAAAAACACTACAATCGTGGAATAGCAGAATCTTTTAGAAGTATAGGAATAAATTACCACAATTCTAATAAAAAAGACAGTGCAATCTTTTATTACTTAAAAGCACTTGACGTATTTAAAAAAACGAATGACACATTTGGTATAGCTAAAGTTTATAATAATTTAGGTAATTCCTATAAATATTTCAATAATCAGAAGGCGATATATTTCTATAACCAAACCATTAAACTGTCTCAAGAAAAAAATTACAAAAACTTAACAGCAGCATCCTATTTAAGTATTGGTTCTTTATCTTCAAAAGAAAAAGATTACAAAACAGCTAACTACAATTTCTTTAAGGCCCTCCAGTTGTTCAAAGAGATAAATGATATAAGAGGTCTCATGCTTACATACCAAAACATGGGAGTTAATTTTTATTATCAAAATGAAATAAGTCAAGCAGAAGCTAATCTTATTAAAGCTTATGAAATAGCAAAAGTAAACAATAATAAGATATCTCTTTCTAGTATCAATCTTACTTTAGCCTCTATTAATATGGCTAAACAAAAATATCAAATTGCAAAAAATAATATTGATGAAGGAATTGAAATCGCAAAAGAACTTTACGATGAAAAACTAATTTATGATTTTACTCTTACCTCATACGAATTAGAAAAAAAACAAGGCAATTATAAATCTGCACTGGCTAATTTAGAGCAAGTTCATTCCCGTGATAGTTTATACTACAAAGAAAATGTATCAAATATCTTAAGTCTTCACGAAGAACAGCAAAAATCACTAGAGAAGCAGAAACAGTACGAGATTCAGATCGAAAAACAGGAAAAGTACGTAATTATAATGGTTTTTGCTGTTATAGTTGCCGCTTTAAGTATTTCGGTAATCGTTATCCTGAACAAAAGCAAAAGAAAAGCAGAAAGGAATAATATTCGCTTGAAGAAGCTAAACGAAGAAATATCAATTCAAAAAGAAAACTTAAACCAAATCAACTTGAAGCTAGAGGATATTATTACAGAACGGACCAAAGATTTGACGGTTAAAAACAGGAAGCTTTCCGAATATTCTTCTCACCTTTCTCACCAAATCAGAGGTCCGGTCGCTACACTAAAGGGACTTATCATGCTTGCTGAAGATGAACTGATTAATGAGAAAGAATATATCAAACAAATGAAAAAATGTGTTGATGATATCGACGACCAGATTATGGATATCAACATTGCATTGCATGACGCCAGCAGAGAAGGACTAAATAAAGAAGACGAATAGCTTTCTTTATTCACATATGACCAAATATTTGGTAATCATTCTTAATTTAGCGCTTTAAAAAGTATATTGATTTTGGATTATTTAAAAGGATTAAACTCTTCGCAAAGACAGGCTGTTGAACAGACAGAGGGGCCAGTTATGATTGTAGCCGGCGCTGGTTCGGGAAAAACAAGAGTAATTACTTATAGAGTTGCACATCTTATACAAAAAGGCGTAGACCCTTTTCAGATTTTGGTATTGACATTTACCAACAAAGCTGCAAAAGAGATGCGCGACCGTATTACAAAGGTTGTAGGTCCCGAAGCAAAAAATATATGGATGGGAACCTTCCACTCTATCTTTGCCAAAATTTTGAGGGTCGAAGCGAATAAACTTGGTTATCCTAGCAATTTCACCATATACGATACTGACGACAGTAAAAGTCTGATCAAAGCTATTCTGAAAGAGATGAATCTGGACGATAAGCTATATAATCCCAATTTTGTTTACGGCAGAATCTCCATGGCAAAAAACAACTTGATTTCTGCTGCAGAATATCAAAATAATGAACAAATCCAGGCGGATGATTTTTCTACCGGACGTGGTCAATTAGGAAAAGTTTATGCTACCTATACTGCCAGATGTTTTAAAGCTGGTGCTATGGACTTTGATGATTTGTTATTCAAGACGAATGTTCTTTTAAAGGACCATCCAGATGTTTTGTATAAATATCAGCACAAGTTTAAATATTTAATGGTAGATGAGTATCAGGACACCAACTTTTCTCAATACCTGATTGTAAAAAAATTGGCCGCCGTAACCTACAATTTATGCGTTGTCGGAGACGATGCGCAAAGTATTTACGGTTTCAGGGGAGCAAATATTCAGAACATACTCAACTTTCAAAAGGATTATCCGGATGTTAAAGTATTCAAATTAGAACAAAATTACCGTTCGACACAGAATATTGTAAATGTTGCTAACAGCATCATAAAAAATAACGCCAATCAATTGGAAAAGAATGTCTTTTCTGATAATGATGAGGGTGACAAGATAAAAATTACCAGATCTTATTCCGATAACGAAGAGGGTAAGAGCGTAGCAGAATCCATATTGCAAGAAAGAAGCATTAAATCTTTAGATTGGAATGATTTTGCTGTTCTGTATAGAACTAATGCGCAATCCAGATCTATGGAGGAAGCTTTAAGAAAAGCCAATATTCCTTATAAGATTTACGGTGGAATGTCTTTTTATCAAAGGAAAGAAATCAAGGATTTAATCGCTTATTTCAGGTTAACTTTTAACAATAATGACGAAGAAGCTTTTAAACGGGTAATTAATTACCCCGCCAGAGGAATTGGGAAAACCACTATAGATAAAATGATTCTTGCTGCCGACCAAAACGGTAAAACTTTATTTGATATTGCCACCAATGCCTTTCAGTTTTTAGATAACAGGGCAGCTACCGCAGTCAACAATTTCGCAACAACAATACAAAGTTTTGCTGCTATAGCGAAAAACAACAACGCTTTCGAAGCGGCCTCTCATATCGCACAACATTCAGGCCTTTTAAAGGATCTATATGAAGATAAATCCGTTGAAGGTTTAGCCAGATACGAAAATATTCAGGAGTTGCTGAATGGTATTAAGGAATTTTCGGAACGTGAAGATATTGAAGATCGGGGTTTAAGCGTTTTCATGGAAGATGTCGCTTTATTGACAAACGATGACAACCAAAAACCAGAAGATAAAGACACGGTATCTTTAATGACGATACACTCTTCTAAAGGTTTGGAATTTAATCAGGTTTATGTTGTTGGACTAGAAGAAAACCTCTTCCCAAGTCAGATGTCCTTAAATTCCAGAGCGGATTTAGAAGAAGAACGCCGATTATTTTATGTTGCAGTAACAAGAGCTGAAAAAAAACTGCATATAAGCTATGCTACTTCGAGATTTAAATTTGGAACGTTAGTAAATTCCGAACCTTCTCGTTTCCTTGATGAAATAGACCCGAGATATTTAGAAATTGAACTGCCGAAAAAAGCTTTTAGTTCAAATCCATCTTCTTTTGATGGCGAACGCAGTGCATGGAAATCCAAAACGTCTGAAGCTCCTGCTTCAACAGATGTATTTTCGAAACCAAAACCTGCTTCTCAAAAGGTTAAAACAACTTCTTTGCTATCGAAAGCGCATGTTCCTACCCCCGGATTTAAACCGGAAGATACTTCTAACTTACAGGTTGGAGAGATTGTGGAACATGAAAGATTTGGTTTTGGAAAAGTGATAAATCTGGAAGGTAATAAACCAGATATCAAGGCAACTATTTTCTTTAAAGAGATCGGCCAAAAGCAATTATTATTAAAATTTGCCAAACTTCGTATCGTTAAATCTTAAAATTCAGTAAAAATTTTGCCACAAGTGTTTCAGTTGTAAATGCTTTGTTTATTTTTGCTAAACCTTTGGGAAACCGTATATTTAACGATACCTTAATATTTAAAGCAATTAAAAAGCTACCATTTAAGCTTTTAACAGTTTCAAAATGAACGATACAAACACAGAAGTATTTGATTACAACACTTCGCGTAAAAAACTAATCCTTGCTGAATACGGAAGAAATGTTCAGAACATGGTAGAGTATATTTGTAATTTACCTACAAAAGAGGAGCGTAATAAATATGCCCAGGTGGTTATAGACATGATGGGATTCTTAAACCCGCATTTAAGAGATGTTCCTGATTTCAAACATAAACTTTGGGATCATTTACATATTATTTCCGGGTTTCAGATAGACGTAGATTCCCCTTATCCTGTTTTGGCTAAAGAGAGCATAAACGTAAAACCTGAACGTTTAGAGTACCCTCAAAGCAGAATCAGATTTAAACATTATGGTCATACCATAGAAATGATGATAAAGAAAGCCAAAGAGGTTACTGATTCTGAAAAGAAACAGCATATGGTAAATTCTATCGCCAACTTTATGAAGATGGCATATGTTCTATGGAATAAAGATCATGTAAATGATGAGCAGATAATGTCTGATCTGGCAGAACTTTCTAAAGGAGAATTAGATTTAAGCAACGTTGTTATCCAAAAAATTGACACCAAACAAACGAACAATCAATACTCCGGCGGAAGTGCATCCCGTAGTCAGAAATCTAATAACAACAACAGAAATTTCAAGCAGAACAACAATCAGAACGGCAAAAATCGCCCGAGGAACTATAACAACGGAAAAAAGAATTAAGAAATGATAAATGCATTTGAGATCCGTGGGGGAAAACCTTTAAAAGGAGAAATTGTACCTCAAGGTGCTAAGAACGAAGCATTACAAATTCTCTCTGCTGTATTGCTTACACCAGAGAAAGTAACTATTAGCAATATCCCGGACATCAAAGATGTCAACAAATTAATAGAACTTTTGGGAGATTTAGGTGTCGAGATCAATCGATTAAGTAAAGACACTTACGAGTTTTCTGCAAAAAACATCAATCTTGAATTTTTCCAGTCCCAGACTTTTAAAGCTAAAGGAGGAAGTTTAAGAGGCTCTATCATGATTGTCGGCCCTTTATTGGCTCGCTTTGGGAAAGCTGCAATTCCAAAACCAGGAGGTGATAAAATCGGAAGAAGAAGGTTAGACACACATTTTCTGGGTTTCGAGAAATTAGGGGCTAAATTTGTTTATAATCCAGACACTAACTTTTTCAACGTAGATGCTACCCAGCTGGAAGGTACATATATTCTGTTGGACGAAGCTTCTGTCACCGGAACTGCTAATATCGTTATGGCAGCAGTTTTAGCAAAAGGCACTACAACGATATATAACGCTGCCTGCGAACCATATCTTCAACAGCTATGTAAAATGTTGAACAGAATGGGTGCTAAAATTTCAGGAATAGGCTCTAATCTACTGACGATTGAAGGCGTTGAATCTTTAGGTGGTACAACACATAAAATGTTGCCAGATATGATCGAGATTGGCTCTTTCATTGGTTTGGCAGCTATGACAGGCTCAGAAATCACAATCAAAGACGTTTGCTATAAAGAGTTAGGAATAATTCCAAGTGTTTTTGCCCGATTGGGAATTAAAATGGAATTAAGAGGAGATGATCTTTTTATCCCCGCTCAGGAAAGCTACGAAATAGATACTTTTATTGACGGTTCTATCCTTACTGTTGCTGATGCCCCGTGGCCGGGGTTTACGCCTGATTTATTATCTATAGTTCTTGTTGTGGCTACTCAGGCTAAAGGCTCTGTACTGATACATCAAAAAATGTTCGAAAGCAGATTGTTCTTTGTAGACAAATTAATTGATATGGGTGCGCAAATTATTTTGTGCGATCCACATAGAGCTACTGTTATTGGTTTAGACAAAAAATACCAGCTTAAAGGAATAGAAATGACTTCTCCTGATATCAGAGCGGGGGTTTCTTTACTGATAGCTGCCTTGTCTGCTTCAGGAAAATCAATTATTCATAATATAGAACAAATCGAACGGGGTTATCAGGATATAGATACCCGACTAAAAGCACTTGGTGCCGATATCAGAAGACTCTAACAAAAAACTCTCCGATTTTCGGAGAGTTTTTTGTTTTAATTAATTCTTATTTTTTATTTTTCAAAAAACCTGAGGATCATATTCAGGTTATTAATTAAACAAAATGAAATAACATGCCGAATATTACTCATATATTGACAGAACTTATTACCAATATTTTCGAGAAAAATGGTAATAAACCACTAAACTACAAACAGGTCGCCGCTAAATTAAATGTGGTAGATCCTGAATCTAAAAAATCCATACTTTCTATATTGAAAAATGATACCCGGGATGGCATTTTCATAGAAAACGGAAAAGGCAAATACCAACTTAAGGAAACAAAAACATTTTTGACAGGAATTATTGATCTGTCCAACGATGGTTCTGCCTACCTTGTTCCCGACGATTCCCTGGAAAAAGATATCTATATCGCTCCGCGTAAATTAAGGCGAGCATTAAATGGAGATCATGTAAAAATCTACGTTTACGCCAGCAAAAAAGGAAAAAGAAAAGAAGGAGAAGTTGTAGAAATATTACGCAGAGCTAAATTCGAGTTTACGGGAATTGTAAAGGTATCGCAACATTATGCATTTTTTATCCCTGATGACCGAAAAATGCTTCATGATATTTTTATTCCTTTAGAAGACCTAAATGGTGCTAAAAATGGCGTAAAAGCAGTAGCGAAAATTGTAGATTGGCCTGAAGAAGCTAAAAATCCGGTTGGCGTCATTAAAAGTGTTCTTGGAAAAGAGGGAGAAAACGACACCGAGATGAACGCTATTTTAGCGGAATATGGCTTTCCTTTAAATTTTCCTGCGGAAGTTGAACATGAAGCCAATAGCATCTCAGATACTATATCTCAGGAAGAAATTAAAAAGCGAAGGGATTTTAGAGATACGCTTACTTTTACCATCGACCCTTTCGATGCCAAGGATTTTGATGATGCCATTTCCTTTAAAAAATTGGAGAATGGCAACTACGAAATCGGGGTACATATTGCCGACGTTTCTCATTACGTACAACCAGAATCTTCACTGGACAAGGAAGCTTTTGAGAGAGGAACTTCTGTTTATCTGGTAGACCGGGTTATCCCAATGTTGCCGGAAAGGCTCTCTAATAATCTTTGCTCTTTGCGCCCTTTAGAAGATAAACTCAGTTTTTCTGCTGTTTTCGAAATAAATGACGAAGCACAAATATTAAATGAATGGTACGGAAAGACAGTGATTAATTCGAATAGAAGATTTACTTACGAGGAAGCACAGGAAATTATAGAAAACGAAAGCGGCGAATATGCGGAAGAGATTATCACACTGAATAAACTTGCTTATATATTAAGAGATAAAAGGTTTAAACAAGGAGCCATCAATTTCGAATCTGCAGAAGTTAAATTCAAATTAGATGAAAACGGTAAACCTATAGGCGTTTATGTAAAAGAAAGAAAAGACGCACATAAGCTTATAGAGGATTTCATGCTTTTGGCAAATAGAAAAGTTGCCGAATTTATTTCTAAAAAAGGAAAAGGAAAGCACCGATTGACCTTCGTTTACCGGGCGCATGATTCCCCTAATATGGAAACTTTAAACACATTTTCTCAATTTGCCTCAAGATTTGGTTATAAAATATCAACAAAGTCAGACAGAGATATATCCCGTTCATTAAACAAATTAATGGCTGATGTGGAAGGAAAAAAAGAACAAAACGTACTTACACAATTGGCTATCCGTTCAATGGCGAAAGCGATTTACACCACAAAAAGCAGCAGTCATTATGGACTGGCTTTTGATTTTTACACACATTTCACTTCTCCTATCAGACGTTATCCTGATGTTTTGGTTCACAGGCTTTTAGAACATTACCTGCATCATGGTGATAATGCCAACGTGGAACATTACGAAAAAATGGCTCTCCATGCATCCCAAATGGAAAAAAAAGCTGCAGATGCAGAAAGAGCTTCCATAAAATACAAACAAGCAGAGTACCTGCAGGAAAATGTAGGCCAAACCTACAAAGGTATTGTTTCCGGCGTAACGGAATGGGGAATGTATGTGGAAATAGAAGAAAACAAGTGTGAAGGCATGATTCGTTTACGTGATATTACCGACGATTTCTACACACTGGATGAAAAAAATTACTGTATCATTGGACAACGTAAAAAGAAAGTCTATCAATTGGGAGACGAGGTTGAAATAAAGGTTAAACGTGTTGATCTTAGCAAAAGGCAAATAGATTTTACTTTGGTTTCCGATTAATAGTAATTTCTTATTTTCGCCAGCTCAATAGAACTATAGATGTATAAGATATCAGAATTACAGCTTTTATTAGATCAGGAAATTAATACTTACTCCTACCCTTCTTCACCAAGGAATCTGTACGAACCGGTTTCCTATTTATTAGGTTTGGGAGGAAAAAGATTAAGACCTGCTCTGCTCCTCCTGGCTACCGATCTGTTTGGTGGAGATGTGGAAAAAGCTGTAAAGCCTGCTATGGCAATAGAATTTTTCCATAACTTCTCTTTAATGCATGACGATATTATGGATAAAGCCCCGCTTCGCAGAGGAAAACCCACCGTTCACGAAAAATGGAGCGATTCTACTGCCATTCTATCTGGAGATATTATGCTGATAGAAGCGTATAAACTGATTTGTGAGGTGGAAGCCGTAAAACTTCCGGCATGCTTAAAAATCTTTAATACCATTTCTACTGAAGTATGCGAAGGACAGCAGATGGATATGAATTTTGAGAAGGAAGAATTTGTATCCATAGAAGAATATATAGAAATGATCAGACTGAAGACAGCTGTGCTTTTAGGTGGTGCACTAAAAATAGGCGCAGTTATCGCCGATGCTTCAGAAAATGATCAGGAATTAATCAACGATTTCGGGACAAAACTGGGTGTAGCTTTTCAATTACAAGATGATATCCTGGATGTTTACGGCGACCCTGAAAAATTTGGAAAACAAGTTGGTGGAGATATCATTTCGAACAAAAAGACATTCCTTTTAATTAAAGCATTAGAATTAGCTAAAGACGATTTAAAAAAAGAGTTGGAAGATTTGCTGAATAATCAAATTATAACAGCAGATGACAAGGTTGCTCAGGTTACTGCGATATATAATACGCTAAACATTCGTAAAATCGCAGAAGAAAAAATGTTAAACTATGCAGCTGAAGCTTTGCACTGTCTTGAAAAGATCAATGTCCCTACGGAAAGAAAAGAGGTGTTAAGAGATTTTGCATCTAAACTAATCACAAGGGATAAATAGTTAAAGGCACATTTTTGTCATGTGCCTTTAAACCTATTATTTCTCAGTCAGCACTTCCGCTTCAAACTCAATTCCTTCCCACCCACTGGCCATAAACTGTCTTATATTTTGGTGCCCGCTACCTTGCGGATCATTCAAGACCGATAGATAATGTTCTGCAAATAATTCCAATGTATCCTGCTCAGAAAAACCATTCAGTTTTGCAAATGAGAATACTCTGGCGCTGCCTTGATTTTCGGTTTCTTTATTATAGATATTACCATTTTTAAATGCAGCAGGACTATAATTGTAATTATTATCTATAAAAGTCAATACCTCTGCAAATTTTGTTTTCCCTTCTTTAGTCTTTCCCGTCAGTTCCAATATTTTATATTTCATTTTATATTAAATCTAGAAGGCACAAACTTATAATAATTACAGAAAATCTTATAAATTATCCAAATAAACTCATTTGGCCATAAAGATTATTCACTCCCAACAAAGGTAATTTTGCAATAATGTCGTATTGCTTCCTCCAGGGATTAAATCTTCGCAGAACAAAGGATAAACAAAATTCCTTCTCATCAAAAGCTTTAAACAATGAGTAGGCCTTTTCCAACTGTTTTCTGCTCAGTCCTCTACCTATTGACATATGCGGTATCCTACATTTATCAATTAAATTAAACTGGCTTTTTTCCTGTATAGATCTTGCATACTCTCTGATGGTCACAGCCGTTTCGCCTTTTAAACCAATAAAAAAAGTATGGGAATCATTTGGGTTCGAAAAATGGTTAAAACCATTATAAGTAATTTCAAAGGGCTTTAGAGAAGAAACAATCTTAGATAAATCGTCCAACAATAGTAATTTATTGTCCTTCCTTTCGGTTTCATATTCGAAAAGACTGATATGCGCTTCTGAATTCTGACTTCTAAAAGATTTACCCGATTCGGACCGCAACAAATGCTTTGCTTGCTTTACTTTAAAAACTATGTCGTCATTTGGTCTTATTGCTAAGGAAAATTTCTCCATGATTTCTAAGTTTTTAACCTTCAAAAACACACAAAGCTAATCATTAAAAACATAAAGAGCGCATATACCAACATGCGCTCTTTCGTATTTATATCCATTAGGATGCTAAAAATCTATAGTATAGTTGAAAGAAAAAGTTCGCCCTCTACCCTGATAATAGAACAAATCATCCAGCTTATAGCTGGAATAAAGTACCTGAGAACGCTTGCTCCAAATAGACTGATATTTAGTATTGAACAGATTCTGTACACCTACATTCAGTTTTCCTACAGGTAACTTATACCCTGCAAACAAATCAGAAGTATTATAGCTGTTCATTTTATTACCCAAAGCATCTTCTAATTTAAAATTATTCAACGTTTGGAATCTAAAATTCCATTTATCTATACCATAAGCTAAGTAACCAACCAATTTACTTGGACTGGCATTATAAATTTCCTGTTTTTGCCAGTCTCCATTTACTTCCACCTCAGATTTAATTAACAAAGTATTTGCTCCAATTGTAAATCCTTTATAGTTATATGCAGCCTCGGCCTCGATGCCTTTATTCCTAAGTTTTTGATTATTGACTAAAACCTGATAAGTTGTTTTATCTACAGCCAGAGATTTATCTGAGTTACTGATAAAACCCGAAATCTGCGCTTTCAAACTCTGGTATTTTATCCGATAACCCAGCTCAAATTGCCCTGTTTTTATACCTTGTAATGGATTTTCATTAACATTTACACTAGATGTCAAATCCCAGTTATTTGTTGTTGTATTTAGTTTATAAACACCTATACCATAATACTTTGCCGGATCTGCTAAAGAAATACCTTCCGAATAAGTAAACCATGCCTGCTGATTAGACTGTATATTGTATAGTAAACTGGCATTGAACATTGTCATATCGTAATCACTCTTTCCTCCCGGTATAGCACTTGCCGATGTGCCATAACCAAACGCCAATTGAGTTTGTTGTACACTACCAATAAAATCATCAATTTCAACATTCGATTTTTGGTAACGAATCCCTCCCGATAATTTCAAAAATTCGAAAATATCATAATCTGCCTGTAAATAAGCCGCATAGCTTTTAGAATGCACTGTTGGATATCTGCCTAAAGAAAATATCTGTTTGTTTACCAAACCACCCGAAGACAATGTTGTGTTGATATCAAAAACAGACTGGCTGGAGAAGAATTTCTCAAAATCTACATCAATTCCATACGAAAAGTTAAACTGATCTATCCTCTTGGAAAGTAAAGCTTTAAAACCGGTATAGTTTGTGTTCTGTCTCGACGAAGATGCATATGGTGTTGATGACGTAGCCAACTTCAAAGTTCCAGGGAAAGGGTAAAAATCCAAACGTTCTGCTCTTGAAGCCAATTGGATATATAAATCCTGCCCTCCCAAAAGATTAGATCCATGGTAGTTTGCAGTGCCCATCCAACGATTTGTTCCCGGCTTTCTATCAGAATCGAAACCATCTCTCATCTCCAGCACACTTCCATTAAATGTGGTGAAGGCACTTAAATTGTCTCCCAAAAACAAACTTCTGTCCCCATTAAATTTAGAAGTATAAAATTGACCGGAAACAGTTATTTTATGGTTACGGTTAAAAGAATAACCACCCGTACCCAGCAAATCAATGGTTCTGTTATATTGTAGGTCTGTTTGGGAGATATCGGTAAAAATTTGTCTATTATCCGCACCAAACGTACCGCCATTTTGCTGATAGGACAATGCCAGTCTTCCTTCAAGCTTATCATTTTTATAAGCCAATGCCTGAGCAGCTCTCCAATCGTGGTCTTCCTTTTGTCTCAATCCGGAACGTAAACCTACCTCTGTGCTACCTCCAAAACCTTCATCTTTTGCTTTTTTTGTAATGATGTTAATAATACCACCTGTCGCGTTTCCTCCGTAAATAGAACTTGCGCCTGATAGAATTTCAATTCTTTCAATGTTAAATGGATCAATTGCATCTAATTGCCGGCTAATTCCCCGGATACTGTTTAAAGAAACGCCATCTATCATAACCAGAGCGGCTCGCCCACGCATATTCTGCCCATAATTTGTTCTCCCCTGTGGACCGATGTCCATCCCGGGAGCAAGAATTCCCAACATTTCTTTAATAGGAACACCATTTTTTGCCTGTTCCTGAATCTGGTCGCTGCTAAGTACCCAAACCGTCCCCGCGATTTTTGCAATGCTAACAGGCTTTCTTGAAGCAACAACGACAACATCTTCCTGCAAGTTCTGTGCAGAGCCCGTTTCCTCATGGTTTTGCGCATAGGAAGCAGATAGTACACAACTTGCAAATATGGCTGCAGTAAATTTTATTTTCATTGATTACTTTTTTATGATATTTTTGATGCGCAAATCTAATTTATAATTTGTCTAAATTAAAATTACTGTGAGGAATTTTTTTCTGTCTGTACATAAGTATCTGGGTATCGTAACTGGCATAATTATTTTTATCGAAGCGTTAACTGGTTGCATATACTGTTTTCAAGACGAGATAAAAGATTATCTGCACAGCGATTACAGGAAAGTAAGTATCCAAAATTCATCCTTTATTTCTCCTTCTCAAGTCTACCCCATCGTAAAGTCTGCTTTACCAAATGCAAATGTTAACCGTATGATGTATATGGGAAAAGACAGATCCATAGTTGCAATGGCTACAGACCTAAAAAAAACAACCTTTTTCGTTTATATCAATCCTTACAACGGAAAAGTATTAAAAACAGAAAAAATGTTAGATGATATATTCTATATCATACTCTACATTCACATCTGTCTGTTGATACCTGGTAAAACTGGAAAGCTTATAATTGGTATTTCCGCTATTATCTTTATGGTTTTGCTAATTATCGGACTGATATTGTGGTGGCCTAAAAACGGGAAATTTAAAAAAAGATACTTCACCATAAAATGGGGTGCTAAAATCAAGAGAGTTAATTTTGATTTGCACAATGTACTTGGTTTTTATATTTCCGGATTAGCTTTTATAATGATTTTAACAGGACTTTCTTTTGCTTTTGAGCCTGTAAAAAATGGAATCTATAAAACACTTAATCTTGGCAAATCGAAAAATGAAGAAATTACCCGTTTTCAGTTTATACCAGAAAAAGTTGATAGTTTAAATCTACTTACAGATTTAGACAAAGCTTATGCTTATGCCAGAGTAAACTCCAAAAATGCGGATATGCTTTGGCTTTACTTACCTAACGAAGCAAAATCTCCATTGGCTATTCGGGCTTATCACGAATCTCTGCGGTATGCAAAGGTAGATGAGTATCAATTCGATTTTAATGAGCATAAAACCCACAGCTTATTACATGAAGATTTATCAACAGGAAAGAAAGCCAATAACATGAATTACGATCTGCATACGGGGCAACAGTTTGGTATCATCGGTAAAATTATTTTTTTCATTGGATCTTTCATAATAGGCTCTCTCCCTATTACCGGTTTTATCTTATGGAGATCAAAGGTAAGGAAGCTTAGAAAGAAAAAACAGAAGAAGCTGACTCAGATTGTGTAAACTTCTGCAATAACTAGTGTTTAATCATCATAAGTTTTTGCTATTTTTTCGATATTTAGACTTCTGGCACTGGCATCAAATATTTCTTTATAAACCCCTCCCAATCTGTAAATTTCATCGTGGTTACCGCTTTCAAAAATCCTTCCTTCTTTTAATGCATAAATATAATCAGCGTCGATAATCTGCGAGATCGAATGTGATATTATCACTACAGTTCGGTTTTTCTTAATGGCATCAAGGCTATTTTTTATCTGCTCGGTTGCAATGGCATCTAGACTAGCGGTAGGTTCATCCAAAAATATAATCGGTGGATTTTTAAGGAACATTCTGGCAATGGCTATCCGCTGTTGCTGTCCGCCAGAAAGATTGAGCGCTTTTGTCTGATAACCATCGGGCAATTTCTGTATCTGCTCGTGGATATAAGCCTTTTTCGCCGCTTCTTCTATTTCTTCGAAAGAAGCATCTACTTTTCCATAGCGTATATTCTCTTCTATGGTCCCATTAAAAATATGGTTCTTTTGCAGCACCAAACCTATCTGGTTTCTTAGAAAACGGGTATCATAATCATCTAAAGATACTCCATCCAATAAAATCGAGCCTTTTTGCGGACGGTAAAACTTATCTAATAAATTAATAATGGTACTCTTTCCGGCACCGGAAAGTCCAACCAGCGCTGTTATTCTATTTGGTTTAATTTCCAGATTAATATCCGTTAAGGCTTTGGTTCCGTTGGGATAGGAAAAGTGTACATTTTTCAACTGAAAATAACCTTTTAAACTTTTGTTTTTATAGCTTCCGCTTCGCTCAATTTCATAGTTAGCATTCAATATTTCGAAATAGCTTTCAGAATAAATCAAAGCATCATTCATCTCATCATATATCCGGTGCAATTGCCTTATCGGTGCGGAAACGTTATTAAACAGGAGAATATGAAACATAATTGCGCCAATGGTCATCTGTCCCGAAAGCACCAAATAGGACGTCAAAATAATAATGATAACTACCCCAATTTGCTCTACAAAAGATTTAATACCATCGTACATAAAATTGGTTTTTCTGGTTTGCATCTGGTTTGCCGTCAAACTTTCCTGCAATTCCAATTGCTTATTAGATTCTATCGTTTCCCTGTTAAAGGATTTTATAACCGTAATAGATTCTATAATGCTGATTATTCCCTGAGATTTAGACTCCCTATAACTTCTCATCTTTCTTCTCCAACCTCCCAATTTCAAAGC
Source organism: Pseudopedobacter saltans DSM 12145 (assembly GCF_000190735.1). GTDB lineage: Bacteria > Bacteroidota > Bacteroidia > Sphingobacteriales > Sphingobacteriaceae > Pseudopedobacter > Pseudopedobacter saltans. The sequence continues at coordinate 1,477,288 of NC_015177.1, forward strand.
CTGGCGCTGGGTAATCACAAAATAAATAGGGACTAAAACCAGTCCAACCAATCCAACATAAAAATTAGCTTGAAACATAAATGCCAGCGCTACTATAGCATTTGCAAAAAGCGGTAAAATATCTATAAAAAAATTTTGTACCAACCTGGTCAAACTCTCTATCCCTCTGTCGATACGGGTTTGCAATTTACCAGACTCGTTGTCCTGCGACGTAAAAAAGGATAATTGATAGGTCAGTATTTTATCTATTACAGTTTGAGCAAGGTCTTTGGCTACATAAATCCGGAGCTTCTCTCCATAAAATTTCTGTCCAAACTGAACAAAAGTGTAAATCAGTTCCTTTGCCAGCAACACTACAGAAATAAAGACCAACAGGTTCCAGCCTCTGCTCAACTTATCCGGAACATTCAGCAGATTTGTAATTTCGTCCACCGTATAGCGCAAAATCAAAGCATTAATCTGCGCAGCAAAAGAACCTATCAGGGTAAGTAGCAAGGTTGCAATTACCAAAGTCCTATATTTTGTAACATACGGTTTTATTTGCTTATATAGCTGGAATATCGTCATATCGTTATCAGAACAACATAAAATGCCTTAATTAGTTTATGCACCATTAAATTCAGGCTTTACTTAAAATTGTAAATAACACCAAATATCCGCTTTGCAAAATCCTATTTCTTCTTTTTCTTATTAATTCCTTTTTAAAAAACCTCCTTAAATTGCTCGAAAACCGCTTTGTCATTTTTGGATAATATTTCAAAATTGCCCTTTAATTTTTCAAGGTTTATCAGTCTCAATAAGTTAGAAAATAAACCCATAATCTCACCTGCTCAGATGGAAATAAAAACTTAGGCAGCTATAAACTTTTTCACACTAAAAACAGCCTTTAAACCTATTTAAAGCCAATTGTGAATAAAATATAGGCAAATGTGTATAACATCTAAACCCTCTTACTCCTGTTCCATTATTTAATTAGATACATTTGCATCAGCACATCGCAAAAGAAGTAATTTACCATTCATAACTGTAAAACTTAGAAGAACCGCAAGCAGCAAAACAAGTTGCTAGCCTCTGCTACCAAAAGTCGGCTATGAAACTCAAACTACTTCTAGGGATAAATTAGGCTGGCCTGATTTACTCAATTTTTTGCAATGTGACTTTGTTTGTTTTTAAGATTGATTTAAAATTTAACTAACATATAACTATGGGCATTTTTGATAAACGAATTAATTACAAACCATTCGAGTATCCAGAAGTACTGGACTTTACTAATGCTATTAATAAATCTTTTTGGGTCCATTCTGAGATCGATTTCACAGCAGATACTCAGGACTTTCACTCTCATTTATCAACAAATGAGAAAGAGAGCATCAAAAGAAGCTTGTTAGCCATTGCTCAGATAGAGGTTAATGTAAAATCTTTTTGGGGGAATTTATATAACCACTTGCCAAAGCCTGAGTTTAATGGATTAGGAAGCACATTTGCAGAGTGTGAGTTCAGACATTCCGAGGCCTATTCAAGATTATTGGAAGTATTAGGTTACAACAATGAGTTTGAAAAAGTAATTGAAATTCCGGTTATCAAAAAGAGGATTGCTTATCTGTCAAACGCGCTAAAAGACACCAAGTCGGACGATAAGAAAGCCTATATCAAATCGCTCATTCTATTCACTATCTTAATAGAAAACGTATCACTATTCAGTCAGTTTGCTATTATTCTATCATTCACCCGTTTTCAGGGAGTAATGAAGAATGTGAGCAATATTATTGCGTGGACTTCTATAGATGAGCAGCTACATGCTAATGCAGGTATATATATCATCAATAAAATAAAAGAAGAATTCCCTGAATATATTGATGAAGCTGTAGAACAGGAAATTTATGATATCGTTACAGAATCCATCAATATCGAAGATGAGATACTGGGTTGGATCTTCGAAAATGGAGACTTGGAACATATCAACAGAAGAGATCTATTAAACTTCATGAAATACCGTATCGATGTCAGCCTGCAACAAATCGGCTTTAAAAAGCTGTATAATGTATCTGAGACAGAATATTCTCCAATGGTTTGGTTTGAAGAGGAAATTTTCGCAAACAGTCTGGATGATTTCTTTGCAAAACGTCCTGTAGAATATACTAAACACGACAAAAGTATCAGTGCAGACGATTTATTTTAATATTGATCTTTAACAAACAAGTATACTATGCAAAACCTTTGGTGGCTTAACGAAGAAAGCGAGCAAATCTTAAATAGAGGATATTTATTAAAAGGAGAAACCCCTCAGAAAGCAATAGAGCGTATCGCCAATGCTGCTGCTAAAAGATTATATAAGCCAGAACTTGCAGAATCGTTCATTGAAATGATCAGCAAAGGCTGGATGAGCTTAAGCTCTCCGATTTGGGCTAATATGGGAACAGAAAGAGGTTTACCAATCTCCTGTTTCAATGTACACGTACCAGATCATATAGAAGGCATTACCCATAAATTAGGTGAGGTTATCATGCAAACCAAAACCGGTGGCGGTACATCTGGTTATTTCGGCGAATTAAGAGCAAGAGGTACTGCTGTTACCGACAACGGTAAAAGTAGCGGTGCTGTTAGTTTTATGAAATTATTCGATACCGCAATGGACACCATTTCTCAGGGAGGTGTTAGACGTGGAGCTTTTGCAGCCTATTTAGATATCGACCATTCTGATATTAAAGAGTTCTTAGATATTAAAAACATTGGTAATCCCATTCAAAACCTATTCTTTGGCGTTTGTGTGCCAGATTACTGGATGCAGGATATGATTGAAGGCGACCGCGAAAAAAGAGATGTTTGGGCAAAAGTATTAGAATGCAGACAGCAAAAAGGGTTGCCTTATATTTTCTTCTCTGATAACGTAAACCGCTTTAAACCTGATGTTTACAAAGACAAGGAAATGCCTATCTACGCAAGTAACCTTTGCTCGGAAATTGCATTACCATCTTCAAGAGACGAATCTTTTGTTTGTTGCTTGTCTTCTATGAATCTGGAATTATACGACGAGTGGAAAGATACCGGAGCCGTAAGGTTAGCTACCTTTTTCCTTGATGCTGTAATGAGCGAGTTTATTGAGAAAACAGAAGGTAACCATTACCTGCAATCAGCTAACAATTTTGCTAAAAACCACCGTGCTTTAGGCTTGGGTGTAATGGGATGGCATTCTTACCTTCAAAAGAACATGATCGCTTTTGAAAGCTTACAGGCTAAGCAGTTAACGAATACTATTTTTAAAGACTTACAGGAAAAATCACTGAAAGCTTCAGAAGAATTAGCGAATATTTATGGCGAACCTTCTTTATTAAAAGGATATGGTCGTAGAAATGCAACCTTATTAGCTGTAGCGCCTACAACTTCTTCTTCTGCTATTTTAGGACAAACTTCTCCTGGTATAGAGCCTTACAGCAGTAATTACTACAAAGCTGGTCTGGCAAAGGGTAACTTTATCAGAAAGAACAAATACCTGAGAGCTTTATTGGAAGAAAAAGGTATCGATAACGAGGAAACATGGAGAACCATTATGTTGAATCATGGTAGCGTTCAACATCTTACAGAATTAACTCAGGAAGAGAAAGACATATTCAAAACGTTTAAAGAATTAAGTCAATACGAAATCATTCTTCAGGCTTCTATAAGACAGAAATATATTGATCAGGCACAAAGCTTAAACATTAATATTCCATCTAATCTGCCGATAAAAGACGTTAATAACTTAATTATCGAAGCATGGAAATTAGGGGTTAAAACGCTATACTATCAACGAAGCCAAAGCGTTTCTAAAGAATTTGTATCAAATCTGGTGACTTGTACAAGCTGCGAAGCTTAACAATAATCGTAACGTAAAATTAAAAAGCTGCTTTTCATAAGGAAAGCAGCTTTTTTTGTTAAAACAGTTGAGCTGACTAACAGCAGACCCAAATACTGTTTTAGCGCTAAATATCTTGTAAAATCCAATTCAGGCTAATAAGCTTTATTAAAACCTTATTATCCTGAACCGAACACTTATACTATAACAAAGTTCTTCTTAACTCCTCATCAGATTTAGAAGATAAATAAGCCAAAGGCACATCCAACACCGTTCTGGCGCCAGTCTGACCTTGTTTAGCCATTTTACCTACCGCTCTGGTATAAGCTACCAAAACACTCGCTGTAAACTCCGGATTACTTTCTAATGCCAAGCTAAACTCTATACGTTGTTTTGTACCATTACCTGTCTTTCCTGAGCGGAAAACTATTCCTCCATGAGGCATAGTTGAATGTTCCGCTTTCAATTCTTCTTCAGAAATAAAGTTTACGATAGTTTCATAATCAGCAAAGTAATGCGGCATTGTTTTTATTGCGGTTTCAATCTCACTTAAATCAGCGCCTTCCTCCGGTACAATGTAACATACGCGCTGATGTTTCTCTGCAGTGGTTAACTCCGGATTTTCCCCCGAGCGAACTCTTTCTAAAGCATTATCAATGGGGATAGTGTACTGAACGCCACCTTTTACACCCGCTACACGCCTTACTGCATCCGAGTGTCCCTGACTTAAACCTTTTCCCCAAAAGGTATAATCTTCCCCTTCTGGTAAAACGCTTTGCCCTATTAATCTTGCCAAAGAAAATAATCCCGGATCCCAACCTGTAGAAATCAGGCTTAAAGTGTTATGCGCTTTTGTATTCTCGTCTACTTTTGCAAAATATTCGGGAATCTTTGCATGTGTATCAAAGCTATCTACGGTATTAAACAATTTAGAAACTTCCAATACCTGCTCCGGCAAATCCTGAGAAGAACCTCCGCAAAGTACCATCACGTCTATCTTATCCTTAAAGTTCTCCATTTCAGTAATTGAAACAACTTGTGCTTCACTTCCTATATCCGATGGTTGTCTTCTGGTAAAAACAGCTACCAACTCCATATCAGGGTTTTGCTTAATAGCCAATTCAACCCCTTTACCTAAATTTCCGTATCCTACAATCCCTACTCTTAAAATACTTCCAAATGTGTCTCTCATTCTTTTCGTATAAAACTTTAAATATTATCCATTAAAGCTTCCAAAACTAAAAAAATTAACGAGAAATCTATGATCAAAACAGCAATACCTATCAAAGCCGAATAATAAATTAACGGCACACTGCCATCAATCAGCTTATAATCTGATAGTAAAAAAATTAAGTATCCGGGGGTGCATCATGAATCAAATGTATTCACTTCTATTCGGATTCTGAAAACACTTGTATCAGCAGTTAAGTGCGGTCATAGTCGGTTCAAGGTTAGACAGATAGTGAGCATGAGAGCTTTTTTCTTTCTTTCCAAGCAGGATCAAAGACACACAAAAAAGCCGCTATAAATCAATTATCAAATATGGCGGCTTGTAAATCTGACTTCTTAAATTAATTTTCCTTTTTCTTGACATCAATTCGCTCATTGTCGCCTCCCATTTCGTTTACTTCGTCCGAATCCAGACCTAATTGAGGCGAATCTGCAAATGGGTCTCTCCCATCCTGATGCATGCTATCCAATTTTGAATCGGATAAATCATCTTGTTGCCGGTTTCCACCTGGCTCTTTTAAATTTGTTCCATTTCCCATGGTATAGATGAATTAAAATTCAACAATCATCGTCACCTTAATGAACCAAATCTTATGCCACATCATATCGTTATTCAATCAATAGCTTTCAAGGTGTAGATAAAAAGCTGCGTTGTTAGTCCAAATAAAATAGCCATAGACACTAAAATGGCTACTAGTTAAGCTCCCGATAATATGATTATCGTTTTACAAAACCTTTCATCAAGCTTTTCCATTGAGGATAAGAAAAGCCTGCTTTTGCGGCCCAACCCACTATAGAATTCCGCACATTGTCTATTATATTATCTGTTTTTCTATTCGGAACCTCATTACGCCCATGCTCTTCGGCGGATATTTTATTTCCAACCCTTTTTATCTGGAATATAGAAACCGCCTCTTCGGTATAAAAATGAGCTGTATCAGAATCCGCATTTTGTGGATTTGCAGACGGTCTTGCTTTCAAAGTAAGCAGTTCTTCATTTTCCGAGCTTTCCTCAGACAGCTCTTCAATCTTTACCCAATCATAGCCCTCTCCGGCTTCAGTTCCCGGACCAGGGATATCAATACGAAAAAAATCCCCTTCCATAACAGGCCTGTTTACCTCCTTTCCCAAATAGTTAGTCAGTTTAAAGGTAGACATTGGTAATTGTGCAATTTCATACCATTGGTTAACATTAAGAAAGCGTTCCCTTACAATCTGAAAGAAATCCCTCGCCTCTTCCTCCGAGGGTAATTCTATAGCTTCTACGGCATTTGTTTCAGAACCCACATATTGTCCGGGTACTTTTTCCTTTCCTAACTCCTGTCCTTCTTCTTTTTCCATAAAACAAATATTAAGGTGTCAGCACAACTTTTACGCAGTCATCTTCTTTTTTTTCAAACAGTTCATAACCCTTTGTTGCTTCACTAAGCGGAAGAACATGTGTTATAATATCATCCAAAACTACTTTCCTTTCATTAACCAGATCAATAAGTTCATCAATATAAATCTGCACAGGTGCCTGCCCCTGTTTAATCGTAATTCCCTTGTCAAACATGCGGTGTAAAGGAAAATTATCATAGGTAGATCCGTACACGCCTACAATCGATACGGTACCTGCTCTCCTTACCGCTTTAAGGGCTGTATCCAAAACTTTCATGCTCCCCTTTTCCAAATTCACAGTAGCTTTCAGTCTATCCAGCACATTTCTTTCAGGTTCAAACCCAACAGCATCTATACAAACATCAGCACCGCGGCCATTGGTCATGCTTCGTATGGCATCTATCACATCAACCTCATTGGGATTCAGGGTTTCAACATTGTTAACTTGCTTTGCCTTTTCCAAACGATAATTAAGCGGATCAATAGCAATAACCCTGCTGGCACCTTTTAGCCAAGCTGCTTTTTGCGCCATTAATCCCACCGGACCCGAACCAAATATGGCAACCACTTCACCACCTTTTAACTGTGCCAATCTACAGCTGCCCAACCTGTTGGAAAAATATCAGTAAGAAAAAGAGCCTGACTGTCTGTTAAGCTATCCGGAACAACACGTGGCCCAATATCCGCATAGGGTACCCTCACGTATTCGGCCTGACCACCTGAATAACCACCATACAAATCGGTATAACCAAATAAACCGCCCCCCTTTTCACCCGCCAGATCCCCATCAGGACCATAATGTTTATAATTAGAATTTTCACAATGCGTTGGAGCCTGATGGTTACAGAAAAAACATTGGCCGCAAGCTATCGGAAAAGGCACTACCACACGGTCGCCCTTTCGTAAATCGGTAACTGCCGAGCCTGTTTCTACTACAATTCCCATAAATTCATGGCCCATTATCATATTGCTCGCTTGCGGTACAGATCCGCGTAATATATGTAAATCCGAACCGCATATGGCTGTCGAAGTTACTTTAAGGATAACGTCCCTGCTATCCTCTATTCTTGGGTCATCAACGGTATCTACACGAATATCCCCCGGTTTATGGAAAACTGCTGCTTTCATAGATAGATGTTATTTTTAATCGTAATTATTCTCTTTCCACAAACTTATGGAAGGTACTGGTCTCGCCATTTTCTTTCTTCTCCTGATACAGGAAGTCCAGCTTATTATCGTCAAATTCCTTAAAGAAAATGTCCCAATCCATTTCTTCGAAATTATCCGAGTCGCTAAATTCTGGAAAATGTATACGTAATACGCCTTCCTCTTCGTTATCTCCGGTACCCTTAATCTTCGAAGGGACACCTTTCCGTTCCTCAACCCATTTTCTAATCACTTCATGATCATGGGTCTGTTTTGATGCACTCATATTACTTTATTTTTTAAGATTTATATCCTTATTATTCTTCTTTCTAATGGCATAGTACCCCCCTACAACCAAAACCAGAAATACAATCCCTATAATAATTGGAACAAACATAAACGCTGTTTTAAATACATAAACTACTTTCTACCATCTACTTTCTATTCTCTACTTTCGACTTTAAACCCTCAACTCTCCACTTTAACTTTAAACTCTTCAACTCCCAAACTCCACTCAATAATGATGCGGATAATAAAGCTATTTATACCCATTCAACCACGTATAAACCCTTAATTTACTGCGATTTCACTGTTCAATTCAGAGAAAGCCTGATACACCTCCTCTGCAGAAGGAAAAGCTTTAGTTTCTTTATACAAGCTTTTTCTTAACCACCTTATCACTTCGTTTTTACTTGCCAATTTTTCGCTTACGCTGAATTCCAATACTTTAAAACTGGTCATCCATGGCAAATGCTGAGGATTAGTCTGCGCATACAGTAGCACTACCGGTTTGGCAAGTGCCGCAGCCAGATGTACAATTCCGGTATTAACAGCAATCAAAAGCCGGCTTTTCTGCATCAATGCTGCCGTTTCCGGAAGCGACAATAGTCCCGAAAGGTTAAAGACCTTACCTTCCAATCTGTCTATTACATACTTTATCTCCGGTATATCTGTTCCGTCCCCGGTAAAGACCAACGGAAAATTAGTGCGATTAATCAGTTCCTGGCAAACCTCAATCCATTTCTCCAAAGGGTACTTCCTTTTGTTTTCTGAGACTCCAATATGCACAACCAAATAATTATCATTTTCCAAACCTACCCCCGCCAGTAGTTGTCTGATATGTAATTCACTTTCTACCGGAATGGTTATCCTTATGCTTTTGTCTGCTGTGCTGGCTCCCATATGTGCTACCAATCTCAGGTCACGTTCCACCTGATGAACAATCTCCTCGTAAGGTTCTTTATCGGGTAGCCAGCCGTTAAGTAAATCGTAAGGATTCTCCCTGCAATAACCAATACGCAAGGGTATTTTAGCAAGCCAAACAATTAAAGCTGCAGGTAAGATATTCTGGCTAAACACACTGAATATAATACAACTATCAAAAGTATAATCAGTTAATTCCTTTATCAGGGCCAACACTTCTTCCTGGCTTCCCATTTCCTTTACTTTTACCCAGGGCAAGTCAAATACAATACAATCATCTATCTCCTCAATCAAGGGTACCACTTTGCTGCCCATAGTCGAAGTCAATACCGTAATGCGACAGTCGAAAGTTTCCTTCAATGCCCGTATGGCAGGTTCAGACATTAATAAATCACCAAAATTATCGGCTCTAAAACATAATAAGTTTTTAATAGGTTCCATCAGGATGCGTAAACTGCTTGGCTGGTTTCTTGAATTTGCTTAATTGTACTGGTGGTAGACTTATTATCGGTAAAAGGCACAAAAGCCAATTTACAACCAATTTCATCTATAGTAACCTTCTCGGGTAAATACTTATAAGTATAGTCACCTCCTTTTACAAAAACCTGTGGCTTCAAAGTCTTAATCAGCTGAATAGGAGTATCATAACCTACTTTACCGAAAGAAACAATATAATCAATACAAGCCAGTCCTTTGAGTACTTCAATCCTTTCCTGCAGGTTATTAATAGGCCGCGTACTGCCTTTTAAACGCTTTATGCTTTCATCGTTATTAATGCCTACTACCAAAATATCTCCCATCTCTTTAGCTTTTGCCAGGTACTTCACATGGCCGCAATGCAGTATATCAAAACAGCCATTCGTAAACACAATATTCTTCCCTTCTTTTTGATGTTTACCTACAATTCTCTTCAATTCTCCTAGCGGGATATACTTAGAAGCATTCACCAATTTTTCCTGTATATCTGCCGATGCACAGATGGCGGTTTTCTCCCTTTTCTGGATAGCAGCATGTGCAGCATGCACTGCCAGTTGCATAGACTGCTTAATATTGGCTCCAGCCGATATGGACAGCAGAAATGCGGAAATAAAACTGTCTCCAGCACCGCTTACCTGCGGAGCAATCACCTGTTCCACGTCATAGTGCGAAATATATTCGGATTGGCGGAAATGGGCGATACCGTCCTTATCCATCGTCAGGATAATATTCTTGGCACCGGTTCTTTCCGCTAAAATCCCGCTCCACTGCTGTACCTGTTCTTTGCGTAGTCTGCTATAGCTTTCTCCGGTAATCTCAAGCCCTTCCTGATAGTTTGGCTTAATAAAATCAGGTTTAAGCATTTTATAACGCTCGTAAGATTTAGCATCAACCGCCAGAATTTTCTTGTTTTTGCTTCGCATTTCCCGCAGCTTGTCAATCACCTTATCTGTCAGCACACCTTTGTTATAGTCCGAAATCAGCACAGCATCACATAAAGGATAAGCTCGCTCAATGTGTTTAATCAACCTGTCTTCTGTATTTGCTTCCAATACAGACTCGGTGCCATCATCAAATCTAACAATCAATTGACTATCAGAAGACACCCTTGTTTTAACTATAGTTTTTCTTGAATCTTCCAACACCAGGAATTGTTCATCAATAGTGGCCGATCTAAGCAGGTACTTCAGTTCGGGAAGTATATCGTCATTTCCTACAACAGTACAAAACAATACCTCAGATCCAAGTGCCCTCAGGTTCGCAGCCACATTCCCTGCACCTCCCAAACAGCTGCGCTTTTCATCGATATCAATCACGGGAACACTGGCCTCGGGTGCTATTCTATGACAGGCACCATGAATGTATTTATCAATCATAAAATCGCCTATCAGCAAAATGCGGTTCTTCTTAAATTTCCTAACTATATTCAAAAGCTCTTTGTCCATTTCCTTTAGTTTTGTGTTGATTCGAAATAAATGATGCGGCATCCCAAAAATCGTCAGATATCCAGTTCGGAATCCTGTTAAGGTTCCCGTTAACCTGCCACTGGTCTTCGTTTCCATTATTAATCAATATCGACTTGCAACCGGCAGATTTACCGGCCTCAACATCGTCCAGAATATCGCCTATCATCCAAGATTGCAATAAATCGATCCCATGATCCTGTGCAGCATTTAGTATAAGCTGGGGGCCGGGTTTCCTGCATGTACATTTTATACTGTATTCCGGCACAATCCCGTCTTCCGAATGCGGACAATAATAAAAACCCGACAATACCAGACCGCGCTGGTTCAATAACTGCCTTATCCGCCTTTCTACGCCAACAAGATCTTGTTCTTCAAAATACCCTCTGGCGATCCCCGCCTGGTTGCTGATAATGATAAAGCAATAACCTAAGCTATCCAGTAGCTCCAGGCCATCCAACACACCTTCATTCAGCGTAATCAAATCAGGATTTACATTATATGGGATATCCCTAACAATTGTCCCGTCCTTATCCAAAAAGATTGCCTTCTTAGCTTCCATAACCCTTATAATTTTGGTGAATATTCAAATAGGCTGGTTGGTTGTTTACGTTTAGTCTGGCCAAAGGAAGATTTAGAGGTTTTATTGTTTTTTCCACACGGTCATGTGCTACTACCCTTTGCTCAATAATAGTACACAGCTGATGTACAATGTGCAAATGCAGTTCCTGAATACGCTGCGTACTCTTAGAAGGCACAATAATGTTATACCGCGAGTATCTGGCGGCCATACCACCATCTTTTCCTAACAGGCTAACCGTCACCATTCCTTTATCTTCTGCTGCATTTATGGCTCTTACAATATTGTCAGACTGCCCACTGGTGCTCAAGCAGAACAGTACGTCGCCCCGGTCTCCATAAGCTTCAACCTGTCGCGCAAATACATCGTCATAACCAAAGTCATTTGCCCAGGCAGTTAAAATCGAAGTATCCGCATTCAGTGATAACGCTGGCAAACCCCTTCTCTGGCTCACTTCAAAACGCCCTACCAGCTCCGCTGTAAAATGCTGACTCTCTGCGGCACTTCCTCCATTTCCGCAAACCAGAATCTTCTTGCCCGATAACAAGGCATTACTCATTACCGTTCCCGCATGCAGAATATCTTCAGCTATTTCCCTTGCCGAATTTTTAAACGTAATGGCAGCTTCCACAAAAGACTCTTTCAAAGGATCCAGCAAATTGTCGACATATTGTATCTTCAGTACTTTTTTGTACAGATCTATTACCTGATCGGCAATATGGCACCACTTAAACTTCTTCACGTATCGCTGTGCATAAGCTCCCATACTTTCCAGCAATTCAGGCCGGGCAAGCAAAAACTGCAGTTTATCCGCCAAAGCTACCGGATCATTGGGCGCTACTAACAGCCCGGTTTTGCCATCAAGTACAGAATACTTGATGCCACCTACATTAGCCCCTACAACCGGCGTTCCGCAAGACATCGCCTCTAAAGGCGTAATACCAAAAGGTTCGTACCACGGTGTAGTAACAAACACATCCGCTGCACTATAATAGTATTTCAGCAAATCACGTTCCTTGCGGCCTGCAAATACAACCTGTTTTTCAATCCGCAGTTCCTTTACCAGATCTTTCAACCTGTCAATTTCCTGATAACCGACACTCTCCTCACGTTCTCCACCAACAACCAACAGTTTATAAACTTCGCCGTTCTCGCAAAGTTTAGCTACAGCACGTATCACATTGTCAATACCTTTTCGGGGAACAATACGCCCCAGTTGCAAAATCACTTTCTCGTCCTGCTCTATCTGCAGTAAAGTCCTGGCGGTTTGCTTGGGTACCGGGTAAAAATCCTTAGGATTAAAACCACAGGCAATAACAGGTACCTTAGATTCTTCCGCTTCATATAGCTTAATCAGGTCTTCCCGATCCTGCGGACATTCGGCAATCACCGCATCTGCATGTTTAACAATCTCTTTTTCGATATCCACACGTTTATCTGGAAATCTGTCGTTCTCCTTTTGGAAAACCTTGCGGATATATCCCAACGCGTGAAAAGTAATTACAAAGGGAATATTCATTCGCTGTTTCAATTCCATGGCAACCAGTCCCGACATCCAGAAATTGGCATGTACAAGATGATATTCCAGCTCTTCGCGCTGAATAAAATTCTCCATTTGCTTTCTAAACTCGCCCATATAAACAAAAATGTCTTCCTTAGGGATAACCTGTGCCGGCCCTGCATCCACCAGGATAACCCGTACACCCCGGACAAAAGGTATAATTTGCGGAGAATCCCTGTCCTCCCTTCTCGTAAATACATCAACCTCATATCCCTTTCTGGCTATCTGTTTCGCCAGTTCAGCAACATAGACGTTCTGCCCGCCACTGTCTACTCCGCCCAACGATGCCAGGGGCGAAGCGTGTTCACTTATAAATGCAATTCTGTTTCTCATGGTAGATAGATTTTTTATTTAATTAAAGGCCTGTTTACATACCGAAACTTCTAAAAACAACATTTCCCAATCCCGCGCAAACCTTTGGATATCGAAATGCTTTTTAGCAGATTCCTTTGCATTAGCACTCAGTTCAAAAGCTTTCGATTTATTTTCGATAAGCATATTCATGCAGTCTATCAAAAAAGAGATATCTGAATGCACATAACCGTTATAACCGTTTTTTATAATATTAGGCATCTCTGTTGTAGCCAAACCGACTATCGGAATCCCTATCGTCATGGCCTCGCACACAGCCAGTCCCAAACTGGTGTATCTTATCGGGTTAAAGAAAAACCTGTATTTCGAAATAAAATCAGGCAATTGGGGATGCAGCACCTCACCCAGTCCCAATCCCTCGGTCCCCATCCCTACCAGATCCAGTGGTACCTGCTCGCGTACCCGTTCGAAAATATCATAGCCTAATAAGCGGCCTCTTTGCTGCAGGTTATTAATAACCACTATTCCCCGGTCTATTTCTCCTGTATAACTTGCCGTAGCGGGCATAACACCATGTTCAATCACCCTTACATCGTCTACAGCAGTATTCCACATCAATTTATTAAAATGGGTCACATGCACCACCGTTACATCATTATCCTCTATGGGATGTAACTCGTTGGTCGGATGTCCCCAGGGCGGGTCATGCTCCAGATAAATCTTAGGCAATGCCCTTTGTTCCTCCGTTAAAATCTCGTACTGATCTACGAAATAATTCTCATCGGCCTGAAATAACAGCACATCAAAATCAAGACTTTTTACCTCTTCGGCCCTAACCTCTATTACATTTGCTCCAAAAGGAAACGTATTACCCCTGCCACAATACCTTTCGCTTCTTTGTTCATTCACAGGAATATATATATCATAATTTCCCTGTGACAGATAAAACAAATAACTGCCATGTATATGCCATGTAAAAATCCGCATCCTCTTTCTGTCAGCGGATAAAAGCTTATCGATATCAAAATCTGCTTGATGTGCCATTTTCTCTTTCTGTTTGTTAAAAATTAATTATTGTTCGTCCTCATCTTCGTCTTCATCACCGTTCAAACCGGGCTCTTTGTAATAATCAGCGTCGCTGCCTCTTATCTCTTCGTCCCTGTCAATAAGCTGCGAATGCTCATTGTCATTCTCCTGTGACATGTTATTGTCCCTTCTCTCAGAATCCGGGTTATGATTATCTCCGCCAACTTCATCCGACACCGAAGCGGTACCTTCATTTTCATTACCCGATGATGCATTGTCACCATTTCCGCCAGTATTAGACTTCTGGTTACTACTACCAATCTGATCCACCTCTTCCGAAGTAGCTCCTTCACCTGCCAGCCCTTCCGATACGTCGTTGCCGTGTCTCTCTGGTCCCTGGCCCTCGTTATCTCCACCAAGTTCGTTCTCTTCGTCAGAATCTAAACCCATTTGCGGAGAATCAGACCATTGGTCCCTGCCATCCTGATGCATCGGATCTGGTTGGTTATTGCCATCCCCCTGCTGGCTATTACCATTTCCATGGTTTTGCGCATTTCCTCCTTGCTGTCCACCATTGTTTTGCTTTTCTTGTTCTTCTCTGTTTTCCATAGCGTAAATGATTAAAATTTTAAACCTGGTTGTTAAACGTTGTCTTGAATAAACAGGTCCTTATAGGGAATGTTCTCCTGTATAATACCTGTTTTGTATCCATAGAATACTTGTTCGCTTATCGTATAAATACCCAAAAAGCGTTGTTTTATACCCATTAATCAGCAAGTCTGTACCCACACCATTTAATTGGCATTTTGTTGGCCGCACTACCTCAATAAATCTTTATTATCATGAAAAAATACAGTTTCCTCAGCTTGCCGATTGCCTTGTTAATTTGCCAGGCATGCATCAATAACAACAACCGTAAAACAGACTCCAAATCCGACACTTTAAAAGAGTCTACCGTCTTGCTCAACGAGAGCAGCGTGGATGGAGACGCGGCCTTCTTTCTTAAACAAGCCGCAGCAGGTGGTATAATGGAAGTGGAAGCAGCCAAGGTTGCCCTTAAGAAAACAAAAAACAAACAGGTAACAGATTTTGCCAGAATGATGCTTACAGACCATTCAAATATCAACAAGACCGTAAAACAACTGGCTTCCGATAAAAAGATCATCCTGCCCGAGGAACTCGACCCGGAACACAAAGCGCACATAGATAAGCTAAACAGCTTGAGTGAAAGCAATTTTGATAAAGAATATATAGATATGATGGTAGAAGATCACCGTAAAGACATCAAAATGTTCGAAGACTACTACAAAAGCTTAAGAGATAAAGATATATTGAACCTTATACAACAAACCTTGCCCATACTTAAAAAACATGCTGAAGCTGTGGAGAGGATAAAGAGAGGTTAATTTTAGATGTTTAGTTTTTAATGTTGAATGATTAATGTTTGATATTTAGTGTTGAGTTATTATAACTTGTTTGGACTCGCTTTGGGATAGTTTATATACTCCATTGGTGTACTTTATTTTCCTGCACACAGGCTCTCCGTCCTCAGAACCTTTCCCGAACTCGCTTCGGGAGCCGGACAGGCCTAGTTCTTTTTTCAGAAGGTATTTGATTTCTATAATGGCCTTCAAGAATGCTGAAGCATTTCCCTCCAGCTGGAAAGAACCGTTCCTGTTTAGCTCAAAATCCTATAATGCCATAAAGGCGTTCTTGGGAATGTTTGTAGGTTAGTAACCTTCAATGCATCATCCTGAGAAACTCGAAGCCCGCCTGTCTTAGCTATGCACTTGTATCGGCCTGCAGCTGTCTCTGCGTTAATGCCTTCTACTTCAGTTTTTCCTTATTATCAAAGACCTCCACCTTCAATAGTTATCTGATTCCGCTCCGACATAAAGTCGGGACAGGCTTCCAAATCTAATCATGCCGAAGGCATCCCTTGGGAAACTAGCAACCAAGAAAGGAAAACTTACTACTTACTACTTACTACTAAGAACTAACAACTAAACAACTAATAAACTATCTTTGCCGAAATTTTAATACAGGCATAGTGATCAACGTAAACAACATTTCCGTATCATTTGGCGGAACAAAGCTATTTAGTGACGTAACCTTTTCTATCAACGAGAATGACAAAATTGCGCTTATGGGTAAAAACGGCGCAGGCAAGTCGACCCTTTTAAAAATAATAGCAGGCGCGGGCCAACCTACCAGTGGCAGCGTAACAGGACCAAAAAATGCGGTAATTGCTTATTTACCACAACACTTACTAACAAAAGACAATGTAACCGTATTCGAAGAAACCTCCAGGGCATTCGACGATATACATAAAATGCGCGACGAGCTGGATCAGTTAAACGAACAGCTAACAATACGCACAGACTACGACAGTGACGATTATATGAAATTAATCGAACAGGTGTCCGAACTGAGCGAGAAATTCTACTCTATAGAAGAAACCAATTACGATGCCGAAGTTGAGAAAGTACTGAAGGGACTAGGTTTCGAACGTTCAGATTTCACCCGTCAAACCTCTGAGTTTTCCGGCGGCTGGCGTATGCGTATCGAGCTGGCGAAGATCCTGTTAAAAAAGCCTGATCTGATCCTTCTTGATGAGCCTACCAACCATATGGATATCGAAAGTATCCAGTGGCTAGAAGAATTTCTATTGAATTCCGCAAAAGCGGTCATTGTCATTTCTCACGACAGGGCCTTTGTTGATAATATCACCAACCGTACCATAGAAGTAACCATGGGTCGTATTTACGACTATAAAGCAAAATACAGCCATTACCTGGAACTTCGGAAAGAGCGCCGTCAGCATCAGCTAAAAGCTTATGAAGAGCAACAACGTTTTATTGCCGACACTACAGAGTTTATAGAACGCTTTAAGGGAACTTATTCAAAAACCTTGCAGGTACAATCGCGTGTCAAGATGCTCGAAAAACTAGAGATCATCGAAGTGGATGAGGTGGACAACTCCGCTTTGCGTTTAAAATTCCCTCCTTCTCCACGTTCGGGCAATTATCCGGTGATAGTGGAAGAGCTTAGCAAATCCTACGGGGACCATGTCGTATTCCAAAAGGCAAATATGGTGATCGAACGCGGTCAGAAAGTAGCATTTGTAGGGAAAAATGGCGAAGGTAAATCAACCATGATCAAAGCCATCATGGGTGAAATAGATTTCGAAGGTTCTTTAAAAGTCGGTCATAATGCCAAGATTGGCTATTTCGCACAAAATCAGGCTGCTCTACTGGACGAAGATCTAACCGTCTACGAAACTATCGATCAGATTGCCGTAGGTGATGTACGCGTTAAAATAAAGGATCTGCTGGGTGCATTCATGTTCAGCGGCGATGATACTACCAAAAAGGTAAAAGTACTCTCAGGCGGAGAAAAGACCCGTTTAGCGATGATTAAATTATTGCTCGAACCGGTAAACGTTCTTATCCTGGATGAGCCTACCAACCATCTGGACATGAAAACCAAAGACATCATCAAAGAAGCTTTACAGGATTTCGATGGCACCATCATATTGGTATCCCACGACAGGGATTTCCTGGACGGACTGGCAGAAAAAGTATTCGAATTCGGAAACAAACGCGTACGCGAACATTTCGAAGACATCAAAGGCTTCCTGGAATATAAGAAAATGAGTAGTTTGAAAGAGATTGAGAAGTAAGTATTTTTTAATTTGATATTTGTAATAGTCCGGCATTAAGACGCCGGACTATATTTTCTTTCTGCCATCTCACTTCCTCCATCATCTCAGCCCCCCTCTCCCCGTCATCTCGAGCGATCCCGAACGCTTTCGGGAGAGTCGAGAGATCTACAACCTGCCAGCACAAAACCAAACATAACTCTCCTGCTTCCATAGCCTACAGATTTCTCCACTCCGGTCGGAATGACGATCGATGAACGTCATCTCGAGCGAGCTTGAGAGTCGAGAGATCCCTAACCTAGCAGCACAAAACCAAACATAACTCTCCTGCTTCCATAGCTAACAGATTCCTCCACTACGGTCGGAATGACGCAAAAAAGTCATCTCGAGCAGTGCAACGAGCCGAGAGATCTCCAACCTACCAGCATAAAACCAAACATAACTCTCCTGCTTCCATACCCAACAGATTCCTCCACTCCGGTCGGAATGACACAAAAAAGTCATCTCGAGCGAGCTTGAGAGCCGAGAGATCTCCAACCTAGCAGCACAAAACCAAACATACTCTCCTGCTTCCATAGCCAACAGATATCTCCATTACGTTCCACTTCAGTCGAAATGACAATTCAAATCAAAGAATAAACATCCTCCGCCACTTCATCATTCAAAAAGCCCCATGTCGGATTCATCTTATTAATCAAATCCTCTTTCTTTTCCCTCGACCACCTTTTCAATTGCTTTTCCCTATCTATTGCCTGACTAATAGAATCCAGAAACTCATAATATACCAGATACAACACGTTGTATCGAAAAGTAAAACTTTGCCGGTTGTTACTGTTCATATGTTCCCAAATTCTTCCTTTTAAATCAGAAGTAACACCGATATATAATACAGTTTTATTTTTATTGGTTAGAATATATACAAATCCACCTTTATACATCATTACATATTTAGGTTTACAACTGAATATAAACTTATTGCTGATAAGAATCAAATTGATGTATCCTTTTTCCATTCTCCGTCTCCCCGTCATCTCGAGCGCTCCCGAACGCTTTCGGGAGAGCCGAGAGATCCCTAACCTAGCAGCACAAAAACCATAACTCTCCTACTTCCATAGCCAACAGATTCCTCCACTACGGTCGGAATGACACAAAAAAGTCATCTCGAGCGAGTGCAACGAGTCGAGAGATCTACAACCTGCCAGCACAAAAGCCATATATACATCCTGCTTACATAGCTAACAGATTCCTCCATTCCGGTCGGAATGACGATCGATGAATGATGAACGTCAAATAAAACCCTCAAACAACATTATGATGACATTAGGATTAAGAAACGAACAATAAATTGGTCTATTTTTAGCTATTAGTTTTACCAAATAAATTTTAGCATCTGATCATATACGATGAAAAAAATAGGATTCTTATCATTTGGACATTGGGCCAACCATCCGGCTTACCAAACACAATCCGCCAGCGATGTATTGCTTCAATCCATTGATTTGGCTGTTGCTGCCGAAGAAATTGGTTTAGACGGAGCCTATTTCAGGGTTCACCACTTTGCGGCTCAACTGGCTTCGCCTTTCCCTTTGCTTTCGGCTATTGGTGCTAAAACCAATAAAATCGAGATTGGAACAGGCGTTATAGATATGCGTTATGAAAACCCGCTTTATATGGTTGAAGATGCCGGAGCTGCCGATTTAATATCCGAAGGCAGATTGCAACTGGGCATCAGCAGAGGGTCGCCCGAGCAAGTTATTGATGGATGGCGATATTTTGGCTATGAAACTTTAGAGGGAGAAAACGATGCCGATATGGGGCGTCGCAAAGCACTGGAATTCTTAGACAAACTAAAAGGTATTGGCTTTGCCCAGCCTAACCCATACCCTATGTTTCCTAATCCACCAGGCTTACTACGATTAGAGCCTCATTCTGAAGGCTTACGCGATCGTATCTGGTGGGGAGCAGCTTCCAATGCTACAGCGATTTGGGCTGCAGAAAATGGAATGTTTCTCCAAAGCTCAACCTTGAAATACGATGAAAATGGCAAACCTTTTCATATCCAACAAGCAGAACAAATTAGGCTTTATAAAGAAGCATGGAAAAAAGCCGGACACCAACGCGAACCAAGAGTTTCTGTTAGCCGCTCTATATTTGCTTTGGTAAACGAACAAGACCGCTATTACTTCGGACAGGAAGCCAATAAAACCGATAAAATTGGTTTAATTGAACAAGATAAACGGGCCATTTTTGGAAGAAGCTATGCCGCAGAACCCGATCAACTCATTAAAGAACTGGCCGGGGATGAAGCTTTACAAGAAGCAGATACTATTCTTTTAACCATACCAAATACCTTAGGCGTCGATTATAATGTTCATCTGCTGTCATCAATTTTAAAATACATTGCACCAGAACTGGGCTGGCGTTAAAAATAAGATTAGTTCTCGAAACAGAACAAGATATAATTTTTATACCATACATGGTCTGTGTCTTCATTAGGCCATATATATTTTTACCATCAAACTCTCCCGTCTTTCGTCATCTCGCCCCTTCCCCGTCATCTCGACCATTCCTTCCCCGTCATCTCGAGCGAGTCGAGAGATCTCTAACATAGTAGCACAAAACCAAATATACATCCTGCTTCCATAGCCAACAGATATCTCCATTCCGTTCCACTTCAGTCGATATGACAAAAATTAATAACCGCCATCTCCGCCCCCCTTCCCCGTCATCTCGAGCGAGCCCAGCGAGTCGAGAGATCCCTAACCTAGTAGCACAAAACCAAACATATATCCTGCTTCCATAGCCAACAGATTCCTCCACTCCAGTCGGAATGACGAACGATGAAGGTCATCTCGCCCCTTCCCCGTCATCTCGACCGTAGCGGAGAGATCTCCAACCTACCCGCACAATCCCAACCTACCTCCATAACCAACAGATGCCTCCGTTCCATTTCGTTACAGTCGACATGACGGAATGGGGCTATCACTCTTGTTCAGAAAAATACAGATTATGAATTATTAAAATAAGCAAATCTTAAATATTCATTTTTATAAAAATCATATTGCCAGGTTTGATGTTCTTTTAAATAAAAACAATATGGAAACCCAAGCACTTTTTAGCTTACTTGAAGACCTGGTGGAAGAAATCCCTCAATCTTTCTTCATAAAGCTTGATCAGGAATTAAAACCTAAGCTATATTCTGAACGTACTATTATTATAGAACGAGGTTCTTATCAAAGGTACTTTTACTATCTATCTAAAGGAATAGCAACAGGAAGAGATGAAGAAAGAATAGTATCCTTCTTTTGCGAAGAAAATGAGATTATTCTATTTGATGAATCTTTCATAGACGACCTACCGTCCACATTGGAAATAACAGTAGAGAAAGGAAGTGTAGTTTATGAGATTGAGCGAGATAAGTTTTTAAAATTTGAAAACAAACATTTCACAAATATTCTTTTGACAAAAATCCTATTAGCTAATGATAGCTATTTTAATAGTTTAAACACCAAAATGAAATCTTTATCAGTAAAAGAGCGAATTGAATTAGTGCGCAAACGCCATAAAAGTTTCTTTTTAGCTAAATTAGATATACTAGCATCTTTTATGGGAGCATCTATTGCTCAAGTGTGTACACATCGAAAAGCTTTGGCTAAATTAGGTGTTAAATCATAGCACAATCCAGACGAACAAGCCTACAAGCAAACTTACCACTCTCTACTTACTACTTACTACTTACTACTTACCACCTATAACTTAAAACCCAATACCCCCCCAAAAAAACCACCCGCCGCCTAGATAAAAGCCCTATATCTATTTGCGAGCAGGTGGCCAATAAACCGCTATGAATTATAAAAAAGGTTTTTAAACTTTCATTGAAACTGCTATCTCTCCCCTTTCTGTCTTCAACTCAATCTCCAACAATTCCAATACATCCAGCAAACGTTTCAAATGCTCATAAAAAGCCAACAGGTCTTTCTTCTGTGCTACGGGCTGACTGCTGAATCCATCAGAAACGGTTAAAGCAAAAAACTTCCAGAGCAACTCTTTGCTCTCTGCCGATTTATAATCGCCTAACAGTTTCTCCAGTTCGGAGATAACTTGCTGGTATTTATACTCTATGCTCATATATTGATTAGGTTTATGGTTAAGATTTTAATGATAAAAAACAGGCTGTCCAACCTGCATGGCTTCAATAAAAAACTACTACTATTTTTACCATAACATGGACAGCCTTATGAGAGCGAAAAATTATTCTGGTGATTTGATAATATAAGGATCTGTTAATTGACGGCTACCTAAGGTGCTTTCGGTTAGCATAGGTTCCAAAGCATTCAGCACCTGCTGCAAATGCGCGTAAACCGCCAAAAGCTTTTCCCTCCTTTCCAAAGGCTGACTGTTGTAAGCTCCGGATACAGTAAGCGAAAACAATTGCCAGAGATAGGCCCTGGTCTCCTCAAGGGAGAACTCTTGAAAGCATTCTTGTAGCATGTCTTCGAAAAGCTGGGTCTTTTGTTTTTCCATGATACCCGTTATTTATTTAACGAGTCTTGCAATAGAATAGAAATACAAAAGTGGGTTTCTACCTACCATAGCTTCAGTTTGGTTCTCACGCCTTATGTTGATATGGAATTACAGTAGAAACCCACTCTTATTTAGAAATGCTAAAATAGCATAAACTACAAAAGAATGGGTAAAAATCTACTGTTTTGCATCAACGGCGTGAGAAATGAAGCTGCAAAACTCTTATTTATACCTTTTTATAATCAAATCAAATATAATAAAAATATTTAAATAAGGACAAATAAGTCCTAATATTTTCTTCTTAATATTTGGATTTTGCGGTGTGGGAAAACAGTATAGAGATCAAGAATATTTAATCAATGTCGGCAAACGACTTATGGAAATCCGTGAAGCGAAAAATATAACACAGGAAAAGCTTCAAGAATTGACTGGATTAGATATTAGACAAATCGGTCGTATTGAACGAGCCGAAACCAATGTCTCTATAAGTAGTATAAAATTGATTGCTGACTGTCTAAAAATTTCTGTATCAGAGTTATTAGATGTATAGGTTTTGGACAACAAAGTAAAATCTCAATTAAGACCTAATTACACTGCGGAAAAGCATTAGCTTCATCAAACTCAACAATAAGCTTACGCATTCTACCCTTATCACTAAAATGCCTTCCTAAATTCACTGTCTTCTCCCAAAAGTCATTAGTCCCATCAGGCTTTTGATAATGGAATATCTTTACTGATTTACAATGCTCATGATCAAAAATTTCTTTAAACATGGTGCGATCAGATAAACCACAAGAATGTCCCATTATAAATACTTGATAATCGCCGCTATTTAAAAAACGAATTAGATTTCTATAATTAGGAGTGTTAAAGTATTGATAGGATTTGATATGGGTAAATAAATCATTATTGCCTTGCTCCTCAAACGTTAAGTAATCTTTATCATGTTCATCTCCAAAACCAAAAATGAGAGGATTTTTAAGCTCATATAACTCGCCATGGATATGATTAATTTCTACCTTTCTAAATATACTTTGTTCAATAACATGATCTTTATAATGATTGAATGTATCGGTATAATTAAAATTAACAACGTACAAATAATGGTCTTCTTCTTTAAACCTATCATCAAATCCCAATTTTTGTCTTAAATTTTCATAATCTACTGTAGTGTCAAAATCAGATATATTATATTTTGATTTAATATGTGCGATAAGGTTTCCTTTTACACTTACTCTTGCATTTTTTTGTTGTATTTCTAAATACTCTTTAAGCTTTCCTTTTATAAATTGGAGTTCATCATTTAACTGATTAACTTTTTTAAAGTCAAATTGACCTTCTCTATTTTTACAGTTCTTTAAAGCTTCAAAATATTCATTTTCTACATCTACCCAATTACAATCTTGACAATTGATTATTAGATTTTTTAATAAATCGGATAAGACATTTACTTTAAAAGGTTCATTACGATTATCATCTGACACTGAAAAGTGATCACTATCAGCTATTATGAAAACCGGAATATACTTTTCATTAATATTCAACAGCTCTTTTATAGTTCTTTGTTCAAAATGACTTGCTATAAAGTAAATCAAATCATCCTTTGTATAACCAGAATGGTAAACCCCTTCTTTATATGCAGTAACAACTCTTGTGAAAGAATAAAAATCTTTAAATTCAATCTGAAGCAATTCATCTTTGTAAATGCTAGGTAGGTAGCTTCTACTACCAAAACATTCAGCTAAATACCATATCAAAAAATCCTTATAGCTGGTTTTTAAACCATGCGCTAAATCAAAACCATTACCTACAAGTATAAGTCTATTCATACACTTTACTACGCTTAGTTTTAATAAAACTTAGAACACATTATCCAACGATTTCGCATTTAATATTCTATCACGCGACGAATACCTGGGACTTTGAGGTGCTTTTCCTTTTATCTTTCCTAAAGGTATACTTTTAATCTTCTGAGCAGGTTCTGCAAAGTGGAGTATATATTTATTGGTGTCCTTCCATTGCTCTATAGACTTCACCTCCGCAATATGCGTAATAGCCGAAATAGGCGCTACCTGATAAGCAGCAATATATTTTATTTTAGGTATCATAGATGAATTTAGGCGTATTGCATACCAACAATTTTCATCTATAAATACCTCCTTAAACCCATCTTCCCTAGCAGGAATTACAATGGTATCTATATCAGAAATATCTATTTTTTCTGTATCCTCTGTTACTTCATTCAAAAAAGGCTCAAACTCGTAAAGCAGTTTACCACTTTCAGATTGATATCTTTTTAACGTAGTAACCTCTACCGGAAACTTAAAACGACTAATTAATACCGTTTCAAGCTCATCTCCTAACTCATCAATAATTAATAAGGCATTAAAAGAGTCTTTTTTATGGATAATAGATTCCAATAAATAATCAACATTTTCATAACCATTACTTTTTGCAAATGCTTCACACTTTTTCCATTCAACAGGTCTTTTCTGAAGCATTTCTTTAATGATGTTCTTCACTTTTACTTTCGAACTTTCAAAAGACAAAGAGAATTCCAAAATCTGAACGGCTATATGTTTTAAATGTTGATGGCTAGCTAAATCATTTTCTACCACAAATATCTTTGGGTCCTGCTTATTGGTTAAATCTATTAAATAGCCATCAGGTAAATTATTAGTATTTCCCTTCTGTCCTATTTTTTTCTTATCGTCAAGATAAATTCTTGTCGAACCAAATAAAGCATCTTTCACAAAATGTACAGCCTCTTCTAAGTCTGCCTCTTTTTCGAACGGAACCTCTGTATATTGTTCTTCTTTATTCCAAAGCATGATTACTTTTAATAATTATCTTAAAACTACCTATTCCTCTTAAAATTCTCTGCCTGTTCCAATACATTCTTATACACGTCATCCTGTGTAATGGGCGGATAACCATACTGATGTAGTTTCACTATAATATCCATTTTCAATTGCGCCTTAATATCATCCCGATCTGCCCAATCCGGATACTTAGCCGTATTATCCACTATTATTTTAATTTCTTTGGCTAGCTCCAGCATTTTATCCTTATCAAACTCAAAACCGTACTGTTTACAAATCATATACAGGATATCATAAAAAGCTTTCTCTTCATAATCAATTCCCAAATCATGAAAAGAATCCATCTCTATACGAAGTTTTATAATCAGGTCCAGCATTTGCTCAGCCGTATCAGCCTGGATACCATCATAATCTAATACATCCCTTTCGCTTCGTTCGTTATACCTATTAACAATCGTCTGTAAACGTACCGAGAAATCTTGTCCTTTTACTTTATTTACTTTTTTAAAATCGCCGATAGCTTGTTTTAATAAGCGCTCCAGAATTTTAATTTTAGTATTAGGTAATTCTAAATTAGCTATCTTTTCAATAAACTTATCATTAAACAAATCAATCGTATTTGCCTTATGATCATCCAGTTTAAAAATCTCTTCAACTCCTTCAGAAATAATCGCTTCTTCTACCAGCTTAGCAACCTTTTCATTCATCTGTGCCGTATCAGGTGCCTCACCTTTAGTCAACTTCACTACAATAGATTTTACCGCAAAGTAGAAATGAATTTCATCCACCTCTCTTAAAGCAAACAATTCCGAACCACTCACCAAATTATAGGCAGACTTTAATTTCTTGGTTACATTTACAAAAAACTTCTCCGACTCCTCGGTTTGCAAAACCAATTCAGAAGCATTATTTAAACACTGTAAACGTTCTACCGGCAAACCATCGTAATATTTTGAAGCATCAAACTTGTAGAAGAATTGTCTAAGTAAATCAATCTGATCACGAACAATAATCTCTGCCTGACTGATATCTTCAAAATCATCATCTGCTGTCTGATTATTGAATAATCCTAAAGCATGGTTCAGATTTTTCTTGATACCAATATAATCCACTACCAGACCTCTATCCTTACCCTGATATTTACGATTTACCCGGGAAATAGTCTGAATAAGATTATGCGTTTGCAAAAGTTTGTCAATATAAATAGTATCTAAAAATGGTACATCAAAGCCCGTCAGCCACATATCTACCACAATGGCTATCTTGAAATTAGATTTAACCTGTTTGAACTGGCGATCCAGTTCTTTGCGCTCCTCCTTACTACCCAACAAATCCCATAAATCCTTTTCGTCATCCTTATTACGGGTCATCACCATCTTAACACGCTCTATAGGCTTAATCTCTTTCTGCTCTTTTTCATTTAAGCCCTCAGGAAGCATAACCTCTCCCCATGCCGGGCGCAATACTAAAATTTCTTTGTATAATTTATAGGCAATACCACGTGAGGCACAAACAAACATCACTTTCCCGGCAACTGTTGCATTTTCTTCTATACGCTTTTCGTAATGCGTTATAAAATCCTGTGCAATAGCCTTAATACGATCGCCATCACCTAAAACAACTTCCATTTTTGCAATAGCTCTTTGACTGTACTCTACATGATATTCCGAAGCGCCTTCTTGCAGTGCATTTTCATAATAATTTTCAATTTCCTGTACCTTATTATAATCCAGATTCACTTTAGCTGCCCTGCCCTCATACACCAAACGCACAGTAATCTCATCATTTACAGACTCAAACATTGTGTACGAATCCACCACATCGCCAAACACCTCTAAAGTTTTATCTATTGGTGTTCCCGTAAAACCAACGTAGGTTGCATAGGGTAAGGAATCATGTAAATACTTAGCAAAGCCATACGATTTGGTTACTCCTTTTTCCTCATCAATTTTCACCTTTAAGTCCAGATTAACCTGCGAACGATGCGCCTCATCAGAGATACAGATAATATTAAAACGATCTGATAGGATCTCGTCATCTTCAGCAAATTTCTGAACCGTTGTCAGGAATACCCCGCCACTTTCTCTACCACGTAAACGGGCTCTTAAATCAGCTCTCGATTCAATATTGATGATATTCTCGTCTCCTATAAAATCTTTGGCATTGGTAAAATCTTTAGACAGCTGGTCATCCAGGTCCGTACGGTCCGATATAATAATAATCGTGGGGCTGGCAAAATCTGTAGAGCGCATCAGCAAACGCGATAAATACAACATGGTATAGCTTTTACCACATCCCGTTGCTCCAAAATAAGTTCCCCCTTTACCATCTCCCTCTGGCTTACGATGCGCTAGAATATTTTTATATAACTTATTGGCAGCATAATATTGCGGATAGCGTGTCAATATCTTCAATTCATGTTTAGACGTATCTGGAAACAACACAAAATGGTGAATAATATCTACCAATCTGCTTTGGTTTAGCATTCCATGAACAATAGACGTAGCGGTTTCTATACCCGTCAGGGCTTTCTTTTCATTTCCTGTAATTTTGTTCCACCCGTAATAAAATTCGTAAGGCGAAAATACCGTACCCGCTTTGTTATTCACACCATCAGAAATCACACAAAACACATTGTATTTCATCAACTCCGGAATGTCTCTACGGTAGCGTACAGTCAATTGCTTATAAGCATCATAAATGGTAATTTCCTCTTCAATAGCGGTTTTAAATTCAAAAACCACTACAGGAATTCCATTGAGATATAAAATCAAATCCGGAATACGCAATTCTGATCCTTGAACCTCTAATTGATTGGCAATTTTGAATGTATTATTAGCTATATGCTCGATATCAATATATCGAATATGCAAATCTTTCTTTTGTGGATTGTTTCGTTTAAAAATCAAACCATCTGCTAATAATTTACAAATGTATTTATTAGAGTCATACAGATTGGAAGCTGACTGAAAAGCTATTTCGTTGACAATGCTTTCCAATTCTATTTCTTCCAAATCTTCGTAACGATTCAATAAAAAAGAACGCAAATCTTCCTTAATCAGAACTTCTTGATTAGAAACTCTCGATAATTCTTTCCCATCTATATAATGATAACCCTCTGTTTCCAAAAGGTGGATAAATGCTTGTTCTAATTGCAATTCGGTGTATTTCATAGTAACTTTTTCAAGCTAAGTTTTTTTTATTCTGTAGTGTCTATTAACAGGTTAAACTTGTTTGTCCAAATAAGCACATTTAAACATGCTTATTTGGATGTTTTTGTATCAAATAAGAAATATCTGCTCAATCACGCTACTTATTTTGACCCTGTTCATTCCATTTATTTTCAATCTCTTGTATTCTATTCAATAATTCTTTCCAATCCAAACTTTCGTCAACAATCATATTTTCTTGCATAGTCTTATAATCCGCTTCCCATTTCGAGCGCACTTCGTCTGGCGGAAGTATCTTTATTTTTCCTTTCTTATGATTTGAATAGTCAAGGCCTCTTATAGGGTTAACTGTTTTTCTATGCTCTACAATAGCATGAAACAATTCTTCATCTTGTAGAGCTAACAGACCATATTCTGCCTTCATTAATTTTTCTAAATCATAAAAATGCCTCGTTAATCTATCGGTTCTAATTTTATCAGTAGGTTTAGAGAATTCTTCGTGTAATAATAAAACTTTCTCAATAAAAGTTCGGGTAGGCACTACAACCTGCACTTCAAATGCCGGCTCCGCAAAAGATAAACCTTTATAATTTTCGTCTATAAATGAAATAATAGATTTAGTTTCTGCGGGCTCTGTTAACGATCTTGCACCTAATTCTAAAAGAACTCTTTGCTCAACATACGCATTGCTAACAGGTACTACAGATTGATAATATACCCCTAAAGTATTCGGATCACTGGTATCATCTACATGGTCATTGTACTTAATTTCGTAGAAAGCCTTATCAATTCCTAATTGATCTAATTGATGAATCAACTCTTCTCTAAACTCATTGATAATAAAACTTCCGGAAGCTTTTCTTAATTTTTTGATTTGTGTTATTGAAGTTAATTCATCAAACCCTAATAAATGACGATCAATGACTAAATCAATATCCTCTGAAAATCGATGGATTAAATGATAGGCCTTGCTTAGCGAAGTTCCACCTTTAAAAATAACAGACTTTGCGTATTTAGACTGAAAAATTGCTTTCAATAAAATACAAACCCACCAATCTTTTTCTATTACAAAAGCAGGCAACCCTTTCGCTATACCCGTTTGTTCAAGCACCTGAACTTTTTGTTCTTTTGTGAGCTTAATCCACATTTCGCTAGGCTGTATAAAGATTAGTGATATGCTTCTGTATCCATACAGGAGCATATTTTAACTGTTTTTGGATCACTTGCTCATCTAATTGAAGGATGTGAGGCTTTATTTGTTCTAAGAACGCTGCTGATATTTCTTGCTGACCTGTTTCTTTAAAGGCCTGCACAATTAAATGCAACAAGTCGTCTTTGATAGCAAAACTTTTGGGAACTGTTTTTTTAAATTGAATGGTTCTGTTACCTATAGCTATAGCCCTTTGCGAACCATCTGTTAAATACACTGCTTTTAAGGGAATCTGCGTGGTAAGTCCCAATAAAAACAAAGCCAATACCCCTGTTGGAGCAATACGGGCTTTATCTCGTTGTGCTATTTGTCTGGCAATTTCTTCGGTATTCGGATAAATGGTTCCTAATAAAGGATCTTTCTTAGGTTTCAGATAAATACCATGTGCCAAACGCTCTACAATGCCCTCTTGCTCTAAACGAGAAAGTACCTTGCGAATATTATCTGCAGAACCATACTTTGCAAAATCATCCAAAAAAAATATTTCGCCAAATGAAGACTTAGAAATCTTTGTTTGTATTTGATTTTTAGACGATTCTGTCATGTTTTTTTATTGGTTTTGTCACAAATTTAGTAAATATTTGTGACAAAACGTATCCTTCACAATAAGGATTATCCTGTTATGAATAGAGGATAAAGGTTGGTTTTAATGAGGATTTGGTGTATTTCACTATTCGTAATATTTTAATTTACGTTTATTGAATGCAGGCATTGCACCTTCTAAAACTTTTACGATACAATCGTTTATTACAGGATTTTCGATAGCTCCAGCTTTAAACGAAAATTTATAATTGTTTTCCTTATCTAATTCTGTGAAAATTACCTGTTCAGCATCCGCAACAACAGCTAAATTAGGATTATGTGTAACTAAAATTATTTGTCTTTTAGCTTTTGCTTTTTTTATAAATGGAACTAAAATATTAGCTACACTATGATTATCTAAATTATCTTCTGGTTGGTCAATGATCAGCGGAATATCATTATTATCTAACAATAAATAGAAAATTAAAAGCAAAGCACCTTTCTCTCCTGGGGATAATTGGTTTAAGCTTTTATTACCTTGACGAAGTTCATAATTATAATCAACGAAATCTAATGAGAATAAATAATCATATAATTCAACGACATCACTAACTTGATTTTCAATATTAGTTGATTGATTATTAGCATCTCTCAAATCAACAAACAAAGCATTAGTAATAGATTTTAACAGGTCTGAAATATTATCAAATGTATCTAAACTTGATTGTTCCAATATTTTCTTTAACTGAAGTTCAGCGTTTTCTTTACCATAAAAAGTTCCTATTTTATTCAGAGAAATATATTCTAAAAACTTCTTTTGAAAGTTAGACTTCAAAACAAATGAAGCTTCTACTTGTATAGGGTATGCTGCAAGTAAATAAGCATTTTCTTCAATTATTTTATCAATTTTTTGTTTAACATTTTTATAAATTCCTAATACAGATTCTTTTAGTTCAAAAATTTCTTTAGTTACTTCTATACGTAATTCTCTTTCTGTTTGAATTTCAGAATCAAGTATTTCATTAATATATTTTATTTCATTCTTAAAGAACTCAAGACTGCCACTTGTAGCGACATTTCCAATGATCTTATTCCTATTTTCTTCCCAATGCTTTTTATTAATAAGATAATTTTGATAGATTTTATCTGCCTCACCTAGCTCATTTTGTATTCTCGCTTGTTGTAACTTTAGTTCATTAATCTTTTGAGGAATAGTTTTAAAATTAGGATCATCGCTATTTTCTTCTCCTAATAGTACTTTTATTTTTGTGTATTCATCATCTTTTACTGTTAATACCCTATCAATACTTTCTAGATTAGAAGTTATTGTTAAGATAGTGTTGATATCCAAACCGTATTTTAACAATTCATCTTTTATTTCTATTTTGAAGAATTCAAATTCTTTAAGCTTATTTTCAATCTTTTGCTTAATTGCCTTCAAATTATTAATCTCAATCAATATATTTGATTTCTTATTCGTGGTAGAAATCAACAATTCAGTTTCATCTTCAATTTTCTGATTTAATTCGAAAAGCTTCTGATTTATTACTAGATTATTTTTAGCATGTTCTGGGTCATCATTAGGATTAGGAACTGCATTAGGTTCAATCAAAGCTTTTAATTCATTGTCTTTTAGTTGAATTTGATTTTCAATGCCTTTTTTATACTCAGGATTTAGTTTTTTCTCTTTCTCAAATAATGATTTATTTATTGCCAGAAGTTTGTTTTTTAAACCAAGTATTTCCTCTTCAGTAACTGAAGTTTTAAAATCGATTAATTGCTGAAAGGTATTTTTCCCCAATTTATCTGCTTCTTCTAAATGAGTGAACACAACATTCTCTATCTCTCTATTAAAATCCTCAACAGAATCGTGATTGTTTGTTAATCTTTCAAAATAACCTTGAGGTAAATATTTCACCTTTTCGGGTACGGATTCCGCAACTTTGTCATTTAAGTTCTTGGTTACTGAGTTACCACTTTTCCATGTTAGCGTAGCTTCAAAATTAGATGATTTTCTACCATTATTTTCTCCAAATCGTTTCTTATTTAAAAAAGAAAAATCATCATGACTACCGCTATAATCTCCACATAATCCAATAATATCAGCTAATGCACTTTTACCATTACCTTTGTTTCCAATAATTGCAACTAATTCTGGATTCAGCGGAATTTCTATATTATTAAACCATTCACCTTGTGTTTTAGGATCATAGCCAGCAACTGAATTTAATTTAATTGAATCAATGTATTTTGTACGATTTGTATTTATCCTTTCTTCAATCGGATTTTTATCTTTAATTAGAACCCTATCAATAGGTTCAACAATTAAATGCTGTAATGCTTTAAAACTTTTTTCTCCTTTAATCCAACAGTATCTAGCAGTTGGTTTTGAATCTCTATCTCGTAATTTCCCAAATGGATAATCTAATTGATGTGCATCACTACCTTTTAAACAAGCTATATTTTTTCCAACATCATTTACACACCTATCACTTAAAAAATAATCGATTTGCTTTTGATTTCCTGAACCTAATAAATGAGCAATATTAATAATACCTAATTTAAAAAACCCATCATTAACTGGATCTATAGCATCAATTCCACCATATTCGTCATATGGAACCCATATTAAAAATTTGTTTTTTAATATAGAAGAATTAAGTTTTTTAATTGTTTCAAAATAATCGAAAGATATTTTTTTTAACTCTTCAGGATTAGTAACATGTCCGAGTTTAGATTCATTTCCTCCATCAAATTTACATTCTAAACTATTTATCTCGACTTCTATGCTATTTACATCAATACTATTGTCAAATATTATATGAAAATTAATACTAACACCCCCATCGGTCGCAGTTGAATTTTTGTGATTAATTTTATTGTTCATTCTTAATTCCACTACAGGAAATAGAATTTTATTATCAACACCTCCTAAATCAATAATTTTTTTATATCCTTGAATAGAACAATAATCATTAATGCCAATTACATCAGCTTCTGATTTTTTTAGATTTTCGATTAACGTTGGATAATCAGCATCATTTGCAAAACCCGATGCAGGTGTGTGCACATGTAAATCCCAAACATTCCATTCTGAACCTTTATTTATCATAATCAAAGTTTTCTAGTAGTTTTTATTAGTTTTAATTTTCCACCAACCTCGCAAAGCGACTTAACAAAAAAGATTGCTATTGAGTGAGTTTTTAGACGATTATAAAAGCTTGTTCTAATTGTGATTCGGTGTATTTCATTGGTTAATTTCCTTCTCCCATTTATTTTTAAATTCAGTGAATTTATTTTCAATGTTTTCACCATTCAAAAGTCTATTAAAAATAAAAATAGCTGATCCTATCAAAAAAGTTGTAGGTAGTAACCATAACCATTTACAATATTCTTTTTGCATAGACCCTTCAGGCAGAGAGTTTGCATACTTGGTATAAACGGAAACCATATTCCAACCTTCATCTTGCCAAGCGAACAATAAAGTAATAAAAATCAAACAAATAATTAAGATAGGGATACAGTAAAATGCTTTTGATTTATACTTCGCTAAATCAAGTTTCGCTTTAGTATTAATAAGTTCATTTCTAACCTTAGTATTTTTAGCTATTTCTGCTATTTTCTGCTCCTTTTCAACATCTTTTATTTGTTGTAGCTCTTCAATTGCATGTAACGTGTTTTCTTGATATTTCTCGAATTTGTTTTCTAATCTAGTCTTAGATTTCATCAATTGCTCAATTTGAATTTCTAATTGAGATTTAGCAAACAATCGAGATTTTTCAATTATTTCTTCTTCAGTATTAGCTTTATCTAAAATTCCTTTAAAACCAATATTAATCATTTGAGAAACGATAGTACTTTGTTGAGTAAAATCAGTTGTTATCTCCGAAATCCCATTTAATATCAATTGAAGGTTCTCATTAGAAATTCCCTTTTCCCCATTACTAATATTTAAAAAACTAACAAAACTCTTAAAGTCGTCATTTGTTCTATTTAGATATCGTAATAAAATACTCATCCACTGGGAAGGTAACAAAACTATAGGAATGGAATTATTTTGACTATAATCCCATTTTCTTAATAGCTGATCTGCTGAGATTAAGTAATATTTACAATCAAAAATATTAGCATAATGACCATTTCTGAGAAATTTAATTACTTGAATATTTTTTGCATCTAATATACTAGCCTCTAAATTAGATGGTCTCCTCTCACTTTTGAAAGAATTTATTTGAGACCCCATATCTAATATTAATTCTTCAATTTTTGAGTCCTTAACATCATAGTGCTCTTTATAATCCTCTTTAATATCAAATTTTTTCTTTAAGTCATCTATTAAAGAAAATATATGCGCACTAAACAATTCGGTTGAATCATTTACTCTTTTTCTTCTCCATGTATGATAGTAATCAATAAAGTCTTGACTTTTTCTAAAATTCAGAAAAACCTCTGAGTTAATTTTGGCAGTATTATATTTTGCCATTTGTCCTATATAGAAATCCAAAGTCTTTTTTATTTCATCTATAGTATATTTTGAAATATACAAAGACTCTTTTGCATCCTTAAATTTTTCAAGGAAAGTTAGCGTTCTATTCATACGATTTTCGCCATTTATTCCAATAGCTCTAAAAATCACATTCGTATCAAGATAAAACACCTTGTTTTTAAGATTCTCTAATTTAAAATTTGTCCCCTTTTTATTAGTGATTAAACAATACTCAAGAGCTAAATTTGAAATATCAAAAATCATTTTATTTTTCTCATCATTATCCCAATTCAAAAATGTATTGATAATATCAATTTCTAAAGAATTTAAATTGTGATCATTATTACTCAATAAATCTTGAATCTGAATTGTAGGGTCTACAAGTTTGCTAAAACTAGAAATGTTGGTCTGAAAAATTTCGTACAAAAATCTATAAATGATAATTTTTAAATCTTTTAAATCAAATTGACCATTACTCTTGTGAAATTCTTCAATAAAATATTCTAAATTATTCGTGACTATTTTGCTTTTAACAGCTTCAAAACGCTTTTGTGTAAGTGTAATTTTTATCTCATCAATTTTACAATTTGAGGTGTTAAAATAATCAGCATCTGAAACCACATCTCGAATTTCTTCTTCAGTAAAGTCTAAATTATATTGTTTATTTAGCTTATCAATTAATGAATGTAAACCAAGAAAATCATTATGATTGTCTATGAAAACTGACTCTATGACTTTTCTATGTAAAGTTTTAGAACTTACTTCATAATTGTTATCAGCATAAAGAATAGCTGCTAGTCTAAATATTTCTTCTTTCATTTAAGTCTTTATCGGTTAATAGTCTATTGTACTTAGTTTACCCCTCCAACCTAGTCAATCGGTTTAACAAAAACGATTGTAGTTGAGTAAGTTTTTGGTTTTGTATAGTCTTTGATATTTTAACTCGGCTTACCAATTCAATATCTTTAGAAAACGTTGCTAAAATCTCTTTTTTAGGAAGTAATATTTTATATTCTAAAATCCAATCTTTATCTCCTCGTGGCATTTTTGTTCCTTTTGCTCCTTGCATTACGTAATCAAAGAATTGATCATTAAAAAGAATATTTAATGCAAAAAACTGGTATACAATTTCTTTTGATCTAATACATAAAACATCATTTGAACATCCACCTTTTTTATTTGCAAACCAGATTTTTTTAAGATAAGGTCGAATATTTGAAATTAATATAT
Source organism: Pseudopedobacter saltans DSM 12145 (assembly GCF_000190735.1). GTDB lineage: Bacteria > Bacteroidota > Bacteroidia > Sphingobacteriales > Sphingobacteriaceae > Pseudopedobacter > Pseudopedobacter saltans. The sequence goes on from NC_015177.1 coordinate 1,513,123, forward strand.
CTCCTTTTTCAAAAACAGTTACATTATTTCCTTCTGGTACATTTGAAATAAATTCTACACCTTTTTTTTCAGGTAACATACTTTCGGTTGAAATATAATTATCCGTTGTAAGATTTTTTAAAGCAATTTTAGTATCTGAGTAATAAATAATATCTTCTAACTTTCCAACCTCCCAACCCTCAGGAATTTCCTTTTCTAGTTCTTCGTTAAAAACCATTATTCCGCCAGAAGATTTATAAGGTTCTCCGTTTTCATTCGGAAACTCAAAATCTACAAACCATTGTTTGTATAAGGTTTGCGCAGTCGCTTCTAATTGCTCACAAATTTGCTCGTTGACTTTGATTTTGTTTTCTACTGCTTGGTATTGAGCTACAATTTCACGTTGTTTTTCGATGGAAGGAATGGGTAATTCTACTTCACATAGATCCTCCCAATCAAAGGCTTCTCGCGTACTACCATGTGAATGATAACGAGCATAACGATCAAACTCTGGTCTAGAAAACCACATCATTAAATATTCAGGTAATAATAGATTGGTATCAATAACCTCAAATACAATATAAATTTGAGAAACTAAAGCTTTGTCATATTCATCAGCTAAAGCAATCGAGATTTTATCTCCATTTCTGGAAGTAATCGTTCCATAGGCAAATTGTCCTTTTTCAACAATTTTGTAAGCAGACATATCTGTTCCAACCGTATTCGCAATGGAAGGAATCAATTTCTTGGTAATACTTACCCCTAACAATGTTTCAACTTGTAAATCTCGGTTACGGTTATTTACTTGTTGAATGTAATCACCCAACTTTTTATAACTCATAACCTAACGATTTAAACACATTAGCTACTTCTTGTTTCAATGCTTCTTCTTGTTGAAACAAATCTTTCAATTCCGTTTGTAAACTTTGCATTTGCGTATCGTAATCTAAATTTTCATCACGGTTCACAAACTCAATGTATTTACTCGGTACTAAAGAATAATCTTTTTTACGGATTTCTTCTACGTTTGCGCTGTAACAATATTCTGCTTCGTTAGTATATTTCGATTCAAAATCTTTCTGTTGCCAATTATGATAGGTTCCTGTAATGTATTCAATATCATTTTCAGAGAACTGAATAAATTTCTTTTCAAAAGGTTCTCCTTTTTGACGTAAATCCATAAACAACACTTCACCTTTACGATTACGGTAGTTCTTTATACCATCGTTAACTTCAACCGTACGTTCTGTTTTGTTACGGTTCAAAATCCAAAGCGTTACCGAAATATCTGTAGAATAAAACATTGCTCTTGGTAAAATCACAATCGCTTCTACCAAGTCGTTTTCTATAATTTGTTTACGGATTTTGTATTCTTCACCACCACCTGAAAGGGCTCCATTGGCTAAGATAAAACCAGCTACACCGTTTTGCGAAAGTTTCGAAATCATGTTCAAAATCCACGCATAGTTGGCATTGGATTTTGGAGGAACTTCGTAACCAGTCCAACGGGTATCGTCAGTCAACTCGTTTTCGGCTCGCCAATCTTTTAAATTGAAGGGAGGATTCGCCATGATGTAATCCGCTTTCAATTCTTTGTGCTGGTCATCAGCAAAAGTATCGGCAGCTTTGTTTCCTAAATTGGCAGAAATACCACGGATAGCCAGGTTCATTTTAGCCAGTTTAAAGGTGGTATTGGTCAATTCTTGTCCGTAAATAGAAATGTCTTTTTTATTGCCCTGATGTTTTTCAATAAATTTTAACGATTGTACAAACATACCACCCGAACCACAGGAAGGGTCATAGATTTTACCTTTGTAAGGTTCTATCATCTCAGCAATCAGGTTCACAATGGACTTCGGCGTATAGAATTCACCTTTCCCTTTTCCTTCGGCTATGGCAAATTTGCTTAAGAAATATTCGTACACACGTCCCACAATATCTTGCGCTTCATCACGTAGGGTATCAATGTTATTGATGGTATCCAATAAAGCCGAAAACTTGGATTGGTCTAAGCCCAAACGGGAGAAATAATTATCTGGCAAAGCACCTTCCAACGATTTATTGGTGCGCTCTATGGTTTTTAAGGCTGAATCTACTTTCAGCGTGATATCCTCTTGTTTGGCGTTTTCGATAATATACGTCCAACGTGATTCCACAGGCAAATAGAAAACATTTTCTGCCTGATAGAATTCCGGAATTTCCAGAAAAGCATTTTGTCCTTCTTTAATGAGTTCTTCTCTACGTCTGATGAATTTATCACTTGCAAACTTTAAGAAAATTAAACTCAATACTACATGCTTATATTCTGAAGGCTCTACCGAACCCCTTAATTTATTTGCCGAATCCCACAGTATCTCTTCTGTTGATTTTGTTTGTACTTTTTTTGCCATAAATCTATTACCCCATCCAACCTTTGTATAAAATTATAAGCTTACAAAAGCATTTGAAGCGAATGTTTTTCTTGAAAATTAAAAGGGTAAATCTAAGAATTATAAATCCTAGTCATAAGACAATAGATCAGCAAGTTTTCAACAATTAGCAAGGAAGAGGAAGTATCCATTTAGCTCAATGGATTATCATAGTGGTATTTCACTTTTTTTAGTACATTTTTTGTTTCCTCAAACGCATTATCCAGTTCAACATCTTCAAAAATTTTAAGCTCAAACTGCCCGGTATGAATATTAAATATGCCTACCTCCACTTTATCTACTTCGCACTGGTAATATCTTTCTGCCAGATACATTTGAAAAAGAGGATATTTCAATTGATTGTACCAAGGCAATGTATTCTCTTCTATAGAAAAGGCTATATTTCTAGTATCATTAGAACATAGAATCGGAGATCTTCCTCCTAAAAAGGCATCAGGAAGTACCTTCCAATTTATCAGGGTATAATTATTATCCAATCCAAAACCGTTCTCATCCATAAACTTTGTATAAGCAAGAAAAGCGTCACAATATTTCACAGCCCTTCTTTCGTTATCAGCATTGGCAACAAAGCTCAATTTAAAAGCATCGCTTAAAAGTGCGTGAAGTTTCTCAATTTCTATATCTTCATGATGAAATCGCCCTATATAATTAGAAAATGTACCTTTAAAAGAACCGTTATTTCCAAATCCAGATTTTTTGCCTAATTCAGCAGCTACTGATTTAGGATCAAATCTCGCATTCTCTAGTTTTGTAACACTTAATTTCATAGTCTACTTTAGATTTTAACTATAAATATAGTAAATACAACAATTATATAAATCAATAATAAACAACAACTTAACAATTAACATTATTTCAAAAAAAATCCAACAACATCTATTTAAGTAGGCAATGCAGGTACATGTATATTACTTAAAGGAAACATATATCTCCATTACCTAAAAAGGTTGTCAAAAAATAACATTATGCAGAACTATGTCTCAAAAATCCTCAAACTTTTACTCTTGAATAAAGTAATGACCTTTTGTAAGATGCATAAAAGATCTTCACTAAATTCATGATAACTATCCGGATTTTTGAGACAAATTCAATAACTAGCTATCCTCGCCTCTCCACCCACCACCACCACCCCAAAACAAATATCACCAGCACACCACCCACAATCCATTTAAAACCAAAGCTCCACTTATCCCGACTAACCTCCTTTTGTTCACTCTGCTTCAACTCCATCGAAACGTGGCGATCCTTCCTTACTACCCTTTGTTCCCTCTGATCCATCATTTTTTCCCTCTGCCTGTTCTGCTTCAATTTAGAAATCACCAACTGACCACCATCCAAACGTAGCCCGGAATCCGGATGCCACTGGAAGGGCTGTTGTGAGATAATGGAGACCTGGTAAAGCGCTGCATTAACATGATCCCATTCATGGGTTGTCTCTGACAATGCACTACTATCCTGTAGGTTCGTCTGCACATGTAAAGCCAGAGAATCTTTGCTGATAGATTTATGCCGGGAAGAGTTACGAGCGTTACAAGCCAATACTAACAGAATAACAACGCTATAGATAGTTGTTTTCATAAGCTGGCCTCCTTTCCTACCCAGTCGGCATAACTGTAAATAGTTTTCTTATGCCTTCTTTTACGGTATACGCCGTCGCCTTCCCAAGAGCCATTATTATTAGTATTACCTTCAATGGTAATCAGCCAATCGCCATCTACCCGTTCCACCAGTCCAACATGAGCTACCCTTTTAAGCTCAGGAAAGTAGATGCCAAAAACCACAGCCCTTTGTGGCTGCTTCACATTTACAGCGTTATTAAACATGGCCGGAGACCATGCCGTACGTGGTTGCGCAAAGCCAGCTTTCTGGAACACCCAGCTTACGAAAGCTGCACACCAGGGCGCTTCTTGTTTTAAGCCTACAGCTTTAAGGTATTCTGCTATCCTTTTACCATCGTTGTTGCCAGTAAGCTCCCGTACGCCAATTTCATTACGGGCCAGCTGGACAATCCGGTTTCTACTTTGCAGATCGGCCGACGGATTCTTTAACAGATTGCTATGAGACAGGCTATAGCTGTGAACAGCAATAAGGCAAAGGATGCCCAGTAAAGCTTGAATTGTTGCCATACCGAAAGTAATTTAATTTGTGAAACCATAGTTTGAATATCCGGAAGCCCCAGCATGTCCAGGAAATGCTCCATCAACCACCAGCACAGCGCTAGGAGCAGCATGAATACGATAATTGCCAGGATAATCAGATACCAGATACCCATATCTACCAGTCCAATGGTACTGTCTACACGGTAAATCCAGAAAGGTGCGCTCCACCATAATAGCAAGAGCATGCTGAAAAACAGCAAAGCCGCATAGGGCTTAAAAGAATATTGAAAAAGTTTTAAAGTACTCATGATTATGAAATTTTTATGGAATAATTAAAACAAAAGCTCCCTCTAACAGAGGTAATCTCACTTGCAGAGGGAGCTGTTTAAGCTGTACCGGAAGATTTTTCAACCAATCATCCCGGCAACAGCTATCACTTGGTTAACCTTTAGGAAGCAATCAGCGCTTTGCCTACATACTCGCTATTAGATACCTTTTTTCCGTCTCTGGAGATAAAGGCCACGTAGACCTCCACTTCATCGCCCGAAAAGTTAAGCGGCACCACCACATCCTGACTTTCCGAACCACGGGTAACACCTCCTCTCTGGAAGATATAACGCGCCTTGGCCGGATTATACACCAGAAACATCAGTTTATCATCCGTGTGTGCATTTTCTTCATGGCTGGTATTGTCTGTCCAGCTAATGGTTAAACTTCCGGCTGCTGATGACTCTGCTAGAGGATCCATAGCCGGAGCTACAGGTCCCACGCTGATAAGCAATTTGGTATAGTCTAGCTCATAATCCGGAAAAGTACCTGTGATGGCATTTTTCATGGTGTACTGCACCGCCAAATTATAACCGCTTACCCTTTGTTTCGCATAATTACCAAAGCCTGTATTGACCAGGACACTGATAGGTTTATTGAAGTTTACCGCCAGCGCAAATTTTAAATGCTGGCTCATTTGACTTTCTGTAGGCGCCTTGCCCGATTTTCTTGGAAGACTGCGCATATAATCTATGCCTTTCCAATGACTGCCTATAACTGTTCCGACCTTGCCGGAAAAGTTTCCGAGTATTCCTCGACTATAACGTCCCATTTTTTTGACTTTTAAAAATTAATAATTAGACCAAATGGCTGCTGCTGATACCGGTATATTTGCTTGCCACATAACAAACATAACGTGTTGATTTACAGAGAACAACAGCATGACTAGTATTGAAGGAATTTGATTGATATTGGTTGATATTGAAGGTTTTTCCTTCGCTGATTTTACTGTTCAGGCCGAAATTACCGGGACAGGTCATCAGCAAGGCATGTACTGGTACGCCGTTTTATCTTCGTTTTTCCTTCACTTTTCTTAGTGTTTTCCTTCGTTCCGTAAGAGAAACGTAAGACAAGCGTAAGAGGAACGTAAGACAAGCGTAAGAGAAACGTAGGAGAAGCGTAAGAAAAACGTAAGCCTTGCAAGGGAGATGGTACGGAGGAGTGAAGGAGAAATGTAAGAGAAACGTAAGAAAACCGAAGGCCCTCGATTAACTGTTAGACATGTTCTGTAAACTGTGTTGGAAGTACTCTATTGGGCAGCTTTACGCTTTTAGCCTTTGGTCTTCAGTGGTTTAAATTCCAGCACCGTCTCTGGAAAAGAACGATGCCGGAAATTTAACATTCAGAGATCTTTGTCGAATTTTTGCTCTACGGCATAAATGTCCGATAACAGATAGAACTTACCTCCTAATGCCCGGGGAACCAGGATTCCTTTCTGTTTGTAACGCAATAAGGTGCTATCGCTGATACCCAATAGCTTTTTTACCCGGGTTGCGTCAACGACATGGTCTTTATCCAAAGCGTTGAGCTGGTTTTCCTTTGCTTTTAGTTCCATCATTTTTTTCAATAACTCAGCGATTTGTTGCATTTCACTCTTAATCACTGGTAGCTCTTGTAAAAGGTGTAAAATTTCAATCATACGTAGTGTTATTTTTTAAAAATTTAAAATTATTATGCATTAAGAAATAAATCGTAAGTTTATAACTCCAATTTAACTTTGTTAGATTAAAAATTAATTAACCGAAATCAAATAATGTTATGGAAAAAGATTCGCTCTTAGAATATCTGGATGAAGTGCATCCGCTATCGGAAGATTTGAAAATATTTTTAGGCAACCGCCTGCGTTTTTTAACTATTTCAAAGAATGATTTTTTGTACAGACAAGGGGAAATTCTGCAAACTGTTTACTTTGTTATAGAGGGACTTTTAGTTAGACAAACACGTATAGAAGAACGTGAGCAGATTACAGCTTTCTATAAAGAAAAGGATTTCCTGATAGAGCATCATAGCTTCCATTTACATCAAAAAGTGCGTTATACGGTGTTTGCAGAGGAAAATACCCGTCTGCTGTGCTTGCATTACAGAGATGTCATGAGTATGTACCAGCTGTATCCGGAGTCGAATTATATTGCCCGCTTTTTTCTGGAACACTACCATTGTCTGAAAGATCAGCATACTTCTTTACTCCTTTACCTTAACCGTTCTATGCGTTATGCTAAATTTAAAGAACTGATGCCCTGGGCATTATGTCGTTTGAAATTGGGACAGATTGCCTCTTATCTGAACATGGCTCCAGAAACACTTAGCCGGGTCAGAAACGCAGCTATGCCTTGATTTAAATCAATAATTTTTTGGTGGGCAACAATAAAATTTTGCGTCGGTTATGAAAATTTTTCTTTGACAGGTTCAGTTTGAATCTGGTCTTTCATTATTTTGTCGCAGGTAAATATTAATATGAAAAATTATCGGCAACATTTAACACGAGTAGCTTGAATTTTCAACTCAACCTGCTTAGCTCATCTATTTACCATAGTACACTACTAAATTGGAGAAAATAGTGATTTTAAAATAAAAGCTATACCAATTATTATACATATAATAATTGTCCCCCAACCGTGAACATACAAAGGCAATATTGGTCCATTCCAATTGGTATGCTCCGAAGCAGGTCCCCCTTTAATTCCCCGATAAATTAAATAAGCCACTAATAAGAAGCCAACACCTATAAAAAAATATTTCCAGTTCATTTAAGATAAAGAATTTAAAATTCGAATATGTGGCTAGTCAAAAGATTCCTATTCTAATTTATCAATTGAAACTTCTTATATTTATAATTTAAAAGATATAGTCCCTTCTTCATTAACCATTTCGGTATCATATCCCAAAGAATTATAGGTCCGCTTAAATTTCAGTTTAGAAATATCTAAGCCGTCTTCCAATTGAATTCCCTTTGCTGCACTTTTTAATACATCATACTGCAAAGGCATCTCGCCCCACTCTAGCGTATAGGAATATGCATCCAATATCGTATTATTTTGATTGGCCTTGATGATTAATATATCATGAAATGTTTTAACTGAGTCTCCTTCCTCTCCAGGAAAAGTCAGGTTCTCACCTTTGAAAGTGGCAATAAATTGGTAATAATTGTACTTTCCCTGTTCAGGTTCAAAGATTGAAATTAGATTCTTTGTCACTACCGCACTTTTTATATGGGCATCTATATTATTAAGTTGTTTGTAGTTGAAATCGGCATTTATCAAATGTTTCTTTAGCACAAATTTCCTGGACTCATGCAAACCAGTAACTGCTGTATCTATCTTATCGGACTCAAAAATGGTTTTTGTTGTTGCCCTATTCCTGCAATTTGTAAATAAGAGGATGGCAAAAAGTATGGTATACCTTATCATATTTCGATGTTTTTACCCTTCATTCAATTTAATAATCAAAAAAAGATTATTGCTTATTGCAAGTTAAAAGAATATTGGAATTTTAGGCGGAATTTGGTTACATTAGAGTTATTTCGAATTATATTCAACAGCGATGTTCCCCACCGATATAGAATTTACAACCTTATATGTTATATATTTTATAGGCTTTGTTTTTACTATATACCTCATTTTAAAAAGTAGAAGAACCAATAAAATCAGGTTAGTATTGATAACGGCAAGCAGCCTGGCATTAAATGCAAGTTTGTTTTATAATCCCGAAAATTTCAAATATGGTGGTTCTTTAGTTATTCTGTTCTACTCGGTAATTATTTTCTTACTCACCATAACTGCTGTAACTGTAAATCAGCTTTATCCGCACATTAAACGGAGCAATAAACACCACCGGACAGATGAGTAGTTCAGCAAATGGGGCATGTGGATAAGGAAATACGCAAGGTCGATAATTCGCATGCCAAAATTTGAGATTCAAAAAGGTAAATAAAAGTTCTGTAAGCGTATTAATGGCAATAGCTATTAACGCAAAGATCCTTCGACTCTCCCGAAGCCAATTCGGGACAGGCTGCTCAGAATGACGATGTTGAGAGTTTGTATAATACAAACTAACACAGAACCAAGAACACCAGCACAAGCATTATAAACACACCCTTGCAACAGGAAGTATTATGGATTCTATAAATTCCTTATGAAAAAGTAAGGGTACAGGAGCAACAAGACATGAAAATGTCCATAGTCTTGCCGTTACAGCATTCTGTAAAAAAACGAATCTGTTTTTAATCAGTTCTTTTTCAATTATCACCAAAAGTCCCTGAATTACAAAGTACAAAAATGGTAAGCCTAAACCAGCTTTCACCGGGACACTTATTGCCAGTTCGTGAAGCAAACCAGAAAATAAAAAAGCAAGGACCAATGCAAAAGAATTTCCGGTTTTATCTCTTAAAGGCCTGAATACTGCTATCGATGTCATTTCACTAAAAGCCAGATTCCAGCGTTTGCTCCAAAATTCATTCAGGCTTTTAGATTTCAGGGGAGAGCGAAATAAAGAATAAGTACCTACTCCAAAGAATCTCCAGACGCCTGCATTGATACTTAATATTCCAAAATGTAAGATCAGGCTGAAAGCGATCAATAAAATGGCTGCTATAGGTATATATAATAAATCAGGCCGAAGTGGCAATAAGGTTAATATATGCGCTAAGGCGATTAATATTACTCCAGACAATATACTAACAAGACCGGATTGAATTTTAGGCCAGGCACCCGCTAATGGCTTTCCTCCTAACGTTTCAAAGATCTGCGCCCGCATTCCAAACCATCCCACAAAAAACAAGGTCCAGTTTATAAACGGAAGCGTGAGTACTTTCCCTTTGTAACTCTCTGTGGTAGTGATAATTTTCATGCCTGAAAAAGCAATACCAATTAAAGCCAGCATTCTTAAAATTGCATTTTCATCTGCAAACATCAAGCAGGTGACACATATGCCGGAAATAAAAACTATCCAGCTCGTAACTATACATCCATTCCTTACCACCCAATAACCCAGAGGGATAAATATGATATTCAACACTATAAAACAGAATATGTGCTGCTCCATCAATAAAAGTGTTGATAATTATAATAGAATGCCCAACTATAAACTGTAGCAAGGAAGAAGAAAAGGAGTACGAAAACGATCTCCCCTAACTTATTCCATATTCCCGGTGGAAAAGCCGTTCTGTCAAAATAAAAAAACTGTATGGCTACTCTTGATATCCAATAAATCGCAATAAAACCACAGACGATACAGGCTAAAAAAGAACCATTGGTTAGGTCTTCAAATGCTAAAATAGATAATATACCAAAGCATAAATTAATAACGAGAATATAAGCGGCATAAGTCCAGAACATTTGTTTAATTAAGGTTTGAACTTTATCTAATTCAACTGTCCATTGCAATATTCTGGGGATTAGCAAACTGCCGAACACCAATATAATCTGTGCAAACCCGGCAAAATATATTGCCTTTTGAATAATAGATAACATGGCTCGCCCTCCTTTTAATTTTTAATACTTAAAAGATCTTTAATAGCGTAATCGGCTTTAGAAAAAAGGAAATTATAACCACTATCCAGAAGTTTTTGGGGTATAACCCATCGACTTTTTAAGATCAATTCAGTTTCTGTTCCAATTACCATTGCACCAATCTCCAGCAGCCATGCAGGAGCTGGCAAACCTATCGACACGCCATACGCTTTCCGGATCATGCGCATGAAATCGGTATTTTGTACCGGAGCAGGCGCTGTACAATTTATGATACCTTGCAGCGCTTCATGATCGATCAGCCATTCTGTACATTTTGCTGCGTCTTGTTCGTGTATCCAGGAAATATACTGCTCACCCTCGCCCTGTTTACCTCCTAAACCAAATCGCACCAGATTCAGTAAACGTGGGAAAGCAGCATCAGTTCTTCCTAAAACAATTCCCATTCTTAATGCTATTTTTCTGGTTAATGGTGTATCTGTATTGAAAAAAGTCTTTTCCCATTTTTTACATACATCAACTGAGAAACCGTAACCAATATCTCCATTATATTCGTCCTGAGGTCTGTCTTCTGCATGTCTGTATATCGTTGCAGAAGTAATGTTAATCCAAAGCCTTGGCGGATTTTGCATTTGTCCGATTACCTCTCCCAAAAGCTTGGTAGGAACAACTCTGGATGCTATAATCTCTTCCCTGTTCTTTTGGGTATACCTGCAATTGACATTTTTACCACAAAGATTTATAAGTACATCAGCTCCTTCCAAGCTGCTAATCCACTCGCCTTTTGTACTTCCATTCCAAACTATGGTTTCTATATTTTCTTCTTTTGCCTTAGCTTTTCTGCTTAGGATGATTACTTCCCGGGCCAGGTCCTTATAATATTTTGCGAATACTGTTCCCAGATAACCATTACCTCCGGCAAGTACTATTTTATTATATTTCATATCAGTTGGTTAAAAATGAATAACAGAACCAAAACACGGTACAATATCCAGGTCGCCGTTGGAAGCCATCCTAGCTGCAATATTTTACACCGGCGCATATGTTCCAATAGCATCAACCCTACAATTCCCATGAACCATAGCATATAAAAAATTGGTGCTATACTAACGAACTGTGCTATAAGCAATGCGGGAAGTAAAAGAAGAGCTCCCACAAAAGAAATAGTCATCATATTTCCCAAATAAGCCCAAAATTTATTGCTGTCGATACCGTTGATTACAAAACCCTGAAAAATTAGCTGTATTCCGCAAATCAGATATTCCCTATATGTCCCCCCTTTAGGCAATAGTTCGTTTAACAATGGCACATAAGCCGTAAGTATTGCCGCGGTAAGTATCCAGGTCACCAACAGATATGCTACCCTATATTTTAATTTAAAAGCGGGCTGCAATTGATAGGCGTTTGCTTCGACAGCAGCGGGTACAATAACCCGTCGATTAAATGAAATGAAAGCATAACATTTTTTCATTATCCAAACAAAAGGTTTAAATGTAAACAGCCCTTTAAAGAAAGGATAGGAAGTAGCAAATACCTTAAAAAGGCTTTCAACCCCATAAGTTACCTCTCCTGTTTCCTGGTTGATCAATGCTATTTCATTGACTGCCCGCTGTCGGTCCAGCATGGGACACATTTGTTCTGAAACATCCTGATAAGCCGTTCTTCCATCCTTGTCCAGCATACCACTATCTACAAATGTTTGTGTATACAGACGACACATGGGGCATTCCGCATCAAAAAGGATAAGATGATTTTTAAGCGTTTTCATGATATATTACATTTATTAATTATTGAATTTTCAGAAAAAACTGAAAATTTAAAACAAAAAAAATATTCTATTTGAATATTTTAAAAATTGAGCCCCAAAACCAGTTCTCTTCTGCTTTTAACATAGTATCTAATGTCTTGTCAACATTTTTCGCCAACTTATTGATATCGGTAACAGATTTATTAAATACCTTATATTCTGGATTATTCTTATCTCCTTCTACTTTGGATAATTCATCCAGAATCTTCAATACCGGATCGAGTTCTCTTTTCCTGCGCTCTTTGGCAACCTGGCGGGCAATATTCCAGGTATCTTTATCTGCATAAAAGTATTCCTTTCGCTCTCCTGCTTTATGCTGTTTTTCTACCAATCCCCATCCCATCAGGTCTCTTAGCGTCATGTTGGCATTCCCTCTGGAGATACTTAAGGTTTCCATAATCTCTTCAGTAGTTAAAGCCTCAGGCGATATCAGCAATAAGGCATGGACCTGCGCCATGGTTCGGTTTATCCCCCACTCTGAGCCTAGTTTGCCCCATGCTTCGATGAATTTTCTTTTTGCTTCTTCCAGTTCCATGAAGCAAACATAATTAATATTATTAAACTTTCAAAAAATACTGAAAATTAAATAACAAGCAAATTAGTATGGATCGCCATATCGCGGGTCAGGACAGGCATCCAATCATAAAAGTAAAATAACACTCTATTTGTGGAATTCATTCCCTACAGTCAGAATGACGAGGATAGTGAAATTAACCTACAAACCATCCTCAGGAACATCCTATGGCATTATAAGATTTGGATAGCCTGTCCCGACTTTACGAAGTGAAATCAGATCAACTATTGATGATGGAAGTCTTTGAGAATAAGAAAAAACTGTAGTAAAGGTATTAACACAGAGATCCCTGCCGGCCGACACAAGTGCACAGCTAAAACAGGCGTCGAGTACCTCAGGATGACGCATTGGAGGTTAGGATACTACAACTTAACCTCAAAACATTCCTAAGAACGCTCTATGGCATTATAAGATTTGGAAGCATAATCGGATAAATCTTTATGCATAAACAATAAAACAGCATAAGCAAGCAATCCAATGTGTTGTAAAAAGCGTCACTAAGCAATAACATTCACACATATCCGGATTGCGCCAATTAAAGATTTATCCAGATGGAGCGACAAAGATTATACGCCACGGCTCTTTGGTTCTTTCCAGCTGAAGGGAAAGAACTTGGCCCGTCTGGCTAAGAAGACGGAAAGCATTGAGCAGGGGAAGAAAAAAGTAATTGCAATAATATCGATGACAGGAGTCATTAATACAAAGCCCCCTGCCGATACGAGACAGGTTAAGGTAATGTTTCAGTGCAACGCATTGAAGATTAGTATATTATATGTTAATTTCAAAACATTCCTAAGAACGTTCTATGGCATTATAAGATTTGGATAGACTGTCCCGACTTTACGTCGGGGGCATAATACTACTAGGCCTATCTGGCTATGAGGCGGACTGCCATTCATTCTTCGCATAGGCATTCTACTAATATTATTGTCGCTGATATTCTTTTTTCTTTTTTGAAAAAGAAACAAAAACATTTTCTTTTTATGGCCTTAGCTCTATCCTCACGCTCAGGGAAAAATGACATCGCACCAACTTTCCTTTGCCACTCTGCTTTTTCAAAATAATCTACCCAATTGAGCAAAGAAAAGAGGCTCGGTTATGCTATCCGTTCCCCGGTGCAACCATTTTTACAACGAACATTGCAAACCTCCACTTTCTTCGATAGTACAGCCAGTGGCATTATATGATTTGGAGACCTTGTCCCGACTTTACGTCGGGGTAAAATCAGATAAATCTTTGTGCACAAACAATAAATAAGTAAACCCTAAGCAATCCAATGTGCTGTATAAAGCAACATAAAGTATCAACGGACACACATATCCGGATTGCGCTAATGAAAGATTTATCCAGATGGAGCGACAAAGATTATACGCCTTGATTTTTTTGGTCCCTTTTTGTATTAAGACAAAAAGGACTAGGCCTGTCTGGCCAAGAAGACGGAAAGCCCTGAGCTTAAGAAAATATTAATATAATAACCCTGCGATACGATACAGAGCTAATGCAGGCGGGCTTCGATTGCCAGGTGACCTATTTAAGGTTAGGATACTATAACTTAACCTCAAAACATTCCTAAGAACGCTCTATGGCATTATAAGATTTGGATAGCCTGTCCCGACTTTTCGTCGGGGGCATAATACTATATCGAAAAAAAGGACTAGGCCTATCTGGCTATTGAGGAGGACTGCCATTCACTCTTCGCATGGGCATTCTACTAATATTATTGTCGCTGATATTCTTTTTTCTTTTTTGAAAAAGAAACAAAAACGTTTTCTTTTTATGGCCTTAGCTCTATCCTCACGCTCAGGGAAAAATGTCATCGCACCAACTTTCCTTTGCCACTCTGCTTTTTCAAAATAATCTACTCGATGAGCAAAGAAAAGAGGCTCGGTTATACTATCCGTTCCCCGGTGCAACCATTTTTACAACGAACATTGCAAACTTACACTTTCTTTGATAGTACGGCCAGTGGCATGATAAGATTTGGAAGCATAATCGGATAAATCTTTGTGCACAAACAATAAATAAGTAAACCCCAAGCAATCCAATGTGCTGTATAAAGCAACATAAAGTATCAACGGACACACATATCCGGATTGCGCTAATTAAGATTTATCCAGATGGAGCGACAAAGATTATACGCCTTGATTTATTCATTAGATTTTTATTTCTTTTTATCGGGATTCATGAACTCGTTTACTCGTTTTTTTGGTCCCTTTTTGTATCAAGACAAAAAGGACTAGGCCAGCCGCCGGCTATGAGGCGGAGCAACTTTCATTCTTCGTATAGGCATTCTACTAATATTATTGTCGCTGATATTCTTTTTTCTTTTTTGAAAAAGAAACAAAAACATTTTCTTTTTATGGCCTTAGCTCTATCCTCACGCTCAGGGAAAAATGACATCGCACCAACTTTCCTTTGCTATTCTGCTTTTTGAAAAGAATCTATCAAATTGAGCAAAGAAAAGAGGCTCGGTTATGCTATCCGTTCCCCGGTGCAACCATTTTTACAACGAACATTGCAAACCTCCACTTTCTTCGATAGTACAGCCAGTGGCATTATATGTCCCGACTTTACGTCAGGGGCATAATACTATATCGAAAAAAAGGACTAGGCCAGCCGCCGGCTATGAGGCGGACTGCCATTCATTCTTCGCATAGGCATTCTACTAATACTATTGTCGCTGATATTCTTTTTTCTTTTTTGAAAAAGAAAAAAAAACATTTTCTTTTTATGGCCTTGGCTCTATCCTCACGCTCAGGGAAAAATGACATCGCACCAACTTTCCTTTGCCACTCTGCTTTTTCAAAAGAATCTACCCAATTGAGCAAAGAAAAGAGACTCGGTTATGCTATCCGTTCCCCGGTGCAACCATTTTTACAACGAACATTGCAAACCTCCACTTTCTTCGATAGTACAGCCAGTGGCATTATATGATTTGGAAGCCGGAGGTAGGTTTGGATCTTTCCAGCTAAAGGGAAATGCTTCCGCATTCTTGAAGCACATTATAGAAAACATCAAATACCTTCTAAAAAAACTAGGCCTGTCCGGCTCCCGAAGAGAGTTCGGGACAGGTTCTGAGGACGGAAAGCCCGAAGCGTAGTAGAAGATGAGGGAAAGATTATATAAGTATAGCCCTCATCCGCCCTTCGGGCACCTTCTCCCCAAGGAGAAGGACAAATAAAACAATGGTAGTGAATGCTTATAGGAGATCCTGGAACGAGCTCAGGATAACGTATTAGCAGTTAAGACAGAACAAACACAAAAAAACTCGATCCCACACCTTCAGTACTTTCAAACCCTATTCTCCCACCCTGTTTTTCAATAAACTCCCTGCACAGTGCCAGTCCCAAACCCACACCTTTTTCGTTATTGGTTCCGGAAGTAGCTTCCGATTTTATAGAAAATACATTCTCCTGCATTTCCTTTGGAATGCCTCTTCCATTATCACTGACAGTGATTTTACACATCTGCTCAGACTCCAGACTGGTATTAACAGAAATACGGCCTCCATCGGCCGTAAACTTTATGGCATTACTAATTAAATTGCGGATCACCAATTGCAACATATCCACATCTGCCCTTACAATAATATCATTAGGAATGTCATACCGTAGTGATATATTTTTCTTCCCCGCCTGAATAGCCTGCATTTCCAAAGTCCCTTCCAGCACAGAAAAAAGATTAGCACTTACCAACTTCACCTGAGCACCTTCCATCTGCGATTTGGACCAGTATAACATGTTAGACAACATTTCCAATGTGCTGTTGGTAGACTTCAGCAAATTTTCCTCGACCATAATTCGCTCTTCACCGTTAAGATCCTGGTTGTGAAGTAGCTCAAGATAGCTTTGAATATTTAACAAAGGAGTTCGGATATCATGCGAAATAATAGACATCAGCTTATTTTTCTTGGTATTACTTTGCTCCAGCTGATTCCTATGTAACGTAATTTGCTCTTTACTCTTCTCTATGGCAATAGTCTTCTCCTCTACTATTTTCCTCTCTTTATCATAACTTCTGCGGATATATCTGATAATAATATAAATACCGATAACCGGCATAGGAAACGCTGTAATGCGGTCAATAAACTGACCCTTTCCTGGGCTAAAAGGATATTGCACTAGTGACGGATAGTAAAATTCCAGCGCATGTAATAACAGGAAAGCCACTAAATAGATCACTAACCACTTGAAATGTTGTTGGTATGGAGAAATAGCGAACAGCAATAATAAATAGACGGGCCAGATCAGATCGGTAGAGCCATTTATGCCCGAATTCGAAAAGTAATTAATACCAAAAATAAACACTCCCAGTAGTCCGAAAAACAAATTACTATGTTTTTTACCATGGAATCTGGAATAATAGTATTGATGCAGTAAGAACAAAGCAATAATTACTGCTGATACCGAGCCCACATAAAGTCCGGCATATAAATTATATGGCGCATATACACTGGCGAGTAAGATGAAACAAATACTGATAGAATGAAAAATCCTACTTTCCATAGAAAATTCCGAAGAACTTCCTATGAGCTCTTTCCAAAAACTATTTTCGCTTTTTAACGAGGAATAGCTAAAGATGTTGAAATTCAGTTTTGGCATAAATCAATTAACCAGACATCTCGGCCCAACGTAATTGCGTGATCAATATAATAATACGCATCAAATTTAGCACTATAGTTTATAAAGCTTTTTTCGATTTATTGAAGGCGAAGCAACAAAGTTATAGAACTAGCTTTCCAGTCTTCGCATAGGCATTTTACTAATAACCTGAGTTCGATTAATATTTCATTGTTTCTGAGTGATTTAAACATTATTTCATGTTGAGTTCCGAAGTAAATTCGGAAGACGCCCCTATTTTTGTCATTGCGAGGAGGTACAGCCTGTCCCGAACTTGATTCGGGAACGAAGCAATCTCTTTTGGCACTACTTTCATAGCCTTTTTATAATCGAACTCAGGTTAATATCACTGACAGTGATATTCTTTTTTCTTTTTTGAAAAAGAAACAAAAACATTTTCTTTTTATGGCCTTAGCTCTATCCTCACGCTCCAGGAAAAATGTCTTCGCACCAACTTTCCTTTGCTACTCTGCTTTTTGAAAATAATCTACCCGATTGAGCAAAGAAAAGAGGCTCGGTTATACTATTCGTTCCCCGGTGCAACCATTTTTACAACGAACATTGCAAACCTCCACTTTCTTCGATAGTACGGCCAGTGGCATTATAAGATTTGGAGCTAAAATCAGATAAATCTTTGTGCACAAACAATAAATAAGTAACCCCAAGCAATCTAATGTGCTGTAGAAAGCAAAATAAAGCACCAACGAACACACATATCCGGATTGCGCTAATGAAAGATTTATCTAGATGGAGCGACAAAGATTATACGCCTTGATTTTTTTGGTCCCTTTTTGTATCAAGACAAAAAGGACTAGGCCAGCCGCCGGCTATGAGGCGGACTGCCATTCATTCTTCGCATAGGCATTCTACTAATATTATTGTCGCTGATATTCTTTTTTGAAAAAGAAACAAAAACATTTTCTTTTTATGGCCTTAGCTCTATCCTCACGCTCAGGCAAAAATGACATCGCACCAACTTTCCTTTGCCACTCTGCTTTTTGAAAATAATCTACCCAATTGAGCAAAGAAAAGAGGCTCGGTTATGCTATCCGTTCCCGGTGCAACCATTTTTACAACAAACATTGCAAACTTACACTTTCTTCGATATTACAGCCAGTGGCATGATAAGATTTGGAGACCTTGTCCCGACTTTACGTCGGGGGTAAAATCAGATAAATCTTTATGCACAAACAATAAATAGTCAACCCCGGGCACCTCACAACTCTCCTCACCAATCTTATCAATAAAAACAGCAGGATGCCCGAGGGTCTTATAAAAACGCAAACATAAAAAAGAATGGTTCTTCGTTTTCAAGTAAAATACAGAATATAAAGCCCTATCTACCGTATCCTGTGTTTACAGTATCACTTGTCCCTCTACCCATAGAATCACGTCCCATAGAATCGGTATGCATTTGATCAGTATTAGATCGGTCCGTTCCCGGATAATCATTTCTTTCCGGTATGGTATCCTGAGACTTCCCTCTGTTATTGTTCGAATTGCATGCACCTAGTGCCAGGGCAATTACGGCAATTAAACATATTTTTTTCATAGGTCATTTTGTTTTTCCTAGACATTACAAAGCCCGTACCCATAAGTCCCTACATGGGATTTAAACTTCAAAATGCGTATATATTGCAAGCAAACGGAGATACAAAAACAGAGAGTACCGTTGTTTATACCTGTTATGTAAAGAACAAAATGTTACAAATACCTGAAAAAAAAATAGATGGCAACGATTTTCTGTTTAATTCGTTGATAAAGTAAACATCTAAAATTTTATTATACTATGAAAAAGACAAGAGAAACGGAGAACATGCCTAATGCGCATTTACATGATTTAATGGTTGACGAATTGAGAGACATTCTGGGAGCCGAAAAACAATTATTAAAAGGATTAAAGAAAATGAGCTCCGAAGCAGAAAACGAAGAGCTTAAACAGGCTTTCCAGGAACACTTAAAACAAACAGAAGGCCATATAGAAAGATTAAAACAAGCATTCGACCATTTGGGTATCAGACCAAGATCCAAAACCTGCAAAGCAATGGAAGGTCTGTTAAACGAAGCAGAAGAAATTATTAGCGACTTCGACGACAATCCTGCAAAAGACGCCGCATTAATATGTGCCGCACAAAAGATAGAGCATTACGAAATTGCGTCTTACGGTTCATTGGCGACCTATGCAGAGCTCATGCAACATGATGAAGTTGCAGAACTTTTGAAAGAAACCCTGTCAGAAGAGAAAGACACCGATTCTAAACTGACTGAGATCGCCATGAATTCCGCTAACGTAGAACAAACGGCATCTTAATCATAAAACATTCCCTTAATTCGTTTTAAGAGATGCCCGAGCAATCGGGCGTTTCTTTTTATATTTCTTATGAAACCACAGATACATATCGAAAATAAGGATATAGAAAGAAGCCTTAAGCTGATTATAATAGACGGGGTTACATCAGAAATTGTTGTATGTCTTACCAGTGGAACATTCCTGGTGGCAATAGCCCTGCTTCTGGGCGCTTCCAATTTTCAGATAGGTCTGTTAGCCGCCTTTCCCTCACTAACCAATCTGGCACAAATAATATCCATTATATTGATGCGGAGATTTCCAAACCGGAAAAGCATTACCACCATATCATTAATTTTTGCCCGTACACCTTTAGTCATCATCGGAGCCCTCCTATTGCAATTTGGGATTTCAATCTACTTTTTGATGACTATGATGTTTCTGCATTACTTTTTTAGCTCGGTGGGCGGAGCAAGCTGGAACTCGTGGATAAAAGATCTTGTTCCCGAAAACAGGCTCGGACAATATTTCTCCCAAAGAAGCCGCTATATGCAGATCATCAATATCTGTCTGAGCCTTTTAGTAGCGGTAATGGTGGACTATTTCACTACCCAACGCACAAATGAGCTCGACAGACTATACGCCGTCTATTTTGTGATAGCAGGATGTGCAGGTTTAATAGGCACCTTCTTCTTATCCAGGGCAACGGAGCCACAATCCTATCTGTCTAAAGGGAGTTTCTTCGACCTGTTTATGATGCCGCTTCAGAACAGGAACTTCAGAAACATGCTTTGGTTTAACGGAGCCTGGGTATTCGCTGTCAATATTGCCGTACCATTCTTTACGGTTTTTATGCTGGAAAGTCTGCAGATTCCCATGACCTATATCATAGCTTTAGCCATTATCAGCCAGGTATTCAGCGTACTTACCGTACAGCTCTGGGGCAAGCTATCCGACCGGTATAGCAATAAAAGTATCATCTACCTTAGCGCACCAATATATATAGTTTGCATACTTGCCTGGATTTTCGTAGGAATATACTCCAGATGGTATATAAATATGGCACTGCTTGTAGGAATCCATATGTTTACCGGAATAGCCACCGCCGGTGTAAACCTTGCCCTCACCAATATCGGGCTTAAACTTGCTCCTAAAACGGACGCCGTAGTTTACCTTTCCATAAAAAACATCGCAACATCCATCTTTTCCTCCATTTCTCCACTTATAGGAGGTATGCTGGCCGACTATTTCAAAGACAAGCAGCTTAAGATTACATTCGAGTGGACAAGCCCCGGCCTCAACAAAATACTCAAACTCATTCACCTGCATGAATGGAACTTCCTTTTCCTGATCGGCGCTCTTATGGCCTTAATCTCCCTCCGTCTTTTAGGACAAGTACAGGAACAAGGTGAAGTAGGCCATTCGGTAGTTAAACGCATCATGAAAACCCGCTTCAAAAGCGACTTAAAAGAAAGCTTCATTATAGGAAATATCGTTGTATGGCACAGTATGCTCAAAGCGATTTTAAGAAGAAAGAGAGCCGGGGAATTGGAAAGTAAAGAGTAAAATCGTATGATGATAATAGCGTAGCGGAATTGGACATCACATTGAGGCTTTCGAAATGTGATGCATTGGGGTACTACTTACTACTCGCCACCCTCAATTTTCTTTCCCACCAACGCATTCCTGTAAGAAATTCCCCATTTCGCAATTTCTTCAATAATAGGTTCCAAAGTACGGCCGTATTCTGTAACCTCGTATTCTACTGTAATAGGTTTCGTATCAAGAACCGTACGGCGGACGAGCTGATTCATTTCCATATCCTGCAATTCTTTGGACAACATTTTAGCCGCAATACCATCTACTTCACGCATCAGATCCATAAAACGCATTTTACCACCCAAAATAAGCGTCCCCAGAATATGAAATTTCCATTTTCCTGATAAAAGCTCCATGGTGTCTTTGATACCTGTAATCCGTACCTGACAGACAGCGGAGTTATTTATATTCTGCTTTTTTCTCACTTCTTTAAATTTTATATCGCAAAGATACAGATAATCTGACATAGTTTCCAATTGGTAAGTAGTTTCCAAAAGGTAACTGATAACATTTATAAACTATCTTAAATATACCTTTGTAATAGATTTTTAAAATATAGAAAATGAAAACACATCACATCTTATTTTGGAGCGCAACCGGATTATTTGTCGCTTTTATGCTTTTTAGCGGTTACAGTTACCTTACTTCAGAAGAAATGAAAGGTGCATTTACTTTTTTGGGATTCCCTGACTTTTTCAGAGTAGAACTTGCTATCGCTAAAATTTTAGGAGCTTTGGCACTCATTCTTCCTTTTGTACCTAAGCCATTGAAAATTGCTGCTTATGTGGGATTTGCTATCAATTTAGTTTCTGCTATTGTAGCGCATGTGGCGAAAGACTACCATTCTTATGGGTTCATTGTTTTTGCTATAGCCACCTTAAGCCTATCCTATTATTCATACGTTAAATTACAACCCGAAGTCATTAAAAAATAAAATCATGTCGAACGAAATCATAAAAACCAATCCTTTATTGTGCGACCCGGAAACAGGTATATGTGAAATACCGGGTTTCGGAGAGCAAGAAATAAGCGCTGGTAATGCTCAGTCAAATGAAAAACCAGTTAAGGTGGTTTACTTTACCGACCCCATCTGTTCTTCCTGCTGGGGAATCGAGCCTCAGCTACGAAAACTAAAATTGGAATACGGCAATAATATAGAAATCGAATACCGGATGGGTGGCTTATTACCGGACTGGAGCTATAGTGGCGGCGGTATTAGTAAACCGTCTGACGTTGCCCACCATTGGGACGAAGCAAGCGAATATTACGATATGCCGATTGATGGCGATGTTTGGCTGGAAGATCCGCTGAACTCTTCTTACCCACCTTCTATTGCATTTAAAGCAGCTCAGTTGCAGGATCAGGATAAAGCTATCTTATTTTTAAGGGAGATCAAAGAAATGGTTTTCTTAGAGAAAAAGAACATTAGCAAGTGGGAACACCTGGAAACAGCAGCTCAAAAAGTGGGTTTAGATGTAGAAAAATTAAAATCAGATTTCGAAGGCGAGGCAAAAGCACTCTTTAATGGAGATTTAAAGATAGCCAGAGAATATGGAGTAAGGGGTTTTCCTACCCTATTTTTTGAAGGTAGCAACGGCAACAGAGAAATGGTTTACGGTTCTAAACCCTATCCATTCTATGAAACCGCTATTTTAAAATTAGCTCCAAACCTATCAAAGTCAGAATACGACAAAAATTGGGAATCCTTATTCTCAAAACATACTTCATTTACAGCGAAGGAATTTACAGAACTATCCGGTATCAGAAGATCTGAAAGTGAGGAAATTCTGGATAAACTTGTTTCTGAAGGTAAATTGGAAAAGCTTAATACCAAAAATGGTGCGTTGTGGATGAGCAGATAGTATTACGCTAGTAGTATAGGGTATATATAAAAAACGTGAATGGTAGAATCTTCGTTTCTGCTTATATAAAAGCTTCTGTTTAAAATAGTACAGAAGCTTTTTCTGTTTAATGATTTATTCGTAGGGTCACGCTGAGGTTCTCGAAATGTAACACATTGGGAGCAACTTGTTTAAGTATTTTCTATGTAAACCACGAATGCCACGCCACATTGAATTGTTTACAAATCAATATAGGATCACGCTTTCCACCTGGCGTCCTCTTAATCCCGCTCAAAGCGGGAGAAAGATCCCACATGCAAATTAAAATTGGTAAGATGAGATATTTATCCCCAAAATGAATTATGAAGACTTAATGAACCTCCATAGAAACGCTTGCTCCTTCCCTCTCCTTCCTCAGTTCGAACTCCAACAGCTCAAATACATCTAAGAGCGTTGGAGATGCCTGTAAAAATTGTGAGTATTGAAATAATCTTTTTAATATTTTAGTTAGATTTACTCATAAATAAGCGGATTTCAAAATCTACAGCATTCGATATTCTTGTTACCTCTTAAATAACAACCCGAATAGGTTGACATTACCCACTATAATAACTATATTTTCTCTAACAATTCTACTCTAATTCCTTGTATATAAAAATGTAATTTTATTAGATATTTTTCTGATACTTTAGGTTGAAAATGTTTAATTGAATCTTTAAGTAACCTAAATTGTTGTTGCAATTCTATTACCTTAATCTGAACATATCCTCTTTTATTGGAATTTATAATTCCCGTAAACACTGCATCTTCACCATTTTCATCAAACCATACTTCATGTAAATTTGGATTTAGTATAGTACCCATTTGGTAAATTTCTTCCAAATTTTCAAAAGAATATTTAAAATTCTTATTATATGACTCAGCTATATATGAATAGAAGTTCAGCCTCAAAAAATCTTTATTTTTAAAATCATAACCGCTTTTAATTAAAGAAAAGAAACTGCTTCTGTAATTAGATATATGCAAATTACGCCCATAATAAGTAAATAAAGTCTTAGAAACTTCATCATTAAACTTATAATATTCTAACTCTGGAATAATTTGCTCCGCATCTTCTAAACGATTATTTTCCAGTAGATAGTTATATTTCAATACTAGTGAATAGGGTCTTGTTTCTTCTTCATCATACAACCCATCTAAGTATTCTAGAAGAGTTTTATCTTCAGTTTTCATACTCACGTCTAGATGAGTAAAGTATTTTGCCCTCAACCTGATTAAAATATCGGTGTTCTCGAATACTGCCCTAGATGCAATGTCAAATAATTCTTGTATTCGTATATGTAATAACAGGAGGTTCTTTTCATCCAATTCTATCTTATTCAGAACCCATAATTCGAGATTTATATAATCTATGTAACTATAAGAACTAAATGGATCTTCCATTCTCTTTATCTCAAAAAGTTCCCTTGCTTCCTCAAGGTATCCATAAGTTTTATTCAATATTTTTTCGTTTTTATAGGTAATTTTTGCTAGTTGATAATTTAGAACAGCTCTTCTATGTGTTAATAGATGATTTCTTCTTTCTAACGATGCTTCAGCATGTGTTAATTTAGAAAGAGCTTTTTTCATGTGATAAGCTGTCTTCCTTTGTTGTAGATTTATAGAATAATGGATTACGAAATGTGGATTGGTATCGAAAATTTGATCTGCAACATCAAAAAGTTTATCTATTTTTTCTTCATCAAATGCTTTATCATATCTTATAGATTTGATTAAGTCTATAAATAATTTAGCATTTTCGTCATTTTCAATAAGCTGGGCAACAATTTTTCTAGTTTTGTCAAACTTCTCATCATTCTTTCTTAGTACCTTCTCTATTAAACGCTTAGATAATAAAGAGTGTTTTGTCCTAAAAAACAAATCTGTTTCTTTTGTTTCTTGAATCAAGATATTTTTCGAATCATATCTTAGAATATCATCTTCGAAGCTTTTCCAATCTTTTGACACCAGTTTCATAAGTAAAGCCGAGGGCATTAATATTTTATGCTGGTACAATAAAGATGTATAAATGAAGGCTTCTTTGGCTTCTTTACTTAACTGCTCGTAAGCACTATAAAGTATTTCATCGAAATTACTATTAGAAATTAAGGAAATTAAAGAAATAAAAGTATCTCCGCCATACTCATTTAATATTTTGTTTATTAGAATATTTTTTTCACCAACATCTCTAAATCTTATTAAACTTTGCTCACTTAGCTTGTTTATTAAATCTTCTGCTTCTCTTCTTGTCAGACCACCATCTATATTTATCTCATAAATACTCGAATACTTATAATTTCTAAGAAATTTCTGGTAAATATTTTCTCTAATTGATACAAGAAAATACACATTAAAATTTGTAAACTGAGCTACACTTAATTGATTTCTTAAATTCATCATTTCCTTAAATGAACTATCTAACTCTATTTCTTGACATGTTATAAAAATATTCTTTGCCTTAGTTAGAGAAAATAACTCTTCAAGATCTTGTACTCTTAGTTTATGTAATTCACTAATTTCAAAAGCAACCGAATTAAATTTTGAATCGTGAAGAATTGAATGTAACAGCCTGTACAAGAACGTAGATTTTCCAGTACCAAACATTCCTGACAAAAAGAATATTGGTATTAATTTATTTCCATTTTTAGAAATAACATTGAAGAGTTCATCTTTTACAAATTGTATTTTGTTTTCTTTAACAACATCATAATTTTTCCTTATGACATCATAAGTAGGCACTTCTCCTTTATAAAAGGAAGCTGCATCAAATGATTTAATAGCTCCGTCATCCGTAAGTTGGCTAACACTTTCTCCCAACTGTAATTTCAACCTACCACTCAGCTGCAACTTATTATTCTCAATATTTTTAAAATTAATATTCTTCCTTTTAGCGAGCTCATTACTATGCTTATTTTCCCATTCTTTGTATAGCTTAAATAATTCTTCCGAAGTAATCTTCAACACTACAATCCCACTTTCTTTCAAAGAAGGAAGCCTAGTTTCTTGAATATACGGATCTACGCAATAAATAGGTTTCTTGTTTCTAAAGTTGAATGAATCAAAATATTTAATTAAATATTTTGAGAATGGATCTACAAATGAATAGCCTACACTTAGAAACTTGACATCAAAAGACATATTACTCAACGATTTCAATATCATTTTGTGATATTGCCTACTATGCCCAAAATCCTTAGTTGAAAATACCAAAGGATATTTGGACTTATCCTTTATACAACCATTTAATTTGATATATTTCACAAATCCATTACCGTTAATTTGATGAAAATCTGATACATTTCTAATAATTTTTAACGTTTTGTGTTGCTCTACTGTATTTTCGATTAAATCAAACGCCTTTTCGATCATCAAATCCACATTGGTAGTAATTATTTGATTCCAATTTAATGATGCGATGATTTTATGCGATTCCTTGGGAATATATTTTGATAATACATCAACTATATAGTTATCAAAATCTTCTCTATTGAAATTTGGCATCGCAGAAACCAAATCCATGAATTCCAACAGATCTGTTGTTTCTGCATCAATACCTAGCTTGTCTTGATAAAATTTAACAGTGTCTATTCCCAAAAACTTTTTTTCTGTAACTGATGATCCAGCTCCCAAAAAGAGAATTATTTCACCTTTAAATATTGAAGGAAATAACTCTGTATTTAAAAAATGTTCGAAACGACTATCGATTTCTAAAAAATGTTCCATGGGAAGTTCACGTTTGGTTAGTTTTTCAAATTAAATAAATTTCAATAATTTTATGACATATATTTCTTTCGGTCTCAGTTTCCTTGATAGCATACATTCACACCGTTGTTTACTGTCAATCTTATAAACTTATCATTATTGACATCAAATAAATTATGTCTATGATTTCATTTACCTTTACATTAGGTTATATTTCGATTGCTTAAAAACCTATGGCCAGATTATCTTTAAAATAATTGATCATGTTTTGAATTCTGAGACGTTACGCAATCTCGGTCTACATATACTAGTTTCCATACGTTCCTTTAAGTTTCACTTTACTGCCTATGCAAAAAAACTATCAAAAGAAATGTTTTTGCTTATTACCACTACTCACATTGCACATTTCCTTGCAAACAATAAAATTAGTGAATTTTTAAATTAAGTTTAGTAAATGAAAGTTATATCATTTTTATTTTACTTGCAAATATTTCTAACAGACCATCTAAATTAAGATCAGCACAAACCAATTTTCCGGGATGTATTTGAGACAGATCCGAGACAAAGTCGAGAATTGTTCGGGAAATTTTGCAGTTTTCTTCGACAGTTCTTCGACAATCCTTCGACAAAAGGTACTGTTTCTTCGACAAGTGTTCGACAAACCTTCGGCAAATGCCGAAGCGCACCCGAACAATTCCCGAAGGAAAGTCGAATCTGGTATCCGTCTATCTCGAACCAATCTGGATTCAATTACCTTGTTTTATCAAACCTTTTCTTGCATGGGTTCCTCTTCTGTGTTTCGTTCTTCCTCCGCTTGGAAAAATAGTATTATATGCAGTCATAGAATAAGTTAGGCGTTTCTGATGAAGATTTTCGCATAAGGGTATTAATGGCGTAACCATTAACACGGAGATCCCTGCCGGCCGATGCAAGTGCACATCTAAGGCAGGCGGGCTTCTACTGCGCTCAGGATGACGTGGTTAAAGGTAAGACAGTACAATTAACTTACAAGCCATTACCAAGAACGAAATCCGGCCTCATAACGATTTGCCAGCCTGTCCGGCAGGCAGGCGTTAAGAAAACCATCGTATGTGAGCGCCCGAAACAAAATGTTGTCTGAGCGGAGCGAGTTTCATTCCTGCCGGCCGGACAGGCGGGTTGTTTAGCGAACGGAGCCTGGTTTTTAGCAAATCTTATGCAGCCGCGGCTTTCCTGCCTGCCGGCGAGGCAGGTTTGGTCACTTTTTCAGCTGATGGAAAAATGCTTTAGCATTCATGAGGGCCACTAAAAACTATTTAACTACCGAATAAAGTAACTAGGCCTGTCCGGCTATTGAGGACGGAAAGACTTGAGCGTAAGAAAACAATTATTAATACCCTCCCTGCCCTTCGGGCATCTCACCCTGCTCTAAAGGAGTCCCTTCGGGAATAGGGCGAGAAGATTACTATGAAAGGGAGTTCCCCTTACTCAATATGGCAGGTAAAACCGAGAACTTACTCCAATATACAAAACAGTGTAAAATAACGCAGATAATCTTAAAAAAAATCACAGAAGCAAAGTGATTTATGTATCTTTGCGCTTTCAATCTAAAGTAGAATCATGATCGTTTTTGCTAAAAGCAATAGTGGTAGTATTTACGCCATACATTCTCAAAATCCAATCTCTTCAGAAGACAAAGAAAAACTGAACTGGCTGTTAGACGGCAAAGTATTAGACAACAATACTTTAGAGGGATTTTTTAAAGGTCCGCGTAAAGAAATGTTAACTCCGTGGGCAACAAATGCCGTAGAAATTACTCAGAATATGGGTATTCAGGGTATTTTACGTATCGAAGAGTTTTCTGAAGTAGACAATGCAAACGCTGCTCACGACAGCATGCTGGAAGTAATTTATAATGGCCTGGGTCAGGATATTTTCGAAATCAATATCAAACCAGAGCCTATTAAATATATTGATGACATTGACACCTTCAATAAAGAAGAAGGTTTGGCATTGAGTGACGAAGAAATAAATTACCTGAAATCTGTTGCCGAGAAAAACGGACGTAAACTAACAGATTCTGAAGTTTTTGGTTTTTCTCAGGTAAACTCAGAACACTGCCGTCATAAAATATTCAATGGTCGTTTCATTATAGATGGTGAGGAGAAACCGCTTTCACTATTCAAATTGATTAAGAAAACTACAGAGACCAATCCTAACAAAGTAGTTTCTGCATATAAAGACAATGTTTCTTTTACCAAAGGGCCAAAAATAGAGCAATTTGCTCCGGCTACACAGGATAAAGCAGACTTCTTCGAAATTAAAGAAGTGGATTCTGTTCTTTCTCTGAAAGCTGAGACGCATAACTTCCCTACTACGGTAGAGCCATTCAATGGTGCTGCTACTGGTTCTGGTGGTGAGATCAGAGACAGGATTGCCGGAGGTATTGGTAGTGCTCCTTTAGCCGGAACCGCGGTTTACATGACCGCTTATTCCCGTTTGGAAGAAGGCAGAACATGGGAAAACGGCATGGCAGAAAGAAACTGGTTATACCAAACACCTATGGATATCCTGATCAAAGCGTCTAATGGTGCTTCGGATTTCGGAAATAAATTCGGTCAGCCGGTAATCAACGGTTCTGTGTTCACTTTCGAGCATCAGGAAAACGGAAAACGTTACGGTTTCGACAAAGTGATTATGCAGGCGGGTGGCGTTGGCTACGGTTTGTATAAAGACGCTAAAAAGAACGATCCTAAAGCCGGCGATAAAATTGTGGTGATGGGTGGCGATAACTACCGTATTGGTATGGGCGGTTCGGCAGTATCTTCTTTAGATACCGGAGCTTCTAACAGCGCTATCGAGCTGAACGCTATCCAACGTTCTAACCCCGAAATGCAAAAAAGGGTTTTTAACGCCATCAGGGCGATGATGGAAAGTGGACATAACCCAATTGTTTCTATCCACGACCATGGTGCTGGCGGTCATTTAAACTGTCTTTCTGAATTGGTGGAAGCTACAGGCGGTAAGATTGATCTTGCTAAATTACCTGTGGGCGACCCTACCCTTTCTGCTAAAGAAATCTGCGGAAACGAGTCTCAGGAAAGAATGGGATTGGTAATTCAGGAAAAAGATATCGATACATTACAAAAAGTAGCTGAAAGAGAAAGAGCACCTTTCTATGTGGTTGGTGATATCACCGGCGACCATCAGTTTACTTTTGAATCTTCGGTTACCGGCGAAAAACCTATCGACTGGAAACTGGAAGATATGTTCGGTAATCCTCCGAAAACGATTATGAATGACGAGAAACAAAATGATAGTTTCTCTGATATCGAATATAAAGAAGAAAAATTAGCAGACTATCTGAATGATGTTCTTCAACTGGAAGCTGTTGCTTGTAAAGACTGGTTAACAAACAAGGTTGACCGTTCTGTAACAGGTAGAGTTGCCCAACAACAAAACGTAGGTTCTTTACAATTACCATTAAGCAATTTTGGTGCTATGGCTATGGATTACAGAGGAAAAGCTGGCGTGGCAACTGCTGTTGGACATGCGCCTGCAATTGCTTTGGCTAATCCTGCTGCCGGTTCAAGAATCGCTATTGCTGAATCTTTGGCAAACATCGTTTTTGCGCCTATCGAAAGTGGTCTTGCTGGTATTTCTTTGAGTGCCAACTGGATGTGGCCTTGTAAAAATAAAGGTGAAGATGCTCGTTTATACGAAGCTGTTGAAGCGGTAAGTGATTTTGCCTGCGAATTGGGAATCAATATCCCTACAGGTAAAGACTCGTTATCTATGACACAGAAATACAAAGACGGCGTGGTTTACTCTCCGGGTACTGTTATTATTTCTGCTTCTGGTGAGGTAACAGATGTTAAAAAACATGTTACACCTAATTTGGTAAAAGAAGAAGGTACTGAGTTAATCTATATCGATTTAACTAAATCTCCTTTAGCTTTAGGCGGATCTTCTTTTGCACAGGTATT
Organism: Pseudopedobacter saltans DSM 12145; assembly: GCF_000190735.1. GTDB lineage: Bacteria > Bacteroidota > Bacteroidia > Sphingobacteriales > Sphingobacteriaceae > Pseudopedobacter > Pseudopedobacter saltans. Next base: position 1,543,855 of record NC_015177.1, read on the forward strand.
AAATAAAGTTGGAAACAACACTCCTGACATTAAAGATGTAGCTTATTTTAAAGCTGCTTTTAATGCTGTTCAGGATTTAATTGAGAATGATCTGGTTCTTGCGGGTCACGACGTTTCTTCCGGTGGTTTAATTACTACTTTATTGGAAATGTGTTTCGCAGAAAAGAATATCGCTATTAATGCCAATGTTGATTTCTTCAAAGAATCTAGTCTGGTAAAAGTATTATTTGCAGAAAATCCTGCTTTGGTACTTCAGGTTAAAAATGCGGAAGAGGTTAAAAACGCATTAGCAGCAAAAGGTGTTCAGGCAGAGAAAATAGGTACGGTTGTAAAAGGAAATGAACTGACAGTGAACTTAAACGGTAACAGCAAATCTTTCAACGTTGACGATTTAAGAACTACCTGGTACAAAACATCTTATTTATTAGATGCTAAACAAACCAAGCCAGAATTGGCGAAAGAACGTTTCGAGAATTATACCAACCACGAATTGCAATTCAACTATCCGGCACATTTTACCGGGAAAATGGTTGATTTAGGTTTAGAGCATGGCAGAAAAACGAAAAGCGGAATTAAGGCGGCAATCATCAGAGAAAAAGGTGTAAATGGCGACCGTGAGATGGCCTACTCGATGTTCTTAGCTGGTTTTGACGTAAAAGACGTTCACATGACCGACCTGATTGCAGGTAGAGAAGATCTTTCTGACGTAAACTTTATTGTTTATGTAGGTGGTTTCTCTAACTCCGATGTTTTAGGTTCTGCCAAAGGCTGGGCTGGTGCATTCTTGTATAACGAGAAAGCGAAAGCTGCTTTAGATAATTTCTATGCCCGTCCCGACACTTTATCTTTAGGTGTTTGTAACGGCTGCCAGTTAATGGTAGAATTAGGTTTGATTTATCCTGAGCATCAAGAAAGAGTAAAAATGAAACATAACAGTTCAGGTAAATTTGAATCTATCTTCCTGAATGTGAATATTGCTAAAAATACCAACTCGATCTTATTAAAATCTTTGGCTGGTTCTAAATTGGGTATCTGGGTTGCTCACGGAGAGGGTAAATTCGAATTCCCTTACGAATGCAGCGAATATAACATTGCTATTGGTTACAGCCACGGAACTTATCCTGCAAATCCTAACGGATCGAGAGATAATACCGCTGCTATCGTTTCTAAAGATGGCCGTCATTTAGCCATGATGCCTCACTTGGAAAGAGCAATTTTCCCTTGGCAAACTGGTTTCTATCCTAACGAAAGAAAATCTGACGAGGTTACGCCTTGGATTGAGGCTTTCGTTAACGCCAGAAAATGGATTGAGGAAAATAAAAAATAAGAATATCAAAATTTTAAAAAAGAGGGTATCTAAAAGCCACAATGTCGTCATTTCGATGAGCGGAGTGAAGAGAAATCTCTAACAGAGCACTTCTGACAGAGATTCCACACAATCCTACTCAAGGCGACGGGAGCTTTTAAAGATACCCTTTTTCATTAGGCATTTTTGCCGCTTATACTACATTCATGACATCGTTTGAAACGTTAAACTTAATTCAACCTATACAAAAAGCCTTAAAGGCTTTAAATTACCAAACCCCCACTCCAATTCAAGCTCAGGCTATTCCACTTATTTTACAACGGAAAGATCTGTTGGGATGTGCTCAAACGGGAACCGGAAAAACTGCTGCTTTTGCGATCCCTATTTTACAGTTATTGGATGAAGATCTGAAGAAGAACCATCAAAAGAATACCATTAAGGCATTGATAGTCACGCCAACGCGTGAATTGGCTATTCAGATTGGCGACAGCTTTAGTGATTACGGCAAAAACCTGAGGTTAAAACATGCTGTAATTTTTGGTGGGGTAAATCAAAAATCGCAGGTAGACGCTTTACAAAAAGGTGTAGATATTTTAGTGGCTACTCCAGGACGTTTGCTGGATCTGATGCATCAAAAGCACCTGAGCTTAAAGCATATCAACCTTTTTGTGCTGGACGAAGCTGACAGAATGCTGGACATGGGATTTATTAATGATGTTAAAAAGATTATTGCAGTATTGCCTCAGCACAGACAATCGCTATTCTTTTCGGCTACCATGCCGCCTGTCATTCAGAAATTGTCTGAAGAGATTTTAAAATCACCTGTTAAGGTAGAAGTTACTCCCGTTTCGTCTACTGCAGATACCATTAATCAGACTGTATTTTTTGTAGACAAAAACAATAAGAACGATTTACTGCTCCATATCCTGAAAGACCAGTTGCTTGATTCTGTTCTGGTATTTACCCGTACGAAACATGGTGCTGACAGGGTTGTGAAAACATTGGCTAAACAGCATATCAAGTCTGCCGCCATACATGGCAATAAATCTCAAAATGCCAGACAACGCGCTTTAGACGATTTTAAAACTAAAGCTATACGTGTATTGGTTGCTACCGATATTGCTGCCAGAGGTATAGATATAGACAGTCTGAAATATGTAATTAACTACGAGATTCCGAATATCCCAGAAACTTATGTGCATAGAATAGGAAGAAGCGGAAGAGCCGGAGCCGAAGGTATCGCTATTTCTTTTTGTGATGTAGACGAAAAACCATTTTTAAAGGATATTGAGAAAATCATTGGAAAAAGTGTTCCTCTCGGTGAGGATAATCCTTTCCCTATGGAAAACTTTGTTGCCAAAGAAACGAGTAAAAAGCAAGGCAAGAAGCCACAACAGCAGGCTAGAAAACCTGAAGGTAACAAGCCTAAAGCAGCTCATAAAGGCAAAGATAACGACAGAAAAGAAAACAACTGGAAGAATAAAGAGAGAAGCTTTTCTAAAGAAGGGAATTCACAATCGAACTGGGAATCTAAAAGGAGAAGATTTAGAAAAAGTAGTTAAGCTCTACTTTTTTGCCTTGCTAACTCCGTTTTTAGTGTAAAATACCATATAGTTTCAGAGCTTCTTCCTTTACTATTTTATCCTTCTCCATTAGGGAGAAGGTGCCCAAAGGGCGGATGAGGAAGCAAAAAGAATCTCTCAGAAAATTAGTAAAAATGGAATCGCCTACTATTGAGATTGCCTGACTGCCGTCAGGCAGGCTTCGATTCCTCTCAATGACGCCCCTATTTCTGTCATCGCGGGAAGGTACAACGTGGCAATTTCCCAACAACAACTAACTAAAAACCAAACAGGGTCTATTCCTGAAGAAATAAACCCTGTTTGGTTTGGTATACGTTCACCAACTATTAGTATTAGTGATGATGACCACCTTCTCCATGAACGTGACCGTGATCTAACTCTTCTTGAGTCGCTGGTCTTACATCCTGAATAGTTCCGTTGAAATGTAATTCGTGTCCGGCCATCGGATGGTTTAAGTCAACCAAAACACCATCTTCTGCTATAGATACTACTCTACCTTGGAATTGATTTCCCTGATTATCTTGTAACGGAAGAACAGCTCCCGGCTCAGGCAAACCACCCTGATTTGTAAACATATCTTTAGGTAAGCTTACCACCGCAGCCTCATCATATTCGCCGTAAGCATCACCAGCTGATAAAGAGAACGAATAATCATCACCTATAGAAAGTCCTATTAAGTTTTCTTCAAATTTTGGAAGCATCATTCCTACTCCAAATAAAAATACCAGGGGTCTGTCTGTAGTAGCGCTTTCTACGTGTTTTTTTTCTCCATTCTCAGTAATATATAGATCATAAGTTACCGATACTACGTTTTTGTTGTCAATTTTCATTCTTTAGTTTTTGTGAAGCGGTCAATTGCTTCTATTTTAATATTTGTTTAATTGCGTCTTGTATATTATTCGCTGGCAATTGACAGGTTTTATTTTCACAAACAAAAATCCAAGTACCATTTATAAACTTATCTTCCAACAAAGGTAATGTTCCAGATTTACCACCCAAAATTATCTTATTTGGAATATAGTTTTTTTCGAAGTCTTTACGCAGACTTTCTGACATGCCGCCTGTTATAGCGATTTCATACGTTCCGAATACTTCATCTAACAATAATGAAGCCCAATTTGAATAAGCTGAACCATAAGAAGCCATTTGCGGTTCTACAGTTCTTAACATCCCTTTGTAAATATGGCTGTAATCCTCCTGATCGAACAATAAACTTAATTTCCTTAAATTCCATGCCATAACAGAATTGGAAGACGGAATGACATTATCCATGATTTCATACTTTCTGGCAACAAGCGCTTCGCTTGCATCAGATGTATAAAAAAACATACCTGACTGGGCATCAGAGAAATGTTTTATCACATAGTCGCAAAGAGATTTTGCTTTGAATATCCATGCTTCATCAAATGTCACCTCGTAAAGCGAGATAAATGCTTGTGCCAATAAGGCATAGTCATCTAAAAAAGCTTCTATTGTTGCTTTACCATTTTTATAATTACGATAAAGCATTCCATCTTCTCTGCAAAGATTGTTTAACAGGAATTTGGCATTATCCAAAGCCAGTGTTAAAAATTGCTGATCTGCAAAAGCCTTATAGGCATCGCACAAACCTTTTAACATCAAGGCATTCCATGAGGTAAGGATTTTATCGTCCAAACCTGGATGTATTCTTTTATTTCTGTATTCGAGTAGTTGGGTTTTACTGTGCTGAATAATTTCGTCCAGCCTTTCAATCGAAATATGAAAGGCTTCGGCAATATGCTGCTTTTCTTTCCTTATCCAAAGATGGTTGATTTCCTCTTCTTCCCAGTTACCTTCATCTGTAACCGCGTAATATGCATTAAAAATAGCTGCTTGCTCTTTATCTAGAATCTTTTCTATTTCCTGCTTATCCCAGGTATAAAATTTTCCTTCAACACCTTCACTATCGGCATCCAGAGCGGAATAAAAACCATATTCGGGTGATGTCATTTCCCGTTTTATCCAGTCGTAAGTTTCATAAACAACTTCTTTATAACGCTCATTCTTATAATATTTATAGGCATCGGCATACAGAGACATTAATTGTCCATTGTCGTAAAGCATTTTTTCGAAATGCGGGATGTGCCATTCGTGATCTACCGAGTAACGCGCAAACCCACCTCCCAATTGATCATAAATACCACCCGCAGCCATTTTATCCAAGGTTAACCGGGTAATTACGAATGCGGCATCATCTTTCATCAGGTGTGCAACTTTCATTAAAAAGGCCCAGTTATCGGGCATTGGAAATTTAGGTGCGCGGTTTTGTCCGCCTTCCGAAAAATCGAAATGCATTTTCCAGGGCTTGACAATATTTTCGATATGTTCTTGAGTGTATTCCTTTTCTTCTTTAACAAAAGACAGACGTTCTGATTGATTGATACCATCCATTAACCGCACAGCATATTCTTCGGCTTCCTGAAGTTTGTTGGCATAAAAGCCTGCCAGATTATGCAGTATGTTTTTCCAGTCTTCTTTCTGAAAATAAGTTCCTCCATAAATAGGACGCTGATCTGGCAAACAAAAGCAGTTTAAAGGCCACCCACCCCTACCTGTCATCAGCTGAACGGCATTCATATAGATCTGATCGATATCCGGTCTTTCTTCCCGATCTACCTTAATGCATACAAAATGCTCATTCATAATCTGCGCCACCTCTTCGTCCTCGAAACTTTCATGTTCCATTACATGACACCAGTGACAGGCTGAATATCCGACACTCACCAGAATCAGTTTATTTTCGGCCCTGGCCTTTTCCAGTGCTTCTTTTCCCCACGGAAACCAATCTACCGGATTATGAGCATGCTGCAATAAATAGGGTGATGACTCTTGTGCTAATCTATTTGCCATTTCTTTTGGTATTATAAAGTTTTGACTTTTCTGCTATATAAATGAACGGTAAAGGTTATTTTTTGTTTCTAATAAAGATGGTGCTGAATGAGCAGAGAACTCAGGTCTTCTTCATCTCCGTTGAACACATTTAAGTCCGTTTTACCTTTTATACCATCTATAGTAGCTTCGTCTGTATGTTGCCAGAATTTCCATTGGGTATTTTCCAGTTTTAGTTTTGGCTTGTAATAATGCGCTACCCAAAGCGGATAATCATCAAACTTACCCTGTAAATAATCCACATAGAATTTGTATCCCGTATAAATAATGGGTTTTACCCTTACTTTTCGTTCTACCTCATCTAAAAAGTCCTGAACATTAGCCTGCAGCTCTTCTTTAGACAAATGTCCTATTTCTTCTATATCTAAAACTGGTGGCAGGTCGCCCTGTTCGAATTTAGCGGTCTGCATAAAAAATCTGGCCTGCCATATACCAGATTTTCTTGGTTTAAAGTAATGGTAGGCCCCGCGTATAATATTGTTCTCTTTGCTCTCGCGCCAATTACGTTGGAAATAAGGATCGACAAGGGTTACTCCCTCGGTGGCTTTCATAAACGCAAAGGATATCTTGACACCATCATCGTTCATGGAATCTACCAAATGCCATTTTATTTTTTGCTGATAGGAAGAAACATCTATCCCATGTACATAAAAACGTCTTGGGACTTTCACATTCAGCTTATCGTAATGCGGATAATCGTTAAATATAAACAGGTCTTTAATCCATCTGCCGGTAGAAACTGTAGTTCGTATAATTTTTCCGTAATAGAACGGAGAAAACAACAATAAAACTACAATGGCTATAACGATTTTCCATTTGTATTTTTCGGTAAAACTTTTCTTTTTGGCTTTCCTGGTCCGAGGTTTTCTTGCGGCACTTCTTGTTATTGGATTTTTCTTTCTCGTCGACGGAACTTTGGTAGCTGGCGGCATCACACTATTTTATTCGGTAAAAGTACGAAATAGAAACTGGTTTTGGTAAAATTGGATTTACACATTAAGTATGAATCGATTTGTTTTGGCAGTGTTGGGATTCAGGATAAAAGTTCCCTGAGAAAGTTCGTCATGTTGAGGGATAACGAAACATTTTATCAGAAGCTTGTACTATATCCTTCTTGCATGTGGTATCTTCGCCCATTCAAATCGGGTCAGAAGGACACAAATATTCATTTCCAGTCCCGTCATGTTGAACAACAGCTAAACATCCCATTTATTAGAATACATATTTGATTTTGGAGACTATACAGGCCGGTCTGAACTTTATCTTATTGCTTCCTTTATCAGAATCACCCCGCTTTCAATGGAATTATCAATAAAATGTAAACTAAGTAATAAGTTTAAACAAATGTTTAATTAAACACTTGTTTAGTTTAAACGATTGTTTAAATTTGCGCACTTCTAAAAAAGATGGACATCAACGCCAAACAAAAAGAGATTTTATTAGTAGCTGAAGATTTATTCGCTAAAAACGGTTTCGACGGAACTTCTGTTAGAGACATAGCACAAGAAGCAGGCATAAACGTTGCTATGATAAATTACTATTTCGGTTCTAAGGAAGGGCTTTTAGAAACGCTTGTAAAGGAAAGAGCGGATAACCACAAATTAGATCCCAAAGAATATAATTTTGAAACAGATCCTTTCAAACGTCTTGACAGAATGATTGAGCATTATATTGAGACTAAAATAGCCAATCAGCATATCTACCAGATACTGTCTACAGAAGCGTCTGTAAAAAAGCGAGTAGTTAATTCGGCCAATTTTATTGAACTAAGGAAACATAATATCAACTGCTTAGCAGAAATTGTTGAATATGGATGCCAACAAAAAGCGTTCAGATACTATGACCCTATTTTGCTACACACTACCATGATTGGAACATTCATGAATTTCAGGATGAATCAATCAATTTTTGAAGAGTTGTTAAAGACAGATCCGGAACAGGACTTTGACCAATTTTTGAGAGAAGGTCTTACTAAACATTTAAAATTTACAATAAAAGCAATATTAACTCATGAAAATTAAGCATTGGACATTTGCATCCTCTATTATAATGAGTTCCTTTTCTATACATGCACAGGAAAGGAAACATTTGGACATAGAAGAGGTGCTGCATTTAGCGTTCACACAATCTAATCAGGCCAAAGCATTAGATGCAAGTGTACAAACAAAACAACTACAATATGAAGCAGCCAAAGACAACTACCTACCAGAAACAAAACTATCCGGCACTTACCTCGCCCTAAATACACCTAACATAGATTTAAAGATAAATAAGTCATCTTCCAATAACGGTGGAAACACCAACGGAAATGGTTCTGAAATAGCTCCAAACCAATTGATGCTTGGACAGCTTTCTGTAAATATGCCAATATATGCTGGTGGAAAAATCAGAAACAGCGTAAAAACAGCAGAAGACACCTGGAAAGCTGCGGAGTTAAATACTGTAGCGACTAAGCAAAATTTATCGGTACAGGCTTTACACCTTTATCTTGCATTATACAAAGCACAGCAAACTACCTCTTTAATTGCTGAAAATATTAAAAAATCTGAGCAACAGGTTAAAGACTTTAAGGCTATGGAAGAGAATGGTATTATTGCCAGAAATGATTTATTAAAAGCCGAATTACAACTCTCTAACTATAAGGTTTCCTATCAGGAAGCAGCTAAAAATGTAAAGGTATTGAATTACCAGCTTACTACTTTATTAGGCCTTGGAGAAAATGTAGAACTGGATGATATTAAATTGTCCAAAGCCCTGTTAAGCAGTAACGCTACCGAAGGCAACTTGAAAGACCGTTATGAAATTAAAGCATTGGAAGCGCAAAAGAATGTAGCTGAAGATCAGATAAAAGTTACCAAATCGGCCTATAAACCTACCCTATTTGCTACTGCAGGTTATGCTGCCATAAATGTACCCAGTGTTGTAACGGTTACCAACGCACTTAATGCAGGTGTTGGCCTTTCTTATGATTTGGGTTCTTTATACAAAAACAAAAGGAAAGTTAATGTAGCAAAGCAAAGCTTGGTAGAGGTAGAAAGAAATCTTGCCGTTACTGAAGATAAAATCAAGAATCAAATACAGGAAGCTCAACAGGATGTAGTGCTGGCTAAGGAAAAAAACAAACTTCATCGACAGGCACTGGATCAGGCAAATGAGAACTACCGTATCACGAAAGACAAATATAACAATGGTGTTGCTGATACAGATGATCTTTTGACTGCCGATGTGCAACAGTTGCAAAGTAAAATCAGCCTGGCTATAGGCGAAGCTGATCTGGTAGAAAGTTATTACAATTTATTATTAGCAAACGGTCAACTAAACATACAATAGACAACAAAATCATGGAAAATAATACACAAACACATAAACCTAAAAACCCGAAATTTGCTGTTATTTTGGCTATAATATTAGTTGTCGGAGGTGGTTTTGGAATATATAAATATATACACGGACAGGCACATGAAACGACCGACGATGCCCAGATAGAACGTAATCTTAACCCAATTATCGCTCGCGTTGGCGGATATATAGATCGTATATATGTGCAGGATAACCAAATGGTAAAAAAGGGCGATACCTTATTTACGATTCAACAGGCAGATTACGAAATTAAGGTTGAGGAAGCAAAAGCTGCGCTATTAGCCGCAGAAAGTTCTTACGAAGTTGCCAAAGCAGATGTAAACGCAGCTTCTGCAAATGTTGCTATATCCGAAGCGACTATACAATCTAATACCGGAACGGTAGAGGCTGCTGAAATCAGATTACAACAGGCTACCAACGATTTTAACCGCTATGCAAACTTATACCAAAACCATTCTATTACGAAACAGCAGTATGAACAGGCTATGACGGCCAAACTTGAGGCTGAAAAACAGGTGGAAGTATTGAAGCAACAACGCAGAGCAAGCAGCTCTCAGAAAAATGCGGTGGTTAGCAAAACCGACGTTGCCAGCAAACAAACACGGGTTGCACAAGCCAATATAGACAGAGCTAAAGCAACATTAAAAGCCGCTGAGTTGAATTTATCTTATACTGCCGTTTTAGCTTCCGTAGATGGTCAGGTTTCGAATATCAGGTTACAGCCGGGACAATTGGTGAATCCGGGACAATCTGTTTTTTATATCATCAATAATACGCAAACCTGGGTTGTTGCGAATTTTAAAGAAACGCAACTGAATAAAATCAGGGCAGGACAATTGGTTGAAATCAAGGTAGACGCTTATCCTGACGATGTAATAGAAGGGAAAGTGGAGTCTTTCTCTCCTGCTACAGGATCTAAATTCGCCTTATTACCTCCTGACAATGCTACAGGTAACTTTGTTAAAACGGTACAACGTTTGCCTGTTAAAATCACTTTCACAGCTAACAATAAACCTGAAATTATAGCTATGCTTCGCCCAGGAATGAATGTGGACGTTGATGTGCATATCAAATAAATATGGAAAATTTAACAGATAAAGATAGCCTGGTAGAATATGGGTTTAAAAGGGCCTTGATAACCTTTACCTGTATTTTGTGTGCCTTGCTTGAAATTGTGGATACTACGATCGTCAATGTAGCACTTAACGATATGAAAGGATCGTTAGGTGCTACCTTAACAGACGTTGCATGGGTAATCACAGCATATGCTATTGCCAATGTTATCGTTATACCGATGACCAGCTGGCTTTCGCAACAATTTGGTAGACGTAACTATTTTGCCGCTTCCATCATCATCTTCACCGTATCGTCTTTTCTTTGTGGAAATGCAACGAATATTTGGGAGTTGGTCGCTTTCAGGTTTATACAAGGTATGGGCGGTGGCGCCCTTTTAGTTACTGCACAAACTATCCTCACCGAAACTTATCCTCCTGAAAAGAGAAGTATGGCGCAAGCCATATACGGCATGGGTGTTATTGTAGGCCCTACATTAGGTCCTCCACTGGGCGGATATATCGTAGATAACTTCTCGTGGCCATATATTTTCTATATCAATGTGCCTTTGGGTATTTTGGCTACGCTTATGACATTGTCTTTAGTAAAAAGCCCACGTTACGGTGCCAAACAAGCCGCTAAAGAAGTTGATTGGTGGGGAATGGTATTCCTGATTATGTTTATTGGTTCTTTACAGTTTGTTTTGGAACATGGACAGCAGGACGATTGGTTTGAGGACAGCACTATCCTTGGTTTAAGTATTTTATCTTTCTTTGGGTTGTTTTTCTTTATCTGGCGGGAACTTACTTACACTAAACCTATTGTTAATTTACGGGTCTTGAAAGACAAAAACCTACAGGTTGGAACCGTAATGAGTTTTATTCTGGGATTTGGATTATTTGGTTCTACTTTTATCATTCCAATCTACACGCAATCTATTCTTGGCTGGACAGCGACCGATGCGGGTATGCTATTGATTCCAAGCTCGGTGATGACTGGTTTAATGATGCCATTTATTGGTAAAATGATTCAGGCGGGTGTGCCACAGAAATATATGGTTGCTGTTGGGCTCTGTATCTTCTTCGGCTTTTCGTTTTTTATGTATGGTTTAATTACCAACGACACCGGTTCTGAACATATGTTTTGGCCGCTGATTGTTAGGGGAATTGGGTTGGGACTACTCTTTGTTCCGGTAATGACTCTCTCATTATCCACCTTACAAGGGAAAGCTATTGGTGAAGGTGCCTCTTTTACAGGGATGAGCAGACAATTGGGCGGATCTTTCGGTATTGCTTTGATTACGACTTTTATCTCCAGAGACAGCCAACACCATAGGGTTGATTTAATTGCGAATATAGACGCTACTAAATTTGAGGTACAACAACGAATAGCACAAATGCAGGCCAACTTTATTGGCAAGGGATTTAGTCCGAACGAGGCACTTGCAAAAGCTTATCAGTTATTAGACGGATCGGTTACTAAACAAGCTACAATTCTGTCTTATATGGATGTGTTTTTGTATCTCGGTCTATTATTTCTGATTTGTGTTCCTTTTGTATTGCTGATTAAACAAGGCAAAAAACAAAAGGTAGATATGTCTAATATGCATTAAACTTCTTCCCTATTTTGATGCTTTATGAGAAAACTTAAGGGTAATTAGCCTTATCCTTAAGTTTATGGAGGAGTCTTCTTATGAATTAGATGGTTTATATCATTTATTGCCTTTATAAGTCACCTGCTCTGAAACAGCTTGCCCGGCGGCAGTCAGGAGTTCGGGGTGAGTTATAAGGCAGAATAGTTTTCACTCTTCGCATAGGCGATCGATCTGAAAACATTTTCTTTTTTATGGCTTTACCCATAGACTTCTCAAACATTCACAGACAAACAAACTCTGCTCCCAATATGTTAACAAACTATTTAACACTTCTATAAAAACAGAAAAACATGCTAACAAACATTCATCCAAAATTACCTATGCGCAATAAAGCCCAAACCAAAGACTATTATATAAATAAATTGGGTTTTAATGAATTAGGAGCCATAGATTACGATGGTTACCTGATGATTGAAAAGGATAATATTCAAATTCACTTTTTTGAATTTAAGGATTTGGTTCCACGAGAGAATTACGGACAAATTTATATCAGGACCGATAATATTGATAGCTTATATCAAACGTTACTCAATGATAATATTGTCGAAATACATCCAAATGGAGCATTAGAAACCAAGACATGGGGACAAAGGGAATTTTCCTTACTCGATCCGGATAATAACTTACTGACTTTTGGACAAGGTATATAAAAGCTGCCAATCATCTCGATTAATAAATTATATAACATTTATATACTTAAAACAGATAACCCTAACTTTCAACACAAGTCTTCAATACAAAATCATAAAGCCGTTTAACCTGCAAATCCCCAAGACCATATATACCCTCCCGCTTTGAGAATTCTGAAAAAACCGACGAAAAATCTCTAACTCCGGTACTTATAATTTCCTTTATTACCTGTTGTGGCCTGCTCAGGTTTTTTCCCAATGGGAAGCGATCAATATGAGCTCGACAGACTTCTTCCAAATAAGCGAAACCATTTGTTCTGTGTTTAGATAAAGCTTCCAATCTATTAAAATCGTTGTTCTGATAAGATTCCCATAAACACTTTCCTAACTCGATATCTTTTCCTTCGAGCTGGACTTTAGCATTGTATGCCTGTTCTAACTTTTCAGCATTGGCTATTCCAAATCCCTTCCATATATCGACAGGCCGCTCAATTGCGGGGAATACCCTGAATATCTTCAGTGTCGGGTGTTCTGATAATACCGTGATAACAAACCACAAGTTTACCTGGCAAAACAAATCATCCTCGAACCAAAGGCAAACTTCAGAATATTGGGGCAAATGATTTAGCTTTTCAATTTCATTTACTACTTTTTCGAAATATTCTTCTCGTGAACCTTTATACATACCGGTAATAAATGCTGTCCGCAGCTTCCAAAAATCGGTTATATTATTTGCAAAAACATTCCCTTCAACCAGGCATTCTCTGCATACAATAAAGTTGGGAGTTATAGACGTTTGCTTCAATTGCTCCGCCAAACAATCCCCATTCAACACATGATACTGTTGCATTTTAATTATTTATTTCGTGAGGCGTTTTACCTCATTAATCAACAATGGAAAAGCAGGATAAGTCATATTATGCCCATAACCATCTAATTCCAACAATCTGGTTTTTTGATGTCCTGTAAGTTTCATCATACGGGCCATATAAGCATTTTCTTCATATCTACCCAGCATTTCCATTTCCCTATCTCCGGTGATCAGCAATAAAGGTGGGGCATCTGCCCTAACATGATATAGGGGAGCCAAATTGTCGATTATAGGTTGAGTATCTTTAATACCCTGTTCTTTTCTCGCTGTAAAATGAGTAATACATTGTCCGCTAAATGGAATTAATCCTGCTACCTGATTGGCATCTACTCCATATTTCAACAGATAATGTTTATCCAATATGGCCATCATTCCTAAATAACCTCCCGCAGAGTGTCCCGATACAAAAATCTTACTTTTATCTCCTCCGAATTCTTCGATATGATTAAAGGCCCAGGCAATTGCTGCTGCACTATCGTCTATAGCCTGCACAACTTTTATGTGCGGGCTTAACCTGTATCCTACTCCAATAACACAAAATCCCTGATTTTTTAAAGCTTCTGGAATTTCCTTCTTCCCCTGCTCTATCCCGCCACCGTGGAACCATAAAATAGTAGCGAAATTCTTCGCATTTTTTGGATAATAAAGATCCAACACGCAACGTTCCAATGTATAGGCGTTATTACGATAACTAGCTTCTGGATAATACTTTATATTACTTTGAGTATCATATTCGGCTTTTTGCGCAAATACCTGTAAATGAAAACAGATAAAGAATAGTGCTGTAAAATATCTCATCCCTAAATTTAAGGATCTTGATTTGCTTTTCGATCAAATCACTAAACAAAGTTCTTAAAATGGTGTTCATCATACAGCCTATGAAAAACGACATTACTTATGGAACCTAAAAGAGTCCTTCTGATCATTAACCATAAATCTGGAAATCAGAAAAGGGAAAATATAGAACATCTATTTGCTGCACATATGCAAAAAAGACAAATGGACCATAAGGTTTTGGAACTCTCCGATCATCCTAAAACAGCAATTAACAACGAAATTAATTACTACAAACCCAATATTGTCATTGCCGCTGGTGGAGACGGTACAATAAATATGATTAGTGATGTTATCCAGTATAAAGATGTACTGCTGTTAATCTTTCCGTTTGGTTCTGCTAATGGCATGGCAAGGGATTTAAGCATGCCCACGGATTTTAATCAGGCGCTAAACTTATTGGAAAATGGTAAAGTGGTAAAACTGGATCTGCTGAAGATTAACAACAATACTTCTGTACATCTGGCCGATGTAGGTCTTAATGCCCGGATAGTCAAACGTTTTCAGCTAGATAAAAAAAGAGGAATGCTGACTTACGCAAAATATCTTTTTAATGAAATCTTCTATATCAGGAGCAAACGTTTCGTAATTTCTTATGAAAACATTGTACGTCGGGTGAAAGCGGTATCACTTACGTTTGCAAATGCAACGATGTATGGCACAGGTGCAGTTATTAATCCCGAGGGAAAGATGAACGACGGACTTTTTGAAATATGTATTGTAAAGCCTTTTCCGAAAATAAAGTTGCTTTCCATCGCTTTGCATATGTTTAAAGGGAGCCTATCTTATTCACAATTTTTTGAAACCATCCAATGCAGCAAAGCATTTATAAGCTGTCCGAGAAGAACCCTTTTGCAAATAGATGGTGAAGTTATTGGTAAAACCAGTTCTATAGATTTGGAATGCATTCCGGCAGCCGTACAGGTTATTATTTCCAAAGACCTACACTATCCAACTCTGGTAAGCTAACTGCCCCATTTCGTTATACGGATTGGTAACTATAGCTTCTATTTTAATACTTTTATCTGTATAAAATTTAAGCAGAAAAAATCCTTTTGCAGAAAGTCCAAACTTCGAATACTTTCCTTTAATAACATAAGTAGATTTAGACGCCGCACCACTAATAATATGGTGTGTCCCGTATTTCTCTATATATTGCAGATTATGTTCATGCCCCGACACATACATAATTCCGGGATAACGCTTAAAAATAGCTTTCATTCGCTTGCGCAGATAACTATATTTTGGATGGGCGATATCTTCTTTTGCGCCTACATATTTTCTATATAAAGGAATTAATGAACCAACAAAAGGAAGTGGAACATAGGCCTTTTTTCTATAGAGTGTTAAAGGAAAAACATGATGCCTGATTTTGTATTTACCACCATGCATAGAATAACTATAAATTGGATGGTGGCCCAATATGATTATACGTTTATCCTGGTTTTCGGACACCATGGTATTTAGCTTTCTAAAAAAATCACGTTCGTTATCTATACATCCGCTTTTTATTCCAATCGGTTTATCTCCATCCTGCATCCACCATTGTGTATCTATCGCTATTATACAAACATTTTCATTTTTGGTGATTTCTACGGGGCCAGGACACCCATTTTTGGGATAGAAAACCTGTTTGTTGAAAATGGTATTGAAATACTCTTCCTGACGGATGAGATATTGCCATCCGTCTTCCTTTCCTTTATTCCAATCGTGGTTTCCCGGAATAAAAACAACCTCTCCCGTATAATTTTTTACGACTTCAAAATGTTTTTTTGCGATCTCTTCAGCTTCTTTCCGAGCAGTGTCGTTTGCAGCTGGCATTCCTTTCGGATAGATATTATCACCCAAGAAACATACGCAGGAATTTTCTTCTTTTGGCAAATGTTTTTTCAAAAGTTCGAGCAGCTTGTCTTCCTGCGCATATTTTATATTGCCAGAATCACCTACTAATAAAACTTCATAACCAATTTTTTTGTGCATTTAACAACAACAAACAGGTATTAAAAAAGATTTTATTTTTTTATAATAAAAAAATAATTTTTTATTTTTAAAGTTAACTAAACAAATTATTAAACCATTATTCAAACATGACAGGATAAAAATAACTTTTTATTGCCTATGAAACAACGTATACTAATTATATTTATAAGTTTATTAACTTCAAAAAGTAGCAAATCGCAATTCATTTCAGGGGCTAAATTCACCGCTCTTGCTAATGCGTCGGTAGCTCTACAAGACATTTGGTCGGCAAATGCAAATGCTTCTGGTCTTAATCAGATAAAGAATGTAACAGGAGGCATTTCTTACGAAAACAGATTTTCTGTGAGTGAGCTAAGTGGCAAGGCAGCAATAATAGCAATTCCATTTAAAAATTATATTGTGGGCATTAATTTCCAAAACTATGGTATACAGGAATTTGGAAGCATAAAATCTGGAATGAGTTTAACCAAAAACTTTGGTTCTAAATTTTCTACCGCGATACGGCTCAACTATCATAGGTTACATATAGAAAATTATGAAAGTGAAATGGCTTTTAGTGTAGACTGCGGCATGCAAGTACAGGTAGCCAGCCGAATAAGGCTGGGAGCCCATATTGCCAACCCCAACCAAAGTTCTTTTAAAAGGATTCAGGATCAGAGTATCGAGTCACATATACGATTCGGAGGCTTTATTGGTATTAGCGATAAATTGTCCACCTGTGCCGAAATAGAAAAGTCAAACAACAAATCTTTGGATTATAAAATGGGCATAGATTACCAAATTGCTAATTTCTTTGCGCTAAGAGGTGGAATTTCTGTTAATTCATTCAGGCAATATGGCGGTTTTGGTATTAATCATAAAAGTTTGGCCGTTGATTTTGCCGTAAGCAATCATAAGTATCTGGGTTATTCACCTCAATTGGCTCTGGCTTATGAATTTTAAACCTATTCTAATTGTTTTGATTGGTCTGAATATCCCTGTATTGCTTTTTGCACAAACTGTTGAAGACAAAATTGTGGAAAGTATGATAGAAAGTATGTCAGAAGAAACTCCCGAGGATTTCGATTTTGAAGAACTTTCAGAACGACTGATTAAATATAGGAAATCGCCCATTAATTTAAATAAAGCAACCAGAGAGAAAATAAAGGAATTGCCTTTTTTAAGCCCTTTGCAGATAAGTAATTTATTGAATCATATACAAGCCAACGGTAAATTACTTGAAATTTATGAGTTGCAAAGTATAGATGCATTTGATCTGGAAACTATCAGATTACTCCTGAATTTTGCGACAATAGATCCACCGGATGGTTTCGAAAACTTTTCTTTAAAACATCTATCTTCCGGAACCCATGACTTTCTTATTCGCTATGCCCGGATTCTAAAACAGCAAAAAGGCTTCACTATTCCAAAAGACAGCAATAAAAGCAGATACCTCGGTTCTCCCGATCGCTTATTTTATCGCTACCGTTTCAATTATAAGCAAAACATTCAATTTTCATTGAACATGGAGAAAGACGCTGGTGAGCATATCTGGGAGAAAAAATATGGCCCCGATTTTTTGTCTGCCAGCTTATTTCTTAAAGATCTGAAACCATTTTCTAAAATTGTAATAGGAGATTATTCCCTTCAGTT
This sequence comes from Pseudopedobacter saltans DSM 12145, assembly GCF_000190735.1. Taxonomy (GTDB): domain Bacteria; phylum Bacteroidota; class Bacteroidia; order Sphingobacteriales; family Sphingobacteriaceae; genus Pseudopedobacter; species Pseudopedobacter saltans. The sequence continues at coordinate 1,561,667 of NC_015177.1, forward strand.
TGGACAGGGATTAAGTTTATGGAGTGGATTGAGTTTTGGTAAAGGTTCTGATATTTCGTCCATCGCTAAACAGGACTTGGGATTGAAGCCATACACTTCTGCAAACGAATATTCATTCTTTAGAGGATTAGCTACAACAATTAATTTCGGTAAAATGCATTTTACTCCTTTTGTCTCGTTCCGAAAACTGGACTCCAGTATGGATACAGATTTAAACGGTAATCCCACTATAAACAGCTTGCTGCAAAGTGGCTTACATAGAACACCTAATGAGTTGGCTAACAGACAAAATCTTGAACAACTGGTTTACGGAGCAAACATCGAATTTGAAAACCGAAATTTCTCAATAGGTATCAATGCTTATAAAACTCAATTCAATATTCCGTTTCAGTCACAATCCCCTTTATACAAACAATTTGATTTTACAGGAAACGAATTGACAAATATTGGGCTTCATTATACAAAATCATTTAGAAATATTTACTTTTTCGGAGAAGCCGCCCGTAGCATGAACAGTGGATTTGCTTTTCTCAACGGGGCTTTAGCCAGTTTGTCCAATAGCTTATCAGTAAGTGTTTTCCAAAGAAACTATCAAAAAAATTATCATTCTTTTTTTAATCAGGCTATTAGCGAAAATACTACAGCTTACAATGAGCGTGGGTTATATTATGGAATCAACTATAAACATGGAAAGAAGTATGATTTTTTATTTTATACCGATTTTTTTACGTTCCCGTGGTTGAAATATCGGGTGGATGCGCCATCTTCAGGACACGAAATTTTCGGACAGCTTAATTATATGCCTTCTAAAATCTTACAGGTTGTAATGCGCTACAAGCTTAAAGAAAAGGAACAGAATAGTTCTGCAAATGGAATAGAAACTTATCGCAGGCAGACCTATCGGTTCGAACTTCAATATCAATTAAATAAAAGTTTTAGCCTTAAAAACCGAGCCGAAATCAGTCAGTATAAAACTTTATCATCACCTAATCAATATGGCTTTCTGGTATTTCAGGATATTAAATATTCGCCGTCCCGTTCCAAAATATCAGGAAATTTAAGATATGCCATCTTTGATACCGAAGGCTTCGACACACGGATATATACTTATGAAAACGACGTTTTATACAGCTATTCCAATCCTGGATTTCAGAACAAGGGAATCAGGTTTTACCTTAACGGACGCTATCGGATAAAAAAAGGATTAGACTTTTGGCTAAAATACAGTATCAGTAAATACGATGAGGTTACCAGTATTGGATCTGGTTTGGATGAAATTATTGGAAACAGTAAACCTGAAATTAAACTTCAGCTTAGATATCAATTATAATGGTCAGTTTCTTTAAAGAAGAGATTCCCTTTTTTAGGCACATATGGTTCTTTATTGCAGGGATTGGTATCGCCATAAAGTACAATGTCAATTCTGCCTCAGATCTCCCTCTACTCTATTGGATGTTCTTTTTCCTGTTTATTATTTTGTTTCTAATCATATCGAGACTAAAAAAGCTGTTCTTTTTAAACTGGATTGCCGGCGTCACGATAAGCTTATTATTTACACTTACGGGAATAATATGGTGTAATAGCTACAAAGAAATAGAGCGAAAAAATCATTTTTCTAAAGTCGAAGCTTCTCATCTGATAGCCATAATCGAAGAACCTCCCAAACTAAAGGGGGACATAGCCAGATTCCCGGTTAAAGTAATTCAAAGCATCAATAACCAAACAATAACAGCAACTCTAGGAAAATTATTACTTGCCTTACGCTTTGATACATTGCAAAAACCCAAACTGCAATATGGTGATCTTTTGCTTATTAAAGCCCATTACTCCGAAACTGAACAGGCTTTCAATCCTGCTGAATTTAATTATAAACGCTTTTTATCGTATAAACAAATCTACCACCAAAGCTTTATAAACATCAAAGATGTTAAACTTTTAAAATCGGAGTGCGGTAATCCTGTTTTAGATTATTCCCTCAAATTCCGGGAGATATTGGTAAAAAAGTTCAAACAATATTTACCGGATAAAAATGCGCAGTCTGTTGCGTCTACACTGATTTTAGGAGACCGGGCCGAATTAGATCCTGAAATATTAAGTGCTTATCAAAACACGGGAACTTTACATGTACTATCGGTCTCGGGAATGCATGTTATGATCGTTGTATTTGTCCTGAATATATTGTTCAAACCTTTAGATAAGTTTAAAGCCGGTAGAATCGTCAGATTAATTTTCATGTTAGTGCTTATCTGGACGTATAGTATCGTCACAGGCTTAGCTCCATCTATATTGAGAGCTGCCATAATGGTTAGTGTTGCTTTACTTTCAAAATTTTCCAAGGGTAAATCCAATAGTTATAATGTTTTGGCCATAGCAGCCTTTATTATTTTACTGGCTAATCCCTATAATTTAATGGATATCGGTTTTCAACTATCCTTTTTAGCGGTTTTAGGCTTAATTTATATTCATCCCAAACTGTATCAGTTATATAATCCTAAATATAAAATTGTCGATCTATGCTGGCAATGTATCTGCGTATCCTTAGCGGCGCAGCTCGCTACTACACCCCTAAGTCTTTTTTATTTTCATCAGTTCCCTACTTATTTTCTTATCGGAAATCTGTTTATGGCTTTGCCCGCTACGATCATCATGATTGGCGGTTTTATATTTTTAGCTATTCCCATAGATATTGTGCAATATTGGTTGGGCCTCTTTCTTAGCTACTTTCTTAATTTCACCAATCAGGGGCTAATTTATATCCAGCAATTGCCTTTTTCTACAGTCAATCAAATCTGGTTAACAGTAATTGATTTAATAGCTCTTTATCTACTTTTGATACTTCTTATTTATCCCAATAGTTATAAACAAAAACAAATAGCTATTTGCATAGTCTCTTTCATTTTATTCGTTTCATTTTCTAATAAAAACGTTAAATTAATTAATCAACATAAAACGGTCTTCTTTTCACTCAGAAAAAATACAGCTATTGCTTATATCAAAGGAAAATCCTGTTTGCTGATAACAGATCTGGATACTAACGACTACACCTACAAATTTTCGGTAAAGCCTTATCTGGATAGTTGCAAAATTAAGAGTATTAAATTTATAAACCCTCATTTAACAGAGCATGAAAACATTTACTCATTTGGGGATAAAACGCTTAAGCTATTAAATCATCGGCAAAAGACTTTTCATAAATCCAATGTAGATTGGTTGCTGATTACCGGGAATAGGAATTACCCTATAGCAGAATTATTGGAATACTATTCTTTTCAAAAACTACTTATTGATGGAAAAAATTCGGATTATAACATTCGAAAATTAACGTCACAAGCCGATTTATTAAATCTTGACTACTATATTTTAAAAAGGAACTTTGCTAAAGAAATAGATCATTAAAATTCACTTTCTGAATGGCTATTCATTTAGGACACTTCTTGTATTAAGGACAACCCATTTGGCAATATAAGGCTCCGCGAGGCGAGTTCCTGATAAACTACGAGAAGCAATCACTGTTCATCTTTCCCTTTCTTTTAGCATCAAAAGACACATACTTCACACTAAATCAAAGTTAACAACAAATTAAATTAACAATCTATTAACTTTGCGCTATGTTAAAAAGCCTTGCTTTCTTTCTTAGATATTACCTTTTTTGGGTTCTTTTTTTTGCAGCTAACAGAGTAGCTTTCGAATTGTGGAACAGAACAAAATTTGATGGAATAAGCTCTTCCGAAATACTTAAGACATTTCTATACGGATTACATATGGATACATCTATGGCATCCTATTTTTGTGTAATTCCCTTTCTGACTGCCATATGCAAGTGGTTGGTTCCAAAAATCGGATTTCCCAATAAATTCTTATCCGTATACACAGCAGTCTTATCATTTATAACAATTCTTATTACTATTGTAGATTTCAACATTTATACCGAATGGGGAAGTAAAATAAGCGCTAAGGTTATTGACCTCGCTATAGAAAGCCCTAAAGAAGCATTGGCATCAAGCAGCTCCTCGCCTCTATCTTTTATTTTATTTTATTTTCTGATTCTGTTAGGTGTTGCTTATATTTTGTATAGATATATTGTACCAACAGGTTTCCGCTTCAAGAATAAGACCGGAACGGTGTCGAAAGCATTAATATCCCTATTGATTTTAGGATTCACATTTCTAGGCATTCGGGGCGGGTGGAAAATTGCCCCCATGAATCCCAGCCAGGTCTACTTCTCAGATAAACCCATATTAAATCATTCAGCATTAAATACCAATTGGTTATTGATGTCTAATTATGTAAAAAAGGCAGATACTAAAAATCCTTTTTTATACTTTTCTCAGGAAAAGGCAGACTCACTGGTAAAAAACTTGTATACTCCAACAGTTGACACCACACTCAGAATTTTAAATACCGATAGACCAAACATTGTTTTAGTAATCATCGAAAGTTTTACAGCAAACTTGGTTAAAGAATTAGGCGGAGAAGCTCAGGTTACACCGCAATTCTCAGATCTGATAAAAGAGGGATTACTTTTTGATCGTATTTATTCTTCGAGCGACAGAACCGATAAAGGAATTATTGCAATATTAAGTGCATTCCCATCACAGGGTCCCAGAAGCATCATAAAAGAAAATGACAAACAGGAAAAACTTCCGTCAATTTCAAAAGAGTTGGCAAAAAATGGTTATCATACTTCTTTCTTTTATGGAGGATACTCTGAGTTTTCGAACTTCAAATCCTATTTATTAAGCCATCAATTCAACACTTTAATCGATGCCAACTCGTTCAATAGTGAAGATTTAACGTCTAAATGGGGTGCCTATGACGAGATTACCGTACAGAAGCAACTAAGTTTTCTAAAAAACGAAAAGCAGCCTTTCTTCTCCACATTACTTACACTAAGCAACCACGAACCTTTTGCTCTGCCATCCAGAGGTAAATTTGGAGATAGCAATGTTGCAGACAAATTTAGAAGTACCGCTTACTACACGGCAGATCAGCTTAAAAACTTTGTACAAACCGCAAAAAGAGAGAATTGGTACAACAACACCATTTTTATATTTGTTGCCGATCATGGTCACCGACTTCCAAAAGAGAATAATGAAATCTTTCAACCAGAAAGGTACCATATCCCCCTTTTAATTTATGGTGGTGGGTTAAAAACAGAATTTAAAGGCAGAAAAATATCGCTTTATGGAAACCAAACTGATATTGCGGCGACGTTATTAAAACAACTGAATTTATCTCATGCTAACTTTAAATACAGCAATAATCTTCTTAACCCCATATCGAATGGCTTCTCGTTTTATGTGTGGCAAAATGGTTTCGGTCTGACAACCAAAGATGGTGCTGTTTCCTTTGATCCGATAGCGAATAGAATAATATATACCGAACCCAAAGACCTTTCGAAAAACAAGAAAGAACAACAATTGCAAAATGCAAAAGTATTAATGCAAAGCGTTTATCAAGACTATTTGAACGCAAAATTCTATTAGAATTATTGCTTCGATAAAACATTTCTCAAAAAAAGGAGTTTATTTTCTGTACAAAACCCCGATTATGAGAATTCCCATCCAAAGAAAAAACATAAGGATTATGCCCGACTCCAAGCGGGTAATCGCCAGATTTTTTTATAATGGGCCAGAAAGAGCCGTTTCGATAATAGAGAAAGTTGACAACCTAACTGAGAAAGAAGTCGATGAATTAATACTACCTCTCCTTCAGGAATTTTCCAAAAGGCATCGGAACATCACCAAAATTTTAAAAAAGAATGCAGCCAAGGCTTATAAGGCTCTTGAAAAAGACCTTAGTGAATTAGACGAAATGACACTGTATAGAAAACTACTCATAGGAGCTTATTTCACTCATGAATATTCTATAGAATCTGCAGCATTCTTTAATCCGTCAATAGTAGAAGATCCTTTTCAGGGAGATTTGGAAGATGGCCAAAGGCGTATTATTATTAGTTTCAGAGCAGTTGGTGAAGGACATATTTCATCAATAGTATTCAGAAGAGCTTTAATTGATCACAATAATAATATTATTGTAACGCCTTCCGGAACATACGTAGACGAAGCAGAAATCATAAAAAACAACATCTATTCTAAGATGTTCTTCTTTGAGAAAGCCATCGATTCCAAGATATCTGAAGATGTCATCCAGCTCATGAATCAGAATCTTCCTGACAAATTTGATTACAGAGAACTAAAGCAGATTATAGACAGAATAAAACTAGAACATGAAAATAAAGATCTTGATAAAATTCTCTGGTTAGCCGATTCCTATCACGAAATTAATTTCTCTTTAGACACTGATATTTCCGATCGGATAATCTATCCCATATCAGAGTTTGAGCGTAAAGGCATCGAAGATGCCCGATTTGTAAAATTCACCAATGAAGAGGGCCATTGTAAATACTATGCAACATACACTGCGTATGACGGAAAAGTGATTATGCCCAAACTATTGGAGACCACAGATTTTTATAACTTTAAAGTACGTCCGCTGTACGGAGAAGGTGCAAAAAATAAAAACCTGGCTCTTTTCCCCCGAAAAATAAATGGCAAGTTTGCCATGATGTCCAGAATAGACGGTTGGAATAATTACATTATGTATTCCGACAAAATCAATATATGGAATAACCCCACATTACTTCAATCCCCACACTTCCCCTGGGAATATATTCAGATAGGAAATTGTGGCTCCCCTATAGAAACAGAAGAAGGTTGGCTGATAATATCTCATGGAGTTGGCCCATTAAGAAGATACTGTCTCAGTGCAAGTCTATTGGACCTTGAAAATCCAAGCATAGAAATTGGACGTTTAAATGAACCTCTGTTGGTTGCCGATAAAGATGAAAGAGAGGGCTATGTTCCTAATGTAGTTTATTCTTGCGGTTCTATAATTAACAATGGCGAATTGATTGTACCGTACGGACTTTCGGATTACTCCACTTCATTCATGACTGTAAATGTGAAAGCTCTGTTGGCGAGAATGAAAGAAGATAAAGCTAAAGTCACTTACAAATAAAACAAGTGCTGTATTGGATGACAATACAGCACTTCTACAATAAAACTCAAAATAAACTAATTCTTATATTGGATACTCTTGTCAACCAGATCAAATTCATACTCTTTCTCCAATGCTTGCAGAATCGTAAGATAAGAAATAAAGTAAGCTAATGTACTTTCCGCTCCCTGGTTTCTGTTTAAACCGATCATAGTTAAACCATCACAGCATCCGTTTGTTTCATAATCGTACAAAGGAACCCTTAACGTATTTTCACCTAAAAACCACAAGAACGTCTGTTGCATCTTTTTAATGTAAGATACATCCCCACTAACTTTATAGGCCTGAAAATACATCATTACAGCGCCCATAGTTTCTATCGCTTGTTGGTCAAATATCGCTTTCTTCTTGCTGTTTCTATAAAACCATCCATCATTACCAATAGGATTATAATAGCCTTTATCTAAAGTTTCCTTATCTAAAAAGTCCAGAGCCTTAAAAGCAATTTCCTTATAAATATATTCGTCTGTTACCTCGTAAGCTTTTAAAAGTGCCATCGGAAGAATTGCATTATCGTAAGTTAGCTTGTCTTCAAACCAATGCCAATCCGAAGAGCTCTGTTCATTAAACGCTTTAACCATCTTATCCGCCAAGAAAATTAATCTATTTCTCACTTCCTTGTCAGAATTACACGTCAGATAATGACTTAAACCAATAATACTATTCGCAAAACCTCTTATATGCTCTAAATTATCGATGTGTTTTAAAGAATTAAAAAATAATTCCTTAGAGAATTCCTTATAAGAGTTGTTTGGAGAATTGCAAACCATATATCCTAATGACCAAAGTGTTCTGCCAAAGGAATCATCACTTCCATATTCATCCAGATACTCTCTCCTGAAACTTAAAAAGTTTCTGAAATTTCCATCGTCACATTGCATGTATTGAATAAAACTTAAATAAATGGGCAACAAATCAAGAGCCTCCTTATTTTTATACTGATTATATGCCATTAACACCATAATCAATGCCCTGACATTATCATCCATACAATAGCCCTCTTTCAGATTTGGAATACCATAACGAGCGTGTTGTACTATCCCTGTATCGTCTGTTAGACGCTTTACATAATCAAGGTTAAAACTTGGAAGCCTTTCAGCGTCAATAGTAAAACTTTCTTTTGCACCTGTCAGTGCTTTCTGGGTGGATATTTCATTCAACAATTCAAAATACCTCGCACCAATTTTAGGATATCTGATTTTCAAGCCATATTGATACGCATTTTCTCTTATGGCAGCTAATTTATTATCATCACTTAATAGTTCTTCAATTATATCAGATAATTGCTGATAGGATTTAAAAGCAAAAAGTTTTCCTCTATCCTTTGCGAGCAACTCCTGTGCATGCCAATATGGAGTAGAAATCACAGCACATCCTGCTCCCACTGCATAAGACAAAGTTCCGCTTGTTATTTGCGCTTCATTTAAATAAGGAGTTATATAAATCTCAGCCGCCCGTAGATAATTTACCAGTTCATCTTCAGGAACAAACGAATCAATAAAATGCACATAATCACTTACCCCTAATCCTTTAGCCAATTGTTTTAAGCTATCTCTATATTCTTCCCCTTGCGAAGCTTTAATGCTTGGATGGGTACTTCCAATAATAGTGTAGCTTATATCGGGATGTTTTTCAACAATAGACGGTAAAGCTTTAATAACCGTTTCCAAGCCTTTATTTCTGGACAATAACCCAAAGGTTATTAATGTTCTTTTATTCTTAAAGAACGAATTTTCCAGTAGTGGATTCGCATCATTAATATCATAGTCTGGCACTCCATGCTCAATAAGCTCAATTTTATAAAGCGGAACTTCATAAATATCTACCAGGAAATCAACCGCTTTTTGGGCCATAACCACAATCCTTGCAGATTGCTCGGCTATTTCCTTAATGATCAATTTTTGCAAATAGTTCGGCTCCTGTAAAACAGTATGCAAGATTGTTATAAGAGGTTTGTTAATTCTGTAAAGCATGGGAAGAATGTAAACTCCGCTCTCACCTCCATATATACCAAATTCGTGTTGCATCACGCAAACATCTGCACTACCCTGATTAATAACATTTGCCGCCTTAATATAATCTTTTTGACTTTGTTGTCTGATAATAAATCTGACATCCTCCGGATAATGGTACTGATTTAAGTTGTCTGAATCATTAATAGCAATTACAAAACTTTTGTTATCCTTAGAGTTATTACTTTCAATAGCATTTTTTAAGTTCAAATTGAAAGTTGCCAAACCACACGCCCTCGGTGTGTAAGTCGAAATATAAGCGATGTTCATAGATGATAGAATTTTCTGTGATAGTGCTTATAAATAAGCTAATACTATGCCATTCAATCATTTATGTTACATTTTTTTTCATTTAACTTCTATAACTCTAAAAAAAACTTAAACTAAATATTAAACGCTATGAATAAAAGCTGTAAATGTATAGTTGTAGGAAACAAATTAGAATATATTACTTTTCAATTTATGAGACTTCTATAATAGACAATCAATAAACAGCTATCTGTTTGAACACTTAAAACGCATTTTTTTAAATTTAAAAATCAATATAAAATTGCATCGAAAGCTAACTATTGACCATGAAATCATCCTTATTGCGTCTTTGCTACCCCCCTTACTTAAGACGGAATATTTAAACATATTTTCACAACTCTTCATTACTAATATTTTTAGCATTATCTTTGTCTAAAATCAGAGTATAGACAAAAAATAATGGCTATCCGCGAAAAGCAAAAGGAAATCATCTCGCAACTACGCAAGAATATTCTTCACCTGGAGGGCTTCAGGCCTGAGCGTGAAGATTCATGTCTACGTATGGGTTTGGGTATTCTGGAGGATGCTTTTCCTTACGGAATATTTCCAAGGGCTGCCGTACATGAATTTTTGTGCCAGGAGGATGAAGAAGCTGCCGCTAGCAATGCCTTTTTGTCTGTAGTACTGGCCATGTTGATGCAGAGTCAGAAACCCTGTGTCTGGATCAGTCCTTTTCCCATGGTCTTCCCTCCTGCCCTTAAGAGTTTCGGTATCCATCCAGACCGCCTCATATTTGTGAGGTTGAACCGAGACCGTGACATTCTTTGGGCTATGGAAGAAGCACTGAAATGCAAGGGTTTGGCAGCTGTGGTTGCCGAGCTTCAGGAGCTCAGTTTCTCCCAATCCAGGCGTTTGCAACTGGCTGTAGAAAGCAGCAGGGTAAGCGGTTTCGTACTTCGCCGTGACACCAGGAAAATCAATACCACTGCCTGTGTGGCCCGCTGGCGCATCAGTCCGCAACCCAGCTTACTATTAGAAAAGGGATTGCCCGGTGTAGGCTTTCCCCAATGGCAGGTAGAACTTTTGAAAGTTAAGAACGGACAGCCGGGAAGCTGGAATATAGCATGGACACCGGAAGGACTTTTATTCGACAGACAGGAGAATACAGGGTTTTATCCTTTTGAGAAAAACAAGGAAGCCACAAAAACCGGAAGCTGATGCAAAAACGTTATCTATCCATATGGTTTAAATATCTGCTGCCCGATGCGCTGGCTATTCTGAGACCAGAATTGAAGGAGTTACCTTTGATTATAGTCGTAAAGGAAAGAGGCAGGCAATTGGTTAAATACTGTAATGACATAGCGCTTAAAGAAGGCATTAAAACAGGTATAACTGTCGCCGATGCCCGAGCTTTGGTCCCGGATATTATACTGGAAGATTATGAAGAAGGCAGCGAACGCCAGCTCTTGAAAGAGCTAGGGGAATGGTGCATCCGTTTTTCGCCCGCGGTAGCTATTGATGGTAATGACAGCCTGCTTATAGACCTTAGCGGTTGCAGCCATCTCTGGAATGGGGAAATCCCTTATTTAAAGGATTTGCTCAACAGGCTCAAAGCCAAAGGCTACCATGTTCGGGGTGCTATTGCAGATACCATAGGCGCTGCCTGGGCCATTGCCCGCTTCGGCAAGGAAAAGGCAATTATTCCAGCTGGCGAGCAGTACCGTTTTCTTTTATCTCTGCCTCCAGCTGCCCTGCGCCTGGAAAGTACCCTGATACAGCGCCTGCATAAATTGGGAATGTACCGCTTGGAGAGTTTTATAGACTTGCCCCCATCGGTATTACGGCGGCGTTTTGGTGAGGATTTGCTGTTGCGTATTGCGCAGGCTTTGGGTCATGTGGAAGAGTTTTTAGATTTTATCTATATCCCCCAACCTTATACCGAACGTCTCCCCTGCCTGGAACCGATACGTACAGCCAAAGGTATTGAGCTGGCTATTGCCCAATTACTGGATGCCTTATGCTTTCGACTGCGCCGGGAAGGTATGGGCTTGCGGCAAGCTTTACTGAAATGCTATCGGGTAGATGGCCGGATGGTAACGGTTTCTATTGGTACTCATAAACCCTCACACCATATGGGACACCTGCAAAAGCTACTAGGCATGCGCATTGCACATATTGAACCGGCTTTGGGTATTGAACTGTTTATTTTAGAAGCTTCGGGTATAGAACCGATTGAGCTATCTCAACAGGCCATTTGGGCTATTAGTTCTGAAGCAGATGAACTGCTGGTTATTGAGCTACTAGACCGTATTGCTATGCGGGCCGGAAAGAATGCCATACAGCGCTTTCTGCCACAGGAACATTACTGGCCAGAGCGCTCGGTAAAGAGCGTTACCAACCTGGATGAACAGCCCTCAATTCCATGGTCTGTCTACAGGCCCCGGCCTACGCATCTACTAGCCTGTCCGGAACCTATCCGTGTTACTGCACCTATTCCAGACTATCCACCTATCCTCTTTATCTATAAGGGGAAGAAACATATTATTAAAAAAGCGGATGGCCCCGAGCGTATTGAAAGAGAATGGTGGCTGGAAGCAGGTGAACATCGCGATTATTATACAGTAGAAGACGAAGCTGGCCGACGCTATTGGCTGTTCAGATCGGGCCACTACCATCACCAACAGGACCAATGGTTTTTACATGGATTTTTTGCATAAGAGAGATAATGGGCTATTCGGAATTACAGGTCACCAGCAATTTTAGTTTCTTAAGAGGAGCATCACATCCTGATGAACTGGTAGAAACAGCTGCCAGGTTGGGTTATGCCAAGATTGCCATTACAGATCGCAATACGCTGGCGGGCATTGTGCGTGGACATGTGGCTGCGCAGAAGCATGGCATAGGCTTTATTCCTGCCTGCCGTTTAGATTTATTGGATGGCCCGAGTCTGTTGGCCTATCCTACCGATCTGGCAGCCTACAGCAGGCTATCTTCTTTACTGTCTGTAGGAAACCTGAGGGCAGAAAAAGGGAAATGTTTACTATACCGACAGGATGTTTTTGAACATACCGAAGGTATCTTCTTTATTATTATCCCTCCTGCCGAACTGGATAGCAGTTTCAATTTTCCCGCTGATTTTACGGATGACCTGAAAGATTATCAGCAATATTTACCTTCGGACAAGCTCTTTCTGGCAGCTGTACGTAGCTATCAGGGAAACGACCAAAAGCGCTTGTACCGTTTGCAGCAATTATCTGACCGGTTGGGTATTCCTTTAGCCGCTACGAATGATGTGCATTACCATATAGCCGAACGCCGGGAGCTACAAGACATCTTAACCTGTATCCGCGAGAAGTGCACCATCTACCAAGCGGGTTTTAAGCTACATGCCAACGCCGAGCGTCACCTGAAATCGGTAAAAGAAATGGAACGGCTTTTTATGCAGTATCCCGATGCTATTGCCAACACCCGAAAAATTGCCGACGTCTGCGATTTTTCACTAACTGATTTAAAGTATGTGTATCCTGATGAGCTAACCAGCGAAGGCCGTACACCGCAGCAGGAACTGGAATACCTGACCTGGATCGGCGCTCAAGAGCGTTTTGGTGAATCGATTTCCCACGAACTTACTGAACAAATTGGCGAAGAGCTGGCCTTTATGAAGAAAAATAACCTGGCTAACTATTTTCTGACGGTGCATGACCTGGTACGTTATGCCCGCAGCAAGGATATCCTGTGCCAGGGACGGGGATCAGCAGCCAATTCGGTGGTATGTTATTGCCTAGGAATTACTTCCGTTGACCCAACACGCATCAAACTGCTCTTTGCCCGCTTTATGTCTGATGCCCGCAATGAACCCCCGGATATTGATGTAGATTTTGAGCATGAGCGGCGGGAGGAGGTAATCCAGTACATCTATGAAAAGTACGGACGCGACCGGGCTGCAGTAGTGGCTACCGTGACTCAGGAGCGTTACAAAGGCGCCATCAGGGATGTGGGGAAGGCTATGGGACTTTCTGTAGATACCATCAGCAGCCTTTCTTCAGGCGTTTGGCGCTATTCTTCTGAGTGGCTGGAAAATGTAGACTTGATTGAACAGGGCCTGAATAGTAAAGATCTACATTTACGCAAGACGCTGGATCTTACCCGTCAGCTGATGGGCTTCCCGAGGCAATTAGGGCAGCATACTGGCGGTTTTGTGATTACACAAGGCAAGTTATCCAACCTATGCCCTATTATGAATGCCCGCATGGAAGGACGCACCTGCATTGAGTGGAATAAAGAAGATATTGAGGCTTTAGGTTTTATTAAGGTGGATGTTTTGGCTTTGGGAATGCTTACCTGCATCCGCAAAGCCTTTAATTTGGCTAAAAAACATTATGGCCTCGACCTGAACCTGGCTGATATATCCAGAAATGAAGATAAACACCCGGAAGTATATGAGATGATCAGTCAGGCAGATACCATTGGCGTATTCCAGATTGAGAGCCGGGCGCAGATGTCTATGCTTCCACGTTTAAAGCCCAAAAAATTTTATGATCTGGTGGTTGAGGTAGCTATTGTTCGTCCGGGCCCTATCCAGGGAGATATGGTGCATCCCTACTTATTGAGGAGACAAGACCCAAGTCTTATAAAGTATCCTCCTAAACTGGAAAACATATTAAAAAGGACAAACGGTGTTCCGCTTTTTCAGGAACAGGCTATGGAAATTGCCATTGTCGCCGCTGGCTTTACCCCTGCAGAAGCAGATGAACTGAGGCGTAGTATGGCCACTTTTAAATCGCATGGTAAGGTTAGTATATTCAGGCAGAAGCTGGTGGATGGCATGGTAGGCAATGGCTATGAAAAAGCGTTTGCAGAAAGGGTATTTAAACAGATTGAAGGTTTCGGTAGCTACGGTTTTCCCGAGAGCCATGCAGCCAGTTTCGCCCTTTTAGTATATGTATCTTCCTGGATAAAATGCTATTATCCTGATATTTTTGCGGCGGCCATCCTCAACAGTTTACCTATGGGCTTTTACCAGCCTGCGCAATTGGTGATTGATGCTCGCAAGCATGGTGTGGAAGTTAGGCCTGTAGATATAAATTATTCTTTTTGGGATTATGTACTGGAAGAGCAGGCAGGAAAATACAGGGCGCTCCGGTTGGGTTTTAGACAAGTAAACGGTCTGAATATAGAGGACATGGAGTTATTGGTAGCCCACCGTAAGAAACCTTATAGTAATATTACACAATTGCTTAACATCGGTCTTTCTATTTCCTGCTTAGAAAAACTGGCTGATGCCGATGCTTTCCGCTCTATTGGCCTCGACCGGCGGCAGGCTTTATGGGAGATTGCTGCCCTGGCTGATAGTCCTCTTGCCTTGTTTGAAGGACAACCTTCCCAAAGTATGCTGGAACCACAGATTACCTTGCCACTCTTAACGAGTGGCGAACATGTGGTGCAGGATTACGTCAGCACATCCCTTTCACTAAAAGCACATCCACTTAATCTTTTACGCCAGCAACTGGACTTATTAAAGGTAACCAGTACCAGAGATCTTGACGCAGTACCCGATGGTGCACAAGTAAAAGTGGCCGGACTGATACTCATCAGGCAACGACCCGGTACGGCCAAAGGAGTCTGCTTTATTACCATAGAAGATGAAACAGGCTACTCTAACGTAATAGTTTGGGAGAATTTATTTAATACCTACCGCAAGGAAATACTTACCGCCCGCTTACTCATGGTAGAAGGAATGTTGCAGAGAGAGGGCAAAGTGGTACATATTGTGGCTAAACGTTGCTTTGATCTTTCGGGACTTTTGCGGCAACTAAAAGGCAACAGCAGTGCTAGTGGTGTTTATGGAAAGAAGGAAGTTTTTCATAAAGGAAGGAATTTTAAGTGATCTGACCTGAAACCTACTTAAATAGACGCTCTCTCTTTCTGTTTGAGAGATTTACGTTTGATCGTTTTAATGATTTACAAAAAAACCCTCTAAATGGATATATTTAGAGGGTTTTTGAACGGATTTGCTACCGTTATTGTCGGGGTGGCAGGATTCGAACCTACGACCTCCACATCCCAAATGTGGCGCGATACCGGGCTACGCTACACCCCGATTAGGTATCATCTTTTTTAATACTCTGGAGGAGTATTCCTTTTGAGTGGGACAAATGTAGAGCTAAATTCCCCATCTTGCAAGTTTTTTTTAACAAAAATTGCAAAGAAATTATAACTTTTTATAAATCAAACCATTATTTTTTGTTTCCTATTTAAGATTTAACAAAAAACATAAATTTTAAAGATTATAACCATCAAGTTGAAACAAAATATATGATAATAAATAGTCTGAAAAATAAAAAAGACCGGTTAAAAACCAGTCTTCTTCTATTCTTTAAAAAAGGTTTTAGTCATTTTTTGCTGTCGCTTTCTTTGCTGCAGGCTTTTTAGCTGCTTTTGGCTTCTTCTCCACCACTTCCTCTGCTACCGCAACTTCTTCTTGTGTTAGCTCTTGTTCTTTAGCCTCTTCACTCACTTCATCAAATAACGGAGTAGTTTTTATGATAGAGAACCAATTGATAATTTTTTTGATATCAGAATTGTAAACTTTTTCAGTATCGTGGTTAGGTACAATTTCTGTAAAGAATGCTCTTAATACTTTAGGATCTTCCTTTGCTTCAGGGATGCTTCCTTGATAAGCTTTTATTGTTTCAAACACATCTTTTAGTCTAATATCATCATCATCGCTATAAATAGTGATATCTTCTAATGATGCCAACTTAGAAGTAGACATGTTAACTACTAATTTGGTCTTTTGCTCATCCAGACTTTCTAAAATAAAGCCCGACTTGTTTTGTCCAACCAGTTTATATAATCCTGGTTTTCCAGAAACTGCAACTAATCCTGCAATGTTCATATTTTCTTATCTTAATCTTCTAAAATTTCTACAGACAAGATTTTATCGCCTTGTCTAATGTCATCTACCAGGTCAACATTTTCGATTACTTTACCAAAACAAGTATGGTTACGATCTAAATGTGCTGTATTATTACGGCTGTGGCAGACAAAGAACTGCGAACCTCCGGTATTTCTTCCAGCATGGGCCATTGACAATACTCCACGGTCATGGTATTGATTCTCTCCTGTCAATTCACAATCAATATGATAACCAGGACCACCAGTTCCTGCTTTAAAAGCTGTCGCTGGATCTTTAGAGAAAGGACATCCTCCCTGAATAACAAAATCAGGAATAACTCTATGAAAAGTCACACCGTCATAAAAACCTTCTTTTGCCAATTTCTTAAAGTTCGCTACTGTATTTGGAGCATCTTTTTCGTAGAATTCTACGGTCATATCTCCTTTTTCAGTTTTAATAATTGCTTTACTCATCTCCTTTAATTTAAGGACGCTAAATTAATAAAATTTTTAGCCCATATTAGCGTTTTAAAGCTTTATCCCTAATTTTATAGGAATGAAAAGATTTTTTGTCACGATATACCTCTTATTTTTTGTATCGCAGGCCTATAGCTCGGCTATATTGATACCTATGGATGAACAACAAAAAAATCATCTGAAGGCTTATGGACTGGCTTATTGGACTTTGAAGAAGAACAAGGAAATCACCTGGCTACTGAACTACAGAGGTGGTAGCTTCTCTATAAATTATGACAAAGAAATTGAAAATGAGCTAAAAATAAGAGGAATCAGCTACGACGTGATTGCAGATGGTAAGCTTACATCCATTTTAACCGAAATTTCCGATCCTGAAGTAAATATGGAAATGGTGAAACTTGAAAAAGCGCCTAAAATCGCTGTGTACTCACCCAAAAACAAGCTGCCATGGGATGATGCCGTAACGCTGGTTCTTACCTATGCCGAAATCCCCTATGATATAGTTTATGATGAAGAGATTCTGGATGGAAAATTGGCACAATATGATTGGTTACACCTGCATCATGAAGATTTCACTGGACAATATGGGCGTTTTTGGGCTAATTTTCGGAATACAGATTGGTATCGACAAGATGTACAACAACAAGAAGCCAGAGCCAAGAAATTAGGCTTTAAAAAAGTATCCCAAATGAAGCTGGCAGTTGCTTCGACTATTAAGAATTTCTGTATTGGTGGGGGCTTTCTTTTTGCTATGTGTTCCGGGACAGACAGCTTTGATATCGCCCTTTCTGCTGAGGGAGTAGATATTTGCGAAAGTATGTTTGATGGAGATGCAACCGATCCGCAGGCGCAGCAGAAGTTAAACTTTGATAAAGCATTTGCTTTTCATAATTTCAACCTGGAGAACAATCCGGCCATATATGAATTTTCAGATATTGATGCGACTAACACCAGAAATGTGGAAAAGACCCGGGATTATTTTACTTTATTTGATTTTTCTGCCAAATGGGATATTATACCTACTATCCTGACTCAGAACCATGAAAAGGTGATCAAAGGTTTTATGGGACAAACTACTGCTTACAGAAAAGAAGTTATTAAGCCTGAAGTTACGGTTATGGGAGAGCTTAAATCTGCCAATGAAGCCCGGTATATTCATGGAGAGATTGGAAAAGGACAATGGACGTTTTACGGTGGACATGATCCTGAAGATTACCAGCATTTAGTTGGCGACTCTCCTACCGATTTAAATTTATTTCCAAACTCACCCGGTTATAGATTAATATTGAATAATATTCTTTTTCCCGCAGCCAAGAAGAAAAAACAGAAAACTTAATTAAGGATTATCTGGTATTACATTGGAGACTTTGGTTTAAATCATAAAGTATCCAATGCCCAAGTTGAATATTTCTTATATTGTACTTTAGCAGATTAATCCAATCTTTAACGCCACTTTCTTCGTTTCCGTTCCCATGGATTAACACAATACTTCCATTTACCGGCCGCTGGCCTTTGGCCAACCAGGCATCAGCCCCTATTGGAATTAAACCATAATGCAGAACTTTTTCAAGAATTGCTTTATCCGACACCAGCCCAGGAAACCTGAAGAAAACAGAAGGAGTTATACCCTTTTCTATCATCAGCTGCTCGTTTTGTAGAATTTCGGTATTCAAATCCGTTCCTTTACTTAACAGAAAATTTTCCGTTAAAGGCTCATTATTCATGAAATGATTATAAGAATGATTAATCCAGATAATATTCCATTTACCACTTTTTGATAAGTATTTCAACCATTCCAAATCCTCCGGATGTTGTTGCATCCATTTACCTGAAACAGATATACCTATGGGTATATTCTCCTCTTTACCCTGAAAATAGTTATAAGTAGAATCAAAAACAATACGATCCAGTTGCCTGTGCGAAGGACAAAGATCCATAGTTAAATTCACACCTTTTTCTCTGTTAAAATGCCTGTCTATTCCTGCATTCTGTATAGAAGATTCGTTAGTTCTTGCCAACTGTTGGGCCTTTATAAAACAGCTTTTTACAAATTCAGCATTTACTTTAGCGTAGTCCAACTTATTTAAACTTGAAATCTCATTGGTAGAAATAATAGCGGTTTTAAATGAATATGGATCTACAGCCATATATTTCACCATCCCGTTTTGTTTAAATGTCCTTAAGCCCAACCATTCATGATTATATGTACGGATATTGGAAAATTCCGGCCGATAATCTTCAATCTGAACTGTTTGGCTAAATACGCTGTAAAAACAAAGTAAAAGAAGGAAGCTGGCACACAATTTCATAATAGGTAAAAGTGAAATGCAAGTTATTAAATAACAAAACCGCAGGAGACAAAACGCTTAAAGGCGAAGCTACGACCTCTTTCAGCTGCTGTATCCTGCGGCTAATAATTTAATTGCTTTTATAATTATAAATCGAGATGGAACATCACTGGAATAACGTATGAAACCCTCACTTTGCGTCCGTTCATTACACCAGCTTGCCAAACAGGTGATTTTCTGATAACTCTCACTGCTTCCTCATCACAACCGCCGCCTATTCCTCTTAGAACTTTAACATCTGTAACAGACCCGTCTTTTTCAACCACAAAAGAAACGGTAACCCTTCCCTGTATCCCTGCTTCTTTGGCTAAAGCCGGATAGTTCAAATTCTTTCTAAGAAATTTCGCCCAGGCTTCCATTCCGCCAGGGAACGCAGGCATTTGCTCTACACTAGCTGTATTATAGGTAGTATTGTCGGATTCAGATCCATTTCCACTGATTTCATTTCTCCCATTTATAACTCCTACAGACAAATTTTCAGCTTCTGATTTTGCTCCTTCGATATCAGTAGAACCTATAATATTATCCTTTATAATGGCTGTAGCAGGAGCATCAACACCTTTGCTATCTTCCACCGGGCGCATTTTTACATATTTTATCTGTGCAATATTAATCTGTGGTGTCGACGCAACCTGATCTGGCAGAGGTTTAGTGTTTTCTACCATAGGTGGTGTTTCTTGTTTGAAGTCTTCCAGTTTCACAATTCTTTCATCGTCAAAATCTTTATGTAGGGAAGTTGTATAACTTGTTGCTGCTTGTTTATCTTTATTCATATAATAAACAGTGGAGCCAATAAACAAACTAAATACACCAAAAGAAATGAGCAGGGCTTTCAACAAATAGGTATCTGCATCTCTACGAATCTCATACGCACCATAGCTTTTATTGCGGTTTTGGAAAACAAGATCGAGCCACTCGCCCTTGTTTAAGTTTAATTTAGAGAATGACATATTATGAAAGATTTGATTAGTATTAAGTTAGCAATAATTAATCTAAATAAAAAAGACTTGAGTAAAACTTTTTTATTACAAAAGACTTTTAGATTAGTAGCTGCTTTAGTATTTGAATAATATGCCCCAAATCCCTTATCAAACTACGCTTATATTAATTGGTGAGGTTGCTTATATTGTTATTCTGATTGGAGTTTGTC
Organism: Pseudopedobacter saltans DSM 12145; assembly: GCF_000190735.1. Lineage (GTDB taxonomy): Bacteria > Bacteroidota > Bacteroidia > Sphingobacteriales > Sphingobacteriaceae > Pseudopedobacter > Pseudopedobacter saltans. The sequence continues at coordinate 1,581,859 of NC_015177.1, forward strand.
TGAAGATCATCTATGACACACGTTCATCCAGCAAAACGGTAGCCTATTTATTACTAGTTATATTTATTCCCATCATCGGTATTATTTTTTATTTCTCTTTTGGCATAAACTATAGAAAGAGCAAAATATACAACAAGAAATTAGAAATCGATGAATCCTTAAAAGAGGTATTTAAACGCCGTTTAATTGATCTTTACCAATATTTTTCTACCAGCAAAAACCCGTCTTTGTTAAATAATCAGGAATTAACCAGATTAATGGCTAACAAAAAAAACGGCAATGAAGGTGTTTTGCCTAACAATGTTGTAGAGCCTTTATTCAATGGAGAGATCCTTTTCCCAAAACTGATAACGGAACTGAAGAAGGCTAAGAAGCATATCCATTTCGAATATTATATTTACGAAAACGATTTTATTGGAAATGAGATTAAAAACATTTTAATTGAGAAAGCAAAAGAAGGCGTAGAAGTTAGATTTATATACGATGATTTTGGAAGTTCGGGTATCCGGAAAAATATAATCAGAGAACTGAAAAGAAATGGTGTACAAGCTTTTCCCTTCAACAAGATCAAACTGATTTATTTTGCTAACCGAATTAATTATCGAAACCACCGTAAGATAGTTATTATTGACGGAATCACTTCATTTATAGGCGGCATCAATATCTCTGACAGATATATTAATAGCTCAAGTGATCAGTTATATTGGAAAGATGCACATCTGATGATTAAAGGTTATTCTACGCTCTCTCTTCAACAGATTTTTTTGGCCGATTGGAATTTCTGTAGTAAGGAAAATTTAATGGTCAATAAGGATTACTTCCCTCCTATTGAAATTGATCGTGAGCATTCCATACCTGTACAGATCACTTCCAGCGGACCCGACTCTGAACTACCAAGCATACTTTTTGCTATTGTTCAGGCGGTAAATCTGGCCCGTCGCGAAATATTACTGACCACACCTTATTATGTTCCCGATCAAACTTTACAGGACAGTCTTGTTATAGCTGCTTTAAGCGGAATTGATGTAAAATTACTCATTCCAAAAAAGGGAGATTCCTTATCTGTAAGTGTAGCTGCACAATCTTATTTCGAAGAATTACTGGAAGCTGGAGTGAAAATATATCAATATGAAAAGGGTTTTATACATGCAAAAACTATTGTAACCGATCGTGAAATGGCATCTGTTGGAACTGCCAATCTGGATTCCAGAAGCTTCGACCTGAATTTTGAAGTTGCGGCATTGATATATGACTCGAAAATAGCTTATAAACTAGCGATTGAATTTGAAAATGATTTAAAACATTCGACACAAATTGATCTATACGATTGGAATAAAAGAAATAAAGCCCGAAAACTCATAGAAAGAATCTTCAGGCTTTTATCTCCTTTTATGTAAGTGTAAATAAACGTTTTATAAATAAATTTAATCGTAGAAATTCCAACTTAAGCCAAAACGTGCTACAGAATAAGGCATTGGATATCTGTCGACAGTATAATACCCCCTGGAGAAAAGCCCCTTGTTCAGATAATCATAACGTACAAACAGGTTTGCCCGTTTCCAGTTAGTTCTTACCCAGGCATCAACTATCGGCCAGGTATCAAATCTTGTATTGTCTTTATTATAAAACTGTCCGATATCAGGCGCATATGAGTTTGCGGTATATTTTCCAAAATATTTAATATCAAAACCAAAGTCCATCTTTAATACTTTAAAAAGATCCTGATGCATATACAAGCTGTGGAAAGTGTATATTTCCGGCGTCCTCAGTACAGATTCATAATCTGTTTTCTGATAAACAATATAATTTTCCAGTGTCAGCTTGCCTACATGAAAATCTTTGGACAATGTTAGTTTCAGCATATTGATATTTCCTGAAACTTGCGCCGGAGTAATGTCGCCATTAGCATCGGCGCCAAAGTATAAATAATTACTCACTAAAAAATATTCAGCTTTAGCTTTTAAATCAAACTTGGGATTACTGTATGCAAAAGATAGATTCTGGGTTTTCGTCCTGTCGAAATTCAAATCCCATCGACGGTGATTGCTCGTTTGCATCTCGTAATTTACAGCCGGACTTTGGTTCTGGGAATAAGCCCCCAGGAAAATACTTCCTACCGAATTGCTCAATTTCACTTCTGAATTTGCTTCGTACAGAAAATCTCCTATATAGGGTCCCTGAAAGATCTGCTGCAGACCAACATTCAGGTTTATCCTATTACTAAGACCATAGGTTACATTTCCTTTTAAGGTTAATGTTTGGAAATTTTTATTGTAAGTGTACTGATTGTATCTGTAATAATCCTGAACCAGCCCTGCGTTTACTTTTACCTCGTTTTTTAAGAAAGAAATCCGTTTCCCTCTGATATAAAAGCTATAGGCAAACTCGTTGCGAACGTGATCTAACCGAGTAGAATCAGAAGTAGAATCCTGGTAAATGTAGTAGTTTTTAAAAAGCCCTGTGGTGTCTACCCTCCCGTATCTAAAATTATATTTTTGTCTGTTATAAGAGAAAGCATAGCTAACCCTTTGCGTGGGTAGGGCAACTTCTCCGCTATCAACTAAACGTTGTTTTCCTATGTTATAAAATTGCTTAACAAAAATGGTATTGTTTTTAACGTTATGTCTCGCATTACCAGCTTCGCGGCTATTATATAATCTTGTCCGCTCGAAAAGAGGCTCTACAATGGTTTTTGCTGTAAAAACACTATCGTTGAAAATAGACCCGGTTTCATTACTTTTAATTGTATTGAAATTAGCACTTACCAGTAAAGTATAACGTTTACTTTTAGATTGGTACCAGTTCCATAGAGAGGCATTTAAAATATCCGAAACCTGCCCCGCATAATATCCCTGTGAACCGGTTTTTGCATATTTTGCTCCCATATTCCAGTTAGGTTTGATATTCTGGCTATGCAAAACATGAAACATTTCTTCCTGTTTTCCTCCAAATGGAGATACATAATACAACTCTGTATATCGCGCTCTGGCCTGATAATATTTAATATCCTGAGGTCCTTCTATATACCTATCAAAATAATGCAAGCCTATATCAAACCCGATATCTTTACGCGGCTCGAATAACATTGGACGGAACGCCATACCCAATACACCTAAATTCATAGTGGGACTATGTGGATCATTGAGCGGATTAAAATGCTGAAAGTCTTTGGCTGTTGTATCCAAATTAAATAATCTGGTACTATCTTCTAAAAAAGCTGCTTTTGTAAATTTAATATACTTAGCATTAAAAACAACAGAGTCTTTTTTACCGTCCAGCTGTTTACGTAAGGAATCGACACTAATATCCCGATTGGAAGTTGGCTTATTTGTACTTGTAGTATCAAAACCAAAACCATCGTTTCTCCTCAATGTAGATCCAAACTGGGCGAAAGCCTGCAATGTATTGACTAAAATAAAAAACAGGAAAAATATCTTTCTGAGCATATTATACATGCTGAATCAGCTCTTTTAAAATCGTTGTCATCTTTGGCTCTGCAACAGTAGCCGTATTAATAATTTCTTGCAAAGATACAGGTTCCAGTACATCATTGAAACCCTCATCTGTAAGTACAGAAACGGCAAAAACATCCAGACCCATATGTCTTGCAACTATAACTTCCGGAACAGTACTCATACCTACAGCATCACCGCCTATAATTCTTAGATATTTATATTCGGATTGCGTCTCCAGATTAGGCCCCGTTACAGAAACATATACTCCAGTGTGGCAGGTAATATCATGTGTCGCCGCTATCTCTAAACCTTTTTTTATCAAATCTCTTTTATAAGGTTCGCTCATATCCGGAAAACGTGGACCTAGCTCTTCGTAATTTGCTCCCACCAGAGGGTTTTCGGGCTGCAGATTGATGTGGTCTTTAATAATCATCAGGTCGCCCTTTTTAAATTCAGGATTTAAAGATCCGCTGGCATTGGAGACAAACAAAGTCTGTATTCCCAGCATTTTCATCACTCTTACAGGAAAAGTAATTTGCTTCATGTTATATCCTTCATAATAATGCAGTCTCCCCTGCATGGCAACCACTTTCTTTCCGCCCAACACACCAAAAATAAGTTTCCCTGAATGGAATTCCAGCGTAGAAATCGGGAAGTTTGGAATATTCGAATACATCAACTTATACTCCACCTCAATATCCTGAACCAAACCACCTAAACCGGTCCCCAGGATAATTCCTATTTCAGGTTTAAATTCGTTGGTTTTCTTTTTAATGTATTCTATCGCTTCGTTTATTTGATATAACATAATTTAATATTTCTTGGTCAAAAACCGACTTATCTTTATCTAAAAACACTATTTCTATCGGCCATTGATAAACAGGAAGTGTGTAGATATGTTTTCTATTTTCGGTAATGTTTAAACGAACAGCATCTTTTTCTGTTGTTATTATTACTTTATCTGTTGCTTCAATATCCTGAAACGCCTCTACAAGTTTAAGCATATTTTTTGTGCTAAACAGATGGTGGTCCGGGTAAAAATGATGTATTATATTATCTGTGTATTTACGAATTTCGTTTACGAGAGGTAGAGGATTTGCTATTCCTGTAATCAATAAAACATGGGTGTCTTTATTAATTGTATTTACAGGTTTTAATTGTCCCGCGAAAATATTTTTAATATCATTGGAGTATCCAATACTGGAAAAAACAACCTTCTGATTATTAAGAGGTTTCATTTTTCTTATAATCTCATCTCGTCGGGTTGTGTTCAATTGTTGTGGACATTTACTGATTAATAAAATATCAGCTCTTTTTCTTTCAACAAATAGATCTCTATAGTTTCCAGCAGGTAACAAGAAGCGTAGCTTATTCAAATTGTAGTAATTAAACACCAAAACATTGAACCCAGGCTTTATAGCTCTGTGCTGATAAGCATCGTCTAAAAGAATAAGATCGTGATTGTGCTGCAACTGTTTGACTCCTGCTACTCTGTCTTCACATACAGACACATCTATAGCAGGGAATTTATTTTTTATCTGTGCAGGTTCATCTCCGCTCAAGGTCGAATCATCATGTTCTTTTACCCACCTGAAACCCTTTGTTTTTCTTCCATAGCCTCTGCTTAAGGTCGCCAAACGATACCCAGAAAGAAGTTTGATAAGATATTCCGTCAATGGTGTTTTCCCCGATCCTCCTACTTCCAGATTACCTACCGAAATAACAGGTAAATCAAAAGATGTAGATGAAAAGACCCCGAAATCGTACAACCTGTTTCTAAGCCATACAACTAATCCGTAAACGGCAGAAATGGGCAAAAGAAGGAGACGCAAATAGTTCATTTATACGATTTGAGCTAACAAAAATAGAAAATTAAGCTATGTATAGATAAATGCTCTACAAATAAAACAAAAAACGCCAGCAAATATTTACTGGCGTTTCTTATCGAATATTATTTTATTAAACTACTGACTCTTTAAAAGAAGCTGATTTTACTTTGTAAAGCTCATAAGCTCCGTACATTAGAGCAGAGAATATAATATTTCCGTAAAGCAGATTTTTCTCAAACGGTATTGCTGCTACCAACGCATTGATATAACCCGAGAAATCTTTAGTGTACGGTCCTGCTAACCATGGCTGAATGTCTGCTAAAATCCAATGTGTAAAAACAGCAGCTATAGTTGCTAAAAAAACATTCGATACGCTTACTTTTTTAATTAAAGAACCGATATAAACCATTACCCCAAAACTCACATATACCAGTTCGATGCCAGGATAATACGGGTTAAACGTTCCGGTATACTTGTAACCTAATAAAATGTCACTTAATAATAAAATAAACAAAGGCACAAAAAAGCTTCTGGTTTTATCTTTAAAATAAGTTCCTCCAAATAGTGCTATTGCACCTACAGGAGTAAAATTCCCCCAACTGTAATTTGATCCTAAATCTAAAAACCTGAAAGATACGGCTATTAAAATAACCAGCGTTATGATGAATTTATTGCTTAAAGACATAGCTATCGTTTTAAAATGTAAAATTATTAAAATCTTATCGAATCTTAAAATTAATCCCTGCATTAAAATTAAAACCTGCAGTGTTGTAACCTACAAATTCATGGTAATTCCTATTGAAAATATTTTTACTATCCACAAAAATGGTCAGATTTTTTAAAGTTTGATATTGTATATAAAGATCCGTTCTGTGGTAATCATGTAAAGTAACTTTAGTCACTTCGTAAGTAGTCAAATTAAAATACGCATCTTCCCTTTTCCCCATCCATTTATGTAATAATGAAGCCGATAAACGTTTAGAAAATTTATAATTCACATTTGCTCCTACAGTATTTTTAGGTCTTCTGGCAAGCGATGTTTCCATTCCTTCTTTGATCACAAAACCACCCGTATAGGTATAAAAAGCCGAAAGTTTAAAAACATCTTCAAGTTTAAATGTAATATCACTCTCCATGCCTTTGGCCTTTTCTGTATTTGCATTCTCATACTGGAACCTACCATCGTCCGCCATTCCAAAATCTATAACGTCTTTAATCCTCCTTTTAAATAAAGAGCTTGTTAAAAAAAGCTTGTCCGACCATAAATTTGCTTCGACTCCAAACTCTGTATTATAAGCTGTTTCAGGCTTTAATCCATTAGTATTTTTAAAGTCAGAAGCCAATTGATACAAAGCAGGCACTTTATATGCCGATGATAGATTTAGGTAAACTTTATAGCGACTGGCTATCAATAACGAAGGGTTCAAAGTGTACGAGAAATTTTTCCCATAACTGCTGTGGTAGTTATAACGTCCTCCCAGTTCATTTCTAAAAATCCCCTTTTTGAAGAACAAAGATGTGTAAACACTGCTTAAATGACTATTTGCATCATCGGAACTAATACTGGCGAATGGACTTACCTGATCTGTGGTAGTATATTTATAGTTAAGTCCAGAGGTAATATCAAACAGATCATTCAACCTGTAAGACAGTATAGTTTGAATATTACTTACAGAACCTTGGTTTTTTGTAATATAGCCAGATTCATCGGCCTTATAAGAGACATTGTTCTGCGTAAAAATCAGGCTCACTTGTCCATTGTTTAATTGATAAGCCCCTTTTAAATTCGCAATAAAGGATTTTTTAAACGAATTGTTTTCCCTGCTATCTGTAAAAGCTCCGGCATCGAACCCCGCCTTGGAATTGCTATAATTAAGGCCCAGATAAAGATTGATTTTTGAAGTTAAACTTTGGCCTAAATTCAGATTTACAGCTTTTTGCTTATAGCTATCCCTTTCAAATTTTTCTCTTCCATCTATATTTTGAGCAGAAGAAAAACCATCAGACACAAGATTGGAAAGATTTAGTGCGACCGTTGTCTGATTCAACTGTCCAGATATGCCCGCATTTTGCTTAAAAGTCCCATAACTTCCCGCAGTTGCCAAAAAATCACCATTCAGTTTCTCTGTACCCTTTTTAGTAATGATATTTACCACTCCGGCCACAGCATCAGACCCCCACAGAGTAGAGCTTGCTCCTTTTAATATTTCTATTCGCTCGATCTGATCTATTGTTATTGCAGAAAGATTATAATCATTAGATATGGTTGAAGGATCGTTCAGAGAAACACCATCAATTAAAAGTAAGGTATTACCCGCAGATGCTCCTCTTACAAATAGCGACACGTTTTCTCCTATATTGCTGTCGCTACCCGAAACGTTAATTCCAACTACCTGACTAAGTAATTGTGCTAAAGTTCTGCCTTGAGACCGATCCAATTCTTCACGTGAAATAACTTTTACTATTTTCCCAATATCACCTAATTTCTTTTCAGACTGTGATGCGGTAACCACTATTTCATTGAGTTCCTTAACTTCCTGACTTATAAGTTGACTGTAGCTAAAAGTAAATACAAGTAAAATGTATGTCCTCTTCATTAGGTTGATAATTCTCAAAATTTAATAAGATAGTTTAAAATACTTTGAATAAAAGTCACGATAAAATCATAATATTTTTATTTGATACAACAAAATCTATCAAGAAAATTTTAAATGCAATTTGGGCAAATGTAAGGCTTATTTCTGTTTTAAAAACCTGTTAACACGGTACTTAATTTATTTTTTGGCATAATTATAGAATACGATTTTATAGGAATGAACAATTAAGTTAAAAAACTCCAAAAACTTATCGCTATGAAAACAATGGAAAGAGTGGGTTTGGCCAAATCAATAAAAAGTGATAAGGCTAAGTTAAAAACTGTATTAAAAGAAAAAGTAAGCAGAGGGCTCGATAAAACGGCATTCAAGACAAATTTGCTTTATGCTGTGGCGATTATCACTATTACTGCATGGATTATTTCTTTAAGGTTGTTTCCTTTTGGCGATACTTTTCAGTTTTTACTTGGTGGCGTAGTGCTTTCAGTTAATTTAATGATTTTTAAACACACAAAGATTTAACTCAATTTTTTTAATCACACCGTCCTGAACTATCTTTGTTGAAAAATCGTCAACAATGTGTCCTTGCGGAAGTAATTTAGATTACAGCCTCTGCTGTATGCCATACCATCAGGCAAAGAAAATAGCTGAAAGCCCTTTATTATTAATGAAAAGCAGATATTCAGCTTATGTGATGGCCGATGCAGATTATATTCTGAAAACTACCGCTCCAACTAAAGTTAAACTCTATAGAAAAGGAGACATTTTAAAGTGGGCCAACTCCAGCAAATGGCTAAAACTGGAAATCCTTTACAGTGGCGAGCAGACAGTTGAATTTAAGGCTCATTATTTCAACGAAAAAATGCAGCTTCAGATTCACCATGAGCGTTCTAACTTCCAGTTACTTAACGGAAAATGGTACTATTTCGACGCAGATTTTTTCTGATTATGATTAGCAGTATCTATCAGTTTAAAAATCTCCTCCATTTTATCGTCATTATTTGCATAAACCAGTAAATCTCTTTTTGGCGAGTACAAATAAAGTGACGGATATCTTTTAGGGTTAAACAACGGTACAAATTCATATTTACCATCATGGAGTATAGTTACTTTCGAATTGTTCCAGAATTTGGGGCCAAACTCGGTTAAAAACATGTGAATAGATTTCTCTACATCCAAAGAAACCAGAACCACATTGGTATTGTAAAGTTTCTCGTAATTCTTATTTACCTTTATCATGGCGTCCTTGCAATGTCCGCAGGTAGCATCGAAAAATATGATGAGTGTGTTTTTCGTTGAATCTAAATCTGTACGCTTAAATGAGGTACTGTCTAGTTTTTGGAACTCGAAATCAGGTAAATAAGGAGTGGGTTCCTGCGCTTCAAGTGTCAATACAAAAAACAGCATTAAAACTGTTAGTATATTCTTCATCATAGTCATTTCCTAGTCTGTTTAAATATTTTGTGCAATTACATATCCACTGGCCCATGCCCATTGGAAATTATATCCTCCCAACCATCCTGTTATATCAACACATTCCCCTCCAAAATACAATCCTTTAACTTTTTTAGATTCTAAAGTTTTAGAAGATAATTCATTTGTTGAAACACCGCCTCTCATAACTTCGGCTTTGTCATAACCTTTATCACCTGCAGGTTTAACCTTAAAATGATGAATAAAGTTTTCAACCGATAACAAATCCTCTTTAGACAAAGAAGCTAAATTTTTATGGATTGGCAATATACTTTCTAAAGCTTCAACGAATTTCTTTGTATAATATTGGCTTAAGAAATTCGATAAATGTTTTTTTCCGTTGTGCTGTCTTTCTTTTAAGATAGCTTCTGCAATATTGATATCAGGCAATAAATTGATATTTATTATTTCACCAGGCCTCCAATAAGAAGAAATCTGTAATATAGCAGGGCCACTTAGTCCCCAGTGTGTAAAAAGAATATTTTCTTCGAAGGAGATTTTATCGTTACTCACTACTGAAAAAATGGAATTTCCGGATAGATTGGCAAACCATTGCTGATCTTTGCCTGTAATGGTAAGCGGCACTAATGCCGGCGCTGTTTTAGTTAAAGTCAGCCCAAATTTCACCGCCGTTTTCAATGCAAAATCTGTAGCGCCCATCTTGGCAATAGGAAGCCCTCCACTGGCCATCACAACTTTTGGAGCAGTAATTTTATTATCCTTCCCATTTCTTTCATAGATAATTTCGAACAATTCTCCATTCTTCTCAACGGACACCGCACTGGAATTCAATAAAATATCCTGCCCCAGGTCTTCGCACAAATTTGCAAAAACATCAATTATATCTTTGGCTTTATTTGATTTAGGGAACAATTGCCCCAGCGTTTTTTCCTGTCCATAAATTCCGTTGGCTTCAAAAAAGGCTATTGTGTCTTCCACGGTCCATTGAGAAAGTGAGGAATTTAAAAAGTGTGGATTTTCTGAAATGTAGTTTTCCTTACTTGCGTAAAGGTTAGTATAATTACACCGTCCTCCGCCCGAGATCAGAATTTTCGCACCTAACTTATCATTCTTTTCTATAATTAGGACGCTTTTTCCCAAATATCCCGCTTGTACGGCACACATCAATCCACAAGCGCCTCCTCCAATTACTACGGCATCATACTTTTTTGACATAGCACAAAAATGGAATTTTGTTCTAATATTTTCACCTATAATGGCAAAATCATTACAAACTATTACGTTCGACACACTATTTAAATCGTAAATTTGTATTAAATTTGCTACCTAGAAAATGGACGAATATTCACAGATAACTGAGTTTGGCAAAGTTCTGATATTCCTGATTATCGGAACTATCTTCGTATGTGCTACCTTTTTCGCAAACAAAATACTTTCTTTAAAAAAACCTAATCCTGAAAAAAACAGTTCTTATGAATGTGGTGAAGAAGTTTATTCCAATTCATGGATTCAGTTTAATAGCCGCTTTTATGTTATTGCTTTAGTTTTCTTGTTATTCGACGTAGAGATGATTTTTATCTTTCCATGGGCGACAATATTTAGCAATAACGAATTAATCGCATTGGATGGAAGATGGGGCTGGCTTACATTTATAGAAATGCTGATTTTTATAAGCATATTGTTGCTGGGGCTGGTTTATGTATGGAGAAAGAAAGACTTACTTTGGATAAAGCCAGAAAATTTAAGTCCTAAGGTTGATACTAAAATTCCTTTGGATGCTTATGCTGTAATTAATGAACAAACATACTTAACGAAGTCAATCTCTCATAGCGAAGTAATAACTAAAAACATCGAAACTGTTCAACCAGAACTCGTTTCTGAAAAGCCAAAATTTGTCCCAAGATTTAAGAAAATTTCATCATGAGCTTAGAAAAACAACTTGAAAACGGGGGCCTGATTGTCACTAAACTAGACGATTTATTAAACTGGTCCCGACTTTCGTCTTTATGGCCATTAAGTTTTGGTTTAGCTTGCTGTGCTATCGAAATGATGGGTTCATATTCTTCAAATTTTGATTTCGACAGACTAGGTGTGTTTCCCCGTCCCAGCCCTAGACAAGCAGATGTCATTATTATTGCTGGTACGGTGACTTTTAAAATGGCAGAAAGAATCAAACGCCTGTACGAACAAATGCCCGAACCTAAATATGTTATCTCTATGGGTTCCTGCTCGAATTGTGGAGGTCCTTATTGGGAACACGGATACCATGTTGTTAAAGGCGTAGATCGTATTATTCCTGTAGATGTTTATGTGCAAGGATGCCCTCCTCGCCCAGAAGCTCTAATTGGCGCAATTATAGAACTTCAACAAAAAATAGAGAAAGAGTCTCTGTTAACAACAACATAATCACATTTAAATTATTATAATATTTACAAAATGCAATTCTTGCCTATTGTAAAACAACAGAAATGAAATCCAACATTACACAAACGCGATTAGGTATTTTAGGAGGTGGACAACTCGGAAGAATGCTTATCCAGGAATCTATCAACCTCAATTTGTCTGTTTCAATTTTAGACCCGGACAAAAATGCTCCCTGTAAAAATATCTGCGATTACTTTGAAGTAGGTGAACTATCTGATTACGAAACAGTATACAATTTCGGTAAAAATGTAGATTTAATTACTATAGAGATCGAAAAAGTAAACGTCGAAGCCTTAGAAGCATTGGAAAAAGAGGGCGTTATGGTATTTCCACAATCCAGAATAATCAGGCTAATCCAGGACAAAGGTTTACAAAAACAGTTTTTTAAAGAAAACGATATACCTACCGCCGATTTTAAACTTATCGCCAACAGAGAAGAATTATTAAAAGAGAATTTCGACTTCCCTTTTATACAAAAACTAAGAAAAGATGGCTATGATGGAAAAGGCGTGGTAAAAATCAGCCAGATTACAGACTATGACAAAGCTTTTGATGCTCCGTCTATAGTAGAAAAAAATATCGATTTCGAAAAAGAAATATCTGTTATTGTAGCCAGAAACGAAAAAGGACAAATTAAAACGTTCCCTTTGGTCGAGATGGATTTTAATGCCGAAGCCAATTTAGTGGAATATCTAATAAGCCCATCAACTTACTCTTTAGAAATCCAACAAAGAGCGGAAAAAATCGCAATAGATATTGCTACCAGCTTGAATATTGTTGGTCTTTTGGCTGTTGAAATGTTCTTAACTGCTGATGGTAATATTCTGGTAAACGAGCTTGCACCAAGACCTCACAACAGTGGACATCAAACTATAGAAGGAAACAAAACTTCTCAATTCATGCAACATCTAAGAGCCATATTAAACCTTCCTCTAGGCTCCACAGAAGCGCTTGGAAATGCTATTATGGTTAATTTATTGGGAGAAAAGGGACATGAAGGCCCCGCTCTTTATAAAGGATTAAAAGAAGTATTGAAAAAAGAAGGTGTATATGTGCATCTATACGGAAAAAAGCTAACCAAGCCTTTCCGTAAAATGGGCCATGTTACTATTGTAGACAACGATAGAGAAAAAGCCATAGAAAAAGCAAAATTTGTAAAAGAAACCTTAAAAGTCATAGCGTAATGTACAAACCTTTAGTAGGTATAATCATGGGTAGCAAATCGGATTTACCGATTATGAAAGATGCTGCAGATTTTTTAAAAGATTTAGGAATTGACTACGAGCTAACAGTAGTTTCGGCGCATCGTACGCCCGAAAGAATGTTTGATTATGCACAAAATGCGGCGAACAGAGGTATAAAAGTGATCATTGCAGGTGCTGGTGGCGCAGCCCATCTTCCTGGAATGGTAGCTTCTTTAACCTCACTGCCTGTAATTGGCGTCCCTGTAAAGTCCAGCAATTCTATAGATGGCTGGGACTCCGTTCTTTCTATATTACAAATGCCAAATGGTATTCCGGTAGCGACAGTAGCTTTAAATGCAGCAAAAAATGCTGGAATTTTGGCCGCTCAAATTATCGGAACTGCAGATGAAAATGTTTTCAAAAAAGTGGAAGCTTTCAAAAATGATCTTAAAGCAAAAATTGAAGAATCTGCAGAAGGATTAAAATCCGAAGGATATCCTACAAATTTCTAATTCCACTCTGGTCTCTCGGGAAAATTGGCTATATGTGCGTATTTTTCGCCTAAATTTATAATTGCCTCTTTCCAAATATCAATTTCAGAGTGTTCAAATACAATAGCTGGATTAATTCTATCAGAAACAATCCAGCTATTTTCATTCAATTCTCTTTTCAATTGCTCTTTGTCCCAGCCAGAGTAGCCAAGAAAAAAACGGATTTCTTCTTCGCTAATATTTCCTAAAGACAATTGTGTCCTTAGCATTTCAAAATCCCCGCCCCAATAAATTCCATCTCTAATTAAATCTCCATCAAAAATCTTATCCGGGCAACTGTGCACAAAATGAAGCGTATCCGGCGAAACAGGTCCGCCAATATAAACTGGGAAATTACAGTCAGTAAATTCCACGAGCAGATCTTTAACCAGCAAGTTGCTCCGCTGATTTAAAATGTACCCAACATGTCCCTCCTCATCTTCTGCTACCAATATTACGACAGACCGTTTAAAGTTATCGTCTAACATAAATGGCTCAGCAATTAAAATGTTCCCTATTTGTGGTAATATTCGATTCAACATGATAATGTCAATATAATAATTTTGTTAAAAATAGTGCAAATAAAACATCTATCCGACAACATTATTCTTTAGCATTTCGTAAGTTTGTAAGGCATGGATGAGCAAAAAATAAATATTAGAGATCTTCGTCAGGACTATAAATCATCATCCTTATCCGAAAATGATGTTAAGAAAAACCCTATTGATCAGTTTGCAATCTGGTTTAATCACGCCATCGAAGTTCAGATTTTAGAACCCAATGCAATGATAATTGCTACGGTAAATGAAAATGGTTTTCCCAGTGCAAGAGTTGTCTTGTTAAAAGAATTTGATGAGAATGGCTTTACTTTTTTCACCAATTACAATAGTAGAAAAGGGCATGATATAGAGACGAACCCAAAAGTAAGTCTGTTATTTTTTTGGGTAGAACTCGAACGCCAGATAAGAATTGAAGGAATTGCAGAAAAGATAAGTCAGGAAGCATCTAACGATTATTTCCATTCCAGACCTCATGGCAGTCAACTGGGCGCACATGCTTCTCCGCAGAGTAGTGTTATCCCCAACAGGATCTTTTTGGAAAACAACCTAAAAGCATTGGAAGATAAATACAAAGAAGGTGAAGTTCCTAAACCTGAACATTGGGGCGGATACAAGATACATCCAAAATCTGTGGAATTTTGGCAAGGACGGTCCAACCGTTTACATGACAGAATAAGATACACTTTAAATAGTGACAACATTTGGAAAATTGAAAGATTAGCACCGTAATGACATTTCAGGAAATTAAGCAGTTAATTGTAGAAAATATAGGCAAAAACGTAATTGTAGGCGAAGAAACTACAGGATTGCAGCCAGCGTTAATTATCAATCCTGATTATATAACGGAAGTCTGCCTGGAACTTAGGGACAACAAAAATACCTGGTTTGATTTTCTATCGAGTTTAAGTGGAGTAGATTATGGCGTGGAATCAGGTAAGTTTGGCGTCGTTTATCATCTATCCTCCATTATCAAAAAGCATCAGCTAGTCTTAAAAGTGTTTAGAGAAAACGATAGAAACGAGCAAAATTTACCGGTATTTAAAAGCGTATCATCTATATGGCGTACTGCCGAATGGCATGAAAGGGAAACTTTTGACTTATTCGGTATCTTCTTCGAAAGTCATCCTGATTTAAGAAGAATTTTATTACCGGATGATTGGAAAGGATATCCTCTGCGCAAAGATTATAAAAACGCTGAAACCTATAAAAACATTAAAATAGACCTTTAAAAACAGCTTATGTATACAGAGGCTTTAGAAAGATATCGACATAAAATTAGTTCTGTATCGTCAGAGGAAATGGTTCTTAATCTGGGACCACAACACCCCAGTACCCATGGAGTTTTACGTCTGGAACTGATTACCGATGGTGAGGTTGTAAAAGAGGTCATACCTCATTTAGGCTACTTACACCGTTGTTTCGAAAAACATGGTGAAGCTTTAAGTTACAACCAGATTATTCCCTATACAGACAGATTAGATTACCTGGCATCAATGAACAACAATCATGCTTTTGTAATGGGAGTTGAAAAAATGCTTGGAATAGAAAAGGACATTCCTAAAAGGGTAGAGTATATAAGAGTTCTGGTATGTGAATTAAACAGGATAGCCTCGCATTTAATTGCAGTTGGAACTTACGGCATTGATATCGGTGCCTTTACACCCTTTTTATGGTGTTTTAGAGACAGGGAACATATCATGAATATGCTTGAATGGGCATCTGGTGCCAGAATGTTATATAACTACATTTGGGTAGGTGGCTTATTTTATGATTTACCTGTAGGGTTTGAGGAAAGATGTAAAGAATTCGTGGATTACTTCAGACCTAAGCTTAAAGAGCTAAACGAATTACTTACTGATAACCAGATTTTTATTTCGAGAACAGCAAACGTAGGCGTATTACCTTTAGACGTCGCTATTAATTATGGATGTTCCGGTCCGGTCTTAAGAGGTTCCGGCCTGAAATATGATTTAAGACGAGTAGATGAATATTCTGTTTATCCCGAAATTGACTTTGATATTCCTTATTCTAAAGGAGAAATTGGTGTAGTTGGAGATTGCTGGAATAGATATAAAGTCAGAATTGACGAGATTGGCGAGTCGCTAAAGATCATTGAACAATGTATTGAAAAATTAACCAAGGAATATAAAAGAACTCCTGATTTTGATCCAAGAGCAAAATTGCCTAGAAAGATCACGCCTAAAGCTCAGGATTTTTATATGCGAGCAGAAAACCCAAAAGGTGAGCTTGGTTTCTATTTTATAGCAGATGGCAAATCAGACAAGCCATTCAGAATTAAATCCAGAGGACCTAGCTTTAACAACCTATCTGTTCTTCCAGAAATATCAAAAGGAGTCCTGATAGCTGATTTGATAGCTATAATCGGCTCTATTGACATCGTATTAGGCGAAGTCGACAGATAAACAAGAACCCTCAATAAAAACAAAAAAATCACTAAAAGAAACAATTATTGTTTCTTTTAGTGATTTTCTTTTATTGAGTAAATCTTTAGAAGATTCATCTTATTTACACATAAGATTTCATTCCTCTAATTTCTTCATAAAGCTCAATTACTTTTTTCTGAAGGTCAATTACTTCCGCATCCCTTTCTTGAAGTTTTTTGGTAGCAATTTCCAAATCAGAAGCATACTTCACCTCTTGCTCAGGATCATTATAAGTCAAAAGCTCTACAACAGACATATCAAACAGGGCTGATATTTGTTCTAATCTAGATAAATTAACATCAGTGATTCCTGTCTCAATTTTAGAGAAAGCGGGAATAGAAATATCTAATTGTTTAGACACATCTTCCTGGCTCCACCCTCTTTGATGCCTTAAAAGCCTAATTTTCTTACCTAACAATTTCATTTTTTAACCAATACTAAATTTTCAATGTGTTTTCTTATTGCGTTGCTTAACGTTTTATAAAATTAATATTTTTTTCTGTTTTTCAATATTTTTTTTGATAATGTAACCAAATCAATACCTCCGAAATTTCCTGAACTCATTAATAATACATTATATTCATTCAATATATTTAACTCTAACAAATATCGCTCCAAGCTTGAAGAATTATTAAAGAAAATTATATCCCTATCATTAAAAGCTTCCTTTATCTGGCTCTCAGATATAGGATCGACTTTCTTTTGTATCAAATTAGTTTCATCTACAAAGACAATCTTCACATCTGCCGCTTTCATACTGTCCTTATATTCAGAAATGAAATCTTTATTTACACTACTAAACGTATGTAATTCTATAAGCGCGACTAAATCTCTGTTAGAAAATTGATTTTTTACCGCCCCTACTGTAGCCTTTAACTTCGAAGGAGAATGCGCAAAATCTCTAAATACAATTGTGTCGTCGCTTTCTGCCATCTTCTCTAGCCTTTTGCTGGCTCCTTTAAAAGAAACTATAGCATTAAAGAACTGCTCATCACTAATCCCTAACTCATTACAAATCAGCTTAGCTGCATTAAGATTCATTAAATTGTGTTTTCCAAAAACACCAATCTCCAATTCCCGATTTTCATCTAACTTTAAATAGGTGTTTCCTTCTTTAACTTCTGAATCTAACGCTTTATACGGCAAAAATTTTATTTTGTTATGAATTTTATGTTTTTTTATTAAATCGGACAGCACCTCATCTTCTTCACAGTAGATTAACGTTCCTTTTTCCTGAATCGTATCTATAAATCCAGAAAATTGTTCTTTATAATTCTCGAACGTTGGAAAAACATTCACATGATCCCAGGCGATGCCGCTGATCACACCTATATTTGCTTTGTAAAGATGAAACTTAGGCCTTCTGTCAATTGGTGAAGCCAGATATTCATCTCCTTCAATTATAATACATGGAGCATCTGAAAGCTTAACCATATTATCGAAACCTTCTATTTGCGCACCAACCAGATAATCAAAATCAAAAGAAATCTGTTTTAAAACATGCAACACCATAGAAGTAATTGTAGTCTTTCCATGACTACCGCCAACAACGACTCTTGTCTTATCTCTAGATTGCTCATAAATATATTCCGGATAAGAGTACACTGGCAAATCCAACTCTTGTGCTTTAATCAATTCTGGATTATCGGCTTTAGCATGCATACCTAAAATAATCGCATCGATACCCTTATTTATTTTTTCCGGATACCAGCCAAAAACTTCCGGCAATAAACCATGCTTCTGTAACCTGCTTTTAGAAGGCTCGTATATCGCATCATCAGATCCGGTTACCTGATAACCTTTCAAATGCAATGCAATGGCTAAATTATGCATCGCAGCTCCGCCGACAGCTATAAAATGAACTCTCATTATTTCCTTAATTTAACAGCTACCCAATCATTTAATTTCTTATGCGAAACATATTGCAATTTATACTTCTTCGCTTCATCCACTAAAATCTCAATATCCGACTCATAAAAACCACTTAAAAACAGCAGTCCGTCAGACTTTAAAACTTCTGCATATCTTTCTATTTGGTCTAAAAGGATATTCCTATTGATATTTGCCAGGATAATATCGTACGCCGTGTTCGGAATAGCTTCCTTAGAACCACAAAAAACACTTACATTATTTATATCGTTAAGTTCAGCGTTTTCTTTTGCACTTAAATAACAAACATCGTCATAATCAATAGCATCCACCGCTTTGGCTCCCTGCTTAGAAGCCAATATTCCCAGAATAGCAGTTCCACATCCCATATCCAAAACATTCTTTCCTTCTACTTCTGTTTCTAAAAGCCATTCCATCATCAATGTTGTTGTTTGATGATGTCCTGTACCAAAAGCCATTTTGGGGTCTATAACTATCTCATAAGGGAATGCTTGCTTAGGTTCATGAAAAGTTGCTCTTACATACACCTGATCTTTAATCTCCAGCGGCTCAAAATTACTTTCCCATACCTCGTTCCAGTTTTTCTGAGGAATAAATACACTCTCGTACGAAAAGGTAAACATATCTTTATAAGTAGCTAAAGTGTCCGCTATCAGCTTAGCATTATATGCGGTTTCCGCCACAAAAGCGTTAAAACCTTTTTCACTCTCTTCAAAAGTATCAAAACCAATTTCAGCCAGTTCACCAATCAACAAATCCTGATGAAACTCCTCTGCATCTTTAAGTTCAAATTTCAGTTCGTAATAATTCATTTTCTTATTGAAAAATATAGGACAAAAAAAAACTTACGATCAGAGATTCTAATCGTAAGTTCATCTGTTTTACAAATATAATTTTTAGTTGTTGAACGTCTTAACAATATCAACAAAATCTCTCGATTTTAAAGATGCCCCCCCTATCAATCCGCCATCTATATCTTTTTGAGCAAACAATTCAGCCGCATTCCCCGGATTACAGCTTCCTCCGTATAATATAGTTGTGTTTTCAGCAACTTCGGCACCATATTTAGCAGCCACTTCGCTTCTGATGAATGCATGAATTTCTTGCGCTTGTGCAGAACTTGCGGTTACACCCGTTCCAATTGCCCAAACCGGCTCATAAGCGATAACGAGTTTAGAAAAATCCTCTGCAGACAAGTGGAAAGTGGCCTCTGCCAATTGCGTTTTAATAACATCAAAATGCTGATTACTCTCTCTTTCAGCTAACGTTTCCCCAATACAAAAAATCGGCTTTAAATCATTTGCCAATGCTGTATTTGTTTTTTTGGCTAACAGTTCATTATTCTCGCCAAAATACTGACGTCTTTCCGAGTGTCCTAATATCACATATTCTACTCCAACAGACTTCAACATACCTGTTGATATTTCTCCGGTATAAGCACCTGATGCTTCCTGATGTGCATTTTGCGCACCTACAAAAACATTATTTGTTCCCTTTGCTAAAGCTGATAAACTATGCAGATGAATGTACGGAGCACAAACAACTACCTGTTGCTCTCCCCTTACTTCATCTTTCACCATATTTAACACTTCCGAAAACAAACTAAGACCTTCTGAATAATCTTTATTCATTTTCCAGTTTCCAGCTACAATTTTCTTTCTCATATTTTAAAACCTTCTTGATTTTTCTGTTAAATTATATAAATAAGCGAATATTTCCTGTTCTTTATCATCAAACTCTCTTCCTTTTCTCTCATAAGCCAGTTTAGCCGTCTCTACAGCTTTGTTTAATGTATAATTTTCAAATCCCTGTGCACCACCCCAGGCAAAATCAGGAATAAATACCCTAGGAAAACCCGAACCAAATATATTCGCGCTAACACCAACAACAGTTCCGGTATTAAACATAGTGTTAATACCACATTTAGAATGGTCTCCCATAATCAATCCGCAAAACTGTAAACCCGTTTTTCTAAATCTTTCCGTTGTGTAGTCCCATATTTTAACCTCCGCATAAGTATTCTTCATATTGGAATTATTGGAGTCCGCGCCAAAATTACACCATTCGCCTACAACCGAATTCCCTAAATATCCTTCATGTCCTTTTGCCGAATACCCAAATATCACGGCGTTATTAATTTCACCACCGACTCTACTTTTAGGACCTACAGTAGTTCCACCGTAAATCTTAGCACCCATTTTCACTTGAGAATCCTCGCACAATGCAAAACTTCCCCTAATATGGCTACCTTCCCACACCTGTGAATCTTTTCCTAAATAAACAGGCCCATTTTTAGTATTAAAACTCGAGCATTCTGCCTCCACTCCTTCTTCTACAAAAATATCATCTCCAATTACAGTATTCGTTCCGCTTAGCACTGCCGATTGACGGCCTTTGGTGATTAACTCAAAATCTAAAGCGATTTGCTGCGCATTTTTAGAAAACACCTGTTCGGGATATTTCAATTGATTAACCTCTCCAAGATATATTACATTCCTGCAGTCTGAAGACACTGTACACGAAAAATCCCTGGCCTCTTCTCCGTCTATTCTTGCCGCAAGCAACACTCCATCTTTACTTAAAATATCACCATTATTAAGTTTACTGATAGCGTCCAGAATTTGTCGATCGGGTAAAACAGAACCGTTAATAAAAATATTTTGATCAGATACAGAAAAAGTAAATTTCGACTGCAGATAGAGTTCCGTCTTAAACGAGACTTCGGCACTTAGATACTTAGCCCATTTTTCATAGATTTTTAATATTCCGATTCTGATATCGGCAATTGGTCTGGTTAAAGTTAAAGGGAATAGAGTATTCCTGGTAGAATCGTCGAAAAGAATAACTTTCATAAATGCAAAAAAACAAAAAAAGTCCCGACAAACAAGCCGGGACTTAAAAAATATCGTTTTAAGCTATGCTTATTTTTTTGCGTAACGATTTCTGAATTTGTCAATACGTCCTGCAGTATCAACCAATTTCATTTTACCAGTATAGAATGGATGAGAAGTATGGGAAATCTCCAATTTCACCAAAGGATATTCGTTTCCGTCTTCCCATTTAATAGTCTCTTTAGTATCAATACAAGATTTTGTTAGGAAAGCATAGTCGTTAGACAAATCTTTAAAAACCACTAATCTGTAGTTTGATGGATGCAAATCTTTTTTCATTATATTCTTATTCCTTTCTATCTCTTTTTTAGAGGCGCAAATATATTAAATTATTATCTTTCTTTCCAAAAAAGTACAACAAATTTATCAATTATTTATTTCCCATATCAAATACCCTATCTGCAAGCACCTCATTAACCATCCTAAAATTGCTTTATAATGACGTTTATCTATACTTATATAGATAATACATATATCCTATGATTACAATTTTTCTTATCTTTGTTGAGAGAAAAAAGTTAATGACGATGTTAAAAACCCCGATATACTTAGACAATAACGCAACAACTCCAATGGACCCCAGGGTTTTGGAGGCTATGCTACCTTATTTCGTAGATAAATTTGGTAATGCTGCCAGCAGAAATCATGCATTCGGATGGGCTGCAGAGGAAGCGGTAGATTATGCCAGAGAACAGGTGGCTAAATTAATTGGAGCTACTGAAAAAGAAATTATCTTTACTTCCGGAGCTACGGAATCTGACAACTTAGCTTTAAAAGGTGTTTTCGAAATGTATAAAGATAAGGGAAACCATATCATTACTCTAAACACTGAGCATAAAGCGGTTTTGGATGCATGTAAACACATTGAAAAAATTGGCGGAAAAGTTACTTATCTTGAAGTTGAAAGCGATGGACTTTTAGATTTGGCTAAGCTGGAAGCCGCTATTACTCCAGAAACAATTCTAGTTTCAGTAATGTACGGAAATAACGAGATTGGTGTGGTTCAACCTATCAAAGAAATCTCGGCAATTGCACATAAACATGGTGCTCTTTTCTTCACAGATGCAACACAGGCTGTTGGTAAAATATCTGTAGATGTAAACAGAGATGGTATTGATTTACTGGCTTTATCCGGTCATAAAATTTACGGACCTAAAGGTGTGGGCGCGTTATATGTGAGAAGAAAAGGGCCACGGGTAAAGGTTACTTCCCAAATGGATGGCGGCGGTCATGAAAGAGGTATGCGTTCTGGTACTTTGAATGTTCCGGGTATTGTTGGCTTAGGAAAGGCTTGTGAGCTATGCCGTTTGGAAATGGATAGTGAAGCTGCCAGACTTTCTGCCTTACGTGATAAATTAGAAAACAGCTTACTTGAGCTTGAAGAATCATATGTTAATGGTAACAAAGAACACAGATTACCACATACAACCAACATCTCTTTTAAATATGTAGAAGGTGAAGGTTTAATGATGGCAATGAAAGATATGGCTGTATCTTCTGGTTCTGCTTGTACTTCCGCGTCGTTAGAACCGTCTTACGTTTTGAAAAACCTAGGTCTTTCTGACGATTTGGCACACTCTTCTATACGTTACGGATTGGGAAGATTTACAACTGAAGAAGAAGTTGATTTCGCTATCGAAAACACTAAAAAAGCGGTGAATCATCTCAGAGAATTGTCACCTTTGTGGGAAATGTTTAAAGAGGGCATAGATCTTGATTCTATCGAGTGGGCAGAACACTAATTAAAGCATGATTTAGGAATTTACGAGGTACGATTTAAAACTCGGAAATTCTACAATCTAAAATAAAAAAGAGTATGAACATTTATTTACGACATACGGATTAAAAATCCAGCATCGTAAATCTAAAATCTAACATAAAATGGCTTATTCGGATAAAGTAATAGATCACTACAGCAACCCAAGAAATGTGGGTACTTTGGATAAAAGTAAACAAAATGTAGGAACAGGATTAGTTGGTGCACCTGAGTGTGGCGACGTAATGCGCCTTCAAATTGAAGTTGATGAGAACAACGTTATCACTGATGCTAAATTCAAAACCTTTGGTTGCGGTTCAGCTATCGCCTCTTCTTCTTTAGCAACAGAATGGTTAAAAGGAAAAACTATTGACGAAGCAGTTACTATCGACAACATGGATATTGTAGAGGAATTAGCTTTACCTCCGGTAAAAATCCACTGCTCGGTATTAGCAGAAGATGCGATCAAATCAGCAATTAACGATTATCGCGTTAAAAATGGTTTACCAGCATTGGAAATCGAAAAATCTCATCATTAATTCAAACGTGAGATATTAAACATGAGATTTGAGATACTGGAAGTTCAACAAATAACCAGTACTACAAAACTTAATAAATTAATAAAATGGTAACAATTACAGATAAAGCAAAACAGAAGGTTCAGGAATTAATGGAGGGCGCAGGCCTTGATAATTCGTATTTCTTGAGAGTGTCTGTAAAAGGTGGTGGTTGTTCTGGTCTTTCTTATAATATGGACTTCGATAATGAAGCACATAGTGGAGATCAGAATTTTGAAGATAACGGATTGAAAATTGTTTTAGACATGAAATCTTTTCTTTATCTGGCCGGAACCGAGCTTGATTACTCGGATGGATTAAATGGAAAAGGCTTTAATTTCGTCAATCCCAATGCCAGCAGAACTTGTGGGTGTGGAGAGAGTTTCTCTGTTTAATACAATATCCCATAATTTATAAACATATAAAAAAGGGAATCCATTGAGATTCCCTTTTTTATGATAAATATTTTATAAACATCCATCTAAAATTTCATTTTTTTATATCAACTTCGCATGAGGACTTATTATTAAAATAAAACGTTCATATGAGGTTTATCTTAACTGTCTTTACCTGCTTTATTAGCTTGCAATTAAGTGCATTCAACGAGTTCAACATAAACAACTTCGTATTGTCTGAAAATCCTCAGAAAAGCAATACGTTTATTGTTATTGCCAAAGACTCGTTAAACAACGCTTCAGACGCTTTAAACGGAACATACAACTTCAGTATAAATGGCTTTAAAGAAACACTAAACTTTCATTCAGGAGTAGCGGCAAGCAAAATGGAAATAGACAAATCTTTGTTTCTATATATTAAACACGAGAACGAAAACAACACAGTTTCCAAACTATATTATTTACGAAAAACCGATAACGGAATAAATCCGATAGGTATTAGCTGGTATATATTACTGATAATTCCCGCTAGCCTTATTTTAATCGGATATATGTTTAGAAAGATAATCGGCGTTGTCATTTTCTTCCTGATGGCCTATATTTATTTCAGTTACAGTAAAGGCTTATCCGTATCGACATTTTTAGAGTCCATATTTGATGGTCTAAAAAATTTGTTTTAAAAAGGCATTCCTATACCAAACTGTATCTGCGTGGTGCTATACCGATCGGGATTATTGGTTATTGCATATCTATTTTTAAATGCTCTTTTTGCCTGTCTGTCGAAATAGTATTTACCTATCCATTGGTCTGAACCAGAGAATTGCGGATCTTTAAGCTTTAATCCCGCGTCCAATCTAAACACAAAGAAAGAAACATCAAATCTTAACCCAAAACCGGTACCAATAGCCATCTGGCTCCAAAGCCTTTTAAACTGAAACTGAGATCCCGGAAAGTCCGGATTATCTTTTAAACGCCAAATATTACCAAAATCTACAAAGGTTGCACCTTTTACCTTAGAACCAAAAAAGTCATTCAGAATTTTAAACCTATATTCTACGTTTCCTTCAAATTTGATATCTCCCAGCTGATCCAGATTTCTCAGTCTCAACCTTACAGAATCCGATTCTAAAGAACTCCGGTTATAATTACCAGGTCCAAGCGTTCTTGCCTGCCATGCTCTGATACCACTGGACCCACCGGCAAAAAACTGTTTATCGAAAGGCAACGAAGGCATATTTCCGTAATAATAACCTACTCCCGGGTTTATTCTTGTCACCAATTGCCTCTCGCCGCCAAAACCTTTATAGAAGCGCATATCGCCTTCCAGACGAACGAATTGATAATAAGGAACACCGAGTATCGTATTTCCTAAGTCATTCCTATTCTTAGCGATAACATTCGAAACCAAAGCGGCTGTATTCCCTCCCACCTCTAATGTTCCATTAAAAAATGTAAAATTACTTAAAGAAGTAAGCCTTGACAGGTTATAGGTATAAGTATAAGACGAACTGGCAACCAACTGCGATCTCAGGGTCGCTAAGAAAAAGCTATTTCCCTGCGATTCTAAGTATTCTTGTAAATCCCGGCTTATCCGTCCCTGAACATATTGAATGCTCACCGGAGTTATAGAATGCGATTTATATTTTGTCTCGGCCCAATCATAAGTCAGCGTTGTTCCTAGTACCCGGCGTAAATAGCTTTCTCTTAAATTATAAATCTGATAGTTTACAGCTATCCTCGTTCTTGGAACAGCATTTTTGGAATTGGACGGAATATTAAATGGCGTTATTAAACGCGGGAAATTCAGACTGGCTCCAATCTGATAGTCGCTGCTCAATAAACGGTCGTTCAAATTACCACTTAGATTCTTATCGAACTGAAATCCACCTCTGAATTTTACTTCAAAAACCTCCGCACCTCCAAAGGTGTTTTTATTTTGATAAGTAAAACCTGCATTAACTCCCGTTATACTCGAATTAAAAGTATATTCACCGTCTATCCTGTTCGATTTCTTCTTCAGCGGAATCATATCTACCAAACCAACCAGTGTATTCAGCTGGTCCTTCTTCTTTGTAAAATCTACAGTTATGCTTTTAAAAACGTTCAAATCAAATAACCTCTGTGTTGTCAATTCTACATCAGAGATATTATACTCGTTCCCGTGACTTAGAAAAATATAGTTAGTCAGCTTTTCAGGTTTAAAAAACTTCGAATAGTCGAAGAATTTATACTGGCTGTCTACCCGTAAAGTATCAGGTTTTACATTTGCCAGATTCGCGTTGGTTGGTTGAATACGCAAATAAGTATTATCTAAATAATATTTCTGATGAGTGCTGTCGCCAGGATTTAATATTTGTATCTCGACATCAGCCTGATGACTGTTTAGATTCGTGTCAATCTTAGCTCTTACATATGGCCTTACAAACTCATAATAACCATTTTTCTTCATCAACAAGTAAATCTGATCCCTTTCATAAGCGATACTGTCCTCATCAAATCTCTTGCCTTCTCTGATATGGGTAAAGATTTTTCTTTTACTCAGGTATAAATCTTTAATAGATGAATCCTTAATATCAAAAGTTATATTCCTGAAATCGAATTTCTCATTCTGCTGAGCATTAAATATAACTTTAGCTCTTTTTTTATGTATTTTGATATCACTATTTACTTTAGCATTCAGAAAACCTTTTGTTTTCAAAAATTTCTCAAGCTGAAGCCTTGATACCTCAACCAGTGAACTGTCCAAAATCCTTGGAGCTTCCCCTAAAGTCTTTCGTCCGTTTGGATTAAATGTATTATAAATCCACAGGTTTAGAGGAGCGTTAGGTCGAATGTCTAAAGACACATAAGAATAAGCCTGATCTGAAAAAGTATTTTCAATACCATTTATTTCTAACTTTGTGATTAAAGACTCATTCTCTTTTAATCTGTTAGTAGAGCGACAGGCGCCCATAACCAGTATTAAAAGCAGTAATATGTATAAAGAATAATTAGTGTATGCTTTCAAAATCTCAAATAAGTTTCATCAAGTCTCTCCAACAAAAAAAATTCCGTAAAGAACACAACTTATTTATTGTTGAAGGCTTAAAATCTATAACAGAATTTTTGGCCTCAAAGTATCAAGTTCAAACAATATATTGCTTAAGCAAAGACATTCCAAATTTGCCTAAATTATCTCAAAAACAAAAGGTTTTTGAAATAACCGAACAGGAACTAACAAAAATAAGTTCCCTGCAAAATCCTCAGGAAGCACTTGCTTTGATAGAAATACCACAATTGGACGTAAATGTTTTAGAAATCGAGAAGGAAATTAACCTTGTTTTAGATGGTGTACAGGATCCGGGCAATTTAGGAACTATAATAAGAACAGCAGATTGGTTTGGCTTTTCTAATATCATTTGCTCTAAAAATACCGTAGATGTCTATAACCCTAAAGTAGTGCAAGCAACCATGGGTTCACTTGCTCGGGTAAATGTTTCTTATGTCGACTTACCTGCTTATTTAATCGCTCAACAGTTACCAAAATTCGGCACTTTATTAGACGGGAAAAATATTTATCATCAGGATTGGCCAGAGGCAGGCTTTCTAATTCTTGGAAGTGAAGGAAATGGTATTTCAGACGAAATAATCTCATTACTAGATGGTTCTGTAACCATTCCCAAATTAGGACAAACCGAATCGCTTAATGTTGGCATTGCAGCAGCGATTTGTTGTTCAGAGATTAAAAGAAAATCTCTAAAATAAGTTGACAAGTATTATTTTTTTGCTATTTTTGCATTCCTTTTAAAACAAAAGGTCGGGTGGCCGAGTGGCTAGGCAGAGGTCTGCAAAACCTTGTACAGCGGTTCGAATCCGCTCTCGACCTCTTAATATTTATATAAATAAGTGTCATGGCAGTAACGCGTTTAAAAAGAAAAGACAGAAGAAATAAAACGACTTCTCGTTTAGAGGTTCAGTTCTTGAAACAAGGATCGAACGTAGAAAATGGAAGCCGCTCTAAAGAAGGAAAAAGCCAAGTTGTGAAAAACAACGAGGTGTTAGCTTCTTTATAAGAGATTAACATATTTTATTTCATAAAACCTATTTATCGGCCGGTAAATAGGTTTTTTTATGTTCTATTCAATAAGGTCGGAGAATATTGGATCTGCTCCAAAGCTTGTGAATCTGAATAAGAAAAAATTGACACCACCTATACGGATCTGTTTCAAAGCTATTTCAGTTTATTTTTTCCAATCAGCTTTTTCTATACAATACACGAAATTATATCTAACAGGTTCACTAAAATAAGCTACCTGTTCCTCTCCTACTTTTACAGCATTTAATCTGTTCATTGCAATCTGGGAACGAATATTATTAGCTCCTACATGAAAATATACTTTTGTAACGAACTGGAAAATGTAATCGAGCATCAATATTTTTACAGTCCGGTTTATTCCTTTTCCCAGCAAGACGTTGCATAAAAAGTATATCCCATGAATATGCTATTTTGTTTGTCGTCATAATTGTAAAAGCGTGTACTGCCTAATATTTTACGGGATGATTTATCTATAATCTTAAAAGCACCTTTACTTTCTATCGCCCCGTCAAAAAAGATCTTAAAAACATGTTCTTTCCAACGGTCTTTATTGGGATGCTGTTCCCATATCTTAGGATCGGATGCTACCTTGTACAATGCTTTAAAATCTGCTTTAGCCAAAGGTAAAACTACCAAACTATCATTCGTCAAAATGGGTTGTATATCAATCTCCATATATATTCTTTATCAAATGGCTAATTAGAGCAATATAAAAAGGTCCTGTAAGCTTTAAAAGTCACAAACCTTTTCACAACAATAGTGCACTTGAAAATATAAGGATAAGTGACACTTGAGTTTGTGATTAATGCAATCAATCTCACCGTTTTTATCAGCAATATATATATTATAAAAACCAGATTCATTGTATTCATATTTAATACGTTAATGAGCTACAAAATCTGGAGAAATTCTATTCTCTCCAATCTATTTGGTAATAGATTTGCTGGCTCTTAACCGATAGTCAATTGTAATTGTACAACATAGAACTGACACTGTAATAATGTAAAACAAGTATTTGTCCAATTTATCTCTTTTAAAAGTATAATTCGGGTGTTAACTTATTAAAATCAAATAATAAACACATTCCAAAATACAACGAGACCAAACTAAAATCAATAACCATGAAAAATGAAAGTTATACCACAACTATTGTTGTGGACAAAGATGCAAAAACAGTATTTAATGCCGTAAAAAATCTGAAAGCCTGGTGGAGTGAAGATATAGAAGGTGATACAGATGTGCTTAATGAAACCTTTTTTTACCATTATAAAGATGTTCATTTAAGTAAGATTAAACTCATCGAAATAATCCCTGACAAAAGATTGGTTTATCATGTTATCGATAACCAATTCAATTTCACTAAAGATAAATCCGAATGGACGAATACAAAGCTGGTCTTTGATTTATCCGAAGATGCAGCTAAAACAAAAGTAATATTTACTCACGAAGGCTTGGTTCCTCTATGCGAATGTTATAACATATGTAACGATGCCTGGACCAATTATATTAAAAACAGTCTTTACAAACTGATTGTTATAGGAAAAGGCGAACCAAATCCTAAAGATAAAGATGGCTTTAATGCTGAAATTGTAAAAAAATGGAAATTAAGTGCAATTGCTTAGAGGTAATATAACACATAAGATTTAGGTTTTTTAAGGTAGGGTTACAGCGTATTTGTAAAACTTATTACATTCTGTTATGTTAATCTATCAGTTAAAAACCCCGGATACTCCAGACTATTATGATCAGAGTTACAAAAGAAGGTGTGATACTAAGAAAAACGGATTTTGACTTCGAGAATGAATCAGTTTTGAACCCTGCGATCATACGTGAAGGCGATTCCCTTTATTTATTCTATAGAGCGGTTAGAAAAGGAAACTATTCCAGTATAGGTTTCTGCAAACTGGACGGACCTTTAACAGTTAAAGAGCGTTTCGATATACCTATTATGATTCCCGAGTTTGAATACGAATCACATGGAATTGAAGATCCCCGTATCGTTAAAATTGATGATCTATATTACATGACTTATGTAGCCTATAATGGTACAAATGCTTTAGGCGCCTTGGCTATATCAAAAGATTTAAAGCATTTCGAGAAACAAGGATTAATAGTTCCGGAAATTAGAATTAATGAATTTACTGCTATTGTCCAGCCAATGGATAAGGTAACCAATAAATACTTTACCATGAATGTCGGGAGCGGTTTCCTGATGAATAAAGATGTGGTTTTCTTTCCCCGGCGAATTAATAACAAATTGTATTTTATGCATCGTATAAAACCAGAGATACAACTTGTTTCGGTAAACAGCTTACAAGAGCTTACAAAAGAGTTTTGGGAAAATTACTTTAACCACTTCGATGAAAATATCATGCTTAAACCAA
Organism: Pseudopedobacter saltans DSM 12145; assembly: GCF_000190735.1. Taxonomy (GTDB): domain Bacteria; phylum Bacteroidota; class Bacteroidia; order Sphingobacteriales; family Sphingobacteriaceae; genus Pseudopedobacter; species Pseudopedobacter saltans. Next base: position 1,612,261 of record NC_015177.1, read on the forward strand.
GATATAGCCAAGAGCTAAGTTATATTGGTGCCGGCTGCCCGCCAATAGAAACTAACGAAGGCTGGCTGCTAATTTATCATGGTGTTTACGGAATATCAGGTAAATATACTTATTCCGTTCGCGTCGCTTTATTGGATTTGGAGGATCCCCGAAAAGTAATTGCCCATTTACCTTACCAATTGTTTAAACCTGCGAATGACTATGAATTATCAGGAATAGTAAATAAAGTATGTTTCCCCACAGGAACAGCATTGTTTGGCGACACATTATATATTTACTATGGAGCAGCAGACCAATGCATTGCCTGTGCATCTCTGAGCCTTTCTTCTTTATTAGGAGAATTAGTAAATGTTAAAATACAAAACAAGAAAGCCTGCAGTATAAAAATAAAATCAATACAGCATCTGACTCATAATGTATTGAAAATCGTCACAGAGAAGCCTCCGGCTTTTGATTTTTATCCAGGACAGGCTGCAGAGATTTCTATAAATAAAAATGGTTGGGAAAATGAACTAAGACCTTTCACCTTCACTTCTCTTCCGAATGAAAACCATTTAGAGTTTACAATCAAAACCTATCCTTCACATAAGGGTGTAACCAAACAACTTTTAAAGCTGGTTGAAAATGATGAATTTATACTACATGAAGTTTTTGGCACAATTACTTATAAAGGAGAAGGTGTATTTATAGCAGGAGGTGCAGGTGTAACACCTTTTATTTGCATCTTTAGATATCTGAAATCGATAAATAAAATAGGAAATAATGTGTTGATTTTTGCAAATCGAACTAAGGCTGACATCATACTTCAACAAGAACTAAAAAATTTATTAGGCAAGAATTTCATCAATATTTTATCACAGGATAAAGTGTTAGGATATGCCCAGGGGCGCATTACAAAACAGTTTCTCAAAGCTAATGTTAGCGACTTTAGCAAAAAATTTTATTTATGCGGCCCGGAATCAATGATCGATAACGTAGAAAAACAGTTATACGATTTAGGCGTGAACGAAAAATCCATTGTTAAAGAAGAGTTTTAAATATCCTAAAAAGATCTTCAAGATCTTAAATCCAACAAGAAATCTATTACATGTTTTTGAATTGATATTATATAAATCCATGAAGTAGAAATGGATCCAATAGGGTACCTATGATAGAAAACAAAAAATCCCAACCTAAAAGCTGGGACTTTTCCGCGGAGAAAGAGGGATTCGAACCCCCGGACCTGTTACAGTCAACGGTTTTCAAGACCGCCGCATTCGACCGCTCTGCCATTTCTCCGGGGGCAAAAGTACAAAGTTTGGATTAATCTCCAAAACATTTTTCATTTTTGGACCTAACTAACTTGTTTACAAACAATTTAATTTGTCGAGGTGATAAAAGCACTAGTAAAATTGATAAAATATGCCTCTTCTATTAAAGAAAACAATTATTATAATAAAAGCCAATTTAAAAAACTGATATCTGGGTTAAAGATAAACATCAGCTTACCTGCTCATCAATAATCTCTTTCAGTTTATCCTCCAGATCATCGCAAAAAGCAGGATGAACTCCGGAAGTTTGTATAATCGTACTACGTTTCGCTGTAAGCCATCTAAACCTCGACGGGGCATCCAACTCTCCTATCGGCCCACCCGATTTCCCACCTATACTTATTTTTTTAAAAGCATTCAGATGTTGTTTGATCTCATCAATATCTATAGTCGGATGTAGCGCCTTTAATCTTTCCTCGTTTAATTGGATATCTATATGAAGGCTCTTTTTCTTAGGGCAGTAGATAATTACACCTACATTGAGGAACTCCTCTCGTTCTACCCTTGGTACAACGCGGATAATTGCATAATCAAATAAGTGTTTGTCTTGCATCTTTAACTTCGTTTACAATTACTGATGAATGCTTTACCCTGTTTTTGAGAAAGGCTCTATAGGCATTTTTATGTTCTTCCAGATTCGCAAATGGAGCGTCTTTCAACCAATCACCCGGGATAATATCAACTATATTATCTATCAGTTCTGGTGTAATAATCTGAGTAAACAACTTATCAGCTTCTTCTATCTTACCGGCTTTCTTTAGCAGAACATGATCTTTAATTAATTTAAATGGTTTTTCAGCCTGCTGTTCCCAATTATTCCACGAATGGTGGAAATATAAAGAAGCACCATGATCGATCAGCCAAAGTTCCTTATGCCATATTAGCATATTGGTATTTTTGGCTGTTCTGTCCATATTCATCAAAAAGCTATCTAACCAAACTATTTTAGAAGCTTCCAGTTCGTCCAGATCATTAACTACAGGATCGTAAGTTATTGCCCCCGAAAGGTAATGCAACGCCAGATTAAGTCCTTCACTAAACTTTAAAAGATCCTGTATTTCCTCATCCGGTTCGGTTCTTCCAAATGCCCTGTCCAAATTAGCAAATACTAGCTCCGGAACTCTAAAACCTAATTTTCTAGCCAACTCGCCACCTATCAATTCTGCTATTAAAGCATTGGTTCCCTGTCCTGCTCCTCTAAATTTCAGAACGTACAGAAAATCGTCATCACCTTCTACTATTGCAGGCATAGACCCACCTTCTCTTAAAGGAGTGACATATCTGGTAACATTGATATTTCTTAAATTAACTTCCTGGTTTGCCATTTTTTAAATATGCATAAATTCCCAAGCACTTTTATATCCATTTATTTTTTCTGTATAGCTGATAAAATCACTATAAAAAGCATTCTTTGAAAGTGTCCCGCTATCTCCTATCACAACGAGTTTCATTCTGGCTCTGGTAATAGCGACATTCATTCGGCGTATATCCGATAAGAAACCGATTGCATTCTCGGAATTACTTCTGGTTAAACTGATATACACAATATCTCTTTCCTGCCCTTGAAAGCTATCTATTGTATTGATATCAATCTGTGCTAAAAATGGCTTTAAATCTTCCCAATCCTCAATCAGTTCCTTTAATAACTCCACCTGTTGTTTATAAGGCGATATTACCGCCACGGAATATTTTGCCTTGTTATGATTTTGTAACAACCCGGTCAAATGTTTTAATGTAAAATTCGCTTCTTCCGGATTGTACACGCTAGTCCCGTTTATCTTTTCATCAAAAGAGCAACCTGCTGTGTCTACAAATTCGACAGGAATATCCTTCTGATCTAATTTTCGGGTTGCCACAGAACGGTCTGCATGCAGCTTACTTTCATATAATTCTATTGACGGATAATCATTTATTTCTTTATTCATCCGGTATTGGGTGGTTAATAGAGAAACTGCTTCCGGATGAAAGCCCATATTTTTCTCCAGTAAAGTTGAACTCAGCCCTAATTTTTCCGCTTCTTTCGATTTCACCGTTGGTGGAAGCTGTAAATGATCCCCTGCAAAAATCACTTTCCTGGACCTCAATACAGGAATCCAGCAAGCTGGTTCCAAAGCCTGCGCAGCTTCGTCGATAACCACAATATCATAGTCTCTGTCTTTTATAGCATAATTGTTAACGCCAACCAGAGTTGCGGTTATAACCTGCGCCTTATTTAGTAAATCTTCACTTATAAAAGACTCCGTTTGCTCCACCTGTTTTAATAATTTATGTGCCTCGTCAAACAAGGCCTTTCTCTGCTCACGTTCCAATTTCCCAAAACTCCGTTTGTATTTATGGGCCATGTTTCTATATTCCGCTGCCTGTTTCTTTAACTGCTTTATTTCTTTATTATATTGGTGCTGATTGATTTTATAATCAAGCGTAAGTTCCTCTAACTTCTGGGATACACGTATAGGATTACCTATTCTGATTACATTCACCCCCTTTTCAGCTAGTTTTAAAGTTAGTAAGTCAACTGCGGTATTACTCGGCGCAGTGACTAAAATCTGCTTTCCGCTTTGCATATATAAAGCCGAAATTGCCTCTACCAGGGTTGTCGTTTTACCTGTTCCGGGCGGACCATGTAAAATTGCCAGTTCCTGCGCCGCCAGAATAGAGTTAACCGCCTGATTCTGACTATCATTTAATCTAGAAGAGATATAACCTGAAGCTTCTTTTTTAAAAAAAGGCTTTTCTACTCCCGTAAGAACTTTTATTAATCTATTTTCAGTATCATTCCTTTCTATAATTTCAGCTTTTTTCAAAGCTCTTTTCATCTCATCATAACTATTATTATCGAATAATAGCTGTACTCCTATTTTGCCTTTATTCATCCAATCCGGCAATTCGTCAACCTTTAACGCAATACGCATTCTATTGGCTGAAACATGGCTAATCAGACCTTCCAATTTCAGGTCTGAATCATGATGTGTAAAAAATGCAACTGGCACTCCCGATCTGAACTGATGTACAATTTCCTGATGTGTGGTCCGCTCGACTTCAACAAGCAAATAATCACCTCTTCCGATTTCGGTATTTCGAATAGCTATAGGGTACCAAACTATCCCCAAATTCCGTTTCTCGGCATTTGATAATAATTTATTTTGATTTTCAAAAAGAGACAGATCTTCTTTTCTTTCTATTTCTAAAAGATTCTGGAGCTCTAAAAAATAAGACATTCACAAAGGTAACTATCTCCTTTTACAATAGACACACCCATAAATGAAAACCGCTTCGACATTTTACTGAAGAAGCGGTTGATGAGAGCTTATTTGTATATATTTTGGCTATTGGTGTAACCCGTATTAGGTAAATACCAATCTTTATAATTCGTTCCTCCAGATGCTGCCCATTCTTTAAAATGCAGGTATGTATCCATGATATTTACAGTTTCTATCGGATATTTAAAATCATCTGCTATATGCAATGCAAATGGTCTGTTATCTGTAGTGATGTAATAATTGTTCTGCTCTGGTTTTGAAGCATCAGCCGAGGTTCCAAATAAACCTGTATTAGCTAGTTTTGTAGGTTTATTATTGGGTAAATGAACTTCTTTTCCTCTAACTCCATCGCTTATCATAAAAGGATTGAAAGGTACTTTCCCAATTACACTAGCTTCATATTCTGATCCAATAAAAGTAAGAGTAACATTTACCGTATCACCTTTTATTTTTTGATTTCCTGCAATTGTATTTACATAAGCAGAAGAAGTTTTAAATAGAGATTTAGCATTATCAAATGGAATAATCACTGCATTAGTTTGTCCGATCTCCAATCCCTTTGAATCTACGGTGATATAATTTGATTGTAACCTGAATCCACTTACTGATTTTACACCAGTTGCTCCCCAAGGGAACTCCACACCAAATCCATTGCGATAAACTGCACCTGAAGCCAATGGGACATAATTTCCAATAACGTCTTTCACCTTATTGACACTATTCATTACAAATTTATAACGATAACTAACTACCAGATCATTAAAATCGTAATCGCCTTCTTTAGGCCATTGATCCTCAAATGCTAAAGTTCCCCAACTATTTTTAGCCGGATAATACCTTGTATAAGCCCGGTCCGGATCATTAGGAAACTCATCTATTGTATCAGGAATACCATCGCCATCACTGTCTGTAACATTGCTTTCCAAATTAGGAATATTTGTGGGGTCAATAGCATTCAAAGCACTTGTTTGAGCAAAAAAGACCAAATCATTAAAGTCGTTATCAGAAACTGCTACCATGTCTCTTCTCATGTCCTCGAAACCAATCAGAAACACTTTTTGAGACTGACTGTACAATAAAACGTTGTGTCTTTTCAACCCTGCGCTACTCCCCTGATTAAACTCCTGATCACTATAAAACTGAGTATTGGAATAACTTATAGAAGCATCATTATTATAGGCATTCTGAATAAGCAGAAAACCGATTGAAGTTCCTGCCGGGAAATTGCCAAGTTTAACTTTATCTCCCATCAGCATATTACCTGCGCCGGTATGTCCTTTTAAAGAAGCATTAGGAAACACCAGATGAATATCTTTAATATCATCTATTTTAGAAGGCTTGTTTCCTGTTGGATAAGTGTAGTATGCTAGCGAGTTTCTATAGTTAGCTCCTTCGTGAACAAAAGTTAGCGAAACTTCAGAAGATACGGTTAAATTTAAATTGCTGGGTGTATTATTGGCAATATATTGTGGATGCAGATAGATACCGTCTTTTCTTTCTGGTAAGGATGCATTCACTTCTTTCATTAACTGAACAAAATCTACCGTATTATCCAATGGTAATAAATTTTTTGGCCTGCCCAGTTCATCGTAATCATTTTTATCGTAATGATAAGTTACACCTGAATTAGAAAGAATACTGTTACTTAAAGATGGTTTTATAGCAGATAGATTCCCGGCTGGTATAACACTTCCAGCATATCCTTCACGTCCTCCCAAAACTGCTCGGGTAGGCCCATTATTTACCTTAACAAGTGCATTTCTCATTAAACCAACATAAGCAGGATCTACGATTAGGTATTCCACATGGGACGGAATTACCAAACTTAAAGTAAGTTCCCCTTTTTCATTGCTTATTGCACTGGCTATTTCGTCTCCTGACTCTGTTTTACCTGGATAGTACACTTTGGTAAGGACTCCATTTACAGGCAGATCGGTTCTTGACTTTAATTGAATAATAAGATCTACATTCTTTGTTGTAGAATAATTAAAACCTTCCGGAGCATATTTATCTACTGCTTGTAACCCTTGCTCGGTAAGAGAGTTCTTGTTACAAGAAGCCAGAAAAATACTTATTAATAAAGAGAGCGTTAAAGTAGATTTCTTCATTTATGTTCTTAGCTAAAACTTCTGTAATGTTTTCATTACATCATGTCATTTTGAAATAATTATGCCAAAGGAATAATGCAGGTTATTTCGTCTATAAGTGCATTTTTACAATCTATACAGCGAAACGGAATCCCCGTTTTAAGGAAAGAAATCCCCATAAAAACAAAAGCCTCCTAATGGAGGCTTTTACTATATTTATACGCTGGTTATTAATATAATAGTGAATTATTTATGTAGCCGGAGGCTGAATTTGTGTACCAGTTAGGATATTCTGTTCCGCTGGATGTCGCCCATTGTGCAAATTTCAAATATGCATCTGTAATTGCTACACGCTCCTTCGGATATTTGAAAGGTGCAGTCGGGATTTCCAGAGCCCAAGGCAGGTTGTCATGCGTTGAGTATGTTCTGCCACTTTTGGAATTATCGTCGCCTGTTCCAAAAAGATTTGAATTTACCTTATTAGTCGCTTTCTTGCCCAATAAATGTGTTTCATATCCTCTTCCATAACCTGTTGTGTTATTCCAGATAAATGGATTGTACGCACTAACACCGAAAGCACTTAATAAAGGCCCGTTAACCACATCAAAAGTAATACTGTAATCTACCACCGGTGATACGGTTTCTCCCGGGTTGGTATTCCAGGTTTGCTGCTCTTTTCGGCTGTCTTCAAATAAGATGACAACAACACTGTCCTGACCGCTTTCTAAATAAGTTCCTGCTTTACCTGTGAAGTTTTTAGCTGATGCAGCAGGGAGATTGAACTGAATACCTGCTCCGTTATTAAATTTGCCCCCCGTAGCCAATAGCTTGTAATCTGCATTAACCTGAACCACTTTGTTCTGTGCATTGGTTACGATCATATAGCGATAGGTAATAACAATATCGTTAAGGTCGTAATCACCTTTTAAAGGCCAGCTGTCTTCGAATGCCACTGATGAACCGCCTGTACTGTAATTTAAGCTATAGTTTTTAAATGCCTTTGTTGGATCGTTTGGATAATCATCCTCTTCGTCAATTATTCCATCACCGTCTGTGTCCGGTTTTATTACTATAGGAGCTGTTCCATTTCCTACAGTATTACAAGAAGTTTTTGCTATATAAACATCACATCCTTGTTTTGCTACTCCGTCAAATCTAGCTGATGGAATAGTAATATTTGTACAATATTGGAAAGCACCTTTAAATTTAACACCACCATTAGTTGCTACTTTAGTATCAGATATATCTGCCTTTACTAAAGACACAGAACCATATCCTGCTATTATTCCATCTGCTGTTTCCATTCTGGCAGTATAAAACATAGCATGATTATATAAATTCAAAGTACTCTTATCATCTAATTTACTTTTAACTTTCACTTCAATCAAAGCATAGTTATGAACTATACCTCCATTGTTACTAAATTCCTCGGTAACAATTAAATGACAGTTGTTTATAATTGTACCATTATTCCCAGCGGATTTATCATAATGGTTCTCTATATTTTTAACGGTAAAAGTCCCATTATTATTAATCATACCATCGTTATGAATTTTAGCTTTCTCTGCTGTTAAAATCCCATTATTAATCAAAGTATCAACACCACTATCAAATTTCAATTCTGTAGCCTCTATAAGATTCAGAGTTGCATCATTAACAAACTTTCCTTTAAATGTGGAAGTGCCTCCCCCCTCAACAATAAAGTTAGAAGTGTTTTTTGTATATGAATCAGTTGCAGAATACGCTGTATAAGTTCCTTTTACTCTAAAAGAGCCATAGTTAAAGAAAGACCCTTTATTAGTAGCATTATTTTTTACCTTTAATTCCGATCCGAAATTGATTACTTTACTTGTTTTATCATAAATCTCAAAATCTTCCAGATCTAAACTTTGGGTATTATAAAATAATCCCCCATTGGTGACTTTCAGTTTCTTTAACCCTGTTATAGTACCAAAGTTCTTAAATGTTGCATTATTGCCCTTCCACTCAATATCATTATAAAAATTAACCGAAGCACCATTTAACACATATATCTCAGCATTATCACTAAGTTTAAAATCCTTAAGCGTGATATTCGTACCACAGATATAAATTTTGGCTTTAATATCCTGCTTAGCTTTTACAGTATAATTATTACCTGTAATTGCATATACTTGTCCGTTTACAAAGTCATAATCACCCCCTGCTGAAATAGTAACATTTGGAGATTGAGGACATGCCGGACTAACTTCCGATGTCGGATTTGCCAGTACAGATAGCCCGGATTTCACAGCAGCAGTATTATTATTCCGTAAAACAGAGCCTATAATTCCTGCTTCGCCAACTGCTACAGATACTTTTCCCGCTGATACTTTTACAAGTCCCGAAATCCTTTCCCCCGTAGGATCTATTTTTTCCACATAAACCTCTTGCAGTGCTACAGGAAGAGAAATCTTTGTGTTAAATGGCGTAATTAAATTGGCTGCACCCTTTGATATTAATTGCCCGTCTTTTGATGGATCTCCAACATAAATAGCTATCACATGGCTATTGTTTTGAAAACGGTCATCACTAACGCTTATACTAAAATTCACGTCACGTGTTGTTTTCCAGTCAAATTGAGGAGATACAGAAATTTCATTTAAGTTCTTATTCCCATTATCTTCAACTTGTAACCCATCTTTTCTACAGGCTGCTAAAAATACTATAATTAGAATCGATAAGTATTTTATTTTCATAAATTCAATTATTTTAATTATTTTCTTGGTAATACTTAGCCAAAAAATATTCCATTATTTTTAACAGACTCATGCAGGACTTAAAACCTGTTTAAACCCTGATTATTCTTTTTATTGATATATATTCTACAGCAAACACAAAAATAAAGGGCATTTTATTCCCCGGAATTCCACAAAACACATCTATTCATATTCCGATAAACATCTCGTTCTTTAGCAATTCAAATTTAGAGTTAACGCATAACAAAAAAAGGAGCCTAAGCTCCCTTTTTATAAATGATATCCTTAAATTTAATATAACAATGAGTTATTTACATATCCGGAAGCTGAATTTGTATACCAATTAGGATATTCTGTTCCGCTGGATGCCGCCCATTGTGCAAATTTCAAATATGCATCTGTAATTGCTACACGCTCCTTCGGATATTTGAAAGGTGCAGTCGGGATTTCCAGAGCCCAAGGCAGGTTGTCATGCGTTGAGTATGTTCTGCCACTTTTGGAATTATCGTCGCCTGTTCCAAAAAGATTTGAATTTACCTTATTAGTCGCTTTCTTGCCCAATAAATGTGTTTCATATCCTCTTCCATAACCTGTTGTGTTATTCCAGATAAATGGATTGTACGCACTAACACCGAAAGCACTTAATAAAGGCCCGTTAACCACATCAAAAGTAATACTGTAATCTACCACCGGTGATACGGTTTCTCCCGGGTTGGTATTCCAGGTTTGCTGCTCTTTTCGGCTGTCTTCAAATAAGATGACAACAACACTGTCCTGACCGCTTTCTAAATAAGTTCCTGCTTTACCTGTGAAGTTTTTAGCTGATGCAGCAGGGAGATTGAACTGAATACCTGCTCCGTTATTAAATTTGCCCCCCGTAGCCAATAGCTTGTAATCTGCATTAACCTGAACCACTTTGTTCTGTGCATTGGTTACGATCATATAGCGATAGGTAATAACAATATCGTTAAGGTCATAATCACCTTTTAAAGGCCAGCTGTCTTCGAATGCCACTGATGAACCGCCTGTACTGTAATTTAAGCTATAGTTTTTAAATGCCTTTGTTGGATCGTTTGGATAATCGTCCTCTTCGTCAATTATACCATCGCCATCTGTATCTGGTTTTATCGGCGCAGGAGCTGTTCCATTTCCTACAGTATTACAAGAAGTTTTAGCTATATAAACCCCACAACCTTGCTTTGCTACTCCGTCAAATCTGGATGGATTTATAGTACGACTAGGATCACAGTATTGAAATTTACCCTTAAATTTAACGCCTCCATTTGCGGAAACTCCCTCATTAGATGAAGTAATAACTTTCACCAGTGATGTATCATTACCAAAACCTTCAATAATACCGTCTGCTGCCCAAAGATATTTTGTAGACAACATAGCACCGTTATATAGATTAAAAGTTCCTTTCAGGTTACTTCCGTTATCTACCTGCAGGTAACTATAATTATCGAATTTACTGTCGTTGTTGAAATCTGTTAATACCCACCATTTGCAGTTATTGATAATTTTTCCCGAACCTGTATTATTCAGCTCTCTAACAGTAACAGATCCATTATTAGATACCGTACCTGAAACATTAATTTTTGAGTTTGTGGCTATTAATGTACCGTTATTAATCATACTAGGCCCATTCAGATTAATCTCCCCCCTTGTTACACTAAAAGTATTATCATTTCTAAATGTTCCTGTATAAGTAGAGTTGTCATAAAGATTAACTATACCTGTATTTACGAAAGCAGGGTTATTGTTATTTGAATTAAGGTTTCCTCTTACTGTTAAAATACCATGGTTATTAAATGTACCTGCATTGTCTAAATTCGCCGTTACTTCTAACGTAGAACCGAAGTTTGTCGCCGTACTTCCTTCTGAAACATAAAGAACACCGTTAATTTTCAGATCTTTTGTATTATAAAAAGTCCCTTTAACATGCAGATTATCTAAACCAGTTACAGCTCCAAAGATTTTAAATATCGCATTTCCGTTTCCATTATAATTGAAATTCTGGAAGTTAACAGATGCTCCGCTCAAAATGTATAATTCAGATCCAGCCAGTAATTTGGCACCCCTTAAAGCTACGTTGGTACCGGTTACATAAACCGCACCTCTTACTTCATTAATGTTATTGATTTCAATGTTGTTTCCATTGATAACATAAGTTTTATTTGCTTCAAAATTATATCCATTTTGGTAGCTTGAAGAAACAACGATTGCACCGACAGGAACTGCCGGGCTCGGTTCAGCAACCGGAGCACTTAAAATTGAAAATCCAGAGGCAAATGATTTAACAGATTTAATTCCTGAGACAGGGCCAACCACACTATTTTCACTAATTGCAACGGACACATTTGTTGAAGTAAGGTTAACAGCACCGGATACTGTACTTCCGTCGGGAGCTGTTTTTACCACATAAACTTGTGCTATGGTTATTGGTAATGCAATTTTTGCATTATAAGGTTCAACAAGAGTTGCAGAACCTTTTAAAATAATTTGACCACCATTACCTGGATCACCACTATAAATGGTAATCACATGTTTTTTGTCGGCAAATCTGGAATCGCTTACACCGATACTAAAATTCACATCATGTGTTGTTTTCCAATCAAACTGAGCTGAAATATTTACTTCACTCAAGCTTTTTCCAAAATCACTTACCGAAACATCATCCTTTTTACATGCTGCTAAAAAAGCGATTGCTAAAATGGAAAAGTATTTTATTTTCATATTTAACTTATTCTATTATCCTAAAGATGCAACCGTAAATGCAAACAATGAACCATTTCCAATTAATGTTTACACTTATCAAAAAAACATCTTTAATATGCTTTACAAGGCTCGAAATAATATCTCATATTTCATTCAAGATTAAAAACCGGGTATTAAATTCCACATAACACCTTTTTAGCGGCTCATATTACACACAGATTAGATCTTCATATAAACACGGAATGCCTCTATTTTTTCAATCTCATCAAACTCATAGATAAAATCATCCGAACAAATTGTAATGATATGTAGACCAAAATGATCTTTCAGTTGATCTGTAGTGTACCCCATTTTTTTTGGATCTAAAAAGCGAAACTTATTTTCTCTTAAGATCTCAATAAAATGGTTATTGGTTTCCGAAAAATAAATCTCTGCGACTTTACCAATTTCAAGCTGGCCAATTTTTTCCAATAGATTGGGTTTAAAGCAATGATCAAAAACCTTCTTTGATATTTGAATATTATCTTCTGAAACCCCTATCTCGAAAACACAGTTGTTTCCTTTCGTATGCTTGATACAATTAGTACAAAGTTCGATAATAACAAATCTCAATTTATTTTCCTGCAATGAGGAAAGTAGTATTTTAGTTTTGATCTCAGAAATTACTTTATTCAGGAAAGCACCAATATCATCTGCTCTTTTGGGAGCGTTTTCTAATATTATATAAGGTTTTGAACTCATTAGAATAGAGATATCGCTGTCTCCAAAGAATCTTCTACAATAAATACTTTATTAAGTCTTGTAATTTCAAAAAGACTATAAATATTCGAATTTACATCTATCAAAACCAATTTTCCTTTAACCGGCAACAATGTTTTCAAAATAGAAACCAATGCCCCCAAAAAAGAACTATCTATGTAAGTAACCTTTTTAAACGAGATGATAATCTGCTTTTCACCTTTTTCAATCTTCTGTATTATCTTAGATTTAAAATCATCGGCAACGCTCAAATTAGCTTCTGCTTCTCCAATAGTTACTAAACATATTCCGTTTTCTAAGTCCTTTTCTTCTAATTTCATATACTACTTTCTTTTAAATGTTATAAAACTGCAATCATCTATCTGGGTTTTATGTTCGTTGAATAACAAATTCTTAATTTCTTCTAATGATAATCCCTGTTTTTTATAAGACAGCAATCTATTCTTTAATACATTCAAATCAGATTTTTTCTTTCCATCTATTTCAAAATCCATCATTCCATCAGATACAATAAAAAGTTCGTCCTCTTTGTCAATTTCTATATCTTGCTCTTCATAATTACCATCTTCAAAAAAACCCAATAGTAATCCCTGCGATTTAAATGTTTCTAAGCTTTTATTTGCTGCGTTGTACTTTAAAAGCGGAAGGTCACCTGCCCCGCTATAAGACAATTTCCCTTCTTTATCATCTATCAGCACTATACTCAATGTAGAAAATACGTCGTCAAAGAAATCATCGTGATAAACTACTTGATTTATCTTATTAAGAATCGTTGCCAAAGATAGGTTTCCGTCGAAAACACATATCCTGATAGCTGAGCGTATATAGCTAAGAAAACTAAATGAGAAAAACCATGCACCCCATTTTTTCCCCATAACATCTCCCAATATCACAAACGTGTATCTTTCATCAACTTTGATGAAATCAATAAAATCTCCGCCCGGATAATTCTGAAAAGTCTGGTTATGAAAAGCTATTTCAAAATGATTTAGTTCGGGCGCTTCCTTGGGCACATTCTTCAGGTTAAGCTTCTCGGCAACTTTACGCAGTTCAGAAAGCGATTTCTTATGCTGTTCTTCCACCGCCTTGGTAATGTTCTTTATTTTCGAAATAAGTTGCTGCGGTGGAATATTTTTTGGTATATAATCCAACGCACTTAAATCCAATCCTTTCTGAACCAGTTCGCTATCGTTAAAAGAAGTTAGAAAAATAAAAGGAACATCTTTTACGTTTTCATTTTGCAGAACTTGCTCCCTAAATACAAAACCATCAATGTGCGGCATACTATAGTCAGAAATAATCAGATCAGGAACAAAATTGTCCAGAATCTTCATTGCCTGCTTTACAGATGTAGCTATTTTACAACTATAGCCATGTGACTTTAATAAGTTTTCCAACAATTTTAGCTGAAAAAGCTCGTCATCTACCAAAAGAATTTTATTATTCAAGTCTTACTTCTTATTCGTTATTAAATTTAAGATAAGATTTGATAATTATGTAAATTCCCGATGCGATAATAATCAGGGATATCAAATCCATCAAAGTGAAGCCATCATTATAAGTAAAATGGAAAATAGTGAACATTTCAAAATATGGAGGCGCAGGTAAAATAACCATTGCAAAACCTAATGTAATCATCAGGAAGCCCATTATAACTTGTACAATCTTGGCAAAGGTTTCCTTAAATCTGATTTTTTTTGCCTGTTTAGAATCTAAATAATTGCTATTCAACAAGATTTCCAATTGATTCAACTTCTCTAAACTATCTATTTCACCAATACTAACCTCTTTTATTTCTGATATAAATTGTTTCTGACTAAGTTTCTTTTCTACGACACTATTAAATTTCTTCTGGATATCTTTAATACTGGACGAATCTAAATCGCTTTTATCCAGCAGTTTCAACAATTCATCTAAACGGGCTTCTACCTCTAGATTTTTACCCTCTAAAGCTTCGAACTGCCTAATCTGTTTGGATATGTTTTTTTCTTTTGACAAAATCTTGTTTATTTGTTCAAATATACCTTCGTTTTAATGGTAAAAGTTTCCATCATCACAGTCAATTTCAATCAGCCCGAAGTAACTGTTGAATTAATTAATTCCATCAATCTGCATTACAAAGATTATCCTCTGGAAGTAATCGTTGTCGATAACGGAAGTAAAAATAACCATGAAAATACTTTTAAAGAACTTTTTCCTGATATTATTTTCATTAGGTCTGACAAAAATTTAGGCTTTGCCGGAGGGAACAATCTTGGTTTTAAAGTTGCACAGGGAGAATATATTCTGCTATTAAATAATGATACAGAGGTAATTGAAGGCTTTATAGAGAAACTTATAGAACAATTTGAAAGTAATCCAAAAATTGGTTTGTTATCTCCTCTCATTCTTTATTTCGATCGTAAAAATCTGGTACAATATGCGGGATTTACTCCCATGGACTACCTAACCGCCCGAAACTCCTGCATTGGCCAGTTCGAAATAAATAAAGGCCAGTTTAATCATACGCAACAGACTGGTTACTGCCATGGCGCCGCTGTTATGTGCAGAAAAAGCGATCTGGAGAAAGCAGGCTACATGGAAGAAAGCTACTTTCTCTATTATGAAGAATTAGACTGGTGCGAGAAATTTAAACGGATTGGTAAAGAGATATGGTTTACCGGAAAAACACATATTTACCATAAGGAATCTGTTAGTGTGGGAAAAGAAAGTCCGTTAAAAACCTATTTTTTCACAAGAAACAGAATGTTATTCATCCGCAGGAATACAGGACTATTAAATACACTCTTGTTTTGGATTTATTATAGTCTGATAGCATGCCCCAGAATGATTATCAACTATCAAAAAAAAGGGAAGAGAAATCTGGTAAAATGGGTATACAAAGGACTTCTTTGGAACTTCACACACAATAAGAACAGTAAAAATTTAGGTTACGACATTCCTGGCTAAAACATTATTATGATTACTTTTTTTTGGATCGGCATTTTTATCATTATTTACAGCTTTATTGGCTACGGTTTACTCCTTTATGTTATTGTAAAAATCAAATCATTATTGAAAAAGCCGGCTACATTTGCCATTCCTGAAAATCTGCCTAGCTTAACTTTATTGGTCGCCGCCTATAACGAGCAAGACTTTATTCGAGAAAAGATAAAAAACTGTTTATCTCTAAAATACGATAAAAGCAAACTACAGATTCTGTTTATTACAGATGGTTCCTCTGATGCAACTCCTGAAATTATTTCCGGCTACGCCGAAATAGATTTACTTCACGAAAACATAAGGGCAGGCAAAATGGCAGCAATAAAAAGGGCTATGCCTTCAATACAGTCTGAAATCACTGTCTTTACTGACGCCAATACATTTTTAAACGAAGACGCTTTGTTGCAGTTGGTTAAACACTACCAAAATCCAAAAGTTGGTGCCGTTGCCGGAGAAAAAAGAATTCAGGTAGATGAAAAATCCGATGCCAGTTCTGCCGGAGAAGGTTTCTACTGGAAGTATGAATCCAAATTAAAGAAATGGGATTACGAATTGTATTCGAATGTAGCTGCCGCAGGCGAATTATTCAGCATAAAAACTCAACTGTATCCTCCCGTTGAAAGCGATACAATTATTGATGACCACATGATTGCGATGCGTATTGCTGAAAAAGGATATATCATTGCCTACGAACCAGAAGCTTATGCTATGGAAACGGCATCAGAAAATTCTGCGGAAGAACTAAAACGAAAAATCAGAATTTCCGCAGGTGGTATCCAGTCAATATTCAGGCTAAAAAAAGCGGCAAATCCCTTTATAAACCCTGTTCTAACGTTCCAGTACATAAGTCATAAGGTTTTAAGATGGGCGGCCACTCCTTCTTTATTGATTATAATTTTGCTATTAAATATTCTTATAGTTAACAGATATCCACAACTGAGGTTTTACCACCTCACCTTAATGCTGCAAGCAGTATTTTATACCGCGGCATTACTAGGTTGGATACTCGAGAAAAAGAAAATCAAAATGAAGATGTTCTTTGTCCCCTATTATTTCTGTCTGATGAATTATGCAGCTTTAGCAGGAACCATAAGATATTTTAAAGGGCAACAGTCTGCAGCCTGGGAAAAGGCAAAAAGAAAAATTTAAAGGAGAACTATCATTAGTTCTCCTCTATACCATCCTTAATATTATATACTATTTTTTCAGGAAATTTATCCTTAATCAACTTAGCCGCAATCCTGCTTTTACCGCCGTAACTACAACAACAAACAATGTTATTGATACCAGATAAACTGTCAAGTTTTTCGGGAATATGACTTAAAGGTATATTGATACCTCCCTTATTAAAATCTTCAAACTCCCACTCCTCCCTAACATCAATCAGATAATATGGGTGGTTTGATTTCTCTATTTCCTTCTTATCTATTTCCACTATTTGATTTTTTTTGGAAGGCAAATTTATATTTTTTAGAAGTTTTTTTCCAAATGAAAAAACATCAAACTGTGTAACCATTGCATTATAGACTAATAACTTACCGGTCAAAACCTCACCTTTTCCAGAAACTATCTTGATAACCTCATTAGCCATCAAATTTCCAATAATGCCGGGTAAAACACCTATAACTCCAATTTCAGAACAATTAGGCATAGCTCCTTCCTCTGGCAATTCGGGATATAAATCTCTGTAAGTTGGCCCCTGCTGATAATTAAAAACAGAAAGCTGTCCTTCGTATTTAAATAAAGATCCAAATACCCAGGTTTTACCCAAAGCAACACAAGCATCATTAATTAAATAACGGGTTTTAAAATTGTCTGATCCATCTACTACCAGGTCATATCCACCAATTATGTCAGCAATGTTTTCCTCTATAACTTTAAACGTATAAACTTTAAAACTTGTATGAGGATTCAGTACCTTCAACTTTTCAGCAGCAACTTCAGCTTTCAATTTATTTATATCATCGCTAGTAAAAAGTATTTGGCGATGCAAATTAGATAAAGACACATGGTCAAAATCTACGATGCCTATTTCACCTATACCCGCTGCTACCAAATATTGCATAGCCGGACAACCTAAACCACCTGCGCCAATAAATAAAACTTTAGCAGCTTTTAACTTCTGTTGTCCCTCCAAACCAAATTCATCAAGTATAATTTGTCTGGAATAACGTTCCAACTCTTTCCTGTTCATTTCATTTGTTTACATAAAACTATCCCAATCTTTCCACACCGGCTCGTAACCTTTACTTGTAATAACCTCTGCTATTTGCTTTGGAGACCTTTCATCGGAAATTTCAAACTGTTCCAAAGATTCCATTGCACAATAATATCCGCCCGGATTAGTCTTCGACCCGGCACTCATAGACGTAATTCCCAATTGAAATATATGGTTCCTGAAATTCTCCGACTCCCTTGTAGAAATCGATAGCTCAACTTCTTCATTAAAAATTCTGTAGGCGCAGATTAACTGTACCAATTCCCTGTCAGACATTTCTACTTTAGGCTCCAGACCCCCGCTAAAAGGTCTCAGTCTTGGAAAAGACAGACTGTATTTTGTTTGCCAATAAGTTTTTTCCAGATAATCTACATGCAATGCCGTAAAAAAGTTATCGGTGCGCCAGTCTTCCAAACCTATCAATACACCCAGTCCCATTTTATGGATATTAGCTCTTCCCAATCTATCAGGCGTTTCAAGGCGATAAAGGAAATTCGACTTCTTACCTTTAGGATGGTGTTTTTTATAGTCCTCCTGATGATAAGTTTCCTGATAAACCAAAACTGTATTCAGCCCTAAAGGAATCAGTTCCTCATAGTCTTGCTGATCCAATGGCTGCACCTCCATAGAGATATGAGAAAAATGTGGACGAACCAGTTTCAGGGCTTGTTTAAAGTACTCAACACCTACCGTTAAATTCGCTTCACCACTTACCAGCAAAACATGATTATAGCCCATTTTCTTGATAACACTTACTTCCTGCATCAGTTCTATAGGAGACAATGTTTTGCGTTTTATTTTATTATCCAGGCTAAAACCGCAATAAGTGCATATGTTATTACACTCATTAGAAAGATAAAGCGGAATATACATCTGTATAGTCTTACCAAAGCGCTTTTGCGTCAAGTTCTGACTCAACTTAGCCATAGGCTCCAGATAAGACGAAGCTGCCGGTGAAATAAGTGCCTTAAAATCTTCCAGACTACGAACGGATTTGTGTAAAGCCTCTTCTACTTCTATTTTTGTCTTTCCGTAAATAGATTCCTTTACTTCGCTCCATTTATATTGTTCAAAACAATCTTTAAAGCTATTCATCTAAAAAAGAAGTTAAGGGACTACTTGCTACTGCAAAATCGCTGAGTTTACTCAATTTAGCTTCATAAGCCATCCGACCGCTAATTACTGCCAGTTTAAAAGCTTCAGCCATTTTTACCGGATCCGCGGAAACTGCAATGGCGGTGTTCACCAGAACAGCATCTGCCCCCATTTCCATTGCCTTTGCGGCATCAGACGGAGCTCCAATTCCAGCGTCAACAATTACAGGAACCTTGCTTTGCGCAATAATAATTTCCAGAAAATCGAAAGTCTTTAAGCCTTTATTACTACCGATTGGCGCCCCCAAAGGCATTACTGCGGCTGTCCCGACCTCTTCCAATCGTTTACACAATACCGGATCAGCATGGATGTAAGGTAATACGACAAATCCCATTTTCGCCAATGCTTCTGTTGCTAAGAGGGTTTCTATAGGGTCTGGCATAAGATATTTAGGATCCGGATGGATTTCCAGTTTCACCCAATCGGTTTCCAACGCTTGCCTGGCCAGTTCTGCTGCAAAAACTGCTTCTTTTGCATTCCGAACACCCGATGTATTAGGTAGCAAATTAATCCTCGGATGCTTCAAATGCCGCAATATATCATCTTCCTTCGAATGCATATCGACCCTCTTTAAAGCCACTGTTGCCAGTTCAGAGCCCGAAGCTCTAATAGAAGCCTCCATTTGTTCATTAGAACTGTATTTACCCGTTCCGATAAATAACCTCGATTGAAATTCCTTATCTGCTATTTTCATTTTATCTATTTAAAATTGATTTCTTTCACTGTTTCAACAGCATACCGAATATATCCTCAGGATTAGAAAGTGAGTTTAATAAGCCGGAAATGGCAAAGCCATAAATACCAAGCTTGCTTAAAGCCCTCATATCTTTAATTTGAATACCACCTATCGCTATGATTGGAATATTAATACCTGATACTTTCATTTGAGCAAGAATCTGTTCATAACTCAAAAGACCAAGAATGGGGCTCAATTTTTCTTTAGTTTGTGTGAATGCATAAGGCCCCAAGCCAATATAATCAACCTGTTCCCCGCTACGCTTTACCACATCGTCAAAAGTATTGGCTGTACCACCAATTATTTTATCCCAACCTAAAATCTCTCTTGCCACAGTAACACTTCCGTCCTGAAGTCCCAGATGCACACCATCACTATCTAAATCCTTTGCCAACTGAATAAAATCATTAATGATAAGTCTGGATTGATAAGATTTACATAAAACTTTAGCACTCTCAGCTTCGCGATAAACCCAGTCCAGAGGTTTGTTTTTGATACGTAGTTGTATCCAGGTACAGCCAGCATCCAAAGCTTTCTGGACATTTGTGATGTGAGAGCCTCTACTATCTGGTTGTGATATATATTGAATTTTTGAAATCATATTCCCATTTTCTAATGGTAAGCCAACAAAGTAGAATTACTACTTAACGCTTTCTCCACATATTTTTTTCCTTGCTTACATGCATCAACTAAATCTAAACCTAAAGCAACATAAGCCGCTATAGCAGAAGACAGTATACAGCCAGACCCATGTTTCTCCCAAAGCTGCTTATTGGAGTTAAGTATTGGGGTTTTTATCTTTTTTTCAAATAACAGATCGATACCAAAATGCTTTTCATTATGTCCTCCTTTCAATAAAATATTTCCATATACCGACCAGAGCTCAGCTGCCTCTTCAGTATCCTCATTGCCACTCAACCATCTCATTTCATTATTATTTGGAGTGAGTAAATAAAGTTCCGATAATATGCTTTGCCATTTTTGCTTCGGCATATCGTCTTGGAACCGAAAACCTGAAGAACTTTTAATAACCGGATCGACAATAAGTCTGATCGTCGGATCCCTTTTTTTGAGTTGCTTTATAATTTGGCAAAGAACCTCTGTTGACTCTACAATCCCAATTTTACATACAGATATATCATATTTATTTAACAGGATATCAATATTTTCTATAATCTCATTTAAAGAAATCCAGGAGATGGAGTATATCTTTTCATGATCCTGATGTGTTAAAGCGCTAACAATACCAAAAGCGTATACTTTTAACGCTTCTAATGTTTTCACATCAGCTAATATCCCTGCTCCGGCACTCGGGTCAAAGCCCGAAATCACTAAAACATGTGGCCTTTTATCTTCGGTCATTTCCATAAATTTTTAAATGCGTTAAGGGCTTGTTTAGGTTCCTGCCATATATAGCCCAGAAATGCAGCTCCCTTAAATCCATACTGCTCCAGTGTCTTATAATTACAGCTACTTAATCCTCCTAATCCTATAATATTAAATTGGTTAATAACATTATTTAAAGATCTACTATAATTAAATTCAGTTAAATAGTCCGGTTTAGAAATACTATTAAACACCGGACCAAATAAGGCATAATGAAAGGTTGCGATTTCTTCTATGTCTTTCAATTGATGCAAAGAAGAGCTTAATGTAAACCCGTCTGCTTTTAGTTTTAAAAGCGTTTCACGACACAACACACGTCTGTTCTTCTCAGGAAAATGCAATCTCTTTATCTCAAAATGCACCGCAAGCTCATGTTGCTCATGCAGAACTATACGAGATAAATATTGCGGCCTAATCTTTTCAAAAAAGGCTCCAACCTTATTTTGCTGAAGTCCAGGTTTACGAAAATGAAATAATTCCAATCCCTCGTCAAAAAGGGCATTCACTATATCCGATTCACCTGTAAATAATTCCGGAGAAGAAATGACGATAATTTTCATACCTACAAATAGATTTCGCTTCCCTTGTCTTTAAACTGCTCCGATTTCTCCGCCATTCCCGCTTCCAAGGCTTCGTTGTCTTCTAACCCCTGCTCTTTTGCATAAGTACGTACATCCTGTGTTATTTTCATTGAGCAGAAATTTGGGCCGCACATAGAACAGAAATGGGCAATTTTAGCTCCATCTGCAGGTAAAGTCTCATCGTGAAATTCCCTTGCTGTGTCGGGGTCGAGAGAAAGGTTAAACTGATCTTCCCATCTAAACTCAAACCTAGCTTTACTTAAGGCATTATCTCTATATTGTGCTCCTGGATGTCCCTTAGCCAGATCTGCGGCATGTGCAGCTATCTTATAGGTAATCACCCCATCTTTAACATCTTTTTTATTTGGTAACCCCAAATGTTCTTTAGGAGTCACATAACACAACATGGCAGTTCCGTACCATCCAATCATCGCTGCACCTATTGCCGAAGTGATATGATCATAACCGGGGGCGATATCCGTGGTTAATGGCCCTAAAGTATAGAAAGGAGCTTCTTCACAATATTGCAATTGCTTCTCCATATTCTCTTTAATCATGTGCATAGGAACATGCCCTGGTCCTTCTATAATTGTTTGAACGTCATGTTCCCATGCAATTTTAGTTAACCCTCCCAAAGTTTCCAGTTCAGCAAATTGTGCAGCATCATTGGCATCAGCTAAACAACCGGGTCTCAGCCCGTCGCCCAGAGAGAAAGAAACATCATAAGCTTTCATGATCTCGCATATCTCCTCGAAATTTGTGTACAGAAAATTCTCTTTATGATGCGCCAGGCACCACTTTGCCATAATAGAACCTCCTCTTGAGACAATACCTGTTATTCGTTTAGCTGTCAATGGAATATATCGTAACAAAACTCCCGCATGGATGGTAAAATAATCGACGCCTTGCTCAGCCTGCTCAATCAGCGTATCTCTGAATATTTCCCAGGTCAAGTCCTCAGCTTTACCATTCACTTTTTCCAGAGCCTGGTAAATCGGAACCGTTCCAATAGGCACTGGCGAATTCCTGATAATCCATTCACGGGTTTCATGGATATTTTTCCCGGTAGACAAATCCATAATTGTATCCGCTCCCCATCGGCATGCCCACACTGCTTTTTCTACTTCTTCTTCAATTGAAGACGTAACCGCCGAATTTCCGATATTGGCGTTGATTTTCACCAAAAAATTGCGCCCTATAATCATAGGCTCTGCTTCCGGATGATTGATATTTGCGGGAATTACTGCCCGACCTGCTGCAACCTCTTGTCTTACAAATTCGGGTGTAATAAAGCCTTTTGGTGTTAATGCACCAAAGCTATTTCCTTCATGCTGCTTCCCAAGGGTTTCATACCGCTCACCCAAACTATCTTTTAATATTTCTATCTGCTGGTTTTCGCGGATAGCGATATATTCCATTTCCGGAGTAATAATTCCTTTTCGGGCATAATGTAATTGAGTTACGTTATTGCCTGTTTTGGCTTTTAACGGATTGGCGTTTCTCACAAAACGTAAATGATCCAGTTTTTCATCATTCAATCGTAGTTTCCCATAATCAGAACTGATATCATCTAAACGATTTACGTCTTTCCTATCCAAAACCCATTGCTCCCTAAGTCGTGGAAGCCCTTTCTTTACATCAATCTGAATATTCGGATCCGTATAGGGTCCACTTGTGTCATATACTGTTACAGCTTCATTTTTTTCAGTTAAGCCAAATCCGTTATGAATCTTGGTATCGCTTAAGGAAATCCTCCGCATAGCCACATTGACGTTGTGTATTTTGCCTTTTACATAGATTTTCTCTGATGCCGGAAATGGATCTCTTGATATCAAATCCAAATCCTTCTTTGTTGTTTCCATATGTGTATGCCTTTATTTTGTTTACTGGATAGTTAGGAATTTCATTTACTGAATTGAAATCAACCTCCCTGTGTAGCTTTGATAAGAGTTAAAGAATCATTTTCCTGGATTTGATGATTTGCCCAGCTGGACTTATCAATAATATCCTGATTGACTGCTACAGCCATTCCAAACGATTGCTGTTGGGGAAACAACGTTTGCATCAATTGCAGAATAGTAATCTGTTCCGGTACTTCGTGAAATTGATGATTGATCTTAATTTTCATTCCTATCGGTTTTAAATTATAAAACCTTAGGAATGGCCAATATGAAAAAGCCAAACAGAGCTAATAGCTTAGCTCTTACTTTTCCCTTCGGCAGTATGAACTGCATCAGGTTCGGAGGGTATAATCTCAGCCCACAAATATGGGACACCCCTAAAGTTTGTTCCAAAACTAGGTATTATTTTGAGAATAACAAATTATGTTCGGAAGACATTGACAGAAACATCTAGCCAAATATCTGGATTGGTAAATAAAGATATTGTTCCACAGCCTTCACACAGGGTTACAGAAATACCTCGCTTGATCAGTCACAATATTGATATGATATCATTAAACCCGAATAACAACAAATCCCCGTGGGTCTCTCGTAGGCTGCAATAAAGAACAAATAAGCACCTAAACCCGTCTTTGTTGAAACTCTAATTTTCTATCGGAAGGCCCTGTAAAAACTTAAAAATCCAATCTACAGGTCGTCAGGGACATGTACCTTTTCTCATTATTTTTGCGTATATTAGTAAGTGGAATTATGTTGAATACCCTGCCTCAAACGTCTTTTAATTTGTTTTTACCTTTTTCTATTTTTTACCCCAACCAAGATTTTATAACTCCACCTATCATCCACCTATAGTCCACCTTTCATCCACATATACTCCACGGTATCTGGCTTATACCTTGTACTATCCTATAGCTATTCCTTTACTATACCCCGCTTTATAACAATAACATAATCAAATAAAAAAGAGGGTAACTAAAAAGCTACCCTCTTCAATCTCAAAACAAAAGAGATTACTATTTTAAATAAATTATCGCCTTTTCTAACGCAGATTTTAATCCCTCTGGATTTTTTCCTCCCGCTGTTGCATAAAACGGTTGTCCACCACCCCCACCATTGATTTCTTTAGCAAGTTCCCTGATGATTTTTCCAGCGTCCAAACCTTTTTCCTTAACCAGATTATCGGAAATCATCACAGTCAAATTCGGTTTACCGTCTATGTTTGCACCCAAGACCAAAAACAGGTTATCTACAATATCTTTTAGTTGATAAGCTAAGTTCTTAATCGCTTCAGCATTAGATAAATCTATTTCTTCCGCAATTAAATTTACATCATTTACTACTGTTACTTTAGACTTTAATACGTCTTTCAGAACCGAAGCTTTTTCTAACACGGATTTTTCGATTTCTTTCTTTAGTTTATTGTTTTCTTCCAATAAAGATTCTACACTTTTTGTAAGATCCTTAGGGTTCTTCAACAACTCTTTTAAAACCGCTAAAAGTTGAGCCTGATTATTTATATATTCTTCTGCTTTATCAGCAGTAATAGCTTCAATTCTTCTAACACCTGCAGCAACGGCACTTTCAGATACAATTTTGAAGTAACCGATTTGCCCGGTTGCCTTTACGTGAGTACCACCGCAAAGCTCTTTCGAATAGCTATCATCAAAAGTAATTACGCGAACGTAGTCACCATACTTCTCACCAAACAAGGCTGTTACTCCACTTTCCAGGGCTTTTTGGTAAGGTACATTGCGTTCCTCCTTTAAAGGAATATTCTCTCTAACCTTTTGGTTAACGATAGCTTCAATTTTTGCGATTTCCTGCTCTGTAACTTTAGAAAAATGAGAAAAGTCAAAACGCAGTACATCCGCATTAACCAAAGATCCTTTCTGGTTCACGTGATCCCCCAACACTGCTTTTAAGGCAGCATGTAACAGGTGGGTTGCAGAGTGATTATTTTCCGTCAATCTTCTGGTATGAACATTAACTTTTGCTATAAAGGTTGCATTTAAATTATGAGGTAAGACATCAGCAAAATGAATAATCAAGCCATTCTCCTTCTTGGTATCATTGATTATTATACTTTCGTTTTCATTTTCCAAAACGCCGCTATCGCCTACCTGACCGCCACTTTCTGCATAAAATGGAGTCACATCTAATACCAGCTGGTATTGTTCTTTACCTTTAGCTTTAACTTTTCTGTATTTTAAAATTCTGGAAGTAGCAACTACCTCGTCATAACCAACAAATTCTACTTCATCATCTTCGTTCACGGTTATCCAATCCCCTGCATCTATAGCTGTTGCCGCTCTCGAACGCTCTTTCTGCTTTTGTAATTCCGTATCGAAACCCGCCATATCAACAGTTAAACCCTTCTCCCTCGCCATTAATTCGGTAAGATCAATTGGAAAACCGTAAGTATCATATAATTCAAAAGCGAAAGCCCCGTCAATTTGCCTATCCTGGTTGTCCTGAATATACTTCTCGAAACGGTTGATTCCATTTTCCAAAGTTCTCAAAAAGGAGTTTTCCTCTTCCAGAATTACTTTCTGAACAAAATCCTGTTGAGATATCAATTCATCAAAAACCCCCTTAAACTGCGCAGCCAATAAAGGCACCAGCTTATTTAAAAATGGTTCCTTAAAGCCCAGATACTGGTATGCATAACGAACCGCTCTTCTCAGGATACGACGAATAACATAACCTGCTTTGTTATTTGATGGCAATTGTCCGTCAGCAATAGCAAAAGCAATAGCTCTGATATGATCGGCCATTACACGCATAGCAACCGCTTGTCCCCAGTCTTTATCATCAGGAGTAGCAGCGGCGTTGTATGGTATACCGGCTGATTTAGAAATAAAGTCAATGATTGGTGTAAAAACATCAGAATCGTAATTAGATGTTTTACCCTGGATAACACGTACAAGGCGCTCGAATCCCATTCCAGTATCCACATGTTGCGCAGGAAGCTTTTTCAAAGAACCGTCTTTTAAACGGTTAAACTCCATAAATACATTATTCCATATTTCAATTACCTGCGGATCATCAGCATTTACCAAAGTCGCACCGTCTACTTTTGCTCTTTCCTCGTCAGACCTGTTGTCAAAATGGATCTCAGAACACGGACCACAAGGCCCTGTATCTCCCATTTCCCAGAAATTATCTTTTTTGTTTCCTTTTAAAATCCTGCTTTCAGGAACAAATGCTTTCCAAAAATCATAAGCATCCTGATCCATTGGTAACCCCTCTTTCTCGTCCCCTTCAAAAACAGTTACATATAAACGATCTTTATCCAATTTAAGAACATCCGTAAGCAATTCCCAGCTCCATGCTATAGCTTCCTTCTTGAAATAGTCACCAAAGCTCCAGTTTCCAAGCATTTCAAACATGGTATGGTGATAGGTATCTATACCTACCTCTTCCAGATCATTATGCTTTCCCGAAACGCGTAAACATCTTTGCGTATCGGCAACACGAGGATATTTTATAGGTGCTTCCCCTAAAAATAAGTCTTTAAACTGGTTCATACCTGCATTGGTAAACATCAATGTAGGATCATTCTTAACAACAATTGGTGCTGATGGAACTATTTGATGGCCTTTAGAAGCGAAAAAGTCTAAAAAAGCCTGACGAATTTCTTTAGCAGTCATACTCATAATCGCTTGCAAAGATAAAATATGAAACGTATTTTTTCCTATGTTTTTATATTCGAACAGATATATTCTTTGGCAAATTAGGATTTGATATATTTTTCTAACTAATTTGTGGCGTTTTTTCTCAATTAACTGAAGATATACTGATGAAATTCCGTCTACAATACGTAAACTTATTATTTATATTTATAACGATAATATCCTGTCAATCAAACAGTAAAAAAGAAGGCAAAATTAAAAACCCACATAACTTCGAATCTATTAAGGGAATCACCTTTCATGAGGTAAAGAGAAGATTTGAGAATGGTCTTTCCTTTGATACTATCGGCTTTCAGCAGGAGCCCCAATGGATACTCAGATTTCAACGCAACGATTCTGTAGAGGTTTATTCCTATGAGCTTAAAAGGTTAGTTGGCTTCTATCTTCACCATGACCATGATAATTATTATAATTTCGCAAGAGAATGGTTTGCAGTAAAACTGTTATCCAAAGACAGCATAGTATTGCAAAGACTGGAAGTTAAAAGTCTGCGGGTAAAAAATGATGCAAGATCAAATGTTTATATGACATTCTATTCCGAGAATTATATGGACAAAGTATTGCATAAAACCAAAGAGGAACTTACTAAACCAAGCGCAAAAGACACTGCTTTTGTAAGAGAAAGAATTGCTCTGGCTAATGCACATCCTTTAGATTCGACTTATCTTTTCGCTGCCCGGAATCCGGTAAAATTGGAAAGTAAAAGTAAAGCCATTACAGTTGAAAAATTCTCTTCCTTTGATCCGTTGACTAAAAGCAGTTCTTATGACTATATCTATCCGGAATACAAAATTGAAATAGCCAATGCCTATAAAAAATTCAATTATGCTTTTAGGGTAATCGTAGATGTTTATGGTAAAATTACTGTTTATGATTTTCCTACCTATGAAGAAGATACCAAAGAAAACATGAAGAAGGTGTTACAGGGAATCTGTGATATTTATTTAAGCAATTTACTTAAAATAACGCCCGGGAGCACTTTAGGTATCCCCCAGGCGTCATTAATAACTGTGTATGTGAAAGGGAAAGATTAATTTTCCCCTTTTTCTTTTTTCTCAGGTTTAGGCATGATGTATCCGTAAAAAGATATATTGGATCTTTGATTACTGTTTACACTTAAAGTTGCATAACCGTTTTCAGATATAGACAGTGCCATGGAATTTATTTCTTTGTAATCAGTTGGCACAATAACTATTTCCCAACCGCCTTTTTTACCTAATTTCTCTTTATACTTAAAATTCTTGGAAGTAAATTTTATACCTCCTTCGGTAGGATCCATGGGTGCTGTATATGCGCGGCCATAGAAGGGCAAATAACTTTCAATTTGCGTTTTTCCAACCTTCAGGTCATATTCACTGGTTAAATTGATATTTGTTCCTCTTTGGCTTAAAGCACTTTGTGCTACAAAAACATATTCCTGATCCTTAATAAGCTGTTTTAACTTATCGCCCTTTACTTGAGCAAAAAGCGTAACGGAACCCAACAGAACCGTTATTACCAAACAAACGGGCATTTTTATAAACTTCATATTGCTTGAATTTTAATCTATATACAATAACGACGAAACACCCCTTATGTTTTGATAATTAACCTTCTACAAAAATTTCCGTACCATTTTCTGTCGGATGGCCAGTACAAATCAATACCCGTCCCTTTTCCACCTCATCGTCAGTCAATATCTCATTATAATCCATTCTCACATTGCCCTTTATACAATTGGAAGTACATGTACCACACATTCCAGCGCGACATGAATAAGGAAGATTAATCTTATTTTCAAGCGCTACATCTAAAATCCGCTTGTTGTAGGGAATATCTAAATCATAGGTTTTACTCTGAAAATGTAATTTAATCGTGTATGTGTTTGTATCAACAACCTTTTCTGTTTGGTCATCATCATCGCCTTCATCTTCTGGCAATACAAATGTTTCTCTCTTTATATTTTGAGCCGGAAATCCCATTCCCAATAAGCAGATCCGACATAAATCCATATAAAATATAGGCCCGCAGGTATAAAACAATGCCGCGCTTCTATCAAATTCCAATTCGTTCCTGATAATCTCTTCGATATAGAAACGGTTCAAACGGGCTTTCAATAAATTTTTGCTATCACTAAAGATCCAAATAATATGTAAGCGATCCGGATACTTTGCCTGCCATTGTCTTAGTTCGTCGATAAAAAGTGTATTATCCTCTGCTTTATTACTGTATACCAGAACTATTTTCGATTTGCTTTCCCTAACCAACGCTGTTTTAAGAATAGCATATAACGGTGTAATCCCTACACCTGCGGCAAAAAGAAACACGGTTCGCTTTGTACCCGGTTCGGTTTCGTAGACGAACAAACCATTGGGGTCCTGAGCAGTCAGTATATCCCCAACTTTAATTTCGTGATGTAGGAAACGCGATATTTCACCATTATCTATTCTTTTAACAGTAATACTTAATTGCTGATCCACATCGGGTGAACTGTTTAATGAATATGACCGTCTGATTTCTCTTTCCCCAAAATGAAATATCAATGATAAAAACTGACCTGCTTTGTAAGAAGGGAAATTGCTGCTTACCGGAACTAGCTGAAAAGTAATGTTATCTCCAGGCTGAGAAATAATATCGACAATTTTTAACTGATGCATTTCTAAATAATAACTGACATCAGCAAAATAGGAATTTAAGGGAATATTGAGGTAAATTTATTGTAAGAATAAAACTTTCATAAGTCCATTGATTTATCAATAGACATGAAGTTTTTGATGGCTTCCAGTACAACAGACACTTTAAGAAAAAAGGCTATTTAGAATAAGAGATATTCTCTATTTAAATAGCCTTTAATTACAATTAGTTAGTTTGAGTCGCCTCAGTTGCTAATTGCTTTCTCTTTGTTTTAATGTACTGATTTTGCTCTTCGTTAAGCACTTTGTAATAAGCTGCTGTACGATCTTTAGTTAATTTTGCAATCTCAGCCTTTTTTTCATCTTCCGATAAAGCGGTATTCGCTTTAACCTTCTTCGACTCAGCTTTAAAATCGTCCATTAATTTGTTAATAGCGGCCTTCTGCTCCGGCGTCGCTTTTAACTCATCTAAGAACTCCTGAGAATAATAAGGGATTTTAACAGCAGGTTTCTGATCCTGTGCATAAGCGGACATCAAAAGTCCCATAGCTAAAGAAGCTGTAACAAAAAATCTTTTCATTTTAAATTTAATAGTTACACCAAATTCATCTATTTTTTTTAAATCTGCAATACGAATTTAATATTTTTTTTATTTTTTTTTCTTTCAATGGTTTTACACATATGAGTATATTAGTCGCATAATTTAACGCTCGCTTTGGTTAACCTTTTTACTTATAAAACTCCGCGCAAATATGCGACGGACTTTAGAAGCTATTGTACCTCTACCAATCTAAAAAACGTGTACTTGTTGAGCATTTGCTCACTAGCAATCAATGTATTTAATCGCATTTTTGCCTTATTTTTTTGGCGGGATGTTATGCAATTGGCTAATTTCAGGGAACTTTCTTTATTAAACTGGATTCAAATAACTACTGCAACCACATTTTTAATTTTATCAAGAAAAGCCTATAAAAGTAATTGGTCAAGAAAAAAGAAAGACACACTCTCTTTTGCTTTTATGCTGACAATATTATTAACTACATTTTCCGTTAGTTATATAGTTTCCTTGTATAATACAAAAAATACGCTTACCGTCTTTTTAATTGGAATTGTCACCGTCTCCTTATTTTTTGTTATCGAATACCGTAAAATAGCCACTGCAGCAGCAATTATTTCCAGCGTGTTTGTGCTGTCTATTATTTTTATTCCTATCTCTGTAAATCAAAAAATAATGAATGTATATGCGGGCTTGTTTTTAGGCTTTGTTCTACTTTGCTTTTCACGGTACAATTATTATTTCAAATCGCAACACTTTGTAAAAATAAAGCAATTAGAAGAGAAAAATAAAGAGATTGAGATACTGAACAACAGAAAGAAAGAGATTTTAACCTTTGTTGCACACGATCTACGTAATCCTCTTAGTAACATCGAAATTTTAAGTGAAATGATTTCGGAGAAATACGATCCAAATCTGGTTGTATTGATTACGAAGTCTGCCATTCAAGCGCAAAAAATTATACAAGATTTAATAGAAGCAGAAAAAGAACATGAAGAATCTATTTCGAGGCAACAGGTTAATGTATTCACTTATATTAAGTCTATTATCGATA
Organism: Pseudopedobacter saltans DSM 12145; assembly: GCF_000190735.1. Taxonomy (GTDB): domain Bacteria; phylum Bacteroidota; class Bacteroidia; order Sphingobacteriales; family Sphingobacteriaceae; genus Pseudopedobacter; species Pseudopedobacter saltans. The sequence goes on from NC_015177.1 coordinate 1,643,985, forward strand.
AATGGAGAATAGATAACTCCAGAAAAATATTATTAATAAATAATACCGAGGACATAGATATAGAAGTTAATATTTCTAAAATAGAACGTGTAATTGATAACCTGATAAGTAATGGTTTGAAATTTTCTCCCAAAGACAGCAATTTAGAGATTTTACTCAATCAGGATGATTTCTTTGTTGATATCACCATTAAAGACTATGGAATAGGCATCCCTAAGGACCTGCAACAACATTTATTTGATCAGTTTTCCGCCGCAGGAAGAACAGGCTTACAGGGAGAAAAATCTATTGGATTGGGATTGCATATCTCGAAAAAGATTGTAGAACAACATGGCGGAACAATCTCTGTGCTCAGCAGCGAGAACAAAGGAACAGCATTTACTATAAAACTCCCTATTGCGTCTTAACAGTCGATTCTCCGCTTGACATAATCGAAGACTACCGTAATTTTTCTTTTTATTACAACGCAAAGGAAAAAATTCAAGAGATTATGCGTTTGTCTTTCACTATATCGGAGGTTCAGGTTCAATTTTTTGGGGTTGATTATAGCCAAAACTAGAGCAGCTTTGCCGGTTTACTTAGATTCCCTCAGCACTTTTCCTGCGATTTTCTTTTGTATCGTAAGAGTAACGTAAGACAATCGTAAGCCTTGTAAGAGGGATGGTACGGAGAAGTGAAGGAGAAACGGAAAAGAAACAAAAGAAATACGAAGAAGGATTAGCTCAAAGAGCCTATCTTTTATATTCCTAGCTCAATATAAAACAGATTTACGAAATACCTGTTTTTAAATAAACTTCACTCAAACATATGTATCTTTAGTTTTGCCATTTTCATTAAAAAAATATTATGTCAAACATTGGATTAATTATAGAAGAACGGGCCGCTGATATTGGAAATTTTTTAGTGGGCAGGCTATTACCTTTCCGCCAGAAAAGAGCTGTTGGACCTTTTGTTTTCATAGATCACATGGGGCCAGCTGATTTAAAAAACTATCAAAATCTGGATGTACCCGCTCATCCTCACATAGGCCTATCTACTTTAACTTATTTATTTGAAGGTTCCATTATGCATAGGGACAGCTTAGGAACTGAAATGGAAATTACACCCGGTGCCGTAAATTGGATGACCGCCGGCAAAGGTGTTGTCCATTCTGAACGGACTCCCCAGTATCTAAGGCATTCGGATAAGCGTCTTCACGGATTACAAATATGGGTGGCTTTACCTAAAGATTTAGAAAACTTAGACCCTAGCTTTATACATATCGAAGCTAAAGATATCCCTCATTGGGAAGAAGGTTCTACGAAAATTAAACTGATTGCTGGTGAAGCCTTCGGAAAACGATCTCCGGTTCCCGTTTATAGCAAGCTTTATTTTCTCGAAATCATAGCTTCTGAAGATACGACCTTAAATATTGGAAATGATTTATTTGGTGAAAGCGCTTTATATATATTAGAAGGCGAAATCGAAGACGGAGGAAATACTTATGGGCCAAAACAGATTTTAATAGCTAAGGATGCCAAGTTATGTCAGTTTAAAATGCTGGCGGGTACTACTGTCTACATTTTTGGTGGTGAGCCATTTCCAGAGGAACGTTATATATTCTGGAACTTTGTTAGTTCAGATAAAGAAACGATAGAAAAAGCTAAACAAGACTGGGTAGCACAAAGGTTCCCAAAGGTTCCTAACGAAACAGATTTTGTTCCTTTACCCCAAAGTAATGTAAAATAAAAAAAGCTTTCAACGCTGCAATATAGGATTCTTATCATCGCAGGACTCAAATAAAGTAGTCAAACTAATAAAAACTGATTTCCAGAGTTTATTAGTTTGATTACTTTATTTACCAAATACAATTTATGAGAAAATTTGCTTTGCCATGGTTCCTTTTTCTCTCAGATCTTTATAAATATCAAAAGCTTCTTCTAACAGATGAGGTGTTTGACCTCCCCTTTCACACGCTCTGTCAAAATAATCCAGCAAATACGAGCGATATGAAGGATGTGCGCAGTTCTCTATTATTATCTTAGCTCTCTGACGGGGCGCCAGGCCTCTTAAATCTGCCAGTCCCTGTTCTGTTACTATAATATCTACATCATGCTCGGTATGGTCTACATGAGAAACCATAGGTACAATACTGGTTATTTTTCCACCTTTTGCAATAGACTGTGTTACAAAAACGCTTAGGTATGCGTTTCTTGCGAAATCTCCTGATCCTCCGATGCCATTCATCATATTGGTACCAGCGATATGCGTAGAATTTACGTTTCCATAAATATCACACTCCAATGCTGTATTTATCGAGATTACTCCCAGTCTCCTGATCACTTCCGCAGCATTACTTATATCCTGGGGACGCAAGATTATTTTATTACGATATTTATCGAAATTATCGAAAACCTTATGATAGTATTCTTCTGAAACTGTGATGGAAGATCCGGAGGCAAAATTCAACTTTCCTGAATCCAACAAATCAAATGTACTATCCTGCAATACTTCAGAATACATAGTCAGGTTTTCAAAATCCCCCTCTATAAATCCGTTCAAAACCGCATTAGCTACTTTACCTATACCAGCTTGCAAAGGCATCAGTGATTTTGTAAGGTTTCCTTTCTTTATTTCGTCATTAAAAAACCCAACTAAATGCTTCGCAATAGCTTTTGTTGTTTCATCTGCAGGCGCAATCTCTGCAGGGCTATCCTTTTTATCTGTTAGAACAATTCCAATCACTTTATCTACCTCTATAGGTATTGCTATTGTCCCTACTCTACTATTTGCTTCTACGATATGTATTTCTGATCTGTTTGGATATTCGCCGGGAGAGCATATGTCATGAACTCCTATTATATCCAGTGAAACCGAGGTATTAAGTTCTATAATAATTTTATCTGCCAAGGCTGCGAAAGCCGCGGAATTACCCACAGAGGTAGTAGGAATTATACTACCGTCTTCCTGAATTTTTGCTGCTTCGAGAATTGCGATATCTATTTTTGGAAAGTTATTGGCTTTGAGTAGGTTTGCCGTTTCTCCCAAATGCTGGTCTATAAACAAAACCTCACCGTCATTTATTGCTTTACGCAAAACGGTATCTACCTGAAAGGGCAACCTAAGGTGTAATAATTTAGCCGCAGCTAAAGCTCCATCTGTACCATGTCCAAGAGAAGCTCCGGTCATTAAGGTAATTTTGAGAGGATCAGTTTGGGCTCTTTGTACCAATGCAGACAATACCGCTTTACTATCTCCTGATTTTGTAAAACCGCTAGATGCCACAACCATTTTGTCTTTAAAAAATGAAGCAGCCTTTTTATCGTCAATTATTCTCTCGCTTAGTTCTTTGTGTAAAATTCTTTCTCCAGCCATTTTAAATAGTCGAGTTGATCCTATACAAATCTATTATGATTTATTTCTTAACTACAGCGACATAAGTAAAATGTTTGTGGTATAAAGCAGGATCTTTTAAACGAAGACATGGCTAACCAAAAGGTTAAAAGTGAAGTCAGACTTCCTAAGACCGGAGTCTGACTATACTATACCTGCCTCTACTTCCTCATATTAATTACTTGATGCGTTACGAGAACGAATATTATTAATGAAGCCATCTATATGCGATAGATAATCACTGCCATCGGCTTTTAAAGTCTTTACAAATGCAGATCCTACGATTGCTCCATTTGCATATTTACTTGCCCGCATAAAAGACTGATTATCTGAAATTCCAAAACCAATAATTAAAGGGTTTTTCAAATTCATTGATTTCACTCTTTCGTAATATGAAGTAATTTTATCTGACACATCTAAGGCACTTCCCGTAGTAGCAGAAGATGACAACAGATAAATAAATCCAGATGACAAATCATCAATTTTTCGGATTCGTTCTTCTGAGGTTTGCGGCGTTACTATAAAAATATTGCTTAAACCGTTGTCCAGAAAATCATTTTTGTATAATTCTTCGTATTCATACATTGGTAAATCCGGAACGATAATGCCGTCAACCCCAACTTCACGGGCTTTTGTACAAAATTCTTTAACTCCATATTGAATCATTGGATTAACATAGCCCATTAATAAAATAGGAATGTTTACTCTTTTGCGTAAGTCTTTTAGCTGTTCGAAAAGGACTTTGACTGTCATTCCATTCTCTAAAGCTCTTTGCGAACTGGCCTGAATTACCGGTCCATCAGCTACGGGATCTGAATATGGGAAACCTATTTCCAGAAAGTCTGCTCCTGCAGCTTCTAGTTTTTCGGCTATTCTTAGTGTAGCATCCAGCTCAGGATATCCCGCTGTAAAATATATAGATAGAATATTCTCTTTTTTCTCTTGAAAAAGCTTTTGTAATCTGTTCATTTCGTGTTTCGTTGTTCGTGTTTCGTTTCTCGTTATTCGTTCCTCGTTATTCGATGAACTAAAAAGCGACAGACGATATTTTATAAATTAAAATACTTCATAAAAGTTGCCAGGTCCTTATCTCCTCTTCCCGACAAACAAACCACTACATTTTCACCACCTTCGAATTTCATTTTCTCCAACTGAGCCAATGCATGTGCCGATTCTATTGCCGGTATTATTCCCTCTAGTTTTGACAATAACATACAAGCCTGCAAAGCTTCATCATCCGTAATACTTACATATTCGGCTCTCTTCACTTTATGTAAATGTGCATGCTGAGGCCCTATTCCAGGATAATCCAAACCGGCAGAAATAGAATATGGTTCTACTACCTGACCATCTTCTGTTTGCATTAATATTGTTTTTGAACCATGTAACACCCCTTCTTTTCCTAATTTTGATGTTGCGGCAGAATGTCCTGATTCTATACCCAATCCGGCAGCTTCAGCAGCAATCAGTTTAACATTTTCATCATCAAGAAAATGATAAAACATTCCCATGGCATTACTTCCTCCGCCCACACAAGCCAACACATAATCAGGAAATTCTGATCCGGTATGCTCTTTTAATTGCTTTTTGGTTTCTTCGGAGATGATTGATTGAAATTGAGCTACCATCTCTGGATAAGGATGGGGCCCCACTACCGAACCTATAATGTAATGAGTATCTTCCGGATTGTTTATCCAGTCTCTCATTGCCTCATTTGTAGCGTCTTTTAAGGTTTTACTTCCAGACGTAGATGGTATAACCGTTGCTCCCATCATTTTCATACGAGCTACATTTGGAGCCTGACGTTCTATGTCTATCTCTCCCATATACACTACACATTCCAACCCTTTTAACGCACACACTGTAGCCGTTGCTACGCCATGCTGTCCGGCACCTGTTTCTGCTATAATCCTCTTCTTACCTAGTTTTTGGGCCAATAAAATTTGCCCTACTGTATTGTTAACTTTATGCGCTCCGGTATGGTTAAGGTCTTCCCTTTTCAGGAAAATATTCGCCCCGTATCTTTCAGATAATCTTCTGGCGTAATAAAGTGGCGAAGGGCGTCCAACATAATCTTTCAATAAAGATTTAAACTCTTTCTGGAAATCTTCGCTTGCAATAATGGATTCATAATTCAATCTTAGTTCTTCTACATTCGGATAAAGCATCTCAGGAATGTAAGCTCCTCCAAAATCCCCATAATATCCATTTTCGGATATTCTGTATTTACTATTTCCCATGTTATTCTCTTATATTTTTTAATGCTTTTTCAAGCAGTTCTACATTTTTTATTCCCGGTTCTATTTCAAATTTCGAATTCAGATCAACAGCATATAGTTGTGAATGATTCAATTCCCTGGCCTTTTCCAGGTTTTCAACATCTAGTCCACCGCTCAGGAAGAAAGGTTTGCTTAGCTGGTATTTGTTTAAAATATCCCAGCCAAATGTTTTACCTGAACCTCCGTAATTTATTGTTTTTGTATCGAACAAAAAGAAATCAACTACATCTTCGAAAGCTTTCAGACTTTCGAAATCAAAATTTTCATCAACACCAAAAGCTTTGATAATAGAAAATCCCTCTTTCTTAATTTCTGTACAAAACTCGGGACTTTCATCTCCATGTAATTGAACGGTGGAAATTCCATATATTCTGCTAAATTCCACTACTTCATTTACATGTGCATTTACAAAGACTGCTACTTTTCTTATCCGCGGATCGATATTTTGTATATGCTGTCTTTCGAAATCGAGCCCTACAAATCTTTTTGATTTTGGATAAAAGATAAATCCCATAAAATCCGGAGACAGGGCTGAAACTTCAGCAATATTTCTTTCATACTTCATCCCACAAATCTTAACCTTCATCTCCTAGTTTGAAATTGATATTAATTTATTAAATGACTTTTTGGCATTACCGGATAGTAACGACTCCTCTGCCTTATAATAACAATCGGCAAATGATAAACCCGGCTCCATGGTATTAATCGCCAAAGCCGCATTTACTAAAACCACATTATTTTGTTCTGTTGTTGCCTGATTATTCAATACATCCTGAAAAATACTGGCTGAATCTTCCACGGTAGACCCTCCGGCTATGGTTGAAGGATCTATCTTTTCAAAACCCAGAGATTCTATCTGATAAATTTTCTCTCCGCCATTAGAAAAGACTTTGAAGTCGCAGGTTAAAGAAACTTCGTCGTATCCTTCCAGTGCATGAAGAATGGTGTAATTTGTATTAGATTGCTGATATAGATAAGCGTATAATCTCGCTAACTCTAGACTAAATACACCTACTATTTGGTTCTGTGGTTTGGCCGGATTAATCATCGGTCCCAACATATTGAAAAATGTTTTTATCCCCAACGCTTTTCTTATTGGAGCTACATTTTTCATAGCCGGATGAAATAATGGAGCATGTAAGAAACAGATTCCAGCCTGATCGAGGCTCTTATGCAGCGCGCTCATATCGTTCGTAAACTTATAGCCCAGATATTCCATTACGTTAGACGATCCACAACCCGAGGAAACCCCGTAATTACCGTGTTTAGCAACATGATATCCAGCTCCTGCAACAACAAAAGAAGCCAGCGTGGAAATATTAAAAGTGTCCTTGCCGTCTCCGCCTGTACCGCAAAGATCTATCAGGTTAAACTCCTTATTCAAATCTACCTGAAGGCTTAGCTCGAGCATAGCGTCCCTAAAACCAGAAAGTTCTTCTATAGTGATGTTCCTCATACAATATGCGGTAATAAAAGCCGTCATCTGGCTTTCATTAAATGCTCCTGAGGTCATTTTCGTCAGAATTTCTTTAGACTGTTCGCGAGTAAAAGTCTTATGTTCGAATAGTGTGTTTAATATCTGTTTCATACGTCTATTTCCTTATCTTTTTTATCAGATGGACTTATAATATTTCTTAAAAACGCAATTAAAAAAAAAGGGCAACCAAATTGGCAGCCCTTCAAGTATTTTTATGTAGTTATATACAGCAGGTTGCCTACGATAAATCGCAGATCCACCAACCAATATTTACTACAGTGTTTACCATTTCTTTACTTATGTTACAAATATGATAATTAATTCAAAAGTTTAAAAATATTTTTCAAGAATTATTTATCGTTCGCTGTTTTTTTCTTTGTTTCTTTTAAACCTGCAACCGGCATATTAAAAATCAGGGTGGTATCTGGTTTATATACCCTCATAGCGAAATTTCCTTCCGGCTTTAATATCGGCATATTATCCTCTGGCTGTGATGCTATCCGCTGATGCATCCTCACCGAATCCTTTAGCCTAAAAGGACGTTTGTCCAATTTCGGAGCGGGTAATTCTATCCGCGGTTTAGCATCTTCTTTTTCCTGGGAAAAAGACAATGTACTTGTTGCAAGCAACAATATTAAAAGTAACAGCTTCTTATTCATATACAAGCGTTTAACTAAAACAAGATATAAATTACACCTGTCAAATCAAAACGGATATATCAGCTTCTGCTTGCTCAACGAAACCTATTTATTTAGAACCAATGCTACTTTATCAGAGGATCTTTTTCTTTTGCAAAAACGTTATAAACTAATTTATCCAGTACAGACGGTAAAAATTTCTGCAGAAAAACGGTCAGCTTGCCTTGTCCCGTCATAATCAAATCGCGCTTTCTCTTCTGTAATCCGTTTACAATTATTTTTGCCACTTCTTCCGATGTCATCATTTTACCTTCATCCATACTGGTTTCTCCCTGCGAAACGGCATTTTTATTCAAAGCGACATTTCGGATATTTGATGCTGTAAATCCGGGACAAGCTGTCATTACATGCAAACCAGTTTTCAGATTCTCTACCCTAAGAGATTCCAGAAAGCCATTCATTGCAAATTTCGATGCTGAGTACCCGGTTCTTCCCGGCAAACCTTTATATCCCGCTATTGAAGATACACCTATAACCGAGCCTTTAGATTTTAGTAGTTCTGGCAACGCATATTTTGTACAATAAACAGTTCCCCAGAAATTGATATCCATTATCTGTTTCAGTACCTCTAAATCCAAATCATTGAATAAAGCCCGCATTGATATTCCGGCATTATTAACCAAAACGTCAATGCTCCCCATCGAATAAACAGCCTGATTTATAAAATTTTGACAATCTTCTTCATTAGTCACATCCAATTGTATAGCTAATGATTTTACTCCATATTTTTTAATGATATCATCAGATATCTCACAAAGCTTTACATATTGTCTCGCTCCCAAGACTACATTTGCTCCACGGCTTGCAAACTCTTCCGCCAAAGATTTCCCTATTCCGCTGGATGCTCCTGTTATTAAAACAACTTTATTTTTTAAGTCCATTATTTCGATTTACTGAAATTCGTAGATAATTATTTCATGAGGGTGTTTTCGTAAGGTACTCTGGTTGCAATAGATCTTCCAAGAGTTATTTCATCTGCATATTCTATTTCTCCCCCGAAAGCAATTCCCCTTGCAATTGTGCTTATTTTAATATTAAAATCTTTCAATTTTTTATGCAGGTAGAAAATGGTAGTATCGCCTTCCATTGTCGCACTAAGGGCAAAAATAATTTCCTGGATCTCTCCTGATTTTATTCTCTCCAAGAGAGATTCTATTGTCAAATCTGCCGGGCCAATGCCATCCATAGGCGAAATCAGGCCATTTAATACATGATATAATCCCTGATATTGGTGCGTATTTTCTATAGCCATTACATCCCTCGTATCTTCTACCACACAGATTATTGTGGAATCTCTTTTTGGTGAAAGGCAGATTTCGCACACATTATTATCAGAAATATTGTGGCATTTCTGACAATATTTAATATTGTCTTTTAGCGTAGTGAGACTGTTACTGAATTGATGCACTTCAGCCGAGCTATTTTTCAGTAAATGAAGCACCAAACGTAAAGCTGTTTTCTTACCTACTCCGGGCAATTTGGAAAACTCTTCAACTGCGTTCTCTAATAGTTTAGAGGAAAAATTCATGGTGCAAAAATACGGAATATATAGCTGAAATAATTAAAAGAGTCTAAAATCATAAGCCTTCTTGCTTGATAACATTTTGAATTCAACAGCTATTGCAGAACTGTTGTAAGGCGCATTTAGCGGTGATCTTCCTTAAACTCCATCATTTCAAAACGCTGGCTAAAAATCAAAAAAAAATTTATATTAAGAGCTTTGTACCAGCACTATACGGATAAAAACAGCATTCCAGCAATGGAAATTTACTTTATAAACAAAACTTATTAGGTATAAATCTGTATCTTAATTTGGGATTAAATTGAAGATTATATGGTTAATGACGATAAAATAAGAAGTGCTTTTGAAAATAAAACATGGCAAGAGATTAAGGTTACCGATTCGTGGCAAATCTTCAAAATTATGGCCGAATTCGTGGATGGATTCGAAAAATTAGCAAAGATAGGCCCCTGCGTTTCCATATTTGGTTCTGCAAGAACTTCCCATGATAACAAATATTATCAGATGGCTGTAAAGATCGGCGAACTATTAACTGAAAGAGGCTATGGGGTGATTACAGGAGGCGGCCCCGGAATTATGGAAGCAGGAAATAAAGGAGCCTTCGAAGCTGGGGGGAAATCTGTTGGATTAAATATTGAATTGCCTTTTGAACAGTTTCACAACAGATATATAGACAGGGACAAATTAATGGAATTTGATTATTTTTTTGTTCGCAAGGTAATGTTTATGAAATATTCGCAGGGATACATCGTATTACCTGGTGGCTTTGGTACTTTGGATGAACTTTTTGAAGCCATCACTCTTATCCAAACCGGTAAAATTGCCAGATTCCCTATTGTTCTTGTCGGATCTGACTATTGGAAAGGTCTGCTTGATTGGGTGGAGCAAACAATCTTAAAGGAAAAGAATATTAGTCCAGAAGATTTAAACCTGTACCGTATTGTGGATACAGCCGAAGAAGCAGCGGAACATATCTTCAGATTCTATGATAAATATGTACTTAAACCCAATTTTTAGTTTAATCTGTGCTTAATTTTCAAGTTTGGGTCTAAGAATCAGACTATAATTCCGTTCTAAAAGGGTGACTATATTACACCAATTAGGAGAGGGTATCCAAAAAGACTAAAACAGTTGATATTTCAACAACAAATAATGTTTTCTGATACCCTCTTTTATTTTGGTTCTTATTTAGCTCTTCCGCTCTCTTTATCTTTCTTCCTTCCGATAAGATAACCTGTTCCGGCTCCCAACACACCACCTATTGCTGCTCCTCTACCATCTTTTTTATCTATCAGGATACCTGTTACGGCTCCGGCACCAGCGCCAATTGCCGCACCTTTAGCCGCAGCGCTCCAACCTTTCTTTTGTTGCTGAGCAGTAGCCGTACCACTGCTTGTTGCCGCAGCTGGGGTATGATTAACTACTGTCACGTTTTTTGTCGCACTGGCTCTACCTTCAGCCCTTGCCTGTTCCAATTCCCGCTCTTTTAAAGCTTCTTCTTTTTTTGCGGCTTCTGCGCGTTCAAAACTATCCAGTTTTAAACTGTCTCTAATAATTTTTACCGAATCTTTAATCGTAAATGTGTTATGCGACCCCGGCGAATTATTAGCATTGCCAGAACAAGCCGAAACTCCGGCAGCTAAACCCATTATTACTATTAACTTTTTCATCTGTTTAATTTTTAGTGTCCGGTACAATTTTTAAATTTTAAGGACTCAGCTATTAACTCTTCCTCTCTAATTTTATTGTACTGTATTTCCCTCACATAAGAAAAAACGATGCCAATTTGGTTTTATTGCCGGATCTAAAGCAAAATAGAACGGCTAATTTTCTTATCTATAGTAATATAGCCGGGATATTTTATTGCAGCTCCTGCTACATAAATAACAGGCTTAATCTTAATAGTAAGCAAACCTACGTCTTCTTTATCAGACTTTAATGCTCTAAAAGTATCCTCGAGCTGGCCATTGGTTAAAAGTTCATAGACATTGGCCTTCAGTGTTACAGGTACCACAACAGATTCGCCAGCTCCTACGCTTACTTTTTGATTAACCACACCTTCTGCTAATTGCTTTTGTTGAAGCAAAACGATGTATTCGAATTGATTTATTGACGCCTTATTGGTAGTTGGATTGTCTATCGCCAAATTTACCCGTCCCTCGAATGGAATATTCTTACGCAGTAACCCAAGCGCTATACCTGGTGCTGCCGATAAATCTATCGTGTTTTGATTGATAATCTTATTTAAAGCCACTCCTGCTACATAAATACTGTCTATTGATTTTAAATCGTATTTACACTTTCCCAAAGCTTTAATCTCTCTTGTTTGTCTGTTAACTCCGCAAGCAGTAATAGTAATCAACATTGCCAGCGCTATCCATATTTTTTTCATAATTTCAAATTCTAGATTGTATTATAAACCGTTTAAAGCCGAATTTATTTTGCAAAAAGCTATCCAATTTTATTCCTTTTCTGCAACTATCTGAATAGTATTGTTATCCATAGTTTCAAACGTCAGTTTATTTGTCTCCAATTTTTTTATCAGAAAAGGAATCTTTCTTTTCATTCCTCCTTCTAAAACCTCTTCATAACGTATAATATCCCCTTCTAGCCTATAAGTTCCTTCAGAAAGCACTTTATCTTCCGAGAAGATGGTCAGCTTATTTTCCCCTGTTATTACCAAATAAGGATGTTTCTTCTGTAATTCGGCTCCTTCTTGTATTAACGGTGGATTTTCTTTAAGATGAGACACTTTTTTATAGATCCATTTTCCCTCCAGATCTTTTTCTGAAACTGAATTCCCGCAAGCAGACAGGAGTACTGTTAATAACAATAAATATTGAAGTATCTTTCTCATTTTTTAAAAAATCTAGTCATTTCGGAATAAGACCATTTATTATCCATCGCTGTTACTGTCTGAGATATGCGTTTTACTCTTGTATCCATTGTTTTAGCTTCCTGTATCCATTTAATAAAATAATTCTGATGTGATTTGGCCATTGCATAAAAGTTTTGCAGCAAATGTTCCTCATCCTGTAAACAGTCCATCAAATCTGCAGGAATCGTCATCTTAAATTCCCTATCTTCTTCAAGCATCAATAATACTTTATCTCCATCTGCTTTACCAAGATCTTTTCTTAGCTTTTGATTTATCGGGATAATAAAATCTCCGTTTCCATAGGGCAACAGAGCTATTCCTTTGATAGCAACATTATCTATACTTCCCTTAATCCGAAAAGATTTCTTATTATCCGGTTTTAAAGTGTTAGCAAATTCTGCAGGGATAAATACATAGGACCAATTTGTCTTCTCTCCTTTTTCTTTAAATTTTTCGATAAGGACTTCTAATGTATTCATTGCTCAAAAATATTAATAAAAATAAGTCGACAAATTTTATACCTTGAAAAGGCTATTGTATAATTCTACCTGTTTAGCGAAGAATCGGTCGGAGAGTTTACATGGAAAAGCATCGAAAACATGAACGGCATCCGGTATTACTTCCAAGCTTACGGGAACTTTCGCTGTCAGCGGTTTCTTTGCATAGTCAATTCCCTCGTCCCTTAGCGGGTCTAAACCACATACTGTAATAAAAGCCGGAGGTAGTCTATCCAGAGAAGCATTTAGCAAATTAGCGTACGGCGATACGTTTTCCGGATCGGCAACTGTTTGTTCGCCCAAATAATGTATCCAACCGATATTGGAGTTAATACTATCCCATACCGGGCTGTCTGTAAATTCTTGTTTGGACGAGGTACCTGTTGCCGGAGTAATAGCAGGATAAATTAAAACCTGGTAACTGATTTCAGGACCGTTATAATCGCGGGACATTAACGTTAAAGCTGCAGCAATATTACCCCCGGCACTCGCTCCGGCAACCACAATCTTAGTCCTATCCAGAGATAAGATCTGTTCGGCTTTTGTATAAATCCAATATAATGCAGCAAAGGCATCTTCTACAGCAGCGGGGAAAGGATGTTCTGGTGCTTTTCTGTAATTTACTGAGATAACGACATAATCTATCAAAGACAACAACTTGAAAATTGCTGCGTCCATCTGTTCCGGCTCTCCTACAACAAAACCTCCCGAATGAAAATAAAGCAAAACAGGAGCATTTATCAACCCATTTTTACTATAAGTACGGATACTTACTTGATGACTTTCTTTACTTCCTTTAATCGTTATATTTTCAACTTCAATATTTTCAGGTGCCTTCTTTAGTGTTTTTTGTATTATCTGACGTCTTTGCGCCCTGATCTGTTGGGGATTATTTTTGAATACGTCATGCGGTATATTCAGATTTGGAACATGTTCCAATATTTCCAGCAATCCTTTATTTATCCGCGATTTATCCATAGTTTGCATTGTTCGATTGCAAGATACAAAGCTATAACACTAAATGCAGCATTATTTTTTAACATGCAAGCAGGCATTTATACTTAGCCTTTATTTATAACTTTGTTTTCAATACCCAGAAACAGATGTTCGATTTCAGATTAAAAGTATTCCATCTTGTTGCAAAGAGACTCAACTTTACCAAAGCTGCAGAGGAGCTTTATATTACACAACCTGCTGTCAGTAAACATATCCATGAAATTGAAGTATTTTACGGGACTAAATTATTTGAGCGCAATGGAACACGGATCAAACTGACTGCGGCAGGCAAAATTCTTGCACAATACACTGATCAGTTAAATCATATCTACAGAAATATAGAATCTGATTTGGCCGCACTGGATAAAAACGTAAAGGGTAGCCTTAAAATTGGAGCAAGTACCACTGTATCACAATATTTCTTACCTAAACAGCTGGCTATTTTTAAGCAAAAATTTCCTGATATTAATATCGAACTCAATAGTAACAATACCGAAATTATAGAAAACCTACTTCTGGAAGGTAAAATAGACGTTGGCATTGTTGAAGGTCAGTCCAAAAGGCAAAACCTAAAATATACAGCTATTGTAAAAGATGAACTGGTACTTTGCGCAAGCACTAAAAATGATGTAATAAAAAAGAACACCTTCAGCCTGAACGATCTTAAAAAAATCCCATTGTTAATCAGAGAACCTGGTTCGGGATCCTTGGAAGTTGTAAGTTCCGCCTTAAAAGAAAAAGGCATCAGGTTTAGTGATCTTTATATAGAAATGGTACTCGATGGTATTGAAAGCATTAAAAGCTATCTTTTAAATTCAGATACCTTTGCATTTCTGTCTATACATGCGATTTATAAAGAGTTAAAAAGTAATGAATTGAAAATTATCGACGTAAAGGACCTGAATATCGAAAGAAATTTTTATTTCATTACACAGCAGGGCGACTCAGCCTCCATTAAAGAACTATTTTTAAAATCGCTTATTTCTAATAACTTTTAGTTATCGGAGATTGCAAATTGTCATTTCCCGGTGGTTCTTCCTTTTCTCAATTTTGTGATAGAAATTATCAACAAATACTGAAGAAATGAATAAGCGCACACACACTTTAAAAAACCTGAATTTATTTGATAAAAGCATTACTGTAAGAGAATTGGTTTTTATCTGTTGTATTATCCTTTGCTTATTTCCTTTTATTTCTCCTCCGATTGCTTTAACATTAGGTATTGTTGTTGCGCAATTTATAGGGCATCCTTATATTAATTTAAACCACAAGGCTACTCAAACGCTTTTACAGTTGTCTGTTGTTGGACTAGGTTTCGGTATGAATGCTCAAACGGCCTTTCAAGCCGGAAAAGATGGGTTTGTTTTTACATTGATTTCTATTATAGGTGTCTTATTTTTTGGGTATATACTGGGTAAACTATTAAAAACAGACAAGAAAACTTCTTTTTTAATTTCTACAGGAACAGCGATTTGTGGTGGAAGCGCCATTGCGGCTATTTCTCCGGTTATTAAAGCAGAGGAAAAACAGATCAGTGTCGCCCTGGGTACTATTTTCGTACTTAATGCCATGGCAATTTTTATTTTTCCTTTTATTGGTCATCTTTTACGGCTTTCTCAGCATCAGTTCGGACTTTGGTGCGCAATAGCCATACAGGATACTAGCTCTGTAGTAGGCGCCGCCAACAAATTTGGTAGTGAAGCACTAGAAGTTGCTACAGCCGTAAAATTAACCAGAGCCTTGTGGATTATTCCTCTGGCTATTATCAGCAGCTTCGCTTTTAAAAGTAAAAAAACTAAAATTAAAGTACCTTATTTTATTGGCTTATTTGTTCTGGCAATTTTATTAAACAGCTACTTCCCGGTTCCCAACGGTATAAGCCACGCGATAATGGGATTATCTAAAACCGGCTTAACACTTACGTTATTTCTTATTGGAGCCGGACTGTCTAAAGAGGTACTGGGAGGAGTTGGCTTAAAACCGTTTATGCAAGGTGTTTTCTTATGGATTATTATTGCAATTCCCAGCCTGTTAGCTATTATGTTTTTATAAAAAGGTATGAGAAACTTCGTCCGACTACAGGATAAAATGCATTGAAACGTAATTTACAAAGGCATTTTTCTACTTTTATGGTATCTTATACTAAGTGTAGATATCCACTTTTTTAATCCCCCTTTCCGGGATTTATTTCACAAATTTTTAATCTTATTCGAAGGTCTTTTTTTTTCATATAATTTCTATATTAACCGATTTTTTTCAAGTGTATTGATGGCACAATTTTATGGGTAATAAAACTTTGATCAGTTCATCTATTGAACAATTTTACAATAAAGCATCGGAAGAAACTCGTTTAAACAAAGGTATGGGCGTCTTTGAATTTGAAAGGATAAAAGAACTTATTTCACTTTATCTGAAAGATTCTTCGACTATAATTGACGTCGGCGGTGGAACTGGTAAATATTCTGAGTGGCTTTCCAAACTAAATCATAACGTTTTTTTGGTTGAACCTGTTGACAAGCATTTAAAAACTGCCGGGGAAAGATCTCAAAAACTAAAGAACAAATTCAAAGTAATGAAGGGGGAATCCAGAAAACTGGACTTTCCAAATGACTTTGCTGATATAGTAATTCTGCATGGCCCTCTATACCATCTCCAAAATCTGGATGATAGACTTTCAGCTATTAACGAAGCTAAAAGGGTATTGAAAAAAGGAGGAGTTATTCTAGGTTTTGGAATAAACTCAACTGCCTCTACATTGGTCGGACTGCTCAGCGGCTTAATATATAAGCCTTCTTTTTTTGAGATGTGTAAAACAGAATTACTTTCCGGGGTACATAATCAACCAGATGATTTTCCCTGGTTATTGGCTGAAGCCTATTATCACAAACCGTATGATCTGAAAAATGAATTTTTAAGTTGTGAGCTTAAAGTGGATAAAATTTATGCCGTGGAAGGACTGATTTGGTTGGATAAAGATTATTTCGCTAATATGCTGGACCGCAAAAAAAGCCTCGTATTAAAAGAATTATTGAAAGTAACTGAAAATGAAGAGTCATTACTTCCTTTTAGCCCGCATATGATGATTGCTGCCATAAAATAACCAGAACAAATCTTATGATAAGGAGCTGTTTCTAATAGAATTTCAACTATTTACAATGGAATCTTTTCGGAACGGCTCCATTATAATCCCCCTCTCCTTAATTAAGGATCTTCATATTAGAGATTTTATTGCCATTATTTATTTGTCGACTAATCTCACCGTTGTTAGTAAATATATGTTTAGTTCTTCTATCCTAAATTTGGTTAAACATATGCCTGGCTCTATCCTGATCGCTAGAAACTCCTTTTTTTATCTCTAAAAAATATTTTATCTGCCAGCTTTTTGTTTTCTCCGCTTGCTTATTTGTTACGATATCCCATATCGGATAAACCCTGATTCCCCGTTTACCAATTTTTCCATTTTGGGTCATGATACCTTTCTCTGCCAAAACCCTTTTTGGAAAAATAAATTGTCCCATATTCTCTCCATTCTTAGCTGTTATGGCTATAAAGTCTATATTATCGGAGATGTCAAATGGCTCCGTAATACCGTCAGCATTTCTTTTCCAGATTGCAACAAACTGGCCAACCTTTGTAGGTGTAATTTTAGAAACACGATATTCAATATTTAATTCATTAAGTTTAAATGAACAAGCGGCATATTCAGTACTTTCTGCATTCAGCTTAAGACTTGTTAAAACCAAGCCGCACTTTTCGTAAACCAGTTCTTTTACGATTTTCAAATCGTGAAGAAGTAAAACTGCATTCATTAACTAGCTTTCATTATTATTAGTGTTATCCATAAACTGTTGATCAGAAGAATTGTAGTTGGTACTACCATTTATTACTAAAATGTTTTTCATTTACTTCCTCTTATCACAATTCCTTTTTCATCACCACAATATCTTTACCTACCAAATCAAGCCTTTCCAATTGCCGCCATTCTAATCGTTTGTATAAAGTTTCTGCAGTATGGGTAAATAAATACAACTCTTTTAGTCCCAGAGCTTTTGAATAATCCTGAATGTATTTACACAGTAATGCACCCAATCCTTTTCCTCTTACATCAGACTTTACAAAAACCAAAGCTAACCAGTTTTTATAAACTTTAAGTCGTGGTTCTCTATCTAGCAAACCAACATAATTGTAAAGCCCCCCTGTTGCGATTGGTTCATTGTTAAGCATCATTAAGATCTGAAACTCATCATTTCTGATAGAAAGGTTTTTTATTTTTTCTATTGTTGTCTGAACTGGAATATTCCACTCACATAAATACCAATCCGCAATAAGTTCTATTTTTTCGTGGTCTTCTGGTGTAATGATTTGATATTTTATATCTTCCATAATTTGACAACAACGTCTTTATTTATAAACACTTTAACCGATACTTTTTGCAAACAGCTTGTTAACCAATTAGGTGTCATCGTTATTTTTTATTGATTTTAATATCCTATAATCTATATAAATTTAAGGCTTTTTGCAGTAAATTGTTAATTTTCAAAACTGGCAAATCTTCGTTTGGATCAAGCAACATTATTTTCATTTTTGAACGCTTTTCCTGAATTAAAAACGGATCATCTAAACGATTTCCTTTTACTATTCCAATGTAAGGTTGTTTGTATTTTTATGATACCAACAAATAACAAAACATCTTTCCTTTATAGCAAAAAATGGCATTCCGTATTTCAGAGCAGTTGTTATGTCTTTGTTTTGTTACAAAATAATTTCTCTCAATGCAAGCAAGGTTCCCTGTAAGTAAAAATTATCCAATTCTCGCATGATGCTATAGTTAAATTTTAAGGGCAAGCTATGTTTTATTAAACTATTAACTGGATATACAATCTATCTTGACAAATAAACCAAGGAATTTATCCCTTATTCTTATAAAATTTCAAGTTCTTTTCCCATAAATCAAGTTTTGCTATTGCACCCTGCATTCCGAAAAATATATTTTTATCGTCAATAATAGCGATGGAATTAGGATATAATCCGTTCCGAAAAATGTTCTTATAAATTACAACTTGTTTGAAATTCTCAATTGAATAAAAATTTATGTGCGTTGCAATCAGTAACTTGTTTTGATAAACAGCGAAAGCTTCGGGAGCCCCGTCAAAATCCATGATTTTCTTGAAGACAAAACTATTAATAGAACTATAAAGTTTATATAATGATCCGGTGTTTGTTGTTGAATGAGCTAATCCTTCAATGAAATATAACTTATTCTTGAAACTGAAAATAAATTTAATATTTCCCTCCTTTATTTTTAACGTTTTTTTTGCCGTATCGGTTGGTATAAAACATAATTGTCCACCCCATTCTCCTCGGTCTATCCCCAAAAGTTTGCCATCTGAAAACTGATACTCACATTTATGTAGTTCGCCCACTTTATTAACTTCAAGTTTCCCATCTGTAAATTTAACACCAAATTTGTTTAGTTGATACCCTTCATCATCTTTTAGGTGTCGTAGATTGGTTTCTATAAATTCATTTGGTATTTGAGAATTTGTATGACTGCAACTTGTCAAACCAATAGAGCCCAAAAGTATCAGTAATACTGACATTATCTTCATGGTACGTTCTTTTGTTTTATAAATATAACATTTTTCAGATTTCTCGATCACTTTATAAGTGAAATCAATAAATAAAAGAAAATGCAAATGACTCACCTGACATTGAAATTCCTATTTGCGATATCATTGTTAGCGATTCGTTCTCTTTAGTTTCCGTTTAAAAAAATGTTTATTATTACACGGAACTCATTTGGACATTATAAGAATATGGTAGGGAAAAAATCGCTTTAATATACTTTTATCTCGCTTTAATCTTTTTATTAAAATATATTGCCCCAGCTATATTTCAGGGAACATTTATCAAAATAAATGTCGCATTGATAATAGTATGCCTGAAAAAGTTTTTTCTAAGAAGGAATTTAGCCAGTTAAAGAAAACCGATAGATGAAGTCCTTTTAAATAATTAAAAATAATGCCTTAAAAATGAGTGCATTTCGATTTAGCATTAAATTTTTAGAAAAAATAGTTTGCAACAATCATTTATAGCCCTATATTTGCACTCGATTCAAACAAACACACGGTTGTTTAAATCGGAAAGGTCGCATAGCTCAGCTGGATAGAGCAACTGCCTTCTAAGCAGTAGGTCTTTGGTTCGAATCCAAATGCGACCACATGAACAGGCTTCAGAGATAATCTGGAGCCTTTTTTGCTTTTTGGAGGTTTTGCTTTCATCTTCCAATAGTTCTTAATCGGATCATGTACAAAAGTTGTGGAAGAGATAAAAATAATGAGATATTTGTTTTTGATTTTTTACTCAGATGCACGATTCATTTAAAGCCCTAATGCCCCTGATCATGGATCAGTTTCAAAACCTGTGGACTAAGCAAATAATTTAGTCAATCTAAACAGGAAAAAATTGATGTCTCCGACGCCTCTGAACTGACTTCTGAAAGCTTTTATCTTGGCATTGAAAGATTCTGCCGAAGCATTCGTTGATCGGTTGGTGAAGAAATTCAGGATAGATAAATAATGAGCCTGTACGGATCTGGATACTGTTCTAAAGGATTCAATACCGCAATCCTCCACATCATTGTACCATAATGCCAGATGCTTGAAGGCGTGTTCCTTACTCTTGCAGGTCTTAAAGATATTCCCCAGTTTTAAGGACAGGTCATAAGCTTTCTTTAATTCGGGATACCTTGCAAATAGCAATTCCGCTCTCAGCTTCTGTGACTGTAATAACATAATCTACTCTATAATAATCTCCATTCAAAGCTACTGTTGACATTTACATACTAGTCTAAAATATCATCCAGCAAAATTTGGAAAAATAGCGATTATGAATTCATTATTTGCGGTCTTCTTTCATGAAGAGTTAGCCATTTTTTTATTCCTAAATATTTAGAATCAAAATCTTATAAATAAATATTAAGTTTTAAAAATAGATATATAGAGTACTTCACCTCCTATATGTTCTAAAGGAAGGTATTCAGGAGTGACACTTAATTTCTTTACCTAACAGCACTTAACATGTGCTGAATGGAAAATTTCCTCTGTCTTTTGTCTGTTACTTCTCAGCTACTTTCGGTTTTCTCAACAAAAAATACAGCCCAACTAAAATAAATGGAATACTTAATATTTGTCCCATATTGATAGCCATATTAGCTTCAAAAGCAGATTGATTCTCTTTTATAAATTCTACCAGAAAGCGGACAATAAATATTCCCGTAATAACAAATCCAAAGTTAAAACCTACATATCGTTTACGTTCTTTATTCAGATTATATAAAACAAAGAACAGAATAAAGTAACATATAGATTCGTACAGCTGCGCAGGATGCCTTGGCAACATATCTTCTTTGACAAAAATAAATGCCCAGCTTACGTCGGTTGGCTTTCCAATAATTTCAGAATTCATTAAATTTCCCAATCTGATAAATCCTCCTGCCAAAGGAACAACCATTGCCACAGTATCAATCAGGTACCATAGATTCATTTTATAGTTTCTGGAAAACAAATAAAGACTGACCAAAATACCAACACCTCCACCATGACTTGCCAGACCCTGAAAGCCTGTAAATTTGAATGGACTAAAAGTAAATGGTAGTATTATTTCAAGAGGGTGTTTAGAGTAATAAGCAAAATCGTAAAATAGACAATGCCCTAATCTGGCGCCTATAAGTGTACCTAAAAACACATAAATAGTTAATTTATCCAGTATTTCTATTCCGATATTTCTTTTATCAAATTGCTTCTTAACTACAATGTAGCTGGAGACGAAAGCCAGCAAGAAACATAATGAATAATATTTAATAGATATAAAGCCTAAGTCTACGATACTATCGGAAGGATTCCAGGTAATAAAATCTAAAAGCATTTAATATTTCTGTTTTTAAGTAAAGTCTCTAATGTAAAACAATCGTCTTAATTTAAGATATATTTTTACAAATTTTTAAAAGCCTCGGTTTGTAAAATAGAAACCAGTTCCTTTTCTTTCAGGCTTTTCAGGTCTAAAGTTTCAAAGGTTCTTACATCTACATAATCGAAAAACTCGGGACTTGTATTAATAATTACACATCCAAGAAGGAATACCCGGTTACAGTTAAATTCGTTCTTTGAAATTCTTACCAGATCGTGTACCTGAGAATATATATTACCAAAAGTTACCTCTGTTATTTCCTTTTCCGGAATTTCCGCTTGTAAAATCTGGTGTTTAAATGGCATTACGGATCTTTCCAGCAAAGTTTGCTGATAATCTATTTCGTTATTTACCGGAATATAAACGCCTTCTTTATCACGCATTCGCTCCAAAGCCAGCATTAGTGCTCCACAGCTATTGGTTAAATGCTTTTGCCCCGGGCGTCTCATCTTTCCTAAAACACCGTCATCTGTTATTCCAATATGCGGACCATAAAATATAAAAGCATCTCCACCATCCGGAACGTGATGAGCAAATGCAGTGATACCGGTAAGTCCCGCAAAAGGCAACCCTCCCATCCCTCCGAGAGTAAAAGGCCTGCTTAACACCCTTCTGAAGTCTGTAGACACATTAATATCGTCTGCACACAAAGATGTAGCAAACATCATTTTAGTTAAGTCTGATTTATACTCTTCTTTCAGAAAACCTAAATAAGCTTTTGTAACCTCTTCGCCGCTTTTAGCATTTGGGTAATGCTTTTTTACCAGCTGCTCTATTGTATTTTGCATTAAACTAAATTCCGTTTTTGTAAAAATTACACGAAGGTAGATGCTTGAATGTTCTCAATCAAACTTTTATTGTAAAAAAGACTTTTTAAACCATCAAACCGATGCATATGATTCTGTAACACCAGAGCGTCCCGGGTGTTCTAAATGTACTTTTATTAGTTTTCGAACAATCTATTCAATTTTTGATATTGAAGCATAAAAAAACCGTTCTTTAGTTTTAAAGAACGGTTTTTATTTGGTATTCTAAATTTCCCGGTCGCTATCCCACTGTTCCAGATAATCGGCAACCTTACGCAGGAACATACCTCCTAAGGAACCGTCTACCACCCTGTGGTCATAAGACATGGATAAATACATCATATGCCTTATGGCAATTACATCCCCATACTCAGTTTCTATAACTGCTGGCTTCTTCTTGATAACCCCTACAGCTAAAATAGCTACCTGCGGTTGATTGATTATAGGAGTCCCCATAATATTACCAAACATTCCTATATTACTCATCGTGAATGTTCCGCCCTGAATTTCATCCGGTGCCAATTTATTAACTTTTGCGCGTTTACCTAAATCATTAACAGATTTTGTCAAACCAACCAAATTCAGCTGATCCGCGTTTTTAATAACCGGTACAATTAGATTTCCATTTGGTAAAGCTGCAGCCATCCCAATATTTATATCTTTTTTCTTGATGATTTTATTATCCTGAACGGAAATATTAATCATCGGAAAATCTTTGATTGCTTTTGCTATAGCTTCAATAAAAATTGGAGTAAAGGTAATCTTCTCTCCTTCTCTTTTTTCGAAACCACTTTTAACTTTATCTCTCCACTTCACTAAATTGGTCACATCGGCTTCTACAAATGAGGTAACATGAACCGATGTCTCTTTACTCATTACCATATGGTCAGAAATCAATCTTCTCATTCTGTCCATCTCTATAATCTCATCTGAACCAGAACTTGCAACAACATGCTGTTGTTTGTAAGTTTTCTCTTCCGATACAGAAATCTCTGTTCTATCGCTTTGCTTAGTATCTTTTGCTTCTGCTTGCCTGATTTCGGGTGTAACAGAAACCTGAGCCTCTATTGGATACGATTTTCCGTTTCTTTTATTAACATAAGCCAATAAATCGTCCTTGGTTACTCTACCATCTGCCCCGCTACCTTGTATCGAATCCAATTCGCTTAAAGAAATTCCCTCTTCAGATGCAATACTTTTAACCAATGGTGAGTAAAATCTATTCGAATCACTGTACTCATTCTGGCTAGTATTTATCTGGTCTACCTCTTCGGAAGGAATATATGGAATTTCTACCTCCTCAATATCATTATAATTTTGTATCGGTAGTTCATCTTCCTGCTTTACAGCCGTCTCTTCAACATCGCCCTCGCTTATTTCAATAGTCGCTATAACATCACCTATCTGAACTACATCATTTTCTTTAAAAAAGGTCTCAATCAATATCCCTTTAACCGGAGACGGAACTTCCGAGTCAACTTTATCAGTTGCCACTTCTAAAACCGTATCGTCTATTTCTATGGCGTCTCCCGGCTTTTTTAGCCAGTTGATAATTGTCGCTTCAGCAACACTTTCCCCCATTTTCGGCAATATAAATTTGTACTGAGCCATATATAAAATCGTCGTTTTATAACAAAAATAACAATATAGATTAATTATACTGCGACTTCCTTAATAATGTTAATAACAAAAACAAAGCAGCCGTAGCGCTTCTTTCTATATTCTGCAAGCGTTTATTACTGAATATAAACCGTTTAACAAGTGTTTCATTTTTATTTGCCACCGCGATACAAACTGTACCGACAGGCTTCTCTTCAGAGCCACCTCCCGGTCCGGCTATGCCTGTTATTGCTACGGCAAAATCTGTTTCGAAATTAAGCAGAGCACCTTCTGCCATTTCTTTTGCGGTCTGCTCACTAACAGCACCAAATTGTTCCAGCGTTTCAGATTTGACGCCAAGTACAGACATTTTCAATTTATTTGAATACACCACTGCAGCGCCATCAAATACACTTGAAGACCCGGAATGTTGTGTAAATAAATGAGATAAATAACCACCTGTACAGCTTTCTGCTAATGATAAAGTGAGGTTATTTCTTTCCATCAAATCCAAAATTGCTTTTTCAAAAGCTACATCCTCATTAGAAACCCAATATTCCGCTACCCTTTCTTCAATCTTCCCGGCAAATTGTTCGATCTCTTCAATCAATTCAGCATCGGCATTTTTTGCAGAACTCAAGCGCAAACGCACCATTCCTAATTTTGGTAAATAAGCTAGCTTAATATAATCAGGCAGGCTATCTTCTATATCAGCTATCCTATCAGCCAAAAAAGATTCACCAATTCCTGCTGTTAAAATGGTGCGGTGATAAATAGAAGGCAAATGATACCTTTTAGTCAGTTCGGGAAGTACTTTATTACTCATCAACAGCATCATCTCAAAAGGTACTCCCGGCATTGAAATAAAGACCTTATTTCCCTTTTGAAACAACATACATGGTGCAGTTCCATTTTCGTTCAGCAATATCTCACAGTTATCAGGAACTTCGGCCTGTAATGCGTTCAGTTCTGTCACAGGTAAATCTCTGCGCTCGAAAAAAGATCTTACAATCTTCAGCGTCGGCTCGTGAACCACCATTTTTTCGCTGCCAAAATATTCGGCCATTGTTTTCTTGGTAACATCATCTTTTGTAGGCCCCAACCCTCCGGTTACCAGGATAATATCCGCTCGCCCTTCGGCTTCTTCCAAAGCCTTCAATATATGTTCTTTCTGGTCAGATATTGATGTTATCTGAGTAACCGAAATACCTATCTTATTCAATTCGGTTGCCATCCAGGGCGAATTCGTATCTATAATTTGTCCTATCAGAATTTCATCTCCAATAGTAATAATTTCTGCTAAAGGCATATGTTTTAAATTGAAAGTCTAATGTTACAGGTTCCGGCTTTTCCTTCTCTTAGTAAAATGACTGGTACCCGCTGCGTTTGCTCAATTTCAGATCCTGCAGTATGCTTGACTTCACCCTTAAGTTTACACCGTAATATTTATAAGATCCAAAAGGACTCCAGTTAATCGACAAGTCCCAGCAGTGTAAATCCCTATAGATATTAAAAGATGTAGCACTTATTTTGTTCATCTGAAAATCGTATCCTGTCGTAAACTGAACTTTCCATTTTGGCGTCAGACTAAAGTCACCATTGGCGCTTAATGTTTGTGAATAGGTTTTCAGCAAACCACTATTTGCATACGTAAAATTATAGTAAAAACTAAAGTTCCAGGGAACGGTAAAATCTACAAAGGCATTTGCATCTCTACTTATCTGCTGTAACTGTGCCAGCTCACTGGCATTTAAACGATTAAAGGTTTCATTATTCCCACCAGGCGTAGGTGGGTTATTTGATTTATTATTTTTCCCTAATGTCGATGAATTCAGGCTATAGTCGAACGAAAAGTTAAAGCTTGCCAGTCTTGGAAGTTTGCCATTTTGCCATAAATATCTGTCAACCCGCCTTCCCATGGTAACTCCATTCCGAATATAGGTCTGATAAACATATGGGTCTAATGAACCACCGAAATTGACACCTAATTTCTCTGTAAAAAAAGTTCTTCCACTGAAACTAAGTGTAGAAAGCTTGAAACTATCAGCCACAAAATTGTAGTTACCATTTAACGACAGCCCCTGTAAAATCGGTATCTTTTTAATTCCATTTCCGGTAGTGTCTTTTGTGCTTCGCACTTTCATTTCGATATTATTATCTATTCCGAAATTGATAGCCGCAGATTTCCCACCTCCCGGACCACCATATAAACTGCCTTCGAAAATGGAATATTTCGTTCTATCTCCAGCCTGATTATACACGTACTCCTGATAAAAACCGTACTTTTCCTGACTGAAATCCGGGCGATAAGAGAATCCGATATTTGGAGTTAATACATGGCGTATTGCAACCAATTTACCCTTCTTAAAATTCACCATTCCGTAAATTTTTGTAGAAAGCCCTCCTCCTACGCTATATTCTCCAGCTCTTCTAAAGCCTTGAATAGTATCTATAGATGTAGAATCCTTGGTTCCGGTTGGCGTTGGTGCCAAAGCGTATTTCTTTCTAATCGTCTGGAAATACCAGTTTTCGGTATAGTTGATATTCTGGCTAAACTGGAAATATTTTAAAATCCTCGAAGACATGGATATCGGGATATTATGTCTGATTCCGCTCTGAACTTTACTTAATGATTCTTTCTTAAAAAGCATAGAATCTGTTGTATTCAAACGATTATCGGCAGTTAAGTTGTAACCTACAGCAATCCTCTGATACCATTTTTGTTCGCCAACCCTATCTTTTTTGTCAAACGGATTTAGCGTTGACATACTAAAATTTAAACTTGGCAATCCCAAACTAACGGTTCTTCTTGTTAAATCCTGGTTATGTGTTAAACTGGTACTTAAGTTAAAAGGACTATTTGCCCAGGTTTTGCTGTACGATATACTGGAGTTCAGATTATTTTGACTGATTTGATTAAAATCCATAATACCGTTGGCGTTATTACGGTAATAAGTAGAGGTACCTGCATTTACAGAAGCACTAAAATTGGTACCTGGTCTGGCGTTCGGATTTTGCGAGTGCGACCATCTGATATTAAAATCTCTTTGCGGATGTTCGTATTGCGGAGTTCCCTCCACACCATACTTTCTCGAAGCGTAGGAAAAGAACAAATTTCCTGTGTACTTATAACGCTTCATGTATCTCGAAGCAATATTCCCTTCATAAGACCCTTTAGAATAGATTCCTCCTTTCAATGTCATGTCCCAATAGTCATTAAGCCCTATATAGTATCCAAAATCTCTCAGGAAAAAGCCCAAAGTTGCATCTTCTCCAAATTGAGGAAATATAATACCTGAGGCCCGTCTATTCGGCTTTGGAAAGAAACCAAATGGCAGCACAATTGGTAAGGGAACATCTTCTATCACTACATAAGCTGGCCCTGTAACAATCTGTCTGTCTGTGGCGATACCTTTTGTAATCACTATTCCAAAATGTTGATGCGGGTAAGGATTACTACACGTGGAATACACCACACCCTTCATATGCAACTCGTTATCCTCTTGCTTCTTTACTTTCCCTCCTGTAATATACCCTCCTTCCTGTTCGGTATAAACCTGATAGATTTTACCTTTCGAAGTTTTGAAGTTATAATAAACAGAATCTGCTGTCAGCGCTCCCTGACTAGGATCTTTAAAAATCGCCGGGCCCGAAAAGTGACCTAAAGAGTCGATTGTTCCTTTTGCAAAGATTGTGTTGTTTTTCTGGTCGAGCCTGATATAATTTGCATCTACGGTCTTATCTCCGTAAACCACTCTGGCCTTACCGTATAAATGGACAATGTTGTGCTTAGCGTCGTAAATCGTCGAATCCTCTGCCGTCGCAACAATTTTATCTTCAAAGTCAGACTTTTTCTTAACCGTATCCGTTTTAGTATGCAGCGTGGAATCTAATTTCACTAAAGAGGAATCTAATACAGTTGAATCGGAGGATATAATGGCTCTTTTTGATCGTAAACTGGTATCAGGATTTTGAGCAAAGGCAGAAAATAATTGCACACAAACGCATACAATTGTTAAAATACATATAAAAATTATATTAGAAGCTCTCAAAGTTCAATATGAATATTATTTTTGTACACAAGGTCAACAAAAAACGTCCAAAATTAATGAAAATTACAACAAGGTTTATCAGCTGTTTTATTATTTCCGTAAGTTTAACATTTTCCTTCATAAGTAGCTCGCAAGCCGAAAATATCATTAAATCCGAAAAGAGCAAAGTAAAACTTATTGTTTTAGATCCGGGGCATGGTGGTGAAGACGGCGCAACCAGAGGTGCATTTTCAAAAGAAAAAGACGTAGCTCTGGAAGTGGCACTGAAATTAGGAAAAGCAATTGAGGAGAAACTTCCCGACGTGAAAGTTATTTTCACCAGGAAAACCGACGTCTTCGTAAAACTTTATGACAGAATTGGAATAGCTAACGCTGAAAAGGCAGATTTATTTATTTCCATACACTGTAACTCCATGCCTCTGATTAAACAAAAATATGTCGTAAGGTATTCTAACGGAAAACCAATTTACGGTTATAGAAATATTCCAAACCCGGGACCTACAGGAACGGAAACTCTAGTATCCGGTTTCGGAAGGCTTGGTCAACAGGATGCCGCAATTCGCGAGAATGCTTCAGTTCTTTTGGAAAAGAACTATAAAGAAAACTACGAAGGTTTTGACCCTAATGATCCTGAGAGCTATATTATCTTCTCTTTGATGAAAAATGCATTTAGAGAGCAAAGCATCAAACTGGCATCATTAATGCAAGAGGAGTATGTCAAATCCGGAAGAGTAAACAGAGGAGTTAAAGAGCAAAGTCTGGCGGTACTGGCAAAAGCCGGAATGCCAGCTGTGCTAACAGAAATTGGTTTTATAAGCAATCCGGAAGAAGAACAATACATAAATTCAGAATCTGGCCAGGCAGAAATTGTTAAAAACATTTTAAATGCTATAATTGCTTATAAGAAACAGATAGAGTCTTAAATGATTTAAAAACTTAAATTGAACATAATTTGAAAATTTCTAACGAAACTAAGGTCGGAATTTTAGCGTCTTTTGCTATTGCTATTTTTATAATTGGCTATAATTTCTTAAAAGGGAACGACGTTTTTACACAAGAAAAAGATTTTTATGCTATTTATGATAAAGTAGACGGATTAACGGTCTCTAAACCTGTTCTGGTAAATGGCTATCAAATTGGCAGGGTAGCGGCCTTAACATTACAGCAAAACGGAAAGATTTTGGCGAACTTCAAAATAGCTCCTAAATACGATATTCCGAAAAACACCATTGCAAGATTAGAAAGTACCGACCTTCTGGGCAGCAAAGCGGTTGTATTTGATCTGGGTAACAGCACTGCATACGCTGCTGATGGCGATACCTTAAATTCAAATATTCAAGCTAATATTTTGGATCAGATGGAACCTGTACAGAAAAAGGCACAAATCCTTATTTCGCGGTTGGACTCTGTATTAGTTTCAGTAAATAATATATTGAACCCTAACTTTCAAAAGAATATCGAGTCTAGCTTCAACAGTATCGCAGGGACCTTACAGACGTTGGAGTCAACATCTAAAACGGTTGATGGCATGGTTACCGTACAATCAAAAAGAATAGATAATATCTTGGCTAATGCGGAATCTATATCTGCCAATCTGAAAAACAACAACGAGCAAATAACCGGTATTTTAACAAATTTCAATAAAGTATCTGACGAAATTGCTAAAGCGAATTTCAAACAGACATTGGAAAACGCCAATCAGGCAGTAGCAGATTTGCAAACTGCTATCAATAAAGTAAACAAGGGGAACGGATCTTTAGCCCTACTGTTAAATGACGATAAATTGTACAATAATCTAAATAATGCTTCCCATAATCTGGATAAGCTAATGATTGATCTAAGGGCTAATCCTAAGAGATATGTTAGTTTCTCCGTTTTTGGTGGAAAGAAAGATTAAATTAAGCTACGTTAAAAAGCGGTTATTAAATAATAACTGCTTTTTATTCAATTTTCCCTCAACGGCCTTCTTAAAAACATCTAAGGCTAACATTTCAACACCTGTATTATTTTCATTATCTTTAAAGTTTATATATTCTATTACTTAATCCTTCCAAAATTTTAAATTTGTCGTAATTTTTATTCATTGATATAATGAACATAGAAACCTTCTTTGGAGAACAGGGCGTTTCCTACGTTTATCTCTATACAGCTCCTATCCACATAGCTGTCATATTGTTCGAAATGATCTACAGTTACAAATATAAAAAGCATATATACGACACAAAAGATACGGCAACAAATGTCTACATGGCATTGTTAAATTTCGGCCTAGATCTGGTTATGAAAGCTTTTGCTATGGGTGTTATGTTTTTCTTCTATGATCATAGTTTATTCAACCTTTCAGCAAGTTCCGCATGGTATTGGCTGGGTGTGTTTTTATTGCAGGACTTTGCATATTATATTCATCACTATGTAGATCACCATTCACGCTTATTTTGGGCGGTACATGTGACTCACCACAATTCAGAAAAATTCAATATTTCAACAGGATTTCGTTCGCCTGTATTCCAGCCCCTATACAGATATTTATTCTTCTCTCCTATTGCATTATTGGGTTTTAATCCATGGCATATCATGTCTGCTTATGCCATTTTCCAAATTTATGGAACGTGGGTACATACCACTACTGTTGGAAAACTGGGAATTTTAGAATGGTTCCTCGTAACGCCATCTCACCACCGCGTACACCATGCTTCCAATGCCAGATATCTAGATAGAAATATGGGAATGGGGCTAATTATCTGGGATAGGATCTTTGGTACCTTTGAAAAAGAGGATGAGAATTACGAACCTATAAAGTATGGGCTGACCAAAGATATAGAAGACAAAGGGCCTATAAACATCGTATTTCACGAATGGAAAGAAATTTATAAAGATGCATGGAAACAACCCGGCCTTAAGTTTTCCGATCGGTTAAAATATATGTTCTATCCTCCAGGCTGGAATCACAGAGGCGATGGTAAAACATCCGCTGTTTTACGGGCGCAGGAAAAAGCCGAAAGACTAAGTAAAACAAACAACGAAAAAATACGAAAACTACCTACTTAACAACAGGTTCGCTAACATAAGTGATTGAGTTTGGCCTACCTGTCATTGGCACCAACCCGCATTATTTTCTTGTATAACCTGTTATCGCTTTCGGAAACTACCCGAACTATATAAATACCGTCCGGTACAATGGCTTCCATGGTAAAGTCTACTTCTCCTGCCGGAAAAACACGCGTTTCTTTTTTCATCAGCTCTCCTACTACGTTAATCAAATAAATATCTACCTTCTCTTTTTGCGCCAGATAAAAGTTCACATTAAACTTGTCAACAAATGGGTTTGGATAAATAAATAGCTCGTCTTTGTTAAAGACACGCATTCCCTCGTCCTCAATGTACCCACTAATCTCACCTGTAACGGTCTTAATGTTTGCCATATTATCCATAAGGTTTTCCGCAAAGTCCGTTTTTTGTGTAGCTAGCCTCAGATTGTTTTGTATTACCATCAAGTGATCTATTTCCCAAGCCCCTTTCATACAATGTTGAAATCCTATTACATTGCCTTCAATAGGAACAATATACTGTTTATACACCTCTACATTGTTTATTTTTAAGTGGATAAATCCCGCAGACTGTATAAGTTCGTATTTATTAAATTCACGAGGATTAAAAGACATCTGATCAAGTTTATCTTTGATATAGACCCGGCTGAAATTATCCCATTTGGAATTAAAAAAGTCTAATCTGACACTGCCGTCCAAAAAAACATTCAATTGATACAGCACAGAATTTGTCTGAATATTTCCTTTAGATATCACTCCCCACTGGATATCTAACACATCAAAAATATCTCCTCCAGACACAAATTTAGCATCCAAAGCAAGAGAAAAGTCATCTGCTGTATTTAGGTCTGTAATTTGTTTCGCATACCAAAGGCACCCCCTGCTATCGAAATTCTTATTAAACTTTTCTAAATGCAGTACCCCGTTTTGTATATCTACATGGAATTCCTTCGAATTGGGCCAAAGCCTCCATCCGTTTTTATTATCGGTAAAATTCTCATTCAGCAATACTTTGTCCTGCGAAAAAGCTATCGACACAGAAAATAGCATTATGATAAATAGTAGTCTTCGCATGGCTTAATGGCTTATCTTAAAACAAAATAAGCAAAAACCATACAACAAAAAAGACTGCCAGAAATGGCAGTCTTAAAGAGATAAATAAATTATCTCCAGCCACCGCCCAATGCCTTATATAATATAATTTGATTAAGCAACAGTTCTTTACGTATGCTAATCCGATTAATTTCAGCATCTATCACACTTTTTTGTGCATTCAGCACATCCAGATAGGTTATTCTACCCGCAATAAATAAATCTTGAGCGGCAGAAACAGATGCTCTTAAAGCTTTAGCTTCCTCCAGAATATAATCTTTACGCTTTCGGATATATTCATCAGCGGAAATACCATTTTTCACTTCCGTAAATGCCTGTAAAACCGTCTTTTCATATTCTTCAAAAGCTAAGCCGTAGGATGCCTTAAAGTATTCGTAATCAGACCGGATTACACGTTGATTAAAAACCGGAGCTGTTATCCCGCCTAACAATCCCCAGGTTAGCGATTTGCTGTTAAAGAATTTTTCTGCATCAAAAGCTTGCAACCCAATATAAGGAGATAAAGCTATAGTAGGTAAGAAAGCCAGCTTAGCCGCTTTAACATCGTGTACTGAAGCTTTCAAGTTTAACAAAGCCTGTCTGACGTCTGGTCGGTTAGCAACAAGCTGAGTAGGTAGTCCTACCTTTATCTTTTCAAACAGTTCTTCCTGTAAGATAGCTTCGGTTCTTTTAACCCCATTATCAAATTTACCCGCCAAAAGACTAATATGGTTTTGCAAAAATTGCATCTGCTGCAAAACTTCTTCTTTCTTCGCTTTCGAGTTGAAAAGTATAGCTCTAAACTGCTGCACCCCCAACTCATCTGCCCTTCCTGCCTCCTTTTTTACTTCTATCACCTCCAATGATTTTTGTTGTAAATCGATATTTCGGTTATAAACCTTCAGTTCATCGTCGAGGCTTTGTAGTTCCAGATAGGCGGAAGCAACCTGACTTACCAATTCTGTTTGTATGAGTTTCTGTCCTTCATTGCTGGCTAAGAATTCATTTAAAGCCGCCGCTTTCTGGTTCTTC
Organism: Pseudopedobacter saltans DSM 12145; assembly: GCF_000190735.1. GTDB lineage: Bacteria > Bacteroidota > Bacteroidia > Sphingobacteriales > Sphingobacteriaceae > Pseudopedobacter > Pseudopedobacter saltans. The sequence continues at coordinate 1,677,300 of NC_015177.1, forward strand.
AATTTTCCCCAGATATCGATTTCCCATGACGTCTGTAAACCCAAAAAATAATTCGGAAGCGGGTCTGGTAGCTTCTCATCGGCTTTTAGATTATCAGAAAAATTGGTATCGTAATTACCTATTCCATCCATGGTATAAAAACCATATTTGCTCAATCCGGCATCTGCAACTATATTCAAATTGGGAAGCGTAGCATTTTTCTTCAACCTTAGCTTGGCTTTTGCCTGTTCTATACGATACAATGCTTGCTTAAGGTCTTTGTTATTTGCTAAAGTGGTATCAATTAAAGCAATCAGATTTTTGTCCCTAAACAGGTCTTTCCAGGAAATTGCAGCGACACTAGCAGTATCTGTCAGTTCTTTCTCGAAATTCTGAGGAATAACCTGGTGCCTATATTCCTTAACATCATTTTTAACAGAACATGCTCCAAGTAACAATAGAACCAAAGGAGCTGCAATGGCAACCTTAATTTTTTTCTTTTTCGTGTTCTTAGAAAATAAAACATATAAACCAGGAATAACCAATACACCGATAATTGTTCCGATCAACATACCTCCTACGGACGCCACACCAATAGAGCGATTACCTAAAGCACCTGCGCCACTGGCAAACATGAGCGGGATTAAGCCTGCCACAAAAGCAAAAGAAGTCATCAGGATTGGCCTTAAACGGGCAACCGCACCTTCTATAGCTGCCTGCAAATAACTCATCCCCTGCTTTTGTTTCAATATGGCGTATTCAACAATAAGGATAGCGTTCTTACCCAACAGTCCAATGAGCATCACCAAAGCAACCTGCGCATAGATGTTATTTTCCAATCCAAATACTTTAAGAAAGAAAAACGCACCAAAAACTCCTGCCGGAAGCGAGAGCAATACTGGTAATGGTAACAGAAAGCTCTCATATTGCGCTGCTAAAATCAGATAGACGAATAGCAGACATAGTGCAAATATGTAAAGTGCCTGATTTCCGGAAATAATCTGTTCCCTGGTCATTCCCGTCCATTCTATATCATAACCTTGCGGAAGATTTTGCGCCACCTTTTCCACAGCCGCTATCACCTCACCACTACTGTAACCGTCAGCAGCATCTCCGTTCAGCATGGCAGAAGAAAACATATTATAACGCGTAATCTGTTCAGGACCATAAACTCTTTTCATGGTAATGAAAGACGAAAATGGTAACATTTTCCCTTGTTCATTTTTGATGTATAGTTTCAGAACATCCTCGGGCTTTTCACGATATCCTGGCCCTGCCTGTACCATAACCTTATACATTTGCCCGTAACGAATAAAATTGGTAGCATAGTAACTCCCCATTAGTGTTTGTAATGTTGCCATAGCATTCTCTACAGACACGCCTTGTTTTGCCGCCATATCATAATCCACATGCAATTCGTACTGCGGAAAATTGACGTCAAAAGACGTAAAAACATTTCCTACCTCCGGAGTAGCTTTCAGATCTTCAATAAACTTCTTCAAAACATTCGATGTGGCATTTAAATCATCGTTGCCCGTTTTATCCAATACTCTTAACTCGAAGCCCGAAGAATTACCAAAACCAGGAACAGTTGGCGGAGGAAAAAACTCAATCTCCGCATCCATAATATGCGCAGTTTTCTTTTTCAACTCAGCGATAATATCATCTACAGACTCTTTCCTATCTTCCCAAGCCACCAGATTAATCATTCCCATCCCATAAGAAGCACCGGAAACCTCGTTCACCAAACTATAGCCTCCCAAAGTAGAAACTGTTTCTACTGCCTTCATTTCTCTGCTGATCTTATCAATCTCCGTTAAAACTGCTTCTGTCCTGTCTACGGTTGCTCCCGGCGGAGTAGTGACATTAACATAAATCATCCCCTGATCTTCGGTAGGTATAAATCCGGAAGGAAGCAAAGCGCTCATTCCCCAGGTTGCTGCAAAAAAGCCAATCAACAGTCCGAAAGTTAACGTTCGGCGACCGGCTGTCCGGGTCAAAATCCCTTCATAACCCTTCGCTGTCTTATCATATGCTTTATTAAACTGCCCAAAGAACCTGGCCAGCCAACCTTTGGCTGCCGGTTTATCATGGGGCGAACGTAAAATAATAGCACACAAGGCAGGTGTTAAAGTAAGCGCATTAATACCAGAGATTACAATTGCCGAGGCCAGCGTTAACGAAAACTGCCTGTAAAAAATCCCCACGGGACCAGACAGGAAAGCTACAGGAACAAATACAGCAGACATTACCAAAGTAATCGCTACCACCGCTCCACCAACTTCATTCATTGCTGCTATTGTAGCTTGCATTGGTGATAAGTGCTCCTCTTCCATTTTGGCATAAACCGCCTCGACAACAACAATGGCATTATCCACCACAATACCTATAGCCAGCACCAGCGCAAATAATGTCAATAGATTGATAGAGAATCCCAGCATCTGCATAAAGAACAAGGCCCCGATCAAACACACGGGTACTGCCAGTGCCGGAATTAATGTCGACCTAAAATCCTGCAAGAAAATAAATACCACTATAAATACCAGAAGAAATGCTTCTATCAGGGTTTTCACTACGCTGGAAATAGAGGCATCCAAAAATCTCGATACATCATAACCCATAGTGTATTTCATTCCTGGTGGAAAAGAAGTTTCTTTCAATTCGGCCATCCTTTCCTTTACCTTCTTAATTACATCCTGAGCATTAGACCCGGGCAGCTGTTTCAACATAATAGAAGCCGAAGGCCTTCCATCGGTCTTAGAAACCATTTCATAATCCAAAGACCCAAACTCTATATCTGCGATATCTTTTATCCGGATGATGGAACCATCTGCATTAGCCCTGATTGGGATATTCTCATATTCAGATTCCTTTGTAAATTTCCCTGGATAACGCAAAACATACTGTTGCATATTAATGGATTTATCAGATCCAATACCCGTTTGCCCGGGCGCAGCCTCCACGTTTTGTTTTCTCAATGCGGTTATTACATCTTCGCTCGAAATCTGGTAGGCAGCCAACCGATCAGGTTTTAACCAGACACGCATCGCATAGTCACGTAAACCCATAATCTGGGCGAACCCAACACCCTCTATACGCTTTAGCTCTTTAAGGATATTGATATCTGTAAAGTTGTAAATAAAGCGTTCATCGGCGGTTTCATCGTCACTAAAAACGTTCAGGTACATCAACATACTGTTCACTTCTTTTTCAGTAGTTACCCCGGCTTTAATTACCTCTTCCGGCAATTCATCCAAAACGGTGGTCACCCTATTCTGAACGTTAACCGCAGCAATATCAGGGTCGGTTCCGACTTTAAAGAAAACCTGAATTAGTGTTGTACCATTATTGGTAGATACCGAGCCCATATAAGTCATTCCTGCCACACCATTTATCGCCCGCTCCAAGGGAATAGCTACGGCATTCGTACTTACTTCGGCATTCGCTCCAGTATAATTCGCTGTCACCACCACAGATGGCGGAACAATATCAGGAAATTGGGTTACTGGCAATGTAAAAAGAGCCAAACCTCCCAATAAGGTTATAAAAAGGGATATAACGAGCGATAAAACCGGTCGTTTTATAAATTTCTCAAACATAAACTTCTAAATTTCCCGCACCTCTATTAAATTTTTGATTTAGCCAAAACTTCTGTTGGTTTTAAGTGATTGGGCTGGATATTCATTCCATCTTTAAGTCCTTGCACTCCTTCAAAAACCACTTGATCCTGCGAATTAAGTCCTTCGTCTATCAGGTAGAAATGGCCTATCCGCTGTCCCGCTTTAAAAGGCGTCATTTTGATTTTATTATGTTTGTCCAACTTGTAAACATAAGTTCTGTCCTGTATTTCGAATACCGATTTTTGGTGGACAGCCAGGGTCTCACCAGTTTCTACCGGAACATTTATTTTGCCCGAAGAACCGTGCTTCAGTAAACCCTGCGGATTCTTAAAACGGGCTCTTAAAGAAATTGATCCTGTGTTGGTTGCAAATTCGCTTTCTGCAAATTCAGCCATCCCCTCAAAAGGATAGACATCACCATTGGCAAGGGTCAGTGTTACTTTCTTTTTAAATGTATTTTTATCGAATAGCGAATCTGTAGCGATATTGAGGTATTCTTTTTCAGAGATATCAAAATATACGTTTACCAGAGACAAATCAGAAACAGAGGTCAATAAAGCGCCTTCTTCCAGTAAAGAACCTTCTTTCAACGGAATCCTGTCTATAGTTCCATCAAAAGGAGCTCTGATTAATGTTTGAGACAAACGGGTTCTAGCCAGCTGTTGTAATGATTTGGCTTCCTCTATTTTAGATTGTGCAGCTTTAAACCTCGCATTGGCCAGTTCAAGCTCTGTTTTAGATACAATTTTCTTATTAACCAACAATTCGGTCCGCTGCTTTTCCAGCTCTACTGTCTTGGCATCCGCAATAGCATTGTTCAAAGCGGCCTCTGCCCTTGCCAAATCTGCACTGTACTCTGCATCGTTTATTTTAAATAAAATCTGTCCTTTTCTCACACTCGCTCCCTCATCTACATAAATCTTCTCCAGAAATCCGGTCAAACGCGATCTGAGCTCTACATTTTTTACTGCCTGAATATCGGCGATATAGTCATTATAAATAATGGTGTCTAAAGAAATTATAGAGGTAACGGGAACCAGTTTTGTCTCTTGTTCCGGATTTTTTTCTGTGCTGTTAACCGTACAGGAAGAAATTGAAAAAATCCCAAAAGATGCAATAAGTAATTGCGAAATAGTATTAGCTTTCATTAAATATAAAAAGTGTTGCGTTTCTGGTCAATACGGCCAGAAAGAATTAAAATTTGTTGAACAATAAAATCCAAAAGGAAAGCTTACGTAAACAGAAAGCTTACGCAACGCATCGTAGAATTAATGTAGAAAGTAACCTAGAAAGGTTTATATCTGAATAAAAAAGAATAGTATCCGGGCAGACAAATACTCTTATTCCGATAAAATGGATGATTTTCTTTTTTAACTACAAATGACAGTAAACCAAAAAAGAAAGCCACTATCAGAAACAATACAGGAATAACATAAACTCCAGAGTGGAAAATCCTGTAGTCATCAAACATGACTTCTGCATCAGGATTTTGTTTTTCCAATGGTATGTCTAACACATCATTCAATACAAATTCTATTAAAGAATCTCCGTCGAATAAAGCCTGTTCATTTTGTACAGTATTACAACTGGCCTCATAAGCTATGATATTGAGGTATCCAAAAAGTGCCAGAAAATGAAACAGTTTAACAAACATCGCTTCAAAGATATCATATTACCCGTTTTAAGAGATTCCAAAATTTATATATGACACTTTTTTGATTTTTTACAAAAAAAACGAGAGCTATCCTTAAAGAACAGCTCCCGTTTTATATGTTTAATATAATTGTCTACTACAATGCTGCTAAAGCCGCATTTAAAGTAGCACTCGGTCTCATAGCCTGACCTGCAAGACTATCATTAGGGAAATAATATCCGCCAATGTTTTGTGGCTTTCCTTGCGCGCCAATTAATTCTTCATTGATTTTTGCTTCATTCTCCGCAAGAGCCTTAGCTAATGGAGCGAATCTTGCTGCCAACTCAGCATCAACTTTTTGCGCTGCAATAGCTTCTGCCCAGTATAAAGCAAGATAGAAATGAGATCCACGGTTATCGATCTGTCCTACTCTACGAGCCGGAGACTTGTCATTAGCTAAAAATTTAGCATTTGCCTCGTCCAAAGCATCAGCTAAAACCTGCGCTTTAGGATTATTTTGAGTCTGTGCCAAATGCTCTAAAGAAGCCTGTAAAGCAAGGAACTCTCCCAAAGAATCCCAACGTAAATATCCTTCCTGAATAAATTGCTCTACGTGTTTAGGTGCAGAACCACCCGCTCCAGTTTCAAATAAGCCACCACCGTTCATCAAAGGTACTATAGACAACATTTTTGCAGATGTTCCAAGTTCTAAAATTGGGAACAAGTCTGTTAAGTAATCACGCAACACATTACCTGTTACAGAAATAGTATCTTCTCCTTTTCTGATTCTTTCTAAAGAGAATTTACAAGCTTCGGTTGGCGCCAAAATACGGATATCCAATCCTGCTGTATCAAAGTTTGGTAAGTATTTATTTACTTTTTTAATGATTTCTCTGTCATGCGCTCTGTTTTCATCTAACCAGAAAACTGCTGGTGTATTGGATAAACGGGCTCTATTAACAGCTAGTTTAACCCAATCCTGAATTGGTGCATCTTTAGTCTGACACATTCTGAAAATATCACCAGCTTCCACCGCTTGATCCATAAATACTTTTCCATTAGCATCTACCACACGGATAATTCCTTTGGCACTTGCCTGGAAAGTTTTATCATGAGAACCGTATTCTTCTGCTTTCTGAGCCATTAAACCCACATTAGGTACGGAACCCATAGTTTTGGGATCGAAAGCACCATGTGCTTTACAATCTTCAATTACAGCTACATAAACACCAGCATAACAACGATCCGGGATGATAGCGATGGTGTCTTGTTGCTTACCTTCTTTATTCCACATTTGGCCAGAAGTTCTGATCATTGCCGGCATAGAAGCGTCAACAATTACATCAGACGGAACGTGTAAGTTAGTAATCCCTTTATCAGAGTTTACCATAGCCAAATCCGGACCGGCAGCAATAGCGGCATCAATTGCAGCTTTTACCTCTGCTTCCTGTGGTTGTCCTGCTATTTTAGCATAAACTTCGCCTAAGCCATTATTGATATTAACACCTAAATCTTTAAATAAAGATCCGTATTTCGCAAATACATCTGCAAAATAAACTTCTACGATCGCACCAAAAATGATAGGGTCAGAAACCTTCATCATGGTTGCTTTTAAGTGTGCAGACAATAATACACCCACTGCTTTTGCCTCTTCTTTAGCTTTAGCAACAAATGCTTTTAAAGCAGACAGACTCATTACCGACGAATCGATAACTTCACCCGCTTTTAAAGGAGCAAGACTTTTCAATTCAGTCACCGCACCATTTTCAGCAACAAATTCAATTTTAAACTGAGAGGCCTCTTCTACTGTAACCGATTTTTCGGATCCGTAGAAATCGCCTTCGTTCATGTGAGCCACTTTAGTTTTAGAATCTGCAGACCATGCTCCCATAGAATGCGGGTTAGCCTTTGCATAATTCTTAACCGCTTTAGGTGCTCGTCTGTCCGAGTTACCCTCACGTAAAACAGGATTAACTGCCGAACCTAAAACTTTTGCATATTTCGCTTTAATTGCTTTATCTTCTTCCGTTTGTGGGTCATCCGGATAATTTGGAACAGCATACCCATCTGCTTGTAATTCTGCTATTGCACCTTTTAATTGTGGAATAGAAGCAGAAATATTTGGTAATTTGATGATATTCGCCTCAGGCGTGGTTGCCAAAACACCTAATTCTGTTAAAGCATCACCGATCCTTTGTTCCTCTTTTAAAAACTCTGGGAAATTCGCTAAAATTCTACCTGCTAATGAAATGTCTCTTGTTTCTACATCAACACCTGCCGAAGCCGTAAAAGCCTGAACGATTGGCAAAAACGAATAAGTTGCCAGCATTGGCGCCTCGTCAGTTTTGGTGTAGATAATTTTGGATTTGTTTGACATAATTATTCTATAGATTATTTATTACAGTTAAGCTGTTTTAACGGAATATAGGCACCCGTTAAAAACGCGATAAATATAGTAAAAATAGCCGTGTATTGTTCTGTGTTTAAAGTTTTTTACGTTAAAAACAAGCTTAAAGAATAAGATTTTACGTCGCCAATTTCTCGTTATCCATCAAAAGGTAATATTCTTCTAAAAACTTATTACACCTGACTTTTGTTATTCTAACTGTCACATATCAAAAAAATAGTTATGAATAAATTTTTCAGAGTTCTGATAGCAGGCTGGGGAGCAAAGAAACTTGGCGGAGGTTGTTTGTTAACGATTATTATTTTTATTATTCTTTACTATTTACTAGGATATTTGTAATATCTTTTTTTTGATTTGATCCCACATGTCGAGAACAACTATTATTTAAGTTAACATCGTAAAGATTGCTTTGCTATACCCCTCTCAAAAACAAAGAAAAAATCATAATAAGCAGCCTAATACCATTAGAAGAATCGGAGATTCAAGCATAGCAGCAGATCAAACATTAGACCTCAACATTAAAAAATCAATCCTCCGCATCACTTCCCTCATTACCAATTCGAGATCAGGGTTGACTGTCCAATCTACTGTTGTATGCAATTCGGTATTTTTAGGTCCCCAACGACAAGGCTCACCGTCCATACTGATAATAACGCTGGGAGTCTTTAATGCAGCAGCGACATGGGATACCCCAGTACAATTCGCTACCAGCAGAGCGGCATTTTTAATAAGATACGCAACAGCTCCCAGCGAAGTACGACCACATAGTACAATTGGCATCTCCTTCATAACATCCAGCAACTTCTCGGCAATAGGCAACTCACTTCCGCTGCCGGTAATTATCACTTCGAAGCCCTTTTTCTTACAATAATCAGCAATAGCAGCAAAATAACCGATAGGCCATTGGCGCCAAGCACCACGAGAACCGGGGTGAATGCAAATATATCTCTTCGGCTTTAACTCAAGTCCTAAAGCTTTAAAAGCCATTTCATCATGGTAAAATAAAGGAAAAAACAAATCGTCATCACTGTGAGGGATACCCAAATAAGTTAACAAGGCCAGATGCCTGTCTACTTCATGCAATCCCTTCGGATATAACATCAAGTTCTCATCCTGCTGTTTTACGCGTTCGCAGAACCCCACAACTCTTTTAGCTCCTAAGCCATACAGAAAATCATAAACAACAGAACCATTACCCTGGAGTTGGAAAATCAGATCAAGTTCCAACCCACGCATTTGCCCTGCAAAAATGTTAAAATCCTCCTCATTAAACGGCTGTTCCGGGAGACCGGGATAACCTGGAAAAACAATAAAGCGATCTATATAATCTCCAAATCTTTCAATAAGCCCTTGCGTATGCGGAAGTCCGATAAAGAGAATCTCCGCGTCAGGATAAAACTCCCGGATAGCTCGGACAGCCGGCATAGCGCATAAAATATCGCCTAATTGTAAAGCTCTGAAAATAGCTATACGATTAACTGACTCTCTCATGGGTACTTATAATAACATCACTCGAAATTTAATGGCACCATAGGTCTTCCAGTAGACAGCCACATAGGGAATAATAACAGAAGTAATAAACATTTCGGCAACATGCCTCAGCGACTTATCGGCATATTTTAATCTCTTCCAGGTAAAACTTAAGATAAAACCGACCACCAGCAGCAAACAGACGAAAGCCACATATGGCATTTCCTTGTAAACCGCATATACCGATAATAATGTAAACAGCAGAATCAGATAATAATTCCAGGCAGTACCATTGGCAATTTTCCTGCGGTACAATGCAGGATATTTCTTAAAAAGCAACGCATCGTAAATTACTTTCTTCTGCTCCTTTACACTCACCGCCCACTGACATTTCCTTACCGGATGAACCACACGTGCTTCATGTAACGTAACAATCGGAATTCCTTGTTCAATCAGCTTAAACTCCAGATCGCTATCTTCTCTCCAGGCTAATTTAAAACGCACATCAAAACCACCAATCCGGATAAGCGCCTGCTTGGTACAGGCACAGTTTGCTGTAATAAAGTCGGCGTCCTGAAGTCTTCCCGTATTCAGTTCAAAATCATGTGGCCTTCGAGAAATAGGGACAATGGTTTTTCCACTATAAGCGATAAACTTTTCGCCCTTATAATTGTCCAGTATCGCCTTTAGCCAATCTGGATCAGGCATGCAATCATCGTCAGTAAAAGCTATTAATTCACCTTTTGCAGCCAGCCAGCCAATATTTCTGGCATGGGCAGGCCCCATTTTAACGTCAGAAGAGATAAACTTAAGGTTTATAACGCCCTTTGCAACAGTTTCATCTATCAAAAGCTGGGTCTCTCTATCCGGTCCATCACTAACGACAATAACCTCAAAAAAGGAGATATCAACACTTTGCTTAATTAACTGTATCAGGCATCTCTTCAATAGATTCGGTCTCTTGTATGTAGGTATAACTATCGAAATCTTTACTTCCATAATCTTTCTCAATTAAAAATGAACCAATAACCAAAGCATCAAACGGAGATGTCCAGAAACATTCTATCGCGTCTCGCGGACTACAAACAATAGGTTTTCCAAGCGTATTAAATGAGGTATTTACCAGCACCGGTACTCCTGTTTTTTCTTTAAAAGCCCTAATCAATCCGTAATACAATGAGTTCTGATCGGGATTGATAGTTTGCACCCTGGCTGTTCCATCAATATGTTTTACTGCAGGAATAAGTTGTTCACGTTCCTTAATCACGTCATAAACAAACAACATAAATGGAGATTTTCCTGCACCTTCAAACCATTCTGACGCATCCTCTTCCAACACAACTGGGGCAACAGGACGGAAATCCTCGCGGTCCTTTACAATATTCAGCAAAGACTGCATTTTTGGATCAATAGGCGATGCCAAAATAGATCTGGCTCCCAGCGAACGCGGACCATATTCCATTTTTCCTTGAAACCAACCTATTATTTTATTATCCGCCAGCAGTTCCGCTGTCTCGGTAGCAATATCTTCCATTCTTTGGAATGGAATCTTACATTTCAATAAGAAAGCCTCAATTTCAGAATCGCTATAATCCGGCCCCCAATAGACATGTTCCATTTTAAAGTCCCGGGTTTGGCTTTTGCGCTGTTCCGCATCTACACAAAGAGCGGCCCCTAATGCCGTCCCTGAATCTCCCGCAGCTGGCTGTACCCATACTTCTTTAAAAGAACTTTTATCGCGTATTCTCGCATTCAGCACACAGTTTAACCCTACACCACCGGCAATGCACAGGTTGCCTTCTTTAGTCACATCGTACAGCCATTCGCATAGTTCCAAAACTGTTTCTTCCAGTACATACTGTAATGAACGCGCTATATTGAAATGATGATCCGTAAACTCGTCACCTCTTAATCTTGTAGGTCCAAATCGCTCTTCTAATCTCTCATCCACAATCTGGTATTGCCCGTTACCGGTGTATTGAATAATCTCCCTGAAATCATTCACAAATACAGGCTTACCGTACGATGCCAAAGCCATTATCTTATACTCATCGGAAGAATGCAGAAAGCCCAGGTATGTTGTTACACGCTCATACAGTAAACCCAAAGAATGAGGTAACTGTACTTCGTTTATCTTCTGTATATTGTTGTCTTGCCCCACACTATAGGTAGTAGAACAATTTTCTCCCCGCCCGTCTAATGTTAGAATAGCGGCCCTTGAAAAAGGGGAAGGTAAAAACGCACTTGCAGCATGTGCCAAATGGTGATCTACAAAATGCCAGCTCCAATTGCTTTTATCTGCTTTATAGAATCTTTTCTGCAGATGGTGCGGATAGCCATCCATCAATTGGTTTTCGGCATTGATAATAGAGGTAAGAAACAGGTTGTTCCACGGATTACCTATCTCTGCATCAAAATCCCGCTGATTGGAAAACAAGGGCACCAGACAAGACGATTCTCCCAGCATTTCTATTGGAAGAATAGCATATGGATTAAAGGAATAAGCGATATGGTCTACATCATTAAGATGTATCCCGGCCGTTTTCAAACAAAAATCAATGGCATGGAAAGGCAATTCGTAGGTGCTGAAAGGGATAGGCCTTTTGCCATGCTTAAAATGAGTGAATCTTTCATCTTCTACGGCTGCAATCAGTCTTCCATCCTTTAAAAGGCATGCAGAAGAATCGTGGAAAACTGTGTTAATACCAAGTGTGTACATAGGCGTTTATATTAAGTAAATGTCCTATTGTAACTGAAAGAGCGGATAAAAGATTTGGCATTTTTAAAATCAGGTATTTAACAAAATAAACTCAAAGTACTTTTACTACTAGAGAATCAGATTACACGTATTTCTACCCTTTTTTACAATTTTAATAAAACTTCTATATGGTCTAATAATATTAAGTTAACATTCAAGTATTATTAGTAACTTAGTAATCTACCCTCTACTTATGAAATGTATGAAACCGCATTCGAGCACTGGTAACAGGTTTACTCAGTTTTTTGGATATTTAATAGTTTGTAATTCGCAAGGAAACATATTAGGTATTAGTGAAAACTTTTCATCCATAACAACGGGATCTTTACAGGGGCTATTATCCACCAGTGTTTTTGAATTTTTCAAAAAACAACTGAAATTATCAGCAAAAGCTCTGCTGGCTATAGAAGCTATTTTTCTTGAGCGTTCAGACAAGAAAATATTGCAGCAGGAACTCTTTGGGATTAAGCATTACTTGCATATCTTTCGCCACGAACACAGGATTTATTTCGAATGGGAAGCAAAAGAAAAGTCATATACTAAGAATTTTCAGATGGATACCATCTCCTTTCTGCTTCAGGAAAAAACAAAAAGCATCTGGAGTGAAATATGCACCTCTATCCGTAATATCATCAAATTCGACAGAATACTACTTTTTAAGATGGAAGATTCGGGGATTGGTAAAATGCTGGCAGAATGTACCGCACCCAATCAGGAAAGCTTTCTTGGAAAGCAATTTTCTGAAGATTTCATGCCACTGGAGGCTATCAATTTTTACCATACATCGCCTTTCCGGTATTCGCCAAACATCCATAAACAAAACGTAAAATTACTGGCCACAGAAGAGGATATTGATATCTTTCCATGTCAATCAAGCACACTGCCCGAACTGCATATTAAGTACCTTAAAAGTATCCGTGTTGTATCCGTAATTATAATCCCGATTGTCATAGACGGTAAGTTTTGGGGTATGTTAATAGGTCATTGTTACAAAGAAAAGATTATTGATTTCCAGAAAAGGCAGCTTTGTGCTTTCATACTGCAACACGCTGTTAACAAATACGAAGGCAGGCTTAAACAGAACTTGCTGGAATATCATGATAAGATAAAAGATATAGAACTTGACCTGAAGGGCAAACTATTGTCGACACAAAGTATCAATTGCGTATTGGTACAAAATATGGAGACGCTTTGTAAAGTTCCAGAAGCCGATGGCTTAGCTATCTTTCACGGCGGAGATATCTTTACTCACGGGCATTGTCCCAATCATGAACAAATAGAAGAAATCGTACAGATTGTAAATTCAACCAATAAAAAACCAGTATTTAAAGATAGCAATTTCACTTATACACGCGGAAAGAGTATAAACCCTCCCTTACCCTTTGCCGGGCTTCTCGCTTTAGAAATTGCCAATAGAAACGACTATTACGTCCTTTGGTTCAGAGAAGAAAGTATAAGCCAAATCTATCAGATCAAACCCAATAAAGACAGAAACTTATTAACTGCCAGCGAAGAGACATTTCGGAATTCAGCTAAGCCGTGGAATGATAATGACCTGTATTTTGTAAACAGACTAAGCAAACTGTTACACGAAACTATAGTCTCCAATTCTAAAGAACAGGAGAAGTTTAATGAGGAGCTGATTAAGCTTAATAACGAGTTAGAAATACTGACATTTACCCTTTCTCATGACTTAAAAAATCCGCTGGCTATTATTAAGCTGGGCACCCAGATTATCCATAAAAGCTTTGGTGAAGAAGCTGTAGAAAAACAAAAATGGACCAGAAACATATTGGACGGAATTCAGAGCATGGAGACCATAATCGACGGCCTGATTCATCTTATTCACAGCAAATCTTATAAATTTTCTAAAGGACCAGTACCCATGGTTCATATGATAAGACAGATAACCGACGAAGCCAAGTTACTTTACAATTGCAAACGCACCAATATACAATTTGGAAAACTATTGCCTATCTGGGGAGAAAAGAGTCTGGTTTATCAAGTCTTTTTAAACGTGATAGGAAACGCCATTAAGTATTCATCTATTCATGAATCACCTGTTATAAAAATCACTAGTAATCAGGAAAATGGCTATATAAATTATGAAATAGAAGATAACGGAGTAGGAATCCCTGGCGAATCTTTAAAAAACATATTCAACGTATTTACCCGCGCAACCAACACAAGCAAGTTTCCAGGATCGGGCGTTGGTCTTAGCCTTGTAAAAAGGATAGTAGAAAAATTAGGCGGCCAGATTTTTGTTAATAGTCGAGTAGACAATGGTACCAAAGTCACGCTATGTTTTCCATACAGTGGTGATATACCGACAAGTATATATACGGACTGATTCAGATCAGCCCATTCTTTACAGCATATTTAATCAGTGCCGCTGAGTTTTTTACTTTGGTCTTGTTGATTAAGTTTTGCCTGTGCCCCTCGACAGTCCTTTTGCTTAAAAAGAGTTTGTTCGCAATTTCGATATTGGTCAGCCCCTCACTTATCAACCCCAGCACTTCCAATTCCCTATCAGACAGTTCAATCTCATCAATAAGTCTTGTTTTCCCTGCTAAATCTAACCCGATATTATTCATGTTTTCTATTAAATCCATAGAAAGCTCATCACACAGATAACGCCCACCTTTGGCTACGTGGTTAATAGCAAAAAGCATCTCTTCGTAACTCGACTTTTTTAATAAATATGCGTTCGCTCCTTTGGCGAAACAATTAGAGATAAATTCTCTTTGCCCAATCATGGATAATATCATTATTTTAACTTGCGGATAATTACTTCGTATTTCTTCCGTTAATTGAAGCCCATCCATATCATCCATGCTGATATCTGTAATTAAAACATCGGGGATGACGTTGTTTCTAAATAGCCGTAAGGTCTCCTTACCGTTACTTGCCTCCCCTATTACACAAAAATTTTGTTGGGATTCTAATAATAATTTAATTCCGTTTCTTACTATCGGGTGATCTTCAGTTAAAATAATGTTTATCATAGCTAATTCATTAATAAAACAGGTTATTGATCGTTATCAATTGCTTTTGTTGTATTAATTTGAGTTTTTCGTAGATATTCTTTTTTACACAAAAATTAGTCCAAATAACAATAGAAGTATTGAGTTGTAAACTAATTTTCAAATACGACTACCTTCACAAAACCATTTGTACTATATAACAGTTGTATACATTCTAAAAAACACCATCACACCATGAAAAAAAGAAGTTTCTTATATAAAAACGGTTTATCACTGACCTTCATCTTATTATTTATTCTTGCACTCCTTGCACAAACCTATTTTGGCTGGAAACAACATAATTCAGAATTACAGGAAGATGGCACATCAGCAATATCTTTTTATACCTATTTATACACGGGACATTTTATCTCGGCCACGTTCGAAAACTTTCAAAGTGAATTCTTGCAAATGGCATTGTATGTTATACTAACGATCTTTTTACGACAAATGGGATCTGCAGAATCTAAAAGCCTGGATGAAGAAGAAGATGTAGACCGCGAACCTAAAGCGCATCCTAATGCTCCGGGCCCGGTAAAAAAGGAGGCTGGAGACTCTATATCTATAAAAACTCATTATCCATAGCCTTTATTATACTATTTCTGCTCAGCTGGGGCGGACATCTTTACGGAAGCTTTAAGAGCTATAATGAAGAGCAGCTATTGAAAGGTAAACCTTTTACTCCAATAGGCGAATTTCTAGGCGAACCGCAGTTTTGGTTCGAGACCTTTCAAAACTGGCAAAGCGAGTTCCTTTCTGTAGCCTCTATAGTTTTGTTAACGATTTTCTTAAGACAAAAGGGTTCGCCAGAATCAAAACCTGTAGACAGTCCGCATACTGAAACTGGGAAATAGCGCTCGATAAATTGGAGGATGATAATTTGACTATTTTTGACACCAATTACTTAGACATAACTGACAACAAAATTCCATACAGATTTGGGCGTCTAAACTTAACTGAGCACCCAATGACCTGGTAAGAATGAATTTGAAATCCGCTTTTTCTTAAATGAAGTACTGCTATCCAATATGAAAATGGAAGTAGCTTATTTAGGGCTGCAAATAAATAACGAACTAATTAAAGAAAACAGCCGTAATGTTTGATCAATACAATCAACTTTACATCTGTTTATAATCCTGTTTAATGAGTATTACTTACTTTCCGATACAGAATTTACTAAATATGTTATCCAACAAATCATCTGTAGTTACTTCCCCGGTAATCTCACCTAAGTGATACAATGACTGCCGGATGTCCATGGCTAAGAAATCGGAAGCAACAGGATTATCTATTCCGTAAAGCACCCTAACCAGGGCTTCATGAGTTTTCTGCAAAGCCTCCACATGGCGGATATTGCTGACCATTACATCCTCAGAGTTTAAATTAGCGAGATTAACAATCTCCAATAGACGATCTTTCAATTCGTCTACCCCAAGGTTATTCTTAGCTGAAATAAACAAAGGTGACAACTGACTGTAGGCTTCTATCTGTTCGGCGCTAAGCAGGTCTTTTTTATTTACTACCAGCAAATAAGGAATATTATAAGCCTTTACCTCATCCAGTTGCTCCTTTACCGCAGCAAAGTCATCCTGTATAGGATCGGCCAAATAAACCAAAAGTCTGGCCTGCTTAATTTTCTCTAAAGTGCGCTCAACCCCTTTTGCCTCAATAACATCCTGTGTCTCGCGAATGCCCGCAGTATCTATAAAACGGAATATTACGCCTTTAACATTAATTTCATCTTCTATGGTATCTCGTGTTGTCCCGGCAATATCAGAAACAATGGCCCTTTCTTCATTCAATAAAGCATTTAACAGTGTAGACTTACCAACATTAGGTTTTCCGGCAATTACTACAGGAACACCATTTTTCAGTACATTACCCTGATCAAAAGACGTGATGAGCTTATCCAATACTTTTTGAATATCTAGAATCAATTGCTTTAACTGACCCCGGTTAGCAAATTCTACGTCTTCTTCAGAAAAATCCAGCTCCAATTCAATCATCGACGCAAAATGAATGAGCTGATCACGTAGGTTTTTAAGCTCACTCGAAAAACCTCCACGCATTTGCTTCATAGCCAACTGATGAGAAGTTTCTGAACTTGATGCAATTAAATCTGCGACAGCTTCGGCCTGAGAAAGATCCAGGCCTCCATTTAAAAAAGCCCTTAAAGTGAACTCTCCT
Source organism: Pseudopedobacter saltans DSM 12145 (assembly GCF_000190735.1). Classification (GTDB taxonomy): domain Bacteria; phylum Bacteroidota; class Bacteroidia; order Sphingobacteriales; family Sphingobacteriaceae; genus Pseudopedobacter; species Pseudopedobacter saltans. Next base: position 1,694,377 of record NC_015177.1, read on the forward strand.
GGTTTTGCTCCCCTTGCTCCATTCCTGATCATCAATTTGATGATATTTTCGATAATATAAGAAGAACCGTGGCAGCTTATTTCTACAATATTTTCTTTGGTATAAGACTTTGGTGCCACAAATAAGCTCACTAAAACCTCATCTATAATTAGGTCACCTTCACGAATCGTCCCAAAATGGACGGTATGTGAATCCTGCTTTTCTAAATCTTTTCCCTTAAATACCTTATTTGTGATTTTTATAGCATCTGGACCAGACAATCTGATTACACCTATCGCCCCGGCACCAACCGGCGTTGCCAACGCTACTATAGTATCTTCTGCTTGTATAGACATCCTACAAAGATAACTGATTTACTCTGCTTTCTCTACGATATCTTTGATTGAATCTTCCAGTTCCATAATACTCTGCTTCATCATCTGATATAAAGTTTTATTAAGATCATTCAGTTCCTGTTTTTCAAAAAGATCTATCAAACCCAAAAGATTGGCCACCGGTTTACGTACCTGATGCGATTGCATCAATGCTATTTCTTCCAGCTCAACCTTCCTTTTAAGCAACTCGAACTCCTGCAGTTTTCTTTTAGTAATGTCTATACGAATAGAATAGTAATGCCTGACCTTATTATCCTCGTCCATTTCAGGGACAATAAAAGTATCCACCCAATAATAAGAACCATCTTTTGCTTTATTTCTGATTTCGCCTCTCCATATTTCACCTGCAATTATAGTTTTCCACAAGTCTATAAAAAAAGACCTGGAGTGATAGCCGGAATTAACAATTTTATGGGTAGATCCTAAAAGTTCTTCTCTGCTATATTTAGAAATATCGCAAAACTTATCGTTAGCATAAACAATTTTCCCTTGCCTGTCCGTAATAGCTACAATACTTAACTTGTCTAATAAACTATAGTAAAAATCAGATTCTATCATAAAATAAAGGGTTTGTTTTCAGCTTTAACAGCTGCGAATTTAGCATTGGCTCTCTGTTAAATTCGTGATGAAAATCATCTTTAAAACTAGTTTTCCATTACTAGTATTTTGTTTAAACAACAAAAAGGGGCATTACTAGCCCCTTTTTATGATTATTTTGTTAATTTATTGCAGGTAGCAAAGAGTAGTTTTTAGCGTAATCCATCATCTGTTCGAAGAAAGAAGTTGGATAAGTGACTTTCACGTCTACGATTTCTTCATTTTTGAATACAGGCACCAATCTTGGTTGAATAAAGCCTTTATAAGGTTTAACATTTAACTTCGCAAATCTTTCCAGTACCTCTTTTAATAAGTTTTGGTCTACTTTTACACCGTATGTTTCTACCAGATTCTTAGCGGCGGCATAGTCTCCTTCAGATTTAATGCGTTGAATTTCTCTTAACAATTCGCCAAACAATACCCTTAATTTCTGATAGTCGTTAATTTTAGTATATGTTTTTCCGTTTCGTTTGACAAACTCAATCACATTATCTTTCTTTCCTTTCTCATAAACCCACATAGCATTCAGTTGCCTGTTACGCATATGAGCTTCTTCCAGATTATGTCCGGGTTTTATACGGGTTAATTGAGATATCAAACCATTCATGATATAGCTATCATATTCCGCTTTGCCTACTTCCAAACTTGGCATTACACCAATATCAACCAGTTTTTGGTCCATAATGTAATAAAGTGCTACCAGATCGGCGCGGGCTTCTTCCAATGTAGAGGCATAAGTTTTTAAGGTTTTATCAGGGGTTTCCACTCCAGGATTAATCTGTCCGGAAGCATGACCAATACATTCATGCATATCGGTATGCAAATCAGATGACAAATTACCGTACTCTCTGATACGTTTTTTTACCTCATCGCCGTAAGCAAACTCATCCAGCATACCGCTGGTATTGCTCATTACATTATAGGAATGTACAATGTTGCTCAGAGACACAGATTTAGACCCATAGTCTCTTCTGATCCAATCTGAATTAGGTAAGTTGATTCCAATTGGTGTGGATGGACTGGAATCACCGGATTCCTGAATAACCGTAATAACCCGGGCGGTAATTCCTTTAACATTTTTCTTTTTGTGCGATGGCATTAAAGGGGAATTATCTTCGAACCATTGCGCCTGGTCGGAAATCAGTTTGATCCGTTTTGTTGCTTCCTCATCCTTCATAGAAACAACGCTTTCAAAAGTTCCTTTCTTACCAATCGCATCGTTGTAAACTTCGATAAAGCCATTAATCACATCCAAATGCGAAGCAGTATCTGCAACCCAAGCAATGCTATAGTCATCAAAATCTTTCAGATCTCCGGTTTGGTAATAATGAATCAGTTTTTTCAAAGCCAAACGCTGCTGATCTGTTTCTGTCACCTCAACGGCTTTCTGTAACCAGTAAACCACTTTTTCTAATGCAGCGCCATACATTCCGCCTATTTTCCATGGTCTTTCTACTATCTTGCCATTCTCTTTAATTACTTTCGAGTTCAATCCCCATGATGGCGCATTACCACGGGTATCGAATTTGGCATAAAAAGCTTCTACTTCCGCCTGAGTTACACCTTCGTAGAAATTATTCGAAGATGCCGCCACATTATCTTTTCCTTCTGTTAAGTCAACCAGCTTAGGCTGAAAATTGATATCAAAAATATAAGGCTTAATACGTTCCAGAAACTGAGGTTGAGTTTCGTTCTGTAAATATGGAAATCCTGAGGAGTTAGAGTTTTTCACCAAATTGGTAAAATACTCGAAAGAACAGGCCGGAATAAACTTCTCATTTCCGTAATGATGATGATTACCATTACTGAACCAAAAGCGACCACAATACTCTCTAAACTGCTCCCATTCCTTACTGTTTTTATCCCCGTTGTATGTCGCATAAATATTCTCCAGCGTTTTTCTTATGGTAAGATTATATTTACCTCTCTGGTCGTAGGTAATATCTCTGCCGGATAAAGCAGCTTCGGAAAGATAATAAGCAAGTTTTTTTTGTTGTAGCGTAAGCTTATCAAATCCTGGAACCTGATAACGCAATACCTGCAAATCGGCAAAAGATTCGGCTTCAACATTAAATGTACTATCAGCGCTTTGAGATTGAGTACCATTTTTAGACTTTTGATTGCATGCGCCCAACGATAAAGTGAGAGCCGAAGCAATAAAAAAACTAGAATATTTCATATAATTTTTAAATATGATGAACTACTTAACCCAAGTTAAACAATAGAAACTGGAATAAGTTGAAAAATTTAGTCGAATGTAAAAATTATTGAGATCTGAGACCAACTCATCCTCGATTTTACTGGCTTACCAGGAAAAATAATTGTTACAAAACCCTAATAACTGATTTTAATTATGTTGATTTCTCTAACCTTACTACATTAACCTGAGTTCGGGTTAAGCAGATAATAATAATTGCTTATCATTTGTTTCAAAAGCGATATTCAGAGAAGTTTTTTAGGGAAGAAATGATAAGCACAAAGTACGCCCATTGTATTCATTAGGGAGTTATTGATCGGACGGTGACGGGTGTGCTGGAGCTTGAAGATATTTTTTAGTTCATCATTGACACATTCAATGTTTACCAAAGCAGTTCTGAGAGTCGCCTTCTGAAGAAAACCTGTTATTTCTCTTGTCTTGCCTTTACAACCTCTTTCGCTCTGGTATTTCCGATACGTGTATTTGAGTAGGAGTTTTATCCGTCTTCTATTTTGTGAAATGTTTGTCAAAACAGAAATAAATCGTTAAATTGGTACATAAGCGTATCCTTCGGGAATTATTAAAAATCAGGGTAGTTCCATCCTTCGTTCATCTTTCGTTTAGAGATGCTTTAAAGATGCTTTGAAGATGCTTTGAAGTTTTATTTATAAAAGCTTTCAGAATTAGGTGAAAGGCAAATTTTTTCTTTGCTATGTAGGCAATCTACGGATGTAGCTTCTACTTATTAGTACATATTACGTCCAGAACTATAAGGGGAGGTTTATTGCTGTAAAAAAAGGGCCAATTGTAAAAAATATAAGGATTATCTGTTGTTTAAAAAATATGATGATCTCACTATCAGCAAGTGAGGCCTTACGGTTTCTGGCTTTACAATTTCCCGCATTAAGCTTATGTTGGATGATCTCAAGTTCAAATTCTTTGCAGAAATCATCAACTTGAACAAAAATTTCGGTAATTTTAGAAGGAGTAAGCATATCAAGTTATAGTTTTAATTTGGTACTTAAATATAACAAAATATGCTTACTTATTTGATAACCAGTTATTTAATCTATTTTTTATTCCTTAAAAAGACAGTTCTATTATCCCGAACTCACGTTACATTACTAAAATATTTCGTCACAGATTCATTTCAGAATCGTAAAACACACGCGACATCTATAGATCTCAGATCTGGTATTTAAAGAAACACAAACCAGTTATCTACGTTATATAAATAGGTAATCTTTTATAAAAAGCTATGAACCATATTGTTAAAATTAAATTGGTTGAACACGTTACACACGATGTTCTGCACATTGTTGCTGAAAAACCAGCAGATCTTGATTTTAAACCTGGACAGGCAGTTGAAATATCCATCAATAAAGATGACTGGAAGCAGGAATTGAGACCATTTACATTTACTTCTTTACCTAAGAACCAGCAAATTGAGTTTACGATAAAAACCTATCCATCTCACAACGGAGTTACCAATCAACTGCTTTCCCTTGTTCCCGGTGATGAGTTAATTTTACACGATGTCTTTGGAACCATCCTCTATAAAGGTGAAGGGATTTTTATTGCTGGTGGTGCGGGTGTTACACCTTTTATATCCATATTGAAGGATCTGGAAGACAAAAATCAAATTGGTCATAATAAATTGATTTTCGCCAATAAAACCAAATCAGATATCATTCTCGAAGACAGATTCCGGGACCTTCTGGGAGCCAATTTTATCAATATACTTTCGAAGGAAGAACTAAACGGTTATTATCACGGGTATATTTCTGCAGACCTGATAAAGAAACATATAGATAATAACACACATTATTTTTATATCTGCGGTCCAGATCCAATGATTGATACTATAGAAAAACAGCTTTATGAGTTGAAAATTACACCTGATAGAATTGTGAGAGAGATATTTTAGGACGAGACAATTTAAAATTAAAAGTCGGAAGAGAAATCTTCCGACTGATACGGGACTAAGTCGCGTACAATGTGTTTCTATTTTTATAAAAATGAATCCACTTCTCTGTAAGCATCTACCAGCTTAATTTCTCCTTCTTTGCCCCCAACGGATTTTCCGTGTTCCATTCCCATAACTCCCTTATAACCTTTATTATAAATATGCTTAAATAAATTTTTATAATTAATTTCTCCTGTAGTTGGTTCTTTTCTCCCCGGATTATCCCCAATCTGGATATAAGCTATTTCATCCCAGCAGCGATCTATATTCACAATTAAATTCCCTTCCGTTCTTTGCATATGATAGATATCATAGAGTATTTTACAGGAAGGGCTGTTAACTGCCTTACAAACCGCATAAGTTTCATGTGTCTGTTGTAAAAATAGCTCTGGCGTATCACTAAGGGTTTCTAAAACCATGATTAAACCATGGGGTTCAAATACCTCTGCCCCTCTTCTCATAGCCTCTACTACATTTGCAAATTGGTTTCCATAAGGTAATTTCCTTTCATAAAATCCGGGAACAACAGTTAACCATTTTGCATTACATCTTTTGGCTGCTTCTACAGATTTCTGGCATGTTTCAACAAACTTATCTAAAAACTCCTTTTTTCCAGTAGTTAGTGATGTTTTCCAATTATCTCCTCCATCAACTACAAAAACGCCCATTGTCATCCCCAACTTAGCTAAAGTATTTCCTATTTCTTCCTGCTCTTTCACGGATCTCTTTAAATAGCCATTATCTTCAATAGCTCTAAACCCGAGTTCATGGTAATATTTAATTTCATCAATAAAATTATCTCCCGCATGATTTTTAAATAAGCCTTTATGCGGGGCATAATTCAAATTAAATGGTTGATTAGTTTTAGCCTTTTCTTTTTTAGGAGACGTTGCAAATGTATTTTCGAAAGCGCCGATACCTAAGGCAGTACCAGTAGCTACTAATGAATTTCTTAAAAACTGACTTCTTTTCATATTATTAATTATTGAGCTTTTAATAATTTCTTAAATCCTGTACTTAAAGTATCCTTTATCATCCCTGTTTTATCTTTATAAATCAGATATAGTTCTAAATGCGGATGCTTATTTGCAAACCCTATAGCCTCATCCGCTTTCATCGAAATTATTACATTATCGTAACCATCGGCAGAAATAGCATCTTTAGCATATATAGTGGCACTAATTATCTCCCCACTAAATGGTTGACCATTTTTGGGATTAATATGGTGTGATATCGTTTTATCATTTTGCTGAATAAACTTCCTATAATTTCCAGCCGTAGTAATGGCTCCGGAGTTTATATGGATAATATCCTTCATCAATTCATTTTCAAGGGCTTCTTTTTCGGGCTTTTCTATTCCAATTTTCATAGCCGATCCGTCGGGTTTTGGCCCTTTAATCCTTAACTCCCCTCCTATTTCTATCACATAATGACGTATAGATTGAGATTCCAGGTAATCAGCCAAAACATCTACTGAATAACCCTGAGCAATTCCATTTAAGTCTACCTTTACCCCATCTTTGACTTTTATCAATTTGTTTCCCTGTAATTTCAGCTTATCCATCCCTACATATTGTAATACGCTATCTATCTCTTTCTGATTGGGTAACCTGCTTACTTTTTTTGATCCAAATCCCCACAATCTTACTAATGGCTCAACAGTGACATCAAAAACCCCTTTACTTTCTTTATATAAAAGGAAAGATTTTTCCATTACCTTTTTAAAATGATTATCCAGCTCTATTTCTTTAGTCTCATATAAATTGAATTTGGAAATAACAGAATGTGGCGTGTATAAAGACATAGATAAATCAATGGATTTTAGAATACTATCAATCTTTACCTTATCTATTTTTTTATCTTGGGTATAATAAACGATAGAATAAGTTGTACCCTGAGCAAACCCATTAATTTGTTCCCTTTTATAACTTTTTGGTTTAAATCCTGAGCTTATAAAAACAAGTAAAAAGAGCTTTACAAATAGCTTAACTGACGAAAACTTAAAACAATTGAACATATCCATAAAGCTAAAAAAATAATTACAAAACGATGGTTTGTCCAGGTATTGCGTAAGGGTAGAAACCGTCGGCATTAGGTAATACTTTTGGTGAAGCATCCCATGCAAATCTATCCGGCATTAAGTTTATATTAGATTTTAAAGCATCATCCCATTTAATAATTTGTCCAGAATAAGTTGCTAAGCGGCCAATAATTCCGGTTAAAGAGCTATATGCGCCATACTCGGCATCCATAAATTTATATTCTCCCTTAGTTAATGCAGTAAATAGTTCTAAGTGTTCTTGTTTATAGGGATTTGGATTATCCTTACCATCATGTTGATAGATGGCGTTCCCTTTAGCATCCCATAGATTTGCTTTATGCCCTCCAGCAGAGAAATAGGCTTTTCCCTTTGTTCCCTGAAAAGTTTCGTCTACACGATTTCTAGTTCCCTCGAAATGCCTACATTGACTATAAATCACTGCTCCGTCGGCATAAGTAAGTTCGACTGCATGATTATCATATATTTCTCCGTATTCTTTTCCTGTTCTCCATGCTCTGCTGCCTGTTCCCTGAATAGAAACCGGATAAGCTCCTTTAACCCAATTTGCAACATCAATATTATGTACATGCTGTTCTACGATATGGTCACCGCATAACCAGTTAAAGTAATACCAATTTCTCATCTGATATTCCATTTCGGTTTGTTCTGGTTTTCTTGGTCTTACCCAAACACCACCACTATTCCAATAAACTTGCCCCGAAACAATATCTCCAATAGCGCCATCTTTAATTCTCTTAACTCCTTCTCTATAATTAGCCTGATAACGTCGCTGCAAACCAACCACGACATTTAGTTTTTTGCGTTTTGCTTCTTCTGCTACTGCTAAAACTTTATGAATTCCTGGAATATCAACTGCTACAGGTTTTTCCATAAAAACATGTTTCCCCATTTTTACAGCTTCTTCAAAATGAATTGGCCTAAATCCAGGAGGAGTTGCTAAGAGCACAACATCTGCCAAAGCGATTGCCTTTTTATAAGCTTCAAAACCTACGAATTTCTGATCATCTGATACAGCTACTTTATCGGGGTGTCGTGTAACCAACTTTTCATAAGTACTATCTAACCTGTCTTTAAAAGCATCTGCAAGTGCTACAATTTTTATATTTGCACCAGAGGCTATGGCATCAAACGCAGCTCCGCTTCCTCTCCCTCCACAACCTATCAAAGCTACTTTTATCACATCACTTCCTGCTGCATATGCTCCTACTAAAGGAATATGACTTAATAATGTTCCTCCAGCAATAAGTGCTGAGGTTTTCAAAAATTCTCTTCTATAATTAGAATTTATTTTATCTCTCATGATTTATTCTATTGATTTAAATACTTTAATAATCTAAAATTGGCGCTTTATCATAATAAGCTATTATTTCCTGATCGGTAGGTTTCTTTTCCGGTCGAACTAAGCGAATGCCAATAAAAGGTGCTTCGGGAAACCACCAATTACTTTTAGGAATTTGAGGATCTAATTGTTTCCAGTTAGGATCAGAAGCCGCCCTTGCCGATGAACGCAGATTTTCAGGTTCATCTTCAAAAGAACCACCTCTTACTACATGAGCATATAATTTTGTAGGTATCACTACTGGATTATTCGCCACCTTCCCATCAAACTGTTTATAATTATCAGGAATATATTGATCGTAAGTCCACTCGGCCACATTTCCATGCATATCATACAGTCCCCAGGCATTTGGCTTTTTTTTCCCTACTGGATGAGTTTTCTCATCGCTATTCTCTTTATACCAGGCGTAATCTTTTAGATCAGTCATATTATTGCCAAAATTATAATCGGTATTCGAGCCTGCCCGACAAGCATATTCCCACTCTGCTTCTGTAGGTAATCTATAAAAAACACCAGTTCTCGCATATAACCACTTACAAAACTGAATGGCATTATAATGTGTCATACCAACAGCGGGCTGATTTTCTTTGCCCATACCAAAGGTCATATCTAAATAAGGTTTGGTTGGCCGTGTTACTGCATCAACATTTTTCGGCAACACTCCGCTTTGGCTTGTAGTTTCAAAATCTTTATATACAAAAGACTCGTATAAATCCCATGTAATTTCATAAACACTCATATAAAAGGGATCTATTCTCACCGTGTGTACTGGTTTTTCGTCTGACTTTCCATTAATGCTTCCCATCTTGAATTCCCCTCCGGGAATAGCTTGCATTTTGAAGTAAAGATTCGTTCCTTCCAGTTTTTGATCGTAAGATTGTAATTTATTTTGCGCATACGCAATGCACATCAAACTGCCCAATAAAATTGGTATTAATAAAGTTCTAAGAAACATTCGTTTAATTTATAATCTGTCTTAAAAGATAAGACGTATCTACAATTATATCATTAAAATCTGAGTAATTAAGGCAGGTAATTTGGCAAAACATTAAGCTTTTTATTCATTATCAACTTTTATGGCATAAAAAAACCGCTAAAAAATTAGCGGTTTCTTTTTAAATTATGTTATGGCTAAAAAGCATAGGACACATGAACCAAGAACCTATCTCCTGCTTTCGCCCTGTCATTTGCCAGATTCTGAGATAATATTCCCTGATAATTGGCACCAAATGACACACGATTTTTAACGGCTTCCAGCCCCACTATGCCAACTGAAGAATAACCACCAGATGCATCGATATCATATTTACGGTTCTCTACGTCTTTTTCAGCCGTTTCATACAATAAACCTACGTTTGGTGATAAACTCGCTTCTTTTCCTACCTTAAACTTATAGTAAAGTAAACCATTCAGGCTAAGTTTATTGCCATATCTATAATCGTATTGATTTTCTGTGTTGATTTTATAATTAGCATTAAGATTGAATCCCAAATCCATTAAACGGATATCGTATGCTGCATTAATAGTAAAATCGGTACTTGCTGTACCTAACTGAAAATTATTCGGAGAGCTGTTCAACGCATCCGCATCAGCAGGATTATATTTTCCTGTAGGCGTCTTTATACCAGCTCCAAGCCAAAGAGACTGCACCAGTATCTTGCTATTTATGGTAGTTCCATAATTCAGCAAATTATAATAACCCATCAATGCGATATCTCCCAAACCATCTTTTTTTCCTGTCTCGGTAGTGGAGACCCGCTTATTGAAATTGTAAGGCACAAAGGCAAGCACACGGAACTTCTGCCCGATATTCCAGCCCCCCCATAATTCCATAGATTGGTAAGTTTCGTCTTCAGTAAGTGCAGTTCTTTCAGAATCGGGTCCCAAATGGGTTTGCAATTCTTTATGCTGATATCTTAAGCCTACAAACTTCTTGTTGAATTCTGGCAAAATACCCAGATAATAACTTCCTACACCGCAGCCACAAATATCACAGGCCTTTGCGCCGAGCTGCGCTAAAAATAAAGCTATAAATAGGATTAATTTCTTATTCATCTGTATCGAATTTATTCTGAAAGCAGCTTATTTCTAATGAAGCTTTCATCGTTTAACGTTTCTAAAAAAGCCAGTAAATCTGTCTTTTCCTGATCATCCAATGCAATTCCCAATCGTTCGTCTTGTTTCAGTACCGGATCCAATGTAGGCATGTCCTTCACCGATCTGGAATAATGATCCAATACTGCCTTTAAGGTATAAAAAGACCCGTCATGCATATATGGCTCTGTATACTTTAAATTTCTAAGCGATGGTACCTTGAAAAGATATTTATCAGCCGGACTTTGCGTAATCTTATATCTTCCCTCGTCTCCATAAACACTGGCTCCAATACCATTATTTCTAAAGCTTTCATCGGTAAATAAAGGTTCTGTATGACATGTTGCACATTTCTGTTTAAAAGTGTTATAGCCTCTTAGCTCTGCATCGGTAAAAACAGCCCCATCCTCTTTTCGCATCACCTTGTCGTACTTCGAATTAGCACTTACACACATTAACATAAACTGTGAAAGTGCTTTCATCATCTTTGCCGAGCTAACCTCTTCTGATCCAAAGGCTGCTTTAAACAGTTTTGTATATTTTGGACTATTACGCAACTTTTGCAAGACATTATTCATGTCCTCGTCCATTTCTTCATGTGCAGTAATAGGAGCAAAAGGCTGAAAATCCAGATCTGTAATGCCGCCATCCCACATAAAGCTTTTTCTCCAGGCCAAATTCATAATTGCCGGAGAATTCCTAATCCCCAGCCTGTCTTCTATCCCATGGCTTACATCATGCCCATGATGCGTAAAAGCAGAAGTTTGTATATGGCAGGATGCACAGGAGATTGTACCGTCTCTGGAAAGTTTCCCTTCGTGAAAAAGAGCTTTTCCCAAACGGAAGCCATCCTCGGTGATTGGGTTGTTCTCCAATTTATACACAACAGCAGGGAAATTCCCCGGCATCTTAAATCCGGGGAAAATCTCTTCTATTTTTTGTTCAATATCAGCCTTTTTAGAACAAGCAACCACAAAAAGAAGTATAGCCGATAAAACCGACAGATATCTTGTGTTCATGGTTTAATGAGAATGATCGTGTGCAAACATTTTTGCATAGTTGTTAGCAATGGCTGTTCCGCCTGCTGGCGCCATAATATTTACTTCACTGGTAGCGAAATTTATATTATAATTTCCTTCCAATACTTTTAATAAATCGACTTTAAGGTGTACGTTAGCTTTTCTGTCTGATCGTACTTTAGGCGCACCACCATGTGTTAAATCTAAAGTAATTGTTTTAATGTTGTTATCCGCTGGCTTTTCGTTCGCTCCAAAACCGCCTATATGTAATCTGTACTTATGGTCTGCACTTGGAATTGAAGTTGATGAACCTTCCATCTTGAAAAAGATATAACTTGGAAACCAGGTCCAGTACATACCAACAGCCGGATCAAGAACTCCCGTTCTTTCATCAATAGGCTTAGTATTTCTTAAACTATCGACACCTAAAACAAAACTCAATTGAGAATAATCTCCTTCAGGAATCTCAATATGTACCAAGGTACTTTCTTTTGTACTGGCATCTATTAAAAAATAGCTATCATTTTGCGGAACAACATATTCTTCGCCATTTGTGTTTTTCAACTTGATATTGCTGACATAATACTTCAGCATATCGACCGTAAACTCCTGGTTTAAAGAATTATAATTGGTAGCACCTAAAACCAGCTTTTTCCCTCCTACAATATGGTCAAACTCTATTTCTAATGGAGCTTTTACGGTATTGTCTATTTCTACTTTGTCTTTTTTACAGGCATGTAAACCCATTAATAGAACTGCACAAGTATATAATATGATTCTTTTCATTTTTATTTCCACTTTCAACCGCTATGCGGCTTTTTTAGTAAATCGTAATTCTTAGTCAATTATAATTTAGCTTAATAGCATAACTACCAACAAGCTTTTGCAATAAAAGACCTGATTAATAAATTAGAAACTCACTAATCAGCACAATATATTAGCTCTCTGAATTCTTAAAATAATTGTGTGATCAGGCTAAAAAAGCTTAGGCCCGCGGTGGGTGGAATAAAGGGAAAGAAGTATCTACTCCTCTCATATTAGGAATATGGGCATTTTGAATGTGCAACTCTTCCAGCTTAAAGTCAAACATGGCAATCTCTTCGAAGAAAGCTTCCTGAAAACTATGTTTCTGAGTTTCTTTCTCCTGTTGCTTTTGTTTCTCCTGAGCCTGCTGCAACTTCGTCATAAGGTAACAATGCCCGTTACAGTGCATTTGGGGTTTATCCCTATTTACACATAATGTTTCGGCAATATATTTCTGGTTCAATTCAAAGCCGGCAAATACAAAAAGCCTGCTAAAATTAGCAGACAGCATTGCAAAAACCAGGAAAATTACCGTTAATAACCTCATTTCAATTACAAAATTACTGCTTTATACGCGATAGCCAAAATGATATCGGTCATTTTTTTAAAAACGTCACATAGTATTGTTTGTCATATCATAAGAACCGCTTTAACCTATTTACAACAGTTTACTAAGTAAAAACCAAACAACTGTTAAGTATTTCCTTTGCTATAGAAATAATTGTAAATTTGGGCCTCTCTGAATTCTAAATGTCCACAATTAAATGTGCGCATATATTTTATGATAAAAATCCTTTTAAACATCTCAAATAAAATGAAGATTAGAATTTTACCTCTGGTTGTATTATTAAGCTTTATTGCTATTTTAAGTTCTTGCCAAAACGAAAAGGCAGCACAGGAAAAATTACAAAAAGAAGTTCTGGACGCTCATGACGTTATTATGGCCAGAATGGATGAGCTGAACGAAGATCAGCTACAGCTTGATCAACTTAGAAACAACTTTAAAAATTTAAACAATGCAGATACTGCTACTTTAGGTTTAAGTATTGATAGCGCTAAAAGCGACCTGTCTAAAGCTGATGAAGCCATGATGGAATGGATGCACAATTTCGATCCCGACTATACAGGAATGTCTCATCAACAGATTATGGATTATTTAGGCAAGCAACGCAAGAGTATCGATTCTGTAAAAGTATTATTTGACCAGTCTTTGTCCAGAAGCAAAGCAATTATCCAGAAACATAAATAACATGAAGAACTATTTTTTTAAGCTGGCAGTCTTAAGTTTGTTTACCTATATCGGAGCTAGTTGTTCGGGAGATAAAAAGAGCGATAAGCTACCTTATTTAGGCCATCGCGAAGCGGTTGAAAAGAATGTAGATGGAAAAACAATAATTGACTCGGTTTACCAAACGATACCTGCGTTCTCCCTTTTGGATCAGGACAGTACGGTTATTGACAACAAGAAAATGAGCGACAAAATTTACGTTGCCGACTTTTTCTTTACTTCCTGCCCATCTATCTGCCCGATTATGAAGAAGCAGATGTTAAGGGTATACGATAAATTTAAAAATGAAAATCAGCTGGCTTTTATATCCCATTCTATAGATCCGAAAAGGGATTCTATTCCGGTACTGAAACAATATCAGGAGAAACTGGGTGTTGATGGTAATAAATGGCATTTCGTGTACGGAGATAAAGAAACTATTTATAAGCTTGCCCGTGACGGCTATATGAACATAGCAGAAGACGATGAAAAAGCACCCGGTGGCATTATGCATTCGGGGTACTTTATCCTGATTGATAAGGAAGGTCACATCAGAGGTGCATATAATGGTACCGATGAAACTGAAGTAAATAAATTAATAGCAGACATCCCTACTTTGTTAAAAGAGTATCAAAAGTAAAGCTATGAGAAAGCATCTTTTATGGACTTTATTTGCTGGCGTAGCCATATTATCTATAATATCTTCCTGCAGCGAGGAGGAAATTAAATACAAACGCTATTATTCTGATGGCTTAACGCTATATAAGGATCACTGTCAAAGTTGCCACATGCAAGACGGAACCGGTTTGAGGGGGATTATCCCTCCTTTAACGGATACTACTTTTTTAAGTAAAAACCGCGACAAACTTGCGTGTATAGTAAAATATGGATTAAGCGATACAATAGTGATACACGGAGAAACTTATCAGACTCCCATGCCAGCAGAGAGTCATTTGGCTGCTATAGATATTGCAAAGATACTCACTTATGTAACTAATACCTTCGGAAACTCGCAGGGTATATACGATGTTACAGAAGTTGAAGCTGCATTAAATAAGAATTGCGAATAAAACGTTAAATTTGTAATGCAAATCGCTCTATCGCTGTTTCGATTTATCGGAAGAGAGGAAAGTCCGGGCAACACAGGGCAGCTTGCTTCCTAACGGGAAGGCATCTTGTAATAAAGGTGACAGAAAGTACTACAGAAAATAAACTACCCCGAGTAATTGGGGAAAAGGTGAAAACGTGAGGTAAGAGCTCACGACTTTGTATGGCGACATGCATCGTGGTAAACCTCAGGCGTTGAAAGACCAAATAAATCCCGAACGTCAAGGCGGCCCGTCTTGCTGTTTTTAGAAACTATCGGGAAGGGTAGGTCGTTAGATCATAACAGCAATGTTATGGCAAGATAAATGATAGAGGAATCCTGTAGAAATACAGGATTACAGAACCCGGCTTATAAATTTGCATTTATTACGCGTTTGAAGTCCTGCATATTTCTGCAGGACTTTTTTTTTACACTTAAAATGTATACTTTAGTATACAGTTCATAGCACAAACTGATCAAATAAAACTTTATGGCAAAAATTTTAATTATTGATGATGAAAGAGCTATAAGAAGTACCTTGAGAGACATTTTAGAATATGAGAATTTTGAAGTTGAAGATGTCGACAATGGTATAGATGGCTTAGACCTTATCAAGAAAAAAAACTTCGATCTTGTTCTTTGCGATATCAAAATGAATAAGATGGATGGCATGGAAGTGCTTACCAAAGGTCTATCCGTAAAGCCAGATTTACCTTTCATCATGATTTCTGGACATGGAACTGTAGAAACTGCCGTTGAGGCGTCAAAAAAAGGAGCCTTTGACTTTATCTCTAAACCACCTGATTTAAACAGACTT
Source organism: Pseudopedobacter saltans DSM 12145 (assembly GCF_000190735.1). Lineage (GTDB taxonomy): Bacteria > Bacteroidota > Bacteroidia > Sphingobacteriales > Sphingobacteriaceae > Pseudopedobacter > Pseudopedobacter saltans. The sequence goes on from NC_015177.1 coordinate 1,710,000, forward strand.
TTAATTACTGTTAGAAACGCGTTGGATCGCGGCTCTTTAGTTACCGAAACTAAAGCATTAAAACAAAAGGTTAGTAAAACTAAAACCAGGGAAATTCTGGGCGATTCTCCGGCTATCCTTAAAATTAAAGAAACAATAGAAAGGGTTGCCCCTACCGAAGCCCGTGTTTTAGTTACCGGTGCCAACGGAAGCGGTAAAGAACTAGTAGCGAGATGGCTTCATGAAAAGTCAAGCCGTTTATCGGGTCCTTTAGTCGAGGTTAATTGCGCTGCAATTCCTTCCGAATTGATTGAATCGGAATTGTTTGGTCACGAAAAAGGTTCTTTTACTTCCGCTGTAAAGCAAAGGATTGGAAAATTCGAACAGGCTAACGGCGGTACTTTATTTTTAGATGAGATTGGTGACATGAGCCTTTCGGCGCAAGCCAAAGTACTGAGGGCTTTGCAGGAAAACAAGATAACCCGTGTGGGCGGAGAAAAAGAAATAGATGTGAATGTAAGGGTAATTGCTGCAACCAATAAAGATCTTTTAAAAGAAATAGATTCTGGAAATTTCAGGATGGACTTATACCATCGTTTGAATGTAATTCATATTCACGTTCCACCTCTGGTAGAAAGAACAAGTGATATTCCTTTATTATCTGAAACTTTTTGTGAGGAAATATGCAATGACTACGGAATGCCAACGAAACAAATTTCACTGGCTGCACATGAAGCATTAAAGGCTTTACCGTGGAGCGGTAATATCAGGGAGTTAAGAAATGTCATTGAAAGATTAATAATACTTAGTGATAAAACCATCACCGATGAAGATGTAAAACTTTACTCTAATCCTAACGAAAGTATTTACCAACCGGTAAACACTTTTGATATCCACGCGCAAAATGGCGTTGCTACGCCGGACTTTGATTCTTTTGCCAGTTTTCAGGATTATAAAGACTATGCGGAGAAGGAGTATATCAAATTTAAATTAGAAAAAAATAACTGGAATGTATCTAAGACTGCCGAGGATATTGATATCCAAAGAAGTCATTTGTACAGTAAAATAGAAAAGTTCGGGTTAAAACGCGAATAAGCGCCTGCTAACCTATATTTATATAGGCTGTATTAAAAGCGAAACCGATAAGGAGAACCTTTTGATACAGTCTTCTTTTTTTCTTCTCCCCTTCTTTTCCCAAAATTTCATGAGTCAATTGTAACACTACGCTTTGTTTATTAGATTTTTAAATTCTTTTTCTTACGACTTACATTCGACAAACAACAATAATATAAGTTATAATAATTAAAACAAAGTTACCCTATTAACACTTTTATTATGTAAATATTTTATGTATTGACATTAAATATTGAACCAAAAAAGCAGGATTATGAACTCTTTTAATACACCCCCTGTAGAATCCGGCTACCGTGGCACAGACAAACTTATAACGGGCATTGTTCTAAGTGTGGTAACTTTTTGGCTTTTCGCACAGACGACATTGAATATCGCACCTACAATGAGTGTGGATCTCAAGATCGATCAAGATATAAATAACATTGCTGTAACAATCACTGCCTTATTTTCAGGAATTTTCATAGTGGTAATGGGTGACCTGGCCGACCGGATTGGAAGGGTAAAAATCACCTACATTGGCCTGCTATTAAGTATTATAGGCTCGCTTCTAATTGTTATCTCTCCCTCAGGAACAGCTGTTTTCTTGTTAGCCGGACGTATTTTACAAGGACTTTCTGCCGCCTGCATTATGCCTGCAACATTAGCATTAATGAAAACTTACTACGATGGTACGGAACGCCAACGGGCTCTTAGCTTTTGGTCTATCGGTTCATGGGGTGGCTCTGGACTTTCTCCTTTATTCGGTGGATTTATAGCCTCGACGATTGGCTGGAGGTGGATTTTCATTCTTTCTATTATAGTTGCTATTATCAGTTATTTTCTAATCCGCGGAACGCCAGAAAGTAAATCAGCATCAACAGGCAAAAAAAGCTTTGACTGGAAAGGCCTTATTACTTTCATTATAGCGATGCTGGCTATTAATATCGCTATCGGGCAAGGCGCAAGTCTTGGTTGGTTAAGCCCTTCTATAATAATCTTGGTAGTTGTCTTTATGGTATCTGCTTTTGTGTTTTTTAGAGTGGAAAATAAGAATGTTGATAGTTTTGTGGATTTATCGCTATTCAAAAATCGAACATTTTCTGGAGCTACGCTATCGAATTTTTTACTAAATGGTGCTGCAGGAACACTCTTAGTTGCATTGGCACTTGTACAAACAGAAGCAGGACTATCATCTTTACAGTCGGGGTTGACAACTATTGGGTATTTGGTAGCCATTTTGGCTACTATTCGTATAGGTGAAAAATTACTTCAAAAGATGGGAGCCAGAAAGCCTATGTTACTAGGTTGCTATATAACTGGTCTGGGTATTTTGCTTACCAGTTTTACCTTTTTGTTGGCTAAGGAGTATATTATCGTCGAATTTGTTGGATTTACATTATTTGGAATAGGTCTGGGATTTTATGCAACCCCCTCAACAGATGCAGCCTTGAGCAATGTTCCGGACAATCAAGCTGGTTCCGCATCCGGAATATATAAAATGGCATCCTCTCTGGGAGCGGCATTTGGCGTTGCAATTTCTGCTGCTATCTTTTACGGGCTTAGTAATACAAATGGCACTGCGCCTATGGCTAATATTTTCATGGGGAGAACTGACAACATTAATGTTCGTTTCGCGGCCGGCATAGGGTTGCTTTTTAATGTGTTTATGGTCGTTGTGGCCATTATTGCTATTCTAGCAACAGTCCCTAAGCATAATGTTAAAGAAAAAAGATAAATAATTTCAATTTAAAACTATGGAAACTACTCAAATTAAAGCATTTAATAATAAAATAGATGAGTCTATTGAGAAACTGCTTCCTGAACTTGAAGATATATATAAAGATATTCATCGAAACCCTGAATTATCTATGCAAGAATTCCGTACGGCAAAAATAGCCACGGATTACTTAACTAAATATCAATATGAGGTATCTACACAAATCGGTACAACTGGTGTAGTAGGCCTTATGAAAAATGGGGAGGGGCCTACTGTAATGCTTCGCGCAGATATGGATGCACTTCCTATTACAGAAGCTACTGGACTGCCTTACGCTAGTACAAAAGTATCCAAGAATGAAGACGGAATAGAAGTGGGCGTATCTCATGTATGTGGTCACGATATTCATGTAACATGGTTAATGGGGGCTGCAAGATTATTTTCAGAGCATAAAGATCAATGGAAAGGAACTTTAATGGTTGTTTTCCAACCGGGTGAAGAAGTTGGACGTGGCGCACAGGCAATGATTGACGATGGTATGATGGACCGATTCCCTAAACCCGATATTATTTTAGGACAACATGTTATGGTTGGCGAAGCAGGTACTGTAAGATATCGAAGTGGTCCGATTTTATCTGCCGGTAATAGCCTAAAAGTTAAATTATTTGGCAGGGGTGCTCACGGCTCGCAACCTCAAACCTCTATTGATCCGGTTATAATGGCAGCATCCGCTACCATGCGACTGCAAACAATCATTTCTCGAGAGATAGCTCCGATAGAGAATGCTGTGTTAACAATAGGCTCGTTACAAGCCGGCACTAAAGAGAACATTATTCCTGAGGATGCCACAATAAAACTTAATATCCGCACTTTCAATGATAGTGTAAAAGATCATATCCTTTCTGCGGTTAAACGGATCTGCTGTGCAGAATGTGCCGCTTCCAACGCACCGAGAGATCCGGAGTTTACTCCGATAGACAGCTATCCAATGACGGTGAATGATGTAGCCGCTACCGCCAGGTTAGCGAAAGCCTTCGAAGCCCAATTTGGAGACAAATCATTTGAAACAAAACCAGCGTCTGCCAGTGAAGATTTTAGCGTTTTCGGCAGGAATTGGAATGTACCCTATGTTTTTTGGTTCGTTGGCGGAACCGATCCAAAGATATATTTGGATGCTAAAAAAAATAATTTGACAAATACTATTCCCAGCAATCATTCACCAAAATTCGCACCGGTAATAAATCCTACTTTAAAAACAGGTTTGCTGGCTATGATAACAGCGGCTTTAGCCTGGCTGGATTAAAGGCATTGTAAATATGGATAAACTACATTCGCTCTATAATTTTCTTGATTTGGCTGGTACTTTTGTTTTTGCTATCAGTGGAGCGGTAGCTGCAAAGCAACAACGGCTGGATCTGTTCGGGATTTGTGCTATTGCTTTTACGGTAGCTTGCGGCGGGGGGATTATAAGAGATATTTGTATAGGAGCTATTCCGCCTGCCGGATTAACAAACTGGCACTATCTAGTAACTGCAATTATTGCCTCGGGAATGACCATTGGTTTATATGCTTTTGTGCAGCGGCTTAATCACCCTGTTCAATTTTTTGATGCATTAGGCCTTTCCTTATTTGCCGTTACCGGTGCTCAAAAAAGCTTAGCTTACGGTCATAATGCCGAAGTTGCTGTTCTTTTAGGGATCACTACAGCTGTTGGCGGTGGTGTTTTACGTGATATTTTGCTCAATAGGGTTCCTTTAATATTAGAAAAAGAGATTTATGCGTCCGCAGCTTTATTGGGAGCTTTAATTGTGGTTTTAGGATACTATACGAAAATTTTATCTAGCGATTGGATTTCTCTTATTGCGTTAATTACATGTTTTGGATTACGTTTACTAGCGCTACATTATCGCTGGAACTTGCCTAATTATTCAAAATAAAGTCGGTAAAAAGTAATAGCATTTTGTATATTTATTTAGTTTATCAGATTAAGCTACACATTACAAACATCTGATTCATAAAATATTGAAATCAAAAAAAAACTGCTTCTTAAAATATATTTGTCTTAATTCCGCTAACTTTTATCTTCCATTTGCATTAAGAAAGAAACGACAGAATATTACTAAATTTCGAACATGAAACCAAGTATTATTGAAATCGAAGAAAAGCGGCTGATTGGTATAAGTATGGAAATGAGTTTTGAAAACTACTGTGTAGTTGAGCTATGGAAGCAATTTATGCCGAGAAAAAACGAAATCGCCAACCGGGTTTCAAACGACCTTATTTCTGCAACGTATTATAAAGAACATCATTTCAAAGATTTCAATATTCAGAACATATTTGAAAAATGTGCTGCAGTAGAAGTTAGCGATTTGGAACAAATCCCTGCTGGAATGGAATCTTTTATTCTAAATGGCGGTCTTTATGCAGTTTTCCATTATAAGGGACTAAATACCAACGATAGTATATATCGCTATATTTACTTTGATTGGATTCCTAAATCTGGCTATGAGCTGGACCATCGTCCGCATTTCGAGATATTGGGAAGTAAGTATAAAAACAACGATACGGATTCTGAGGAGGAAATATGGATTCCGGTAAAACCTAAACTATAAATTTTACACTGATAAAAAAGAGCCTGTCCAGAACCTGGCAGATATTCCGGATAGGCTCTTCTATTTAACATTAATCCTACTTTTTAATGTATTGGAATAAAGCTATTTTCGGATTCACACCAGCTTCAAAAGCATATTGTTTTTTTCCAAATTTATCAAAAACATATACTTGCCCGTTATTTTTATAATCGATAGCATCTGTTAAAGCCACACTTTGGTCCAAAGAATTCACATTTGCACCGTATAAACTGGTAATAGGCGTTGCGTCGGTAATAAACGGAGTTCCTAAACTTCCGGTTGATGTATTAAAGGTATATAAATTTATGGTCCAGTCTGTTCCCGTAACCATGGCGTAAGATTGACCCTTAGTTGCTACTACAGTAGCATCTAAATCATAGGAAGCGGTTACTTTGTCTGTAGCACTGCTTAATCTATCTAGTTTCGCGGGGATATCCCAATAATTCCCCGAGCAGGTAACCAGTAAATCACCGTTATCTAAAGTAGTAATTCTGGTAGGGTTAAGATTTACCGGAATTTCCTTAATAACTTTAAAGGTCGGCAGATCTATAACCACCACTTTATCGCTTAAACTACGTTGGGGGAATAAAAAATGGTCAGAACCTGTTACATACAACTTTCCATTAGCTACTGTCAGCTCTTCTATTCCTTCGGCTATATCTCCGCCATTCATCAACTGTAAGTTGGCATCTATGCTTAAACTTGCAGTATCTATACGGCTAATTTTTCCATCGTATCTGGAAACATATGCTTTGCCTTTATCAAAAGCTATATAGCGTGGCAAGTAACCTTCTGTATCTCCGTTAAATGAAATGGTTTTTATAGATCTGCCTGTTGCGGCATCTAATACTTCTACAAACGATTTCTTTTTACCCTGTACACCGCTTACAACACAATAAATTTTGCTTCCATACTGTTTCAAATCGTTAGCCGTTTCTCCTAAAGCTCTTCCATTAACTGATTTAAAATAATCTGGTGTTACTTCCTTAGTTTCCAGATTGTAATAGCTGATAGAAGCGTTTTCGTAATCGACCCTGCCTTCATTTAAAACATAGATCCCTTTTAGCTGCTCGAACGCTGGCGATTTATCTTTTTTACAAGAACTAAAAAAGAATAGACCTAAGCTTAAGGCCAGTAGCCCTTTTTTCAAATTGTTAGTTGTCATTATAATTTATGTATAGTAATTATCAAAAAACAAATAGTCTTGTTTAACCATACGCATCAATACAGCTATAGCTATATAAGCACCAACACCGCAAAACTTAAATTTGTATAATCTTGTTCTACTCTTAGCTTCAATCCACGAAAGCTTAGAATTTTTAACTACTTAAGGCAGGTCTTCTGACTTATTCTCCTGTTTTCTGCCTTCCCATCCCAAATATGGATAGTGGCTAAGAATAGAAAACAGTTAAGAGAACTTACAGCTGCGGGACAGTTACGGATTTACACCGTATTCCCTATTAATTCCGAAAAAAGCACAGGCTACTAACGGAAACCTCAAGCATCGCAAAGGTAATTATTTGGCAATAAAAAAGAAATAAACTTTTGCACCTCTCTATGGTAAATGTATTATAATGCTACGCTATATGGCTATTTCTCTTACAAATACCTTCTGAATACATTCCTGATTTGATGCTGGTAACTCTTTCCAAATAAATTAAGATGAATTAATAACGGGTAAATATTCCAGATGTCGCAACGCTCTTCCCATCCCCTTTTCAATGGAAAAGTTTCCTGGTAGGCCGCATAAAAATGGTCGCTGAAACCACCAAATAGTCGGGTCATTGCAATATCTATTTCCCTATGTGCATAATATGCCGCAGGGTCTATTAATACTGGCTCCTGCAATTTATTGGTTATTATATTGCCATTCCATAAATCACCATGAACCATAGAGGGTCTTTCGGGTTCGTATATGCTACTTAAAAAATGAAGCGTATTGTCTATATTTTTTATATCATCAATTTCCAGTAAACCACCTCTTGCTAATGCGAGATCTACCTGTGGTTTTATCCTTCTATCATAAAAAAAACTAAGCCAGTCGTTATTCGGTTGGTTGTCTTGATAGAAGCTTCCCATATAGTTGGAGGTATAAAAACCAAAATTCTCATGTCTCGACAGATGCATTTTAGCCAAACGTTGCCCTAAATCGTACATAGCGGCACTGGTAAAAGTTTCTATGACAATCCATTCTAAAATAAGGAAAGCCCTGCCGTCGCTTTCGCCAAATGCAATAACCTGCGGTGTCTTGATGGCATTAGAGGATTGCAATAAATGTAAACCTATAGCCTCTTTTTCGAACATGGCGGGATAACGTTGCGCATCGTTTACCTTTATAAAGTAATTGGATGTTGTGCCGACAATACAAAAAGCATCACTAATATCTCCACCTCTTACCGATTCGAAATATTTGATTTTAAAATCATTGCCTTCCGAGGCTTTAAGTATTTGCTCTACTTCGTTTCTAAATTTTTCGGACCACATTGTTTTTTTAAAGTCTTTAAATTTATATAGTATTTTTTCAACCTTTTATAGCGAGACAAGGCATGTTTCTTGAGATAACCAAGCTAATGCCTCAAAACATCATCCCGGTAAATTGGGACGAGAAAGAGCCATAAAAAAATTATCATATGAATTTTAAACAGACTCTTGATATACAGTTGTAAAATCGCAATAATTTTTTTATTAAAAAATCTATCTTTGCAAATCACATGAAGCATATACGTAACTTCTGCATTATTGCACACATCGATCATGGTAAGAGTACACTTGCCGATCGTCTATTGGAATATACTAATACCATTACTCAACGCGAAGCTCAGGAACAGCTGTTGGATAATATGGATTTGGAACGCGAGCGTGGTATTACCATTAAAAGTCACGCCATCCAGATGAATTATAAATATAATGGTGAGGATTATGTCCTTAACCTTATAGATACTCCTGGACACGTTGACTTTTCTTACGAAGTTTCCCGCTCTATTGCTGCTTGCGAGGGGGCATTATTAATTGTAGATGCGTCTCAAGGAATTCAGGCACAAACCATCTCTAATTTATACCTTGCTTTAGAGCATGATTTAACCATCATCCCTATTTTAAATAAAATGGATCTTCCGGGAGCTATGCCAGAGGAGGTAAAAGACCAGATTATTGATTTAATAGGTTGTGAAAGAGACGAAATAATTCCTGCTTCCGGTAAAACGGGCATGGGAGTTTACGATATATTAGCTGCCATTATCGAGCGTGTAGCGGCTCCGGTAGGCGACCCACAGGCACCGTTGCAAGCTTTAATCTTCGACTCGGTTTTTAACCCTTTCCGTGGCATTATCGCGTACTTTAAAGTTGTCAACGGAGAAATTCGTAAAAATGATAAAGTAAAATTTGTGGCCACTGCCAAAGAATATTTTGCAGACGAAGTAGGTATTTTAAAACTGCAGCCGTCACCCAGAGATGTTGTAAAGACAGGCGATGTAGGATACATCATTTCGGGTATTAAAGAAGCCCGCGAAGTAAAAGTTGGTGATACCATTACGCATACCGCAAGACCATGTTCTGAAGCTATTCAAGGTTTCGAAGAGGTAAAACCTATGGTATTTGCCGGAATCTATCCTGTAGATACCGAAGATTTCGAAGAGCTGAGAGAGGCCATGCACAAATTGCAGCTTAATGATGCTTCTATTGTTTTCGAACCAGAATCTTCTGCCGCTTTAGGCTTTGGTTTCCGTTGTGGATTCCTTGGAATGCTGCATATGGAGATTATTCAGGAGCGTTTAGAAAGAGAATTTGACATGACGGTTATTACAACCGTACCAAACGTTTCTTACAAAGCTTACACTACTAAAGGCGACGAAATTATTGTAAACAACCCTTCTGAATTGCCTGATCCTTCTAAGTTAGATTTCGTAGAAGAACCGTATATCAAAGCAAATATTATTACCAAATCAGAGTATGTTGGTCCGGTAATGTCTCTTTGTATTCAAAAAAGAGGTGTAATTGTTAACCAGCATTACCTTACTTCTGATCGTGTAGAACTAGTTTTCGAAATGCCTATGGGCGAAATTGTATTTGATTTTTACGATAAGCTTAAAACGATCTCTAAAGGATATGCTTCTTTTGATTACCACCAGATTGGTTACAAACAATCTGACCTGGTAAAAATGGATATTATGTTGAATGGTGAGCAGGTTGATGCTCTTTCTTCATTGATTCACAGAAGTAATGCTTACGAATTTGGTAAAAAGATTTGTGAGAAACTACGTGAGTTGATCCCTAGGCAACAGTTTGACATCGCTATTCAGGCTTCTATCGGGGCTAAAATTATTGCCCGCGAAAATGTTAGAGCTTTAAGAAAAGACGTTACCGCAAAATGTTATGGTGGTGATATCTCCCGTAAACGTAAGTTGCTGGAAAAACAGAAAAAAGGTAAAAAGCGTATGCGCCAGGTAGGTAACGTAGAAATACCTCAATCGGCGTTCATGGCTGTATTGAAATTGGATTAGATTTTAGAGTATCAAGGATCCAGTATAAAGTATCAAGATTATTAAATCTGATACTGCCTACTAGATACTTGATACCAAGTACTTGATACTAAAATATGAAATTACTAGACGGAAAATTAGTTTCTGAAGAGCTTAAAAAACAAATCGCTGTAGAAGCAGCAGAAATGCTAGAAAAAACAGGTAGAAAACCGCATTTAGTTGCCATTTTAGTGGGTAACGATGGGGGTAGCGAAACCTATGTGGCCAGCAAAATGAGGAATTGCGAAAAAGTAGGTTTCAAGTCTTCTTTGGTAAGATACGATGTAACAGTAACCGAGGCTGAGCTGTTAAGCAAAATCGAAGAACTGAACAAGGATGCTGAAGTTGATGGCTTTATCGTTCAGTTACCGCTTCCAAAACACATTAACCCTGATGTTATTACCGAAGCAATCGACTACCGTAAAGATGTTGATGGCTTCCACCCTATCAATTTAGGAAGAATGCAACGTAATTTACCTTGCTTTTTGCCTGCTACGCCTTATGGTATAATGCTTATGCTAGAATATTATGGTGTAGAAACCGCAGGTAAGAACTGCGTGGTTGTTGGCAGAAGTAATATTGTAGGCAGCCCAATGAGTATTTTAATGGCTAGAAATTCCAATCCTGGGAATTGTACTGTTACCTTAACACATAGTAGAACGGCAAACCTTTCAGAATTCACCAAAAATGCGGATATATTAATTGCTGCTATCGGTAAAAAGAACTTTATCACGGCTGATATGGTTAAAGATGGTGCGGTTGTGATTGACGTAGGCATGAACCGCGAAACTTCTACTACAACTAAATCCGGATTTAAACTATATGGCGACGTTGATTTCGAAAACGTAGCTCCTAAAGCTTCATATATCACTCCGGTTCCCGGTGGCGTTGGCTTAATGACAATTGTTTCTTTATTGAGAAATACTTTGGCAGCTGCAAGAAATGAGATTTACGCTAAATAGGGTTAAAAGTAGAAAGTAAAGAGTGGAAAGTGGAGAGTAAAGAGATTCTTTTATAGATATAAAAAAAGCGATTCTATGTTCAGAATCGCTTTTTTATTTGGTATTTGTATTACAAGAATAGGTTTCACCGATCACAGCTCAAAATCTTTAAAGTTAAGACCATCCTAAAGCCTGACCGAAACGTTTTTTCAGCTTCTGTTAGACGATAAGTATACCCAAATAATAAAGAGAAATTGCAACATATTCTGAACCATAAATAAATCAGTCCGTTCACATCAAAAGTCCCTTTTTGATAGTCGATGTGTTTTATTGCAGTATAAATGTTTACAGGAAGTATGAGTATGAAAAATGCAATTAACAACCACGCTGTAACAAATCGGAAATTTGGAATAATAGCCCGATAGCTGCGACAATTTCTATAATATCTTTTAAGTAAACCGTGGCTTCATTCACCTATGTCTTTAATACATTGCTATTACTGTGAGCCCGCTTTTTGCCTTTATTTAAAATTATCAAAATTAGTATTACAGAAGCCAACGTTAATACAGCGAAGGATTTCTCAAGAATAGTTTCTGCAACGATATTTCCAATAGTATTCAAACCGAACAATATTATAAAAATCCATAAAATTGTGTTAACTACTTTCGTCGATATAAAATCTTTCACATACTCTCCTTTAATTAATAGCACTAAAAACAATAAAAGGCTAATTAACAAAGAAATAGCTTCAAAAATATACATTTCGGTATCATTTTTCAATCTTCCTCCCCACGTTATTTCATATGGAGTTATTTTTAAAATAATGCTCAAATGAAAAAGTATCACGCAGACTAGTAATCCAAGCATTATCTTAATTGCAGTTTTTGGATTCATATTTTTCTATCTTTATATAAACCCGGCACAAGTCTTAACCAAATAATCTTTGACATGCATAGTATCTTTAAACACCTTACACTTTGAAGACTTGAACTGGTATATTTACTTTTTTCGCTTATAATGTAACTGGGTTAATCCAGTCTCAAATGTCTTTGCTTTCACAAATTCAAGCATTTGTTCTGGTCGACCATCATTAAACAATCTTATTCCGTTCCCCAATAAAACTGGGACTATCGAAATGATAAACTCATCTATTAAGTCGTACTTTAATAATTCATTGATTACTTCAGCTCCACCATCACAATAAATATTTTTCCCATTTTCCGATCTAAGCCGGTCAATTAAATCTTTTAAGTTTCCTGCATAAAAAGTTGTTCTACCTGTACTCGGTCTCGCAGTTCTGGTAATAACATAAACATCTCTATCTCCGTTATCGTAATAAGATGAACCGATTTCCTTAAGCACATAATCGTAAGTCTTTCTACCAATAATCAAGGTATCAACTGTACTTGTAAATTCTGCATAACCGTAATCTTCCCCATCTTTTTCTACAAGTTTCAAAAAACTGAGATCATCATTGGGTTTTGCAATATAACCATCTAAACTTGTTGCAATGAAAAGTGAGATTTTTCGCATTTTTTTAATATTAGTTGTTCTGCAAAGGGAGTTTTAAGAAACTATTGGCATTGTAAAAATAAGGCATTTTAGATTTAATAATGACCACAAAGAGCTTTTTCTTATACTTATCTTACTTGTCATTCTCGCTATATCAGGAGGTATTATTGTTTTCTCAAAATTCGTTTTGCACAGTCCGATGCACAAATCAATCCTGTAACCATCATTATAACGTCTTTTATTACCAATCGACCTGCTCCTGACAAATATGGAAAACCAAATTGTGGTGTCGGAAAATCTCCACCCAAATTTGGAACATAAACTTCGGGTGTAGTTATTAAAAATGATAAGGTCACTAAAGACATTCCAAAAGTCAAAAGTCCACCTATTAATCCTATTTTAGAAAACCATATACCCAACAAAGTCAATATTCCTATTATTATAATCACAGCTCCCAGCCCATAAGAGAAAACATAAGTATTGTTTTCTTTTTGCCAGTCTATATTTTTTTGAACAGTTTTTCCTTCTGGGTTTTTATATTCTTGATATTCCGGCGCTTTTTTTGAATAAAAAAACGACATTAAAGGGCTATTGGCAACAAAGGGAACTATTCCATCAGCTTCGTATTGATATGCTTTTAATCCGCCTATCCAGGCCATAACTATAAAGATTGCAATTCTTGCCAGATTAATAAGATGTGATTGGCTGTTAGCCAAAATTGAAATTAGCCTGCTCATTATATTTGTATTTTAAATTCGCTTACTTTTTAATTGTTTCAAATTTGCCATAGGTTTGATTATTGCATTACTGCAACGTTCTCAAATCTTGTATAAGAATTTCATAGCACCCTCAGCTATTTACTGAAAAAAATTTTCTTCATTATCCTGTTATACGTCTATAGTTTTTTCTTAGTCCTAAGATAGGTTTACATTTCGATTCTTCCTTATAATAATTTTTCCAATCGTTTTTTGTTGGGAGTCTATTTCGTAACCATCTGAAAATAAGCTATTACAACTCACATGAAGCCCAGGGTATTATATTTGTTACGAAGAAGCCTAATATTACTCCAGCCCTGCCTGTTTTCATTTCTGCAATTCACCAATTAATGATTCAAGGTTCAAAGGTTTGGTGTACATTATAATCGTTCCATCTTCATTGTATTCCCAATATTCTTTTGGTCTATCCCAATATAGTTCCAAACCGTTTCCATCCGGATCATCAAGGTATAATGCTTCTGAAACTCCGTGGTCGCTTGCACCGCTCAATGGGTAGTAAGCTCTACGTAGCCGGTCGTAGATTATTGCCAGGTCTTTTCTTGTTGGATAAAGAATGGCGGCATGATATAAGCCAACACCGTCTTTCGATGCGGGAGGTGCATCTTTACTGTACCAGGTATTTAAACCTATATGGTGATGATAGCCGCCAGCAGATACAAAAGCCGCCTGGGTACCATAAAGTGTGGTGACTTCAAAACCTAATAAGCCACTATAAAATTCAAGTGCCTTGTCAAGATTAGCTACTTTTAGATGAACGTGTCCTATACGCGTTTGTCCCGGAACTTTGTATGAATCCATTATATTAATTTAAATGTTGATTTATACCAGAAAGGCAAAACTGCATTTCCTGTTCTATTTTTAGATTAAATTACAAAGTATGATTATAAACACTAAACAAATTCGGGTCTTTCAACGGCGCAATCGCCTTTTACTTCTCCGATATTTCAGTGAATAAGTACGTAAGTTATGAATGTTTTTAGCACCTAAAACCATGTGTTTATTGAACAACTAAAACATGCTTATTCTATTTCCTTATCTATCATTTTAAACAAAATTCTTAAAAGCAAAAATTTTGTCAAGGACGCACAAATCCTCTTTCATTCTCTCTTATGCACAAGACTTGCGCCAGAAAAGTGGAAAATCCCTTTTGACTTTATACAAAGCGTATATTTTTCTGTAACTTTTGGACTTAATATCTATTTTTTATGGAAAAATCGTGAAAATTTCGTTTATCTGCTCGCTTTTACGACAATCTGCTAACTTCTATCACTTTATAAAAAGTTGAAGCTTTTTACAGATCAACATGTTTACCACTAGAAAGTAAACTCATTCAGGTACTTTCTATAGCGAATAGGAACATGTTGGCGGTGCAATTTCTCATTCTTCCGGGAAGCTATGTTGGTGCTTTTATAATAATCTTTCCAAAGCTGATCAAATTTTACTTCCTCCTTATCGAATGGTTGGACAGCTATTGCGTCTGACCCTTTTATGCTTTCCCAAAGTTGAAACGAAATTTCCTGTATGGCGATTTTATTGTAGAACATACCATAACTGCGCTTCTCATCATAAATAATCCAGGGCTGATCGGCATAACGATTAGTGAAATGTTTACATATCAAAGGCAAAACATTGAAATCCGGATTAATAAGCTCGAAATAAGTGCCGTCACTCAGTTTCTGAAAGCGGATAAATGCTTTCATCCGATGGGCTTCCCGGTTTACGCTTCTGGAAAACTGCTCTACAGCTATCACCGCTGGGTGTCCAAAGTTGTTTGCAACATAGTCCTGATGGCTAAAGACATAAACTGCCATATCCAACAGGTGCTGATAACATATCTCTGATTCGGAAAAAAATGCATAAAAGAATGATTTGAAGGTTGTGCCTTCCAGTTTTTTATACAGACCTTTATTTACCCGGCGGGCCTTTTCATTATCTGTTAAGACAATAAAACAATCGTCAAACATACTGGGTTGATAATCTTCTTCAACAAAGATTTTTGCACCAAGCCATTTTCTATCGAACGTCTCATAGATACAGGTTAAAAAACCTTTCCACGAGCCGTCAAAAAGTAGGTGAGGAACGATGGCTTTCATATTAAAAAAATGTAAGCTGTTTGGAATTCAGGGCTTTATATTTAGACTGGCTTTCTTCTAAAATATGCCTTCTGATAATTTCTGGTTGTCTGTCCAATCCACCAAATGCCGAATCCGCACATACTATAAAATACCTTGCCCTGTTATAGGCCACTCCCATCTTTTTAATCTGCTCCATTCTTAATCTTCCAAATTTTCTGGATGCTACAATTTTCATGGCGCTTTTTATACCAATTCCAGGAACTCGCATAATCATCTTATAATCCGCAGTGTTGATGTCAATTGGAAATAAATGAGGATTCCTTAACGCCCAACTTAGCTTTGGGTCTATTTCTAAATCCAGATTAGGATTTTCATCATTTAGAATCTCCTTCACATCAAAACCATAAAATCGCATTAACCAATCGGTTTGGTACAACCTATTTTCCCGTAATAAAGGTGGCTTCACTCCTATTGTCGGCAAACGATTATCATAACTAATCGGAATATATCCCGAATAATAAACTCTTTTTAGATTAAAATTCTGATAATAGTTATTTGCGGTATGCATGATATCTTTATCTGTTTCCGCACTTGCACCGATGACCATTTGAGTACTCTGACCAGCTGGAACAAATTTGGGAGCAGATTTGATAAGCTTTCTTTCGGAACTTAATTCGATAATCTTGTCTTTTACAATTCCCAAATCTCTCTTCACTTCATCGTGTGATTTCTCTGGAGCAAAAAGCTGTAATCCTGCATCTGTAGGCATTTCCAAATTAATACTCATCCGATCGGCATATTTTCCAGCCTCGTGAAGCAGGTGTTCACTTGCACCGGGAATACTTTTGATATGGATGTAGCCATTAAATTTTTCCTCGAGCCGTAACCTTTTCGCAACC
Organism: Pseudopedobacter saltans DSM 12145; assembly: GCF_000190735.1. Lineage (GTDB taxonomy): Bacteria > Bacteroidota > Bacteroidia > Sphingobacteriales > Sphingobacteriaceae > Pseudopedobacter > Pseudopedobacter saltans. The sequence goes on from NC_015177.1 coordinate 1,726,159, forward strand.
GAGACGAGACGTTCCATCGTATAATCCGAGTTTTTAAAAATACCCGAGCTAAGAAATAATCCTTCGATATAATTCCTGCGATAAAACTCCATGGTGAGTTCTACAATTTCATCTACTGTAAAAGCTGCTCGTTTGACATCATTACTCCGACGTGACACACAGAACAAACAATCATAAATACAATAATTAGTCAACAGAATTTTCAATAAGGATACGCAACGGCCATCTTCTGTATAGGTGTGACATATTCCGTTTCCAGTATCTCCAATTGTTTTACTATCGTTCTTTCTATTGCTTCCACTAGAGCTGCAAGAAACGTCATATTTAGCAGCATCAGCCAAGATTTGTAGTTTTTCCCTGATTCTTTCCCACATACTACAAAAGTATGTAAATCATTATGATTTACTAAAAATTTTAGCATTTTTTTATATTCCGAATAATATATCTAGCGCCTCGGTAGACCTGAAAAATCGTTTGGATTAAACGGCATGATACTTGTCTTAAAGTAAACAACTTATCTATGAACAACTAAATTAAGTTTATGATTTTACAATTAAATCCGATGATACTGGTAGATACGCCATTGGGCCGTGGCCAGGCATTATTTATTATAGATTATGGTATGCATCAGAATACTTGTTGGGTAGTAGCTTTAAATCACAATGGTGTTATTAAACATTTTGATTCTAATGATGTAATTATCTGTAAGAACTGGACTTATCGCATTAATGAATCTAATCATTCTTTCGATAGCGATAGAAAGCCAAAAGTTAACGATTTATAATTTGAAATCTCTCATTACACTCAATTCGAAAGGTATCTATTGTCCTATCGGCAAGTTTTACCTTGACCCCTGGTTTCCGGTAGATTACGCAGTTATTACTCATGGACATTCCGACCATGCCAGATGGGGAATGAAAAATTATCTGTGCCAGAAAGATAGTGTACCTATTTTAAAATTAAGAATTGGAGAAGATATCTCGATACAAGGTCTAGATTATCATGAGACTATTTTTATAAATGGGATAAAGTTAAGTTTTCATCCCGCGGGGCATGTTATTGGTTCGGCCCAGGTCCGTTTAGAGTATAAAGGTCAGGTACTGGTTTATAGCGGAGATTACAAAACGCAGGATGACGAACTTTCTGCTCCTTTTGAAACAGTAAGGTGCCACGAATTTATAACGGAAAGTACTTTTGGACTGCCTATTTATAACTGGCTCCCGGTACAGGAGATGAATACGAAAATGCAGGAATGGGCATTGCGTAATAAAAGAGAAAGAAAAACTTCGGTATTTGTTGGATATGCACTTGGTAAAGCGCAACGTGTTCTGAAAGCTTTGGATGGAATAGGAAAAATTTATGTACATCAAGCTGTTGCCAAGCTTAATCAGGCTATAGCTTCTGCAAATATTTCTCTACCTGAATATGAAGTGCTTAATTTTTCAGAAAATCTGCAACATGTAAAGGGAGAAATTGTCATCGTCCCTCCTGCCCTTATGGACAGCAACATCATCAGGAAAATACCAGATAGATTGATTGCTTATTGCTCGGGATGGATGCAGGTAAGAGGTGCCAGAAGATGGCGATCTGCAGATGCCGGTTTTGCCTTATCTGACCATGCTGACTGGCAAGGGCTTATCCATACCATAAAAGAAACGGGCGCTGAAAAGATTTACGTTACTCACGGATATTCCGATGTATTTACAAAATACTTAAATGAAATTGGATTTTATGCAGTGCCTTTACAAACGCATTTCGGTGAAGAAGATGAGGCCGTAGAAGAAAATACATCGCTATGAAAGATTTCGCTCAACTAATTACCGATCTGGAAAGCACCAATAAAACCAATGCTAAAATAGACGCTATGGTAAACTTCTTTAGTTTCGCACCGGATAAAGACAGGCTATGGTTTCTGGCTTTATTTTCCGGTAAAAGAGGACGGAGAATTGTAACTACAAAACAGATGCGTGAATGGGTATTGGAATTTACAGGTCTTCCTGAATGGCTTTTTGTAGAAAGCTACAGCGCAGTTGGCGATCTGGGGGAAACAATAGCACTGATTCTCCCTCCTCATACGCAAAGACTGGATTTATCACTAAGCGAATGGATGCAGAAAATAAATGCCTTAAAAGATGCTAGCGACGATGCTAAAAAAGCTTTTATTTTAAATGCATGGAGCGGTTTGGATTATACCGAACGTTTTATCTTCAATAAATTGATCGGAGGCAGTTTTCGGCTAGGAGTCTCACAAAAAATGTTGGTAAATGCACTTGCTAAATATTCAAACATTACCCCCAGCACCATTACTCACTCCATTATGGGAAACTGGACGGTAGAAAACGCCCGATTTGAAGAGTTGATCCGAGGAGAGAGCAGCAATCCCGACGCTTCAAAACCTTATCCTTTTTGTCTTGCGTATCCATTGGAAAAAGAGCTGGAAGATTTAAAAGAACGACATGAATGGCAGGTTGAATACAAATGGGACGGTATAAGAGGCCAATTTATAAAAAGGAATGATGAGGTCTTTATCTGGTCTCGCGGAGAAGAATTGGTATCCAGTCAGTTTCCTGAGGTTGTTGAAGCTTTATCGGCTATGAAAGGTGATTTCGTTTTTGATGGTGAAATATTACCTGTAAAAAACGGAGCTGTTCTTAATTTCAATGAGTTACAAAAAAGGCTGAACCGTAAAAATATCAGCCGGAAGTTTTTAGAGGAAATCCCTATTCAGGTTTTTGTTTATGATATTTTTGAATATGAGAGACAGGATTTAAGAGATACCCCACTGAAAACCAGACGAAAAATATTGGAAGACATCATTCTTAAAAACGAAAACCCTATCTTTTCTTTATCTTCTATTATCAATACTAGAGACTGGCAAAGTTTACATGAGCTCAGGGAAAATGCCCGAGAAATTAATGCAGAAGGTTTAATGCTTAAGCACAAGGATTCTCCCTATCATGCAGGCAGAAAAAAAGGTGATTGGTGGAAATGGAAAATAAATCCATTAACTATAGATACTGTATTGATATATGCCCAAAGAGGTTCGGGGCGCCGAAGCGGACATTATACCGATTACACTTTTGCTGTCCGGGACGGAGATCAACTGGTTACTATTGCAAAGGCTTATTCCGGTTTAACCGACAAAGAAATTATTGAGGTCAGTAAATTTGTAAGTAAAAACGCCATAGAGAAATTTGGCCCGGTACGAACGGTAAAGCCCGAATTGGTTTTCGAAATAGCATTTGAGGGCATAGCTTACAGCAACAGGCACAAAAGTGGAGTAGCTGTTAGGTTCCCGCGAATTTTGCGGTGGCGCAAAGACAAAACCGTTAATGATATCGATACAATTGAAGATGTTAAAAAGCTCATCAGATAGCCATAATATTTGATTAAAAGATTATTGTAAAGTGAAGTTTAACGAAAGCACAGGATATCAGATTATTACTGACTGGTTGTCTAAAAACAAGCGGACACCTTTCGATTTTCAGCTAAAGACCTGGGAAAAATACGGCTCAGGTTACAGCGGAATGGTGGTTGCTCCTACCGGTTTTGGAAAGACTTTTTCGGTATTTATTGCCGTCGTTATTGATTATCTCAATGAGCCGGAGAATTATGGAAACGGGTTAAAACTGTTATGGATTACTCCTTTGCGGGCACTTGCTAAAGATTTAGCGAAAGCCATGAACCAGGCTATTGAAGAGATCGGTCTGGACTGGGTTGTCGAGGTAAGGAGCGGTGATACTCCAATTGAAATAAGAGCAAGGCAAAAGAAAATTATGCCCGACATATTGCTTATCACACCCGAAAGCCTGCATTTATTTTTAGCCCAAAAACAGCATAAAAATCTCTTTAAAAACCTGAATTGTGTCGCCATTGATGAATGGCATGAACTGGTAGATTCTAAACGCGGCGTAATGACCGAGCTGGCCATATCCCGCCTTCGGGCATACAAGCCGGAATTGAAGATTTGGGGCATCACTGCCACTATAGGCAATCTGGACGAAGCTTTAGATGTACTTATTCCCTACCCCATCAAAAAAATAAAAATAATCGCCAAAGAGAAAAAGAAAATCAAGATTTTATCGGTACTACCCGACGAAATTGAAGTGTTACCCTGGGCCGGACATCTAGGTGCCAAACTGGTAGAGCAGGTTGCCTCTATTATCCTGAAAAGCCAAACAACACTGGTTTTTACCAATACCCGCAGTCAGTCCGAAATATGGTATCAGTTACTATTAAATCAATATCCGGATTTTGCCGGGCAGATTGCAATTCACCACAGCTCTATTGATAAGGATCTACGAATATGGATAGAGGATAATTTAAACTCTGGATACCTGAAAGCGGTAGTCTGCACCTCTTCACTGGACCTCGGCGTAGATTTTAAACCAGTAGATACTGTTATACAAATTGGATCGAGCAAAGGCGTTGCCCGTTTCTTACAAAGAGCCGGACGTAGCGGCCATTCGCCTTTTGAAACTTCGACCATTTATTTTGTGCCTACACATTCTTTAGAACTTATTGAAGTTTCTGCGCTAAAAGCCGCATTAAAGGCAAACGCTATCGAGTCCAGAGAACCTTTATTTCTTACTTACGATGTATTGGTTCAATACCTGATAACGCTAGCCCTGGGCGAGGGATTTAAAGCGAATACCACCTATGAGGAAATTAAATCTACTTATACGTTTAAAGAGATTACAAGGGAAGATTGGGACTGGATATTGCATTTTATCACCAACGGTGGAAATTTAAGCCAATACAAAGAGTTTCATAAAGTTGTTATTGAAGACGGTTTGTATAAAGTAACCAGCAGGAGAATCGGCATGTTACACCGGCTAAATGTAGGCGCTATAGTTAGTGATGTTATGATGAAGGTAAAGTTTTTGAGTGGCGGCTACATTGGTATGATTGAAGAATACTTTATCTCGAAACTGAATATCGGAGACCGCTTTGTATTGGCCGGACGTGTATTGGAACTTGCTATGGTAAAAGACCTAACTGCTTTTGTGAGGGCATCTAAGGGAAAAGGGCTTGTTGCCGCTTATTTGGGTGGGCGATTGCCGCTTAGCTCCAACCTGTCGCATTATTTAAGGGAAAAACTGGCAGACAGCCTCAATGCAAAATCCAGCGAAAAGGAGCTTGTTTTTTTACATCCTTTGCTCCAAAGACAATCCGAGCATTCCTATATACCGCAGACAGATGAATTTCTGGTAGAATTGATTGATACACGAGAGGGACATCATTTATTTATGTATCCGTTTGAGGGCCGGCTTATTCATGAGGTAATGTCTGCTTTAATTGCCTACCGCATTTCTAAAATCAGATCTATTACTTTTACCATGGCTATGAATGATTACGGTTTTGAGCTACTGAGCGACCAACCGATTCCTATAAATGAAGATAATGTTCATCAAATACTAAGTAAAGAAAATCTGATTGACGATATCCTGCACAGCATCAACGCAACGGAAATGGCTAAAAGAAAGTTCAGGGATATAGCCGTTATTTCTGGAATGGTTGTACAAACTTATCCTGGTCAGCGGAAAACGTTTAAGAGCCTTCAATCCAGTTCGGGACTCATTTTTCAGGTACTGGAAGATTACGACCCGAATAATCTGTTATTAAAACAGGCTTATACAGAAGTCTTTAATCAGCAATTACAGGAAAGCAGGTTAAGAGCGGCCTTTAATCGGATCTCCGCTTCGAAAATTGTTATCAAGCATGCTAAGAGTTTCACTCCTTTAAGCTTTCCTATAAAAGTCGATAGTTTAAGGCAAAGCCTGAGCAGTGAAGATTTGGAAACAAAAGTAATGAAACTGCAAAACGAAGCGTTTAAATCAGACAATAAAAGGTAATGAAGATTTTAACCCGGCAATTAGGCAGACATTCTTTTATTTTTTCTGAATATAAAACGCTCTATTGGGAAGCTAAACGAACACTTGTGCTCAGTGATATCCATCTGGGCAAGGCGGCTCACTTTCGTAAACATGGCATAGCGATACCATCGGAAATTATGCAAAAAGATCTGGAAAGACTAGGCGAAGCTTTGGACTATTTCAATCCGCAACGCCTGATTATTGTCGGCGATCTCATTCATGCAGGAAATAACAGTGACACACTTTTATTTGACGAATGGAGAGCAAAACATCCTTTCCTTGAAATAGATCTGGTTAAAGGGAATCATGATCGCATAAAGAAAGAATATCTGGAAAAGTGGAAGATCAATCTTTATCAGGATCAACTGCAAATAGAAGATATTCTCTTCGTTCATGAACCTGTAAAAACTGGAGGTTTGTTTACGATATCGGGACATATACATCCCGGGGTTAGTTTGAAACTCCAAAAGCATCAGGTAATCAGACTAGCGTGTTGGGCTTTTAATGATGAACAGCTTATATTACCTGCTTTTTGCAGTTTCTCTGGCATGGACACAAAATATGTTAGGCAGGGTTTTCAGAAAATCGCTGTTGCAGACGGTCTAATTATTGAGATTTAGAACGAATAATCCTAAAATAAAACTAAATCATTATCAATTTTTCACGCTAACACACCTATAATAGTAAGTCGAAAAACTGTCCTTCCTCTACTCCGGAAAACTCACATCCTCTACATCTATGATATAACCGTTTTGGATCAAGAAATCATATAAATGCTTTGCTTCATCTGAAACGGGCATTGTTTTACTGGTAATAATTTCTTTAGTTTTAGGATCCTGGTAAGGATAAGCCAATAGCTTTACATTTCTGCTAAATAAATCGCTGATGTAAGCCAGTAGTTCATCTGTATATCCCGAAGTATAGTTTTCTGAATGAAAAATATATTTTAGATTATTGATACTTGTGGTGATACCTACACTTAATGGCTTTGCCATAGAAAGATATTTAGCCAGCTTATGGTGTCTGTTGAAATTTGTTATAATCACCGGATAGCCCATTGCTAATATTTCTCTGGTTCTTCCAGCTATATTGTTCAGGAAATCGTTGTCTTCTTCCTGAGCTCTCGACATCAAATTATTCAGCGTAAGCTCAACAACAGTAATTAATGCATCGTTTTCTATAGCTTTCTTTTCTTTATATTGTTGTACGGCATGTTCAAACAAACCAAGATCTGGAAGATTCTTCTGTTTAAATCTTGTCCTTAAGATCATAATATGTTTTTTATACATATGATCTTTCGCCTGTCTGGCTATGCCATCAGGTTCAAAAAAAGCAGCGGGAGAAAACCCCTTCTGAATAAGGAAAAGGTTTACGGATATATCATCTAAGCCTTCGAAGACCTTTCCGCTTACGCGAATCAGATCAATCTCGACAGATCCTTTGGAAAGATTATCTGTTAGAGATTCTACCATTTGACGTGGGTTATGATTTAGATAAAACGCTGCGTAAACCAGATTCACACCCAATACTCCCAGAACATTTTGCTGTAAAGACACATCGGTATCTAATAACCTTACATGGAAAATAATCAGGTTTTCTTCTCCTTTTGGTTCCAATTGAAATTTAATACCTAACCAGCCATGCGGATCGTTAGTCTTATTATAATTAATTGTGGTTACGGTATTGGCAAAAGCAAAAAAAGTACGGTTTTTATATTTTTCTGAGTTTAGGCGCTCCTCCAATAGCTGATACTCGTAATCAAGCATTTTCAGCAATCTCGATCTGGATACATATCTACCCGATTCCTCTATTCCGTATATTTCGTTGCTGAAAGTCATATCATAAGCAGACATGGTTTTGGCAACTGTTCCCGAGGCTGCTCCGGCAGTAAAAAAATTTCGGGCAACTTCTTGTCCTGCACCAATTTCCGCAAAAGTTCCGTAAACCTGTTCATCCAGATTTAAGGTTAATGCTTTTCTACGCGTGTCGAGTATTTCTAAGCTCATATACAAATATAAAACAAAAAGCCCCGCATTAAGCGGAGCTTTTCAAACCTAAACCAACCAATTATGAAAAACTAAATGAAAATCTTAGCTTACTTGTATTTGCTTTACTTGCGCTTTTTCTTCTTTTTTCTTTGCAATAGCTATAGTCAATACGCCATCAACATAGCTAGCTTGTATTTTATCGGTATCTGCACTTTCTGGTAAAGTGAAAGATCTGCTGAAAGAATTGTAACCAAATTCTTTTCTTGTTACTTTTTTTCCTTCTTCTATCACATCTTTTTTACTCTCCGCAGAAATGGTTAATACGTTTTCTTCAACATTAATCTTAAAGTCTTCTTTCTTTAAACCCGGTACAGCCAATTCTACTTCGTATTTATCTTCAGCTTCTGCAATGTTAACAGCTGGTAATTTCGAAAAAGCTTTATCGTTAAAAACCGTATCAAATAAGTCATTAAATGGTGCAAATCCTGGTGTATAACTTCTACCGTTGTTAAATTTTACTAGTGCCATTTTTAATATCTCCTATATTTTTATTTCAATTATTAATTACTGATAGGCATTGTTCAACTCACGTACCAACAGCAAAAACAAGACATTTTGTCTTTTAATAACATTTTTAAATGACATTTTTTCAGCAAACATTAAAATAATGCTTTTTAACAGGTCAAGACTGGCACAATTTGATTAGCGTATGTTTGCAATTGTTTACCTTTGAAAGAGAATAATTTTTTATGAGCAAATTTCTTTTAGATTTCGAGGTTAGAGATTACGAATGTGATTTACAGGGCATAGTAAACAATGCAGTTTATCAAAATTATTATGAACATGCAAGACACCAGCATTTAAGAAGTGTAGGCCTTGATTTTGCACAACTGCATCAGCAAAATATCGATCCGGTAGTTTATCGAATAGAAATAGATTTTAGAAAACCACTTAAAAGTGGCAATACCTTCCTTGTTGAAACTGATATTGTCCGCGATGGCAATCTTAAATTTATATTTAATCAGGAGATTAAAAGCAATGGAATTTTAATCAACAAAGCAAAAGTAACCGTTGTCTTTACCAATAAAGGCAAACCAATCCCCGCTCCTGCTGATATCTTGGAAGCCCTAGGTTTATAGTTTTAATGCTTATAGGTAAGTTCGACAAAAGATCTGGCTATTTCTGCCTGTACAGGCGGATTCAACTTTTGTATCTTCACATAAGCTTTATCTACAAATCTAAAGGACTTTATTATTTCCGAAAGAATTTCCTGAGCTACAGGTTCTAAAAGCTTCCTTTCTTTGTCGAAAGCATTTTTACAGATATCGTATAATTTCACGTAATCTACGGTATTGGAAAGTTCATCGACGTTGGATTCGCTTTCGGAAACTTCCATTTCGGCCCATATATTCACTATAAAATCATTTTTAAGTATTCGTTCTTCCCTATACAAACCTATAGCAGCTTTAAACTTTATATCTTCTAAACCTATCTTTCGTGTAAACTTTGCCATTTTTTTAGAAATATAATAATAGACCCAATACTATTAATCACAAACCTAATACATTTTTCTTTGTTATAACAAGAACAATCCATTTATACACTTAAAACAAAAAAACATGAAAAGAACAATAGGTATTATTTTAGTCATTATTGGTATTGCCATGCTGGTTTTAGGCGGCGGCTTTTCTTTCACTAAAAAAGAAAAAGTTATTGATGCAGGTCCGTTGGAAGTTACTGCCGATAAAAAAGAACATGTAAACTGGCCTCCATATGTTGGTGGAATTGTGCTTGTTGTTGGTGTAGTTTTAGCAGTTTCTGGGAATAAAAATTCCTGATTTTCCAGGTATCTGTTTCGGGGTTATTATTGATAATGGCTATAAGCCTGAAATTCAGTGTGCGAAAATCCCGTAAAAATCGAACTGGAACAAACAGTAAATTAATAACTCCTTGGGAATTGTCTAAATTAAGCAAGCTCTTAGATTTTATTTCGCAGACCGAGAATTAAGTCTAATTTTGACGGAATAATCTATGTGCTGCAACAATGAAGAATTATAAAAAATATTACATTATTCCCGCTCCACCCGAAGAAGTTTATTGGGCACTTACTAATCCTTTAAGTATAAAACTTTGGACTGGAGAGGAAGCTGAAATGAGTACTGAAGCCGGCTCTGAATTTTCTATTTTCGACGGAAGTATAACCGGAAAAAACCTGGAATTTGAAGAAGGCAAAAAAATCGTTCAGCAATGGGATTTTGAAGGCGAAGCAGAAGATTCTATCGTTACCATCAAATTGCATGACCATAAGAAGGGAACTTCTGTAGAACTGGTACATACTAATATACCAGATGAAGTTTATAATGAATTTGTTGAAGGATGGAATGACAATTATTTCGCCAGCCTTTTGGAATTCTTTGAGGATGACGGTTTTTAAAAGAAAAAGCCTTTGATTAACTCAAAGGCTTTTTTTTTATGATCAATATTAATTTTATAGTTATAGCTCGTCAGAATAAACCGATCTGATTCCAGGTCTAAGATTGTAGAAAGAAGCCATTACCTCTCCGTAAGCGCCCGCGGTACGTAAAGCAATTAAATCTCCTCTGCTGGCTTCTACCAGTTCCACTTCTTTACCAAAACAATCTGATGATTCGCATATCGGACCTACTACATCATAAGGTTTTGTCGCTTTTGTCTGATCATCCAGGTAAGAAATATTTTCTATTTTATGGTAAGCCTGATATAAAGCAGGGCGCATTAACTCTGTCATACCAGCATCTACTACTACAAAATCTTTCTTGATACCATGTTTCAGGTAAAGTACTTTTGTAATTAAACTGGCACTTTGTGCCACCAAAGCTCTACCTAACTCGAAATGAACTTCCTGATGAGGTTTCACTTCTAAAAAATCATTAAATATTTTGAAGTAGGTTTCGAAATCAGCAACACTATGTTCATCCGGATGATGGTAATCTACACCTAAACCGCCACCAACATTCAATACTTTAACAGTTACACCTCTTTCTTCGAACCATTGTTGAATCTCATTTACTTTCACACAAAGGCTCTTAAACACATTCATGTCTGTAATCTGAGAACCAACATGAAAATGAACCCCAAGGAACTTAATATTTTCTGAAGCTTTTAAAGTATCTACTATCTTTGGTAAGTCCCATGAATTCACACCAAATTTATTCTCATCCAAACCTGTTGTGATGTAATGATGTGTATGTGCATCAACATTTGGATTAACCCTAATGGCAACAGAAGCTTTTTTTCCCTTTTTTCCGGCTAATTCGTTGATCACTTCCAGTTCGTGAACAGACTCTACATTGAAACAGAAAATATCGTTATCCAGAGCCAAATTGATTTCTGCATCGGACTTACCTACTCCAGCAAATACGATATCATTGTTTGTAAAACCTGTTTCGATTGCCCTGCTTACCTCTCCGCCAGATACGCAATCTGCACCAAAGCCAATTTCTTTAATTGCAGAAAGCACTCTTTTATTGAAATTAGATTTTACCGCGAAATGCACATGAAAACCATATTTCGAAGAAGCATCTTTACATGATTTTAAGGTTTGTTGAAGCAAGCCCATATCGTAGTAATAGAATGGAGTTTCCTTACCTACAAATTTCTCTACGATTGCACTATTAAACATTTTTCCCATCGTCTTCTGCCATTAATTAGTTTCAAACAAACCTTTATGTAAACTTCTCAAAGTCTCTATTTTATCCTCGCCTCTGATTAAAAGAGAAACGTTATGATTGCTACCTCCATAAGAAATCATTCTTAAAGGAATATGCTTTAAAGCTTCGAATATTTTTGCTGCCCCACCATGAGTGCTTGCACCCAAATCGCCCACAATACAAATGATTGTCTGGTTAACATCAACTTCTACAATACCAAAATCATTCAGCTCACGAGTAATTTCTCCCAGATATTTAGTTTCATCGATTGTTAATGATACCGCAACCTCTGAAGTTGTAATCATATCAATCGGCGTTTTATAACGCTCGAAAACTTCAAAAACTCTTCTTAAGAAACCATAAGCTAACAGCATTCTGCTAGATTGAATTTTGATAGCTGTAATACCATCTTTTGCAGCAATAGATTTGATAGGCTCTGCAGAGCTTTCGCTACTGATTAAAGTTCCGAATGCCTGAGGATCCATTGTATTTAAAATCCTAACTGGTATTTTATAACGTTGCGCAGGGAATACACATTGCGGATGCAAAACTTTCGCACCAAAATAGGCCAGCTCCGCAGCTTCATCAAAAGTTAGATGAGAAATTGGTCGCGTACCTTTTACAATACGAGGGTCATTGTTGTGCATGCCGTCAATATCTGTCCAAATCTGAACTTCGTCTGCTTTAATTCCAGCTCCAATTAAAGAAGCAGTGTAATCACTTCCTCCTCTTCTCAGATTGTCTATTTCTCCAAAAGAATTTCTACAAATGTAGCCTTGAGTAATAAACAGATTGTTATCATCAACCAACAATGGTGTTAATTTTTCTGTAATATAATCTACAACAGGCTCATTGTCTTCATCAATTTTCATGAAGTCTAAAGCTGGTAGCAACACAGATTTAACACCTATTTCTTTTAAATAGATATGGTATAAAGTAGTAGAAATTAGCTCGCCTTGTGCTAAAACGGCTTTTTCTTCTACCGCAGTGAATAAATCATTTGAAAATGAAGATAACAGATCAAAATGATAATCTATTAATTCTTTTCCTTCAGCCAGAAATTCATCCTTAGCAAAAAGTTCTTTGATAAAAATCTCGTACTTATCCTTAAGCGCCTTAATTAACTCAGCAGCCTTGTCCTTATCATTAGCTAAATAAGCTTGCGAAATTTCGACAAGACTATTGGTTGTACCAGAAACAGCAGACAATACGATGATTTGTCTTTCAGATGGATTAACAATGTCTAAGAGTTTTTTCATCCTTTCAGGGCTTCCTACAGAAGTTCCCCCGAACTTTAGAACTTTCATTTTTTCTTGTTTTTAATAAATTTCTATCAGAGGGCGCTAAAATAGACAAAAGCTTTCAAATAATCCGCTTTTTAAATGCTTAAAAACCAAAAAAAACACAATATTTTTCATGGATTTAAAAACGGTATATTTTCTTAAAATCATTCAAAAACAGGCTATTCGAAATTATTTCAATTGTAGGCACACCTTCTTCCAATATTGTTGTTCTAAAAGCAAAAAATATCTATAAATTTATCAACCGATAGTTTGAGAGTGGCAAAGCCCTGTTCCAGACTTATCAGACTATATTATTTAAAGCTTTAACATTTCACATATGCAAGAACTAGAATTTTTGGTCAAGGAAAAAATTGAAACCTGGTTAAACGGGAATTACGATGATGAGACGAAACATCAAATTCGTGATTTGATAGAAAAAAATGCTTTAACAGAGCTTACCGATTCTTTTTATAAAGATTTGGAATTTGGTACCGGAGGTTTAAGAGGGATCATTGGAGCCGGATCAAATAGAATAAATAAATATACAATTGGTGTGGCCACGCAAGGCTTGGCCAATTATCTAAACAATAAGTATCCTAACGAAAAGATTAAAGTAGCGATTGCTCACGACAGTAGGAACAAATCTGATTATTTCGCCAGAATTACTGCAGAGGTCTTCTCTGCTAATAATATATATGTTTACTTTTTTAAAGAATTAAGACCAACTCCGTTATTGTCTTTTGCAGTACGCGAACTGGGTTGTAAAAGTGGAGTCATGATTACTGCTTCACATAATCCGAAAGAATACAACGGCTATAAAGCCTATGGTTCCGACGGTGGTCAGTTTGTCGCTCCGGATGACAAATTAGTTATGGATGAAGTTGCAAAAATCAGATCTATTGACGAAGTAAAATTTACTCCTAAACCCGAAAACATTGGATATCTTGGAGAAGAAATAGATAATCTTTATATCGAAAAAATTCTTTCTTTATCGGTTTCTTCTGATGCTATAAAACGCCAGAAAGATTTGCAGATAGTATATTCTCCAATACACGGAACCGGAATCACTATGGTTCCAAAAGCGCTGGCTGCTTTCGGTTTTGAGAATGTAACTTTAGTTGATGAACAAATCAAACCTGACGGGAACTTTCCTACCGTTATATACCCAAATCCGGAAGAAAAAGAGGCACTAACCTTGTCTTTACAAAAAGCAGAGGAAATTGATGCGGACCTTGTTTTGGCTACTGATCCGGATGCTGACAGGGTTGGGATTGCAGTAAAAAACAATGATGACGAGTTTATCCTCTTAAATGGTAATCAAACTGGTGCTTTATTGGTAAACTACATGCTTGAAGCCTGGGAAAATGCCAACAAGTTTAAAGGAAACGAATATATTACCAAAACAATTGTAACTTCTTATATCATTGACAAAATTGCGGCAAGCAAGAACATTCCTTGCTATAATACACTTACCGGCTTTAAATATATTGGCCAATTAATGACACAGCACCAAAACGACAAGACGTTTATTGTTGGTGGTGAAGAAAGTTACGGTTATTTGATTGGCGATTTTGTGAGGGATAAAGATGCTGTGGTTTCCTGTGCTTTCATAGCAGAAATGACTGCTTATTACAAAGATAAAGGCAGTAGCTTATATAACGCTTTGATTGATATGTATGTTAAATATGGTTTTTATAAAGAAAAGCTGGTTTCTATTACAAAGAAAGGTAAAACAGGTGCAGAAGAAATTAAAGCGATGATGGAAAGGTTTAGAGAAAACCCTCCGGTAAGTTTAGGCGGATCCAATGTTGTTTCTTTAAAAGATTATGAACTAAGAAAGGATCGCAATTTAATTACCGGAGAAGTTAAAGACATTGAATTACCTAAATCTGATGTTTTACAGTTTGTTACTGAGGATGGAAGTATTATTTCTGCGAGACCATCGGGAACAGAACCTAAGATAAAGTTCTATTGCAGTATCAATGAACCTTTGCCAAGCAGAGACGAATATGAGACTACGGATACAAAACTTGAAATGAAAATCAGTAATATTATGTCCGATTTAAATGTATAACGCAAATAAACAATCAATATGAAAATCAAATCATTTATTCTAGGTGCTTTATTATTAGCTGGAAACAGCTTATTTGCTCAATTTACCCAAAAGCCGCTTCCGTATGCTTATAATGCGCTGGAACCATATATCGATGCACAGACAATGGAAATCCATTATTCTAAACATCATGCCGCTTATGTAAAGAATTTAAACGATGCAGTAAAGGGAACTCCGGCAGAAAAACAAAATATCGAAGAAGTGTTGAAATCTTTAGACAAGGAAAATACAGCTGTTAGAAATAATGGTGGTGGTCATTACAATCACGAGTTATTCTGGTCTATCCTTACTCCGGAAAAAAACACAGCTCCTTCCGCGCAATTGGCACAGGCTATCAATACAAAATTCAAATCTTTAGATGCGTTAAAATCGAAATTAAACGATGCTGCTGTTAAAAGATTCGGCTCTGGTTGGGCATGGCTAATTGTTGATGAAAGCGGTGATTTACAAATTACATCCACTCCTAATCAAGACAATCCTTTAATGACTTTTGCCCCTAAACAAGGTATACCAATTTTAGGTATAGATGTTTGGGAACATGCATATTATTTAAAGTATCAGAACAAAAGAGCTGATTATTTAACTAATATCTGGAATGTGATTAACTGGAAAGAAGTAAGCAGAAGATACGCGGAAGCTAAAAAGTAAGAAAAAATTTTCTATATAAAATGAAGGCCTGTAGCAAAACTAACAGGCCTTTTTTATTATAGCTTTACCTTCCCCAAAGCCAAATATTCTTGGTACAACTTATTGTAAATAAGTACGCGATTAGCATTTGGCTTATACGTAGCATCAAATCCTGACGACATAACCGACTGTGCTTCTTCTACATTAGTATAAATTCCGGCTACAGTTGCGGCAATCATGGCAGATCCTAAAGCACATGTTTGTTCGCTACTCACCACCTGAATTTCCATATTTAGAACATCGGCAAGAGTTTGCATTACATAATTGGATTTTTTAGAAATCCCCCCTATCGCAATTACTTTGCGAATTGGAATACCTTCCTCTATAAATCTTTCGGAAATAGCTCTTGCACCAAAAGCCGTTGCTTCTACCAATGCTTTAAAAAGTTCTGCTGCTCCTGTACCTAAAGCTAGTCCGTAGAGTGCCGATTTTAAATTATGGTTCACATCAGGAGTCCGTCTTCCGTTAATCCAATCCAATGCAATAATATCGTTCTCTGTAACTTCTATCTTGGCTGCCTCTTCTGAAAGATATGGAAGAATTCCGTCTGCAATATTTTCTAATGTTTTCTGATTGATTTTGTCTTTAGCAAGTGACTCAAAAGGTTTAAGCAATAGCTGTTTAAACCATGCATACAAATCTCCAAAAGCTGATTGCCCTGCTTCCAAACCTAAATATCCCGGTACAATAGACCCATCTACCTGTCCACATATTCCCTTCACCAGATGGTCTTTATGTTTATCAAGTGGAGCTATAACCATATCACAGGTAGATGTCCCTATTACTTTTACTAAAGAATAAGGCTCTATACAGGCACCAACTGCTCCAAAATGTGCATCCAGTGCCCCTATTGCAATTTCTACGTTTTCAGGAAGCCCCAATTTTTTTGCCCACTCTTCTGTAATTTTTCCTGCGGATTGATCTGAAGTATAGGTATCTGTATATAATCTTACTCTTATTCCTTCCAGTTTGGGATCTAAAGTTGTCAAAAACTCCTGACTTGGAAGACCACCAAACTCTTCGTGCCACATCGCTTTATGTCCAGCTGTACAACGCCCTCTCTTAATGTGTTTTGCAGAGGAAACCCCAGTTAACAAAGCTGGCATCCAGTCGCAATGTTCTACCCATGAATAAGCGTTTTTGAAAACGTCTTCATCTATTCTGATTGTCCGTAATATTTTAGACCAAAACCATTCTGAGGAATATATACCTCCCGAATATTTAGTAAAATCTATACTCCAGTTTCTGGCCAGCTGATTTATTTCATCTGCTTCGCGATTTGCAGTATGGTCTTTCCACAAAATAAACATGGCGTTCGGATTTTCGGAAAATTCCGGAAGCATAGCTAGTGGAATACCTTTTTCGTTTACTGCTACTGGTGTAGATCCTGTGGTATCAATAGCCAGGGCTTTAATATTTATCAAAACAGATGATGGCACTTTAGAAACAACATCCTTTATCGTTTCTTCCATTCCTTCAATGTAATCCAGAGGATGTTGCCTGAACTGCGAAATTGCCGGCTGACAATACTTACCTTCTTTCCATCTTCTGTAAGCATGCACTGAAGATGCTATTTCCTCTCCTGTAAGGGCATTAATCAATAAAGCCCTTACAGAATCGGTTCCATAGTCTAAACCAATGACATATTTTTCTCCCATAAAAATTTTCTACAATATAAATTTAAACGGGTTTATACAAATTTCACTCCTTCGGCATCTACGTTTCCACAGAAATGAACCTGTATACCAAGCTCTGCCAATGCAGCCGCTTTGATACGACATGCTTTATGCGCTGATACTTCGTCGTTTGCATAAACCACCTGAATGTGGTTTGCCTTATGTCTGGCCATCATCTGATCTCTGCTAACGCCATCTAAAGTAGCATGCATAATAGGCCACTGTGGGTTAGTCAAATTCCATCTTCTTTCGGTTTCTTCTTTTGGTAATTCTACCGCTTTACCCACGCCGATATCACAATGTAACTGGTTATCCTGAACGAACACCCTGCTCCAAACTAAATGTCCCGGTTTTGCAATTCCTCTTAATGTACCTCCGCCTTTTCTGAAAAACATAGCGGGTTGTCTGATACTGTCTGACCCTGCATAGCCTCCAATATGATGAGCCGGAGGTGCTGCTCCTGATATCAGGAATACCCAAACAAATTCATCAGCACCATTAACATTGAAGTTTTGCCCCCATCTTAAATCATGCAAAGTATTCTCTCCTGCCATTCCTAGTTCTTTCCATAAATGATAAGTCAAAAGACCATCGATCCCTGCACACTCATCCACTTCATTAAAATGAGGTAGTGCTTCTCCGGCAAATAATTCTTTCCCTTTCTCATTGAAAACCGGCGGACGATCCTGATTATTTAAAATACCTTCGACAAGATCGCTGGCCGGCGCAAGGTCTTTAAGCCCTTGCTGATATTGAATACCTATGGTATCGCAACCGAATTCGTCTGCCAAACGCAAAGCAGCTATATACATTTTACACTGAATAAGTGTTTGATTTCTTGTCAATTCTGTAACTTCATCGGTCCCCCAGTCAAATTTCATTCCTTTGTTTAACAACCATGCCAACACTTTTTCAGCATCTTCGTCTGAAACCTCGAGCATTTTGGCATACAATGTAGACTGACTTAATCTTTCTTTAAAAATACCGGTAGCATGCAATAAATCGTCGGGAACAATCGCATTAAACATTCCCATACAACCCTCGTCAAATACGCCCATGATTGCTTTATTAGCTTTCATCTGTGCACCAAATGCTCTACCTTTTTGTTCGTCTTCTTTTGGCAATGCTATGGAAGTAAGAGATTTAACATGAGAATAATCATGGGTGATTTTTCCTGTTGTCAACCACTCGTTAAGTCCGTTTTTAAAGAATTCGTCGGTAAAGTCCTCACTCCACAAAAAACTATAGTTTACTCCAGCTTTGGTTAAAGAACCTGTTAGATTCAGCGCTCCTACTAATCCAGGAAATTCACCACTCCAGTTTGCTACGATAAGTATAGGTCCTTTATGTGTAGTCAGTCCGGCTAAAACGTGATGACTATATTGCCAAACGCTTTCTGCAACAACAAGCGGTGATTGCGGATCTATATTTTTAAATACTTCGATCCCCATGCGTTGCGAGTCTATAAAACCATGTTGTTTTTCTTCATCAAATCCATGTGCTCTTTCAACTGTCCAACCTTCGGCCTCAAATGCTTTTGCTAGCTGGCGTTCCATTTCCGATTGGGCTGCCCAACAACTTAAATTCGCCGATGGACGTAAATCGCCACTACAAACCAGACTGATTTTTTTCTGTGTGTTCATTGCTATTATAGGTTTAAATCAAAACTTGCATAGTGCATGTTTAATAAGACAACATTTACTACACATCGGGCTTAAAACACTGCCTTACACAAAGATGCCTAGCAAAAGGTTCAATTTCATACGACTTTTTGCCTTGCTTATCCAATATATTATCATGTTTATATTGTTTATCCAAAACAAGTATTATATTTATGTAAACGAATTAATAACCTTCTGCACACCTAGGTAGTAAAGGTATTGTAAGGCCTAAATTGAATATTTATTTGGTTGAATTATGAAAGCGCAATTCCATAAAGTGCCAACAAAACTGGAGACTTCATACAATATCAGAAATGATGTATCTCCGAATTTCGGAACTGTTTGGCATTACCATCCCGAACTTGAACTTCATTATGTAAAAAAAGGAGAAGGAGTTAGATTTATAGGAGATAATATCAATAACTTTTCTGCCGGTGAGATGATTTTATTGGGAGAAAATCTGCCACATACCTGGCGTTGTAAAGACGAATACTTCATACCTGAGTCTAACCTGAATGTTGAAGCTACAGTAATACAATTTCTTCCAAACTGTTTAGGCCAGGACTTTTTAAATATTCCAGAAACCTATCAGATTCCGAGATTATTTGAAAAAGCGAAACAAGGCTTAATAATTAAAGGAAAAACCAAGAAAAAACTGGAAGTTTTAATGCATGATGCTTTAGGCGCACAAAGTTTACAAAGAATAACCGTTTTACTGAATATCTTAAGCACACTTGCAGATAGCGAAGAGTTTGAGGTAATTACTAAATCTCATACTTTTTACAGAACGAACAACATAGATACAGAACGTATCAATAAAATTTGCACTTATACGCTTTCCAATTATAAAGAGGACATTTCACTGGAACAGATAGCTTCTTTAAGCAACCTAAGCATAACGTCGTTTTGCCGTTATTTCAAACAGATAACGAAGAAAACTTATTATGATTTTCTAACCGAGATCAGGATAAGTCATGCTTGTAGAATACTGGTTAACAACACTTTAACCGTGGAAGCTATTAGTATGGAATGTGGCTTTAATAATCCGTCTAATTTTTACAGGCATTTTAAGAAAGTTATGGGCTGCACTCCTATAGAATACAAGACTAAATTCTATAAATAAAAAAAGGGCGTCTGAAAAACGCCCTTTACACTTTTTTTCCTGCTTATAAAGTTAAACTAAATATCTGCATCCAGCCATCTACAAATCGATTGTAAAAAAGTCTGCTTCCTTCTTTTGACCATGACACAGCACTTACAGGCTTATCTTTTTCTAAAAATGATTGCGAAATCTGTGTTGATTTCCCCGTATTCAGATCTGTTATATACACAGCGTTATTGGCTACATAAGCCAGTAATCTATCATTTGGACTTAAGTTTATACCACTTTGGATGTCAAACTCATTAAACGTGACCTGATTAACTTCTCCCCCGTTTGGTGAAACATTAAACGCATTTATATACCCCTTTTTATCCTTGGAAAGAAAGAAAACTTTGCTGCCATCTTTGCTGGTCCTTAGCCAATGACGAGGTCCCTGCACACCCTGTTCCAAAAAAGTAATTCTACGTTGCATAACTCCCTTAGGTACATTGGGTCTGGTACTAGATGTCCCTTCCAATGGTTTAGCATCCTCTGCCTGAGTTAGATTCTCGGGTAAATCAACAACGAACACTTCGGTTTTTGTATTACCTGCTTTGTCTCTTACATTTCCCTGGAAGGCTATCGCTTTTCTCTGCTTTTTTCCATCTGCTTTTATATAGCCACCTTTTCCTACCCAGCACTCATCAAAAGCCTTATCAATCTCATCTGTATCTGGCTTGGGATTTTCTTTCACTTTTGTCAGTATCACCGAAAACATTTGGCCATCATTATTTTCGGCGGTACCATTATCATCCTGAACATGGACTTTTTCAGGAAACATAACACCGACAGTTCTTAAATCTTTTACAGATGAATTATGTTTACTTAATTGCTCGAGCACATAGTCATTATAGGTAAAACTAATCATTTCACCATCGCCACTCCAGGAATGCGCATGTGTACCTCCTCTTAAGGCACCGGGCGTAAAAGGTGGCAGAATATCTCTGGCATCCATATAAATTGCTTTACCGGGATTTTCCAATGCTATGGCAACTCCTGTTCTTCTGGTAAATCCATAAGGATTGTTTTCAGAAGCATTTCTGATACCCTGGATAAAAATCACCTTTTCTTCTTTGGGCGAAAAAGTCGCTGCTCCAACTCCGGGTCCGAATTCTGTTTGATTTTGGGTTTTATATAACTCTTTAATTTCTCCGGTTTCAATGTTAACCATTTCAATAGTCGAAGTACTTCCTATTTTAGTATCATCGTTTCTGGTATCATAAACTATCCACTTTCCATCAGGAGAAAAAATTTGAGTGTGATTAATTAAATGTCCTTTCTTATCAAAGGTCAGTTGCTTTTCTGTATGCATTTTTATTGTTCTGGAATTACAGGCGATCACACCGAGAACCACACAAAATGTGAATACCCCTGAAAATCTCCTTTGTTTATTGCTATTCATTTTAGAAAACGTTTCTATAACGAATTTATAATTTCAATTGATCTTTGGCATTACGTTATTTAGCATAGTTCTAACAGAAATTATCTTATTGAATAAAAAATCCCGGCTTCGTTACCAAAACCGGGATCTGTATTATAATATTTCTTTCTGTAAATTTTATTGATATTCTTTAGCCGCCAAATATCTCTCTGCTTCTAAAGCTGCCATACAACCAGTTCCTGCGGCAGTAATAGCTTGTCTAAAAACTTTATCCTGTGCATCCCCAGATACAAACACACCCGGGACTTTAGTTGATGTACTATCCGGATTAGTAATCAGATAACCCGTATCATCCATATCCAACCAACCTGCAAAGATATCTGTATTTGGTTTGTGACCAATGGCTACGAAAAATCCGGTTACAGGTATGTCTTTTTCTTCGTTTGTTTGGTTATTAAAAACTCTAACTCCTGTTACAGCCTTTTCATCTCCCAATATTTCTTTTGCTTCTGTATTATAAAGGATTTCGATGTTTGGCGTGTTTAAAACACGATGTACCATAGCTTTGGATGCCCTGAACTCATCTCTTCTTACTAACATGTAAACTTTATTACATAATTTAGCCAGGTAAGTAGCTTCTTCCGCCGCAGTATCACCAGCTCCTACGATGGCCACATCCTGATTTTTAAAGAAAAATCCGTCACAGACAGCACATGCTGATACACCAAATCCGTTATATTTTTGTTCAGATTCTAATCCTAAATATTTCGCAGATGCACCTGTAGAGATGATAACCGTATCTGCTAAAATTGTTTTGGTATCATCTACAATTACTTTATGTATCGGACCGGAAAAATCTACAGCAGATACATATCCAAAACGTATATCAGTACCAAATCTTTCAGCTTGTTTACGGAAGTCTTCCATCATTTCGGGTCCCATCACTCCACCCGGATAACCCGGAAAGTTCTCTACATCGGTAGTCTGGGTCAATTGACCGCCCATTTGCATTCCTGTAATCATTACAGGTTTTAAGTCAGCTCTGGCAGCATAAATTGCGGCAGTATAACCTGCCGGCCCAGAACCTATAATTAAACATTTTACGTGTTCTAATTCTTCAGCCATGTTATTCGTTTGTGGCAAATATAGTCTTCCCGCAGGAAAGCACAACACTTGCCTTATTTTATTACAATTCTATTAAACTATCTTTTCAGAGATTTATTGATCCGCTTGATTAAAGCTGGACCTTCGTAAATGAAACCCGTGTAAATCTGAACTAATGCAGCTCCTGCATCTAGCTTTTCCTTTGCATCTTTAGCGGAATGGATTCCACCTACACCAATAATAGGGAAAGCTTTATTTGATTTCTCAGAAAGATATCTGATAACTTCTGTGGATCTGTCTTTTACTGGTTTTCCACTTAAACCACCAGTTTCATTTTTCAGATATTCCGGAGAGTTTAAATTTTCTCTCGAAATGGTTGTGTTGGTAGCAATTACTCCGGCAATTTTTGTTTCCTGAACAATTTCGACAATATCATCAAGTTGAGAATCTGTTAAGTCTGGTGCTATCTTCAACAAGATAGGTTTTGATATTCCGTCTTTATTGTTTCTTTCCTGTAGCGTATTCAGTATATTTTTTAAAGGTTCTTTTTCCTGTAAAGCCCTAAGATTTGGAGTATTTGGTGAACTTACATTGACAACGAAATAATCTACTACATTAAACAAACGATCGAAACATTTGATGTAATCACTAACCGCTTCTTCGTTAGGAGTATTTTTATTCTTACCGATATTTCCTCCAATAATTAAGCCTTCTCTTTTTACAGATTCCAGCTTTCTCGCCAAAACATCAACGCCTTTATTATTAAATCCCATTCTATTAATCAGCGCTTCGTCTTTGGGCAAACGGAACATCCTTGGCTTATCATTACCCGGCTGAGGCAATGGAGTTACTGTACCAACTTCTATAAAACCAAAACCAAAATTGGCTAGTTCTTCAATGTATTCGCCATTTTTATCGAAACCTGCCGCCAAACCCACAGGATTCTTAAATTTTAAACCAAACACCTCTCTTTCCAGTGAAGGATGTTCGTATTTAAAACTGCCCTTGATAACTTTAGGCAATCCCCATATCTTTTGTACTGTTTGTAATGTTCCAGTAACGAAATGATGTATTTTTTCTGGATCGAATTGAAAAAAAATTGGCTTTAAAAACTGATACATGGCGCAAATGTAAATATTAAATTTCTGTTCTTTTAGAACGCGTTTAAAATTTATCTAATAATTAGCTTATATTGCCTACCATAGTTTTTTGACTATTACTTCAGGTTTCTTGAAGTTGAAACACATGTATATTAAAAACCACGTTTGGATTTTAACATACTGGCGATCAGATATACTGTTATTCCCATTAAAGCCACGAATAAAAAAGATCCGCGCAAACTGGTTAACTGCGCTAAAAATCCAATGACGGGAGGTCCTAAAAGAAATCCAAAAAAGCCTATAGTTGAAACTGCGGTAAGTGCCAATCCCGGAGACATTACTTTAGATTTTCCCGCAGCACTATAGACCATTGGCACAACGGAAGAAACTCCAAATCCCACCAATAAAAATCCCAGCAGTGCAGAGATAAAAGTTGGAAATATAACAGCTAAGAGTAAACCTGCTGCTATTAATATTCCACTACCCTGTATTATTTTAAGTACGCCATACTTCCCTGCAAAATAATCAGAAATAAAACGTCCAATCGCCATGGACGCCATAAAGCCTGTATATCCCAAACCTACCAATGCTATGTCAGGTTGTATAATTTTCTTAAAATACACCACACTCCAGTCGAACATGGTCCCTTCGCATATCATGGAACAAAAAGCAATAGCTCCCAGAGTAAGCAGCTGCTTATCCGGCCAGACAAAGGTTTTGCTTCCCTCTTTTTTCTTTACCGCATCATTTTTCAGGTATTTCCCTACCAAAATCAAAACGAGAACCATGATCGCCAGCACAATTAAAAAGTGATAAAAAGGTGAAATGTGCAAGGCTACCATTAACGTCCCTAAGCCTGCGCCACAAAAGCCTGCCAGACTCCATAATCCATGAAAGGTACCCATGATAGGTTTTTCAAAAAAACGCTCTGCTATAACTGCCTGGGTATTGATAGAAATATTTACTGCGTTGCTGCAGAATCCAAAAATCATTAAAACTAAAATTAGTTGTATAGGACTTTCTGCCAAACCAATACCGCAGAGTGCCAGACCATAACCAATACCTCCGACGATTGCTAATTTCTTACTTCCCAACCTGCTTAATGCCCAGCCCGAGACTAGTAATGAAATCATCAATCCAATGGGCAAAGCAAGTAATATTCCGCCTAAAGCGGCTTCGGACAAATTTAAATATTGCTGAATAGTTGCTATTCTGGATGCCCAACTTGCAAAACACAAACCGGTTAGCAAGAACATAGCCCCTATAGACAGCCTTAGAATCTCTCTGGATTTTCCGAACCTTCCCTTTCTTCCTTCCATATCCGCTTAGAAAACACAAAAATACATTTCGAAGTGCTATTATTACGCATTAAAAAAATGAATAATTATAGATTTAATTTACATTTGAGTTGTTATCAAATTTATATCAATGAAATTACCCAAACAGATCTATCTTATAGCTTTGGCTACTTCTTTTTTGACTGCTTGCAATAATGGAAAACAGCCCGCCAACGCTTCGGACAGTACTTCATCAAATAGTTCTGTCGCAAGCAAGGAAATAACATCAACAGACAATACAGTTAAACCAAATACTGCCTTCAAAGATTTCACTCCAAATGAATTGGGAAAGGTTATGGTTCTTGAATATCATTTGATTGGGGAACCTGAAGACAGGTGGAGGAGAACTCCTGAGAATTTCAGAAAGGATTTGCAAATGTTGTATGACAATAATTTTTACCCTGTGTCGGTTTTGGATCTGGCTTATGGTAAACTGGATATTCCGGCAGGGAAAACTCCGTTTGCCTTGACTTTTGACGATTCGAGTGCCGGACAGTTTAGGTTTATTGAAAAAAATGGAAAATTAGAAGTTGATCCTAGCTGTGCTGTTGGTATAATGGAAGATTTTAAGAAAAAACATTCTGATTTTCCTCTGACCGCAAGCTTTTACGTTCTTCCTGCAATTAAACCCAATTTGCGACTTTTCGCCCAACCTGAATACAAAAAAGAAAAACTGGAATGGTTGATTAACAATGGTTATGAGATTGGGAATCATGGCTGGTATCATGTTCCATTGAATAAGTTAGATGACGCCGGCGTTCAGAAACATTTAGGCATGTTTGTAAAAGAGATTAAAGAATTTATTCCAAATTATGAGGTGAAGAGCCTGGCCCTACCTTTAGGCATGCGGGCTAAGAATTTAGCACTTGAAGCTAAAGGAAAATTTGAAGATGCAAGTTACAACCACGAAGTGGTTCTTTTGGTTGGTTCTGCCACTTCGGTTTCTCCTTATCATAAAAACTTTAATCGACTGGGAATCGAACGGGTGCAAGCAGGCGATACCGATTACGGACCCGCCCATTTTATGAAATTGCAAGACAAGAATAAAACCCGCTATTACAGTGATGGTGATCCTAAAACGATTACTGCCCCTGATAACTACAAGGATCAGATAAATACACAGTTTTCCAAAAGTTATAAAATCAATTGGATTAAAGCTGATAGTTCTTCAACAAAATAAACTTAAAGCATTTTATCTCCCTGCTCCAATTCTTCATCCTTTGGATTGGAGCAGGAGATTCTTAACCGCTATTTTTATAGGCCAACCTTTTCATTAGGCTTTCTGCGTTTCCCTTTGATTACGAGCTTTCTTAACTGCAACATACCTACTGTCAGTTTCCGTTTTGATTTGAAATAAGGTATACTCAATACTACCAATAACGAAATACATGAAGAGGTCCCCAACGCTCCGCCATAACCGGCAAAAAACTGGCTTGTATTCAGATAAATCAGGCTAAAAATAAGCCCCGAAAGTGCTATTCCTATATATGTTGACAATTGCTGACTGGAAACCATTCCAATAAACGACGATCCAATAAAAATATAAGGTATATTCTTAGTCAGATAGGGAGAAAGTAAATTGGGGAATAAATAAAGAAAAGCTACAACGAACATGGTTAATAATGCAGAAGACTTCACCGGCCCCTGACTTAATCTCGTATTCACAAAAAATGTCAGCATTGCACCGCAGCATCCCATCAACACCAAAACAAAGACATTCATCAATTATCCTAATAAAAACACTAACAAGTACGTTAACGCAACTCCAAGAAAAGCCAGTGTACCAAGTTTACCTCCCACTCCGTGTAAAACGCTTTTTGAAACAATCAGAAAAACAGCAGTAAAAAATCCAGCGACCAGGACAAATGTAAAACCATTGGCCACGTGTGCGCTTGACATCCCAACAAAAGCTCCACAATAAATTGCAGCCGGAAGCTTTTTAAGGTATGTGGAATTTGAATTAATATCCGGAAGAAAAGAACCGATGCTTCCAACCAGAGCTGCTCCCATTACTGGCCCCATTTGCAAGGAATGATGTAAATAATAAGAAGCCACCGCGCCTACAGGAACCCAAGCAGCTACTTTTAATGATTCGTAACTATATTCTGTATGATGGATTGGTGATCGTAAATAAGTATACAAGGTTAAAATTGCTAAAGTCGCGATGAAAATCAACAATAAATAGGAATGGGTATTTTCTCTTAGAATTGTTGTTAAAAATAGAATTTGAACAATGAATACCAGAAATATAATACCGTATCTAACTAATGTTTTTGCAACCATTTTTGAAATCGCCGCAAATTTAGAAGTTTCAATCTAATATTCTACACGAATCTTAAAAAACCAATTCAGTAAAAAAAAGTAAAATTGCCGTTGGCTTAACTTTAACGTTTTCATCATAATACATACAGTTTACCGAATACCTGCTGGGTTATGAAGCTCATCAATTTCATCTTAGAGGTAGACTGGCTGGCTCTGCATATTGGATTTATAAAATTGACACTCTGCAGCGCTTAGTGTATTTTATTTTAAAAAACACACTTTAACCTACCCGCTATACTGGCTTTAAACGCAGTTTTATATTTTTGATTTCAAGCGCATAGCTATAGTATAGCTCCAATATAGCTATAGTGCAGCCACACCTAAGAGAACTTAGTGTATTTTACAATAGCTTCAGGATTAGGATCGCCGTGAACGTATCTTATGGTTGCTGGGCATCACACTGCTTAACCGCATTTGCTTGACCCGCAATCCTTACAAGTTAAACAACCTTCCTGATATTGTAAATTAGTAGAATTACAATTCGAACATTTCGAAGTACCAACAACTGTTCCCTCGGGAATATAGCGCTTAAGTGCTCTTGCAACACCATTTTTCCACGTATTGATATGTTCATCCAACTGCAAACTACTAATCAAATCCACCACTTTTTCTATTGGCATTCCATGTCGCAATGTTCCCGAGATCAACTTAGCATAATTCCAGTATTCAGGGTTAAATTTATAAGAAAGTCCTTCTATGGTTGTTTTATATCCCCTTTGATTCTTATATTGAAAATCATAACGGGAAGTCCCATCTTCATCTTTACTTTTTATAATCAAGCCATCGTTAACCCATCTCGGTAATAAAATACCAACTTCATCATCTGATAGTCCCGTAAAAATTTCATACGGTTTACCATCAATCAGTCCTATAAAAGCTATCCATTTTTCTTTATTGTTCTGAAAACGAACAACATCAGCCTCTAATACCTGTGGCCTTACAGTAGGAAAAAGTGTATCTAAAACTGTTTCCTTGTTGTTCTCGTCATCATCTTTCTTATCATCATTAGCGATCAATACCCCAGAACGGGAACCATCTCTATACACAGTAACTCCTTTACATCCAGATTTCCATGCTTCCATATATAATGCCCCAACCAGTTCTTCCGATACATCATTGGGCATATTAATAGTCACACTGATTGAATGATCTACCCATTTTTGAATTGCTCCCTGCATATGAACCTTTTTTAAGTAATCTACATCATTAGAGGTAGCCTTATAATAAGGTGATTGCTTTACCAATTCGTCTAATTCCTCGTTACTATAATTACGTTCAATATCAAAACCATTTGTTTCCATCCAGGTTTTAAATCCGTGATGAAAAACGACATATTCTTCCCAGGAATCACCAACTTCATCTACAAAATCTATTCTGACATTTTTATCATTAGGATTTACTTTTCTTCTGCGCTTATAAACTGGCATAAATACAGGCTCGATACCAGAAGTTGTCTGGGACATTAAACTTGTTGTTCCCGTTGGGGCAATAGTCAACAATGCAATATTACGACGCCCATATTCTAACATTTCGTAGTAAAGCTTAGAGTCTGCCTCTGCTAGTCTTTTAATAAAAGGATTGTTTTTTTCTCTTTCCGCATCAAAAATTGGAAATGCCCCTCTTTCTTTAGCAGCTGTCACAGAAGATCTATAAGCCTCTATTGCAATTAATTTATGGATGTCTACTGAAAAACTGATACCTTCATCGCTTCCATATCTCAGACCCAATGCAGCCAGCATATCTCCTTCAGCAGTGATACCAATACCTGTTCTTCTTCCTTCTTCCGCCTTTCTACGGATATTTAACCAAAGATTTTTTTCGACTCTTTTCGTCTCATCTTCTTCAGGATCACTATCTATTTTTGCTAAAATGTCATTAACCTTTTCTAATTCAAGATCAATGATATCATCCATTATTCTTTGGGCAAAACCAATATGTTTTTTAAATAGTTCAAAGTTAAAAGAAGCTGCTTTTGTATATGGATTCTCGACGTATGAATAAAGATTAATTGCCAAAAGACGGCAAGAGTCATATGGGCATAATGGAATTTCACCGCATGGATTTGTTGATACAGTTTTATATCCCAAATCCGCGTAGCAATCGGGAACAGACTCATTAATAATGGTATCCCAAAATAGAATTCCTGGTTCTGCAGAACGCCATGCATTATGCACTATTTTATCCCAAAGTTCTTTAGCTTTTATTTTGTTACTAAAAATTGGTTTTTCGGCTCCTATCGGATATCGTTGCACAAAATCAGAATCTTTTTCCACAGCCTGCATAAACGCATCTGTAATTCTCACCGAAACATTGGCGCCGGTAACTTTTCCTTGTTCCATTTTTGCATCAATAAACCGCTCTGCGTCGGGATGCTCTATTGATACCGACAGCATAAGAGCTCCTCGCCGTCCATCTTGCGCAACTTCTCTGGTAGAATTAGAATAACGCTCCATAAACGGAACTAAGCCCGTAGATGTTAAAGCTGAGTTTTTTACAGGTGATCCTTTGGGCCGGATATGAGACAAATCATGTCCTACTCCTCCGCGACGTTTCATCAATTGGATTTGCTCCTGATCAATTTTCATGATACCACCATAAGAATCTGATTCCCCATCATTTCCTATCACAAAACAATTTGATAACGAAGCTATTTGAAACGGATTACCAATTCCCGTCATTGGACTCCCTTGAGGGATGATATATTTAAAATTCTTTATAAGTTCAAAAACATCAGACTCGGATAATGGATTCGGATATTTTGATTCGATCCTTGCAATCTCTGAAGCTATACGACGATGCATATCATCCGGCGTCTTTTCATATAAATTACCAGACGAATCTTTAAGCGCATATTTGTTTACCCAAACCCTTGCAGCTAAATCATCTCCTTTAAAATATTCTAAACTCGCTTCAAAAGCTTCTTCTTGGGTATAGGTAACGTTAGACTCTTTTGTTTCAATAACTTTCATAATTTAAATTTTAAATTATCAATGAGGACAAAACAAATTTAAAAAAAAATTCCTATAAGAATTAAAATTTAAAAGTTTACAAAATTTTAACATCAAATATTTATAAATCAGATATTTACAAAAAATAAAATTGTAAAAAGTTTACAATTTTTAAAACAAATAAAAATATAACAATTATTTCATTTAAAAAAAATGTCAGTATGAAATCATACTGACACCACCTCAATCATATTGGTTAAAATTTAGCTTGAAATTCGGGTGTAAGTCAAATCGTCGTAATAGATTAAACCATCTGTTGAAGATTGCCAATACTCGTCACTTCCACCTCTGAAAGTATGGAAAGTGATGGACTTGATTTTTGCGTATGAATCGTTGGTTGTCCATCTGATAGACTGGCTCAACAACGTCACCCCATCTATTTGATAAAGCACTGATCCGTTTGTGCTGGATCCGGTATTACTCTTCACTCTGATTTTAACTGTATACCATGTATTTTTAGCAAGCGTTTTACTTTGTTTACCAAAAGTGTTTCCGCAGTTTTCCGGCATATCTTTGTAATAGACATAAGGTCTGAAATATGGCTGGTCGTTACTGTTGTTTGTTTTGGTTCCATTTGGATTATACCACATTAAACGGGCAGTTCCTCCCGTTCCGTCATCAGCTTTATTACAGCCCGTAAATCCATTTCCGATATGAAATCCAAATCCAACTTTACCTCCCCTGCTCCAATCAAAATTTGGTCCGAAACGAACCTTGAAAGACAGTTCATATTCCGTTCCATCAGATACATCTATATTCACAATGTTACCATTCGATAAGGAGTTCGCCGGAATACGAATTCTGGCCTGATTGCTGTAAATATCAGCATTTTTCCATGTACCACTTGCCAGTTGCCCCATATCGGCTTCGGCCTGAGCCTGGGTATAAGTACCGTCCGGCCTGGTAAAATTCGCGGTTCTACTGGAATAAATTGCCCTCGGTTGTGTAGCATCATTATCCACTAAAAACTCTGCTTCGTTCTTTTTACAAGCAGAAAAAAGTATAGGCAAAGCCATACCTATAGTCCAAACATAATTTGATCTTTTTTTCATTTGATATAGTTTTATATTGGTTGATTGAGGTTCTATCAGTTAGTAGAAAAATTCTGTTTTTTTTCGCGTATTACTTCTATTTTTTCTCTTAAATAAGCCAGAAAACTATCCCGAAATCCAGTGTCATCAGGATACTTCAAAGCCTCCCTTATTGCTTCTTCTGCTTTGGCGATCTGTTTATCTAAAACATAGGCTTCTGCTAAATTCAGGTAGATTCCGGAAGACACCGGATGTTTCTGCAAACAAAATTTATAGTAATCTATTGCCTTTTGAAAATCGCCAACCTTATGCACTAAATTGATTCCCAGCTGTTCCAGATAAGCTATTTTAAAATCATACTTTTCTTTATATAAACGATAGGCTTCCTCATAAAAGAGAATGGCTTTCTGCACATGACCTCCATTTTTGGCAATTATATCTCCCATTGGAAGATGAATTGGTATTTTTAATTCAGAAGCTTTGGCATTGTCTCCATCTAAAAATGAAAGTAATCCATCAAGCTGACTCAAACAATTAAGATCATTATCCAGATTAACCATAACACAGAGCCCAATCTTTTTAGAAGGAATTAATATCATTTTATTTGAAAAACCATTCATTCTGGTTTCCTTGACATAAATAGGTATTGCATTTTTATAATAGATTTCCCATCCATACCCTATTCCATTTGTCGTAGATGTTTTGACAGGAATATCGAAAAAATGCAATTTTTCATTATTTAAGACATATTGCATCCAGATTGCCATATCATCAGCTGTTGTATGTAAGCCTCCGCTACCTCCGTTCTCTCTATTATAGGGATATATACTTGCTGGCTTAAAATGGTAGGTTAAATAATTTGATACAACAAATGGCTGAGTAGCATTTTTCACTTTATAGAAATACGAGGAATTCATTTTTAACGGAATAAAAAGCTCCTTGCTCACGTAATATTCGAAAGGCATTTTTGAAACTTTAGAAACCAGATCTGCAAGAATATCATAGTTATATACAGATCTGGAAACTCGTCTTTCCGAACCTTGCCATTTCAATTGTTGATTAGATATACTTCGTGTAGTTATTTCGGGTGCGTTATCGTCAAAACTGGATTCCCCGTATGAAATGCCGTAAGAATCTATTCCCGATGTATGCGTAAGAAGGTCTTTGATTGTGATATTCTTATATTCTTCACTCCCCATTCTAAAATAAGGCAGATACTTGACTATGGGATCATCCAGACTTAAAAGCCCCTGATTTGCCATTTTCAAAACTACACTTGCTAAAACAGGCTCTGAAAAAGCGCCGCCGGCAATAATTGAAGAGCTTGAAATTGGATCTTTATTTACATTTTTTATACCGGTTGCTGTGGTGAATAGAGAATCTTTCGAAACAATGGCTATTTCGACGCTAGGCAATCGATAAATTTCTTTAAACTTCAATAGATAGTTTTCAAATATCTTCGTACTGTTTGCAGAAAAATCGGTAGCAATGGTATTGTGTTTCGGCTGGCAGGCCATAAAAGCGGCTAACATAACTACCCAAATGCAAGCTGTTATAGGTTTT
Source organism: Pseudopedobacter saltans DSM 12145 (assembly GCF_000190735.1). Taxonomy (GTDB): domain Bacteria; phylum Bacteroidota; class Bacteroidia; order Sphingobacteriales; family Sphingobacteriaceae; genus Pseudopedobacter; species Pseudopedobacter saltans. Next base: position 1,759,119 of record NC_015177.1, read on the forward strand.
AAATACATAGTAGATTGATTGAATTATATTTTGAGAACGTTAATTCAACACAACCTGACGACTCATCATTTAATCTATTGTAACCAAATAATAGGATTTCTGACAGGCAGGTTTCTGATTACTTCTTCATTAGTCGGATAACGTTCCAGTTTCTTCCACAAATCAAAATAAGAGCGATTTTTATATGCAAACGCCCCAAAAAGAAGAAAAGGTTGGGCTACCGGCCAGAATTCATAAAACATAATATCTTCAGGATATGTCCAACTCGATTTATCTGCGATGTATGGATAAAGAAAAGAGATGCCCTTGGCTAACGATTTTCCATCATTAGTTTGATATTTCCATAAATTATCTTTTGGCGTAGACAGTATCTGACAAACAGTAGCCATTGCATCCAAATTAAAAATTGCATAGCCATAAGGCTTGGTTCTTCTTAATTCTAACGGAAAACTACCGTTTTCCGCCATTTGATTTGGTAATAAAACTTCTTTAAAGCGCTTTGTGCAGGAATCCAATAAAAGTTGATTTCCTGTAAGCTTGGCAAATGAAGCAACCTGCATTAACCAGCATGTGGAATGATTATTCTTGATCTCCTTTTCTTTTAATCCCATCTCACTTGTAGTTAGCCACAAATTATACTGAGAGAACCACTTTTTTATTTTATCGGCTAATTTTTCATCAAAAAATTTTGATTTCTCCATCACCATCATTCCTTGCACCACTTCTAAAAAGTGTATGGTATCAATAATTCCATAATTACGTCCTGTCACCCCATTTCTAATTGCCTGAGCATATTTTAAATGAGGGCTCATACGAGTATTTTCATCGACAAACCAAGCGTTTAGATGTTTAATAGCATGCTTTACATATTTGTCATCGCCGGTGATTTTATAAGCAGACGCTAATACTCCTATTATTTTGCTAAATCTGATCATCAACTTCCTATGTTCAACAAAATTACTGGGATTGGTTTTTCCATCAATTTCTTTATAGGGACCTTCCGGATTTTCTGGATTAGGCCAAAAGTAATCAGACTCGGAAAAGAAATCATGTTTGTTACCGGCGCTACGTTCACAAAACTCAGCTGTCACTGTTAATGGCTCTTCTTTTAAGGCAAGTTCCGAATCTATTAAAACCCGATTTTTTAACAGATCTACAACCTCCCTGTAATAAGTTTTGGGTTGAGCAAAACCCTTGGTTGTGATACCAAGGAAAAATAAAAGCAATACCGAATAATATTTACGCTTCATATAATTTCTTTGTAAAAGCAAACCGTTCAATATTAAAACGGTTTGCCTTATAATTTACATTAATATCTGCTAGGATACACTGTTGTTGCACTTACATGAACTTTTCCATTTGTAGCAACTATTCCTGAAGTCGCAAGAGTTGTAAAACTATTAACCTGAAGTGGAGAATAATCACTATTCAACATTCTAAAGTTAATTTTACCTTCCTGATCAAATCCTTTTCCGGTACCTGTTAAATAATCATAAACTAACGTTCTGGAATTACCCGGTTGCTGTTCATTATTTACCACTAAATATCCCAACCTTGATTCTAATCCCGCTGTTTTTCCCGGGCCTAATAAGGTTTCAAAAGATGTGTTCTCAATTTTAGCACTTTCAAACCCCAAATCACCCAAAGCAATTAAATAAAGAAAATAATTCCTTACCGTTTCAACAGAATAATCACTCCATTTGGTAGCAATTTTCGTTACGGGAGTCCCATTATTAAGTTTCAAGGAACCATCAGGATTTTTTTCCATTACGGGCAGATCAAACCACATTCCAGCGGTTATTGCACCCGTATTTGCATTTCTAACACGAATTGCGTTATTACTAAGAAAGACGAAAGTTCTACCGGGCTTTTCATATTCTTCTAAATTGATTCCGGCATATTCTAATCCCAACTGCATCCATTTAAAAACAGTATCATTTGCAATCACTGGATTTTTGCCTCTATTAATTAGATATTCCTTTGCAGAAATGTTGATATGTGGATCTAAAATTGTTCCTTCATATTTATAATCTTTTTGTACATCTAGTCCAAACATAGAGCAAGATGAAGACACTATTCCTATCAGAACAGTTCCTATAATATATTGATATATCTTTTTCATAACTAATTTTTATAGGGATCGTTTTGAACAAGCAAACGGTTTGAATTAAGAACATTTAGTGATAAAGGCCAATAATATCTCTTTTTATCAGTACCAAAACCTATTTGTGCATTTCCAATATTCGCTTGTCTTGTGATTAAAATAGGATCCATCACTTCTTTTACTCTATCTGTACGCACCAAGTCAAACCATCTTACTCCCTCGCCTATTAATTCGAATTGTCTTTCTTTAAGAATTTCTTTTTCTAAAGTATTTTCGTCGTAATTGGCTGCTACAACAGTTGGTACACCGGCTCTCGTTTTAATCAAGTTTAGATATTTAACAGCGTTATTCCTATCACCTATTTTATTAAGTGCTTCTGCATATAATAAATACATACCGCTTAATCTGTATATTGGTATAAAAACATCAGTTTCGGTAGTAGCAGGAAGATTGTTATCATATTTCTGTAATGTAAAATTATACCCTGCCGTAGCTGTTGGCGCGACATAAGTACCTGCGTAAAATTTCCAGAAACTTCTATCTCTGATTGGTTGATTTGTCGCATTCGTCATATTATATGTTTGCTTAACACGCAAATCAGTTGTTGCTGTTGTAGAACCATAAACTGCGGTAGAAACTGTAGGCCATGTAGTCCACAACTCAGTCCCCATTCTAATAGTATTTTCATTGGTAGTTCTCGAAACACCAGACATACAAGCACAGCCATTAGCAATGTAGTTCCAATGAATGCTGAAAATACTTTCTAAACTTCCCGCTGGATTAGTGAATTGTTGATTCCAGGTTAATCCTGCTTGTAAATCAGCTACTGCACCTCCTGCACCTGTTATATCTTTACCTACTGCATTATAAACTTTCCCTGTTGGAGCTTTAGCAGCGAATAACCTTTTAAACCAAATAACTGCATTTGGATAATCTTTTTTCCACATATAAATATCAGCCATAATAGAACAGATAGCTCCTTCTCCCAAATACCAAACTGTTGGAGTGGCATTTTTTACTGTTAATGCATAAGCTTCTTCTAGGTCTTTGATACATTGGTCTAAAATTTTTGCCTGCGGATCTCTTGCTTGTTCTGCTTTTTCATGAATACTTTCATAAGGCTCGGTCCTTAAAGGAGCATCTCCCCATATCCTTACAATCCAAAAGTAACATAAAGCTCTCATGGCCAAACTTTGTGCTCTATAACTGTCTTCTTGCGCTAAAGACAATGCTCCTATTGTGCCAACTGGAACATAGTTTTTTATTAATGGAAGGTTTTTAAGAATTAAGTTTGCCCTTCCAATGGTGCTATATAATGGACTCCAATCTGCGTAAGCATTGTTTTCTGTTAATCCATTTAAATGGATTTCATTAGTTGAACTTGTAGCATATGCTGAACGCGTCTCCCAATTATCCGATCTTGCTTCACCCCACCATGTAATCCTATTCTGGAACTGGCCTTCTCCGATCATGGTGTGTTGAAACTCGCCATACATCCCGGCAATAGCCGCATCGGCATCTAGCTTGCTTTTAAAAAAATCTTTTAACGTACCTTCTGAAATCGGTTGTTCATCTATAGCTTTATTACAACTTGTAAAAGAAATAATTAAGCTCAATATTGCTGTACTAAATATCTTTTTCATTTTATTAAAATCCCATAGTTAAACCAAAGCCCAATTCTCTTCTTTTTGGATATTTACCGGTATCATCTCCAGGTGTTAAACCAGATGAAGGTGAAAACTCCGGATCATATCCAGTATAATTTGTATAGGTAAGCAGGTTCACGCCATACATATAAACCGAAAGATTTCTTGCAAAAACTTTTTTAGCTGCTTTAGGATCCAATCTATATGTAAATCTTGCGTTGGATAGTCTGATAAAAGATCCATCTTCTAAGAAATAGCTATTGCCACCTGGCCTCTGACTTTTTCTTGTGTCTTTATCCGGGTAATAAGGGTAAGTCGCTATATCTCCTTGCTTTGTCCACGCACCATAAATAGCTTCGGGTAAAGAAGGATTCCCATTGTTTGCAAAGTTTGTTAAGTTTTGTTTGAACTGATTGTATACCTTTCCTCCAACAGTAGAATTCACAATAAAGGAAAATGAAAATTGCTTATACGAAAATGAGTTTATGAAACCTAAATAAAAATCGGGTTGCGCATTACCTATTATGTGTCTGTCATTGTCATTGATAATACCATCATTATCCAGATCTAACCACTCTGTATCTCCTCCCAACAAAACAGCTCCATCACTATTTTTCTTTTTAATAATAGTGCCTGTATACTCTTGACCATTTAAAGTATAACCTTCAGCTGTTGAAGTACCTCTTCCTGAGCCACTAACTTTAACACCATATGGAATAAGTTTCTGTCCGTCTGGTGTATAGGCATTAGATACATCATATTGATAAACACCTAAATTTTTCCAGCCGTAAAAATCTCCTATTCGTCCGCCCTCTCTTATAAGATAGTTAGCATTTCCACCACTAACACCTCCAGTCCCTATAGCTACAAATTCTTCCCCGTTATATAATTTTTTAATAGTTCCTCTTTGAATCGTAAAGTTTGCGTTAACTGTCCAATTGAATTTTTCATTGGCTATTGGAGTCCCCATTAAAGAGAATTCGAAACCTCTATTTTCAATATCTCCAACGTTTACTTTAATTGCATTGTATCCAGTTTCTTTAGGCATTTGTCTGTCATACAATAAATCTTTAGTATTTCTAACATAGGCGTCTAATGTGGCTGTTAATCTTCCTTTTAAGAAATTAAGATCCAAACCCACATTTTGAACAATTGTAGTTTCCCATTTTAATTGCGGATTATTTAAATTAGACATCGGCGCAGCTCCGGCAACTCCATTATAATTATTTCCTCCTAGCTCTACACGCGCAATAGATTCATAATTGCCGATAGCGTCATTTCCTAAACTACCGTAACTATACCTCAACTTTCCATCATCTAAAAATGATTTTGTAAATTTCAAGAAATCTTCATCAGTAAATCTCCAGGCAATAGATCCTGAACCAAAATTTCCTGAACGATTTTCTTCACCAAATCTCGATGATGCGTCATTTCTGTAAACTCCGCTTAAAAGATACCTTCCTTTATAACTGTAGTTTGCCCTAGCAAAATAAGATCCTGTAGAAACAGCACTTTGTACTACCCTCTGAGCTCCAAAATTGACTATGTTAGCTCCGGTAATCGTAGTAACATTTTCTAAAATAAAGTTCTCTCCGGCAAGATTAACATTACTGAATTTAGCTCTATCTCTTGTAGCCCCAATGGTAGCTACAAAATTATGGTGTACATTAAAAGTTTTGGAATAATTTAAATACGATTGAGCTTCATAATAAAATCTCTTATTAAACTGATTAGTAGCGTAGTTTTTATCCCCATTTTGGGTATACACATATCTTGGAGCAAAAAAGAATCTTTCTCCATCGTCTAGTTGTGTATTCAAAGCAACTGTCAACTTTAAATCTTTAGTAAAATCATAATTTAAAGTATTTACAAATTGTACTTTATACTCCTCACGAGTATTCTTTTCATACAAGGCGTTAGCTACCGGATTTCTTTTGTTATTAATATAACTTGTAAGTTTTCCATCAGGATAATAAATCAAATAACTAGACGGTCTGTCAAATACAGGGCGGATTGAGTTCCCTATATTTGCAAAATTACCTGCTTGTCTATATACTGAAATGTTAGAACTGTACTTTAACTTCTTGGTCGCCTGGTAGTCAACATTAATTCTTGACTGAATTCTTTTCACGTAAGTGTTTAAGGCGATACCTTTATCGTCCAAATAATTTAAACTAGCCGCATAGGTAAGCCCTTTTTGTCCTCCGCTTAAAGAAAAACGAACATCATGTTTTTGAGCCAGATTCCCTAATAAAAGTTTTTGAAGATCGTTAGCTGAATTTAAACCCGGGTTAAGAGAATCTGTAAGCACCCCCAGCTGTCCTTGTAACTGGCGATAGTAACGAATATCCTTAGGGTTTGATTGTTGTATTTCATGGGCTATTCTCCCCATCGTATAAACGTACTGCACATCTAATTTAGGCTTACCTTCTACACCTTTTTTTGTTGTTATCAATATAACGCCATTTGCTGCTCTGGAACCATAGATTGCTGATGAGGCAGCATCTTTTAATATTTCAAAACTTTGGATATCTCCCGGATTTATTGAAGAAAAGTTTGGTGTAATCACTCCATCCACTACATATAGTGGATCCGTTCCCTGCCCTTCTGATGAAAATGTCGAGGGGCCACGTATGGTTATAGATCCTTCCGCTCCCGGTTCGCCATTGTCATTTACAACCAATACCCCAGTAGCTTGTCCCTGCAATGCATCAAAAATATTTAAAGGTTGGCGATCCTCTATCATTTTTGCAGTAACAGTAGACGTAGCACTTGTAAGATCTCTTTTCTTAACTGCTCCACCATATCCTGTAACTACTACTTCATCAAGGTCATTTGCATTTTCAACCATTACTACATTGATGTTTGTTTGATTGCCTACTTTAACACCTTGTGTTTTATAACCAACGTAAGTAAATTGAAGCTCCGAACTGGTGCCAGGAACATTTATAGTAAATGAGCCTGACGCATCAGTCATTGTTCCTGATTGTGTTCCTTTTAATTTCACACTTACCCCTGGTAGTGTTTCACCTGTCCCATCTTTAACCGTCCCAGTTATTTTAATATTTTGAGCTATTGCTATTGACTGGCAAAATAAAACTGCCAATAGTGCAAACACAAATTTAAAATCCACCGAACAGCTTCTCTTGCTAGCTAACCTGAGCCTGGGAAATTGAGTAAAAATCTGTTTCATTTGATTTGGATTAATAATTGTTTATTGTCCAATTATTTTATTGACAGAACCACAGCTATCAAACAGCATAATTTGCTTTTGCTTTTCAGACTTTAAGATTCAGAGAATACTATAATTGGATAAGACAAAACTATACGAAACAGAAAGTGGATACAATAGAATAACCGTTCGCTGAGCTGTAGACAAAAAATAACGAAAAAGAAGTAATACGGATTTAACGCTAAAAAAAATCGACCTGTATGCACAAAATCACTATTAAAGCTATTTAACGCGAACGGCTAATACGCTTAAGGGACATAAAAATCATAAGATTTTACACCCTTTATTAAAGAATTCTTACCGAATATTTAGAATTACAGATAGTTTAACTTATAAGTCTTTTAAGAGTGTAACCTAATGCACTATCTTCCAAACCAATTCTTTCATTAAATCCCCATCGGTGGTATTTCCCGTAGAATCAACCCCTTTAGATTTAATATCATATTCGCGTAATATGCTGATTATATCAAAAACTTTAGCCCACGAATAATTTCTTGCAGCCAGTTCGTAATCTTTAACGAAATAAGGATTTACTCCCAATACCCTGGCGGCTTCACTTTTATCCTGGAGATAATGGTACTTTAAAATTTTTGAAAAATAGGTATATAGATTTCCCATAACAAGAACCAAAGGGTTTGATTTGGGATTTGCTTCAAAATAATTTATGATCTGATTGGCCTTTAAAATGTCTTTTTTCCCTAATGCGCTCTGAAGTTCGAAAACATTAAATTCCTTGCTGATCCCTATATTATCCTGAATTTCTTTCGTTCCAATTTCCTGCCCCTGCGGAACGTTTAACATCAGTTTCTCTACTTCATTAGAAATTTTACTCAGGTCATTTCCTAAATATTCTGCCAATAACTGAGAGGCTTTGGGATTAATATGATAACCTCTGGATTTTACAAAATCATCTATCCATGCTGGAATCTTATTTTCGTAAATGGTTGCTGATTCAAAAACAAGTCCTGTCTTCTCGATAACCTTGTATACTTTCTTCCTTTTGTCAAACTTTCCATGTTTGTGACAAAGGATTAAAATGGTACTCTGTAGAGGCTTTTCACAGTATGCCTGAAATGATTCTGCTATTTTGTCAAATTTTAAATCCTGCGCCTCTTTTACCAGAATAACCTGATAATCGCTCATCATGGGGAAACGCTTAGCTGCATTCAAAACATTAACCGGGTCTGTATCTTTACCATAAAAGATACTCATATTAAAACCTCGTTCTGCTTCGGATAATACAGTATTTTCCAATGCCTCGGCTATTAAATCTATATAATAACTTTCTTCCCCATGAAGCAGATAAATTGGTTTAAACTTTCTGTTCTTTATGTCTTTTAGAATATCAGCAGCTGTCATAACGAAGCTAAATTAAAAGAATATTAGCAAAATAAATTGCAATGTTGGTAATTACAACCTTATTTTAGCGCTATGTTTGAGCCTATCCCGTTAAATTTGCCTCCTTATCCTTTTAGGTTAACTAAAAAAGAAAATCAACTTTTCATTTTTGACGAGCTACGTAAGAAAAACTTAGTCCTTACACCCGAAGAATGGGTCAGACAACATTTTACCCAATATCTTATTCAGCATAAGCATTATCCAAAATCTTTAATAAAGCTTGAAGGAGGATTAACTTTAAATAAACTTCAAAAAAGAACAGATATTGTAATTTTTGATATTCACGGTAAACCGAATATTCTTGTCGAATGCAAAGCTTCTCATGTCAAGATTGATCAAAAAGTTTTTGATCAGGTTGCAAGATATAACTTCGTTCATAAAGTGAATTACCTTATAACTACAAATGGTTTGCAACATTACCATTGTAAAATGGATTATAAGGAGGAAAGCTATACCTTCATCCCCGACATACCAACTTACATATAATTTTCTCTTGTAAAACACACATCGCGAAACTTTACATTAAATACTTTCGTAAAAGAGAAAAAAACATTACCATAATGGACCAGAAACAAATTCTTATTACGCGGGAAAGTGTTGTTTCGACTAAGATCTGTATGTTATTAACTAGTATCCAGTTAATTTTATTAGCTTATTTCTATTCAAAGAATGATTTATTTGACCAACGGTATCTTTTCATTTTGCTTTCTTGTATCACGCTAATTTTCATTGTAATCAATATTATAAAAAACAAAAAAACCTGTTTTTTAAAGATTGAAGATGACTATGTAAAAATATCCAGAAAGAGGGAAAAACTAGAGGATATCTCCATTAAAACCAATGAAATTGCCTATTTGGAAACTAAATTTAATAGGATTATTATTCACGACACTCATTCAAATATTCATAGCGTAAATCTGGACCATATCAAATCGGAAAAAAAACGTTGGGAAATTAAAGAGATATTAAGGCAATTATCTCACTATCAACAACAAGAAAAGGCTTCATAAAAAAGGCATATTATTAAAAATAATATGCCTTTCAATATAATTGACTTTTTCCTTTTACAAACCAGCCAAAGTTTCCTCTAAAATCTTAATCTTAGCCTCTGCGTCCGCTTGCTTATTTTTTTCGTTTTCTACTATTTCTGGTTTAGCATTTTGAACAAAACGTTCGTTGCTTAGCTTTGCATTAACTGATTTCAGGAACCCTTTCAAATACTCAATTTCTTTTACGATTTTCTCCTTTTCAGCTTCAACGTCTATATTTCCCTCTAATGGAATGTAAAATTCATCTCTGCCGGCCAAAAAAGAAGAGGCGCCAGCCAATTTTTCTTCTACTTGTCCAAATTCGCTAATGTTTGCCAATTTGAAAATAATATTCTTGCAGGTATCATAATCGATATCAGAACCTTTTTTCACAAAAAGTGTCAGCGCTTCTTTTGGAGAAATTTGTTTAGTATTTCTAACATTTCTGATTTCCGAAACAATCTGTTTTACTACCTCAACATCTTTTAAGATATTACTATCAAAAGCTTGCGAAGCTTCCATCTGGGCAACAATACAGCAATCTTTCGAATTCCTTTCACCAAATACTTCATCATGCCACAACTCTTCTGTTAGGAAAGGCATAAACGGATGTAAGAGCTTTAAAATCCGCTCAAAGAAATTTACTGTTGCTTTGTAAGTAACCTCATCTATTGGCTGTTGATAAGCCGGTTTCACCATTTCCAGGTACCAGGCACAGAAATCGTCCCAAACCAGTTTATACGAATCCATTAAAGCTTCATTCAAACGGTACTGATCGAAATTGGATTCTATTTCCTTCAATGCTTCATTAAATCTGGCTTCAAACCAGGCAATAGATTTCTCATTTTGACAAGCTAAAGAACTATCAACCTCCCAACCTTTTACCAAACGGAAAGCATTCCATACTTTATTCCCAAAGTTCCTTCCCTGCTCGCAAGACGCTTCGTCGAACATAATATCGTTTCCTGCCGGCGAACTCAACAACATGCCTACCCGAACACCATCCGCACTATATTTATCTATTAAATCTAAAGGATCCGGAGAGTTCCCTAAAGATTTTGACATTTTACGTCCAATTTTATCGCGAACAATACCGGTCAAATAAACATTTCTAAAAGGAATTTCACCAGTAAATTCATGACCTGCCATAATCATACGAGCTACCCAAAAGAAAAGAATCTCGGGTGCTGTAACTAAATCATTTGTCGGATAGTAATATTGAAAATCGGCATTTCCTTTATTTTCCGGATGTCCACAAACCGACGGATCGAAAACCGACATCGGCCATAACCAGGAAGAAAACCAGGTATCTACCACGTCTTCGTCTTGTTTGATATCTTCTAATTTTAAATCGGCATATTTCGCATCTTTTGCTTTAAGAACGCTCAACGCTTCTTCTGCCGTTTTAGCAACTGCTACATCACCATTTGGAGCATAAAAAGCCGGGATTTGTTGTCCCCACCATAACTGGCGAGATATACACCAATCCTTTACATTCTCCATCCAATGACGATAAGTATTAATAAACTTATCCGGAATAAGTTTAATATCGCCGTTATTTACATAATCCAAAGCAGGCTTTGCCATCTCTCCCATTTTACAAAACCATTGTAAAGACAGTTTAGGCTCTATTACAGCATCAGTTCTTTCGGAAAAACCAACTTGCGACTTATACTCCTCAACTTTTTCCAAAGCTCCGGCTTCTTCCAATAAAATAGCTATTTTCTTTCTGGCGATAAAACGATCTTCACCTACTAAAATCTGTGCTTTTTCGTTTAAAGTTCCATCATCATTTAAAATATCTATTACTTCTAAATGATGCTTTACGCCAAGCTCGTAGTCATTTAAATCATGGGCTGGCGTAACTTTTAAACATCCGGTACCAAAATCAGATTCAACGTATTCATCCGGAATAATAGTAATTGCCTTATCAATTAAAGGAATCAGAACTTTTTTACCATGTAGATGAATATAACGTTCGTCGTTAGGATTAACACAAACAGCAGCATCTGCCATAATGGTTTCTGGCCGGGTTGTAGCAATAGTTACAAAACCGTCTCTTTCAACCAATTTATATTTGATATAATATAATTTTTGATTTACTTCTTTACGGATAACCTCTTCGTCAGAAACTGCAGTCAAACCTTTCGGATCCCAGTTTACCATCCTTATACCACGATAAATCAATCCTTTTTTATGAAGGTGGATAAAAGTATCGATTACTGCAGCCGAAAGTTCAGGATCCATTGTAAAAGCTGTACGATCCCAATCACATGAAGCTCCTAGTTTTTTTAATTGCTCTAAAATAATACCACCATATTTCTCTTTCCATTCATAAGCATATTTTAAGAATTCGGATCTTGTTAAATCCTTTTTATTGATTCCTTTTTCCTTTAACATAGCCACAACTTTTGCTTCGGTAGCAATGGAAGCATGGTCTGTTCCCGGAACCCAACAAGCGTTCTTTCCTTTCATTCTGGCCCTGCGAATCAAGACATCCTGAATGGTATTATTCAACATGTGTCCCATATGTAAAACTCCGGTGACATTTGGCGGAGGTATTACAATTGTATAAGGTTCACGCTCGTCTGGAACTGATTTAAAAAACTTGTTTTCTAACCAATAAGAATACCATTTGCTCTCTGATTCTTTAGGATTATATGTCTTGGAAATGCTCATACAGTATTAAATTCTAACAATCCGCAAAAATACACTTTCAAAGTGAAACGAACAATCTGATTTTAACCCTGAAAAGGAGGATATGAGACGTGAGGCATTAAATATGAGAGAGAAAACGACTAAAGTTTATTCATGATTGACAGTTTATTTTTAATAGTCTATATAAAATCTACAGTGATTAATCCATTTAAGATACTAAAAATCCCATTGCAGTGTGTGTACCGGCTATGATACCATACAAATTTAAAGAGTAAGCCCAAACAACCCCAATAAACTAATAACCAATGACTATTGAACTAATGAATTAAAATAAAGACAATAATAAAACTATCAAGTAACAAGCTTGTTTAATTAAAACAAAAATCCAATAGATAATGTATTTTAGTAGATATTATCATTAAGAAAATATGAATCTTAGATCGAAACTAATACTTTCTTTGTGCGCAGTCCCATGTTATTTAAGCACTTATGCGGACAAACCCACCAGCAAAATTCAGGATAAATTTATCGACCCAGCAAATATGGACCTTTCGGTAAAGCCTGGAGATGACTTTTACACTTACGCAAGTGGAACCTGGTTAAAAAACAATCCGGTTCCTGAGAAAGAAACTCAATGGGGCGCATTCAACGTACTCATGGATTTCAATATAAATGCTGTTAAAGATATTTTGAATAAAGCCGCAGCTGACAAAAATGCTCCCGCAGGATCTATAGAGAAACGTGTCGGTGATTTTTATGCAGCCGGGATGGATACCCTTACTATTGAAAAACTAGGATATACACCTATTAAAGCTGATTTAGCTAAAATATCGGCAATCGCATCCAAAGCTCAGTTTATTGATGCAATAGCTTCTTTACAGGTATCCGGATTAACTTCTCCCCTGTTCCATATGAATGTAGAACAAGACAGTAAAAATCCGGAAGTCATGATCACTAATTTTTCTCAAGGAGGAATTTCACTTTCCGATAGAGATTATTATTTAAAAGATGATAGCAGAAGCAAGCAGATTCGTGAAGCTTTTGTAAAATATATCAATAGACTATTTGTATTAACGGGTTCCACAAAAGAACAAGCCGAAGCTTATGCTAAAACTATTCTTTCTATAGAAACGGAACTGGCTAAAGCACAAATGAGCCGTGTTGAGTTAAGAGATCCACAGCGCACTTACAATAAACTTTCTGTTCAGCAATTAACTAAAGACGCACCAACATTAAACTTCGAGAAGCTTTTACCTAAAATGCTTATAAACAACGAAAAATATGTTTTAGTAAATAACCCTTCTTTTTTTACTGCGGCGAATAAATTAGTTGAGCAAAGACCATTAAATGATTTAAAAATATATTTAAGATGGAATATCCTTAAAAGTTCGGCACCTTACCTAAGTTCCGACTTTGTAAATGCTAATTTCCAATTTACACAGACTTTAACCGGACAAAAAGTTCCTACTCCGAGATGGAAGAAAATTTCTTATCAAACAGATAGAAACATAGGCGATTTATTAGGCCAATTATATGTTGCAGAATATTTCAAACCCGAAGCTAAAGCCCGAATGGATGATATGATCCAAAATTTGTCCAAAGCTTTTGAGATCAGGATAAATAACCTTGACTGGATGTCTGCAGAAACCAAAGTGAAAGCCCTGGAAAAATTAAAAGCTTTTATTCCAAAAATTGGTTATCCTAGTAAATGGAAAAAATACAATGGTTTGGTTATCGATAGAAAAACGTATTTCCAAAACTTAGTCAACGCCGATAAATGGTCTTATAAGGACATGATAAGCCAGCTTGGAAAACCAGTCGACAGGACAAAATGGGAAATGACTCCACCAACAGTAAATGCTTACTATGACCCGGTAATGAACGAAATTGTTTTTCCTGCTGGTATTTTACAATTCCCTTTTTTTGACCCTAATGCCGATGATGCGGTTAATTATGGAGGCATAGGTGCAGTTATTGGACACGAAATGTCGCATGGATTTGATGACTCCGGCAGCCAATACGATGCTAAAGGAGCTTTAAATAACTGGTGGACCAAAGAAGACAGAGAAAAGTTTGAGGCAAAAACCAAACAATTGGTGGAGCAATTTAACAACTATAAGGTGTTAGATACAATTGCTGTTAACGGAGAGCTGACTTTAGGAGAAAACATTGGCGATTTAGGAGGATTAAATGCAGCTTATACGGCTTTTAAAATGACTAAAGAGGGCCAAAGTAACGAGAAAATTGATGGTTTCACTCCGGACCAAAGGTTTTTCCTATCCTGGGCTCAGGTCTGGAGAGGTAATATTTTACCTGAAACAGCAGCACAATACATACTAATAGATCCCCATTCTCCTGAAAAATACAGAACCATTGGCCCGCTTGTAAATATGGACGAATGGTACAAGGCTTTTGATATCAAACCCGGAGACAAACTGTATAAAAAACCAGAAGACAGAATAAAAATCTGGTAAATTGATTTAAACATTTTTCTTGGTAAAGGCTGATTTCTATTAAATCAGCCTTTATTTGTTCCAAGCTCCTAAGATTATCACTTATCCACTCTAAAAGACACCTTACAAATAACGCCGTAAGTTGTTATTTTACCATCCTTAACATGCGCCTTTTGTTCCTTTACCCAAACAGAATCCACGTTGTGAATGGTTTTAGAAACCTCGTTAACTGCCTGCTGAACGGCATCGTCAAAACTCTTTTCTGAAGAAGCAATCACTTCAATAACTTTTACAACTGCCATAATAATAAAGTTTAGAATTCTACACTTGGGGAGTACAGTGCTTCCCACCCACATAAGTAACTGAAAACCAGAAACAATGTTTTTTTATTTTTAAAAAATTCACAGGCATATCATATCAACAATGATAAATAGACGGCAATCATATTCAACCAATTTAAATAACAGAGTGTATATTATTTTTTCAATTTTTGACGTTTTCATTTTATTTCTATCTTTAAAATATGGCGCATCTTATTCTATCTATTTTCTTTGCTTTTTCCGCATATATATCGCCTCAGAATAATGAAGAAGAGGATTATGATGTTTTCTTAAAAGAAAACATCAAGGGAGACGCACCTTTCGTAAGCGTAGACTCGCTGAAAACCACGAACTCAACTGTATTTTTAGATGCAAGAGAAAAGCAGGAATTTGATATCAGTCACATACGTGGTGCCAGAAATATTGGCTATATCTGGTTCGACATGAGAAACATATATGACATACCTAAATCTGCACACATAGTTATTTATTGCACCATAGGCAACAGAAGCGAAAAAATAGGCAGTAAGCTTATAAAAGCAGGTTATCAAAATGTACATGTACTTTACGGAGGTTTAATTAAATGGATAAATGAAGGTTTGGCACTTTATAGAAATGATGGTGCTCAAACAACCGAAATTCACACCTATAACGAGCAATGGGCCAAATGGACCAGAAGAGGGGCAATAGTTTTTTAATATGGAAAAGGAAAGTAAACTAAGTATAATAACAACGGCCGATAATTCAAAAACCGTTTATAATCCTATTATTGGTGAAAACTATCATAGCACACATGGTGCTGTCGAAGAAAGTAATCATGTATTTCTGAATTCGGGACTCCGATATTTTCTCGCAGATAAAAATATTAGGGATGTTTCTGTACTGGAAGTCGGTTTTGGAACCGGTCTTAACTTTTTGCTGACAGCAGACTTTTGTACCGGAACACAAATTAATCTGGATTATGTAGGAATAGAAGCATTTCCGCTGGAATTCGATTTTCTGGAACAAACGAACTACGATGAATTAGTTTCGCAAAATACATGGAGCGCTTATAAAAAAACATATAATCATGCATTAGAACGAAGCATAGAACTTAATGATTATTGTAATTATCACATAGCCTATACAGAACTCATTAATTTCAAATCCGAGCAGCTTTTCGACATCATTTATTTTGATGCTTTTGCATCAAAAAAACAACCTGAAATGTGGACTGTTGATGCTATAAAACATACAGTGAACTTTTTAAAACCTCAGGGTATATTTGTGACTTATGCCATTACCGGCGATCTAAAAAGAATAATGAAGTCGCTCGGTATGAAAGTAGAAAAGGCTCCCGGTTCGGCCGGAAAACGCGAGATGTTAAGAGCTATAAAAGTTTAATAATATATCGAGACAGTTAAGCTATTAGATTCAGCATAAAAAAAGCCGGTATTAAAACCGGCTTGAGTCATGCATTTCTATTGCTTTTCCTATGTTATTTATAGTTCTCGTATCTAAATCACCCCAAATCTGCTCCCACTGATTTTTTTCGTCTTTCCTTAATCTGGAAATTTCAACACCATTGGTTTCACATATATAAAAAGGAACTCCGTCCGTTGTATCTTCAGGTTGGATTTGCAAATCAAATACTTTATAGGGTTTATCTCCTATATTTATACTTATATTGAATTTTTGATATTTGGTATCTTTCATAACAAAAAGAATTACATGTAAATCAATCTTATTACCTCTTTATCAAAAATCAATATTTATGCCACAAACAGAAGTTTACTGTTCTGAAGGAATTAAAACAATCTTAAAATAAACGCGACCCGGGCCTCCTCCTGTTATTTGCGTATAATCAGAATATTGCATTCTCACCTGAATATCCGAATTAGAGGTATCAAAACTATAAGCAATGCCTAAATATGTATGCGGAATCTGCTCCCATACTTTATTATCATAACTTATATAGACTAGGATCCCATCATAATCATTATAGAAATTATCAGTTTCATAAAGTGGAATAGAGGATACAAAAGTCTTTCCGCCATCAACTAATGTCCATTGTGAACCGGATCTTTCGGCGTAAATCGTCTTATTAGTAACCGTATAGTAGTTGTTGACATCTTTCTGGCATGAAGTAAAACCTAGTATAATCACACCCGCAATTAAGAATAATAATCTTTTCATCTCTGTTATCTTTTAATGTTAGACGATACTTTCTTGTCTATAGTTTCAAGCTATAACAAAAAAAGCACCACATTTTGTGATGCTTATTTATAAGACCTTAATGTATCAGAAAAGTTTAATTACAATGTTTTTAAATCTGCTACTCCTGCTGCTATCAGCATTAGGTTATGAAGCTCATAATTTTTCACAAAGGGTTTTAACAGTTCACTTCCCGGGCCATACATTGCCAGTTCAACGTAATCTCCCGAGTGATCCATTGCCCCCCAACCTACTGATGTAAATCGTTCCTGAATGATTGCCAACTCTTTAAACGGAAGCTTCCTGGGATTATACAAGCCCTTTTCATCCAATTTATCGTAATGGGAAAGGATCTTTTTTGCATCATCATTAGTAATCGCAATGCCTTGTGCCGATTCTATTTTCTCTATCAATGTATTCGGCGAGGTATTTTTGTCTATCCCATTCAGTATCCAATTATTGGACTGTTTGAAATTGAAAATACGATCAAAGTTCTTATCTGCATTGCTGCCATAAAATAAGCCGGGGTTCGAATTACCGTGGTCGGTAGTTATTACCACCAGCGTATCGCCATCTTTCTCTGCAAAGTCCATAGCTATTCCAACTGCTTCATCAAATGCTATCTGATCATAAAGAAGCGCTGCTACATCATTTCCATGGGCTGCCCAATCCACTTTCCCACCTTCCACCTGCAATACAAATCCTTTTTTATTTTGCTTTAATGTATTGATCGCTTTTTGTGTCATCTCCGCCAGGGTGGGGATTTTTTCTAATAGCTCTTTGTCGGAAGACCTGTCTACAGAATAAGGCAATGCATCCTGATAAAAGACCCCAAGCATTGGCTTATTGGTTCCTGCATAGCTATTCATCGATTTCCTATCCCGAAACACCTCATATCCTTTTTTAGTGTATTCGTCAAACACGTTTCGTTTGTCCTTCCTTATCTCGGAGCTGAAATTTTCCAAACCTCCGCCCATTACCACATCAATACCATGCTGAAGGTATTTCAAAGCAATTCCAGGTTCGTCACTTCTCTTATTGCTGGTTACACAAAATCCAGCCGGAGTTGCATGCGTAGCCATAACCGTAGTTACAACTCCAGCTGATTTACCAGCCTTTTTAAATTTTTGCCATATCGGAGTATTTTCTGTCCCATCGGAGTTAACGTTTATAGCGCCATTTTGAACCCGTTTCCCTCCACCCCATGAGGAACTGGCGGCCGCCGAATCCGTTACCAGGGAATTTGCCGAAGCAGTATCCATTAATGCCCGTGCCACTTTATTTTGTTCATATAGCGACAGCCAATTCGACATTTTTCCTTCCTTTCTATGCAATAACATATTGGCCATGTTGAGGGTTCCGGTACTCATCCCGTCACTAACCAGAAAAATTATGTTTTTCGCTAATTTGCCTTTCTTTTGTACCGGTGCTGCTAAAGTTTCGAGTGGAGATAATAAAGTGCTGCCTAAAAAAGCCAGCACACCACCTTTAAAGAGGTCTCTTCTTTTCATGCTTTAAAGTTATGATTAGAATATTAAGTAAATGCTAATTATTTAATAAAAATGGCGGTTTTTACTTTTAAGATAGTCTATTAAGTACTGGGGACGATCAGTTTGTATGATTCTTGCTCCCAAATCATTTATCAAATATCCGTAACCTTTATCCGGGTCCTTCAAAGACATATCATCATCATGTCCTCCCGCCATAGTATCCCACAAAGTGTTATACCATATCAATGATTTTCCTTGTAAGGTTTTTGAGAGCTGTTTGGGCAAAGGATTAGCATCCTTAACATACAATAGCTCAAAAGCGACCGGATTTAATTCCTTAATAAAATCGTCTATCATCTTCTGTGCGTTCGGCTTGTCCAGATTCACAATAGGCATATAGATTACTTTGTCCAGATATTTACCAAACTGTTCTTTTACTTTTTGTGAAGTTGCAGTACCTTTCATTATGATATGATCTACTGTACCGGTTTTCTCCAACAAAACATAAACTTCATCGAAAACATCGTAAGCTTTATCTAAGTTCAGCATTATCTTTCCTTTAGACAGTAGTAAGGTTTCTTCCAATGTAGGTACTTTATGTATAGTCTTTATTGCCGCGCCATTACGCAAATTCAAATTTCGTATAGAGTCTAATGTCCAGGTACTAACAGCTCCTTTGCCCGTAGTAGTTCTGTCTAAAGTTTTGTCATGCATCAAAATCAACTGTCCGTCTTTGGTTTTCTGGATATCTATTTCAACAACATCAACTCCCATTTTTATTGCGTTCTCTATGGCAGCTAAAGAATTTTCAGGGGCATAGCGCCAATCGCCGCGATGTGCCACCACCAATACATCTTTCCCATTTTTATCGAACAACTTTCGCCTTGTTTCGTCAACGCGGGTTTGGGCCACTAAAGCAAAAGTGCCATGTAAAAAGAGTATAAAAATGATTATTTGTTTCAATGCTGATGATCTACTCATATTATTTATTTCTTCTTCCTGTTTTTTTCTAAATCCACTAAAAGTAAAAAGGATCTGTCTGCCATGATAATATTCGCTCATTTAGACAAAATCCATATGTAGCTTTTTTCTAAGTCTTGCAACGCAAACACTTCATCATTTATTTACCCCTAAAGATCGGGTATATTGTAACCTTTAGATTTCCAATAGTTGATCAGTGTTTTGATATTCTTATCAAATCTTACAAAATCCTTATTCTGCTGCTTCGTCCAGCCAGATTCTGCATACGCTGCTATGCGGGGAAAAGTTTGATAAGATATTTCTTTAAATGTGGGCGTCCATTCGCTCCACATTTGTGCTCCTAAACCAATGACTAATTTCCGTTGCTTATTATCCAGACCATCCGGAACCGGATTAAATCCATAAGCCTTCTTTATATCAATTTGCTGATAAGTATAATCCAAATATGTAAATCTGTGATCTGAATTGATGATTTCATAACCTTTGTCAATACCGAACAACAAGTCTTTAGCATCTCCCTTCCAGAATTGTACTATCGCATTTTTAGATAAGGAAGTATTCGCATTCTCTTCATTTGCCCATTCGTGAACATTTTTTCCCAATATCTCATTCCATCCTATTACTCTTTTTCCTAACGAATCCTCAACAAATTTCGATACCTCATTGGTGAAGTGAACATGAAGATCATAATAATTTTTAATACCATGGCTATCCATATATTTCTGAACGGATATAGAATTTTTCCATTGATCAAACTTTACTTCGTCACCTCCAATATGAATATACGGAGATGGAAAAAGCGCGGATACCTCTCTTAAAACCTGGTACATAAAAAGTTTTGCTCTTTCATCAGAAACATCCAGAACTGCACTTTCAACTCCAAATCGGGTTGGTATTTTCATCTGTTTTTTTGTTGTACCTAAAAAGGAATAACTAGCAATTGCTGCTGAAGTATGTCCAGGCATACTAATTTCAGGTATGATGGTAATCTGACGTTCACTGGCATAAGCTATGATTTCCTTTATATCGTTCTGAGTATAAAAACCGCTATGCGCTTTATGGTCTGAAATTTCGCTTTTCCATTTCTTCCCATTATCATTTATTTGTGTACTATCTCTTTTCGAACCTATCTGCGTCAATAATGGAAATGCCTTAATCTCTATTCTCCAGCCAGCATCATTGGTTAAGTGCCAATGAAACCTGTTCATTTTTAACAAAGCCATTTCGTCCAACAGTTTCTTTACCGTTTCTTTGCCATGGAAATATCGGGCATCATCCAACATAAATGATCTCCATTTAAAAGCAGGTTCGTCTTTAATGATCAGCTCAGGAATTTCAAAAGATTTTAGCAATAACTGATTTAAGCTCTGAATACCATAGAAAATTCCCTTTTCCGTCGCAGCTTTAATAGCTATCTTATTTTTAGAAGCCTGGAGTTCGTAAGCTTCTGAAATATCAGACGGTTTAGATGTCAGTAACAGATTTATCTGGATTCCTTTCTTTATATTAATATTGGAAATACCTCTTTCTATAAGGATTTTTTGCAAATACGCTGTTTGATTGGAATTACCTGTAATATGCACACCTTTAGACAAATCGGCCTTTCCTTTTTTTATAATTATCTCGTTTGGATAGGGTATAATATTAAAGTCTTGCTGAGCCAAAACGGTGCTGCCAACAAATAACCCTAGAAAACATATAATAATACTTAAGTATTTTTTCATAAAAAAGGTTTATAAAAGGATGTCTCAAAACTAAGATCTTTATCATTTAGAAGAATTTAAATAAGCTTTTTCAAATTCATCGGAGAGAAATCTCATTTTTATTCCTAAAGAGATCCTTCACCGTCCCAAACTCAATTGAGACAGGTGAAGGATGGAAAAAAATTTTGGAACACCTTTATTAATTTCAAACTTATTGAGGAATTGCAGCTCCCATAATTGTTTTACCAGTCCGGCTTTTTCCATTTTGGTCAGCGCCTAACAGATGGCTTTCCAAAGCTAAATTAGAAGCTAGAATCTGCAGTTGCAAAGTCGTCATTCCTGATTTAGCTGCTGCACTTCCACTATTTAGTAAAGGGAGAGTTTGTCCAAAGCCTCCATATCGCCCGAAAGGACTAAATCCAGTAGCAAAATCAAAACTTTGCCCGGCATCTAAAATACCGTCGTAATTAAATACGTTCGTTCCTATAATAGATGATTTTGAAATATAGGTACCTCCTACTTCTGTCGCGGCACCTATATTTCCGGATACGATTGAATTGTAAATATTTAAAATATTAGCATGAGCCGGATTGTTGTATATCCCCGATCCTGCCGGAACTGCCGTATTTCCCTCACCTCCGCTATTGTTAGATACTGTTGAATTAACCAGGTCTACGGTACAAACTCCATACAGGGATATTCCTGCTCCATATGCATTACCATTATTTTTATTTCCATAAATGGTACTGTTTACAATTACAAATTTGGACTTTTCACGGGCATATATTCCTCCTCCTGTTCTTGTGGTTCCCATTGTTCCAACTTCATTATTCGCTATGGTAACATTAAACAAATAGTTATATGATGTCCTTCCGGTATTTAACGCGTAAATTCCTCCACCGACACCACCTATTCTGTTACCAGTCACTTCGCTGTCAAACATATAAAGAGTTGATCCGTCATTCCAGATTCCGCCTCCATTGGTGGTAAGAGCCAGTCCCGAATTATTAGAAATTGATGCATTTCTAAAAGTTACATATGAATTACCCGTTAAGAATACACCCGCACAATGGGTTGCTGTTTCATTATTGGAAATCACACTATTTTTAATCTCCACCTTACTTCCCGCTACAATTAAGCCTCCTGCATAAGCTCTGTTAACTGCTATTCCGTTAACAGTAATAGCACTGCTGGTAGAATGAGCACTTCCGTCTCTTATAGTAATTCCATCTAACTCAACTTGCTTGTCTTGTTCCTGAAGTGCGGTTATCACCATTACGTGATAAACCTTTCCCGTACTTAACTGACCACTTAAAATAGTTTTATTTGTTTCTGCATTAGCTGCTGCGCCGTCTGTAGCTTGTTCAGGATATCCACCAATAAGTTTAACATTTTCCGATATTTGGAACGTTTTGTCCTTTTCCGTATTCCCCCCCGTTAGCATAATTGTTGGCTTATACGTTCCGGCTCCTATATGTATAACATCTCCACTAACGGCTCTGTCCAATGCTGCGTCCAAAGTGGTGGACTTACTCCAGGAAAGTCCATCATTCGCTTCGGTACCATTAATTTTCACATAAAAATGTCTGGTAAAATCAGGTGCAGGATCGCCCGCATTTTGAATAATCGTTAGTTCCGTTTTATCCTCTCCGGTGATATAAGCCTCTATTTTAGTGCTTCGTTCCGTTGTCGTTCTGTTCTTTTGAATAGCAATCTTAAACTTGTCATCAGAAGGACCATTTGCTGTCAACAACGATAACCAATTGGCTGTGCTTTTAACACGCCAGGGCAAATTAGATTTAAGCTCAACTTCTATAGTATCTACGTCATTTCCTACTCTAACTTCCTTTTGCACAAAACTGATTTCAGGCTGCCCGGGAGTAAAGCTTTCGCGATCTATTTTACGACAGGAAACAAAACTTGTAAAAAATAGCATCACTGCCAATATTTGGAATATTATCGACTTTCTGTTCATGATTACAAGTATTAATTAGTTACAGAAACTACAATTAAACCATTAGCCACGGATCGCTCTTGTCCGCCATTATCTGTTGGCCAGTTCTTCACTACAAATCTGCCTGCATCAGAAGCTAGAGTGTTTCTAATAAAGAAGGTACTGGAACCACCGCCATCCAGATTAATAGCCTGATACGCTCCTATCGCTTTCATAAACTTGGCCAAATCATCATAATTCATCCCATTCGAATAATGGAAATTACGACCATCTACTACTAGCATATAAACCTTCTTTCCTTCTTTGTCTACACCTATACATGTTCTTGGCTCCAACTTCTTGTCTGTTTGCTGAACAGCAACTCCATCTTTCAATAAAGTCACTCTTCCACCAACCGCTTCCTGAATATTATTTTTTATATCCGGATACATTTGCTGATTGCCTATAACAGCCTTACCATCTTTGGTGATTGCAAAAAATGTATTCACGGCGTCAGTAACAGTGGTTTTAATAGGCAGTCCTTCTTTATAAACAATTCCTTGCGGAACACCGGTATCCATATTATAAAAATCCGCATTGATACCTGCCCACACCTTATGCCCTTCAAAATCTTCATAAGTTGCCTGTTTGGTCATCGGTTGCATACCAAAAGTAGGCGAATTGCTAGGTGTAGAAGCTTCTATCCTTACCTGCGGATTTGTCAAATCAATTTCGAAAACAAATGCTTTCATCGACAGACCAGTACCCGACAAATAACGCACTTCCGTAGCATCAACACCGCTGGTAACGCTATAAGTCGTATCCGAGGTAATGCTAGCGATTAAATCACTGTTATTTACAACTTTAGTTGTAACTGGCGTTTTTGGATGCGCAACAAATTGATCGTAAGGTTTTATCAGGCCTTCATCATTGCTGCAACCTACCGCCATCAGCATCGAGAAAGTAAGCCCTAATGGTAATAATATATATTTTATATTTTTCATTTTTGAATTCTCCTTTTAAAATTAATAGTGCGGATTAGGTTCAAGATTAGGATTATATTGCAATTCACGGCCCGGAATAGGAAGTACAGTCTGATAATCTAAAATACCAAGCTTTTGTACCGCTGTATTGGTACGCACTAAGTCGTAATACCTAAAATTTTCTCCAAACAGCTCCAGATTTCGTTCATTCAAAATTGCTTCCTGATATTGTCCATCCGAATTAACGGCTATATCCTGCAATCCTCTGAAACGACGTAACTCGTTTAATCTGGAAATGCCTTCTGCTCTTCCTTGTGCTTCTGCACTGATTAAATATAATTCTGAAATTCTGGAGATAATTACCGGATCTCTTCCAGTTTGTCCGCTTGGATATTTATTTACACAATAAGTACCTGCGATATTTACAAGAGAGATATCCCTTCGTTTATCAGTACTTACAAAGGCGTCAACCATTTGCTGAGAAACTCTGTAATTTCCCTGACCTTTATTAGGATGGGCGTAAGAATAAAAAAGATCGGAAATATTAATACTGGATTCTTCGGTTCTGTTTTCGAAAGCAAAAATGATTTCGGTATTAGATAATTTTCTGAATATTTTTTCAAAACTATCCAGTTTGTATTTGCCAGAGGTTACAAGCTTTTCTGCTGTTGCAGCCGCGGCAGACTTGTTTCCCCTGTATAAATATACTCTTGCTTTCAATGCAGAAACGGCATCTTTAGAAACGTAGTAATAGTTTGTAGATTCTCCTAATAGTTGCTCCGCTTCAGTTAGATTTTCCTCTATAAATGCCCAAACCTCGTCTTTGGTATTTCTAGCTAATTTTTCCAGCGAGTTTTTACGATAAATAGGAACTCCTCCCCATCTGGTTAACAAACTAAAATAAATATAGGCTCTAAAATAATAGGCCTCACCTAACGCCGTATTTCTAATACTGTTTGGCTCAAGCCCTTCGCATATCGAAATCACATTATTTACCTGATAAAGCGCTCCGTAATAACCATTCCAACCGTTAGACACAACACCTGCAAGAGGGCTTAATTGAGAGTTGATTAAATCAAGGGGCGAGCCGGCGGCTGTATGCAAGTTTCCGCCTAAAATATCAAAAAGGATAAAAGCATGTACTCCGGGGTCATTCTGCATATCGTTGTACATTCCTATCCGCAATGCGGGCAAATCCTTTTCAGTGATTGCATCTGGCGATACAGAGGAATAAGGATAAAGATCTAGCTTGTTGGCACAGGAACTTCCCAAAATCGTACTCACCAGCATCATTATATATAAATATTTCTTTTTCATGTTTGTACAGCTTAATTTTTAAAAACTGATGTTTGCTCCAATGCTATAGGTTCTTGGCTGTGGATTGTTTAGGTTATCGATACCTGAAAATCTTGGGTCCAGATTTGTATTAACTTCCGGATCCCAACCTGAGTATTTTGTCCATAAAAACAGGTTGTCTACTTGTGCAAAAAGTCGGATCTGACTTACTTTAAATTTTTTCACTGTCAGCTCCGGCAAGAGATATCCCAACGTAAGTGCCCGCAACCTGATAAATGAGGCATCTTCCAGAAATCTTGTAGAATTACGCGTATTGAATGTTTCACTGGCTATTGCCCGTGGATAAACATTAGTCGTACCCGGTCCGGTCCAACGATTGTCTACATACTCTTCCAACTGGGCAAATCTGTAACCTATACGACCCAATCCGTTTGGTTTCCATGCAGCATAAATATTTGCGCCATAGCTGTAAGTAGTCAATACATCCAACTGCAGCTTTTTATATTTGAAACTGTTGCTCCAACCTCCAGAAAATTTGGGATTCGACGATCCTACAACAACACGATCGTTATCATTGATAATATTATTACCATCTAAATCCGTCCATCTAACATCTCCTGCCCTCACACCTAAATCAAACTGAGCTTGTGGAACTTCTCCGTCGTATTGATAAATTCCTCGCGATTCGAACAAATAATAAGAACCAATATCTCTGCCTACTACAAGCGCCCTATTGTCGCCAATAGAAATCGGCTTATTATCATTATCTATAAGAGATAAGATTTTATTCTTGTTGTGCGCAATATTGAAATTAGAATTCCAGGCTACAGGCCCTAATTTAAAATGTGTATTCGCAGAAAACTCTATACCTCTGTTTTCCATCGACCCGATATTCGATATGATACTTGTCATACCACTGGTTGCCTGGATAGGCATACTATATAACAAGTCTGTAGTTTTCTTATAATAGGCATCAACAGACAAATTAACCCTTCTTTTAAACAAAGAAATATCAAAGCCAAAGTCATACTGATCTGCCTTTTCCCAGGTCAGGTCTTCGTTACCAAAAGTAGAAACAGATATTCCGCTAAGGCCACCATAATTTTGCCCGCCAGCGATTAAGGGCTGATATGCATAATTTCCAATTCCTTCCTGATTTCCTGTTTTCCCGTAACTCGTTCTTAGTTTTAAATCCAGATTTGTTCCATCCATAAAATCTTCCTTCGAAACATTCCAACCAAAAGATAATGAAGGAAATATGCCCCATCTGTGATCAGCCCTGAATTTAGAAGAACCGTCTGCCCGCAATGTTCCGGTAAATATATATTTATCATCGTAAGACATTGTTGCCCGACCAAAATAGGACTCTAAAGCGTACTCGCTTGGTGCTCCACTTGCGCTGGTTATTTCAGATGCAACAGACACTACTCCTAAAGAAGGCGTTGGAAATCCACGGGCATCTATATTTGAATTCCTGCTATGTAATTTCTGAAAAGAATGCCCTAACAAACCGCTTACGGTGTATTTTCCGAAAGTGTTGGTATAATTAAGGATATTCTCCGTCAGGTAATTCTGTATCATACGATTATCATCCAGTAATCTACCCACTCCGGTACCGTAAGGATGTCTTTCATTATAGTAAGTGTAATCGTAGGTATAACCAATATCAGCACTAAATGATGATTTGAAAGATATATTCTCGTTAAAATTTATCTTACCATAATAAGTTCCCAAATACCTGAAATTGTCTACGTAAGCTATCTGCTCATTTAGAATCTGAACTGGATTATGACGCATCAATTCGTCTGTTCCGCCAACATAATAATCTCCGTTAGGTTTATAAGGCCTGTCAAAAGGTCTTTGTTCAATAGCCCTTGCCAGAATAGTAGAACCCAGATTCGCTCCCGGAACCTGATTGTTTCGGATATAATTTCCCATATTATTGAAACCTATCTCTAACCAATCATTAAACTTGTGACTGAATTTGGTATTCAGATTATACTTTTTAATAGAATTGTTATGCACAACCCCTTCCTGATCCGTAAAGCCTAAGCCTACATAATATTGAGTTTTTGTGGTGCCTCCTGAGAAATTGGTATTGATATTCTTAAAGTAACCTTTTTGCAGAATTAAACCCAACCAATCGGTATCAGGCATATTTCCAAACGGATTGGAAATAGGAATTTTATAGTTGGCGTCTCCGGGTTTTAAACCATATTGTTTATTATAGTTTTCCTGCCCTTCGTTAAATTGTAATATATAAAGATTCGAATTGGCTATTTTCAGTTTTTCTTTATCAGCGAATTCAGAAAAGCCGGTAGTTACATCTACTTTTACAATGTTTTTTCCATTCTTTCCAGATTTTGTGGTAATTAAGATAACACCATTACTGGCTCTGGAACCGTATATTGCAGCAGAAGCAGCATCTTTTAATACTTCTATAGATTCTATGTCGGCATGATTGAACGCAGCAAGCGGACTATAAGTTTCTCCAAAATCATAAATAGACATATTGGAATTATTAATAGGCACACCATCTACCACATACAAAGGATTGTTACCAGCACTGATAGAAGAACTTCCTCTTATAGAAATTCGTTCCCCTGAGGCAAGATTACCCGAACCGATCGATAAGTTTACCCCTGCAATCCGTCCTTCCAGCATCCTGGCAGGAGACGAAACTTGTCTTACATCCTCATCCTTAAACTTTACACTACCAATAGCACTTGTAACCAATTCCCTTCTTTGGCTTCCATAACCAACAACAACAATCTCATTCAGCTCAGATTGAGCGGTTTTCAACGATATGCGTAAGTCTGTATTGCTCTTAGCTTCTACTTCTTTAGTTTCGAAACCGGTGAAAGTTACCGATAACACCGTTCCCTCAACAATATTTCTAATTATAAAAATACCGTCAACATCAGTTATTGTCCCCATGTTTCCAGCCTTCGTTCTGACAGTAGCTCCCGGTAATGGTTCACCTTTTTCGTCTACCACTACACCTTTTACATTAATTAATGTTTGCTGTAATGGAGTTTCGGCGGGCTTTGTATTTGTCTTTTTATTGATAATAATTGTATTTTCTTTTAAAAAATACTCGAAAGGCTGGTCCTTAAAGATTTCAGACAAGGCCTGTTTCAATTCTACATTTTTTAAGTCAAGATTATTGATAATTTTTGCATCCCTAATCTCGTTGTACTTATAGAAAAGATAGTAGCCTGTTTGTTTTTCTATTGCCTTCAGAACTTTCTCTACGCGTATACTCTCGCCCGAAAAACTGACTTTCTGCGAGTAGCTTTTAGCACTTACCTGAAGTATGCCTAGCGTGATTAAAAAAGCGGTGAGTTTCATTACCAAAAAAAAATTTGATGGGTCCACTTTACGGATTGGTATTTTCCCGCAAAAGATTAATTTCATACTTTTGTAATGTTTAAATTAAAGGTTATTGATTCGCAATTAATAATTCTTTTCAAGATTTGAACGAGCCTTCTTAAGGCTTTTAAACGGGAGTGTTGGTAGCACTTCCGTTTGTTCTTTTAGACTGCTAGTTTATACCCATAAGCATGCGTGTGTTTATGTTATCCAATAATTAGTTTTCTTCCTATCAACTGAAACTTTACATTTCCGTATCTTAAAACTTCCAGCACATTGTCAATGTCAGCACTGCGCTTAATCTTGCCAACAAATTCGTCTTTCGGAATTTCTCCTTTGTATTGCACCTCAATATCATACCATCTGGAAAGCTGACGCATTAATGTTTGAATGTCTACCCTGTCGAACTGAAAGAAACCATCTTTCCATGCCATAACCGACTCCAGGTCTGCCGGTGTGATATCAAGATGTTTGGTATCCCTCATTTGAGCCTGATAACCGGGCTTCAATAATTGAGATATTTCAGCTGTGCTCACCTTTACGCTCCCTTCAAGCAGAGTTGTTCTGGTAATCAGCTCATCTTTATATGCGTTCACATTAAATTTCGTTCCCAGCACCATTATTTCCTGATTGTCGCTTAATACCTTAAATGGTTGCTTTTTATTGTGTGATACCTCAAAATAGGCTTCTCCTTTAATAGAAACTTTACGCTCGTTTTTGGCAAATCGAGCAGGAAAAGTAATGCTTGAAGCACTATTTAACCAAACATGCGAACCATCGGGCAGAATAACCTGATAAATTCCTCCTCGGGGTGTTTCTATTTTATTTACTCCTGTATTTTTCTCTTTCGAAACGAGATTCTGAGTATTAAATACTAAGAGCCCATCTTTTTGCTTTTCTACAGAAAAATTCCCGTTTTGCTCAAGGGTACCATTGGCCACCTCATTAAGTATAATTTGCCTTCCATTACTCAATGTAAGAACAGCATTATTACCTCCTGGAACTACTGGTTGCGAAAGCTCGTTTAAAGCAATTTCATTATCCACAGATTCTTTATACGAATAAAAATAAAATGAAAACGCAAGTCCAATAATCGCCAGAACAGCCGCAATCCTGTATATATATTTTAGATACCTGTATTTAGGTAAGGATGGTTCTTCTTCGACTGAATTATCGTGTAAATCGTCATCCATAGATTCCATCAGATATGTTTCAAGCTTACCTTCATTTAATAAATGAAAAAACACCTGTAGTTCGTCTTCATTCAGTTTCTTTTTCAGATACCTATCTACTAATTCTTTATAGAATTTCTCTTCCATTCAATAGTTGCACTTTATAGCTAAGACAATATAAAAGGGAGATAGGGTAGCAGGTTTTTTACTTTTTTTCAAAAAAGATAAAAATAACCACAAAATCAGTTCAGTAAGGTTATCTGTTGGCTCAGGAATAAAGGAAGACCTATATCTTCATTAGCTCAGGCTGCTAAAGATCAGACGAAAATCGATCTGTTGATCTTTACAGTTTCGTCACTACCGTTTTATAAGCAAACAGTTTGGAATTACAGGATATTGCGAAATGCTTATCATCCTATTTTGTTCAAACTGCTTGTTGGCATTTGTAATTATTTCCTATTCAGTTTGTATCTCAAATGTGTTGTTAGATTTGAAGGTATAACTTCCATAATTTGGATATCATATTTGTCTTTGTCAATACCATCAAATAGTCTGATGCCACTTCCCAAAAAAACAGGAGCAATATGAATGAAAAACTCATCAACAAGTCCTGCATTGAGAAATTGTTGAATAGTGTTGGCACCACCTTGTATCCGGATGTCTTTACCTTTAGCCGATTGCCTGGCTTTTTCCAATGCGCTTTGTATTCCGTCGTTAATGAAGTAAAAAGTTGTTGTACCTTTTTGAACCCATGGTTCTCTTTTTTCATGTGTCAGCACATAAACATCCGCTTTATACAGATCTTCTGCCCAATGAACTTCTCCTTCTTCAAACATTCGTTTTCCCATGATGTAAGCACCAGTTCTTGCAAACACATCATCAATTAATTTACTGTCTGCGCCATATTCTTCGCCACCTTCCATATTGATATGTTTCCAAAATGCCTTTTGCTTAAGCATCCAATTATGAATTTTTCCCGAAACGCCGCCCATTGGATTTTCCGGACTTCTGTTATCGCCTGCAAAAAAGCCATCAAGTGATATACCGCTGTCAAAGATAATTTTGCTCATAATTTTTATCTATTATTTGTATATTGATTGTTAACGCTGTCGTACCATAATTACCGTAAAGGGTTATCACTCAGATAGTCGCTTTAAAAAATAAAATTACAGGAATATTTAATTTTTAGAGATAACTTGCAGAAATTCACGCAATGGGTGTTTTGCCTCTTCTAAATAATTTGAGTTAATTAAAGAAAATGGCTACTAAAATACTCAGAGACATTCCCAATTCTCCTTCAATATTTTTTCTTAAGTGCTTCATAGAGAAAACCATATGGTTTTTAACAGCATTTTTAGAGATTCCCATAATAGAAGCAACCTCTTCATATGTTTTCTTTTGCTCCCGGCAAAGTCTGAAGATCTCCTTACTCCTTTCCGGCAACTCTTCCAATGCCTTATTTAAATAGTAAAGATATTCCTTATCAAGCAACCTTTCTTCGGTAGTATTATTTCCTACAAAATAAGCTTCTACTATTTCTCCCATTACTTCCTGAGACCGCGATGCTTTCTTTAAGGTATTAAGCGTATGGTTTTTCGCAATAGTATATAAATAAGACCTAAAAGATTTAACTTCCGCCAGCTTTTCCCTTTTCTCCCAAATTTTAACAAAAACTTCTTGAGTCAGGTCTTTTGCCAGATCGCTTGAATGAACATATTTCTTTATAAACGATAAGATAGTATTATGATAGAAATTAAAAACATGCAAGAATGCCTCTTCATCATTCCTTGAAATCCTTTCGATGAGTTCTTTCTCGTTTATTTCCTTTTCTTTCATATTCGCTGCAGCGAAATTAGGTTTACAATATTACCAAGTTATTAAATTAAAATGAATTGGTAAGAAAATTAATAAAGAAAGGGCTTTACAAATACTATTGAAAAGCCCTTTCTTGTTCCATTTCAACATAGAGTATTATTTCCGTCGTATTTTTTTCAGATAATCAATCAAATATTGTGGCCTGTCAGTTTGTATAATTCTTGCTCCTAAATCATTTATCAAATATCCATAGCCTTTATCAGGGTCCTTCAGCGACATATCGTCATCATGTCCCCCTGCCATTGTATCCCACAAAGTGTTGTACCATATCAGGCTTTTTCCTTTTAAGCTTTTTGCCAACTTTTTCGGCAAAGGATTACTGTCCTTAACAAATAAAAGTTCAAAAGCTACAGGATTCAGTTCCGTTACAAAATCCTCTATAGTTATTTGTGCATTAGGCTTGTCTAAATTCACAATAGGCATATAAATCACTTTGTCTAAATATTTTCCAAACTGCTCTTTTACTTTTTGTGAAGACGCAGTACCTTTCATTATGATATGATCTACCGTACCTGTTTTTTCCAACAATGCATAAACTTCATCAAAAACATCGTAGGCTTTGTCTAAATTCAGCATTATTTTACCCTTAGATAATAAAAGTACTTCTTCCAATGTGGGCACTTTATGAATGGTTTTTATGGCAATTCCATTTTTTAAATTCAAATTCTTTATAGAATCCAATGTCCAGGTACTTATCAATCCCTTTCCAGTTGTTGTTCTATCCAAAGTTTTATCGTGCATTAGAATTAACTGTCCATCTTTTGTTTTCTGAATATCTATTTCTACAACATCCACTCCCATTTCTATTGCGTTCTCTATAGCAGCCAAAGAATTTTCAGGAGCATAACGCCAGTCTCCACGATGCGCTACAACTAATACTTCTTTACTGTTTTTATCAAACAACTTTCGCCTTGTTTCATCAATATGGGTTTGTGCGGAAAGTGCTATCGGAATGGAGCACAGAAAAAGTATTACAATCTTAAGGTTTAATCTTTTTAACATAACTTTTTATTACTGACCAATTATAAATACAATATTATTCTACAATAAATTTCACCGAATCATTACTTCCCTGACTATTTAAAGCAACCACATATATTCCTTTTTGCAAGGAAATGGGTAATGATATTTTAACTGTTTCCTGATTGATTGAAGTTGACAACATCTCTTTACCTGTTATTGTAAATACTTTCACAAATCCTTTTTCAAACAGTTTTTCATCCAACTCCAATACAAGCTTTTTATCAGCACTGTAGTAAGCGTTCAATTTGCTTTTTGCCTGGATATTAAAATTCACGGTAGCAATATTGGACAATGATATTTTTCCATCAAAATCAACCTGCTCCAATTGATAGTAATTGATGCCTTTTAATGGATTGTAGTCTGTAAAATGATAATCCATCTCTTGGGTTGAATTCCCATTTCCAATTACCACGCCCAATGTTGTAAAATCCTGAGCATTTGATGACCTTAAAATTCTAAAATGAGAGTTATTTGATTCTGATGCGGTTTGCCATTGAATTTTGACCTGACTATTGTTAGCTGTTGCCGTAAATGAGCTTAGCTGCACAGGTAATGGAGAAGGAACAAGTTTACGAATGCTATGGTTAACATTGTCCGCCACATATATATTTCCATTTTCATCTGTAACTACATCATAAGGCTGATTAAAAGTTGCTACATTTCCCAAACCATCTATTCTTCCTGTACTACCGGTTCCTGCAATGGTTGTTACTGTAGCTGTTGTCCAATCACCATTTTCACCCGGAGTTATTTTTCTGATACGGTTAAAGCTTGCATCTGCAAAAATAATATTGCCATCATTATCGAAATTCAAACCAAACACATCACCTAAACGAGCGGTTAAAGGCTTACCAGATTCTCCGTCTGTAAAATTAGTACTGGCTTGAAGACCTACAATAGTAGAAATTGTTCCTGTTTTTGTAATCATTCTAATGGTACGCGAGTCGGAAACAAATAAATTGTCTGCCGCATCTATTGCCAAAGATATTGGCCAAACCACAGTTCCAGAAGTAGTTCCGTCGCCAGCAACGGTACTTACCGTTGCTGTTGTCCAGTTTCCTCCAGCACCTGGAGTTATCTTTCTTACTCTCCTGTTGTTTCTGTCAGCAATAAAGATGTTTCCATCGCTATCTACTACAGCATCCAAAGCATTATCAAATCTTGCTACAGAAACAGCACCATCTGAGTATCCTGCAGACCCCGTCCCTGCAATGGTGCTTACTGTACCGTCTAAAGCTATCTTTCTTATTCTTGCACCGTCTTTCTCAACAACAATAATATTTCCTGCAGCATCCACAGTACTTTGCCAAGGAGTATTAAATTGCCCAGGCTTTCCATTAGCATAACCAGAAACACCTGTTCCTGCAAGAGTGCTCACAACTCCTGCCGTAGTCATTTTGCGAATGCTGTGATTGGTTCTGTCTGTGATAATGATATCCCCGTTCATATCTACCAATATCCCATCCGGATTTCTAAATCTGGCATCCAAACCATTGCCATCTACAAAACCAAATGTGGTAGATCCTGCAACAGTTGTTACCGTATAATTTTGCGACTTGGTTACCATATAGGTACCCAGCATAAGTATTAAAGTCAAATAAATTCTTTTCATATTATCTTTTAGAAATAATGATTGTTAATTTTTTAAAACCGTAGTTATTACTAGACTTCTTCTTCCTGATGATGTAAAGACCACACTTTTCAATATTCTTTCTTCTCCTTTTGGCACATGTACTTTAACAGCATCTGTATATTTAAAATCAAAGTCATAAGGAGTCTTACCATTAATGGTATAATAGATAGCTGCCCCCTTCACTGGCACTTTATATTTCAGTTCAAAATTCTCACCTGTCAACGTGGTATCTTTTGCTCCTATAGGTTCGGGCACACGGTATATTAAACCTTTCTGATCTAAATTACCCAGATGCAACGCAACTCTGTTTTCAGAAAAATCTTTCCAATCTTTATTTGCCAGCGGTGTCCAGGCAATTTCCGACAAGGCGAAAATTCGTGGATAAATCATATACCTTACTTTTTCAGGAGTTTTGATATACTCTGTCCAAAGATTAGCCTGTACGCCAATGATGTATTTTTGTTCTTCTTTTGTCAATTCCTCCGGAACGGGATTGTAAGCATATACTTTAGACAATGGGACGTGACCACCAATGGTTAGAGGTTCTTCGCTTGATTTACTTTCTTGTTTATCAAAATAGAGATATGGACCGGGAGTCATAATCACTTTATGCGAAAGTTTTGCCGCAGCGATTCCTCCTTTGGTTCCTCTCCAGCTCATCACGGTTGCATTAGGGGCTAATCCACCTTCTAAAATCTCATCCCACCCAATAATCTGTCTGCCTTTTTTATTGAGATATTTCTCTATCCTGTGAATAAAATAGGACTGTAATTCATGCTCATCTTTCAGCTTTTCTTTTAGGATTCTTTTTTGGCAGAATTCACAAGTTTTCCATTTGGTTTTCGGACATTCATCGCCTCCTATATGGATATATTCCGATGGAAACAAAAGCAACACTTCATCCAAAACATCTTGTAAAAACTTGAAGGTTTGTTCTTTTCCTGCACAAAAAACATCATCAAAAACACCCCATTCATAAGCTGCTTTAAAGGAAGTCGGATTTTTACCACAAGCCAATTCAGGATAGGCAGAAAGTGCTGCTAAAGCATGTCCCGGCATTTCTATTTCAGGTACAACGGTAATATATTTAGATGCAGCATAAGCGACAACTTCCTTTACCTCTTCCTGTGTATAAAATCCACCATACCTCTCGTTATCATATTGTTTAGGATTATCACGCAGATAACCAATTAAGGTCTGATCTCTGAAACCACCAATAGAGGTAAGTTTAGGATACTTTTTAATTTCTATTCTCCAGCCTTGGTCTTCGGTCAAATGCCAATGAAAGGTATTTAGCTTGTAATAAGCCAACATATCTATGTATTCCTTTATGAAACTTACCGGAAACAGGTGTCTCGCAACGTCCAAATGCATCCCCCTATAAGCGAACCTTGGATAATCTTCAATCTCAAGAAATGGAATTCCAGTTTGGTTTGTATTTAGAATTTGTAAAAGCGTTTGCAATCCATAAAAAACACCACGTTCTGTTGTTGAGCGTATACTTATTTCATCCTTTTTAACACTTAGCAGATATCCCTCTTCTTTAATAGCTAAAGATTTATCCAGTATCAATTTCAGACCCGGCCTTTGCTGTAGATCTATAAAGGAAAGCTGACCGACAAATTTTGCAAGACTGTTAGTGTTATTGAACCCGACAAACTTAACACCAATCTTACTAGATAAAGGATAACTTCCATCTCCAATTATTACTTTTACAGGAGCTGGGATAATTCCTAACGAAGTATTATTTTGAGCTGTTAACTGAGTTAAAGATGTCAGCAATAGCCAAATCAAAACACTAATTTTCTTCATATTTTTTTACTTTTTTAGAACCAGTACTAGCGGATAGTGATCCGAGATGATATCCGTATGCTTATTTTTAATCATAAAGACGGATTTGATTTTTGATTTTAACGGAGTACTAACCCATATATAATCTATACGTACATCATTGTCTGGATCATGTTTTACAACTGGGCTTGGCGCACTTTTTTCAAATCTGCTTTTGTTTTTGTATTTCCAGGCATCGGTATAACCTTTATTGATTAACTGACTGATGACCGAGTAATCAAAACCTCCATTGTTTACATTCTGGATATGTGCTCTTGTGGCTTCATGAGCAATTAGTTTATCCAACTTTTGTTTGTTAGGATTATAATAGCTACTGTCTTGAGGAGAAAGACTATTAAAATCTCCCATAATAATGGTCTTACTATTTTTTGGAAGTTGATCTAAATGTCGAATGACTGCCTCCATCTCTGCATTTCTTTTGACATACATAAAAGGATTCAGGTGTAGATTTACAAATTGATAACCAGCTATTTCTGCAGAAATATATCCATGTAAAAAGCCCTCGGTTATACGTTGTACATTTTCTATAGGATATTTAGAAATAATTCCTGGGGGGTAACCTTTTTCCTTAAGCAATACGGCATAAGGATAAGAAAGTTCCTGAGCAAATTTCAGAAATGTTTCGTGAGTAAAATGGTTACATTCTTGTAATGTAAGTACATCCGCTTGTAAAGAATCTACCAATCTTACAAACAAAGCTCGTTTTTCTTTATCTTTTAATCCTTCCAAAATATTATAGGAAAGTATTTTTAAGCTCCTGCTTTTTTTGAGATCAGGTTTTCCTGAAGCATACACCATCGAAAAACTGAAACAAAGAAGTAAGCATACGCTTTTCTTGAAGGTAATTATCTGTTGAAAAAACATAAAATAATGGGATTGCAAATATTAAGTCAATCGTCATTTTGAATACAGGAAGAATCTTGCTCGAGAAATATTTCCAGCTCAGATGATCCTCCTTAAATTACTCATGACGATTGACTAATAAACAGATTGACTACTTATAAATAATCTTACGGATGCTGTGGTTTACATTATCTGCCACATAGATATCTCCCTTAGCATCCATGACCACATCATAAGGTTGATTGAAAGTTGCAGCATGGCCTAAACCATCACCTCTCCCAGCGGTTCCGTTTCCTGCAATGGTACTTACCGTTGCTTTTGTCCAGTCATTCCCTACACCCGGAGTTATTTTTCTTATCCTATTGTTAGAAGCATCTGCCAATAAAATATTGCCTTCATTATCGAAATTGAGTCCGAAAATATCTCCCAATTTCACAGTCAAAGGATTTCCCGGAGTTCCATCATCATAACCTTTTGTACTTCCTACAATGGTTGTCATCACTCCAGATTTAGTGATCATCTTAATACGGTTTCCGTCCGAAACAAACAGATTATCTTGCTTATCTATTGTCAATGCTATGGGAAAGGTTAAAATAGAAGTAGTTCCATCTCCCATAAATGTACTTACCATACCAGCTGGAGTAATTTTTCTGATTCTATAGTTATTTCTATCTGCAACAAAAATATTTCCCTCACTATCTACCACACCATCCAAAGCATGGTTAAATCTGGCGACAGATACATTTCCATCAGTAAAACCTAAAGAACCTGTTCCTGCAATTAAGCTTACTGCGCCATCAGGAGCAATTTTTCTGATTCTACCACCATCTTTTTCTATCACAATAATATTTCCTGCAGCATCCATAGTACTTTGCCAAGGAGTATTAAATTGTCCAGGCTTTCCATTAGCATAACCAGAAACACCTGTTCCTGCAAGAGTGCTCACAACTCCTGCCGTAGTCATTTTGCGAATGCTGTGATTGGTTCTGTCTGTGATAATGATATCCCCGTTCATATCTACCAATATCCCATCCGGATTTCTAAATCTGGCATCCAAACCATTGCCATCTATAAAACCAAATGTGGTAGATCCCGCTATAGTGCTTACAATATAATTGGACTCCTTTTTTATTACTGTAAATCTAGGACCGTATATTTGTTGCCCTTTTACAGCAATGGTCACATTACCTGTAGTTGCATTATCTGGGACAATAACTTCTAATCTGTTTGGTGCAGCTTCCAAAACAACAGCCTGTACACCATTAAAAGAGACCATATTCTCGGTCTTCACTTTAGAAAAGTTTCTTCCAGTAATTATAATAATATCTTTGTTTAAGCCCGAAGAAGGATAAACAGAGGTTACCAATACATCTGTTACAGATGCTACATAACCCGATTCTTTTTTATCACAAGCACCTGCCGTTAACAATAATCCTGCTAAGGCAAAGTGAAAAAATCTCATTTTCATCATGCTAATTTTTTAGGAATTAATTTTCTGAAACAATCATCCATGCATGTGCAACCGCCCTTGGTCTTCCATCTGATGGCCTATTTCTAACCTGTAAAATAT
Source organism: Pseudopedobacter saltans DSM 12145 (assembly GCF_000190735.1). Classification (GTDB taxonomy): domain Bacteria; phylum Bacteroidota; class Bacteroidia; order Sphingobacteriales; family Sphingobacteriaceae; genus Pseudopedobacter; species Pseudopedobacter saltans. Next base: position 1,797,876 of record NC_015177.1, read on the forward strand.
CTGCTTCCGGATTTCGGATCATCATAGTTGCCGAACCACCTCCATCTAAATTGATAGAAGAATGCGTTCCCAACGCATAGAAAATACCTGAAAGATCTGAATAGGTTGCTCCATTGGAATTGTAGAAATTACGACCATCAACAACAATGAAATACATAATATCGTCTTCGGTATAACCTATGGCAATTCTTGGATCCAATGCTACTGCAAAACGTGAGTTGTCTACTTTCTCTCCGTTTCTGGTCAACAAGGCCCCACCTCCCGTGGCTTCCTTCAAATCGGATTTTACTGCATCATATTCATTGGCATATCCAATAATAGGTTTGCCATCTTTCTTAATCCCAATAAAACTTAAGGCTTGTTGTGGCAAACTTACAGATGGTGTAAAGTTCCCTTTAATAACCACACCATTTTTATGCAATGGACCTCTTGGTAAAAAATTGGCAATATCATAGAAGTCACCGTTTACACCACCCAAAACTTTAGTATTGGCATTTTCTATATATTTTGCCATATCGGGAACAGTTTGTCCGGTATAACCGGGAGAATCATAAGGCGTAGCTACTTTCACTTTTATACCCGGCACTTTTAAATCTACTTTAAGGATAAAAACACGGGTAGTCAGTCCATCTTTTTTGAGAAAATGAATTTCCGTTTCTTCTATTCCATTGGCTACAACAATGGTAGTATCGGTGTAAACTTCGCTTACAATACCAGATTTTTCCAACAATAGTTTACTTATCTCGGATAGGTTATTGTCTAAAACCTTTTTTGTTGCTTCTTCATCTTTACAGGCTGTTAAAAAAACAGCGTTTAATACCAATAGATAAAGCAATCTTTTCATCGTCTTTTTCATAATATTACCTGTTTTCTTAATATCCATCATTAGGTTCTAAAAGTGTATTCAGCAATAACTCTCTTGCCGGAATTGGCAATTTCGTTTGTGCAGCTCTTAAACCAATATCTTGTTGTGCTCTGCCTAATCTCACCAAATCGTACCATCTGAAACCTTCGCCTAACAGTTCTCTTCTGCGTTCCAAAAGCACTGCTTCCAGATATTGGTTATCATTGGTTACACTAATACTGCTTAATCCTCTTTTGTTTCGCAATTCGTTTAACCGGCTAATTCCTGCCATACCTTGTCCTTCTGCACTTATCAGGTACATTTCTGCCAATCGGGTAACAATGATAGGATCTGAGCCTGTTTGTCCGCTTGGGTACTTATTGATGACATCTAAACTGGAATAGGTATCTACAGAGATTGCCCTGCGTTTATCTGTAGACTCAAATAGATTCATTACCTCTGTTGTAGGCTTATAGTTGTAGCTTCCGCTAACGGGATGCGCATAAGTATAAAATAAAACACTTAGGTTAATGCTTGATTCTATCGTTTGGTTCAGGAAAGAAAAGATTACTTCTGTATTCTGTTGAGACCTGAAGATCTTCTCAAATTCATCCAGCTGGAATCTGCCGGAAGTAATAACTTCTTCAGCAAGTAAGGCTGCTTCCCTCTTTTTACCTTGAGCCAGTTTTGCTCTGGCCAATAAAGCTTTTGCTGCATCTTTAGAAACATAGTAGTAACCACCAAAAGTTGGTGCTTTATCTATAGCCAATTGCAGTTCGGTTTCTATGAAACTCCAAACTTCTGCTTCTGTATTTCTTGGAAGTTTTTGCGTAGCTGTGCTATTGATAATAGGTACTCCGCCCCATCTGGTTACCAAATTATAATAGGTGTAACCCCTAAAGAAATGTGCTATGCCTAAAATCTCTTCTCTTCTGCTTTCATTTTGCATATTGGCAGTAGAAGCAATTAAATTATTAACCTGATAAATGGCAGCATAGTAACCGTTCCATTGCGCTGCAATATTCCCATTTTCTGGTTGCAGAATATCATTTATCATTTCCAGATAACCGCCTAAACCAGAAGCACCACCTCTTACTAAATTACCGCCAATAATATCAAACATCACATAAGAAGAATTGGTTGGCGTATTTTGTACCCTATTGTAAACCCCGTTCACAAAAGCTTCTATATCTTTTTCACTTAAGCTTTCGGTTGCCACCTGCGAGTGCGGATATAAGTTAAGACTGTCTTCACATGATGAACAGATCATCAGCGCAAGCATCATATATAGTAATGAAATGTATTTTCTCATGATCTTAGAAATTTAAATTAACACCAAAGTTGATAGTTCTTGGCTGAGGCGGAAGTAAGAAATCCTCTCCCATAGTTGTTGGCGACAGACTAATATTTACTTCCGGATCCAACAAAGGATAATTGGTTAATAAGAACAGGTTATCTGCCTGTACATAAACCCTCATTTTGCTTATTCCCACTCTTTTCAATACCTGCTGTGACAAGTTATATCCCAAAGCCAAAGATCTCAATCTGATATAAGATCCATCATGCATAAAACGGGTAGAATAAGATGATGACGAGTTAACCGTGTTTCCCCAGATTGCCCTTGGGATGGTATTAGATGTCCCCGGACCTGTCCATCTACCCTGAGCTTGTGATTCTAACATAGGCCATACACCATTTCCTAAACGATATCCACCTATCCAGGTCTGATATACATCATTTCCATAGGAAAAATTCATAAATACACTCAGATCGAAATTTTTGTAGGTGAAAGTATTATTGAACCCTCCTGTAAAATCCGGATTAGCAGAACCTAAAATCTGACGGTCATTTACATCAATTTTACCATCTCTATTCACATCCTCATATTTCACATCACCAGCTCTAATTCCTAAATCGTATTGTGCTTGTGGCACTTCACTATCATCCTGATAAATTCCTAATTGCTTGTAGATATAAAAACTGCCTACTTCTTCACCAACCTTTAGTACATGGGTTCTGCCAATCAATAATGGTTCATCATCTATTAAAGAAGTCAACTTGTTTTTAATGAAAGCTATATTGAAATCAGACTTCCATAAAACCGGACCTATTTTGGTGGTTCCGTTAATAGCAAATTCCAATCCGTGGTTACGCATTGAACCTATATTACTGATGATACTGGTAAAACCAGATGTTCCTTCTATCGGTTTGCTATACAAAAGGTTGTTGGTATTCTTTACAAAGTAGTCTGCTGTGAAATTCAGCGCTCCTCTGAACAATCCTAAATCTATACCAGCATTAAACTGATTGGCTTTTTCCCATGTTAAATCACGGTTACCAAAACTGGTAATGGCTATACCGCTTTTATTATTATAGTTGTATCCACCACCAGTCAAAGCCTGATAGGCAAACGCATTGACACCTTCAATATTACCAGTTGAACCGTAACTGGCCCTTAATTTCAAATCGCTTTTAGGCATACTCCAAAAAGGTTCATTGGAAATTACCCATCCCGCAGAAGCAGCTGGGAAATAACCATATCTGTTTTCCGGAGCGAAACGAGACGAGCCATCAGATCTTAAAGAAAGATTCAGTAAATACCTGCCTTTGTAACCTAAGTTTGCTCTACCGAAGAATGACTGCATGGTTGTAGCATACAAATTAGTCATTGCTTCAGTATACTCTGCCGCTACCACGTTGACATCAAAAGATGGCGAAGGGAAATTCTGACCCTCTACACCTATTAAAGTATTGTTTACTTTTTGGAAGGAATGTCCCAATAGGAAATCCAGACTGAAATCATTAACCTGTTTTTTATAATTTGCTGTATTTTCAAAGATGATATTGGTTTGCAACTTTCTATCATCATACAGTTTTCCTACTCCTGCTCCATATGGATGGGAATTCGTATAATATACATAATCTTGTGTATGAATCAAATCCGAGCCAAAAGAGGACTTAACAGTTATATCTTTATGTAATTTAATATTGACAAATACATTGGCCAATAAACGATAATTGTCTAAATAAACCCTTTCCTCATTAACTGCCTGTATCGGATTATGATTCAACAATTCATTGGTTCCACCCACATAATAAGTTCCGTCTGGTTTGTACGGAACATCAAAAGTTCTTTGTTCCAAAGCTCTTGGAATCAGGTTTGTTCCCAAATTATAACCCGATGGAACTCTGTTATTATTAGAATAGCTAAAATTGGTATTCACCCCAAAATCTAACCATTTATTCACTTCGTTAGACAGGTTTACCTTAGCATTGTATTTTTTAAAACGGTTACCTATAAAAACGCCTTCCTGATTTAAATAACCTCCCGAAACATAGTATTTAGATTTATCAGTCCCACCTGCAATAGATACATTCAAATTACTGGCTATTGCCGTTCTGGTAATTAAATCCAACCAATCTGTCGCCGGTCTGTTTGGATATGGGTTGGCTATCGGAGAAACAAACTTTCCATCGCCCATAGTAAAACTATTTTGGATATTATAATTGTCAATAGCTTCATTAACCACTTCTACATACAAATCCGGATCAGCCATTTTTAGATTGTCCAATCTGGTTAGATTTTGAATACCAGTATAAGCGTTTACAGAAATGGTAGACTTTCCTTTAGTTCCAGACTTTGTGGTAATAATGATAACACCATTGGTAGCTCGGGATCCGTAAATAGACGCTGCTGCCGCATCTTTTAATACATCTATAGATTCAATATCATTAGGATTGAGTTCTGATAAAGCATTCATACTTTGTCCAAAATTGCCCAAATCTGCATCGGATGGTGTCACCGGAACACCATCTATTACATACAGAGGTTCATTACTTGCAGAGAGCGATCCGATCCCCCTAATGCTGACCCTATTTTTACTTCCAGGAATACCTGATGCTGCCGTAATCACCACGCCGGGAATACGCCCTTGTAACATTTGGTCTGGCCCTAAAACAGGCCGCGCATTCAATTCAGTCGCTCTAAAACTACTAATAGCACTGGTTACATCACTTCTTTTCTGCGTTCCGTAACCTATTACGGCAACTTCATTTAATATCTGCGGAGATTCTCTAAGTACAACATCAATCGCTTTCTGACTATTATACACTATTTCTTGTGTAACAAATCCCAAATAAGACAAAACAAGAGTACTGCCTGCACTGGCCGTTAAGGTAAAATTTCCGTTAGCATCTGTCTGTGTCCCTTTGCTTTCTCCTTTAATGACAACACTTACACCTGCTAAAGGATTACCATCTTTATCTACCACCTTACCACCTAAAGGCGGACTGACTTGTAAAATCACTTTTTCTTTGGGAAGAACAATTACCGTTTTACTCTCTATTGAATAACTGAAAGGCTGATTTTCGAAGCTTTTCTCCAAAACCTCTTTCAAAGATTTGTTTTTGACATCAATATTGACGCTTTTACCTTTAATTAGCAGATCATGTTTATACACAAAATCATAGCCGCTCTGCTTTTTAATTTCTTTAAATAGTTCACTAAGGCTAATATTTTTCTTCGTTAAGGTGATATTCTGCGCATTTGAAGCAAATGATAGTTGCAAAAATGCTATTACTATAAAAGCACAAGTTAACTTAACCCGCATGAGTAATCTCTTTAAGTTTTGAGAAGGATATGCTACCCTAGATTTAAGCGGTTTACCCTGCAATATAGCAAGATACAAACCGCAATCTTTTGCATAATTTTTATACATTTGTTTAGGTTCTATTTTAATACTTATTGTTCGAAGCTTTACGTATTTCATTGGAAACCAAAATTTAACGGGGACGCGCCAACGTTCCCGTTTTTTCAGCAACCTCTATAACGGTATTAATTACAGCATAACGGTTACCCTCCTTCCTTCCAGTTTAAAGTTTACACCTTGTGTCAAGGAAAGCACATGAAGCACTTCCCTAATATCTTTAGATCTGGAGATTGACCCACCAAACTTTACGTTTGCAATATCTCCCTGATAGACAACATCCACATTATACCATCTGCTTATTTCTCTCATGATCGTTTGTAACTCTGCTCCTTCGAAGGCAAAATCTCCTCTATACCAAGCAACTACCTGATCAGGATCAACCTTATCAACCTCTATATTATCATCAATAACTTTTGCCTGTTCTCCTGGTTTCAACAACTTATTAATCCCGTTGGCGGAAACTCGAACACTCCCTTCCAGGAGTGTTGTCTTCCTACTGGATTCATCTTTATAAGTATTGACATTGAATTTGGTACCAAGTACCTCTATAATTTGGTTTCCTGAAACTACACGGAAGGGCTTAGTTTTATCCGATTTCACCTCAAAATAACCTTCACCCCTCAGAACTACCCTTCTTTCATTTCCACTAAAATTTAAAGGGTATTCCAATGCTGAACTGGCATTTAACCAAACTTTTGTACCATCCGGCAAAACAACCTGATATTGTCCTCCTATAGGTGTTTCAATAGTATTGCCTTTTGTCGAATTATTCTCTCCCACAACTTCATAAATCAATTCCCCATTAGATCTTTTGGAAATCCTGAGGCCCTGTTCCTTTACCGAAGCTCCATCTTCTAAATCAGCAAGATTTATTTTCGTTCCGTTAGAAAGTGTCAACATAGCTTTGTTTCCTCCAGGTTGGATTTGACTTATAATCCGGTTCTTATCCAGACTTACATCTGTAGCGTTTTGTTGGAAAAAGTAAAAAGAAAGTCCAATTGCTATAAACAAAGACGCGGCAGCAGCAATTCTTATATAGATTTTCTTTTTTGATTTTTCTATAGGTCTCGAAGCAACAATTTGATGCCAGATATCCTTTTGTAAAGATGGCATATCCAAATCACTCACCCCCTCTTGTTTCGAATTTCCCACAATCTGCAGATACCAGGACTCTACCCATTCTTTTTCTTCTGGCGAACAGGTTCCCTGATTATATTTCTTTAAGATTTCTTTAGCTTCTTTTTTATCCATATACATTTATTACAGTTTGCATATATGATTATGACAGCTAAGTCTACTTCAGGTAGTAGATAAATTTTTATTTTTTTTAGAATTTAAACATTATGCTTAAAATAACGTATCTGTTAGATAACTGCCCCTCTTTTCGGTTTTAAAATAAATTTAAACGGGCTTCAGATAGAGATAAGTTTTAATAAAATAGACAATACAATAAATCCTCCAAGTTTAAGGCGAAGAATTTTGATGGCATTGCTCATTTGCTTTTTTACGGTTTTGTCCGAAAGGTTTAATTCTTTGGCTATTTGCCTATGGGAAAGATTTTGTTTCCTGCTCATTTCAAAAATCTGGCGCATCTTTGGCGGCAAATCAGCAATTTCCTTTTCAATCTTTTCTTTTAGTAATCTTTCTCGTAGCCTATAATCAGTAATTGCTTCAGAACTATTTATAAAAGCTGCTAAAGATTCCAGGTAATTGTTTTTCACTTTATCCTTTTCTATCAGATTTAGAACTTTATTTCTAACGGATTTATACAAATAAGCATTGATAGAAAATTGCAGATCTAATTCCCCTATTTTATCCCAGAGGCTTACAAAAACCTCCTGAACAATATCTTTTGCTAAATCTTTGTCTTTTAATAATCTATAAGCATGTCTGAATAAAATCTCCCAATACCTGTTATAAATTTCAGAAAAAGCAAAAGAATGTCCATTCTTTACCAAATCAAAGAGTTCCGCATCAGTATATAGCTTTAAATTCTTCAAGAAAGTTTGATATTAAACCTGGTTTATTCGTTAAATGTATATAATATTCTAACTAAAAACAAAATGCAAACCTGTAAGCTTTTGTATAACCGTTGCAAAAATACCTATTACCTTATAAACTAATATTAAGCTAATATTAAGCTTAAAAACCATCATCGTCGATTTGTACACCTGTAAAAGAGTGAATTTAATTAACGTCATTTTGGAGTACAAGGTGTCCATTTCTAACTAAATTCCTCTCTCATCTTCCTCAACCTTAGTGTATGATTCCTTGTGTTCCTACATTAATTACTATTGTGGGGTTACATTGCCGCTTTTTATTTCTTAAGTGTAACGCTTAAAACAATTCCTATAAAAATAGTATATGCAATCTGGTCTGCAGTTAGTATAGTTTTAATGGATCAAGCGTAAAAGTTGGGGGATGATACTTTAAGCATATATTTTAGTAAGTCTGAAAGGGAAGAACTTGACATCTCTCACTCCTCTGGAAGTAGCTCTGAAAGCTTTGACTTTAGCATTGAAAGATTCTGCCGATGCATTCGTTGATCGGTTGGTGAAGAAATTCAGGATAGATAAATAATGAGCCTGTACGGATCTGGATACTGTTCTAAAGGATTCAATACCGCAATCCTCCACATCATTGTACCATAATGCCAGATGCTTAAAGGCATGTTCCTTACTCTTGCAGGTCTTAAAGATATTCCCCAGTTTTAAGGATAGGTCATAAGCTTTCTTTAATTCGGGATACCTTGCAAATAGCAATTCCGCTCTCAGCTTCTGTGACTGGGTCCATTTTACCTGATGCTTGAACAGAAGATACCGGCTTCTGGCCAATAGCTGTTTAAGGGTATCTCCGTTGGATAGTATCTCGGGTTGAAAGACCGTTTTGGTTTTCTTTGCCTGACCGATAGCTTCATTTTCTGCATCCAATGCTTCCCATCTATACTTTATCCTACATTCCTGCACCGCATCAAATGCCAGCTTTTGTACATGGAAGCGATCAATGACACGATGTGCATTGGTGAAGCATCTTTTTATGGTCAGTTGCATATTGGCGGCCATATCCATCGTGACTTCCTGTACTCCTTTGCGAAGCTTTTCAGGTATTTTCTCCAGTACTGCGATAATATCCCCGGCTACAGTACCCTTGATCATGGCTACAATAGTACCTTTACGACCTTTGGCTTCTTTGCTGCTTACAATGGTATAGAGTTCTCCATTGGATAAAGCGGTCTCGTCTATGCTCAAGCGGGCACTTATGTTTTTGGTAAATAGCATCCACTGATCTGCATGATCTTTCTGCTGCCAGCTGCTATAATCACTGATATGCTCTTTGTTCTGTTCCTGTAGCTGTCCCCATCCACCTGAAAATAATGGCCTAAGTGATAGCAGCTGATTGGATGATTATCCAAATATTCCTTTTAAAAAAAGTCCGAATTCCGTCGTCATTCGTGTTCCTTCCTTTACCAGATTCCAGTCCCTGCTGATGATTTTACCACTGCTTTTGACCGTCCAACGCCTCCTCCTTATACAAAGAGCTACTTTTTGTCCCCGGATTGGAAAGTCCTGGGCACTGATTTCCGGAAAGAAGCCTTTAGGCTCTAAGTCCGACTTTAGATAGCCTTCAGGGACGGTATTGTTTTCTTCCAGATAGATATGGAGTCCCGATGGTCCTTTATCTACTTTGATTAATCTGAAATATTCAAGAATGCCTTCCGGCAATAAGAAACTGATTAAGGTACTGCTAACTTGATCCAAAATAAAAGTCGTTATTCATTTACAAAGTAAACAAATTACCGACATTCCCCCCAGAAATTCCGATTGATCCGTTTTAATTAGTGCAGTAGGACTGTTGTTCTTTAAGCAAACGTTAGACTTTCCTGCGGTTTTAGGAATTATATTGATTGTTGCGGTTTAATTGTAATTAATGTTTTCTCCAAATCGGTAGGTCACTAATGTCGGATACTAATTATCGAAAAAGGTTCCACATTTGAAATACCGAAACCTTTATTTAAAGCTTATTATAGAGAATTACTTTCCTATTGATTCCTCTGCCCGCTTTACTGCTAACCTTTCCTTCCAATCCATATATTTGGCGTGGAAAGTCTTTTTCATATAATCGTCAAATTTCCTTTGGATAGTCAGATTATATAAACTCCGAGCTTTAATTGTCCATGATTTATCCCAGGCCCTCAAAGAAATAGAAAAAGAACCATCAAGATATTTCATCCAATGCCACATTCCGGTAGGCATAAACAACGTCTCACCGTGTTCTAAAATTGTCTCTTGTCCCGGAAGTCCATTTAACGCCGGAAATTTATCAAAATCGGGGTTAGATATATCATAATCTTCCAAAGCATACGTTGCAAATGGAATTTTATACAGTCTTGTACTCCATTTATTATCAAACAGAATGATATGTTTTTTACCATGGAAATGAGTATGGAAAATATGAGCAAGGTCGATATCATAATGTAAAAAAGTAACAGACCCCGCTCCACCAAAAAACATATTAGGATATTTATCCAGAAAGCCTCCCATTAAATCCTTAGGAGAACGATAATCTTCCAGCAATCCGGAAGCATGCTTAATGGGATCAAATAAAAATATCCTTAAATCGGTAGGCTCTCTCCTGATCAGATCAATATAATCACCAAACTTCATCTCAGCCGCCGATGCATTGATAGGTTTAGAGGGATCCGCCTTAGAACTGTCGTATAAAGGAACCGTTATATCACCAACCGTTTCCTTAATATAATCGAAAGTCCATTTCTCCATAGCAGGCCAATTCTTAGTCATATTTTTTATAACCAGCGGCTTGCGAGGGATTAGATAGTTGTTGATAAAATCATCTTTGCTAATATCATCTACCTTTTCTATTTGCGTAAGTATTAAGCCCATGTTAATTTCCTTTTAACAGTACAAAATTATTCTTTTGAACATTTCATGGGGAATAATGTTTTTTCTTGATATAAATCTGACAGTCTTAAAACAAAAAAGGCTCATAGGCCTTTTCCGTTTCGTTTATGTTTCTTATTTAATTAAGCTGTTTATCACTGCTTTTGTCGCTACCGATGTGGCGGTATTACTTGCTGTGGTGCTCAAAGAACTTAAAAAAGAACTGTATTTACTAGCTCCCACCGAAGTTTTTACGGCCGACAAAGCTGTGTTTTTCGCAGCCGTCAATTGAGAGGCTCCTTTTGCGGTACTTGCTATTGCTTTTAATGTATTATACTTGGTAACGTAATTTGTTAAAGCGGTAGTAACCGCTTTCGTTTGAGGCCCGGTTAAATTTAAAGTGTTTAAAGTTGAGGTTATCTCCGTTACCGTATTGGCAACGTTATCAAGTCCCATTACAGAAATAGAAACTTTTTCTGCATGAAGTGAGTTGGCGAATGTTGTAGCACCAACAGTGGTGAGAGTCAAAATGGCTCCTAAAAAAATCTTTTTCATCTTTTGAAATTATAAATATCAAATGGTTATTTATGTTAATCTTGTTTTCAAACTAACAATACAATATTAGTATTTTGATTTTTCTGAAGAAATACTTCGAAAAAATTTAATATTAATAGTTAACATAAAAGCGCTAAATTACTAAAAAACCAAGTTTTGAAGTTGTAAAATCTTTTCTTCGGGTCCGATCAATTCTGCCCAAGCGTCAGCTTGATTTAACTTATTTGCGCACTCCTCTATTAACAGATAAGGTTCATCTTATTCATAAGGATATTAATATTAAATACTCTCTTCATAACCACCAAATTCTGTATTTGCTCTGTAACATGTTTTATATTTATCCATATTTTTTCTATGTTATTTCCATATTGAGTCCATGTTTTTTATAAAAAACATGGACTCAATATGGAAATATATTTATTTTTTTCTTTTAATCTTTCGAACGAAGTACCTATCAATGGTATTGCAATCTGCTGAATAGTTAAGGAGGAATGGAATTGCTATTGATAATAAAACTCAATAACCACATTAGACCTCTAGGTGTCAAGCTGAAACCTCCTACTCATGAATAAAGCATGACTAGATATTCTAATGATGCCCTACCTCCTACAAACAGAGGTAGCCTCCAGTCTTGGTACCTGATACTAGCGACTTGATACTGTACCCTCTACCTTACAATCAACTATTTCAACTGATCACCAGCAAACTAACTAAAACAATATTGATGTAAAGAAAAATAAAGCGTATTTTTGCGCAAATTTCGAAATTAATGAGTACACTTTCAGAACAGGAGATACAAAGGCGCCAGTCTCTACAAGAATTAAGAAAACTAGGAATTGACCCATATCCTGCAGAAGCGTTCGAAGTAAATGCAAACGCTTTGGATATCACTACGAACTACGAAAGAGATAAAACTTCATATAAGAATATCAGTTTAGCAGGAAGAATTATGACCCGTAGAATTATGGGGAATGCTTCTTTTGTTGAACTTCAGGATGCTACAGGTCGTATTCAAGCTTATATCAGAAGAGACGATGTTTGTCCGGGAGAAGATAAGACACTATACAATACCGTATTTAAAAAATTATTAGATATTGGTGATTACATAGGAATTAAAGGTTATGTCTTTACTACACAAACAGGCGAGATTTCTATCCATGTTACTGAATTTAAGGTATTAAGCAAATCATTAAAACCTCTGCCTATCGTTAAAAGGGATGATGACGGCAATATCTATGATGGTTTTACAGATCCGGAAATGCGTTACAGAATGCGTTATGTGGATTTGACGGTAAACCCGGAATATAAAGAAATTTTCAAAACACGTTCTAAAGTCATCAGCACCATGCGTAGTTATTTTGACGCTAATGGATGGATGGAAGTAGAAACTCCTATATTACAAGCGATACATGGTGGTGCCGCTGCAAGACCCTTTAACACATATCACAATACTTTAGATATGCCTTTGTTTTTGCGTATCGCGAATGAGCTTTATCTAAAAAGATTGATTGTTGCAGGTTTCGACGGTGTTTATGAATTTGGTAAGATGTTCCGTAATGAAGGTATGGATCGTACGCACAATCCAGAGTTCACTTCTATGGAAATCTACGTCGCGTATAAAGATTATATCTGGATGATGGGTATGGTGGAAGAATGTCTGGAAAAAGTTACTATGGCTATCCACGGAAAGACAAAAATCAAGGTTGGTAACGATGAGATTGAATTTGCTGGGCCTTATGAAAAACTTTCTATGTATGATTCCATTAAGAAATATACCGGAATTGACGTTTCTAAAATGGACGAGGGCGAATTAATAGCTACTTGTAATAATTTAGGTATCGAAGTTGACGCTTCCATGGGTAAAGGCAAATTGGTTGACGCTATCTTTGGAGACAAAGTTGAACACAATCTGATTCAACCCACTTTCATTACAGATTATCCGATAGAAATGACTCCTCTTGCTAAAAAGCACCGTACTGAAGATGGTTTGGTAGAGCGTTTCGAATTATTTGTTCAGGGAAAAGAAATAGCCAACGCTTACTCGGAACTGAATGACGCTATTGATCAAAAAGAAAGATTTGAGGAACAGTTGAAGTTAGCTGCCCGTGGTGATGATGAAGCCATGGTTATGGATGATGACTTTGTAAGATCATTGGAATATGGTATGCCTCCAACTGCTGGTTTGGGTATTGGTATAGACAGATTAGTGATGTTGATGACTAACCAATCATCTATTCAGGAAGTATTGTTTTTCCCTCAGATGCGTCCTGAGAAAAAAGCGAAAGTAACAACTGATGATGATTTTGTAGAACAAGGTATCCCTGCTGAATGGGTACAGGTTATCCGCAAAATGAATATCAATACTATTGATGAATTAAAAGCTGCCAATCCAAACAAAGTTTTCAATGATTTAGGCGGAATGCGTAAGAAATTGAAGCTGGATTTATCTATGCCACAAAAAGAAGAAGTAATGAAATGGTTCGAATAGGCTTTCAGAGCAGTTCTTAACATTAAATTCATATTCATATAACACAAATTTAAAGCTTGCTTAACATAGACTTAAGCAAGCTTTTTTATTATTGTATAAATAAAATTGAAAAGAATATGAGTACACTAATTTTTGGAGATAATGATTATCTCAACATTAACAAAGACAACTTCTTAGATTTCCCTTTATTAGCGGCATTTCTATCATCTAAAAGAGACAATACTTTAAACTCAGATGAAGAGAACAGCATAGAAAGAGAAAAATTTAATGAAGAGCCAAGGGTTGATTTACTTTCTGAAAAGTAACCAACCTAACCTACCCCTATCTTACTTAAAAGCAAACATTATTATCTAAAAATGACTCTCGCCCGGAGAGAATTGCTTTGCTTTTTGTTTATAAAAATCCTTTCCTTTTAGTCTTCAAACACATAAATTAAAAATTCTTAAAAAAAGAATTTTGGACTTTCTTTTGTTCATGTTATATGAAATTAATTAATTACTTTCGCCGCTAGTCTTGGAAACTGTTCTTTGGTTTTTAATTATTTGTCGTTAACCTTTCAACAATTCGAGTATGAAAAATTTTCAAGAATTGCACCCTGCCGATATAGCAGAACAAATTACTGCACTAAAGCCTGCGGAAAGAAGTCTTGCTTTTTTTATGCTGCCGGGGAGAAAGAAGGCCCAAACCTTTTCTTATCTTGATTTTGACATACAGGAGAATATCATCAGATCTTTGGGAGACAAAGAGTTATCAGACGTACTTAATAATCTGGAACCAGATGACAGAACTTTATTACTAGAAAATTTTCCCGATTCTATTATTAAAAGATTTATAAATCTGCTAAACGAAGAGGAAAAAGGAATTGCACTTAATTTAGTTGGCTATCCCGTAGACTGTATTGCCCGCTTAATGACTCCAAACTACGTTCAGGCCAGAGCAAATTGGACAGTCAGTAAAGTCTTCGATCATATTAAACGCTTTGGAAAAAAGGCTGAAACATTAAACTTCATCTATATTGTTGATGAAGAGAATATCCTTATTGACGATTTAAGAATTGGCCAGCTCCTCATGGCTGAACCGGACACCAAACTGCAGGACTTGATGGATAGAAACTTTATATCCATAAAAAGCACCACAAACATGGAGGCCGCATTTGACATCTTTGAGAAATATGATAGAAGTGCTTTGCCCATCGTTTCTGAAAGCGGTGTACTTATAGGGATTGTTACTTTTGATGACATTCTTGACAGGATTAAAGACAGAGATACCGAGGATATTCAGAAATTCGGGGGATTGGAAGAACTGGATCTTTCTTACACTAAAACCTCAATGATAGAATTGGTGAGAAAAAGAGCCGGATGGTTAATTATTCTATTCCTGAGTGAAATGTTCACCGCATCGGCGATGGCTCATTTTGATGCTGAAATTGAAAAAGCAGTGGTTCTTGCTCTTTTCGTTCCCTTAATTATCTCCAGTGGCGGTAATTCCGGCTCGCAAGCTGCTTCTTTGATTATTAGGGCAATGGCGCTGGGCGAATTAAAGCTAAGAAACTGGTGGTACGTAATGAAAAAAGAGATTCTTTCAGGACTTATATTAGGTGCAATTTTAGGTCTTATCGGTTTTCTAAGAATATTTATCTGGCAGGAAGCAGGTATATATGATTATGGTATCCACTGGTTTTGGGTAGCTTTAAGTGTTTCGGTTTCATTAGTGTTTATTGTGTTATGGGGTTCGCTTTCAGGTTCGCTTATCCCTTTCATTTTAAGAAAGTCAGGTTTGGATCCGGCAACGGCTTCTGCTCCTTTTGTAGCCACGCTTGTAGATGTTACCGGACTAATTATATATTTTTCAATAGCAGCGTTTTTCTTGACTGGTAGGTTGTTGTAAGTTATCTGCTTAAGCAGAACAGACTTTATCCTGTTTTAATTTCTCCTCACAAGGCTTTCCAAATCTTATAATGCCGAGTGCGTGCTATCAAGGGAATTATAAACTTGCAATGTCCTTTGTAAAAATGGTTGCACTTGGAAACGGATTGCACAACCGAGCCTCTTTTCTTTGCTCAATTGGATAGCTTTTTTTCAAAAAGCAGGGTAGCAAAGGAAGTTGGTGCGATGTCATTTTTCCCTGAGCGTAAGGCCAGAGCTAAAGCCATAAAAAGAAAATATCTTTTTGGTTCTTTTACCGAAAAAAGATTAGTAAAAAGCAAAAATAAGCAAAACGGTTAAAACCTTTGCTATACAAGGCTTTATAAAAAGAGTAGTCTTAGTTCGGAAGTCGGTGTCTGATAGGTTTTGGGCTTAAATTGACAAGGTTAGGTTACTAATTCGTTACCGATTGACAAAGGTAACAGTATAACTTAACTGATTATATTTCAGTCTTTTGCACCCTTTTCTACATTCCCTTGTAACTCAATGTAATTTAATTTTAAACGTTAAACATTTGAGTTATGGAACAGGCAAAAAAATCGACGTTCAAACTGCTTTTCTATTTGAAAAAGAACGAACTGAAAAAGAACGGTAATGCCCCGATTATGGCACGTATTACCATTGACGGAACCCCTAAGACTTTCGGAACAAAGTTAGAAATTGACCCCAATAATTGGGATTTGAAACACGGAAGAGTTCAGGGCAAAAGTGCGCAGGCATTAAGCATCAATAAAAAACTGGATAATATACGTGGGCGTATCGACAAGATTTATGAAGATATGCTGAAGCACGAGGGCTTTGCGACCGCCCAAAAAGTAAAGCTATCATTTTTGGGTGTCGGCGTAATGGATGATGCTATCCTAAAAGTTTTCAACGACCAAAATGAGGATTTTAAAAAATTGGTCGAAAAGGAAGAACGCTCACAAAGTACCTACAACAAGTATATCACAGTTTACAATCATCTTACCACATTTATAAAGGAACGCTATCATCGTGATGATATGGCTTTTCGGGAATTGACTTCCGATTTTATCCGCGAGTTTGATTTTTACCTCCGGTACGATTTACAGTCTTCGCATAATACGGTTTGGGTTTACACAATGCCAGTATTAAGCCTTGCGGAGTTGGCAATCAAAAAAGGTTTGATACGTGATAATCCTTTTCAGGATTACGAAATCAATATGGAAGAAACCGACCGGGGTTATATCCTTAAAGAAGATGTAGAAAAGCTGATGATGTGCGTACCACCGCACCCACGGTATGAATTGGTAAAAGACTTGTTTATTTTCAGTTGCTTTACCGGACTTGCTTACGCTGATATTAAGAAACTGACAAGGAACAATATTCAATCATTCTTTGACGGTCATCAATGGATTATCAGCAGGAGAAAGAAATCAGATATTGCTTCTAATGTTCGGTTAATGGAAATCCCTAAACGTATCATCGAGAAATATCAGGGTACTACACGGAATGAATTTATATTTCCAGTTCCGACCAATGCAACCTGCAATACTCACATAGGTAAATTGGTTGAAAAGGCTGAAATTATTACAGAGCAAAAAGTAACCTTTCACACTGCAAGGCACACTTTCGGAACAATGTTTTTGACCGAGGGCGTACCGCTTGAAAGCCTTAGCAAAATGATGGGGCATAAAAACATTTCCACCACACAGATTTACGCTAAAATCACAAGCCAAAAAATCAGTAAGGATATGGATTTGGTTACGCCGAAATTCAAAGCTATGGAAGAAGCGTTTATGATGGCAATCTAATTAGCATTTATCTAATCATAATGAGCAGAACCGTTAAGTTCTGCTTTTTTTATACCTCTACTTTTTTAGGCAAAGCACATTTACCTACACTACACAATCCAACGCTGTAAAAGAGCTTTTGCCTACTTCCAAAATAGAAAATTGAAAAACGAAATCCTTATCTATCTCCTTGCTATTCCGTTTTTCAAATCTCTATTACAGGCTATCATAGCCTGGTCATTAATGCCATAAAAATTTAGAACAGAATATTTCCACAATCAACCGGTAAAAAGGCAGCTAAGTTATAGCGGGCAGCCATCGCACACACCCACCAATAAAAAAAACGAATGAACGGTTTCCCCCTAAAGGAACCCCCATTAAATCATTTTTTTTCTTGGTCATCGCTGTTGCCCGCTTGGATTATCTGCTTTCTTTTTTCCGGTTTTTCTTTTGGAAAAATTTATGCGAAGCGGAGCAAACCACAACGGGAAGCGGGAAACGAGAAAAGCGAGTGAGTAAATAACATTTTTTCTAACATCAAAATTTTAGCATTATGGCACACAACATCAATTTCAACGAGCAAACAGGACGTCATTCATTTTTCAGCGTTCAACAAAAAGCGTGGCACGGTTTGGGGCAAATCGTAGAGCAGTACCCAACAAGCGAGGAAGCAATCGTACACGCAGGTTTAGATTACGAGGTTATCAAATCCCCACTGTTTACACAGGGCAGAACAATGAGCATAGGCGACAGCGGAGAGCTGATTGAAGCAAACGACATCTTAGTACCTAACAGTTTCGCCACACTCCGCACCGACACTAATACACCGTTGGGCGTAGTAGGCAAAGACTACCATATCGTACAAAACCGTGAGGCATTTAATTTCTTTGATGCTATTGTAGGCAGAGGCGAGGGAATACTGTACGAAACCGCAGGAGCATTGGGCAACGGGGAACGCATTTTTATCACTGCCAAGCTGCCCGACTATATCCGAGTAGGTAACGGCGACGATGTTACAGAAAAGTATATCTTCTTAACCACGAGCCACGACGGTAGCGGAAGTATTACCGCAGCGTTTACCCCTATCCGTATCGTATGCCAAAACACCCTTAACGCTTCATTGCGGAGTATGACCAACGTTGTGCGTATCAAACACACGTCAGGAGCAAAACAACGCCTTGAAAACGCTCACAAGGTTATGGGGCTTGCCAACACTCTAAGCGCACAGTTAGAGAACATTTTTAATGACTGGGCTAAAGTAAGGGTAACAGACCGAGAAGTAAGAAAGCTAATCCAGTTGGCACTTTGCCCGAACAAAGAAACGCTTAACCTGCTCAAAAAAGGTGCTGAAGATGAAGTTTCCACCGTGTTTAAAAACACCGTAGATGATGCCTTCCAATACGCTATGATAAGCGACACGCAACAAATGGCAACTACCAAAGGCACATTATTCGGGGCTTACAATGCCGTTACAGGCTACTTTCAGAATGTACGCAATTACAGGGATGGCGAAGCCAAACTACAATCTATTGTAATGGGCGGTACAGCACAGCTAAAGACCCAAAAAGCCTTTGAACTGTGTACAGACTTTGCCTATTCAGGAGCAGAGATTTTCAACTTCAATTAATCATTAAAGGCGACTGCCTGCAAAGGTGGTCGCCTACTAAAAACAAAAGATATGAAAGCATTAGATAAAATGGATAACCTCGATAAAGCGGGTTTGTTGTGCAAACTGTTTCCCGCAGAACTGGAGAACCTGCAAAACGCAATAAAAAAGCAATGTGACTACTTTCTACAAAATGAAACTACCTTTCGTGAGGGTTGGTATCAAAAAGGATTTTTTACCGCTGAATTTTGGTACAGGCTTGTAGAGAATGTACAAAAGGGGATAGACAAAAGCGTCCCACTTTGGAAACGCCCACACTGGTTTACAGACCATTTCTTTGACGGACACCATTCAATTTTCGCTATTCACTGCCTTATCGAATATGCAGACGACACGCTATGCAACCCGCAGTTAAAACAGGCGATACACCAGCTTTTCGGGAATGATAAATTTTTACAGATAACCTTAAACGATAAATAATTATGGCTAATTGGTGCAACAATACGATTGTTTTTGAGGGAACAGACGAAGCAATCGAACAAATAACACAGCTATTCAAAACAATGGCTGAAAGAGAACAGAAAGAAAATTGCGGGCAACTGCCCGAATTTGTACAGGACACGAACGGAGATTATTTCTACAATATTAGTCAGGACAATGAAAGTTTTGGTGTATTCCAGTATGAAACAAAATGGTCGCCAAATACGGAAGCCGTTAAGCAGATAGCCGAACATTTTAAAGTCAATTTCACACAGGACTATGAGGAATTAGGATGCTTAGTATATGGTCAGGCAATATTAGACGATGGCACACTAACAAACACCTGCTTAGATAGCCAGAACTTTGACAGCTACGAATTAGACAAGGAAACAGACACCTACCATTTTGAGGGAACGGAGTATGACAGCGAGTGGGATATACTCGAAACCTTATTAGAGCGTAAAATCGAAAGTCATTTTAATAGTAGTAAAGTTTAGAACACCGCCTGACCAAAAAAGTCGGGCGGCAAAAAGACAGATCCTCCCGATGGTCAGGCAATCTTTTTGCTTAAATTGGTGCAATCCCCTTTAGCAAAATGTACCCTTACACAAATCCTTTCTTTCCCATTTTACCAAAAAGGTTGCGGCGTTATTGAGTGGGATATTCATTATCCCACTGATTAGTTTTTGATAATAGCTTCTTTGAAAGTAATTGATTTTTGACTTCACAAATGCGAGTTCAGCGTCCTTTTAAATTTACTAAATTTGTTATATAGCGAAAAATCGCGAATTTATATATGGGAGGAGTTAAACAGAGATGGCTTGAATTAGAAAGTAGACATTTAAGCAGCATTCCGGATAAGAATATTTGTATCAAGCACATTGACGATAAAAGCATCAAGAATTTCATTAAATATAATTACAACGATGGTTATTGTGATTATTGCGCTAAGGAACTAAAAGTAGTTCCTCTTGAAGATTTAATGGAATTTATTATGGATGGCATTTCAAATTTCTATGAAGATGCCGCCAATTTTATGAGTTACAATTCAAGAGAGGGAGGTTATCTTGGAGAAATCTATACCCCTGACGAACTTATACAAGAACACATAGAGTTGAATGCTGAACCTTTTGAGGTTATTGAAGATATTGTTAACTCAATTGAAGATATTGCTTGGGCTCAACCTGACCTGTATTACGACAATATTAAAGATGATTTAGAGTTTCAGTGGAATTACTTTAAAGAAATCATCAAACATAAATCCCGCTACCTTTTTTCATCAGCAGACAGCAACCTTCCTAAAGCCTTGCAAATACTACAAGAGGTTGGCAAACTTATATCAAAATTAAATATAATCAGGATTATCCCGGCAGGAACAAAACTTTATCGTTGTAGACAACACGACTTCAAAGCAAAAATTACAAATTTTAACGAAATCACTGCTCCCCCTAACAAAAAAGCAATTTATCCAAATCGGTTTAGCCCTTCAGGAATATCAATGTTTTATTCCGCTTTTGATGATGATGCAGCAATTTTAGAAACAATAAGCAGGACGGATAAATACAAAAGGTATGTAACGATTGCGGAATTTGAAACCTTAGAAAATCAGGTTGTTGTTGATTTTAATAAGCTCCCAAAAATTCCAAGTATTTTCGGCATTAAGGACAAGAAACGATATTACCTTATTTTATTTCTATACTCATTTGTAAGAGATATAACGCAGCAAATTATTAAGGATGGTAAAGAACATACCGAATACGTTCCAACTCAAGTTGTGACTGAATTTTTAAGGTATCCATTCAATAAAAATAGGAAGAATAAAATATCGGGAATTATTTATCCCTCATCGCAAAATAGAAATCATCAATCGGCAGTGTTTTTTTGGGATGACGAACTAAGTAGAGAAAAAGTAAAATTAAACACCTTAAAAAGAAAGAAAATTATTTAATGAAAATTGACAGTGAACATATTGTAAAGCAATCTGAAGAGTTTGCATTGAATATAGCCAAGCAAATTTCAAAAATAACAGTTAGACCGTTCTGTGAAATTTCCTTTCATTCATCGGAATACAGAGATAGGGAAACGCTCTCAAATTATCTGCATAAAATTCCTAAAAGCGACAACCCACTCATTTATGTTATTCAGATTAAATCCCCGAAAATTTTAAGCACGCTGATTGAATATTTTGAAGATTATCAATCAGCAAATAAGCTAAAAGTAAAGAATAAAGACCGTGTTAACCTTTCCCGGTACAACAAGGCTTCATCAGATATATTATATGTTGGAAGCTCAACGACTGATTTCAAGACAAGAATTAAGAACCATCTTGGCACAGAAGGAAATCGGGTTTATAGTTTGCATTTATGCAAGTGGGACAATTGTTTAGAATACGATTTGGATATTTTTGCATACGAAGTCATTTCAGAAAGCAATAAAATTATTGAACGTTTCATTGTCGAAATTCTTGAACAGCAGTTTTGGGATAAGCTAAGTCCGATATTTGGAAAACGAAGTGGTTTATAACCCAAAAAATAGATTAAACAACTAAATTAATGAAAACATTATACATTATTGGTAATGGATTTGACCTCCATCATAAATTAGACACAAGGTATCAAAGTTTTGCAAACTACTTGGCTGAAAATAACAGTGAAGTTTATGAACTCTTATTAAATTATTATGGACTTCCTGACATTACAAATCCTGAATTGACAGATGAAGAGTATGCGTTATGGTCAAGATTTGAGCAAGCCTTAGCTGACTTGGATTATTTATCGGTATTGGACGATAATTCCGACTTAATTGCTCGCCCTGGTGCTGAAGATTTTCGAGATAGAGATTGGCATAGTTATCAGATAGAGATGGAAGAAATCATTAAGGATTTAACGACCACTCTAATTAGCGACTTTAATAAGTTTATTCTTGAAGTCAAATACGAAAGCATTTCTGATGATGTGGTAATTGACTTAGAAAATGATAGCCATTTTTTAAATTTCAATTATACTAAGACACTACAGGAAAGCTATGGCATTCCCGAAGAACGAATAACTTATATTCATAACAGAGCAGATATAGATAATTGTACTCTTATTTTAGGACACGGAACTGACCCTGCAAATTTTGATGAGAAAGAAGAAGAACCACCACAAGGATTAAGCGAAGAAGAATTATACGAATGGCGTGAACAAAAGGCTGATGAATATGACTATTCTTATGAAAGTGCCAAACAAGAAATACTATCTTATTATACAAAGGCATTTAAAAATACAGCTTCTATTATAGAAAACAATATCGTTTTATTTAACAATCTTACAGAAGTTGAAAAAGTTATTGTATTAGGGCATTCAATCTCAGAAGTGGATTTAAAATATTTTGAGGTATTAAAAGCCAAACTAAATGAAAATGTAATTTGGAGTGTTTCGTATTACAGTGAACTTGAAAAGCAAGCCCACAAAGAAACACTATTACAACTTGGGATAAAAGACAGCAATATTGTTCAACTAAAAATTCCAGATTTAAAAAAGCAGATTTAGTTATCAGTAAAATATTCCTGTGCAATTTTCGCTATTCCCACGCTAAAATATCTTCCGCTATTTGTAACAACATCAATGGCTTTTTTAAAATCGTCTGTATCGCTACCAATTAGCAAATAGCCTTCAAAACCAATATTTAAAAGAGTTTTTACAGATTGTTCACTGTCCTTTTCACTGAATGCAATTAGTTTCACGCTTGGGTATTTTTTGCGTAGTTTCCGAAGCTCTGTTAATACATTACTGTCATAAAAATCGAGGTCAATAATACAAACTTGGGGAAGTGATTTCAATGCAGATAATTGAGTTATTCCGTCCTCAATATGTTCCGAACGGTATAGTATCTCAAATCCTAAATTCGTAAGGTCATCGCATACAATATCTGCAATCGGGTTTTTATCATTGATAAAACCAAGGGTAATTTTTTTTTGTGCTGTACCAGTTTCCATATCGTATTCTTTTTTGTGTTGATGTAGACCTGCACAAAAAAGAAGCGCAGGCAACTACACTTACTGGCATTAAGGCACTGGTACGCCTGACCCCCAAATAAGCGAGCGCCCACGCCATAACGTGAGCGTTCTTACTTATCTGTTCCGGGGTTTTAAAAATTACCAGTTTTTAATGCGGAACTTAAAGCAAAAACAACTTTAAGTATTTTCTATATTTTCAATAGCAAAGATACTAAACTCATCCTTTTTGACTGTATGTAATACAAAAAAGATTACCGTCAAACCTTTTTTTGTGAAATGTAATTCTGTTCCAGTATGGTCAGAATGTCACTTTCCTTGTAAATAATCTTGCCCCCTATTTGAATATACGGCAGGATATTATCATCACGGTACTGCTGTAAAGTCCGTTTACTGATATGGAGCAGCTTGCACACATCTTCGCCCGAAAGATAGATTTCTCCGTTCATTACAGGACGGTAATTTTTCAATATGCTCTCAATACTGCTTCTTAGCTGTGCTATCATTTCCTGATGGGCAATCATTTCTTCATTATCATTCGTGAATAAATCCATTTTCGGCAGTATTATACGGCTGTCCGGCTTCGAGTAAAGCCTGCACATCCGAGCGTTTATAATAGTTCTTACGGTTCAGTCGGGAATAAGGCAATAACCCTTTGTCCTTATACGTCTGCAAAGTCCGCTTGGTAATGTTCATCATCAGGCACACTTCCTGGTTATCGAGCCATTGCTCTTTTGCGAAAATTGGAGTGTATTTTTTAGTGGCATTTTCGGCCAGTTCCAAAAGTGCTTTCAGCTCATTTTTCATTCCCTCCAGTACGGACTTTTGTATTGTGATTACTTCCATAGTTTGCTCAATTTTGCTGTGGAAGTCGAATTTATAAAGGCTTATTGCAGCGTTGGAGAATGTTGCAGGATTTGGCTTTGAAAGGCAGCGTTTGGCGTTAGTAGTAAGATTTGGTACAAAAAAAGCCCCGAATTTCGGGGCTATGATTTGCTGCTATTTTATTTTGCCAACTTCAGTATTCTATATGCACCTCTTGCCACAATCACGAATACAATTGCCCCAATAATCAAATCCGGATAACTCGAATTGAGCCAATTGACCAATAATCCCGCAATGATAACACCCGAATTGATTATAACATCGTTGGAAGTGAAAATCATCGAAGCCTGCATATGGGCTTCTTTGCTTTTGTTCTTTTGTAATAGATAAAGACAAAGTACGTTTGCAATCAACGCCAAAACAGAAACAACAATCATTGTTTTGAAATCAGGCATCGCTTCTATTCCGATAAAACGTCTGATAACTTCAACAAAACCGATAACGGCTAACAGAATTTGAAAGTAACCTGCAAATTTGGCGATATTGTTTTTTCTTGCAATCGTACCCCCAACAGCAAACAATGCCAAAGCGTAAACAATACTGTCTGCAAGCATATCCAAGCTGTCTGCTATCAATCCCATTGAATTGGAAAAAATACCGAACAACATTTCCAATCCAAAGAAAACGAAATTGATAATCAGTACAGTCCAAAGTAGTTTCCGTTGGTCATTGCTTGTATCTGTTTCAAGAACTGCATTGCTTTCTTCAGTTGAAATCAATGACGTATTCAGGTTTAATGTTTCCAAAGCCGAAAAAATCGGCTCTGGTTTTCCACTATGGTAAACATTTAGTTTTCTACTGGGAATATCAAATTCCAATGACTTTACCATATCGAAATCCTGCAATTTCATACGGATTAATTGCTCCTCACTTGGGCAATCCATTTTAGTTATATTGAATATGGTTTTATTCATCTTCTTAAAGTCTAAATTTTATTCCGCCATTAATGACAAATCCGTCCAATGGTGCATAAATGTCTTTAAATATAGGATTACTAATTGTACCTGTATAAATGTTGCCAAAACGTGTCTGCCTTGTATCAAGGAAATTTTCAAAATTGACATATAACGAAAACCTTTCCCAAATCTTTTCAGCCATAAATCCACAAGTCCAATAGTCTTTTCCTGTTGTTCCATCGTTCAGCTTTTGCGGGCTGAAATAGTAGGCTTCTAAACCAACTTTCCATTTGTCTTCGATTTCATACATTAAAACCGAGTTAATACGGTGTTTTGGGGTTAACGGGCTTTCGGTAGTTGTTGCATTTTGGTGTAACTGTGCATCTGTATAAGTGTACCCTAAAAATAATTTCACATCATCGTAACCGATTTTGATATTGGTTTCTGTTCCTTTTGTATGGATGTAACCAGTAGAGTTTACAAATTGATAGAGATTAGCTGATGGATTTTCAAGTAATAGAGGATTATTCAAATAGGTATAAAAGAATAATTGATTGATACTGAATGACCAACCATCGCCAATATTAGTGCGGTAATTTATATCTGCATTTCCACCATAACTTTTTTCCAGTTTATTGGTTTTATTGTTAATTGGCATTACGTTTTGATATTGTAAGCGTTCGCTTTCTTCGGTAAAGATAGTGGGTGTTTTATATCCAAATCCGCCGCCAATCCTTGATGTTAATCCGTTTGCAATATGGAATAGCGCCGATACTCTTGGCAAGAATACAGCCCCATAATCTATAACATAATCCGTTCTTAAACCTGCTTCCAATTGAAGCCAATCCGTAGCTTTAAAATTATTTTGGACGAAAGCCCCAAATGTGGTTTGGCTATAATCTCTTAACGGAAATACTGTAATCTGCTTTTCTTTAAAATTGTCCGTCCAAATATTAACGCCTGTTACCCATTCTGACTTTTCTTTGCTGTAAGTATAATTAGCTTCCGTAAAAGTGGCTGTTTGCGTTCCCTCAAACTCGTAAGTGGGAATAGCCGTATTGCGGTTAAAATAACTTACACTGTTTTTGATTTGAAAAGAACTGTTTTCATTAATTAAATGGTCAAAAACAAATTGTGTGGAATAGCGTTGTGTTTTGTTTTCTTCAAAATATTGATGCGTATTATCCCCTTTGCCCTTGATGTAAAGTATATCGCCGCCCAAACGGTTCTCTATGGTTGTATTGATGCCAAAATTCAGTTTCGTTTTATCATTGAAGTAAACAAATAATTTAGGGTTCAATACGAAGCGTTCAAACTTTGGAATGGCGGAAAAACCAATTTTTGCAGGGTCATAAGCTCCGTTTCTGTTGTGCGAAGCGAAAATAGTTGTTCCAATTTTATTGAATTTTTGCCCATAAAAACCATTAATGTCTAAACCTCTCCCTGATGTTCCGTTGATATGAAAGCGTAAATCTCTTTCATCAGTTGGCGTTTTGGAAATCAAGTTGACTAATCCTGCTATTGCTCCACCTCCGTAAAGTGTAGAAGTTGAGCCTTTGATAACTTCAACCTGCTTTAAATCAAGTGGCGGAATTTGTAATAAGCCCAAACCACTTGAAGCTCCCGAATAAATCGGAAAACCGTCTTTAAGGATTTGTGTATATCGTCCGTCAAGTCCCTGAATACGGATACTCGCATTGGCACTTGTGGGCGACGTAGTTTGTACGTGAATACCTGTACTTTCTGCCAAAAGCATACGAATATCTCCCGGTTTCATATTCCCTTTTTCTCCCAACTCCTCACTTCCAATAAACTCAATACGTGTAGGAATATTTTGTATGCTTCTTGTACTTCGGGTAGATGTAATTACAACACCCTCTAATTCCTCTGAATTTTCTTTGAGCAGAATTTCAATAACATTGGTATCCTTTAGTGGAAATTCTATTTTTTCAATAAACTCTTCAAAGCCTACGTAGCTAAAATGTATCTCCTGTATTCCATCAGGAATATTCGATAATATAATCTGTCCTTTTTCGTTCGAGGTTCCTCCAATTGAGGTGCCTTTTATAGATGTTGTTACACCAATCAAGGGTTCTTTTGTTTCACTGTTTTTTACAACAATGTTTAATGTATTTTGTGCATATACACAAAGGTTGAGTGCCATAAAAAATGACACAATGAGTATTTTTTTCATTGTAAAAATGATACTTAATGTATATAAATAAGCTATGACGATGCAAAGACATCGCTTTTTAATTAATTTGTGCTGAAAGCATTATACATTAAGCAAGTTGCGGGGGACGCCAAATGGAAAATGGAAAATCAGAAACAGGTGGGGTCAGCATATTTCCTAACTTCCGTTGCGGTTCTTTTACTGAATGGACAATAGAGAAATGAAAAGTAGTTAAAACAAATCCTGTACAGGTGTTGCAACTAAAAAAAGGCGAGCAACATCCCTTATTACAATCTTGGTCATCCTGTCCGTTTTGTCCTTGTTCGGTAGTATGCTTCTGCATACATTTATCCTCAATAAAAGTCGGTACTGCTGATAAAAGCAATACATAGGCGGCTAATATTAAAGATATAAACTTCACCATACAAAGTTAAATAAAAATTAATTGCGTTAGCTCACAAATCTTGTGGAGGTAGTTAAAGCGAATAGTTTTTTTATAGAGATTGTTCGGTTTTTACTTCAGGCTGCTGTTTTTCCTTTTTCTCACGGGAATAAACCCACAGTGACAACAGACCGAAAATAATCAGTGCGTAAGCTATCCATTTACCAACCCTTTCAATCAATTTAATGAAAACCGAACTTTCATAAGATGAGAAACCCTCTGCTCCCATAGGGCTGCGCCTGTAAAACTTCCTGCGGTTAATCCAGTAACGAAGTCCCAAGCCTGCAACCAAAAATATGATACCTATAACCAATGATGCGACCATAACAAAAACACTTTATTTCCACTGTTTGAATTTACGAAAAATATTTGTTTCAGCCTGTAAACGATGTGAATTAAATGCGAAAGAGGCTTACCCCAAAAGGCAAGCCTCTTTCATTGTTTATGGAAATAAAACCTTACTCAACACTGAAATAGATTACAAGGATAAGAAATTATTTCTTTTGAAATACACTGCCCGGCTGAAAATTAAAAACGGCTTACCAATCAGATAAGCCGTTTTTTTTTGAATTGAAATACTGCTCTTAATCGCTGCTGTTAAACTGAAAAGTTATCTGCTTTTCATTCCCGAAGCTGTCCGAAATCCAAACGTCAAAAGACTGTGAAACGGCAGACGTTGAAGTGTAGTACAGCCTGAACTGCTCCGTTGGTAATTGGTACAGGTCATTGGGCTGATACGGCGGTTCGTTGTAGTATTGCAATGTTCCCTGCCCGTCAAATTGAAAGTAACGGAGGAAATACTGCGTATTGCTGTAATTGCCTGTACGCTGTATGGTAATGCGTATTTCTACGGTCTGCCCGTTTGCAACATCTTTAGGCACTGGCATTACATTGACCTCGAAAGGAAAATTGTTCTGTATTTCGAGGTCATCATCTTTGCTGCAAGATACCAACGTAACCGAAGCTGTGAGGATTGTCAGGAATACATATAGTGGCAGTAGCCCCGTTCTGAATTTATTGAATATTGCTATCATCGTTTTTACGTTTTAAAAGTTAAACCTTAATCCCACACCTGCTGACGGTCGGAACTGTTGTAAATCCGTACCCCAAAGGATTTTTGTACGCCCTTGCAGGACTAATACAAAACGGTCGGACAGGTACGTTTCAAAAGTGAGGCGACCGCCTGCACCGTAGATAAAATTATCTTCGCTCAATATCTTCGCACCGTCGTACAACATTGTTTCGCCCCGGTTGATGGTTTCGTAACCGACCACACCTGTTACGGCGAAATTCAGCGTGATGTTCTTACGGGCATCGCCCAACAAAAAGAAGCTGTAACCGCCCTCTGCGGAATAGGTTTCCTGCGGTATGCGGAGGTCTTTATACCCGTGGTACTGGTGGGTATATTCCAACGCCCAAAGCTGATAGTTACCATTCTTACCGTTTACCGTCATTGCTGCGCTGATGTAGTAATCATTGCCAATCTTATCATCGGACAATACACCTGCACTTATTTCCAATCCTTTCTGCTTCGGCAGCATTCTTTGCGCCTGTGCAGCCGTGATGCCTATCAGGACAAACAGCACGGTATAGATATACTTTTTCATATTCTTGCTTTAAAGGGTTATTAAAATTTCAGGTGCATATCGTCAATCAAACGGGCTTTGATTAAATCGGAATTTTCGACGTGCAATGTTTGATGCCTGCCACCGTTTTTCTCGAAAATCTCAATCAGCAGTACCTTATCATCGGCAATGGTAAACTGGTCTAACAGGAACACATTTTGTTCGGTCGATTTTCCGGAAATACCGTCCAATGGCTTGTAAGTTCTCAAAGGAGTTAAAGGGCGTTCCTGGACTACGGTGCGTTTAGCTACCTTTTTATCCACTACTTTGAAATTGATGAAATCAATCTCGAAAGGAACATTGGCACGGTTTCTCAATTCAGTATGGAAATAGTATTTGCCGTTATGTATGTAAATCCCTTTTAGGATAAACTGAATGCCGAAACTCTTAGCACCGATATGCTTTACAATGCGCTTATCTTTCTTGTAAATGGTTTCCAGTAACAAGCCTGCCAGTGAGGGAGAATTGTTACCCAGTTCCTCAAAAAGCACATCGTTACCGTTGGCTTTATCCACCGCTTTTTGCATTGTGAGCAGGTCGTAGCTTAATGCCTCCGGATAGGAACTGTAATACACGTTGAAGCTGTAAAAACGCCCATCATTCGTGATAACTGAAAAATTCGTTTCCGGCTCAAAGTCCCTTACTGATGCTTTTACACGCAACACGTTTTCGGCATCTTCAGCTTTCCCTGCAATCAGGTATTCGCTGCCCAAATCCACGTAACGAATGGCGGTCGGGAAAATCAGGTGCGACGTTTTATCGTAGGTAACTTCCATACGATACGGTTCTATCTTGCCTAATGCAAGCGGTGTCTTTGCAGTTGCACTATCCTGTGCATAAGTTGTTAAGGCAAAGCCGAGTATCAGGGCAATAGCCCAAAAGGTTTTTAAATGATTTTTCATTGTTTTATTTATTTGAGTTCAACATTATTTTTTAGATACAAGAAAGACCTGATAGCCTGCTTTGAGTGCAACCTTTGGCGTTCTTACTTTCTTAGCGAAATAGCCCGAAATACCTTGCACTGCACTTTTACTTAGGTCAGAAGTAATTTGCTGTCCAGGAGTAGAACTCATACTGAAGCTCGAACCTGTGGCATTGCCCATATTGGCTACAATGTCCGTAACCGCATTTCTTTCAGGCGAATACGGAACATATAAACCTTGCTGTCCGTCCAAATCATAAATAGTAATATCTACCGGGATGATATTGCCCTCCAGTTCTACCGAAGTAACTTTTAATTGTAACCTGCCATTCTGAAATTTGGCATTAGCCGTTACAATTGTTCCTTTGGGGATGGTACGTTGCGGGGTTTTGGCAGGCTCTAACAGGCGTAAACGCACACCCGTTTCGCCAACTACCGTTTGGGCTTCGTGTACACAGGCTTTGATACTGTTTTTAGGCTGTACCACCTCTTCAGTAGAACCTGCGGTATAGAACCCCCTGTTTTTTGTTTGGCTCCAATCGGCTGCAAAGG
Organism: Pseudopedobacter saltans DSM 12145; assembly: GCF_000190735.1. Lineage (GTDB taxonomy): Bacteria > Bacteroidota > Bacteroidia > Sphingobacteriales > Sphingobacteriaceae > Pseudopedobacter > Pseudopedobacter saltans. Next base: position 1,828,624 of record NC_015177.1, read on the forward strand.
CACTGTCCGACGGTTCACGGTACAAGGCTGATACAATGTTCTTTCTTGTTGGTGTGAACGATACAAATTGCTCTTTTTGGTTAGCACCCGCAGCAGCAGGAGTTGCACCGATGGCAGGAGCAGCGTTTCCGGTATTGGCATTTTGGGGAAGATACTTTGCTGCCATTTCATAGGATTTCTCCATTAATTTGAGTTGGTCGTCAACGGTGGCCACAGGTGGCACATCTTTTTCCGACAACTTTGCTTTCAGTTCGTCCACTTGCTTACGGAGTTCCATTGTTTCAGCATTGTCATTATTATAAAATGAACCCAGTGTGCTTTGTGCATTACGGTAGCTGTTCAATGCAGAATTTCCGTTTCGTCCCGAATTTCTGCCACCACCGCCAAAGCCGTTGCTTTCTTCATCTTCTTCAGGTAAGTTTTCTTCATTGTCAGCAGATGCACTGTCTTCAGTATTCCAATAATCAGAAAGCGTGGTTAGCGCATTCCGCTTTTCCTGCTCTTTGCGTTCGAGCATTTCCTGCTCATACGCCTTGCTTTTATCATCGGGCATCCCTGCTCCGGTAGCCTGCGGTACAGCATCGTTCAACCCGATATTTTCAACCGCTTTTTTATCTTTCGACGGTTTAAATATGAGGTACATACAGCCGAGAAATACCACGCCCATCAAAAGGAATATGATTGGCTTTTTGAGCTTATCCTTATTGCTCTTTTTATTATCCGGCAGATTTGATGCTCCGTTTTGGTCTTCTCCCTCAACGAGAAAGCTGACCCTTTTTTCATTTTCTTTCATAAATCTGATTTTTTAAAATTGTTGATACACTATCCTGCAACCTTGCAGGATTTTTACTTTTAAGGACAGGGTTCTCGATATGCTCTATGACCATACCGTTACCGGACTTTGAGGTATCGTACATCACTTTGCCAATGACCGCTACGGTAAGCAGCAGATAACCCACAAAGAAGTACAGCGTATATCGGTGCTGTTTGCGCAAGGGCAACGCCCGCCAACGTTCGTCCAACTTGTCAAAGTATCTGTCCATATTTGCTCTTAATTTTTTCATAGCCTTACTATTTCTGTGTTACAGCTTGAAACGCTTAGGACTTTTACCCGCCTGTTGCTTCGGCGCATCGTTAACCAGTGCGACCGCTTCCGTTAATTTGGGTGCGGACATTACGGACAGGTTTGCCAGTTCCGTTTTTTTGAGTAATTGCCCAAAGCCGTCTTTCTTGGCTATTTCCATTCGGCTAAGAGAGAATTTTCCATTCAGGTATTTTACCCACATATTGCATTCTACACAGGGCTTGTCATCGCCCGACCATTGTAGGTAGCCTGTCAGCAGTAAGTCCTGCTTAGGCAAACTGTCTGCACCTTTTTGGCAGCTTTCGAGGTATTCGCTGATGCTGTCTTTCAGCTTTCCGGCATACGCTCCCTGCGTATGGAAATACCCGTTATATCCTTTGTCGGTAAGGATTTTTGCGAACGTGCTTAAATCTGATAATGCTTCCATAAGATTGTTTTTTTAGCGTTCGATGACCTCTATATCCTTATTTTCCACGACTGCAAATTTTTCAATATTGAAGCCCTGCGGATTATTGTCGGAACGAACGGAGTTGACGAGATAGCAGGAAGTAATCAGGTTACGCCTGGTTACGTTGCTTGACCGGATAATGAACTGTTTGGCATAAGTACGCACTGCATAAGGGTAGTTGTCGAAATTGCACAAGACACTATCCACCTCGATGCGTTGCTGCACGTTCCCCGAAATGATACGGCTGTAATAGCCCTTTTCCGACAAGTCTTTGTAGTAATCAAAAGCACTTTTATCGGCAAGGTTGAATGCCCTGCTCATATTGCTTTCAATAGCGTTCTTGTCGGGCGCAAGCGTAAAGAACAGTTCGTGAAATCTCCTTACGTGTTCCCTTGCCTCAACCGGGCGGTTGATGCTCGCATCCTGCGATAAGGCAAGCATCAGGGATTTGCCGTTATCCAGTACATAGATTTTTTGGCGTTGTTCTTCTGCAAAGCGGTAGGAACGCCATACGGTGTAACCTACCACGCTAATGCAGAGAACCGCAAACACAATGGCATATAATCTTATCTGCCTAAAGCTGTTTTCGATATTTCTTAGCGTTTTAAATTCCATTTTTTAGAATGATTAATGATTATTTATTCATCAGTTTACCGCCGATGTTTCCAACTGTTGAACCTGCGCCTGCTCCGGCGATGTTTCCGGCTTTCATTGCTGTGGAGTTTACATTGCGGGTAAAGTTTCCTGCGCCTCCGGCTTGGATTACCCAACCTGTTACTGTCGGGATAGTGAAGTACCCGATGATGCCGATAATCATAAAGATGATGTACACGGTATTGCTTGTATCAGGTATATAGGTAGGGTCGGCAAGCATTGCTATATCCCGTTCTAAAATGAGGGATTGTATTCTTGCCAACATTGAGCTGAACAAATCCGAAACGGGAAGCCATAGGTAAACGCTGACGTACCTCGTGAGCCATTGCGAGAGCGTGGACTGAAAGCCGTCCCACACGGAAATAGCAAAGGCTATTGGTCCGAGTATGGAGAGGACTATCAGGAAAAACGTTCGTATGGTATCAATGACCAAAGCCGCCGCCTGAAAGAGAATTTCCAATAGATTACGAAACCAATCCTTTATGGCTTTTTCAATCTTATAGGCTTGCCTGTCCATATACATACCCGCCATTGTTCCAATGTCAGAGGGCGACCAACCCAGTTCGTCCAGTTTTTTATCAAACTCTTCGTCTGATACCATATAGGCGGTTTCGGGGTTCCTGACCATTGCCTCATATTCCAACTGGTCTTTCTGCTGTTGCAGTTTGTTCAGGTCAAGCACCTGGTCTTCCAGTATTTGGTGGGTTCCTACTACCACCGGGCTAAGTACCGCATTGATGGTTCCCAGTACGATGGTCGGGAAGAACATAATACAAAGCCCTAAAGCGAACGGGCGCAGCAAAGGGAACATATCAATAGGTTCGGCACGGCTTAAAGCCTGCCAAACCTTTAATGCCACATAGAACAATGCTCCCAATCCCGCCAAACCCTTAGCTACTGCCGCCATATCGCCTGCAAGCGGCATCATATCGTCATAAAGCGAACGCAGGAGTTCGTGAAGATTATCCCATTCCATTTTTACCAGTATTTTTGGTTAGCAGTTCCGTAGAGTTGAAGCACTCTTTGGGCATCGTTTTTCTTTTTCGCTCTTAGGTAGCTTACAGAAATGTTCTTATTGGTGTAGTAGCGTACAAGGCTGTGGTAATCCTTTACCTCTTTGTACACTCTGTCGATAATATCCATACGCTCTTTGTCATTGAGCGAAAGGCTTGATGAGGTTATAATCTGCTTCAATTCTTTCAGCAGTTCGGTACTTTCATTGAGCAGTGCCGAATAGCCATTACCGATAGCGACCAATTCCTGCGGTGTGAAATTTGGGTCGTTCATCATCTTGCCAAAATTCTGCACGTACATTTCGGACACATCGCCTACCAACAATACCGTTTGCTGCACCTTACGGGCATCTTTCACAAGATTGTTGATAGCTTTCAGCTTGTCATAATATTCCTTGCCCTGGTCGTAAACTTTTTTCACTTCGTTGAAGTTCTTTATCACATTGCTTACGGTGGAAGAAGTCTGCACGATTTCGTTTGCAGAGTTGATAATTCCTGAAGCCAGGTTTGCAGGGTCAGTAACTACAAACTGGGCTTTTGCTGACGGTGCTACGGCGAGCATTAATGCCGTACACACCAGATACAATACTTTTTTCATTGTTTCTGAATTTTAAAATGTTAATGACTATTGATTTACTTTGTCCCGCCTTTGCATTGCGATATGCTTAATGGCGAGTTCTACATTACCGTCCAGTTCGGAAGCAAGCTGCATTACTTCCATTTTTTCGGTTTCTTCGGTTGTGTAAGCGAGGTATTCCTCCAAACTAACTTCAGTGGCATAGACTGCCGAGTGCGTACCACCTAAGCCAATCCAAACCTCTTTGTACAGTCGGCTTGCATCGTTGTTCATATTGATGGAAAGTACCTGCCCTTTCTCTTTGTCCGTAAGTCCGAGCATCGCCTGTATATCATCGAACTTGTTCATATACTTGCGTTGGTCAAGCAGGATTTTACAGTCGGAATTGTTGATGATACTTTCTTTCACAATAGGCGATTGGATAATATCATCGACCTCTTGCGTTACGACAATTGCTTCTCCGAAGAATTTGCGGACAGTTTTAAACAGGTACTTGATGTATTCCGCCATTCCCTCTTTGGCAATCGCTTTCCAAGCCTCTTCAATCAGGATGAGCTTGCGAATACCTTTCAATCGGCGCATTTTGTTGATAAACACCTCCATAATGATGATGGTCACAATGGGAAAGAGGATTTTGTGGTCTTTAATCGCATCAATCTCAAACACGATAAAGCGTTTAGAAAGCAGGTCTAACTGTTTGTCGGAGTTCAACAGGTAATCGTATTCCCCTCCTTTGTAATAAGGTTCGAGTACGTTCAGGAAGTTGGCAATGTCAAAGTCTTTTTCCCTTACCTGCTTTTCCTCCAGTACCTTGCGGTAGTCGCCTTTTACATACTCATAGAAACCGTTGAATGAGGAGTACACATCTTCCGTTTTGATACGTTCGATATAACCGCTTACCGCATTGGACAGGGCAACTTCTTCAGAACGGGTTGGCGGCTCATCATCACGTTTCCATAAGGTCAGTATCAGGGTTTTGATACTTTCCCGCTTCTCAATGTCGAATACGCCATCATCGGTATAGAAAGGGTTAAAGGCAATCGGGTTATCTTCGGTATATGTGAAGTAAACACCGTCTTCGCCTTTGGTCTTTCCTTTGATGAGTTCGCATAAGCCCTGATAAGAGTTACCCGTATCTACCAACAGTACGTGTGCGCCCTGTTCGTAATACTGGCGTACCATATGGTTAGTGAAGAACGATTTACCCGAACCCGACGGACCAAGTATAAACTTGTTTCGGTTCGTGATGATACCCCGTTTCATAGGCAGGTCGGAAATATCCAAATGGATAGGTTTTCCTGTAAGCCTGTCAGCCATCTTGATACCGAACGGCGAGGGCGAATTGTGGTAGTTGGTTTCTTCCGTGAAGAAGCACAAGGCAGGCTCAATAAAAGTGTAAAAACTTTCTTCACTGGGAAAGTCGCCCGCATTGCCCGGCATTCCTGCCCAGTAGAATGTTGCTACGTCCGTAGTGTTGTGGCGTGGCTTACACTCCATCAATGCCAATGCACTACCGCAATCATTCTTTAACTGCTTCAGTTCCGCAGGGTCTTCCGACCACGCCATAATGTTGTAGTGCGCACGGATGGAGGACAATCCGAAGCTGTGGGCTTCGTTCAGGTACTTTTCTATCCACTCTTTATTGATTTGGTTGGCACGACTGTACCTTGCCAGTGAGTGCATATTCCTTGCAGACTTCTCAAACTTTTGCAGGTTGTCTTCGCTGTTATCCAAAAAAATGTACTGGTTGTATATGTGGTTGCAGCTTAATAGCAAGCCCACAGGTGCGGCGAATGACAGACGGCAGTCGCTACGGTCGGTAGATAGCTTTTCAAAACGGGTATCTGCCGATACCGTTCCGGGCAGGTCATCCGTATCTGAAAGGGTATGCAGGCTTAACCTTTTGTTGCCAATGCGCACCTCTTCGTTTCCGAGTGCGATGTCCTGCATTGGTGTTCCTGCTCCCCTCGATAACGTGAGGTACTGTTCCAGTAATCCCTGTGTATCTTCCGTTCCGATAATGTCCTCTTCGGTCAAACGCCGCAGGCTGACAAAACCGCTATCGTTCACGATACGTTCAAACTGGGCGACCGCCTCCATAAAGCGGTGTATCGTTTCCTTGTTCCTGATTTCCTTTGGTATCAGTGTACCTTTGCAAAGCGAACTAAAGTTGCTTTGCATCCGCATTCTTTCCTTAGTAGTCTTTGTCAGAAACAGGTAGCAATAATGGTTCAGGAACGGTCGCTCGTTGAAATGACGTTGATAAGACTTCGATAAAAAACTCTGGTCTTCGATTGCCAAATCAGGTGCATAGCTTTCCTTAATGTACCAATCCTGTTTGTGAATGACCGTAAAATCAGGGAGGGTTTTAATCGCCTTGTGCCAGGCGGAGTGAATGGCTTCGTATTCCGCAGAAGCTACCGTGAACAGTTCCGGCAAACGCACTTCAAAACAAGCGGTAATGTCCGCATCTTTGGATAAGATGCAGTTGTTCTCTACTGCCAACAAGGGAAATTTGTTTTCCAGTGTGGTGGTCTTTGCTACATTTCTCATACGGCATTCTGTTTAGGTGTGAATTTTAAATAGCGGTTTACAGGCTTGCGGCAGATGATGTAGCGGGGATGCCTTTTATTGGCTGCAATTTTCATCAGTCCGTGTTCGCCGTACTTCCTGTTCAGCGAAAAGGTCTGCCATACAATGAGCGAAGCACCGCCTGCTCCGAGGAACAGGCAGATGTAAGAGTTTACGCCTGCCATATACAGTATCATCACGAGGATAAGCGTACCGAGCAGCCCACCTGCGAAAATGAACAGGTATTGCGCTTTTAGCCCTTTAAATTCCACCGTCCTGCCGATGCCTTTGTTGATATTGTAATTCATAAGGCAACGGATTAAAGGAAGAATGAACGCAGGATAGTAGCGGCAACAATCAAGAAGATACACGCACCAAACCACGAAGCTGCGGTCTTACTCGTGTCGGGGTCGCCGGAACTGAATTTGTTGTACACCTTAACGCCCCCGATTAACCCGACTACCGCACCGATGGCGTAGATTAATTGCGTTGCGGGGTCGAAATAACTTGTTACCATTTGGGTAGCCTCGTTGATACCTGCCGAGCCGTTTCCCTGTGCGAACGCACCAATTCCTGACAGCATTGCCACGGCTGCCAGCAAAACTTTTTTTCTCTGTTTTTCCATAATTGAAACACATTAATTTGTTACTGTTTATCCCGCACCTTGCGAGCTTTCGGGACAAATGTCTTATGGAAAAAGAGGCGTTATGAGAAAGTGGCAGTCAGAGGAAGTGTTTGGCTGTGAGTGGCTTTGTTGGTGGGGACCTCCAGAACGGAAGTACAAATGATGGGAGGCTTTTATTGCAATTTACAGTTGGTTCAATGCAACTTTTAAATTACATTTGTACATTCATAATAAAGTCAATTTTAATCCTTTTTGAGATGAAAATATCAGGCAGACATATTGGAGAAATGCTGAAGGAAGCCAGAGAACAAAGACAGCTAACTCAAGAACAATTAGCCCAAAAAGTGGGTAAGAAAAGGAGTTACATTTCTAAGGTCGAAACTGATTATGGCAATAATATCAAACTTCAAACCCTTAAAGAGATAGTAGAAAAGGGATTTGACGGTACGGTTAAAATTAATTTGGAACTCTGATTTGTATATGGATAAATTATTGAAGAACGCTTTTAAAATGCAAATTCAATCCAAAGAAGGATTTGAGTTCGAAGAATTTATTGATGAACTGTTTCTTTTGAAATATGGCGTTGATAACTATACGCCCATCAGGAGGAATAAGGATAAAGGCAATGACGGTACTATTTTGCCCGAACAAAAGATATTGGCTTGTTATGCGCCAAGAAAATATAGCAAAACTGATTTTGAAACAAAAGTTTTAGGTGCAGCAAATAAAGAAGGAGATTTTGAAAAATACCAAAAAAACTGGAAAGACAAATTTCCAAATTGGGAAATGTATGTTAACCACGAAGTGTCACCGGAACAATTTACACTAATTCAGGGTTTAGATGGCGATACTTCGATTAAGGGGATAGACCAAATTCTTTCTATTGTTGATGAACTTGTATCAAGTAAAAAAAGGAAACTTGCAGCCTACTTAGGCATTGAAAACTTTTTTATACAGGACTATATTCAGGAAATCATTAATGACCTACTGAATGCCTCAAACGAAGAAGATAAAGCTCTGCATTTCGACAGGAAAACATTAGTCCCTCCCCAAAAGAAAATCGAACTCAACTTTGAACAGGAAGATTGGGACGGGATGAACTCGGAAATGGTATTGGTTATGGCGGAGTTTAATACGATTACCAATATACTTTCGGGATATAATGATGATGAGATTAATACCCTGAAAAGAAGGGTTATAAATGATTACAATAAACTTTCAGGAAATTTCAAGGAGAGATTATATAATCTGACCGACCAATATACAACGACATATGGAAATATTAAAGATGATGAATATGTAAAATGCGTAAAATCTATATTGCTGTATATGTTTGAACAGTGTTTAATAGGCAGAAAAACAGAAAATGAACTATGATATTACCGCAGCCTGAAAGCAATCTTAAAACCAACCTTATGGTATTGGGAGCAGATATTATAAGTATTATGGGTAATTCCCCTTTCAAAAACAAATACGTTATCGTGGATGATATAATGAATAAGTTTTTAAACAGGGATAAAGATAGGACACCCGACCTTTTTCTGTATGCCTTGACCTTCTTGCATACGATTGGCAGCATTGAGAAAAAAGGATATAAAATTAAATTGGTAAAGAAAGAAAACCAAGAAGAAAATCAAACAAGTTTATTCGACAATGTTAATTAGAATATATTCAGAAACCAACCTTATAGATGCTGTTCCATTTCACAATGGAATAAACATCATATTGGGCAAATACTCTGGGGATAAAGAAGCACGAGGGATTAATGGTATTGGCAAATCTACGTTGGTCAGGCTTGTTGATTTTACCTTATTAAGCGGTAAAGCAGAAAAAAGATTTGCTCAAAAAAAGTATGACTTTTTACGTGATGATGAACACACGATTACTTTAGAAATTGAAGTACAGGAACAAAAATATTTTATCAAGAGGGGCTTTGCCGATACAAAAAAAATATTTTTCGGGAAGCGACCGGATGCTCTTGATGAATATGAAAAATCTGAAATGCCGAAATTGCTGGAAGGGATATTTTTTCCGACAGAAAACAACGAAGTATTCTTTGAAGGAAAAAGATATGGAACGTTGATGGAATTTTTTGTTAAGGACGACTTGCAAAGTCAGCAAAGAGTTGACCCTTTAAATTTTGTTTCTTACAATGCCAATGCAAGAGAAAAGGCATTGTATAATTTTTATTTGCTAAATCTCCCGACAAAAACACTTTTAAAATATAACGAAGTATCTTCTGAATACGAAAGGTATAATAATACGGTAAAATCCCTTTCAGAAAAGGTTAAAGCAGATACAGGTAAAGATATTCAGGAATTTAGAACAGAGCGGTTAAAGATTGAAAAAGACATTGCTGCACTCGAAGGCAGCCTGAAGGAATACAATTTTCTTGCTAATCACAAAGAAATAGAACAAAAATTAAATCAGGTTATATCTGAAATTAACGAGCAATCTGTCATCTATCATAATACAAACCGGAAATTAGAAAAACTAAAATCCTCTTACAATGATGTGTCTTCTATCGACCTGGACAAAATTCGTAAGCTCTACAATGAAACCGTGGCAACATTCGGCAACTTTGTAAAAAGGAGTTTGGATGAAGTTATAGACTTTAAAAAACAACTACTGACGAATAGGAATAAATATTTGTTGGAAGAAGAAAAGAAATTACAATCATCAATCGACCAGAGTTTAACGCAGCTTGAAAAATTAGAAAAGAACAGGAGCCAATTATTTTCATTGCTAAAAGAGAGAGGTGCATTGGATAGGATTGAAAGCACTTATGAAAGATTAGTCAATGAAAAAACACTTTTAGAACGGAATACCTCAATTGTACGAGAAATTGACGAAATAGAAGAGATATTGGGAAACTCCAATATTGTTATCGCAGAATTAAAAAGAGATATTGTCAGCGAGCTAAATAAGCAGCAATCATACCTTGATGAGTTGAGATTGTTATTTCAGCAAATTCTTGAAAATGCAATTTATTTAGATGAAGAATTTGACAACTCTTATTTTAATATCACATTAAACTCTACTTCGCCGAGAAACCAATTGCCTTTTAAAATAAGTTTGGAAATCCCTAAAGCTGATGCGTTAGGACAAGAGCGTTTGAAAATCGTAGCGTATGATTTAATGGTCTTTTTAAAGAGCAGGATTGACAAGCGTAATATTCCGGATTTTCTTGTACACGATGGTGTATTTCACGCCATATCATACAAAACAATATCCAATGTCCTGAACTATATGTACCACAAATCAAACGAGCTGCATAACTTTCAGTATATCCTTACTTTCAATGAAGACGAAATTGATTTAAACGGGGATGAAAATAAGTTCGGCAAGTTCGATTTTGATTGGTCTAAACAAGTGATTGCTGAATTCTCAGATACCGAACAGGAAACAATTTTTAAACGATTTTTTTAAATGGCAAACTATCAATTACCTCCTTTAAAAGATGAAAGGTTATTTGAGGAACTCACTTGTGATTTATTCAATTTTGTAGAGAATACCTCGTCATATGAGAATACAGATTTTCAGACGTTTGGTGTGAAAGGACAAAATCAGAAAGGTATTGATGTCTTTTCTTCTAAAACAAAAACGGTTATACAGTGCAAATTGAAAAGAATTGGAAGAAAAGATGAAACTATAAGGAAAATTCTCATTCAGGATATAAATACTGATTTAGAAAAAGCAAGAGATTTAGCGATTGATTTTGACAAATTTGTTTTTGCTTCTACGTTTCGTGACGATGCTCAAATACAGGAATACCTAAATCAAATTAAAAGAGAAAAGGAATTACCTTTTCATTTATATTACTGGGGATGGGATACCATAACAAAGCATATTGAGCAATCAGAGGCGTTACTGCATAAGTATTTTCCAAAGTTTGTAAAGAAAGCCAAGCCTGTAAAAGCAAAAATTGAATTACCCGACGGAGCGTTGGGTAAAGAGCTTTCCAAGAAGAACTACATTGATTATTTAAAAAAGCGATATGGCGATTGGAAACAAATTGAATTAAGTAAAAAGGGAGAAAAATTCAATTGGGCTGCTTTTACTATTTCATTGTCTAAAAGATATAAAGCGTCAGGGATTAATTATGTTGATGTTCGGCATTTTGATGACTTAGCATCGTATCTAAAAAGCCGGATTGATGGAACAATAATGGGAAAAGTGAATAAGTCTAAAGGGATAAAAAACTATTCCGTGTTTGAAGAGTTTTCGGAAACTGAAATCTAATAGGTTTCAAACTTAAAAAAACCTTATCTTCTAATGTATATTTCTAAAGTCAGCTTGGTCAATTATAGAAATTTTGCAAATGCAAGTTTTCAATTTAACAAAGGAATAAATACCATAATCGGAGAAAACGGTTCTGGAAAAACAAATGTCTTTAGGGCAATAAGGCTATTATTAGAAGATGCCTCCTTGCAATATGCTTATAAACTGACCGATGGAGATTTTAATAGGTCTTTGGACAAGGGAAAATGGAGAGGTCATTGGATTATTATCAGTATTGAATTTGATGAGCTTAACGATGAAGAGGCAATACAGTCATTGTTCATTCACGGTGTTGGAGTTGCCGCAGAAGATTATGTAAAAAAAGCTACTTACAACCTTTTCTTTCGTCCTAAAGCGGACATCAGACAAAAACTTTCCGAATTAGCTGAAGGAGATGCTGCTGGCTTACAAAAGATACTCAATAGCATCACAATTCAGGATAATTACGAAACTTTCTTTACTGGAAAAAGTACTGCTGATTTTAATGACCCTGATGTATATAAGGAAATTGTAGGCGATTTTGAAAATGTGGTTTTCCCATCTACAATTGATGCTTCCAAATTTGGCTCTAAAATTCCGCATCAATTATCTGTTTCCAAAGAAATCTCTTTCACATTCATCCAAGCCTTAAGAGATGTAGTAAGTGACTTTCATAACAATAGAACTAATCCTTTACTTACTCTATTGAAAAATAAAAGTGGAGAAATCAAAGAGGAAGATTACCAACCTATCAGCGATTTGGTTGAACAATTAAATGAAAGCATTGAAGATTTGCCCGATGTACAAAATATAAGGTCAGATATAAAATCAACCATTCAGGATGCCGTAGGTCTTACCTATTCTCCATCTTCATTATCCATTAAATCAAGTGTTCCCAATGAAGCCGAAAAATTGTTACAATCATTGAAACTTTTTATCGGAGAACCAGGCGAGGAATATGAGGGCGGTATTCACGAATTAAGTTTGGGAGGTGCTAATCTAATATTTTTAACCCTGAAATTACTTGAGTTTAAGTATAGAAAATCAAAAGATACATTTGCCAACTTCCTTATTATTGAGGAACCGGAAGCCCATATACATAACCATATTCAAAAGACCTTATTTGACAAATTGGATTATGGAGATACTCAAATTATCTATTCTACTCATTCTACACAAATTTCCGAAGTAAGTAATGTTGATAATATAAACATCCTTGCAAAGAAATTAAATTTTGCGGAAGTATATCAACCATCAACTGGTTTAACATCTGAAAGCATCAATCAAATACAGCGTTATTTGGATGCTGTAAGAACCAACCTGTTATTTGCAAAAGGAGTAATATTAGTTGAGGGCGATGCAGAAGAGATTTTAATACCAATAATGGTCAAAAAAGTATTTGGTGTAAGTCTTGACGAACTTGGAATTAGCCTCATCAATATACGAAGTACAGGCTTTGAGAATGTAGCCCAACTTTTCCACGATAGCCGTATAAGAAGAAAATGTGCAATTCTAACAGATTTAGATGATGCGATTTGTGATACAACTATTAATGACGATGATAGCGACCGATTAAAAAAATACAAGAGAAAAGTTGAGGCATCTAAACAAAAAGGATTAGAACGTAAGGCTAAATTAGATGTCTTTGAAGCAGAGAATGATTGGATAAAGGCATTTTATGCTGACTATACTTTTGAAGTTGATTTTATAACCGAAGGCAACGAGGAGGAAGTAATAGCTATAATTGACCAAGTATATACAGACCAACCAACAAGAGTACAAGCTAAAACTGATATTGAAGATGATGGTGTTGCGGTTTATGGAAAGCGAGTGCTTACAATGGCTAAACAGGAAGGTAAAGGTTGGTTTGCTATAATGTTAGGCAAGCATATTTCTTTTAAGACGGAAATTCCAAACTACATAGTTGATGCCATTCTTTTCGCCAAAGAAACATACTCCAACAATATTATTGCCGACATCATTGAATATAGGATGAACAAACATTTTTATGATGATGATGCTTTGGATTTTTCATCTTGTAGGGAGAGCCTAACGAAGTATAGAGCCGAAGAAGCAACTTTAGATGACCTTGCTTTTGACTTGGACTTGGTAATACCAGATGACCAACTATTAACATTCATAGATAAATTGAAATAGGCTATGTTCGTTTGGGAAAAAGGAAGTTTGAATGATGAGCAAGAAGTTGCAATCTTGGAGAAAGATAGTGTACTCTTGATTGCCTGTCCTGGTAGTGGAAAAACGAGAACGCTTACATACAAAATCGCTTACGAATTAAGCAGGCTAAATTCCAATAAAGAGTTCGTTATTGCAATTACATACACGAATAACGCTGCTGATGAAATTAAAGAACGGGTTGAATTATTGGGGGTTGATACTACACAATTATGGATTGGTACAATTCACTCATTCTGTATGGAATGGATATTAAAGCCTTACCATCTGTATTCTGAAAGGTTGAAAAACGGGTTTAAAGTTTGTAATTCCTTTGATACTGAAAAGCTCCTAACCGAATTATGCAAAAAATATAGCAATCCAAAAGTTACTTTTTATGATTTTCAATATTATGCTACCATAAATGGTACATATAAGTTTACATCAAAAAATAGTAATCAGAATAAGCATATCAAAGCTATTCTTCAAGAATATTTCGGAATATTAAAAGAGAATAGTCAATTGGATTTTGAGCAGATACTTTTTTATGCTTATGAATTATTGAAATCAAAGCCAATCATTTGTACCATCTTATGCAAATTATTTCCATTTATTTTGATTGATGAATATCAAGATACTAAAGAGATACAATACCATATAATATCAAAAATATTAAGTGCAAACAACGGGTGTTCAAAAACATTAATTGTTGGCGACCCTAACCAATCTATTTATCATTCTTTAGGTGGTTATCCGATGCCAAAGGATGATTTGGAAAAACTTTTGGGGTTTAACTTGATACAGTTGAGTTTAGACAAAAATTACAGGTCATCTGAAACCATAATAAATTACTTCGATTATTATAAAACATTTGCTACCCCTATTATAGCATTCGGAAACGAAAAAGATTATAATAGTTTAATCACATATAACTTATCGGTTTCGTTAGATAATTTGATAGAAGAAATTGCAAAATTGATTTTGTTTAATGTCCGTGAAGCCGGAATTAGCCCTAATGAAATTTGTATTGCAGCACCTCAATGGGTTCAGATTGCAAGTATTACAAGGAAGGTAATGATTAGACTTCCGGATTTTAGTTTTGACGGACCCGGTATGGCTCCGTTTTCACGGGACATTGAGAATTTTTGGTTTAAAGTTGCAAGAATTGTTTTGACAGAACCATCGCCCTATATGTACGTTCGTCGTTTACGTTGGAGTAAAGAAGTTTTGAACGAACTTGATGCTGCGGGAGTAGATGTATCAAACTTATCAAACAAAGAGTTTTTGAAAATCTGCAATTCAATTGAAGTGAATGAAAATGATGGTTTAACCTACTTACGTTCTTTCTTTGAAAGAATTTGTGAAAGCCTGAAAATACAAATTCCGAATTTCCCGTTACTTGAAGAACATCACACATCATTTTTTGCAAGTTCAAAAAATAGAATACAAAGGCTTATTGACGAGGGAAATCCATTTATTGGAGAGATTGAAAATTTTAGAAAAGTTTTCAGGCAAAGAGATGGTATAACCGTTTCAACTATTCACGGCGTAAAGGGAGAGGAATATGATACAGTAATAGGTTTTGCTCTTCTTAATGATTATGTCCCACACTTCAACGATACAAACGGTTACGAAAATTCTAAAAAATTACTTTACGTTTTAGCTTCAAGAGCAAGAAAAAATTTACACTTAATCTCTGAAACGTCAAGAGGGATAAATTATTACAATCCTGAAGGGAAAAGCCCTACACCTCATTTGCTCGAATATAATTATGAATATTCGATTGTTGCTCTTGACAATTCCGATTGAATAAATAACAAAAGGGAGCCGTCTTTTCAGACAAACTCCCCAATGTCAAAATTCCCCAAATCATTTTTCCGCAAAGTGGAAGAACTGTCGTCCGTTTCAGTGGAGAGTGTGCTATCCAAAAGCTCGGCAATTTTTCGGGAAGCACCCTCAATGGAATTTTCCAGTAGGCTGAATAATTCGGTTCCCTGTAATTTCTGAACTATGGCTACCGCTGTTTCCTTTTGAGCCTGTTCCAAATTTTCTTTTTGGAGCAATGCCCCTACGGAGCTTAGTTCGTCGTAGGTAACCCCTTGGGCAAAACCGTTATCGCCACCGGATATTCCGTACCTGTTCCACTCTTCTTCCTCTTCTTCCAAATCAGGCATATTGCTGAAAACTTCGTCCAGTTCTTCCTGCGGAATTTGAATGCTGACGTTTTCGTTTTCGTCGTATTCAATGTCTAAATTATCAGGGTTTATCTCCTGTTCCGTTATTTGGCTTTCATTGGCAGTGTTTGGCACTGAAAGGCTTCTTACTGGCTTGGGTTGCCCCATAATATCGGGCAGGTTCGGGTTAACTTTTTCCTGTTTGGACTTTTGCTCCGACCTTTTATGAATGACAATCTTATCCTGCAAAAGCAGGACAATGACTATCAGCAGGCAAATCACAATTACTATTTCCATAATCAGATGCTTTAAAAAATGGGTTTAAACTTTTCGTTGAAATCATCGGTAATGGCTTTTTCAAACATTTCAAAATGATGTTCCAGTATGTTATCGAGATAGGCATACAGGGGTATAGCATCTTTACCGATTACCTGTACAATACGGGATAGCCGTTCGTGGTATTCCTGCCGGATATAGATACTTTTATCGCCCCGCTTTGTCATCGAATGGGTTTTCAAAAAGTGTTCGCCGTAGCTTCCGTCAAGGCTCTTCTTGGTACGGTTTCTTTCCCTTTGTACAGGTTTGCTTTGTGGTAATTCATCCTGCCTTACCTCGTTTTGTATTTCTTCCTTTTCCTGCTCTTCGGCAGGTTCAGGCGGTAGCTGCAAACCGTCCTTTTTAACGCCGTCTACCATCAGGTTCATCATCAGCTCTTCGTTAATGTCCGGCGTAACTTTACGTTTATTATCTTTTTCCATAGCACTACGATTGAATGATGTTTAAAAATTCGCTGATGAACAGGTCTAACTGGCAGGCTTTCATCAAACGCTCATCGGGTGGCATTATCGTAGAACGGAAAACTGTTTTGCTGTCCACTTCACTTTCCTTGCGAAAACGGGTGCTGTTCTTGATTTGGCTTTGCATCAGGCTTAACCCCAGTTGCCCGATAAGCTGATTATACACGTCATATAAGGGCGTGCTTTCCCTGCCGTCCACCTGGTTCCAAAACAGGTTAATGCTTTGTATGGAAGTTTCGCCTTTTTTCATAATTACATCCTGTAAAAGCTGTGTGAAGATGAGCGTACTTTCCATTACCACACGGTCTGCCGTGATGGGCGTGAAAATGTGGTGCATACCTGCCAATGCTTTCAGAATTCCGGGCGTGTTCACGGTTCCGGGCAGGTCGAAGAACAGCACATCAAGCGGAACAGGGGAAGTGTTTACAAATTCGTGCGCCGCATCGAGTACGCTATCCGCTTTGTGCTGCATAATGGGATAGGCTTTTTTATTGATGGTGGTAAACTGCTTATATGCCAGTTTTTTCAACGCCTCATTTTCCATTACCATTGCCAAATCACGGGTTTTCATTTTCATCAGGCTGTGCTGCGGAAAATCCGCATCAAAAACGGCTACGTTGTAGCCCAACCGATAGTGCATCGTACTGGCGACAAGCGTGGTAAATGTGCTTTTGCCAACACCGCCTTTTTGAGAAGAAAAAGCGACAAACAGAGGTTTCTTTCTTGTGTCCATATTTTTAAAATTTAAAGTTTACATCTTACTGTTTTCAGTCTTGCAGGCTTTCAGCCGTGCAGTCCTGATTTCGTGCTGTCTTTCTTGCAGGATAGCTATCAGGCTTGCCTGCGGGAATTGCTGATTGCCTGCTTTCCTGCTGTACAGCAGCAATGCTTTCATTCAGGCATCCTATCAGGCGTGATTGCGTTCTTGCATTCGTTCCGTCCGTCATTCTATCCATCACGCAGGCTTGATTGTCTGATAGCAGGCTGTCACGCTTTCCGTCATTCCTGCGCTCTTGGTTTCTTGCATTCCTGCAATCTTGCAGGCAGGATAACCTGCCATCTTGAATGTATGCCGTCTGCTCGTCCTGAAGCACGGGCTGCCTGCCTGCCTGCCTGTCAACATTCAGGGGCAAAGAACTCATCAAATTCAATCGGTTGTATAGCGGTGGCAGTGTTTGGCGTTCAGAGGCAGCATTTGGCACTGTGTCACAGTGCAACGCTATCGTAAACAGGGCTTTACTTTGTATTGTGATTTTTATTAACGGATTTATGCAAAAGTCTTTTGACATATCAGGGGGTAACGGGAACGGCAACGAGCCGTTTTTCCCTGTTACATTCAATCCGTCCCGCAGGGCGGATTTTTGTGTTCACCGGAACACGGCAAGTTGTGTTTTGAGCATCTCGGAATGATTTCCGATGCTCAAAACAACTTGCCCTTTGCAGGGGGCAGAAAACACCTTCCAAAGTCAGGGTTTTGTATGGATTTTAAAATGGATTAGTGATGAACGATAACAACAAAAAGCAATTGAAAAAGACCGGACGTCGCCCCAAAGAAGACCCGGCGACCATCCGCTATACGATTTCCTTTAACGAGCAGGAACACGCCCATTTTCTTGCCCTGTTTGATAAATCAGGTATGCAGGTAAAGGCTCATTTCATAACGTCCTGCATCTTTGACAAGACCATAAAAACCATTCAGATTGACAAGGGAACGGTTGATTTTTATATGCGGCTGACCTCTTTTCACAGCCAGTTCCGCTCCATAGGTGTAAACTATAATCAGATTGTAAAGCTATTGTACAAGAATTTTTCCGAGAAAAAGGCGGCAGCATTCCTGTATAAACTGGAAAAACAGACGGCAGAAATGGCGATGCTTTGTCAAAAAATCATTCAGATAAGCGAGGAGTTTGGAGCCAAACATTTGAAAAAATAACGGTAGAAATGATAGCAAAAATCGGGAGAAGCGCAAATTTATACGGGGCGTTGGCATATAATCAGCTTAAAGTAGAGAATGAAAACGGGCAAATTTTGTTCGCCAATAAGATGATTGAAACCGCAAGCGGTCATTATTCCGTTGCACAATTAGCCCAGTCATTTGCCCCTTACCTGATTGCCAACCGCAATACAGAGAAACATACTCTGCATATTTCACTCAATCCCGACCCGAATGACAAGGTAAGTGATGATAAATTTCGGGAAATGGCAGAAGAATATATGCGGGAGATGGGCTACGGCGAACAGCCCTTTGTCGTATTCAAACATACAGATATTGACCGTAGCCATATTCATATCGTATCGGTTTGCGTGGACGAAGAGGGCAAAAAGATTTCGGACAAATTCGAGAAAATGCGGTCTATGAATGTGTGCCGTGAACTGGAAAGACAACACGGCTTGATACCCGCAACCGATAAAGAACACAAGCAGAACGACAAGATTTTCCGTCCGGTAGATTATCGGGCAGGCGATGTGAAAAGCCAAATCGCTTCGGTTGTCCGCCACCTACCGAATTATTATAAGTTTCAGACTTTGGGCGAATACAATGCCTTGCTTTCCCTGTTTAATGTTACCACCGAAAAAGTGGAGGGCGAATTGCAGGGAAAAATGCGGCAAGGCTTATTATATATTCCTTTAAACGAGAAAGGCGAAAGAGCCGGGCATCCGTTCAAGGCTTCGTTGTTTGGTAAAAATGCAGGGCTTCCGGCTTTGGAACTGCATTTTGCAAAATGCAAAGAGGATTTAAAAGACCACCCAAGTAAGCAGACCCTAAAAGCTGCAATTTCTATTGCTCTGAAATCCACAAATGATGAGCAGGCTTTTAAAAAGCAGTTTAGTGAACAGGGCATTAATGTAGTGGTCCGCCGGAACGATACAGGTCGTATTTATGGTATCACTTTCATAGACCACAATTCAAAGGCGGTTTGGAACGGTTCACGCTTAGCAAAGGAACTTTCTGCCAATACCTTTAATGATTATTGGAACAATAATATCAAACCGGAGATTAAAGAACCTGTCGTACAACTTCCAAAAACATCCACATCAAATGATGCAGATCTTCCTGCGGAAGAACCTCATCATTTGTTCGACTTCCTGAATACTACTGAAAAACACGAAGACGGTTTGATTGAGGCATTTGGCGGTTTGTTACCCGAAGCACAGGGCGATGATTACGAGGAACAGGATTTTGCTAACAAAATGAAGAAGAAAAAAAAAAGAAGACTGTAAGAGGTCAGATTTTGGAATTAAAAATCTGTTTTTAAAAAGATTTATTGAGCTGTCACTTTATAATTCTGAAAGAATTTGAGTTGTATTTAAGTAATTGCTTAAATAAACAAATTGACTATCTTTGTGCTATGGACAATAATTCTTGCATACGACAACAAGCAGACATTAAACAAATAAACCGCTGTAAAGACCGAGTTTCAGAACTCAACGGTTCTTTTGACTATTTATCGAACGGACTTGAATTAGCGGGAAACAATGTAAGACTGAAAATACTCTTTCTACTTTATGAAGAAAAACGACTTTGTGTTTGTGATATAAGTGATATTCTTGGTATGACAATTTCAGCGGTTTCACAACACTTGCGGAAACTCAAAGACAGAAAACTTATTGAAACCGAACGAGAAGCTCAAACTATTTTTCACTCACTGACTAAAGAGTATGAAAAAATGCTGAAACCATTTTTCAAAATACTTGACGAAAACAAAATATTAGAAACAATATGAAAACTGACAAAAAATTAATTGGTGCAGGACTTTTGACTACAATTGCAGCTTCTCTTTGTTGCATCACACCAGTATTGGCTCTTATTGCAGGAACAAGCGGTCTTGCTTCCACTTTTTCTTGGCTTGAACCTTTTCGACCCTATTTTATCGGGTTGACAATTTTGGTTCTTGGTTTTGCTTGGTATCAAAAGTTGAAACCCAAAAAGCAGATAGATTGCAATTGTGAGACAGAAGAAAAACCAAAATTCATTCAGTCAAAAATGTTTTTAGGAATTGTAACAGCATTTGCAATCGTAATGCTTGCCTTTCCATACTACTCAAGCATTTTCTACCCAAAGACAGAAAAGCAAATTATAGCGGTGGACAAATCCAATATTCAAAAAGTAGAATTTACGATTAGCGGAATGACTTGTGCAAGTTGTGGCGAACACGTAAATCACGAAGTAAATAAATTGACAGGAATAATAAGTTCAAACGCCTCATACGAAAAAGGAAACGCAATCGTGGAATTTGACAACTCAAAAACGAATATTTCTGAGGTCGAAAAAGCAATTAACTCAACAGGATATTCTGTAACCGACAAAAAATAAAACCAAATGGAAATCATATTGCAATCAACAATTACTTGCCCCAACTGCGGACACAAGAAAGAAGAAACAATGCCGACAGACGCTTGCCAATATTTCTACGAATGTGAAAAATGCAAACAAGTTCTTAAACCAAAACAAGGAGACTGTTGTGTTTATTGTAGTTACGGAAGTGTTCCTTGTCCACCAATTCAGCAGGACAAAAAATGTTGCTGACGGACAGAAAACAGAAGAGCAACTAAAAGTATTTTTTATTTGGATGCTTCATAAATGTTACGATACAAAAGGATCATAGAAGCTACAACTCTTATCACTTCGCCAAACACTGCCACGCACCGCCATTGACTGCCACATTCTTATAGCCGCTGTGTAGAGCCTTTAAATTCACGCCCGAACATTAAAACTAAAAAAGAATGCAGGGAGAAGACGATTTAAGAGGTTTAGCCAAAATAATGGCTTTTATGCGGGCAGTCAGTATTCTTTTGGTGCTGATGCACCTTTATTGGTTCTGCTACGGGTTCTTTTTAGAACGTGGTTGGACGTTGGAAATAATCAACAAGATGTTAGGCAATTTCGACCGGACGGCGGGCTTGTTTTCACATACCCTATACACTAAAGCATTCGCTTTGGTTTTACTGGCTTTAAGCTGTTTAGGCACAAAAGGAGTAAAGAATGAGAAGATAACCTGGACTAAAATTTATGTGGCTTTGGGCGTTGGTTTTATACTGTTCTTCCTGAACACCCCATTGCTGAAGCTTCCCCCGGCAACAGGCACATTCCTGTATATCCTTACTATCTCATTAGGTTATATCGCTTTGTTGATGGCAGGCGTATGGATGAGCCGATTGCTCCGTACTAACCTGATGGACGATGTTTTTAACAACGAGAACGAGAGCTTCCAACAGGAAACAAAGCTGATGGAAAACGAGTATTCTGTTAACCTACCTACTAAATTTTACTACAAAGGCAAATGGAACAACGGTTGGATTAACATTGTCAATCCATTCAGGGCATCAATCGTGTTGGGTACTCCGGGTTCAGGAAAATCTTATGCCATCGTAAACAACTACATCAAGCAGCAGATAGAAAAAGGCTTTAGTATGTACATCTACGATTTTAAGTTCGACGACCTTTCCACAATCGCTTACAATCATTTGCTGAAGCACAGGGATAAGTACAAAGTTCAGCCGAAATTTTACGTGATAAATTTCGACAACCCACGCAAGAGCCACCGTTGCAACCCTCTCAATCCCGACTTTATGACCGACATTTCAGATGCTTATGAAGCGGCTTATACCATAATGCTAAACCTTAACAGGTCGTGGATACAGAAGCAAGGGGATTTTTTTGTGGAAAGCCCAATTATTCTTTTAGCTGCCATTATTTGGTATCTGAAAATCTATGAAGATGGTAAGTATTGCACGTTTCCACACGCTATTGAATTACTGAATAAAAAGTATTCGGACGTATTTACGATTTTAACCTCATACTCTGATTTGGAAAATTATTTATCGCCCTTTATGGATGCTTGGCAAGGCGGCGCACAAGACCAGTTACAAGGACAAATAGCATCTGCAAAAATTCCGCTATCAAGGATGATTAGCCCGCAACTGTACTGGGTAATGACAGGTGATGATTTTACGCTTGACATAAACAACCCTAAAGAGCCGAAAATTTTGTGCGTTGGTAATAACCCCGACCGTCAAAATATCTATTCCGCAGCATTAGGCTTATACAATTCAAGGATTGTAAAGCTGATTAATAAAAAGGGACAGCTAAAGAGTTCCGTTATTATAGATGAGTTGCCCACAATTTATTTTAGGGGACTGGATAATCTTATCGCAACTGCGAGAAGCAATAAAGTCGCAGTTTGCTTGGGCTTTCAGGATTTCTCGCAATTAACAAGGGATTACGGCGACAAAGAAAGCAAGGTTATACAGAATACCGTCGGTAATATTTTCAGTGGACAGGTGGTTGGCGAAACGGCAAAAAGCCTTTCGGAACGCTTTGGAAAAGTATTACAGAAACGCCAAAGTATGACCATTAACCGTAACGATAAATCTACCTCCATATCAACACAGTTAGACAGCCTTATTCCTGCATCGAAAATTTCTACGCTCACACAAGGTATGTTTGTAGGTTCTGTATCGGATAACTTCGATGAACGTATTGAGCAAAAAATATTTCACGCTGAAATTGTAGTAGATAATGAAACGGTAGCAACAGAAACAAAAGCCTATCAGAAGATACCTCAAATATTATCTTTTGTAAATGAACAAGGCGAGGATAAGATGAAGCAGGAAATCGAAAGCAATTACCGTCAGATAAAAACAGATATTATGAACATTGTTGTCAAAGAAATGGAGCGCATCAAGAATGACCCGAACTTGCAACATTTGATACAAGAGGATAAATAGGCTACCCAGCTCTTACTAAGAGAACCATAACGTTTAGAACATTTGATATAAAACATACAGTTATCGGACAATACACCCTTTAAACTCTTGTTTATAAGCAATAATTCATTTGCCAACGTTTTTATTTTTAAATTTGCTGTTTTAAAAGTATTTGATGTGAGTAAAGTCTTAATAATTGACGACGAAGAAAAAATCAGAACCTTACTTTCCAAAATTATAAGTTTGGAGGGTTTTGACGTGGTGGAGGCTGGTGATATAAAAACCGGCTTAAAAAAACTGGAAATAGCTGATGTCGATGTCGTGATATGCGATGTAAAATTACCGGATGGAAGTGGCGTTGAAGCGACCAAAGATATTAAAGACAAATATCCTGTAACAGAAATAATTTTGCTCACTGCTTATGGTAATATTCCCGATGGCGTTCAGGCAATAAAGAACGGAGCATTTGATTACATTACCAAAGGTGATGACAATAACAAAATTATACCCTTGCTCTACAAGGCAACCGAAAAAGTATCTTTAGCAAAAAGGGTATTACAATTAGAGAGACAGTTAGCCAATAAATATTCATTTGATAACATCATTGGAAAATCCAAAATACTTAATGCTTCTATTGACGCAGCAAAAAAAGTGGCAGGTAGTGAAACGACCGTTTTATTGACTGGAGAAACCGGAACGGGAAAAGAGGTATTTGCACAAGCAATTCACAATGCGAGCAACAGGAGCAAACAGAATTTTGTAGCAGTAAACTGCTCTGCTTTTAGCAAAGACTTGTTAGAAAATGAATTGTTTGGACATAAAGCCGGAGCATTTACAGGAGCAGTAAAAGACAGTAAAGGAATTTTTGAGGAAGCAAACCACGGGACGGTTTTCTTAGATGAAATTGGTGAAATGCCTTTAGATTTACAGGCAAAGCTGTTACGGGTTTTAGAAACAGGAGAATTTCTAAAAGTAGGTGATAGTAAACCAACCAAGGTGAACGTCCGTATTATTGCTGCTACTAATAGAAATTTACAACAAGAAGTAGAGGAAGGACACTTCCGTGAAGATTTGTTTTACCGGATTGCCGTCTTTCAGATTTCACTACCCCCACTCAGAGAACGGGTTATTGATATAGAAGAACTGGCGATATTCTTTCTTCGCACATTTACAAATAAGACGAACAAAAAAATCAATAAGATTTCAAAAAACTATCTCGAAGCACTGAAACAACATTCGTGGAAAGGCAATATCAGAGAACTCAAAAACGTAATTGAGCGTAGCGTAATACTTACAGGTACTACAGAATTAGAAGAAGATAGTCTGCCATTGGAATTACAACGTCTTGGCACTTTAGATAACCGTGAAAAAACACTATCTGCCTTTGAACTTGCAAGCGTAGAAAAAGTTCATATTCAAAAAGTGTTGAACTACACTAATGGCAATAAAACAGAAACATCAAAACTGCTCAATATTGCCTTAACTACTTTATACAGGAAGATTGACGAGTACCATATAAAATAAACCCTTTCAAAACGATAGTCTTTACCCTTTCAAAACGAAAGGGTTTTTTGTTGCCTTACTTTTGTATACGCTCGTTAAATTATTTAAAATCAAATAGTTATAAACAATCTAATTTTAATGGAACAGGAATTGGCATAAGAAGAATGTAAATAAATATTCTTATGACAATGGAACACGAACAAAAAAGCGAATTTGAGAAAATTCAACAATTAGAGGTTGAAGCCCTTGATGCCATCTTTAAGGGGCAAAAGAAAAAAGTTGTGAGCCTGTTTGGCAAAGCCGAGCAATTATTTCAGAAAGGCAGCAGCTACACACGTACAATCATTTCCAATACATTTATTCTTCCCTTATCTCAACTGCTCGAAATGAATTACAGTTGGGGCAAAGAGTATCTCATCTTGTTTCCCAAACAGCTCAAACAAGAGTATTGCAGACAAATCTATTCATCAGGAATTTAATAAATATATAAAAATGGCAATACTATTAATAATCGCAGGTGTAGCACTTTTCGCATTCTTTTTTTTATTAATAAGATTATTTGAAAAGATATGAAATCTAAACAGAAAATCAATGAAGACCGTGCGGCTGTTTATTTAGCTGAACATCATAAAGAAATCAGCAATGAAATAAGGGAACTGTCTGCTCATAAAAACTTCGCTGGTATTCTTCAGGCAGTCGTAAACCTGATTAGATGCTTGCTCGAAAAAGGAGAATTTACCAAAATTACCAGACATATACGATATATCGGATGGATATATCAGAGAGGTAACGACTACATCAGGTATATTATTGAAAATCTATTTGTACGCTCATTTGAAGGCATACGCAGACGGTGTTCTCCAAACCAGTGGCAGCAACTATACACTGAAATTCCAAAACCTTTTCAGGTTGTCTATCTAACGCAAAACAACATCATAATTCAAAAAATAAAAATATGATAGCATTATTCATCATCGCCATTGCAGTATTTTTCTATATGTGCTATGTGCTGATTAAACCAGAAAAATTTTAAAAACAGCATCCATTCAAAAAATTGAGAAATGAGGAAAAAAATAAAAGAGCTGTTTACAATCATCTTCTGGATACTTGTGCTCATATCTTTTATATACCTCCTATATATAAAAATAAACATCCTTTTCTAATTAGAAACAATATGAAAAACTTTAGAAGTGATATCCGAGAAATATGGAGAGTTATCATTGTATTTCTTGTTGTTTTCGGATTTGTGATGCTTTTCGGATGGCTTATTAAACTATTATTTAATTAAAAGATATGAACACAGAAATTTTAGGAATTATAGCGATGTTCGGGGTAACGCTGTTACTGGCAATTCCCCTTGGCAAATACATCGCAAAAGTATATGCAGGTGAAAGAACTTTTCTTGACCCTGTATTTAATCCCATAGAGCGATTGTTCTATAAAGTATCAGGCATAAATCCTGATAATGAAATGAATTGGAAACAGCATTTGGTAGCATTGCTCACCATTAACCTGCTCTGGTTTCTGATGAGTATGGGAATACTGATGAATATGGAGAGCCTGCCCCTAAACCCGGATGGGAACCCCAATCAATCAGCAGATTTAGCGTTCAATACCACCATTTCATTTTTGGTAAACTGTAACCTGCAACACTATTCAGGTGAAACAGGCATCAGTTATTTAGGGCAGATATGGTTGATGTTTCTTCAATTTGTAACTGCGGGCGTAGGTATGGCAGCAGCGGTTGTATTATTCAAAGCATTTAGAGAAAAGTCAACCACCCAATTAGGTAATTTTTACAATTATTTTTTAAAATCCTGTACCCGCATTCTATTACCTATATCATTGATACTGGCTGCTATTTTCGTTTTTGAAGGTATGCCAATGACCTTTGAAGGAAAAGATACCCTAACCAACTTACAGGGTGATACTATTGAAGTAAGCCGTGGACCGGTTGCTGCTTTCGTACCTATCAAACACGTTGGTACAAATGGAGGTGGTTTTTTCGGTGCTAATGGTGCTCACCCATTAGAGAACCCTACCTACCTAACCAATATGGTTGAAATGTTTGGTCAATTTATCATTCCTATGGCAATGGTATTTGCATTTGGCTTTTTTATACGCAGGAAAAAGTTTGCCTGGATGATGTTTGGAGTAATGACTGTAGGATTTCTTTTGTTGGCAATCCCCAATATTAATATGGAAATGAACGGGAACCCTGCCATAACACAGATGGGAATTGACAATTCTTTGGGAGCAATGGAAGGAAAGGAAATCCGCTTGGGTGCAGCAGCGTCCGGCTTCTGGAGCATCGTAACAACTGTTATTTCTACAGGTAGTATCAATTCGATGCACGATAGCTCAATGCCATTATCCGGTATGAACGAATTACTGGCAATGATGATTAATGCCTTTTATGGAGGAGTTGGAGCGGGAATACTCAATTTCCTAATCTTCATCATTTTGGCGGTATTCATCAGCGGATTGATGGTGGGCAGAACACCCGAATTTATGGGTAAGAAAATTGAAGCAAGAGAGATGAAAATAGCAATGATAATTGCTTTGGCACATCCTTTCCTTATTTTGGTCGGAACAGCTTTAGCAGCCGCATTACCACAATATACATCAGCAACATTAGCCAATCCGGGCTTCCACGGTTTCAGTGAGATGCTGTACGAATATACTTCTTCGGCAGCCAACAACGGAAGCGGTTTTGAAGGATTGGGAGATAACACCGTATTCTGGAATATATCCACGGGGATAGTATTGCTGTTGGGTAGATTTCTTCCGATAATTGGTCCTGTTGCTATTGCAGGGTTGCTTGCAGAAAAGAAATTTATACCTGAAAGCTCAGGAACGCTCAAAACCGACACATCTACATTTGGTTTAATGGTGTTTGCAGTTATTGCCATCATTGCGGCATTGGCATTCTTCCCTGCGTTGGCTTTAGGTCCGATTGCCGAATACTTTTCACTTTATTAATCTTTATCAATTCAATAGAAATGAATAATAACATAAATAAATTATTTGAACCTGCATTGGTGAATGAAGCGTTGAAGCAATCATTCTTCAAGCTGCACCCTGCAAAAATGTTCCGCAATCCGGTAATGTTTATGGTGTGGATAGGTACATTGGTTATGGCAGGCGTATGTGTATGGATAGCATTGGGAGAACAAAGTCAAGGCAGTTTTGCCTATAACCTTATCGTTACGATTATATTATTTGCAACGCTATTGTTTGCCAACTTTGCCGAAGCCATTGCCGAAGCCAGAGGAAAAGCACAAGCCGATAGCTTACGTAAAACAAGAGAAGAAACGCCAGCCAAATTAGAAAATGGACAGACCGTCTCTTCATCACAGCTTAAAAAAGGGGATGTCTTTGTTTGTGAAGCAGGAGATATCATCCCCTCTGACGGTGAAATTATAGAGGGTTTGGCAACCATAGATGAAAGCGCCATTACGGGTGAGAGTGCCCCTGTAATCCGAGAAGCAGGAGGCGATAAAAGTAGCGTTACAGGTGGTACAAAAGTACTATCAGACAAAATCAAAGTCAGGGTAACTACCGAAGCAGGCGAAAGCTTTTTAGACAAAATGATTGCTTTGGTGGAAGGGGCAAGCCGTCAGAAAACACCAAATGAAATTGCTTTGACTATTTTGTTGGCAGGTTTTACACTCGTATTTATTATCGTAGTGGTTACACTTAAACCATTTGCAGATTATGCACAAACCCCGATTACCATTGCTGCATTTATATCGCTTTTTGTCTGTTTAATTCCTACCACTATTGGCGGATTATTATCAGCCATCGGTATTGCGGGAATGGACAGAGCTTTGCGGGCAAACGTCATTACCAAAAGTGGTAAAGCGGTTGAAACCGCAGGTGATGTTGATGTACTTTTATTGGACAAAACAGGAACTATTACCATTGGTAACAGAAAAGCAACAAAATTCTATCCTGTAAACGGTGTAGATGAAAAGCACTTTACAAAATCAGTAGTGTTAAGCTCTATGGCAGATGAAACCCCCGAAGGTAAATCTATCATAGAATTGGCAGGTGTTAATCCATTAAGCTATCAGATACAAAATCCTCGTTTCATAAAATTTACGGCAGAAACAAGAAGTTCCGGAATTGATTATGAGAATGTAAAAATCAGAAAAGGAGCTTCGGATGCCATACGGAATTTGGTGGAAAAGGCGGGAAATCTTTTTCCATCAGAAACAGCCGAACAGGTAAAATCCATTTCAAGCAATGGTGGAACACCACTCGTTGTTGCAGAAAATGAAAAAGTATTGGGAGTAATTGAGTTGCAGGACATTATTAAACCCGGGATACAGGAGCGTTTTGAGCGGCTGCGAAAAATGGGTATCAAAACCGTAATGGTTACCGGCGATAATCCATTGACGGCAAAATACATCGCGGAAAAAGCAGGTGTAGATGATTTTATTGCCGAAGCAAAACCGGAAGATAAAATGAACTATATCCGCAATGAGCAATCGCAAGGCAGATTGGTCGCTATGATGGGCGATGGAACCAACGATGCGCCCGCTTTAGCGCAGGCAGACGTAGGCGTAGCTATGAATAGCGGTACTCAGGCAGCTAAAGAAGCAGGCAATATGGTGGATTTGGATAATGACCCCACCAAACTGATTGAAGTAGTGGAAATAGGCAAGCAATTATTAATGACAAGAGGGACATTAACCACTTTTAGCATTGCTAATGACGTGGCAAAATATTTCGCTATTGTACCTGCACTTTTTATTGCTTCTATTCCTGCCTTGCAGGGCTTAAACATTATGAACTTACATTCACCTGAAAGTGCCATCTTATCGGCAGTTATATTCAATGCTATCGTCATCCCATTGTTAATACCGTTGGCATTAAAAGGAGTTGCCTACAAGCCTATCGGAGCGAGTGCCCTGCTTCGTAGAAACCTACTCATCTACGGCTTGGGCGGTATCATTGTCCCTTTTATAGGGATAAAACTCATAGATATTTTGGTTTCAGTATTTATTTAAAAGTCAACAGAAATGAAAAAACATATTTTACCGGCTATTAAGCTAACGGTTTTAAGTATCATATTACTTGCAGTAGTCTATCCCCTTGTGGTTTGGGGAATGGGACAGTTTTCTTCAAATAAGGGAAAAGGAAAAGTTATCACACAAAATGGTAAGACCTATTACGCCAATATTGGGCAGTCTTTTACGGAAGATAAATATTTCTGGTCACGCCCATCGGCGGTTGATTATAATGCCGCAGGTTCAGCAGGTAGTAATAAAGGTCCTTCCAATGAAGAATATCTCAAACAGGTACAAGCAAGAATTGATACGTTTTTAGTACACAATCCTGGCATTGCCAAATCAGAAATACCTGTGGATTTGGTTACGGCAAGCGGTAGCGGTCTTGACCCCCATATTTCCGTTCAGGCGGCAAAAGTGCAGGTAAAGAGAATTGCCAAAATTCGTGGAATTGCGGAAGGAAACCTTCTTCAACTCATCCTTGCGAAAACAGAAAAGCCTTTATTTGGTTTGTTCGGACCCGAAAAAATAAACGTACTCGAATTAAATATAGCATTAGATAATTTAAAATAAATAAGATGAAGAAGATAATAATTGCGTCACTGATATTATTAAGCGTAAAAAGTTTTGCACAAACAAACACTACAAAATCGCCGTTTACTTTTAGCGGTTATTTAGAAACATATTACACATACGATTTTGGCAATCCAGATAATCACAATAGACCCGCATTTACCTATTCGCATAATAGACATAATGAAATCAACCTGAATTTAGGTTTTGTAAAGGCATCCTATAACACGGATAACGTTAGGGCAAATCTTGCCTTGGCTACCGGTACATATATGAATGCGAATTACGCAGCAGAACCGGGCGTATTGAAAAATATTTATGAAGCAAATGCAGGTGTAAAAATTTCAAAGAATAAAGATTTATGGATTGATGCCGGTATATTTTCATCCCATTTAGGTTTTGAAAGTGCTGTAGGTAGAGATAACTGGACATTAACCCGAAGTATTTTTGCCGACAACTCACCCTATTTTGAAACAGGGGCAAAAATTTCCTACACCACTGACAACGGCAAATGGTTTATTAGCGGATTGGTATTAAACGGCTGGCAGCGCATACAACGTGTAGATGGTAATAATACCCCTGCATTCGGTCATCAGCTTACCTATAAACCCAATTCAAAAATCACGCTCAACAGTAGTTCCTTTATTGGAAATGATAAAGCCGACAGTATAAAGCAAATGCGGTATTTCCACAACCTCTACGGCATCTTTCAAATCACGGAGAAATTTGCCTTAACAGCGGGGTTTGACATTGGAGCAGAGCAAAAAAGTAAAGGAAGCAGCAGCTATAACACCTGGTACACACCGATTGTAATTGTTAAATTCAGTCCTGCCGAAAAACACAACATTGCGTTGAGAGGAGAGTATTATAGCGACAAGAACGGAGCAATAATTGGTACAGGTACTGCAAACGGATTTAAAACTTGGGGATATTCAATAAATTACGATTACCTGATAAGAAATAACGTGATGTGGCGCATAGAAGGAAGAGGATTTTCGAGCCAGGACAGGGTTTTTACAATGAATGATAAACCAAGTAATAATAATTATTTCATAACGACATCATTGGCAATTGCTTTCTAATGACAGAAAAAGACCAAACAGTACAACAGTTTCTTGACTTAATAAAAAAGTCAAGGAGAGGGAAATTTAAAGTCTACATCGGTATGAGTGCCGGTGTAGGCAAAACCTTTCGTATGCTACAGGAAGCACATTCGCTATTGCGCAATGGCATCGATTTAAAGATTGGTTACATTGAAACGCACAACAGGAAGGAAACACACGATTTGTTAGAGGGGTTACCTGTTATTCCACGCAGAAAGCTGTTTTATAAGGGTAAGGAATTAGAAGAATTAGACGTTCAGGCAGTCATCAATTTACGCCCTGAAGTAGTAATTATAGATGAACTGGCGCATACCAATATTGAAGGCAGCAAAAATGAAAAACGTTGGCAGGACGTATTGGACATTTTAGATGCAGGTATAAACGTTATTAGTGCTGTTAATATACAGCATATAGAAAGTCTTAATGAAGAAGTGAGAGCCATCACAGGAATTGAGGTAAAAGAACGTATTCCTGATAGCGTAATTGCAGAAGCAGACGAAGTAGTAAATATTGACTTGACAGCAGATGAGTTAATTACACGTCTTAAGGAGGGAAAGATATATGAAGCTGCAAAAATAGAAACGGCACTCAATAATTTTTTCAAAAGCGAACATATACTTCAGCTAAGAGAATTAGCACTAAAAGAAGTAGCCTCGCAGGTGGAACGTAAAGTTGAGAGCGAGGTAACACTGACGGGTGCGGCTAAAAGAGAAAAGTTTTTAGCCTGTATCAGCTCAAACGAAAAGACGGCAAAAAACGTAATACGGAAGACGGCAAGGCTTGCCAATTATTACAATAGCAAGTGGTCTGTACTTTATGTACAAACACCCCGTGAAAGCCCTGATAAAATTGCCCTCGATAAACAAAGGCATCTTATAAATAACTTTAAATTAGCTACAGAATTAGGTGCGAACATAATTAAAGTGGAAAATGGTAATATTTCAAAAGCTATAATGGAACAATGCGAGCAACGTAAGATAACAACTATATGTATAGGGAAGCCACATTTGAGCCTGATACATATCATTTTAGCCACTAATGTCTTTAACGGACTTTTAAGAAAACTGTCTGCAAATGATATTGACCTTGTGATTTTAAGTTAAAGAATTGAGATAATGAGAATAAAAACGAAGCTAATATTGGGTGTAGGGCTCCTTTTTGCAATGATAGCATTCCTTACCATATTAAGTGCAACCCATATAAACAAGCTATCTAATGATGCAAAGAATATACTGGCAGATAATTACAATACCGTAGATTATTGTCGCCAGATGCTCAATGCACTGAACAGTGATATTCATAATCCTGAACAACAAAAGAAATTCAGGCAAAGCCTGGAAAAACAAACGAGGACTATCACAGAAGTTGGAGAACAGGAAATTACGGACAAGATTAAACAGGATTTTGCACTCATAGTTAATTCTCCTGATGATAGTTCTTTGCTACGAACGATACAGAAGGACATTACCGATGTAATGCTGCTGAATATGCAGGCAATACAGCGAAAAAATGAGGTAGCAGAAGAAACGGCTGATAGTGCAATTTTGTGGATTGCCATAACAGGGACATTCTGTTTCCTAATAGCGTTCACACTTCTGATAAATCTGCCCTCAAATATTGCTAATCCTATCCGAGAATTAACGGAAAGTATAAAAGAGATAGCTGCAAAAAACTACTCCAGAAGAGTGCATTTTGAAGAACACAATGAATACGGGGAGTTAGCCAAATCATTCAACACAATGGCGAAAAAATTAGAAGAATACAGTAATAGTAGCATTGAAAGGCTGATGATGGCAAAAAAACGTATCGAAACCCTTATTAACAATATGAGCGAACCGGTTATCGGTTTGGATGAAAAACACACTATTTTATTTATGAATGACATCGCATTAAAAATAGCGGGCTTACAAAAAGAAAAAGTGATTGGCGCACCCATTCAACACATCGCAGAAGAAAACGACCTTATAAAAACTCTTATAAAAGATTTACCGGAGAAAGAGACACACGAAAAAAAGATAAAATCTTTTCCTATTAAAATCTATGCAGATAACAAAGAAAGTTATTTCGAGAAAGAAATTATTCCTATCCTGATAACACCCACGGGAGAGAAAGAAGAAAAACATATAGGCAACGTAATTCTCCTACAAAACATCACTCCATATAAAGAATTGGATTTTGCAAAAACAAACTTTATCGCCACTGTTTCACACGAACTAAAAACTCCTATATCATCTATACAGATGAGCTTGCAATTATTAGGAAATAAAAAAGTGGGTGAATTAAATGCGGAGCAAGAAAGTCTTTTACATAGCATCAATGATGATACAGGGCGATTATTGAAAATTACAGGAGAATTATTGAATATGACACAGGTGGAGAGCGGCACTATTCAAATAAGTGTTGTTCCGTCTGAAGCCAAAGAAATTGTAGAATATGCTGTAAATGCTACAAAGGCAGCAGCCGAACAAAAGCAAATCAGGTTTGAAATAAAAATAGCCGATAATTTGCCACAAGTGCTTGCTGATAATGAAAAAACCGCTTGGGTATTAACTAATTTGCTTTCCAATGCAATTCGTTATTCCTATGATAATTCAATTATTAGCATTGATGTTAATGCGACAGATAATAAGGTGCGCTTCTCGGTCACGGATACAGGTCAAGGTATTTCCCCACAATATATTGACAAAATATTTGACCGATATTTCCGCATACCCGGTACAAAGAAGGAAGGTACAGGATTAGGTCTAAGCATCAGCAAAGAGTTTATTCAGGCACAGGGCGGTGAAATTTCTGTAAAAAGTGATTTAGGAGCAGGGAGTACATTTTCCTTTTCGTTAAACAGCTTGATAAAAAGTAAGCCAAATAGGCTATCATAGATGGAAAAATTCCACGACACAATATTAACTAAACTGGAATTATCAATCAAAGAATTGGAGGTTGAACCAGATTGTCCGTTACAACGGATTGAGGAAGTAATTGCTATTACAATTAATGCTTTGTCCGAAGTAAAGGAATTTGTTCTAAAAAAAGGGTTCAAGAACATTGCGGAAGAAATCTATTTTTTCAAATACCAGAAGCCTGTAATTGTTTCAAAACTTATCTTTTACAACGCCGTTTATAAAATCGAAACAAAGAAGCCTTATGGTACAAAGCCCATCAAAAAATACCTAAAAAAAGAACTGAAAAGGCTAAAAAAATTCTTTGATAACAACATTGATTTTTACAAATATTACCGTAGTAATAATACGGTTCTCGACGAGAACTATTTTCTTAGAGGAAAACACGATATAAGGTTATGGTTAGATACTTTTTATTTTGAAGCTGACCATCGTTTTTCAACATCACACGATTATAAGGTTGCAAAGATAATTGCCAACGACCTGATACAAGTTTATTTGGAAGACAGGCTTCACAATATCAATCAGAAAAAAGCGTCAGATGCATCACCAAAATGGACAGCAAGCAAAACAGCACTTACGGAACTCATATATGCACTGTATTCCCACGGTGTATTTAACGGTGGGAATGCAGACATAAAATTGATAGCTAAAACTTTTGAAGATGCGTTTAATATTGAATTGGGCGATTTTTACCACACGTTTATGGAATTGAAAGCCCGTAAGATGAACCGAACGAAATTCCTTGACAGCCTTTGTGAAGCACTAATTAAGAAAATGGACGAGCAGGACGAAAAATAAACAATATCATTATAATACACGGGGTAGATTAATACCTTTACTTCGTATAATGCTTTCCTGACCCTTTGGGGCTTCATTTTGCTTTTCTGCCTGCTCCGGGACTGCTTCCCCTTGCTTAACAGGTTCTATCGAAATTTGTATCTTTCTTTCCACGGCTGCCAGTTCCGTTTTAAGCTCACTCAATCGGCTTTCCTTAGACCACGTATCGTTAACCAGTTCCTTAAGTATAGGCAGGTCTTTCTGTATTTCAGCGATTTTTTCCTTTTCCTGTTTAACAAAGCCCGGCAGCTTTTCCAAAGCCCTTAAAAAATTCATTGCGGCAGTTTCAGGGTCTTTTGCCATCAGACCGTTATTGTAGGTGTATTTGATATTTCCCTCGCCCTGTACCAAAAAGCGGTTTACCCGAATATCCGAACCCTCTTTTTCCGACCTTTCTGTTTTGACCAACAGCATAAAACCATACAAGCTGCCTATCTGTTCATACTGACCTGCGGTGCGGGCTTTGTCCGCAATCTCGTTCAGCTTCGCACCGATTTGTTTCGGTTTTGCATTGGGCGGCAAGCCATCCAACTTCACGGGGTTTTCGATTGTACCGTCCGAACGCTTTTGGAGGCGTTGCTGTAAGTTTTCCCAGTCTGTACTCATCCGGTTCAAACGGGATTGAGTGCTTTGCAACATTTCCGTAAAGTCCTGCACCTTAAATTTAGCACTGGATTTAGAACGGTTGAACGCCTGCTTTTCGCTTTCCAGTCCGGCAATCTGTTTTTCAAGTTTGGCTTTATCCAACAGGTCTGTATTACCTGACAGGATTGCCACATATTCCGAAAAGTTCATTCCCGATTTTTCGTCCATACTTCCCTCGTCAATCGTTCTTTTGGTCAGGTTGTTGGTCTTTAACTGGTCGATGAAAAGCTGCTTATTATACAGCAGGTTGAACTTATAACTATCCAAAGATTTCTCAACAGCATAGATAATCACAGCCACTTTATTTTCGGCAAAGAATTTGGCAATCTCGTTGCCTTTACGGATTGCCCGCCCGTCCCTTTGGGCAAGGTCAGACGGTCGCCACGGCGTATCTAAATGATGAACAGCAACGGCTCTTTTCTGTGCGTTTACGCCAGTTCCGAGCATACTGGTAGAACCGAACAGCACCCGGATTTTGCCATCGTTCATCCCGTTGATAAGCTCCCTGCGTTGCTTGTCATTTTTCGCTTCTTGAATAAACCGGACTTCGTGTGCAGGTATGCCGTGGCCTTCCACGAGCTTACGTTTGATTTCGGAGTACACATTCCATTCGCCGGGCTTGTAGGTTCCCAAATCCGAAAATACAAACTGTGTTCCTTTCTGTGCGTTGTATTGGTTGTAATACTTGGCTATGTTTGAAGCACAATGAGAAGCCTTGTTATCGGGGTGGTCATTATACGCACCGCTTACCATACGCATATCGAGCGACATCTTACGGGCGTAGTCCGTAGCAATGAGCATCTTTGCTTTTTCTTCCCTTTGCGACAAAGGTTCTCTACCGAGCAAAGTAGCATCTCCCGTTTTGGCAAACTGCATCAGGCTTTGGATAAAGGCATCTTGGTCGGGCGTTGGCGGTATATTGTACAATACCTCGTTCTTGTTGGGGCGGTCAATACCAATATCCTTTGCCGTTCTGTAATCCGTGATTTCAGAATAGAACTGCGCCAGTTCCGGCACTTTGATAAAGTAGCGGAAACGCTCTTTGGCTACAATGTTGTTAGCTACCGAAAATTCATAATCAGTGGTTTTCCTTGCATAGATAGCTGCCCAGGCATCAAAGGAATGAATGCCCTGTTTTTCCAATGCACGGGGACGCAGGTATTTGAACAGCAGATACAGTTCCGTTAACGAGTTGCTGATGGTTGTACCCGAAAGAAAGGTTGCGCCCATATCCGCATCGGTACGCTCCTGAATGGTGCGTATGGCAAACAGTAGGTTCAGTGCCTTTTGGCTGCCGTCCACGTTACCCAGTCCGGCAACCCGTGTATGACGGGTGTTGAACATCAGGTTTTTGAACTGGTGGCTTTCGTCCACGAACAAATGGTCTATACCCATCATCTTAAAGTCCACAATATCATCCTTGCGATTTTCAATATCGTGTTGCAGCGTTTTTAGTTTTACTTCAAGATTTTCTTTCCGTTTGATTACCCCGGCGAGCATTCCCCTTGTAACTTCCTTGCCTTGCGATTTCAGGGCATCGAGGTTACGCTCTACGCTGTCTAATTCTATTTCGAGGATTTCCTTTTGTATCTCGGGCGACTGCGGTATCATTCCGAACTGGTCGTGCGTGAGTATCACACAATCCCAATCATTATTTTTAATATCCCCGAAAATCCGCAGACGTTTTTTCGGTGTAAAATCATCAATACCTGGGTAAAGGATTTTGGCGTGTGGATAGGCTTTGCGGTAGTCTTCGGCAATAGCAGGTATATTCGCTTTCAGCCCGATAATCATCGGCTTATGGGCTAAACCCAAACGCTTCATTTCCTGCGCTGCGGTACACATTATCAGCGTTTTTCCTGCGCCTACTTCGTGGTCGCAGATAGCACCGTTGTTCAGCTTTATCATCCAAACGGTGTCCTTTTGGCTTGAATACAGGTCTTCAATGCCTGCTCCCTTACGGTCTAATCCCGGAAATTCCTGATGGCTTCCGTCATAGTTCGGGCGAACGAAACAGTTAAAGGTATCGTTGTACTGGTCGGTCAGGCGATTTTTAAACTCATCATTCTGTGCGTGTAGCCAATCGGTAAAGGCGGTACGGATTTCATCAATCTTGGTGTTCGCCATTTGTATGGCTTCCATATCCCGTACTTTGACCTCTTGGTCGCCAACCATTACTTTTTTGGTAATATCAGGCGTGGTATTGACAAGGGCGTGTTTGAGCAGGGCAATACCGTCAAACGTGCGGCTTTCCGCTTTGACGGCATATTTTTCCCAAATGTGCATATTGCCCTGATGACATTTCACAGAAAAGTCGTCGGAGCTTTCGGTATAATGTACAAGTACATCCGCATCAAACAGGTGCGAAGCGAAACGGGCATAAATGCCAGTGGGTATCCAGCGTTCGCCGAGGTTAAAATCCAGTTCCTCAAATTCGATACGTTTTGGTCGGGCTTCCTCTAAAGCGGTAAGGCTTTCTTTGGCTTCAGCATCATCGGGATTGCGTTCGAGATATTCTTTTACCTCTTGGGCTTTCTCTACTACGTTGCCTGCAATCCAACGTTCAGCAATTTCATATTCCTGTTGTAGCGGATTGTAGAACAACCGCCCGTGTAGGGCTTCTTTCAGGGTATCGGCAGGCAGGCTGCTGATTTTGGACATAAAATCTAAATCCACGTTTCCGTACTTGTTCAGCGAGGCGGCTAATGCCTCTTCGGGATTATCGGTTGCTAACGTGGTCGTAGAGAAACTAACAGGACGGCTGAATATATCCGCTTTATGGATTATGCCGCCAATGATACGCTCCAGATAAGGAATTTCTTTACCTGCGCTGTCTGTCTTTATCAGCTTGGCATTATCGGCAGCATTGAGATTGCCGTATTTTTTGACAAAACCATCGTATAGGCGGTTCAGCGTTTCCCGTTCTTCTTGGTGTTCGGTCTGCTTTTCAGCTTCTTTTTGGTACAGGTTGATATAACTGTCCCTTACCGCAATATAGGCTTCGGCTCTTGCTTTCTGTGCCGATGGTAATTGCAATGGATGAAAGATTGCTTTTGCATCTTCCTTTTCTACTTCTTGCAGATAACCTACCCAACCGTTATCCACCACAAGACAATCGTTACGATGGAATGATTGCAGTTCGCCACTATACGGGGCAGGTTCAGGAATAGCATTAATATTGATAGCGGTAATGGCTGTCTTATCAGACTGGCCATTTCCGTTTATTTGTGAAAACAGGTCGCTGATAGCTTCCTGTTTTTTGCCGTTAACCTGGTCGGTTCCGTTAATATCACCATTGGATTTTAGCGGTGTATAGGGCTGCTGCCTTGCACTGCTGAACAGGTCGGGCTGACGACCTATTGTACCTCTTCTTTTTTTAGTGCTTTGCCTTTTGGCTTGGGTAGTTCTTTTAGGTGGAGCAAGAACCATTACAGGTTCTCCCGCACTTTCAAACAAGTCAAAAATGCTTAGTTGCTTTAATTCCTGCGGGCTTTCCTGACGGACTACCGGAGTAGGTACAGGTTGCGGCTTTTGCTGAATGATTACAGGGTCTATGACCGGAGGTGTAACTTTTGGTTCAATAGGAATTTGTATAACAGGCTCGTCGTTCTGTTCGCCTTTGTATAAACTCAAATTCAGATGCTTTCCAAAATCTTCGGAAAGCATTTGCTTCAAATCTTTGGCAATGCCCTCAACACCGTCTTTATGCGTATAGATTAAGGCAGGTTGCCCGTATGGGTCGGTATCTAATTTTTGGTCGGTATGGATAATTCTTGTACTGTCCTGAAAGAGCGCATTGCCAGGCGTATTGTATTCAGATGGCTTGCTTTGGCAAAACAGATCTTCCCTGTCGGTCAGATTTTCTTTTGCCGTATTTTTTTGCAGGATAATCAGGTCGCTGCCGACTTCCGTACCTGCATATTCGGTAAACAGGTTGTTAGGCAATCTTACAACCGAAACCAAATTATTATCCTGCATCAACGCCCTGCGTATGGGTTCGTTCTTAGGGCTGTTCAGAATGCCCTGTGAAGTGATGTAAGCCAACAAACCGCCCTCACGGAGCATATCAGCACCTTTCAGAAAAAAATAATTGTGGATGCTTCGGGCAGCCTGTTCCTTTGCGCTATTTCTACTGCGGGAATAAGAAAGGTCAAATACGGAAGTATCGCCAAAAGGGATATTACTGGCGATTACATCATAGGTGTTTTGTTCCCTTTCGGGGATTTCCTCAAAGCCGTTTATACGGATATTGATTTCGGGGTAAAGCTGCTTTAAAATCTTGCCTGTAAGCAAGTCCTTTTCATAAGCGGTAACACTGGCTTTCTGATTTTCCGAAAAGGATTGGATGAATGAACCGATACCTGCGGAGGGTTCGAGGAATTTATCAATGTGCAGACCATTATCCCGCAAGGCAGATGAAATGGCATCTATAACTTTTGGTGGGGTATAAAAAGCCGTCAGTACGGAACTTTTCATACTATCCACATACTTGCGGTATTGCTTATCGTCTTCGGAATTTTCTTTGAGTAGTTGGTGGAGTTCCTGCGTGAGTGGAAAAAGGTCGTGTTCTGTTTTTCTCCAATGATTGATGTCTATTTCGTTTTCTACGGGGTTCAGAACGAATTTAAGACCGCCAAATCCGCTGTATCGCATCATTAGCAGTCTTTCGCCTACGGTGGCTTGCCGTTTCTCCTTTTCCAGTTTAAAAACAATTCGCAGGGCATCAATATTCTGTTGGAGATGGAACCGCTTACTGAAGCCCATTTTCCTCAATCCATATTGAGATGGTTCCGGTCAGTTCGGTATAGAGTACATCAAACTCATTTCCGTTGGCGAAATCATCGGTTAATTCATATCCTGCGAAAACAGGCTCACAAACGGGGAACATTTTAAGGGCGAACGGTCGCAGCTCCTCGTCTGCCATTATGGCATCAAACTCATTGCATACCACTTTGAAAACCGTGTTGAACTTGGAGAAGTGCAAGCCCTCAAAAAGTATGTAGTTGGCTATTTCGTCGCATTGCTCAATGGCGTTTCCCGAACGGAAAGCACCCTCATAAGCATTGGCAGCCCACGAAGACCGTTGGTCAATAAATTTTTGGTCGTGCGCCTTTTCAGGAAAGCTGCTGTTTAATAATTCTTGCAGTCGTAATCTGAAATACGACAGGTCTTTTTGCTGTACATCCATACTTATTTTGTTTAGAATTTTACTTAAATCCTAAAATTATAGCAGTACATAAGCCCCTTTGCAGAAGTGGCAGGGTTTGGCTTTGAAAGGCGGGATTTGGCGTAGAATGGTATGATGCCAGAGATTAATTTGTACCTTTGTTAAGGTCGTAAAAAGG
This sequence comes from Pseudopedobacter saltans DSM 12145, assembly GCF_000190735.1. Taxonomy (GTDB): domain Bacteria; phylum Bacteroidota; class Bacteroidia; order Sphingobacteriales; family Sphingobacteriaceae; genus Pseudopedobacter; species Pseudopedobacter saltans. Next base: position 1,869,628 of record NC_015177.1, read on the forward strand.
TATATATGAGTACACTCTTTATTAAAAATATGGTTTGCAACCGCTGTATTATGGTGGTGCAAAATGAATTGGATAAGTTAGGTCTGAACGTAAAAAAAATCAAACTTGGAGAGGTAGTATTGGATAAAGAGATTACATCCGAAGAAAAAAATAATGTAGATAAGGTTTTAATTCCATTAGGCTTTGAACTTATTGACGATAAAAAAAGCCGCATAATTGAAAAGATAAAAAATATAATTATTGACCTTGTGCATCATCAGGACAACCACGCCAAAACCAATCTTTCGGATGTGCTAAGTAGTCAACTGCACCACGATTATAATTATTTATCTAATCTCTTTTCGGAGGTAGAGGGTACTACCATTGAAAAATACTTTATTGCCCAAAAAGTAGAAAAGGTAAAAGAGCTATTGGTATATGATGAGCTTTCTTTGAGTGAAATTGCCTTTCGTTTAAACTATTCGAGTGTGTCCTACCTAAGCAACCAGTTCAAAAAAGTTACAGGGCTGACACCGAGCTATTTCAAACAGATAAAAGAAGATAAAAGGAAGCCATTGGATAGTTTGTAAATCTTACACATAAATTCCAAAATTTCACAATAGCACCCACCCATATAATAGCCAATTTTGTACTGTTAATTAAATCAGGCAAATATGGCAACGAATAATAAAGAAACTATTTATCTTCCCTTAGAAGATGTAGAAAGCGAACATTGTGCGTTAATCGTTGAAAAAGGATTGGCACAGGTCAAAGGCATCGAAACCCACAAAGTAGAGCTAAACAACCGCAGGGCAGCTATCACGGTAGATAACAGCGCAGCGATAGGCGCAGCGGTAAAAGCAATCAAAGATTTAGGTTACGGCGTTTCTACTGTAAAACATACATTCCCTGTATTGGGAATGACCTGCGCATCCTGTGCAGGCAGTGTAGAAAGTATTGTAAAGCATCAGGAGGGCGTTATAGAAGCATCCGTAAACTTTGCTACGGGAAATCTTACCGTGGAATACCTACTCAATATGACCGATGCCACCAAACTGCAAAAGGCGATACAGTCCATAGGTTACGATTTACTGGTAGAAGAAGAAAATAAGCAGCAGGAAACATTAGAAGCTATCCACGCTGAAAAGTTCCAAAAGCTAAAGACTAAAACCGTATGGGCTATTGCGCTGTCATTGCCTGTTGTATTGATAGCAATGTTCTTTATGGATATGCCCTATGCAACCCCTATAATGTGGCTGTTCTCTACTCCTGTTGTATTGTGGTTAGGCAGGGATTTTTTCATCAATGCCTGGAAGCAGACAAAACATCGTTCAGCCAATATGGATACACTGGTAGCATTGAGTACAGGTATCGCTTATCTGTTCAGCGTATTCAATATGTTGTTTGCAGATTTTTGGCATCAGAGAGGACTACACGCCCACGTATATTTTGAAGCAGCAGCCGTAATTGTCGCATTTATCCTGTTAGGGAAACTATTGGAAGAAAAAGCCAAAGGCAATACCTCTTCAGCCATTAAAAAACTGATGGGCTTACAACCCAAGACCGTTATTGTTATACAAGCGAATGGAACCGAAAAACAAACCGCTATTGAAGAGGTAAACGCAGGCGATGTTATTCTTGTAAAGCCGGGCGAAAAGATTGCGGTGGACGGTATGGTTACTTCGGGCAGTTCCTACGTTGATGAAAGTATGTTGAGTGGCGAGCCTGTACCTGTACAGAAAAAAGAAAACGAAAAAGTATTTGCGGGAACGATTAACCAAAAAGGAAGTTTCCAATTCAAAGCGGTTAAAGTCGGAAGGGAAACAATGCTTGCCCATATCATCAAAATGGTTCAGGATGCGCAAGGCAGTAAAGCACCAGTACAAAAGTTGGTAGATAAGATTGCAGGAATTTTTGTTCCCGTTGTGATAGGGATTGCTATTCTCACATTTATCCTATGGTTTATTTTAGGCGGCAACAATGGCATAGTTCAGGGATTGTTAGCGGCTGTTACGGTATTGGTTATTGCCTGCCCTTGTGCTTTGGGATTGGCTACGCCTACCGCTATAATGGTTGGCGTTGGCAAAGGTGCTGAAAACGGTATTCTGATAAAGGATGCCGAAAGTTTGGAATTAGCCAAAAAAGTTGATGCCATTATTTTAGATAAAACAGGAACGATAACAGAGGGTAGACCAGAGGTAACAGGTATCGAATGGCTAAACAATGATGATGCAACGAAAGATATTTTATTAAGCATCGAAAAGCAATCCGAACACCCATTGGCAGAAGCGGTAGTGAAACATTTAGACGGTGTACAAACCACTACTTTATCACTGTTCGATAGTATTACAGGAAAAGGTGCAAAAGCCAATCACAACAACGAAACCTATTTTGTAGGCAATAAAAAGCTATTGGCAGAAAACAACATTACCATTGCGGAGCAACTGCAAAAGCAAGCGGATGAATGGGGAAAACAATCCAAAACAGTTATTTGGTTTGCCGACAGCAAACAGGCGCTTTCCGTTATCGTCATTTCTGATAAAATCAAAGAAACATCGGTCGAAGCCATCCGGCAAATGCAGGATATGGGCATAGAATTGTATATGCTTACGGGCGATAATGAAGCCACTGCAAAAGCCATTGCAAAGCAAACTGGCATCGGGCATTACAAGGCAGAGGTATTGCCACAGCACAAAGCCGATTTTGTAAAGGAACTTCAAAGCAAAGGCAAAGTAGTGGCAATGGTTGGCGACGGTATTAATGACAGCACAGCTTTGGCAACAGCCGATGTAAGTATTGCAATGGGTAAAGGTTCCGACATTGCAATGGATGTTGCCAAGATGACCATTATTTCATCAGACCTTACCAAAATACCACAGGCAATAAAACTTTCAAAACAGACCGTAGCCACTATTAAGCAAAATCTGTTTTGGGCATTCATCTATAATTTAATCGGCATTCCTATTGCGGCAGGTATCTTATTCCCAATAAATGGCTTCCTGCTGAACCCGATGATTGCAGGTGCAGCAATGGCATTGAGCAGCGTGAGCGTGGTAACTAACAGCCTGCGGTTGAAGTGGAAAAAGTAAAACATTAAATATCACAAATCAAATAAGAAATTCCACAACAATACAGAACGGTATAGTGCTGAAATTTGTGGTATCAAACAACAATCAAAATTTAAGACAATGGAAAATAAAGAATTTCAATTTAAGACGAACATCAATTGTGGCGGTTGTATAGCATCTGTAAAGCCGCATTTGGACAATGCAGAGGGCATCTGCCATTGGGAAGTTGACACCGCCAATAAAGACAAGGTACTTACAATAAAATCAGAGGGTATTACCGAAGACCAGGTAATTGAAACAGTACAAAAAGCAGGCTTTAAAATCGAACCTTTAAACGCTTAATATATTGAATTTATAATGCCCTTTTTAGCAACCTGACCTGATAAAAAGGGCATTATATCTTTAAAAATGGAAAAAAAATGCGGCTTTATTAAACATTTGGTATCAAACACCAAAAAAAGAGGGAAAGCCATCAAAAAAAGATAATCTTATTTGTAACTTTGTAGTGTTGAAAAATTTGGGTAAACATATCAGCTTTGTTCTCTTACTGTGTTTGGGATTTTTCCTTATGCCGAGCATAAGCTATGCCTGCGCCAAAAAAACAACTAAGACGGAACAAAAATCCTGCTCAAAAGAAAAATCTGAAAAATCGCAGCACAAAAACAGTTGCAAGGACAAGTCCTGTAAAAAATGTAAGGATGGTCACGACTGCGGAGGCAATTGCAAACACAGTTCTTGCAGATGCGGTGCTTCAACAACTTCTTTAAGTGTACCTGTTGTAATCGAATTGAAAGCAAAAAATCTGTTTGCAGAAGCAAAAAAGCAAAAATTCGGTTTCAAACAAGCCTATTATTCTTCAGGCTTTTTCTCCATTTGGCTACCGCCTAAAATAAGCTAAATCTGTTGCTTGACAGCCACAGGTATGTCTTGTCGAAAACCCAATCCAGTTTTCGCACCCCTTTTGTATATCTTATTAAATTAAAATTTTCAAAATGAAATCATTATCAAAAATAGTAATGGTAATCGGCGTATTACTATCATCAATAAACAGTTTCGCACAAATCAAAAATGCGAAAACAGAAACCGTAAAAATTTACGGCAATTGCGGTATGTGTAAAGCCACTATCGAAAAAGCAGGCAATGTGAACAAGGTAGCCAGTGTGGAATGGAATAAAGACACTAAAATGGCTACGCTCACTTATGACAGCGATAAGACCAATCAGGATGAAATATTGAAACGTATCGCTTTGGCAGGTTACGACAGCGAAAAGTTTTTAGCACCGGATGATGTGTATGCAAAGCTGCCGGGATGTTGCCAGTACGACAGAGAATTAAAGCCAGTCGCAAAATCTAATGATGCGGGTATGGATATGAAAAGCGGACACACCAACCATAACCACAACGAAATGGCAACAACAAAAACTGCCGATGACCAAAATGCACCACAACTGAAAGTCGTATTCGACAACTATTTTTCAGTTAAAGATGCTTTGGTAAAAACTGATGCAGGTACATCATCCGCAAAAGCTGCCGAATTGGTAAAAGCTATCAAAGCCGTAGAAATGGCAAAACTTTCTACCGGGGAGCATACCGTTTGGATGAAAGTAATGAAAGACCTGACAGCAAATGCAGAAAAGATTGCTGCTTCTAAAGATGTTGCCCAACAAAGGCAAACATTCGCTTTACTTTCTAAGAATATGTACGAACTGGCTAAGGTATCAAAACAGGAAACACCTGTTTACTATCAGCATTGCCCAATGTACAATAACGGGAAAGGCGCAAATTGGTTAAGCAAAGAAGAAGCGGTTAAAAATCCTTATTACGGTTCTCAAATGCTAACCTGTGGTAGCGTACAGGAAACAATTAATAATAAATAAATTCTTCTGTTATGGAAAATATAGAAAACAAGCACGATATGCACCACCACACGGCAAATGAGGCGCATAATGCCAAACATTCTTTAGCAATGTACAAACGGTTCGCTGTAATGGCTGTGGCGATGTTCGCAGCGATGTATTTCCTTATGTATGCTATGATTGACAGATTGGATAATCTTATCCCGAACATCAATAATTTGTATATGACCCTGCTGATGGTTTCGGCAATGTTGGTCATTGAATTATGGATAATGAAAGGAATGTATCAAAACAAAAAAATCAACTGGGCAATCATTGCATTTTCCCTCGCAATTGGCATCTTCTCTTGGTTTGGCATCAGGGAGCAAATAAATGTGGGCGACAAACAATTTGTAAAAGGAATGATACCGCACCACGCAGCAGCAGTGCTGATGTCGGAAAAAGCAAAATTAACCGACCCCGAACTGATAGAGTTGCAAAAAAACATACTTGAAACACAGGCAAAGGAAATCGAATTTATGAAGCGAAAGCTGAAAGAATTTGAAAACAAGTAAACCACAAAAATTTCTTTAACAACATTAAATAGCATTAAAATGAAAAATATATTTTTCTCCATCATCGCACTGGCTACGGTTGTAGCAATAACCGTTTCCTGCAATCAGTCTTCCAGTAAAAACAGCGACAAAACAGCCAATGATAGTACAGTGGTGTCTGACGCTCAAAATGTGCCATCATCAACACAAAATGATACGGCAACTTCTACTGCTCCAGTTGATACATTAGCTAAAGCTGCAGAAAAATCAGATGTAAAAAAGCAGGCGCAAAACTTCTCTATTGCACCCATAATTACCGATTATCTGTCATTAAAAAACGCCCTTGCTTCAGACAATGACAAAGCTGCTGCCAATGCAGGCAAACAGTTGTTCATTACCTTGAAAAATGTAGATATGAAAACCATACCTGCAAACAAACATAAGGAGTATATGGATATTGCAGAAAATGCAAAAGAAAACGCAGAGCATATTGGCGACAATGCCGGAAAGATAGACCACCAAAGAGAGCATTTAGCATCATTAAGCAAAGATGTTTCCGACCTTATAGCATTGTTCGGAACTACCCAAAAATTGTATCAAGATTATTGCCCGATGTACAATGATGGCAAAGGTGCTATTTGGATTAGTGAAGCAAAGACAATCAAAAATCCTTACTATGGTAGTAAGATGCTTACCTGCGGTTCTGTAAAAAAAGAATTTTAGAATGAAGAAAGTATTAAAGATAATTTTAGCAACAGTGCTGTTTATTTTTATTGCAATCCAATTTTATCAGCCTGCCCTTAATGTAGATAAAGGGCAGGTTTACACAACCGATTTTACACAAGTCTATAAAATGCCTATTGAAATAAAAGCGATGTTTCAAACGTCTTGCTACGATTGTCATAGCAACAATACCAATTATGTTTGGTACGACTATGTACAGCCTGCAAGAACATTGGTAGGAACCCATATCAAAAATGCAAAAGAAGATTTGAATTTCAATGAATGGGGTACATACTCAAATAGAAAGCAGGAAAGATTACTAAACTCAATTAAAGAACAAATAGAAACGAAGCAAATGCCTCTGTCCTCATATACACTGATGCACAAAAATGCAAAATTGAATAATGAGCAAATCAAAACATTAATCAATTGGCTAAAAGAACAGGAATGAGTTTCAAAAAAAAATATCAAAATGAATATACCCATAAATAGTAAAATAAGGTTGCTGCAAGCAGTATTTATACTGTTATGTTCGCAATCCCTATTTGCACAGAAAGTAGTGCATTACGACTTGTATGTAAAAGATACGCTTGTCAACTATGCAGGAAAAACAAAAAGAGCCATTGCCGTAAATGGGCAAATACCTATGCCCACGCTCACATTTACAGAGGGCGACACTGCCGAGATTGTAGTGCATAACCAGTTAAAAGAAAGTACATCACTGCATTGGCACGGCGTATTTTTGCCCAACAAAGAGGACGGTGTGCCCTGGCTTACACAAAAGCCTATTGAAGCCGGAGCAACATACACCTATCGTTTTCCAATTATCCAACACGGAACGCACTGGTATCATTCCCATTCAGGTTTGCAGGAACAGATTGGAATGTATGGCAGTTTTGTAATGAAAAAGCGGGATGACGACAAAACCTTTAGAAAGGGCATTGATGATTTGCCTACCGTACCCATTATTTTAAGCGAATGGACAAATTATAACCCCAACAACATTAACCGAATGTTGCACAACGCCAATGATTGGGCAGCTATCAAAAAAGGTGCAACACAATCTTATGCAGAAGCTATTAGAGAAGGGCATTTCAAAACCAAATTAACCAACGAATGGAAACGTATGTTGGCAATGGACGTAAGCGATGTGTATTATGACAAAATATTAATTAACGGAAATCATACTACCGATTTAAAAACCGTTGACGGCAAAATACTAAAAGCAGGTGATAAAGTAAGGTTAAGAGTTTCAAATGGTGGCGCATCCTCTTACTTTTGGTTACGGTATGCCGGAGGTAAAATTACCGTAGTAGCCAATGATGGTAACGATGTAGAACCTGTTGAAGTAGATAGGTTAATTATAGGAGTTTCTGAAACATACGATGTCGTTGTAACAATCCCCGAAGAAGGTGTTTCTTATGAATTTTTAGCCACTACTGAAGACCGAACACAATCAGCCAGTTATTTTTTAGGTAATGGTATCAAACAATTAATTTCCCCACTGCCCAAATTAAAATATTTTGAAGGGATGAAGATGATGAACGATATGATGAAGATGAATGGTGATTTGGACGATATGGGAATGAAAATGAGCCTGAACCAAATGGATATGAACGTGGTAATGTATCCCGAAATTACAGGAGAAGCCAATCAAAAGCAAGACCATAGCCAACACAATATGAATATGGATAACGACCCCAATCGTTACAATGCAAATGCTTTAGGAGAAATTAAAACCCTAAACTATGCAATGTTGCAATCGCCCTACAATACTTCACTTCCCAAAGATGCACCCGTAAAAGAACTAAAATTTACACTTACCGGAAATATGAACCGCTATGTGTGGAGTATGGATAACAAAATTCTTTCAGAAGTTGATAAAATTCCTGTAAAGAAAGGAGAAATTTTACGCATCACCATTTACAATAACTCAATGATGCGACACCCAATGCACCTGCACGGTTTCGACTTTAGAGTAATTAATAGAAAAGGCGAAAAATCACCACTGAAAAATGTGTTAGATATAATGCCAATGGAAACAGATACCATTGAATTTTTGGCAAACGAAGAAGGAGATTGGTTTTTCCATTGCCATATCCTATATCATATGATGTCGGGGATGAACAGGGTTTTTGCTGTGGATGACTATAAAAATCCAAACTTACCCAACAAGAAACAAGCATACAATAAATTACAGAGAGAGAGCAATATGCCACATTTTATGGCACAGAACGATTTTGCAACCAATGGTAATGATGGCGAGGCAATGTTTCAAAATGCAAGATGGAGTTTAGGCACAGAATGGCGTTTAGGTTACAATGATATGCACGGTTACGAAGTAGAAACACATTTAGGAAGATACATCGGAAAAATGCAGTGGTTTATGCCATTTATAGGCTTTGACTGGCGTTACCGTAAAATGGGAATAGATGAACACGAAACCAATTTATTCGGGCAGAAAAACGAAAAAGATACACGTAGAGCCTTTAGTTTAGGTTTTATGTACACCTTGCCAATGTTAGTCAATTTTCAGGCAGAAGTATATCACGATGGTATCGTTCGCCTGTCTTTAATGCGAGAAGATATACCAATTTCAAAAAGATTAAGAGCTGGTTTTATGGTCAATACCGATATGGAATATATGGCAGACTTGAAGTATATCATCAATAAGAATATAGGTATTCGTACACACTATGATAGTGATATGGGCTTGGGTATAGGGCTGTCACTAAATTATTAAGGATTATGCACCATTCCCCTCCGAAATATCGGAGGGGATTTTTTTACTTGTTTAAAATCTGCAAAACTCTACCAAGTTCAATATCCATTCTTGAAAAAGCAAACCATTTTTTGCCCAGGTCTTTGAGCGATGCCCCTATATGGTAGAGTTCTGTATGGTCAATAATCAAAAAACGGTCGTGGGCGTCGGAAAACACTTCAATTTCTATCGGAGGATATTGGCTATTGTAGCGTTGTAAGTCTAACCGTAACTGATTGCTGATACTTTTGGTAAGGATTGTAGCGGTTACATTAGTCTTACGCTTACCCAACAAGGTAAGCACCGTATCATCCACATAATTATCAAGCAGGATAACAGAGCTTTTGGCACTACGGATAATATCGGAAACAAAGGCGTAGGCATCAAAAATCTGCCCGTTGTAGAAAATGCCTTTTTCGCTGTGCAGCTTGTCGCTTTCCAAAGCCTTAAAAATCTCTTCAAATTTTTGGTCGGCTTCCAGTTGCTTTAACTCGATATTGTCCAAACGATGAAACAAAGAAGCGTTGCTGATGAGCATACGCCGCATTTCTACAAAGGCTTCCATTATTTCCACACTCATTTTAACGGCTATATCAGAACGAAGTATGGCAGATGCCATTGCAACGCCTTGTTCCGTAAAAGCATAGGGCAAATAACGTCTGCCGCCGTAATTTAAACTTGAGGTTCCAATTTGGAACCTCAAGTTTTCAACTTCCTCTTCGGTCAGTTGAAAGCAGAATGATACAGGAAAACGCTTAATATTTCTTTTAACAGCTTTGTTCAGGTTCTTTGTTTCTACCTGATATAAGGCAGCGAGGTCGCTATCCAACATTACCTGTTTGCCCCGGATAGTATAAATCAGGTTCCTGATTTCTTTGGGTACGATTGACGGTTTATTTTCCATTGCGTTTACTGCTTTTGTTTTTTTCAAACTCAAAGGAACTTTCAGCGTTTTCTTTCAGAATGATGTAAGCATCGAATTTCTTTCCGGCTTTGCTTGTCATTCCTTTGATAAGAGAGGTTTTGCCTTTATTGACAAGGTTTGTTACATTTTCGATACTGATTTGTACACCGCAGACGGTGCGGAACTGTACCCAGTTACAAGCCTCATCAGGGCATTTCACAATCTTGTCACGGATAATAAGCTGCTGACTTTTGCATTTCGGGCAGGTTAGTTTGGGTTGGTTGGTGCTTGCAATAGAGGTTTGTAGCAATTCATCGGTAATAGATTTGGCATAGGTTTCCATTTCCTTTTGGAATGTTCCGGCATCCGCTTCGTTATTTTCTATTTTCTGTAACGCCAATTCCCATTCGGCAGTCATTGCCACGTCTGCAATTTTCCGGTCTTTTACAAGCCCGTACACCTGCAATCCTTTTTCCGTAGGGATTAAAGAACGTTTATCCCGTTGGATATAATTACGGGTAAACAGGGTTTCGATAATGGCGGCTCTTGTTGCAGGAGTACCGATGCCGATATTTTTGAGGGCTTTGCGTTCTTCTTCGTTCTCAATTTCTTTCCCTGCGGTTTCCATAGCCGACAAAAGCCCGGCTTCGGTGTAAAGCACTGGTGGTTTGGTCTGCTTTTCCAAAACTGCGGCTTCCTTTATGGCAAGTTCGTCGCCTTTATGCAGTTCAGGTAATTCCTGCACTGGCTCTTCGCCGTCATCGGTAAAACTTCCTTTTATGGAACGCCAACCCGCTTCCTGAATTTTACAGCCTTTTGCCGTAAAGTCGTAATGCAATACCTGTAATGATACATCGGTTATTTCTTTGACACAGGCTTGCGATATGGCTTCAAGCAAGCGAAGCGCAATCATATTGTAAATCTTGTTTTCGTCTGCATTAAGTACGGACGGCACTTTGTCCGTAATCAACAAACCGTGATGGTCCGTTACACGGAGGTCATTCACGATACGTTTGTTGAACCGTCCCCATTTGATTTTGGTAAGGGCTTGCTTGCAATCCTCACGATTTTGCAATGCCCGCACGAGGTTTGGAATTTCTGCCCACATATCTTCAGGGATGTATTTGCTCCCGGTACGTGGGTACGTGATAAACTTCTTTTCGTACAGGCTTTGCGCAATATTGAGCGTTGCTTCAGCAGATAATTTCAGCCTTTTGTTGGCTTCCTTTTGTAAGCCTGTCAGGTCGAAAAGCAAGGGCGGTTGTTCTGTAACGCTTTTGGTTTCTACTGATGTAAAGGTTGCCGTTGCGCCACGCTGAATAGCTTTAAGGGTATCATCAGCAAGTTGCTTTTCGTCCCATTTGGTTGCGGAAATACTTTTGAAATCAACCTGGGCTTTGTTGTGCGTTAATTGTATCTGCCAGTATTTCTTTACCGTGAAATTCTTATTGTCGAGGTAACGTTTGCATATCAAAGCCAGTGTGGGCGTTTGCACTCTTCCAAGCGAATAGATACCATTGCCTGCGGCAATGCTCAATGCCTGTGTAGCATTGATGCCTACAAGCCAGTCGGCACGGCTTCTGCCTTGCGCTGCCTGATACAGTCCGTCAAATGCTGCCCCGTCTTTTAGGTTGTTGAAGCCTTGCTTTATTGCCTTTTCGGTAAGCGAACTTATCCAAAGGCGTTCAAAAGGTTTGTTGCATTTCAGGTATTCATAAATGTACCTGAAAATGAGTTCGCCCTCACGACCTGCATCGGTAGCAACGATGATGCTGTTGCTTTGCTTAAAAAGCTGCTCAATGACTTTCAGTTGCTTTAATGCGCCAGTATCGGCGGTGTACCCTTTGTCTTTTTTGACCTTGCGGACGGTCAATAAAAACGGGTTGGGCAATATCGGCAGGGATGCTTTATCAAATCCCGAAATGCCGTAATCTTCGGGCATTCCCAGTCCTATTAAATGACCGAATGCCCACGTAACAAAATAGCCGTTACCTGTCAGGTAGCCATCCTTTTTATCGGATGCTCCCACAAGTCCGGCTATTTCCCTTGCTACGCTTGGTTTTTCTGCAATGATTGTTTTCATACTGTATTACATTTTTCTGCCTTTGGATTTTTCAGGCTTGTTATCCTGTTGCTCCTGCTGCTTCTCGTTTTTCGGTCTTTGCTGCCCGGACTTCAAAGGCTCTTGGACGTTCTTGGTCGCTTCGTTGGTTTTACCCTCCGAATTGACGGCAGTTTGTGTTTTATGAGTTTCGGCAGGTTCTACCCGTGCTTTGTACTGACCGGGAAACTCAAAATTGGTCTTTCCGGTATCTTTGTCGAACGTGATATAACCCTTATACGGTTGGTCTTTTTTGTCTTTCAGTTCAACGTATATGGTTTGTCCGGCTTTGAACTTGTTGTACTGCTCATCATCCAGTTCTTTGCCCCTGAAAGTTCTTGGAGCTTCTTGCGGTTGGCTTTGCTGATTGCTTTGTTGGGTATTCTGTTGGTTCGTTTGCGCCTGCTGATTGTTGTTGCTTCTGTCAAACAGGAACTCAACATACCGTTTGTCCGCATTGAATTGTACAGTTGCCGAAAACTCCGTTCCTTTCGAGGAAATCATACCCTCTAAATAGAGCGGTTTGCCCTCCATCAGCGTTTGTTTTTGTTCGTCATTCAGCTTTACGCCCTTAATTTCATCGGGAATTTTTATAAACTCCGTGCGCAGTGCAACCACGTCATTGGTCAGCCTGTCAATACTTATAATGGACGGCATCAGGTCGCCTGTTTTGGAGTTTACCAAATTGACGACACGCCCCATATTACCCGTTTCGAGCAGGTTTTTCTTGTCTTCGTCCGTAAACTTGTGACCGAAAAATTCAAAGTGGAGGTTAGGTTCTCTTTTGATACCGTGTATTGCCACGATAACATTGCCGTCTTCCGCTTGCTGTAAAGACAGGCGGGCATCCGTGCGGAGGATAGAGCCCCCGAGGTTGATACCTATCGGTAAAAGCTCATTGGTTTTATAACCTCGTAACAAAGGGTCGAGCAGGTTCCTTTTTTCAAGATACTCTTTGCTCAATCCGAGGTTTTTCATTGTGTCCCAATCAATCTGCTCCGGCTTGTAGCGATATTCGCTTGTTTCCGTTGTTGTTTGTGCTGTTGCCATATTATTTTGATTTTCTTGTTTTTTATCGGGTTGGGGTTCTGCTTTCACTTCGTGTTCTTTCAGCACTTTTTCGCCCTGTGGAGTGGGCTTATCTACGTGCTTTTGTAATTCCTCTGCTTTTTCAGCAGCAACCGAGGCAGGCACTTTGAAGAAAGTAAAGTTTGTAGGGTTCTTTAACTGGCTGAAAAAATTGGAAAAGAAGTTGGAAAAGAAATCACCGCTTTTATCCACACGCATAAACTGGTTTTGATTTTTCTTCGTGGGGTCAACGGTTTCCATTTTCCCGTTTTCGTCTATACTCTTTACTGCCTGGATTTTCATTTTCTCTTTATCCAGTACGAGTAAGATGTCCGAAAGCTGTTCGGGCATTTCCTGTTTATTAGTTGTTTCTTCGCTCATAATCTGAAAATTTCAAAATTTCACGATCGAATGTAAAGGAAGCCTTCACTGATTTGCTTTATGTGGCACTCAAAGGCAGCGTTTGTCACTTATTGGCATCCAGTTTAGGTAACGGAGGGTTAAAACTTTCCCTGATGAACTGATGCACATCGGATAGCTTGTAATACAGTTTTCCGCTAATGGTATAATAAGGGAGCTTACCTATGGAGCGATACCGTTGCAGGGAACGGTTACTGATTTTCAGCATTTGCAATAAATCCTGATTATCCAGTAACTCTTCGCCGTCTATGCTGTTGCGCTTCTTTTGTAAATCGTCTATGTGGTTGCCAAGAATGTCCAGCCTGTCCATTATGCGTTCCATCCACGCCACAAATTCCATTTTGTCGATATTCATACGGGTACGCTTTTAATGATTACCTGATTTCAGCTTTCTGCCTTTCTCGATATAGCTTTTGCCTTTCGCCATAAGCTGCTCCACATATTCATCGGTCGTCTGCACGGCGTTAGCGTTGAGCATTTCCTTGATAGCACCAATCGTATAGTAATACTGCCCGTACATTTTTGAAAAAGCTATCTGCCCGTTGGTGCGCATACGCCACAACGTTTTTTCGCTGATGTGGAGATACTGGCAGACTTCGTGGTTGTTGAGCCATAAGCTATCGTAGCTTGTATCTTCCAGTTTGAGGATATATTCGCTAATGGCTTTCAACCGTTCGTTGAGGTGCTTCCACACTTCTTCGTCAACTGTTATAATGTTCATTGCACTATTGTTTAATATTCACAGTACAAAATTCAGAAGTGTGGCAGTGTTTGTCTGCCAATGCGTACCCATTGGTTTGGCACTTTTTTTCAAATTTTTTGCAATGAGAAAAACCCTTGTTTAATAAGGGTTTTAGCGTGTTTCGGTTATTTTGTAGTAGCCTTTTGCCCATATATGCCAATTGGCATATATGGGCAAAGAAAAAGCAGTACATTTTGTGTACTGCTTTCAAACACCCGTGCTGATGTTGCTAAAGGTCTTTATCCATATACTCTTCGAGGGAAATTTTGAGCTGGTCTAAAAACACCGTTCGGGAGCCTGCCCTTGTTTTCATTCGGTGGAAAGAATGATGTATATCGTTCAAGGGCGTTCGGAAGAGGATTTGGAAAATCAATGCTAATTTCCTGATGCCTATTTTCCCGTATGCAATAGATTTGGAAACATACAGGGCGTAAATCAATTCTATCAGTGCATTTTGCGAGTTCGTCCACGAAATGTCTTTGTTTCCATCACCGTTTATTGAAATGGTATCGGGATTTTTTTCAGGGTTTATTTTGGTAAGCAAGAAAGTATAAAGTAATTCATTGGCTATAATATGGGCAACTTTGTTATCGTAATAAGTAGAAAAGCTAAGGTCAATTTCAAATACACTACTTTTTAGACCATCGTGGTAATTGATTTTTCCGAGCCTGAAATAACTGTGGTCACGGTCAGTTCTGCCTGCACGATAGTACCTGTAAAAATCCTCATTGGATATGCTTTCCTTGTATTCGGATTTCAGAATTTTCAGTTGGTTTTCAAAATAACTTTGGTGTATTCTCCCTGCACTTACGGGGCAGGTAGTTTCAATGCGGAATACCTTATTGTAATAAATAAGTTTTCCTAAAATCTGCGGTTTGATTTTCTTGAAAAAATTGATTTCCTGCCGTTCGTCCTTAAATCCGGTCTGCAAGACTTTCATCTTTATAGTAAACAGCATTTCCTTTAAGAATAAGGTCATTTGGTAAGCCTCGTCCGCAGTTTGCATCATTTGAGAAGACAATTTGTCTTCCTGGTGCTGAATTTCAGATAATATTTTGCGCAACACGATTTCCATAGCTTAGTTTGTTAGAAGTTATCACTAATTGTTTCGGATTACATCTTTACTGATTTGCCAAAACTTGGAAATATTAATGAGACCATTATCACAGAGTGCCCCCATATTGGGGAAGATTTATTTCAAATCGCTCACTATTTGATAGATATAAAAACGTAAAAAGGGTTAAGCATCTTTCGACTTAACCCTTTTTTTATTAAATTTGCAGTAATGATTTACAAGGTAATCAGATGAAAGCGAGTGCAGTAAGCACCATTACTAAATCGTTACCGATAGTACTTTCGGTTCTTGTAAACTACTCTTTATTAGCTACTTTAAGCTATTTTAATCTTTTTTTCGAAAAAAATAAAATATCAGCGTCAATAATATTAGTAGAATGCCTATAAGCGTGAATGTCAGTCCGCCTCATGGCCGGCGGCTGGCCTAGTTCTTTCCCTGAAGCTGGAAAGAACCAAAGAGCCGTGGCGTATAAGCTTTGTCGCTCCATCTGAATAAATCTTTTTTTGTCGCAATCCGGATATGTGTGAATGTTATTGCTTCGTGAAGCTTTTGCAACACATTGGATTGCTTGGCAGTGGCGTATTATTGTTTGTGCATAAAGATTTATCCGATTTTGCATCCAAATCTTATAATGCCGAGTGCGTACTATCAATGGAAGTACAAATTTGCAATGATCCTTGTAAAAATGGTTGTAGCTTAGAGCGAACTGTAAAACCGAACCTCTTTTCTTTGCTAATTGGATAGATTCTTTTCAAAAAGCAGAGTAGCAAAGGAAAGTTGGTGCGATGTCATTTTTCCCTGAGCGTAAGGCCAG
Source organism: Pseudopedobacter saltans DSM 12145 (assembly GCF_000190735.1). GTDB lineage: Bacteria > Bacteroidota > Bacteroidia > Sphingobacteriales > Sphingobacteriaceae > Pseudopedobacter > Pseudopedobacter saltans. The sequence continues at coordinate 1,885,672 of NC_015177.1, forward strand.
AGCTAAAGCCATAAAAAGAAAATGTTTTCCTGCCTGCCGCAGGCTAGGTGTTTCTTTTTCAAAAAAGAATAAAATATCAGCGTCAATAATATTAGTAGAATGCCTATGCGAAGCGTGAATGTCAGTCCGCCTCATGGCCGGCGGCTGGCCTAGTTCTTTCCCTGAAGCTGGAAAGAACCAAAGAGCCGTGGCGTATAAGCTTTGTCGCTCCATCTGAATAAATCTTTTTTTGTCGCAATCCGGATATGTGTGAATGTTATTGCTTCGTGAAGCTTTTGCAACACATTGGATTGCTTGGCAGTGGCGTATTATTGTTTGTGCATAAAGATTTATCCGATTTTGCATCCAAATCTTATAATGCCGAGTGCGTGCTATCAAGGAATTATAAACTTGCAATGTCCTTTGTAAAAATGGTTGCACTTGGAAACGGATTGCACAACCGAGCCTCTTTTCTTTGCTCAATTGGATAGTTTTTTTTCAAAAAGCAGGGTAGCAAAGGAAAGTTGGTGCGATGTCATTTTTTTCTGAGCGTAAGGCCAGAGCTAAGCCATAAAAAGAAAATGTTTTTTGGTTCTTTTTTCGAAAAAAGAATAAAATATCAGCGTCAATAATATTAGTAGAATGCCTATGCGAAGCGTGAATGTCAGTCCGCCTCATGGCCGGCGGCTGGCCTAGTTCTTTCCCTGCAGCTGGAAAGAACCAAAGAGCCGTGGCGTATAAGCTTTGTCGCTCCATCTGAATAAATCTTTCGTTGGCGCAATCCGGATATGTGTGAATGTTATTGCTTCGTGAAGCTTTTGCAACACATTGGATTGCTTGGCAGTGGCGTATTATTGTTTGTGCATAAAGATTTATCCGATTTTGCATCCAAATCTTATAATGCCGAGTGCGTACTATCAATGGAAGTACAAATTTGCAATGATCCTTGTAAAAATGGTTGTAACTTAGAGCGGACTGCAAAACCGAGCCTCTTTTTCTTCAAAAAGGATATTCCTTATATCCTTTTTGAAGAAAAAGTTGGTGCGATGTCATTTTTCCCTGAGCGTAAGGCCAGAGCCAAAGCCATAAAAAGAAAATGTTTTTGGTTCTTTTTCGAAAAAAGAATAAAATATCAGCGTCAATAATATTAGTAGAATGCCTATGCGAAGAATGAAGCTCTTCGCCTCATTACGTCGGTTGCTACCAGCAAATATCCATTATCAACTAGATAAGTCGAATTAAAACTTGCCATCTTTCAAAGGCTGCAAAATATAATCTAATCCATTTATTTTAATTTCATAAATTGTAGCCAGTTGTTGTCCTAATCTGCCTGAGGGCCAACCTTTACTCTGCATCCATTCCAGGTAACTAACTGGCAAATTACATAGCAGGTAGTCTTTATATTTACCAAAGGGCATTTTCACTTTTACAAGCTCCAGCAGTATTTTAGAATCCATGCTCAAAATAAAGCATATTCTTCTACAACTTGATATAAATTTTGCTAATTTCCCCTTGGTATGGAAAAAGATATTTACGGAGATTTTTTAAAGGATTATCAATTTAAAGGAAATAAAATAGATACTGTGTGGCTACATAATAACTACGCAGAAGCCGAGGAAATGCCTGTGGATGTTTTTTTCAGAAAAGAATTTGAATTATCTGATTTAGAACTTCTTGCTATTCGATTGAGTAAAGGAAAGGTACTGGATATTGGTGCAGGTGCAGGTGCTATTAGCTTAGTCTTACAACGACGAGGTTTAGATGTTACCGCTCTTGAGCTATCCGCTGGGGCATGTGAAGTAATGAAAACTCGCGGAGTAAAAAAGATTATAAATACGAATATATTCACTTTCGAAGAAGAAAAGTTCGACACGCTTTTGCTTATGATGAACGGCATTGGATTTTGTGAATATCTTGATCAGGTGGAAGTATTTCTTGAACATGCAAAAAAATTGTTAAATCCGAATGGCCAAATCCTGTTTGATTCTTCGGACGTTTCTTACTTGTATGAAACTAAACCATACGACGACTCAGGCTATTTTGGAGAAATAGATTATCAATACGAGTATAAAGGAAAAAAGGGTGAATGGTTTACCTGGGTTTATATCGAACACGATCTCATGAAGGAGATGGCCGAAAGATTAGGCTACAAAATGGAAATTTTATTTGACGACGGGAATGACCAGTATCTTGCCCGGCTTACTTTGAAATGAGATTGGGGCTTAGATATGAGACGTGAGATTTGAGATATTAGATGTGAGATCTGGATGCACAACATTTTGTTATAATCCCAAGTCAGACGCCTATGGAATAAAGCATGTATCTTTAATAAAGTATGTTTAAAGTGGCTGTCTCCCATGTTTGTACCAGCAAATGTAGGAGACAGCCCCAGCCGGAAGAGATGCTCTCTTTTACTTCATCCCAATATTATAAACTACTCCCAGGGTAAATACTGTATTTCCAGCCTTCATATAGTTCCTATGAATTAATCCAATATTCATCCCGTTAGTATATTGTACCTGAAAGTTTTTCGATAATCCCATTCTCGTATAAAAAATGGGTTCTATTAACACGTTATCTTCTAAAGGATGATCCACACCATTCAGTTTAAAATTAGTCATCGAAACGTGGCTCAATCTAAGAGCTGTACCAAAATTGAGCGGATGTTTTGACCCAAACAATTTCAGATCTTTTTTCTTTTCAGACGTATAATTTACCTGAATAAAAATTTTATTAAAATCAACATCTATCAGGTCTTTTATAACCGGACCATCGTAGGTAATGTCTTTATATGTTTTGTCTGTATTTCCTTTTCCAAATCCAGCATATACTTCAAATATTCGTTTTTTATCTTTACCAAATACATCAAAGTAGCCGATACCAGCTTCCCACAACTTCTGGTCTACATCTTTTCTTGTTCCGTTAGTACTTAACGTAGAAGCATTTGCAAAGCCCGCTATATGGTCCGAAAATGAGTAAGCAATATTTCCATTTATATTTCCTCTGAGATTGATATGTCCTCCTGCATGAAATTGGCCTTGCTCTGTAAACATGGGAACTACAGGTACGTTTGGCATATACACAGTGGAACAACTGGAGAATAATAGGAGAATCAGGCTAAAAAAAAGTCCGCAATAAAGGAGTTTCATAAATATCTAAGGTAAAACCACTAGAACGTAGAAAAGGTAGATTTAATATTACAAGGGAAGAAATTCATAATAAAATAGTGCTGTCTAAAAAGTGATGGCCATACTATCAAATATTTCCAGACAGCACTTCTATTATTTTTTCTTTTTGAATTTCATTAACACTCCCAGATTCGAAGATAAACTTAAAGTACTATCCTTTATAGTGTAAGTTTCGACCTGGTCCAGAGTTTTCAAGAAGGTATGTTCGCCTATGCCTTCACAAAACATTTTAGTTAATGCGAGGCCTTTCTTAAAAGAAATTTTGTTTTCCGGTTCAGCTTTCAATTCGCCATTTAATGAGTTGCATCCGGTATTTCCGCTAACTCTGGCCTTATCCAAATCAAAAGATAAAATTGGTTTACGGTGTGGATAAAGTCCATCAAAAGTAATTCTTGGTCCTGTTATATAAAACAACTCCCATTCGCCTGCCAGTTTCGGATTTACTTTACTCCCGTTGCTTAATTCCTTCAGATTGGAACAGGAAGCAAAAAACATAGTAAGGCAGATACTGCCCAATGCTATAATTTTCCTCATTGTATTCAGTTTAGAAAAGAACAACTACAAATTAATTTTGTTCGTTTTAAGATTCAAAATGATATAAAAAGACTACTTCTCCAGTGAAAGCCGGCTTTTTCTGATCTTTTATCTCCAGTTCGATTCCAATATTCGCTTTAGTTACTCCTCTTAGATTCGCAATTCCAACTAATTTAGTCTTTAATCTCACTTCGCTGTTTACTGTCACAGCCTGCGCAAACCTTAGACTTTCGATACCGTAATTTATTTCCATCTTAAGGTTTCTAACCTCTACAATTTGTTTCCACAAATAAGGAATTAAAGAAAGTGTAAGGTAGCCATGAGCAATAGTTGCTTTGAACGGACTCTCTGTTTTCACCTTTTCTTCATCTGTATGAATCCATTGGTGATCCAATGTAGCATCTGCAAACAGGTTTATTTGCTCTTGTGTAATTTTATGATAATCAGAACATCCAAGCTCCTGTCCTAGATGTTGTGCAAATTCTTCGTAATTGTTAATTGTTAACATGAAAATATAATCCTAATTAAGGGGCCAAAGTTACAATCTATTTCTAAAATAGTGTATAGCCAATTTGACATTGGCTTTTGGAATTTAAAATTGATACTTTTGTAAAAAAGAAGCATCGATTTGTTAACGAAAAAGACTAAATATGCCGTAAAGGCTTTAATGGCCTTAGCGCGTAATGGGGAAAACAAACCAATGTTAATTGCTGAAATAGCTAAACAGGAAGGTTTACCTAAGCGTTTTCTGGAAGCAATTTTATTGGACCTTAAGCGGGGCCAGATACTGGGTAGCCGTATGGGGGCCGGAGGTGGTTACTTTTTAGTGAAGCCTGCTTCCGAGATTATGGTGGTAAACGTCATCCGTATTTTGGACGGACCAATTGCACTATTGCCATGCGTTAGCTTAAATTTTTACCAGAGATGTGAAGAATGTGTGGACGAGGTAACCTGTAGCATCAGGGAAATGATGGGGCGTGTAAGGGATGCAAGCATAGAAATTATGGGACATACTAGTATTGCAGACCTGGTTGCAAAGGAAAAAGAATTAGGAGGCAATCTATCCGAGGGATAACAACCCGAATTATAGCTGAACAGCTACATCTTATTCATAAATATAAGGTAAGGTATGAAAATATTGATTATTGAGGACGATCCGACATTAAGTAAAAACATATGTGATGCCCTCTCTGAAAATGATATTCATACAGAAACGGTTTACGATGGAATTCTCGCAGAGAAAATGCTCCGTAAAAATCAATACGATTGTATTATTCTGGATGTAAACCTTCCGGGAAAAACAGGCTTAGATCTTTGCAAAGATTTCAGGCAATACAATAAATACACTCCTATTATCATGTTGACTGCCTTTGGCGAACTGGATGATAAAGTGGCGGGTTTTAATGCGGGGGCAGATGACTACTTGACTAAACCTTTTTATATGAGAGAACTTAGTTTGAGAGTTAACTCGCTTTTGAAACGCAGTACCACACTAGGAACAAATATCGAACAGGATACCATTAAGATTGGCGATCTCATCATTGATACCAAGATAAAAAAAGTAAACAGACAGGGAAAAGATATTATCCTCACTCCACGGGAATTTCAGATACTTTTGAAATTGGTTAGTTGTCGAGGAGAACTTGTTTCTAAAAATGATCTAATAAAAGAAATCTGGGGTAACTCTGTAGATGTGAATACCAATACTATCGAGGTTTTCATCAATTTCCTAAGAAAAAAAATAGACAAACCTTTTGGACAGGAATCTATAAAAACCAAGGTTGGATATGGGTACTATTTTGAATAATGAGCATCCGTAAAAAAATACTTATCTATTTTTCAGCTGTTACAGTTATGTTGGTAGCCATTGCTCTTATGGTTATTTACATTTTGTTTTCTGAATACCGGGAAGAAGATTTTCAGCAGAGACAGAAAGAAAAAATACATCTTACCTTAAAATTCCTTGCGGAAATCAAAAGGGCAGATAAGGATATCGTTGAATATCTGGATCGAAACTCGATCAATGAAATGCTGGATGAAAAATTGCTTATTTTTGATAACAGCAAATCGCTTATTTATACCAGTGTCGACAATACAAAAATACCTTATAGTCGGGATCTACTAAATAAATTATCTGAAAGCCAGCCGTGGATTGAAACAAAAGACGGACTATACGACGTAGTTAGTATCTATCTTAGAAAAAATGACCTCGCCTATTACGGAATAAGTAAGGCCTATGACGTTTATGGTTATACGAAGCTTAACTTTTTAAAGAGTGTGCTTATAGCAACGTTCTTTCTAGTTTCTTTTATCGTTATTTTAGTTTCATTTTATCTGTCAAAAAAAATCACCAAACCGGTAAAGAGCATCACTGATAAAATAAAAAACTTCGATTTCGATCAGGAATTTCAACCATTGGTTTTCCACGAGGCCGAAAATGAGATGAGTATTCTGGCAAATCAGTTTAATTTGCTGGTGAAGCGGCTCAAAGAAGCTTTCTCTTTTCAAAAAAATGCCATTAACCACATATCTCACGAACTAAAAACTCCGATATCTATTCTTGTTTCTAATTTCGATCGGATAGAAAGAGAACAAGACCCTATTTTAAAACAGGAACTAATTGTAGGTCAAAAGGAAAGCACTAAAAACCTAAGTGAGATTATTAATCTGCTATTGGAAATATCAAAGACCGAGGCTAATCGGACACTTAATTTAAGCGAATTCAGAATCGATGAATTGATTTTTGATGTTCTGGACGAGATAGAATTGATACATCCGGAATTTAAATTACACGTAGAATATGCCGAGCTTGATAATGAAGAAAACCTGATGATTAAGGCTAACTATAATTTAATGCGTTTGGTTTTTATTAATCTGTTCCAAAATGCTGTATACTATAGTCCTGATAAAAAAGCACAGCTCAAAATTACACCTAAAGACGGGAAAGTAATCATAAGTCTCGAAAATATGGGTGAAACTATCGAAAAAGGCGAGCAACCTTTTTTATTTCAGCACTTTTTCAGAGGAAAAAACAGTTCTGGAAAAAGTGGCTTTGGCTTAGGTCTGGTATTTATCCATAAAATTCTAACGCTTCATCACGGAACAATACAATACCAGAGCACAAGACAAAACAGAAACAAATTCATTATTGTCCTTCCTTTAAGCTAACATTTATTGATTTTAAGGAGTTTTTAAGGTCGTTTTAAAGTCCTTTGCCTAATAAAACTCTTTAAAAGATGTACTACAAAACAAAAGCGGTTATAACTTTTTTATTAACCTCAATCGTTATAAGTAGTTTTGCTGCAGATCCGGTTAAGATTAATATCAGACAGGCCGATAGTATTTTTCTGGAAAAAAATTATTTATTACTGGCATCTACAATGAATATCGAGGCTCAAAAGGCCTTAATTCTGCAAGCCAAACTTTACCCAAACCCAACATTTTCACTTGGTTTCGTTGCTTATGACCCAGAAAATAAGAAGGCTCTTCACATAGGGTCTTCCGGACAAAAAACAGCTGAAATTGAACAGCTTCTGCTATTGGGTGGCAAACGAAAGGCTGAAATTGAGATGGCTAAAACCAACGCCAGTATTGCAGAAATTGAATTTCAGAAACTGGTGAGGGAATTAAGGTTTAAGCTTTATTCCAACTTATTTAACGTTGGCCAGCAAAAAAAACTACTTGCGATTTATGATGCCCAGCTTAATCTATTGGATGAGCTATTGGAATCCAATACCATTCAGGTTAGAAAAGGGAATTTACCTGCAAAAGACCTGGTAAGGTTAAAAGGTGCATATCTTAAACTGAACAATAGTAAAGCTGAACTTTTCAAAGATTATCTGAACGCACAAGGTGAATTACAAACTATTCTTCATCTACAGGATGAAATTATTTTTGACTTTTCTGATGCAGATTTTGGCAAGTATATCAAATCGATTGGTTTACCCGCTTTGACCGAGGAAATGAACAGAAACCAACCCGAACTACTTTTATTGGAAAAGGACAAAGTTCTAGCCCAACAATACCTGACCTACCAAAGAAAATTGGCTATTCCAGACCTTAGTATTTCCGCAAATTATGATCAGCAAGGCTCGGTTTTTAAAAATGAGATTGGAACCGGGATTTCCTTGAGTCTGCCTTTTTGGAACAGAAACCAGGGAAATATAAAAGCAGGAACATTTAAATTAAAAGAAAGCGAATATCAGTTTAAAGCTTTAGAAAGTGAACTGCATAACAAGCTTCGGAATTCTTATACTTTTTACCGACAGACAGTATCAGAATATCAGAAAGCTAAAAAACTTTACGATAACGATTTTGAAGAAACACTTAAAGGAATGAACGATAATTTCAAAAAGAGAAATGTTTCGATCATTGAATTTCTGGATTTTTTCGAAGCCTACAACGATGCACTAACAGAGCTGGCAAGAATTAAGACACAGCTTGTAGACAGCGCTCAGGAACTTAATTTATTAACCGGAAAAGACATTTATTAAAAATGAATATCAAAAACTATATCCAGGCATCAATTTTACTGATTGCACTCGCCTCCTGCAATTCCAAACCTGTTGAAGAGGTTAATAACGCCTTTTCTTTAAGCGACGAAATGGCTGCTCAGCTTGAATTTAAAGAAGCCAAATTAGAAAATGTCAAAAACGAAATCAGACTTTTTGGTAAAATAGACGCCGACAATAACAGGATAGCAGAAGTTAACTCTATTGTTAGCGGAGTTGTTAAAAGTATTAACGTAGGTTTAGGCGATTATGTTAAGCAAGGCCAGGTACTTGCTGTTATACAAAGTAGTGAAGTTGCTTCTTTTCAGAAAGAAAAATTAGATGCGGTAAACGATGTTGCTATTGCTGAAAAAAACCTGCAGGTAGCACAGGATCTTTTTGAAGGTAAACTGAACTCGGAAAAAGATCTGATTTTAGCTAAGAATGAACTTGCCAAAGCTAAAACAGAATTAGCCAGAATAAACGATATCCACAGTATTTACAGACTAAAGGACGGTTCAACTTACAATATTTTAGCGCCATTCAACGGCTTTATCATCAATAAAGACATTACCATTAACGATCAAATTAAATCTGATCGCTCTGAACCCTTATTCTTTATAGCAGATATTAAAGAGATCTGGGCGATAGCGAACGTAAATGAATCTGATATCGCAAAAATAAAAACCAATTATGATGTTACTATAAATACGCTGGCTTTTCCGGATCATCCTTATGAAGGAAAGATTGAAAAAATATATAGTGTGATAGATCCTGAAACGAAATCTATGAAAATCAGGGTGCGCATCCCCAACTTCGATTTTAGACTAAAACCTCAGATGAACTGTACGGTAAACGTTCGTTACGACGAAGGCAATAAAATGGTTGCCGTACCTGCAGAAGCTGTAATTTTTGATAAAAACAGATACTGGACCATGGTATTTAAAGACAAATACCATATCGAAACAAGAGAAGTAGAAGTCTATAAAAGTCTTAATGACATATCGTATTTAAGTAGCGGTGTTAAAGAAGGAGAAAAGGTTATCTCTAAAGGTGGTCTGATGATTTATAACACATTAAACGATTAAGTATGAATAGTTTCATAAAAAAAATAATAGGCTTTTCTCTAAAAAATAAGTTTTTTACATTCTTCGCCGTAACTATACTTACCTTATTGGGAATTGCCAGCTATATAAAGATACCTATAGAAGCTTTTCCTGACGTTACAAACACACAAATAACCATTGTTACTGAATGGAATGGGAGAAGTGCCGAAGAGGTAGAAAGGTTTGTTACCACTCCTATAGAAATTGCCATGAACAGCGTACAGCGAAAAACCAATGTACGTAGCATAACAATGTTCGGTCTATCTGTAATCAATATTATTTTTGAAGACGATGTTGAAGACTTTTTTGCCAGACAGCAGGTAAATAATCTTCTGGTAAATGTACAATTGCCGGAAGGTGTAGATCCTGATGTACAGCCTCCATACGGACCTACCGGTGAAATTTTCAGATATACATTAAAAAGTGATAAAAGAGATACCCGGGATTTATTAACTATCCAGAACTGGGTTATCGACAGAGAGTTGAGAAGAGTTCCTGGAGTTGCGGATATCGTAGCCTTTGGCGGACAGGAAAAAATATATGAAATTTCTGTTAATCCCTTAAAACTCCAGCAATACAACTTAACCCCTCTTGAACTTTACGAGGCTGTAAGTAAATCTAATCTGAATGTAGGTGGTGATGTAATTGAAAAAAACGGACAGTCTTATGTTGTTAGAGGTATTGGACTTATCGATAATATCAAAGATATCGAAAACACCATAGTTGATATTTACAAAGGGAATCCATTATTGGTAAAGGATGTTGCCGAGATAAAAATAGGCAGCGCTCCGCGTGTAGGACAAGTTGGTGTTAATGACAATAACGATGCTGTTGAAGGGATTGTTGTTATGAGAAAAAACGAGAATCCTACAGAAGTCTTAAAATCCGTTAAAGCGAAAATAGCAGAACTAAACGACAACATTCTCCCATCAGATGTAAAGATGGTCACATTTTATGATCGGGATAATCTGATGGCTTATTGTACGCATACCGTACTTTCCAACTTGTTAGAAGGTATTATACTTGTAACTGCCATTGTATTTTTATTTATGGCCGATTGGCGAACCACTTTGGTTGTTGCCATTGTAATTCCCCTGTCCCTACTCTTTGCCTTTATGATGCTTAAACTAAAAGGATTGAGTGCCAACCTGATTTCCCTTGGTGCAGTAGATTTTGGGATTATTATAGATGGTGCCGTCGTAATGGTTGAAGGTATTTTTGTCGCTTTAGACCATAAGGCGCATAAAATTGGAATGCCTAAGTTTAACAAACTTTCAAAATTAGGACTGATCAAAAATACGGGTGGACAAATGGGGAAAGCTATATTTTTCTCCAAACTGATTATCATATCTGCGCTTCTTCCTATCTTCTCTTTTGAAAAGGTGGAAGGCAAAATGTTTTCACCACTGGCCTGGACTCTAGGTTTTGCATTGTTAGGTGCGCTAATCTTCACTTTAACTCTGGTTCCTTTACTTTGTTCTATCCTTCTTAAAAAGAATGTGAAAGAAAAAGAGACCTTTTTTACACGCTCTATCAATAACATGATTGCCAGAGCTTTCAATTGGACATTCGCAAGAAAAAAGCTCACTTTAGCTCTAGCAGTCATAAGCTTTGTATTATCTGTTCTTTCAACAAAATGGTTAGGAACAGAGTTTCTTCCGCAATTAAATGAGGGAGCTCTTTGGGTAACTGCAGAAATGCCAATGAGTATTTCGCTTACCGAAAGCGTAGAGATGACAAGTAAACTGAGAAAAAAATTGAAGGTTTTTCCAGAAGTGCGGGATGTTTTATCCCAAACCGGTAGAAGTAACGACGGAACAGATCCTAACGGTTTCTATTTTGTACAATTTCAGGTAGATCTGGTTCCTAAAAAAGAATGGCGTAAAGGTTTTGGTCTGGAAGAAATTATTGCAGAAATGGATGCTGAGCTTTCCAAATTTCAGGGGATAACTTATAATTACTCTCAACCAATAATTGATAATGTTGCCGAGGCTGCAGCTGGTGTAAAGGCTTCCAATGCTATTAAAATTTATGGCGAGGATTTAAACAAACTGGATGAATATGCCTCGAAGGTACTGGAAGTTATCAAAGACATAGACGGAATTAAAGATGTCGGCATACTGAAAAATTTGGGACAACCCGAAATGAGCGTACATCTTGACGAAGAAAAAATGGCAATAAATGGTATAACCAAGGCCGATGCTCAGGCGGTTATAGAAATGGCTATTGGCGGTAAAACGGCTACTCAAAAATACGAAGGAGACAGAAAGTTTGATATCAGAATCAGGTATGATAAAGAATTCCGTAAAAATGAGGATGACATTTTAATGCTGATGATTCCAACGATAACCGGGAATACCATTCCTTTAAAAGAAGTTGCCAAGATAGAGCATGTTACCGGGCCAGCATTTATTTATAGGGATGATACCAAACGTTTTATTGGAGTTAAGTTTTCTGTCAGAGGAAGAGATTTAGGTAGCACCATAGCTGAAGCCCAAAAACAGGTAAAAGAAAAAATAAAACTTCCTGACGGCTATAAGATTGACTGGAAAGGAGAATTTGAAAATCAGGTTAGAGCGAGCAATCGTTTGGCACAGGTAGCTCCTTTTAGTATAGCACTGATTTTCATTCTGCTGTTTGTCATGTTTGGAAATGCAAAAGATGCAGGATATGTACTCATCAACGTTCCTTTCGCATTAGTGGGCGGGATACTGGCATTGCATTTAACCGGAATAAATTTCGGTATATCCGCAGGTGTTGGTTTCATTGCGCTTTCGGGAATTTGTATCCAAAACGGTGTGATACTTATTGCAGAAATACAGCGGCAAATTACCAAAGCGGAAGACACACTGATAGGCGTTATAAAGAAAGCCGTACATATTAGAACCAGGCCGGTTATCATGACCGCTCTGATGGCTGCAATCGGGTTGGTTCCAGCAGCAATTAGTACGGGTATTGGTTCTGAAAGTCAAAAACCACTTGCTGTAGTAATTATAGGAGGTTCTATTACCGCTACTATTTTTACTTTACTGGTTTTTCCAATTATCTATTATATGGCTATTAAGAAAAGACAAAAAAGCAAATAACTGGTTAACCTCAATTTGCTCGGGGTCTTTTATCAAAGAAGACCCCATTTAAATACTCGATCAAAGGCTGTATCAAATTAAGAACTCTCATTTTTCGTAGTATACAAAAATGTAGGATTTTTTGAGACAGCCATTTTTATTTTCGCCGTCCTATTTTTAAATAAACAAAACCAATTTTTGTGTAAAAGGTTGAATAAGTATCACAAACAAAACAATCTACTTATGCAAACCAATAGACTATCTCAGGAAATGAGCATAGCGCTCAATTCACAAGTCACATTAGAAGCATTTGCTGCCCAGGTGTATTTAATGCTATCCAGTTGGGCAGATGATGCCGGATTAGATGGCATTTCTGCCTTTTTGTTAAAACACAGTCAGGAAGAGCGTGTTCATATGGCGAAGATTATGGAATATATCCAGGAAAGAGGTGGAAAAGTAACCATTGAAGCTATACCAAAACCTGAACCCGAACCAAAAAATGCACAAGAGTGTTTCGAAACGGTTTTAAAACAGGAAATAGAAAATAGCGAAGCTATCTACAAACTGGTAGATCTTAGTATGGCAGAAAAAGATTGGGCAACTTTTAACTTTTTACAATGGCTTGTAGCCGAACAAAGAGAGGAAGAAAAACTTGCATTAACCTTATTGGATAAAGTTAATCTTGCTGGCGGAAAAGAAGCTTCTTATGCTTCTATTTATGAATTAAATAAAGATATTGGAGGTACAGGGCAAGAGTTTCCAACGGCAGATGAAGAAAATCCATTGGAATAAATATATACTAGAGCCTACAAAGGAAAGAGGTTGTTTCTCCTGCCATTTAGCGGTAAAACAACCTCTTTTTTTATATTATATATTCAATCTTCGCTGTTAAGATTGCTTTCTAACGTATTTTGTTAAAATAACAATCATCTGGCCTTCTACCCTACCTTCTATATATTCAGGATTATTCGGATCTAGTCGAATACCTTTTACCACAGTTCCTAATTTGGCACTTAATGAAGATCCCTTAACATCAAGCGTTTTTACCAATACAACCGAATCTCCATCAAAAAGCTGGTTGCCGTTACTGTCCTTGTGGATTTCGACGTCGGTATCCAAATGCTCATCACCTGCAGCTTTAGCCCACTCTAAAGTCGCATCATCCAAATAAAGGATATCCAAACTGTCTTGTGCCCAGGTTTCATTTCTTAATCTGTTCAGCATTCGCCATGCAACAACCTGCACTGCCGGTACTTCGCTCCACATAGTTTCATTTAAAACCGTCCAGTGGCCGGGTTCTAGCTGCTCGGTTTTATTTATCTGATTCAAACATTTATCACAAACTAAACATGCTGTATCTACTGTTGTAATCGATTCTGGTTTCGCTTCATAAACAGTTAGATTTTCTGTAGAATGGCAAAGTTCGCATGTCCCTCCGCTTCTCGCTATTAACTCTTGTTCTAATTTCATCTTTCTATTATAAAATTCAAATCTAACATTTAAAAGCGAGATAATCTTTGATAGAATCTCTACACATTTTAAATAATCTTTACCTTTTCGTGGCATTCAAACACGTATCTTTGCGTCCTTAATTTGTGCTCACCGTGATGTTGAAAAAAAGTTTAATCTCCTTGGCTTTCGGATCTTTTGCTATTGGGATGACAGAGTTTACCATGATGGGAATCCTTCCCGATATTGCAAAAGATTTACAAATAGATATCCCTACTGCCGGCCATTTAATTGCACTTTACGCCCTTGGAGTTGTAGTTGGTGCTCCTTTACTGGTTATGCTGGCTTCTAAATACCCGTCAAAAAAAGTATTAATAGGTTTAATGCTTCTATTTACGATTTTTAATGGTCTTTTTGCTTTTGCACCTGAACATAATTCTTTATTGATTTTGAGATTTCTATCAGGTTTGCCTCATGGTGCCTTCTTTGGTGTAGGATCGGTGGTAGCTGCAAAAATTGCCGAACGTGGAAAAGAAGCCCAGGCTATCAGTATCATGTTCACCGGAATGACCATTGCCAATTTAGCAGGAGTTCCCTTAGGGACATTTGTCGGACATCATTTTTCCTGGAGAATTTCGTATGCCGTAATAGCGCTTTTTGGTTTGGCTACTATGTTAGCGATTAAAGTTTGGCTTCCAGATGTAAAAAGCGATAGCGATACTTCTCTAACAAGCCAGCTAAAGTTTTTCAAAACCTGGAAAGCATGGCTTTTGGTTGCTGTAATTTCTGTAGGGACCGGAGGACTTTTTGCATGGCTGAGCTATATCGCTCCTTTAATGACAAATGTTGCAAAACTAAACCCAAATCAGGTGCCGGTTATTATGATTTTAGTAGGACTGGGAATGTTCTTCGGTAATCTAATTGGTGGAAAATTATCAGATACTATTGGATCTACACAAGCAGCTATTGTTTGTTTTAGTTGTATGGCAACTTCACTGGTAATCGTCTATTTTACATCACATATACCACCCATGGCTTATATGATGTCTTTTGTGACAGGAATTGTGTCTTTTACGATAGGTTCTCCTTTGCAAATGATGCTTATTGGTACCGCCAAAGGTTCCGAAACATTGGCCGCAGCGGCCGGACAAGCCAGTTTTAACATTGGAAATACATTTGGTGCTTATTTTGGAGGACTTCCTTTAGTGTATGGATTTGCCTATAATTCGCCTTTATTAGTTGGAATAGGGATGGCATTAAGCGGGGCGCTTTTGGCATTTAGCTTTTTAGTCCTCAATAAAAAGCCTCAAAATAATTAGTTTTGATTTTATGGGATATATAGAAAGCCAAACATTCGAAAATGTAGATTTCAATTCAGCAGATATAAAAGCATTTTCTGAGTATGAAAACTGCATTTTCGTGAATTGCAATTTTTATGAAACTGATATGTCCCAAATAAAATTTATGGAATGCGAATTTATCGGATGTAATTTGAGTATGGCCAAAACCTTGGATACTGCATTTAGAGAGGTCCGTTTTAAAGGTTGCAAAATGCTGGGATTACGTTTCGATAACTGCAATGCTTTTGGTTTGTCTTTTGATTTTGACAATTGCAATTTAAGCCACTCCTCTTTTTTTCAAAACAAAATCCGAAAAACATCATTTTCGAACACGATTTTAGAAAATGTAGATTTTTCTCAGGGCGATTTAACCGGTTCTAAATTCGACAACTGTAATATGAATGCCGCCATTTTTGACAATACTATTTTGGAAAAGGCAGATTTTCGAACCTCATATGGTTACCAACTTGATCCCGACAATAATTATATCAAAAAAGCAAAATTTTCTATAAATGGTTTACCGGGGCTTTTAGTCAAATATAATATTGATATAGAATAAAAATCGTCGCTATCAAAAGCAAAAATTTAAGCCTTATGGATATGTCTTTCCTAATTGCCTCTCTGATATAAATCGGCATCTCATATAGTTTTTTATTATAGATATATAAAATTAATTGATTTTCACTATTGCTCTAAAAAAGATAATTTAGAGAACAATCGAATAAAATCAATTGTTGTTATTATCTTAAACTAATAAGCATAAACATGGAAAAAGAATCAAACGACATCAGCAAATGCCCATTTCACAATGGAACATTACGTAACAGCGTTGCAGGTGGAGGTACGCAAAACAGAGATTGGTGGCCAAACCAATTAAAAGTTAGCATATTAAGGCAACATGATACAAAATCAAATCCAATGGATAAAGGTTTTAATTATGCCGAAGAATTTAAAAGCTTAGACTTACAAGCTGTAAAGAGAGATTTACATGCTTTGATGACCGACTCTCAGGAATGGTGGCCGGCCGACTTTGGACATTATGGTCCGTTATTTATCCGTATGGCCTGGCATAGCGCAGGTACCTACCGTGTTCAGGATGGTCGCGGAGGCGCTGGAGAAGGACAACAACGTTTTGCTCCACTAAATTCCTGGCCAGATAACGTTAGTTTAGATAAAGCCCGTCGTTTGTTATGGCCTATTAAGCAGAAATATGGCCGTAAAATTTCTTGGGCCGACTTATTAGTTTTAACGGGAAATGTCGCTTTAGAATCAATGGGATTCAAACCCCTTGGATTTGCCGGAGGACGTGAAGACGTTTGGGAACCAAATACAGATGTGTATTGGGGTTCTGAAAAAACCTGGTTAGGTGGTGACGTACGATATGCTCATGGTTCCGAAGGTGTTGTTGAAAACCATGGTGTTTTGGTTTCTGATGATGACGCTGATGGAGATGTTCATTCACGTGATTTAGAGAATCCTCTGGCGGCGGTACAAATGGGTTTAATTTACGTAAATCCGGAAGGCCCCGATGGAAACCCAGATCCGATTTTAGCAGCCAAAGACATACGAGACACTTTTGGGCGTATGGCCA
Organism: Pseudopedobacter saltans DSM 12145; assembly: GCF_000190735.1. Taxonomy (GTDB): domain Bacteria; phylum Bacteroidota; class Bacteroidia; order Sphingobacteriales; family Sphingobacteriaceae; genus Pseudopedobacter; species Pseudopedobacter saltans. The sequence goes on from NC_015177.1 coordinate 1,902,414, forward strand.
TGAATGATGAAGAAACAGTTGCTTTAATAGCTGGGGGGCATACATTTGGTAAAACTCATGGCGCTGCGCCTGCAGATAATGTAGGTAAAGAGCCTGAATCTGCCGATATGGAAATGCAGGGTTTGGGTTGGCATAACTCCTACGGAACCGGAAAAGGGGCTGATACCATTACATCCGGACTGGAGGTTACCTGGACAAGCAAACCTACAGAATGGTCCAATTTATTCTTTGAATATCTGTTCGATTTCGAATGGGAACTAACAAAATCTCCTGCGGGAGCTCATCAATGGGAGGCCATAAATGCAGAAGAGATTATCCCTCATGCTCACGATCCAAATAAAAAAATTAAGCCACGAATGTTAACAACAGACCTTTCTCTACGTCTGGATCCTGAATATGGAAAAATCTCACGCCGTTTCCGAGATAACCCTGAAGAATTTGCTAATACATTTGCCAAAGCGTGGTTTAAATTAACACATCGCGATATGGGACCACGCGAACGTTATTTAGGTCCAGAAGTCCCTAAGGAAGTATTCATATGGCAAGATCCTGTTCCTCCGGTAGATCATGAGCTGATTAATGAGGCAGATATTGAATCTTTAAAACAACAGATTTTAGGATTGGGATTATCTGTCTCTGAATTGGTATCAACTGCATGGGCCTCTGCATCCACTTTCCGCGGATCAGACAAACGTGGAGGTGCAAACGGTGCCCGCATACGTCTGCAACCGATGAACAATTGGGAAGTTAACAACCCGGCACAATTGAATAAAGTATTGAGGGCTTTAGAAGGATTACAAAATCAGTTTAATGCTACAACTGGAAAGAAAGTTTCTTTGGCGGACCTGATTGTTTTAGCCGGCGCAGCCGGAGTTGAAAAAGCAGCTAGAGATGCTGGTCACCATATAACCGTTCCTTTCACACCCGGACGTACAGATGCTTCTCAGGAACAAACAGAAGTTGACTCTATAGCATACTTAGAACCTACTGCTGACGGTTTTAGAAATTACCGTAAATACAAAAACCACGCAGTTTCTACAGAAGAACTATTAATAGACAAAGCGCATTTATTGACGCTAACAGCTCCGGAATTAACGGTTTTAATAGGTGGTATGCGCGCTTTAAACACAAATTATGACGGTTCTAAACATGGTGTATTTACCGACCGTCCGGGACAACTGACAAATGACTTTTTTGTAAACTTACTGGACATGGGTACCGAGTGGAAGGCGATGGATCAATCTAAAGAACTTTATCTTGGCACTTCCCGTAAAACCGGTCAACCCAGATGGACAGGAACCAGAAACGACCTAGTTTTTGGATCTAATGCCGAATTGAGAGCTTTGGCAGAAGTTTATGCAAGCGACGATGCAAAGGAAAAATTTGTAAATGATTTTGTTGCTGCGTGGAATAAAGTAATGAATTTGGATCGATTCGATCTGAAATAGTTTATTTGGAAATATTATTCTCAAAAGAGGATGTATCGTTAATCGAGATTGTCAATTTGAGGAAAGTCGAAATGCATTTGAATCGTACAGAAATGCTTCGACTGGTTACCCGAGAATAGATTGGCGCTCAACTTAAAAATTCGACTTAGATACATCCTCTTTTTTACTTAACTTGTTTATACATCTATATTTAATTGATCCACAGCTAAAAGTGCGGGTCATTTTTTATTTAAAAGACTAATTTTCCACTACCTTTTCCCGGAACTACAATCAAATCAAAAAACTGTATATCAACATCTTAAACCTAACAAAGCTCATTTTTTATTTCACTTTTTATTTCACTTAAATATAAGTTACAGCAAAAGTATTTAGGTTTGGGAAGATCCGGAGAAATAGAGTTCCGAAGCCGACAACCAATTATGAGAATCAAAAAATCAGACAATTTTCTGTTACAGATTAAAAAAACTTTCCGGCAAAAATTAATCGCTTGTTTCGCTTCTATCCTATTTTTATTATACTTATCACTTTCTGGTTGCCAAAATAAATCAAGAGAACCTATTAACTTCTCTTCATCAAGAATACATACTCTTGATTCCTTTGCTAATGCTATAAAAGAGCTATACAATATTCCTGGATTAGCTTTTGCTATAGTTCACAAAGATTCGGTTTACAGCAATACTATTGGTATAAAGAATAACAATGGCGAGAGACTCACTATTAACACACCTATTTCGATGGGCCATTTATCAGAACCTATGCTGGCTTTTTCCGTACTGAAATTAGCCGAATTCCGAAAGATTGACATAAAAGATAAGGTCATAGAATATCTCCCTTATTTTAAAATGGGAGGAAATGGTTATGAAGATATTACGATTAAACATTTGATGACACATACTTCTGGTATAGACAATTATAGCTTATTTTATGATACTCCGTCTTTCGAACAAAATGCCCCCGAGACAACGACGAGAAGTATTGCATCGCAATTGCCTAAATGGAACCTTCCTGAAATTCAAATCTTACGTTCGCCTTACAATTACGACATTTTGGCCGACGTAATCAGCAAGGTTATGGGCGAGCCTTTTGAAAACTATATTAAAAAAAGCGTTTTCACTACATTGAAAATGGATTCGTCTTACTTCTATAAAACAAAAAAAGTCGCTAGACCATTTTCTACAACCGACTTTTTAGATTATAGCTACAAACAAAAAGACATTTACCCCTATAACAGAGAAAATGGCGGAAGTATTGGCCTGCATGCATCTGTAAAAGACTTGTCAACCTGGATACACCATATATTAAATCAAGACAACAATACAAGATTATTTGGCGAAAATTTTCTTAAAGCACAGTTCCTTAGCACCCCTACTTCTGGTATCGGATTTGGTTGGGATGTATATAAAGATGCTAAAGGCATCGAGGTATTCACTAAATCTAGCGAGTTTGGTGGCTTCAGTAGTCAGTTAGTCTTAATCCCCTCTAAGAAGATAGGGACGATTATTATTACCAATATCAACAGCAATTTTGATCCCGCTAAATTTTCGGGCTTACTGGCATCCTGGCTTAATAATCAGACAGACTTAAAGGCAAAAGCTCCTATATACATAACTCTCGGAAAAAAACTTAAAGAGACCGGCAGTATGGATTCTGTATTTACTTGTTTTCAAAATCTTAAAACAAAGCCGGAGTTTTACGATTTCTCAGAAAAAGCTGCTTTGCAGTTTGGATCAAACCTATTGCACCAGGCGAAGCTGGTTCCTCAGGCTATAGAATTTTTCACCTTTTGCACTAAAGAATACCCTACTTCATCAAAAACTTATCTGAATCTTGCAGAAGCGTATCTTTTTAATAAGGATATAGAAAAATGCCGTGTAAATATAGCAAAAGCCAATACACTTCCTGATAAATCAGGAGATAGATTGGCTTTTGTAAAATACCTCAATGAACGTATAGAAGTTATAGAAGAGAAAAACAAACCGTAAAAACGTTATGATAAAACTGAAAAAAAACAAACTGAACGTATTCCTACTGGCTGCAATACCTGTGCTTATTTTTTTAGGCTGTAAAAAAAGTGCGGAAAACAGCTTTGTCATCGATAATGACATAAAAACTCCATCAAATAAAGATCCGGAAACTAAAACAATCAATTTCAACAGAGCTGATGGTGCTTATACGAAAGCACAAGCCGAATCAGATTTCGGAGGGTCTATCTTAATGACTTGGCAGAATATAGATATATCCAGTAATCAGGCAAGGGTGCGAATTCCTGCAAATTCTTTATCACAGGGAAATATTGTAAACATAGACATACCAGACGGAACTGAATATGAACTTTCTTTTAAAATTCGGTTCGCTACTAATTTTGACTGGAGCAGAGGTGGTAAAGTTGGCTTCGGCTTTCATATTGGAAACGGTTATACCGGATGTAATAAAGCAGATAACGGTTTAGGAGGAACTGCTCGTTTAATGTGGTACAATGCAACTGGAAGCAAAACAAACTATGTAACCACAGGCTCGTATTTCAGACCTTATGTATATTATAAAGATATGCCCGAAGACTGTGGAAATAGTTTTGGAAAACAAAGCAAACAGATTAATACAGATACCTGGTACACTGTAAAAATAAAGGTAAAAAGTAATACGGGGTCAAATACGGACGGTTTGGTTTCTTATGAAATTGATGGGGTAAATCTATTGAATCAGGTGCTTAGATGGACTACAAACGATGACTACCGAAAAGTCAAATACATTACATTTCACACATTTAGAGGTGGAAGTCAGGAATATTGGCAAGCAACTACCGATGGATATATTTACTACGACGACCTGGTTTTCAAAAGAATAGCAATATAAAAAGCTCTTAAAAACTTCCCATCACCTTTGATAAGAATCTCCGCCCTTTTGAATTCGAGGTGGAGATTCTTATTTGCTGATAGGCGGATTAACTAAAGTCCCCGATTTCTTTAACTCGGGGTTCAAAATCATCACGGGAGACTTTTGCTCTATTTTTCATTTTAGTCCTGTAGTTATAAATGGTATTTACTGAATAACCTAAAAAACTAGCTATTTTACTACTATCACTTATACCCAACCTCATCAAAGCATATATACGCAACTCGGTATTTAATACCTCGCCTTTCTTAAGAAAAATCATTTCATCATCTAATAATAATGAGTTAAATTTTTCCACGAAATCGGGAAACAGGTTAATAAACATCTTATCAAAATTTGCAAACAACTCTTTAGACTCCTCTTCTTTTAAGCTAATATCTTTCGAAATCTTAAGCAAACTTTCATATTGTCTATCTTGCATCTTTTTATACACCATTTTTCGGTAATTGTCTAACTTATCTATGTATTTTGAACATACATCCAGAAAATATCCGATATACTCTTCTTTGATATGGTTAGCTTCTGCCACCTGATGATTTTTCTTTTTCAATTCTTCATTGATATCGTGTAGCTTTTGATTGAGAGAATTCAGTTCTTCGTTTACTTCTTTTAACTTTATACTGGTTGCCCGGTCTTTTTTCATCTGTTTATACACAGATATTACAGATACAATCAGCAAAATAGAAAGAACACTAATTGCTAAAAGAAAGGCCCTCAGTTGGCTATTCTTTTTGTCATTCCTGGTTTGGTATTCCTTATCAATGATAGTTTGAATGTTCAATATTTCAGAACTTCTAAGCCTTGTATTATAATCTTTAATATTTTCTAATGAGAATCTGATATAAGTATAAGCCCGGTTTATATCTCCTTCCTGCATTAATATATTTGCCAATATCGGAATCGATGCGTTGTCTTTTATAGCCAATTGAACATCAGAAATTGCAGACAAGATCAGATATTTCTTCTCATTTAAAACGTCTCCCGCCTTCCTGTATATCAAAGACCTGTGGAAAGTTATTAAAGCATATGCCGGCGAGTATTCTTTAACTAATTTCAGCCTTTCTCCATTAATTTTCAGCGCATTCTCGATCTCTTTATTTTCCCTAAAATCCCTTTCTATAATCCTTAAATACTCTTCGGAATTACTCAAAGTCAAAGTCTTTAAAGTATCGTTATACAATTTGGTATTTCTCCAATAATTATTTTTTTCCCTGTTATTGCGAGCATAAGAACCAAGTCCCAAATATAATTCCCTATAAGCTAAATAATAATCTAGTTTCTGTCTGCCATCAAAGCTGCTTCTTTTCACACTTGCTAGAAAATCAAATGCTTCTTTATACATCCCTAACCTGACAAACAACGCTGACATTGCGATACTGGTTTCATTAATTTTATACTGATCTTTTAAAGCGTGGGCTATGTCTAAATTCTGATTCAAATAATGTACAGCAGAATCCGATATATAACACTTATACTCTTTAAACAATTCTTTATTCAAAGAGTAAAGTTCAACTCTGGATATCCGTGTTTTTTGTTTTTCAGATTTAATTTCCTCTATTTTTGATTCTTTCAAATCAATGTAAATTGAGTTTTTTTTCACCTTATTATCTAAATCTTCTAATAGCGAATCGATTTGACTTTTAGAAAAAATAGGAACGGCGTACAATAACAAGAATAAAAATAGATATCCTTTCATACATAAGTTAGGTTTAAAATAACAATAAAAAATAGGTGTATTTAATACTTATAATAGTCAGTTGTTTTTATTGGCCCACTTTTTAAATATAATAAATTATCGAAAATGCATCATCACACAGCATGGCGATTTCTTTCTTGTGATGATACAATTCCATTGTTATAACGTCGCATAGGTTTTTATATCACTATACTAAAAATATTCGACAAGAACAATATTAAAGACCCTCTTACAAAACAAAAGTAGTAGTCTACAGAAAATAAAAAACACTAACAGCTGTATATCAGACATTTAATTTAAATAAAACTAAATTCAAAAGTAGTCTACGTATAATTATCGCATATCATGTTAGGTCTAACAATATCTCACAATTGTCACTAACATCAATCGCTATCACTCACCATTTTCCACTTAATATTTCCATAAAAAAAACATAAAATACTAATAAACAGTATTTTAACAACAAAACGCACTTTCATAAAATTCACATTTTTCACATCTAACATTTTTAAACAAACAAACAAAATAGATTTGTGACACTAGTTTTTAGTCCTGGCCAAACACAAAAATTAACCTATTAGCCTTTACTTAATTAATTTATTATGACTTAGAATTTTCTTATTTATCCCGATCGTGATCCAGTTACGATCTACGACCATTATTCCTTAATCCTAATCAGTTTTAATCATTTATTAAACCATGAGAAAAAAACTACAAAATTTATTTTTAAGCTGTTGGGGGTTGTTACTGCTCTATTCTTGTGATGACAAACAAAAAATAGACACTCCTCAAACCGCCTCTTACAGTATTGCTGAATCGGCATATATGGCCGATAGTATTCCTGTATCCATAACTGTAGATAGTCAGTACGATATGAGCAGTGTTCGAATTTTATTCTTCTTTAATGATGAAAAAGTATCGGAAACTCTAATCCCGACCAATACAGCAGGAACATTTGATAGAAAGGTATTCGTTCCATATACTAAAGACGCTCCTGACGGAAAAGCAGAATTACAGATTGTTACAAAAAATAAAAACTTCAATTATTCTGTAAAAACGGTTCCTATTAATATATCCAGGCCGAAATTCCCCTATCTAACTTTAAAAACCGCTTATGGAGATTATAAAATGGAACCTGTATCTGGTGAACCCTATAAATATGCAGTTACTTCTGCATTTCCCAGCAGATCTATAAATGCAATAATACAGGCACCTGCTATTGGTGGAAATGGTAATGTACTTTATTTTGGAGGTAAAACAATTGCAGCTACAACCACTGTTCCTGATTCAATCCGCTTTCAAACTGATCAACCTCTTGGTTCCGCTATTACTGTTTGGTTTGATACTCGCTCTTTTGAAGCCGAACCTTTCCTGAAACCAGCTTTTGGAGAACACCTTTTCCCGACGTTTGGCTCTGGCTTAGCAATTCTAGAGGAGAATTTCACTCAAAATCAGGAAATAGCGATAACAGGTTTTCAGGATCTGGAAGACTGGTGGATAAATCCCACGTTTTTGGATAAAATCCCCGGTATAAATGGCGTCTATAAATTCCGGGCAATAAATGGTAAATATAGGATAACAGCAGATCAGAATTTAAAATATTTCCGCATTGAACCAATGAACGGAACTAACCTTGCGGATTTTAATGCAACAAACTACACGGGTGGTGTATGGATAAATGGTGGTGTGGGTGACCAAGGGGGATCTGCTCCTGCCGGACGCTTGGGCATACCATCAATGGAAAAAAATCCTTGCCTATGGAATGCTGACAAAAACATCGCCATGGCCCCTATGGGCAATGGTATTTACCAAATTAAATTGGTAGCTAACCAAACACTTTTCTTGAGCAATATATCTGGTAGTACGGCTGGAATAAGCTTTTATAAAAATAGTAGATCAAAATCAAATTCCTTTGCTTTAGACCTGGTACAAACACTATATGGAAGCCCCGGATCACCTCAATCTTCTGCAGGATCGGCCCGGTTTGAATTAAAAGCCGCCATAGGTGACAGTAATGGGCAAATGATAGCAACAGGGAGTAACAGAACCCTGGGTGCCAACAGAACTTATGTATTCACTATTGATACCAAGTCTACTCCTGCGAAAATATCAATCAGTTTAGAATAAAAAAGAGCGATAACCAATGGAAATATTAAAAAATATAAATAAAATGACCTGTTCTTCATGGTCTATACCATATTACCTTTTCACTATTCTTTGCTGTATAAGCTTAAAATTATCGGCACAAAATATAACAATCAAAGGTTTAGTTACAGAGGGAGATGGTAACCCTTTAGCCGGTGTATCTGTAGCTATAAAGAATACTACAACCGGAACATTTACGGACGTAAACGGTCGCTACACAATTAGTGCAAAAACAGGAAACGTACTTATTTTTAGTTACCTGGGTTTTGTAACAGAAGAACGTACAATAAAAGACGAAACCAATATTAATATCAGGCTAACCGAATCTTCGGCAGATCTCTCGGAAGTTGTTGTTGTAGGTTACGGACAGCAGAAGAAAGAAAGCTTGGTCTCTTCCATAAGTACCGTCACAGCTAAAGATCTCGCAGTTACGGGACGTTCCTTATCTAATTCTATTGCCGGTAAATTAGCCGGTATTATTGCGAGACAGCCTTCCGGAGAGCCAGGATATGATGATTCTAATTTTTGGATTCGTGGCGTAAGTTCCTTTGCAGGTGGTACGAGCCCGCTTATTATTATAGATGGTATTCCAAGGAGCAAAAGTGACATGAGTAACATTCCTGTTGATGAAATAGAGTCATTTTCAGTATTAAAAGATGCTGCCGCAACCGCAGTATATGGAGCTGAGGGCGCCAATGGTGTTATATTAGTCAATACCAAACGTGGAGCTTCGCAAAAGACAGTAATGTCCGTAAATGCAGAGCATGCGATAAGAACGCCTATACGAACCCCGCAATCACTGGATTCATACAGAACACTGAATTTATACAATGAGGCAACATGGAATGAAGCAGGGAACCCGATATCCGGATGGTTACCAACCTATGACGATGTTACTTTATCGAATTATCTTTTAGGCAAAGACCCGGATTTGTATCCGAATACAAATTGGTTGGATTTGTTAAAACCTAACACAAATGTGAGCAGATACACGGTCAATTTCCGAGGTGGAGCTGATAAGGTTAAGTTCTTTACCTCCGGAGCATTTTATACCGAAGATGGATTATATCATAGCAACACGGTAGAAAACTACAATGCTAACCTAAAATACGAGCGATATAATTTACGTTCCAACATAGACATGGAGCTAACAAAAACCACAAAAATGTCGGTGGATTTAGCAGGTTATTTCGTTAAACAAAATGCTCCTATGACACCAGCAAATGACCTTTGGAGTATAATATCTATGTCACCCCGCTATTTGTTTCCAATGGTTTATTCTGATGGTTCTTTTGCAGAACACCCGCAATACTCTGCAGGTTCGGTTGGTACAGCAGAGAGAGCGAACCCTTATAATCTGCTAAACAATATGGGATACACCAAAAACTGGACAGTTACCGTACAATCCAGAGTGAATTTGGTACAAAATCTGGATATTTTTACAAAAGGGCTTTCCTGGCGCGGAGCATTAAGCTTTGATGCTTTAACCCAGGGCAGAATGAATCGGACAAAAGAAGCAAATTCATTCTATGCCAAAAACCGAGACGATAATGGTAATCTTATTTTCAGTCAGATTAGAGCAGGCTCGGCATTAGGAAATCCAGTTGCGGGTGGTAGTTCAGGCGAAAGAAAGGTCTATGTAGAAACGGCACTCGATTATAAAAGAACCTTCGGTAAACATGATGTTACTGGACTTATGTTGTATAACCAAAAGGAAACTCAATATCAATCGAGAAGTGTGGGTTTAGAGATGTTACCATACAGAAAACAAAGTGTTGTAGCCCGCGTGACCTACGGATTTGATAGACGTTACTTGTTAGAAGCCAGTATGGGTATGACTGGAAGTGAAAATTTCGCGGCAGGTAATCGCTGGGGATCCTTCCCTGCTATTGGTGCTGCCTGGTGGATTAGTAACGAAAACTTCTGGGATCCGTTAAAAAGATCCTTCGAAAAACTGAAGTTGAGAGTTTCTTATGGTAAAACTGGAAATGATGTTCTTTCTAGTGATATGTCCCGTTTCCCTTATCGTGAAAGAGTTAATGAGGGTGATGCAGGATACAATTATTCTTGGACAGGGGGCTCTGGTGTGTCTAATAACGGACAGGGATCAGGCAGTCCGGGTGCCGGCATAGTCGAAAGCGATTATGCAACACCTACACTTGGTTGGGAAATTGAAGACAAATTCAACACTGGTTTTGACATTGGATTTTTTAATGGACGCATTGATGCCAGTATAGATTATTTTTACAATGAGCGTCATGACATTCTTATTCGCCGTAATACAATCCCTACCGCAGCGGGATTGCGTGTTAACCCAATGCAAAACTTTGGAAGAACAAAAAACAGAGGGATTGATCTCTCCTTTGTTGGCAAACAGGCCTTAGGAAATTTCATGTTAACAGGTCGATTGAATTATACCTACACCAAAAATAAAATCATGGAATATGACGAAATACCTCAATCGTATACATACCAAGCGTATACCGGACAAAGTATCGGACAACCTTTTATTTATATTGCAGAAGGGCTATATACTCCTGATGATTTTATTATTACAAAGAATGCAAATGGTAGCGAGTCTTATGCACTGAAAACTGGACTTCCGGACCCCGGTTTGGCAGTAGCTCCAGGAGATATTCGTTATAAGGATTTAAATGGTGATGGAAAAATAGATAGCTACGATCAAACTTATGCTAATGGCTTTTTCTCAACCACGGTTCCTGGAATAGTTTACGGCTTTGGATTAACCGTAGAATGGAAACGCCTGTCAGTAGGAGCTTTTTTCCAGGGCGCGGATAAAATATCTTCAAACCTGTTAAATAAAGTCGAAAACTTCTTCCCTTTTCAACGTTCTATAACCGACGCTTCATTAAGAGAAGAAGCCATGAACCGATGGAGATATGAAGATCCTTACAATCAGGATGTGTTATTTCCTAGAATCAGAACTACAGGAAACTCAAACAATACAAGAACCAGCACATGGTGGTATAGAGATGCCTCATATATCCGTTTGAAAAATATTGAATTGGGATATGCTTTTAATCCAAAAGCACTAAAAAAAGCAAAGATAAATGGTCTACGTTTATATGTTCAGGGAGAAAACCTGTATACCTGGGATAAAATAAAATTTTGGGACCCTGAAGTAACGGATCGCTCTGGCGCAAGGTACCCAATAAGTGCTACCTGGACATTTGGTTTAGATGTGACGTTCTAAAATATTACCATTATGAAAAAATTAAATAAGACACTTTTTTGCTTGCTTACAACAGGCGTAATGCTTTTGACATCATGTAAAAATTATCTTGATGTTTCTTCAGAGCTATCAGATAACTTAACCATAAATGGTGTATTTGAAAATGTAGAATACACCAAACGATGGCATGCAAACACATACAATTGCATTATAGAATACTCAAAAAATGCATCGAGTGCAGATGCCATGAGTAATCCCTGGTCTGCTATTTCCGGGGAACTGGCATGTAATTTTGCTCGTAATACTATGGTTACTGGCTATACACCAGCTAACGCCGGATATCATCGTTGGGCTACGCAATATAAATATATCAGACAGGCACTTATATTTTTAGAAAAGGCTCATGCCATTGGCTCGGGGTCGGGAAATAACGTACTACCAGAGTATGAAATATTGAGAATGAAAGATGAAGCTAAATTTTTAATAGCCTATTCTTATTTTACTTTATTGGAGCTTTATGGGCCTGTTCCTTTGGTTACAGAAATAGCTAACCCCGAGGATAAAGACATCGATTATGCCCGGGCGCCAATGGACGACGTGATTAACTATATCGACGGCTTACTGGCAGATGTTATTGACGCCGGAAGGCTCCCTGCAACTATTAGCAAAAACGATAGTAATTTTAATACCGGCGAGATGGTAAAACCTACGTTAGTAATTGTGAGGGCTCTTCGTGCTAAATTATGGGTATATGCGGCCTCTAAATTATTCAATGGAGGGTTTCCGGAAAGCTTGTCCATTGTAAATAAAGACGGAACGCGTCTTTTTCCTGACTACAATGCTGATAAATGGCAAACTGCAAAAAAAAGACTGGAAGAATTCTTAGATTATGCACATTCCATGGGGCATAAATTATATGCTGAGTATTATTCAAATACAACTGACATAAACCCACATGCTTCCGTATATCAGGTTTTCCAGAAATACAATGATGAGATAATCTGGGCAACAGCATACAATGACTATAGTAATCCTAATAATCAGGAACGCCGTTCGAACCCTGTAGATTTATATGCCAGTCCAACAAATTTTGCCAACATCTCTGTTTCTCAGGAATCTGTTGATGCATTTTTTATGAATAATGGTTTAACAATCTACGATCAGGGCTCGGGATATAAAGAAAATGGATTTACTACTGTAAACAATCCGACTCATGTAAACAATAATCCAGATCCAAATATCTTTAACATGTATGCAAATCGCGAAGCGCGCTTTTATGCGGCAATTGGCTACAATGGAAAAAGCTGGCACATTCATGCCAATGAACATAATAATCCGGGCGGAGTTTATTATCAATGGTATGGACGTGGTAAAGCTTCCGGAATTGCCGGAGGTGAAAACTGGCCAAGAGCAGGGTACTTGTTTTACAAATTCAAACATCGTCGTATTGCACAAGGGGTAACTTCTATTAATGTTGCCGGTGCTCCCGGGACTCCGTTTACAGTTTATACTTCATGGTCACGCCCTTCAATACTACTTCGTTTGGCTGATTTTTATTTATATTATGCTGAAGTACTTAATGAAATTGATCCTAATGATCCTAGAATTATTGCATATATAGACAAAGTACGAGAAAGAGCAGGTATTCCCGGATATGCAGAATTAGCAACAAACGGAACCAAAACCGGCGTTATAGGAAACAAACAGGAACAATTTAAAGCAATTGTACAAGAACGCCATGTGGAATTTCTTGGCGAAGGGCAGCGATGGTTTGACATGCGAAGATGGATGATCTGTGATCCGGCAGGTGCCAACCAACCAGATAAAGGTGGTGTAGACGGTGACATGACCCGTATGACTGGAATGAATATGAACGGTTTCGACAATGTTAAATTGAAGATCGGCAGTACAGAAACCACTACCAAACCTATTGGTGATCCGGATTCGTTCTTTCAACGTACAAAATTAGAAGGGAGACGTTGGGCTAAGGAATACTATTGGTATCCTGTGCCACAAAATGAAATCAACAAAAGTAGAGGACATTTATTGGTTCAAAACCCTTTATGGCCTGTTGTTTTAACTGAATAATAACTAAGGCGACTGTCATCTTTTTTAAAATTGACAGTCGCTTTTGTTGCTTTAATCTATTCGATCTAATTATTCGATGGGCTGTTTTTGACAATGAGATTTCTAGTTATCCCTACCTGTCACAATTGCCGGGATCTCCAGTAATTATTATTTACATTTCTTCGAGACTTTCTCGGGAAACGTATTTATTTGGGAAAGATCGAAGTATTTTAGCTAACCCAAGGGGATAATTAACTTCTTTGTTATAAAATACATTTACTATCAAACCTCATAAACCACTTTTGCAAACTTATTTCTGTATTCAATTGGCGTAAGACCGGTAATTTTTTTAAAAGTATCCCGAAATGCTTTTGTATCTGTATAACCTACGTCAAACATGATTTCGGTTACATTTCTTCTGGATGCTTCAAAAGATTTTTTTGCGGCCTCGATGCGCACCCTTTGTATATACTCCATGGGCGTATTGTTTGTTGCCTCTTTAAACTTACGTTCAAAAGTTCTGCGACCCGTATTAATCAGCTTTGCCAGAGTTTCTATTGATATCTTGTCACAATAGTGTTCTTCAATATAATTCTGTACTTTTTGAATGTCCTCATGGCCATGATTTCGCTGACCTTTAAATATTGCAAATTGTGATTGGCTATCTCTTCCAATATCCAATGCAAAATATTTCGAAATCATAACAGCTGTTTCTCTGTCTGCAAATTTCTCAACCAGATATAATATCAAATTCCATAAACTGCTTGCTCCACCGCTACTGTAGATATTATCATGTTCGGTTATTATCGCCCCATCTTCTACTTCTACCTCGGGATATCTTTCTTTAAACTCATTAATATAAGCCCAATGTGTCGAGCATTTTTTGCCATTAAGCAGGCCTGTCTCTGCCAAAAGAAAAGCGCCGATACACAAACTAGCGAGACTGGAACCTTCCTTATGTAATTTCTTAAAATAAGGTATTGCTTCCGCATTGGCTTGAATTCCTTTGGATGTATCACCAAAAGTTGGCGGAATAATAAGTAAATCGGTCGCCGTTACATCTTTAAGCAACCTGTTTGTTTTTATAGTGTATTCGCCATTATTAGCGGGTACATATTCTTGCAGGCCCACATATTCGACATTGAAAGCAGGCTTTTTACCAAATGCTGTTAAAAACTCATTGGCGGTGTTGAAAGTTCTGAATGGCGGCGTAACCGCCTCAATTACCCCATATTCAGGTACAAAGACAGAAATTAGCATATCAATATGCGGTATTAAATTGCAACATTAAAAAAATAGCTTTGTCATAATTCACCCCTAAAATTGTCATTTTCACAACAGCCAAAATCTTATATTCAGGTGTAATTTTGAACTATAAATTTAATAACAAAAAACTAACAATGACACAAGTAACAAAAATTACGGTAGAAGCAACAGCAAATGCTCCTGTAGCAGACGTTTGGAAAGCATGGAATACTCCAAGTGACATCATGCAATGGAATAGTGCTGATCCAAGCTGGCATAGCCCAAGTAGCGAAAATGACTTGAGAGTAGGCGGTAAATTCAAAAATAGAATGGAAGCCAAAGATGGAAGCTTCGGATTTGATTTCGAAGGTACGTATGATCAGGTGGAGCTCCATAAGCTAATCACATACACCATGCCTGATGGAAGAAAGGCGACTACTGTTTTTACAGCTAAAAATGGTCAAACCCATATAGAAACCACATTTGATGCGGAGACAGAAAATGCACCTGAATTTCAGAAACAAGGATGGCAAGCTATTCTTAACAATTTTGTAAAATATGTTGAATCAACTAATTCTTAAAACTTATTAACAATTATAAACATGAAAAAGATTAAAATCACTTTTTGGATAGCAACAGTCATTATTATCCTTTGGGAAGGTTTAATGCCAGTTGGCACCCTCCTATTTGCACCGCAGTATGCAAATGTAGGTACAAAGCCATTGGGATATCCGGACTATTTCGCTTATACACTTATCATATGTAAAGTACTGGGAGTTATAGCCATCTCGCTCCCAAAAATACCAGCAAAATTAAAGGAGTGGGCTTATGCAGGACTTACCTTTAACTTAATATTTGCATTTATCAGCCACGCGTGTGTGGATAAAAATATTGGATTTATGTTGATGCCATTGGTAGTACTTGGCATTCTTACTGTTTCTTATATCTATAACCATAAAATGTATACGAATGGCTAAGACAAATTATCAAACCATCGATGAATATCATCAGGCATTCAGCGGTGAAACATTAGCACGGATGCAGATCATTCGAAAAATCATCCATGAAACGGCTCCCGGCGCAACGGAAGCCATCAGCTATCAAATCCCTTGTTTTAAATATCATGGCTATTTGATATACTACTGCGCATTTCCGAAGCACATTTCTCTGTCCCATCCTTATAGTGAGGCTTTTTGGGAACATTTCAGAAATAACCTGGCTGAATATAAAACCAGTAAAGCGGTTATCCAGTTTCCGATGAACAAACCTTTGCCTGAAACGTTGATAAAGGAAATTATTGCTTTCCGAAAAAAAGAGAATGAGGAAAAGCAAGCAAATAAAAAGAAATAACTAATTGACTACAATTTAAATTTCAACACGATGGAAAATAATTCAGTTTCATTACACAGAGTAATTAAGGCCAGCCCGGAAAAAGTGTTTATGGCATTTTCAAATCCTTTAGCATATTCAACCTGGCTGCCGCCTTACGGTTTTCTATGTACTGTTCAGCAAATGGATTTTAAGGTAAATGGCAAGTATCATATGACATTTATTAATTTTAGCACCGGGAACGGACATTCTTTTGGTGGGACATTTTTGGATATCAAACCAAATGAATTAATTAAATACTCTGATACTTTTGATGATCCTGGCCTACCCGGGGAGATGACAACAACTGTTCAGCTCAAACAAGTTTCTTGTGGCACCGAAATTAATATATTACAGGAAGGAATCCCCTCAGTTATACCAACCGAAATGTGTTATTTAGGCTGGCAGGATTCTCTGGATAAATTGATAAAGCTCGTAGAGCCCGAAATTCCTGATGCTTAATTTATCTGCGATGAACAAATTTAGCAGCGCAGTTTTCATTACATTTTCTGGCAATTGCAGGAAAGCACTCACCCATTATCAAACTTGTTTTGGTGGGGCTCTGCAATTTGATGTTTTCGAAAAGAAATGGGAAGATTACACAGGAGTTCCTGTCGTTAGCGGATCGCTTGTTTCTGATAGCATAATTATTTATGGTTCCGATTTGGTACATAATGAGGGAAGGATACTTGGGAATTACCTGTCTATCTTTCTACGCTGTAAAAATGTAAACGATAGACGAGCGCTTATTGAAAAACTAAAATTCAATAAACAGAATCCGTTTGTTCAGAATGATGACAACCAAAAACTAATTGAAATAACGGATCCTTTTGATGTAAGGTGGGTATTAGGTATTTGAGCTCCTATGCTTACATAATTAACCTGAGTTCGGGTTAAGCAGCTAATAATAATTGCTTATCATTTGTTTTAAAAGCGATATTCAGAGAAGTTTTTTTAGGGAAGAAATGATAAGCACAAAGTACGCCCATTGTATTCATTAGGGAGTTATTGATCGAACGTTGACGGGCGTGCTGGAGCTTGAAGATATTTTTTAGTTCATCATTGACACATTCAATGTTTACCAAAGCAGATCTGAGAGTCGGCTTCTGAAGAAAACCTGTTATTTCTCTTGTCTTGCCTTACAACCTCTTTCGCTCTGGTATTTCCGATACGTGTATTTGAGTAGGAGTTTTATCCGTCTTCTATTTTGAGAAATATTTGTCAAAACAGAAATAAATCGTTAAATTGGTACATAAGCGTATCCTCCGGGAATTATTAAAAATCAGGGTAGTTCCATCCTTCGTTCATCCTTCGTTTAGAGATGCTTTAGAGATGTTTTAAAGAAGCTTTGAAGTTTTATTTATAAAAGCTTTCAGAATTAGGTGAAAGGCAAATTTTTTTCTTTTCTATGTAGGCGTAGCTTCTACTTATTAGTACATATTACGTCCAGAACTATAAGGGGAGGTTTATTGCTTTAAAAAAGGAGCCAATTGTAAAAAATATAAGGATTATCTATTGTTTAAAAAATATGATGATCTCACTATCAGCAAGTGAGGCCTTACGGTTTCTGGCTTTACAATTTCCCGCATTAAGCTTATGTTGGATGATCTCAAGTTCAAATTCTTTGCAGAAATCATCAACTTGAACGAAAATTTCGGTAATTTTAAAAGGAGTAAGCATATCAAGTTATAGTTTTAATTTGGTACCTAAATATAACAAAATACACCTACTTATTTGATAACCAGTTCTTTAACCTCTTCTTTATTCCTTAAAAAGACAGTTCTATTATCCCTAACTCACGTTAATTAGTATATTTTGAATGTGATCCATGACTAGCATTTAGATATCTTTTTTCCCCCCAGAAATTCCGATTGATCCGATTTTTGCGTAAACACAACATTTGGGATTGATCCCTTATTTATCAGAATACCAGCAAATTACAGGGCAAAAAAAATGGGACAAGTCTTTCTTTTTTAGACTTGTCCCAAGAAGTGAACCCGCTGGTACAGAACTCGAACTCTTTTTTGGAAGATTTAAGACGGTTGAATCAATTGAAAGACAGTCCATATCAGAATGATTTAGAGGTCAACCGACCTAAACCTAAACAGATGTCAAAGGTTCGAAAATTTTGATTTTAGTACTCTAACTTGTTACGTTGGGCTTCCTCGTCTTCTCTCTTTGCGTCCTCCAAATATCGTTGTTTCATGTGTTTAAAAATTTCAGCGACATTTGGGTATTTGTACTGGAAATCTGTCTCTAATTTTTCGAAGTAGCGGGCTTTTGCTCGCTCGATATTTCCTCCATCGTAAGGGCCTCTTGTGGTAGAACCTCTTTTGTTGAACATAGCCGTAGAATAACCACTTTTAATACTACGGGTATTTACCTCCTCAATGGTTTGAAATATTACCTCCTGTGGCCACTCAGGAATATTCTCGGGATATTGAGCCAATATCTTTCCAATTTCGGAATCGGCAGCTTCTAATCTATCAACTGCTTTTGCCAATTGTCTTACCTTAAGAACCCATTCTTGCAATGTTGTTGTATCGATGGATTTGTCTTCTTTCATACCCGGTATTTTTTTCCAAGAATGAAGTAAATGATAGGCTTGTTTCGCTCTGTTTTGGATAAAATCGTCGGAAATACCCTCCCTTTCTTTCTCCAGTACTGCTCTATCTTTTGGTAGATAAACCCATTTTAAAATTTCGATGAAAAATTCTGGATTGTTAGTCAGTTCTTCTTCCAAAACTTTAGGATTTCTTCTCGTACCATACGAATCTAAGATTGGTAGAAATAGCCATTCTAATTTAATTAGTGTGGATTTATCGATATCTTTTCGTTTATCAAGTTCTTCAAAAATCCGTTCAATCTCATATCCTTTAAATCGTGGTGCTTCATTCGACTCTTCTGTTCCCGACTTAAAAAGCATTTCGGAAAGAAGATTACTTGGTAGTTTTTCTATAAAGTGATTAGAAACATCAATAGCAGAAAAGAAACGCTTGTATTTTAGAAGCTTATTTATCCCAAACGTTATTTCGCTCTCGGACACTCCGTAAAAATTTGGGTTGACATTTTCCCAATATTCATTCTCAATTTCTTCATTCAAAGATGCAATGAAATCCCACAATTGTTGGTTTTGATTTAGTGGTATTAAAGCATTGGATATCGCTTTATTACTATAACCATGTTCTTGTAAATCCAAAATCAATGATTTCACCCAATTAAAGTCTTCATGGCGAGATTTTTGATAAATAAAATTATGAATAAAGCCTATGGTGCTTTTATCATCGTATAGGCATTCACAAACTTTTAAAACCTCGTCTTGAGTGGAAATGATGCCAGCTAAAGCACTACCTAAGTGCCACGGCTCTTTAACCTTTTTACGCAAATCTAATGTTCTACTTAAACCTAATTCCTCACGAAGAATAATTATAGCTTTTTCTCTTTCAGTATTAATACGGTTTTGCTGTTGTATATGTCGTTCCTTATAATCATTTTCCACATATTTAAATCCCTCGGGAAAGTCAGGCCAGTGGTCATTAAAGAGCCAAATATACTTGTTAATAATGTCCGTCGGCTGAAGTTTGTTATAAAGAGCTTCCAATCTAACCAACTCTGATCCAGGTAAAGCCCAATCCGTATCAGGATGAGACCTATGTTGATTTAATATCTTTCTTATGGATTCCCAAGATAAAAAATCTATCTGTTCAACATTTTCGTAAATACTTTCTGCCCATTCTAATACACGCTTTCTATCTTGTGAAGAGAGATTTGGAATTTCCTCTATGAGTTGCGCAAATTTCAATTCATCGTTATCGAAAATTGATATCAGCATTTCAATAACTTCGGAATGAGTTTTCCATATTTCTTCGTAGGTGTAACTTAAATTTATATTCTTATCAAATATACGCCAGCGCATCTTGTGAGTTGGGTGTGCAATACCGTGACGGTCAGGCAACATTCTTATCAAGAGAGACCAGCCCGACTTTTTTTCTTTTTCTGTAATATATCTCAAAACCTTCATTCTTTCATCAAATGAAGCAAGTGTTTGATAATGCCATGGTTTAAAGATTTCGGCTATACTGTTTGATGGTCTGTTAGACAGACGCCCCCCCGGGTCGAGCCGAGATAATGTGAGTAAAATCAAACTCGAATCCAATAAATATTCTGGCAACCAAGCCAAACTTTCAAGTGCCCATAACAATCCTGTATGATGACTCGTCTTATCAATGAACCCATCTTCCTCCATAAACATATCCATGATTTCAGGCTGTTTTTTGACTAAAGATTTGTTGACAGCATTCAGGAAACTTTCGGGTGATGCCTCTGCTATTAACGGTAATTCGTGGTCAACTGATATCCACATTTCTCCGCTTGCATTATCAAGTAAGTCAAATATTAAAGCATCAACAAAACTTTGAGGATTTTTTAGATTGGAAATTTTCACTTCGTTTAATCTTCCTATTAAAATTAAGGACTGAACCAACCCTTCTCGTGACCATGTAGAGTATTTTTTCCTTTTCGAAAAATATGCAGAAAAGCTGTTTTCATCTTCGGGTTCAATCGTTGGA
Source organism: Pseudopedobacter saltans DSM 12145 (assembly GCF_000190735.1). GTDB lineage: Bacteria > Bacteroidota > Bacteroidia > Sphingobacteriales > Sphingobacteriaceae > Pseudopedobacter > Pseudopedobacter saltans. The sequence goes on from NC_015177.1 coordinate 1,923,036, forward strand.
TTACCATTTTTAAATGCTAATCCAAAACATTCTTGAAGGTCTTCAAAATCTTTGGGAGTGAGAAAAGATGATAAATTTGTCCATAAATCCAACGGAGAAGTTAATCGCCAAGTCTCGCCAATTTGAATGATGGGAGATTCTTCAAAATTTTTCCATCTATTTAGCGTAACAACATATTCAGAATATTTTTGACCTGACAACTTTTCAATCAGTTCGATGTCACCGACAAAGGTTTCGTTCCATCTTCCAATTAGTAATGCAGGGATAATTTCACGAATGTTTTCGTTCTCCATCCATTTTGCTTTGTTATGAGGAAAGCCAAGAAGTTTTTTCAGGATAGTGATGTTTCTTCCCGCTTCTCGAGAAAACTTTTCGGCGTCAGTTTCGGGGATACCGCTATCGATTAAACATTTCACCTGGCCAAATTTGTCGATAATTGGCAAAGTGATTGTTTCTTGGTTAAACTCGTCATCAGCACCCAACGGAACTAAAACATGATGATTGTTAGAAACAGCAGAAAACATTGGTAATTTGTTATCGAAAGTTGGAATTAGAATAAGAGGTGACACAAAATTTGTTGATACTACTTTATAGGCCGCTTCAGAGTTAACAATTAATGTTCTTGAAAAAAAACGTTCTGATTCATTAATAGGAAAAAGCTTTGCTGCCGCAATGATAAACGCAATAGCTTCATTTTTTGATGCCGCTTTGACCGAGGTAATATTAGGGGTATCTTCGAGAAAGTTAAAAATATTTTCTTGCTCTCTTTCACGACCAGATGTAACTATCTGCGGCAACAATTCGATGCTTTTAAATTTTGACCAATACTTCCAAAACTGTTGCGCTGTGTCTATTCCATCAATTGGAGCCTTTCTTAAGTAATCTGCGAACCACATTGAGACCGAAACGGCAATATCAAGCCATTGTTCTAAATTTGATGAATCGTAGACTTTAACATCTTTCCAAAAGTTTTCAGCTCGCTTCGTGTTTATCCATTTTTCTTTTGCTTTCCAAAATCGAGGAGTAATAAAAACGAATACACTCTCTTTAGGATCATAACCTAAAGTGTCGGCTTTCCTTTTATTATAATCTTTATCGGCTTTTGTTTTGGGTTGTGTCTCTGTTCCAAACTCATATAATGAGATTCCTTTTGGAACATAAGCCGTATCCTCTTGACAAAATACCTCTCCGTCCCAACCGCCAATATAAGATGTACTTCCAGAAGGGAAATTGATTTGGGTACTTTTGGGTGTAGTAGCACGCACCAATAGTGAAATTAAATATGGGAAATCACTTTTCGACAAAGCTGTGTCTGCCCAATTTTCAATATCATTTCTTGTTACAAGTTTCATATATATAGTAGTAGATATTCTTTCTTTAATAATGTCATTGTGTATATGCAATATATTTTCTTAATCCCCTGATACGCAAACAAGAACGTATTTATGATGACTGAAAAATTCTCTGTGACAATTTACGAATTTTAAGCGTGATAAATATTTACAAAGTAACGCATTGAGTTGTAGCGATATCATTTATTGTGTTATTGACAAAAAATCTTCCCCTACTTCGTCCTGTCTCATGAAAAAACCTCAATACTAATCGTAAAATTTGGAGAGGCATATTGGCTTCATTTTAAACCATTGGTATTATGAGACATCTATTACACAAAATCGTCTCCGACATACAGAAACAGGAACGTAAATTGTCGGCGGAGGCTTCGAGTTTTATGGACGAGGCATACAGGATGACGGTCTATCTGAAAGAGGTTCTCGCAGACATCAAAGAAGATATTATAAACGAGGGCTTCACAACATTAGAAGACGAAATCCTTTTCTTTAAGCAGATAAAACCCTCCGTTCTTGGTAAGCTCATCTATTATAACAAAGTGTTTAGAATTGAAACTGCCTGCCCAGCAAGCAATGGAAATATGTATGAGAGCTATTTTGCCATGCACCTGCGTGAATTGAAACTGGAATATACCGAGCATGTCTGCAATTCCGATTTTTACCGCTATTACCGTTCGGGCAGAACTGACCGAGATGAACAATACTTTACTCTTGGCAAAATCAACTGCTATGACGGGCTGAACAGCTTTGTATTTGAAATCGACACCAAATTTTCGACCTACTTTGATTACAAAGTGGCGAAAATCATAGCCAACGAATTAATCTATAACTACCTAACGACAAAGCTAAGCCCCGAACAAAATCCCGATGTACTGCTACAACACGGAGAAACAAAAGACTTCTTTTGGACACAGACAAAAAATGCCCTTATCGAATTGGTTTATGCACTCTACGCCTGCGATGCCATTTCGCACGGGAAAATAGGCATCCGCAAAATCAGCATGGTATTCCAAATCCTGTTCCGTATCTCGCTGAACGACATCCATAACAGCTTCCACCGGATGAAAACCCGTGCAGGCTCACGGACGTTGTTTTTAGACCAACTCAAATACAGCTTAGAGGAATATATGGACAGGGAAGACAACTTGTAATTTTGTCTTCTCTTTCCATCAAAAAGGACAGCATCAATCGGTGCTGTTTTTTTTTGCCCGTTTGCCTATATGTGTCTATCGGCAAATCCATTGATTTGGATGCCGACCGATTGACCAAAAGTGCGAAAAGCTCCTAAAAACAGCACTTTACATGAATTGTAAAAAAATGAAAAAAGTGCCTTTTTGATAGACACGTATCGGAAGACAGCCTGCGCCAATCGCTCCAATTTTGTGGTGTTAGAAATCATTAAAAGTATTTGTTATGAACATCGACAGAATGGAATTTATCGCATGGATGGAACGTATAATGGAGCGTTTCGATATTTTGAAAGAGTACGTCCTAAACATCAAGAAAGAACGGCACAGCATAGACGGCGAGGAACTACTGGACAACCAAGACCTGCTCCTCATGCTGAAAATCAGCCACCGTTCCCTGCAACGATACCGCTCCACGGGCAAGCTACCGTATTACACCATTAGCGGAAAACTGTACTACAAACTATCTGATGTACACCAGTTCATCAGGGAAAGTTTCAAAGCACCTATACGGCGTACAAAAGAAAACCGATGACAAACCCTACCACGAAAAGACAGGTACGGCTATGCCGTACCTGCTTCGCCTACTTTCGGGCAATATAATCTTTAAATAATCAATATCATGAGCGAACAGACAATTGAAAATCCACAGCAATATCCCGAACAGCTTTCGGATGTGCTGTTGGTGATGGACAAGGAAAAAAAGAAAATCCAAGCGGTCACGGGTGTTGACGAAAACGGCAATCTGAAAACCGTTGATGCCACCAAGAAGAACCAAAGCCAATTTATGCGGGTTGAGAGAGCCGGAGATTTATTTACAAATTTCTTCTCCAACTTTTGGCGACAGCTTAAAGACCCGACCCATTTTTCATTCTTCAAAGTACCTGCAAAGGAAGCGGTCGAAACCGCCAAAGAAATGCAGAAACAGGTCGATGCCCCCACCAAAGAGGGCGAGGCTGTCATGGCAAAGCATGAGGTCAAAGAGCCAAAGGAGCAACAACAGGAAACCAAAAAGGATGTGGAAGCACCACAGGCGACACCGGAAGCGCAGCAATCACAGGAGAAGAACGAATACCGCTATAAGGCGGAAGATGTGGACTGGAATTATTTAGCGCAATTTGGGATAAACAAAGAGAGGCTTGAAAAAGACGGGCAATTGGATTTGCTGTTAAAGGGCTACAAGACCAATAAGGTATATCCCACAAGTGTCAATTTCGGTACGGTTGTCATGCGCTCGGATGCAAGGCTCGGTTTCAAAGACGGTGAAGACGGAAAACCTGTACTTATGATGTACGGTGTACGCCATGAACCCAACCTTAAACCCCCTTTCTTTGGTCACGAGTTTACCAAAGAGGACAGGGAAAACCTGCTCAAAACCGGAAACATGGGGCGTGTGGTGGAATTGACCAACCGCAAGACAGGCGAAAAGATACCGTCCATTATCAGTATCGACCACCTAACGAACGAAGTTATCGCATTCCGGCAGGACAGGATAAAAGTACCCGATGAGATTAAGGGCGTAAAGTTGACCGAAGACCAAAAACGGGATTTAAAAGATGGGAAAGCCATTTATTTAGAGGGGTTGGATTTTAAGAACAGTACGAACAAAAATGCCCATGTACAGTTCAACGCCGACAAAAAATATCCAGAGTACCTTTTTGGCGATAAAGCCCCCAAACAGACACAGGAAAACGACCCGAAAATATTCCGCAACAAAGTGTTTTCGGATGAACAGTACAAGCAACTCACCGAGGGCAAGACGATTTATGTTTCGGATTTCAAGGACGGAAAAGGAAACCCGTATAAAGGCTACGTTACGCTGAACAAAGAAACAGGGGGTTATAATTTCAGCTTTAAAAACCCCAATGCGCTGAAAAATAAGGTACAGCCTGCCGAAGCGCACAAAACACAGGTTGCCGTAAACTCCAACGGAAAAACCAACGAAGCGACCAAACACGTCAACGAGCCTCTGAAACCGGAACAACAAACGCCGAAAAATAAAACTCAACAGCAACGGCAAAATGACCCCAACCGTCCGGCTAAATCCAGAGGGGTAAGAAGATAATACCATCAAAAAACATTTTTCTTTGGAAATCCCCTTTCACAGAATACGAATGGGGTTCTCAAAGAGAAATGTCCATCATATAATCCATTAAAAGAGATAGTATCATGAAAGCAATCATTGCAGAAAAGCCAAGTGTGGCGAGGGAAATAGCTACCCTGTTGGGAGCGACCGAAAAACGGGATGGCTACCTAACAGGGAACGGCTATGAAGTTACGTGGGCATTGGGGCATCTGGTCGGACTGGCGATGCCCGAAGATTACGGGGTATCGGGCTTCCAAAGGGAAGCCCTGCCCATATTGCCCAACCCTTTTTTACTGACGGTACGAAAGATTAAAAAGGACAAAAGCTATGTTCCCGATAACGGGGCATTAAAACAGTTAAATATTATCGAACAGGTCATCGGCAGATGCGATAGTATTATCGTGGCTACCGATGCCGGACGTGAGGGGGAACTCATCTTTAGGTATATCTATGAATACCTAAAGTGCCGGAAACCTTTCGAACGTTTATGGATAAGCTCGCTCACGGAAAAGGCGATTAAACAGGGTTTTGACAACCTAAAAGCCGGAAGCGATTTTGACGGGCTATACAGAGCCGGACAAGGACGGAGCAAAGCCGATTGGCTTGTGGGCATCAATGCCTCGCAGGCGTTGAGCATTTCGGCAGGGCGTGGCGTTTACTCGCTTGGTAGAGTACAAACGCCTACGCTTGCCCTCATCTGCAAGCGGTATTTGGAAAACAAAGACTTTGCCGTCAAGAAATACTTTCAAATCCAGTTGGAACACCGCAAAGAATTTACGGACTTTAAGAGCCTTTCCAAAACCAAATGGGATGACAGGAAACTTGCTGACGATACGCTAAAATCCATTCAGCGTAACGGAACAGCGACCGTTACGGCAATGGAAACCAAAACAGTTACGGAGCAACCGCCTTTACTGTTCGACCTTACGGGGTTGCAGAAAGAAGCCAATAAAAGAGCATCCTATACTGCCGAGGAAACATTGAACATTGCCCAAAGCCTGTATGAAAAGAAGTTTATCACCTATCCACGTACAGGGAGTAAATATATTCCCGAAGATATGTGGTCGGAAATCCCTGCACTGGTAAGGAATTTGGAAGCCCGTGCTTCCTGCAAAAAAGCGGTCGGAAAAGTGAAATGGGGGCGTTTCAATAAACGCATAGTGAACGATGTAAAAGTAACAGACCACCACGGTCTGTTGATTACCGAGAAAATCCCATCCGAATTAACAGCGCATGAAAATGTTATCTATGATATGATTGCGTACCGCCTACTGGAAGCCCTTTCGTCTGCCTGTACCAAAGAAATAACCGACATCGGATTGCAGGCTTTTCACTATGATTTTACACTGAAAGGGTGTAAAATCATAGAAGCCGGCTGGCGTGGCATCAAGGGAAAATTCACGGATGAGGACAGCGACCCTGTGCAGGAACTGCCGGAATTAAAGGTGGGCGATGAGCTGAAAATCAAAGTGGCATCCGTACTGGAAAAGATAACCAAACCGCCTGTGCTTTATACCGAGGCAGGTCTGTTGTCCGCAATGGAAAATGCCGGAAAAGAGATTGACAACGAGGACGAACGGAAAGCCCTAAAAGACATCGGCATCGGTACACCTGCCACAAGAGCCTCCATTATAGAAACGCTTTTTAAGAGGGATTACATTCGGCGTGAAAAGAAATCCCTAATCCCTACCCATAAGGGATTGCAGGTTTACGGGGCGGTTAAGGACAAAAAGATTGCGGATGTAGCCATGACCGCCGAATGGGAAATGGCTTTGCAGAAAATCGAGAACAACGATGCAAATGCAGATGCTTTTCACCGTGATATGGAAACCTATGCCACTTTCATTACACGGGAACTTTTGGACACGGGCATTGCCAAAGAAAAGCAACCCGAACTGACGTGCCCTAAATGCAAGAGCCGTCAGCTATTGGTTTGGAACAAAGTTGTAAAATGCCCCGATGAGGCTTGTGGTTGGCTTCAATTCCGTATTGTGTGCGGAGTGCCGTTGAGCGTTGCCGACATAGAAAGCCTTGTGACCAAAGGAAAGACCAATCTTATCAAAGGCATGAAAAGCAATTCGGGCAATAAATTCAATGCCTATATCGTCATGAACGATAAAGCCGAAACCTCCTTTGAATTTGAGAACAGGAAACCAAAAAGGAAATAAATATTTTGTTTTTTCTGGACGGCATACAGCGTGAGGGATAGAAGCGACATCCTTTTGCGGTCCTGCAAGATCCGCAAATGATACAGCGGATAGCCCGACCCATCTGCATTTCTTTGATTGCCCGTTATATTGTGGTAAAATGCAGACGGTGGCACGCCTACAGAACCGATAGGCTTAACTGAATTTCAAACAACTAACGTACAAAGGTAGCTTATCTAAAAATGCAGTGTTTTGTAAACCAGTTTAATTCATTTTTTTATATTTTTGTCTGAATAAACATATGATATGGATATGGGCTGTTGTGCTTTCTTTATAAAATGGTGGACTGTTATCTAAGCGGTAGACAGTCTAAAAATTATCTTAAAATCTCCATAATATTCTTGGGTCATCAACTGATGGTTAACCTTTGCTGTTCCTCTTTGGAGTAGTCTGGTTATTTATTTCTGTTGGATAATACTGTCTATCGCTCCTCGCGATTTCTATTCAGTTCAATAATTATTCAAAGAAATATTTTATGAAAAAGCGTAGCCTACCCGTAAGGTTTACGGGGCAACACTTTACAATTGATACCATCCTGATAAATGACGCCATTCGATTGGCAGAGATACAAAAAGGAGATGTCGTTTTAGATATTGGTGCCGGTTCTGGATTTTTGACGGTACATTTGGTCAAACATTCTACAAATGTCATAGCAATTGAGAACGATAACCGTTTAGTCTCTGAATTACGGTCAAAATTTAGGGTTAATAAAAATGTTACCATAATCGGGCTGGACTACAGAAAGTTTTCAGTGCCACAAAAAAACTTTAAAGTGGTGTCCAATATACCTTTTGCGTTAACTTCTGAAATTCTTAAGTCCCTAATGTACACCAATATTGAGTTTTTTAAGCAAGGGTGCTTGATAATGCAATTTGAGTCTGCTAAAAAACTTGTTAGGAAAAAGTATTTTAATCCGTATACAGTTTTCTACCACACATTTTTTGAGGTGAGATTTATTTATGAAATTAATCCCGAAAGCTTCATGCCACCACCAACTGTAAAATCAGCTTTAGTGAAAATCGGCAAAAAGAAATGTACGGATAATATTGGTGCCGAAATGAAGGAAAAATATCTCAGCTTTCTTCATTTTATGATGAGGTTCCCCGATTTACCCTCAAAAACTGTTTTAAAGAAACTGTTCAGAAAGCAACAGGTTAGAGAGCTTGCAGAGAGTTACGGTCTGGTGTTGGACAAACCCGTATTCTCAATGTCTGCTGAGCAATTTTTGGGCTGTTTTGTGAGCATGTTGACACTTGTTCCGATTGATTACCACCCTAATCTTCTTTAAAATATGGTCAACGCTGAATCTTTTGGTTCAGCGTTGTTTTTCTATTAGATTTGAAAGTAGTTTAAAAACCTTTAGCTTTCGTACTATTTTTCGTCCTGCTCGTCCATTTTCTTGATGAGTATATCCCGAAGCGTATCAAGGAATTTTGTACGGTTCATCTTCCGGTTTCTAAGTTCCAAATAAGTCTGATAGAAATTGCCCAAATTGATGCCGAATACACTTTCAAAATATTGGGCTACTTCTCTTATGTCGTTGTTCCCGTTGTCAAACACATTTTGATAATGCAGGGCATAAATCAGTTCTATCAAGGCTACTTTGCTACCTGTCCATTTCAGCCTCTTTTGGGCTTTTGATTTGTTCTTTTGGAACCTGTGGTATAACTGGTCTTCGATGTAGACCTGTATCAAATCGTTGGCTATTATCTTGGCAACCTTGTAATCATGTGATGTAGAAAAATTGTGGTCTGACTGGAAATAATAAGTGTCCAACCATAGCTTTATATCGTGGTTACCCCTTAAAAACATTTTCTCGTCGAGGAACGAGTTATTGCTACGGTAGTACTTGTAAAAATCGAGGTTGTTGTCAAAGAACCTTTTTAGCTTTTTCAGTTCTTTGTTAAGGTATTTCCTTATGGGCTTTGTTCCATAAGGCTTTTTTGTTTCGATTTTGTAGATGGCATTGTAGTAAATGAGCTTGGCAACAATGGCAGGTTTCTGATATTTGAAAAAACGGATTTCTTCATCGGTGTTTTTAAAACCTCTTTTCAGAACGTATGCTTTCAGTTCGGACAGGCATCCGAGGATAAGATGGATCACCGCTTCTGTCCGCTGAATAGAACAGTCCGCTTCAATCTCCATTGTGTCGATTGCCGTTTCGAGTTTAGATATTATTCCATTGTAAAAATTGTCCATTCAGTGGTTTATGCATTAATTCGTTATCAAAAGCTATTTTATCCTTTCACAACGGTATCCCAAACCGACCACAGTTTGTATGATATCTCTTATTTTAATTTCAGTGCGGTTAGCTTCAACTCTAAGAATATTATCTTCATCTTCAAGGTCAAAGTTAATTTTGTAGACATTATTGTATTTTGCTAAAAGGAATTTTATAATCTTACAGGCGTTTTTTTCATCCCGTACATCTGTTTTAAAAATTTCTACTGTTTTCATGTTTCTGTTTATCAGACCGGGGGTTCGAAACAACTTCAATAGCAACTTATTTATCTCAAGGATGAATGGACAAAATAGAAGTTACAAACAAAACCCCTGTATGCAAATTCATGTAGCTTTTTCGTCTAAATTCAGTGCCATTACAAAAAAGTCGAATTTCTGAGAACCAATGTTTTGTGAATACTGACTTATTTTCTGATAGCCCTTTTTGTGATAAAAATTTATTGCCTTTTGATTCTCTTTTAATACAGAGAGCCAAATACGCTGATATTTCAAAGCAATTATTTCTTGCATTAAAATTTTATGCAGTTCCTTACCGATTCCTTTGCTTATAAATTTTTTTACGACATAAATCTTATCAAGATAGCACGTTTTTGGTGGGATTATCAATTGGCTTGTGAAGTCCAGTTTAACTTTCGCATAACCAACAGGAATGCTATCGTAGAAAGCAATCCAATAAATGGATTCCGCTTTTAGTATACTGTCGTGAATCCTTTTTTCCGAAAAAATGTCTTCCAAGTAATCCAACAGGTCGTTCTTGTCGTTGAAAAAAGACTCAAACGTATCTGAAAATGTTATACGTCCCAATTTTGAAATAGTTATCACGTCATCTATGTCGGCTTTTCTAATATTTATCATAAGTAAGTATGTTTAAAATGGTTGCTTTTTCTATCGTATGAAGTTCATGGGATAGGCTGGTACAATTTGACCTTTTAGGATTTTTTGAAGTTTGGAAGCCATAAGCCTTTTTGTTAAAGGCTTGAGATAATCGAGGTAGAGAACTCCCTCGGTATGGTCGTATTCGTGCTGTATCATTCGCGCGGTCGTTCCACTGAATGTACGGATTTGCTTTTCAAAATTCCGATTATAATATTCAATCGTTATCGCCCAATTCCGCTTTACTTTGTAGAATAAATTTGGAATACTTAAACAGCCCTCTTCGTCATCCCAAAGCTCTTCAGACCGTTGGATGATTTTGGCATTGATGAAAGTTTCCATTATGCCTTTATCATCTTGGGGGAAATAAAACTTTCTGTCTTCTTCTCCGAGGTTGTCAAAAGTGGATTTGCTGTCCACGATAAACAATCTAATTGGAAGTCCTATCTGTGGTGATGCCAATCCGCAACCATTGGCATTTTCCATCGTTTCCCACATATCGGCAATTAATTTATCCAATTCAGGATAATCCTTTTCGATGTAGTTGCATTTCTGTTTTAAGATATGGTGTCCGTATGCTAAGATGGATCGTTTCATTATTCTTTGGATTTTTCAACAAATTTCTAAAGAATAAACATGGTAGGCAATGAACCTATGTTAAGTATTTGCGCACGGATTCCGTTGATTTTCAACGATGTTCGTGATTGCTATGCAATTTGCCTGCGTATCCGGCTCAAAGCCTGTGGTGTTATCCCGATATAGGAAGCAACGTATTTTAATGGAATAAATTTTAAAATATCGGGTTGTTCATTGAACAGGTTTAGATACCTTTCTTTTGCCGTATGTTTTAAAAGCGATAATTCTCTTTTGCTTTTTTGCAAAAACAGTTTCTCCGACACAAAACGCCCTAAATAGTTTCCTGCTTTGGTCTCTGCATATACTTTTTGCAAATCATCATAAGATATTTGCCAAACCACGGTTTCCGTCAATGCCTGCAATTCGTATTCAGATGGTGTCTGGGTCAGGAATGAATTGTAAGCACAGGTAAATTCTTTATCAAAACAGAAATTAAAAGTCAGTTCGTTTTCATCATCTGGAATATAAAATCGAACGATGCCTGTTTCTACAAAGGAAAGGTATTTTTCTGTTTCGCCCTGTCGTGTGATGGTTTCGTTTTTGGCAAAAACCCTCCTGTCAAAGTGGGAAGCTATAAATTCCCATTCTGTTTCCTGCAATTTTAGTATCCGCTCGTAGTATTCTCTGATGTGCCCCATAAAAATAATCTCTTTTCAGTTCCTTTCTTGAAAAAGAAAATACAAATTTAATGTTTTTATAAAAAACCGTTTTTTGTGTGGATATCTCATAACGTGCCACCTATTGCCAATACGGTGTGCTTGTTGCACAACCTAAAGTAATCAAAAAATCGTAAATTAACCTATGCAAGGACGCAAGCAGTTTACGCCCCAATTATTTTATCAGACAAGTTTGGAAAGCCTGGTTCCCAAAGACAATTTTTACCGGATCCTACTGACAACATTAGACCTTCACTTCCTGTATTCTTCCACAGGTAAGTATTATGGTAGTGAAGGTCAGGAAAGCATAGATCCCGTGGTATTCTTTAAGATCCTTCTTGTGGGTTACCTCAACAACATCAATAGCGATAGGGCTTTGCTGCGCTTTTGTGCCGATAGCCTAAGCATCCGCCTGTTTTTGGGCTATGATCTCAATGAGGAATTGCCCTGGCACTCCACCATCTCCAGAACGAGGAAATTATATGGCGAGGAGGTCTTTCTGGATCTCTTCCGTAAAGTGCTTTACCTGTGCATCGAAAAAGGAATGGTCCGTGGTAAGCGTCAGGCAGTAGACTCAGCCTTTATCAAGGCCAATGCCAGTATGGATAGTTTATTGGAGAAAGAGGTACTGGAAGATGCCTCTGCTTTTGTGAACGAACTGGAAGAGAACAGCGAATATAAAGTAACCAGCGAAAGGAAAAAACTGGTAGAGCGCCACCATGCATGGAAAAAGGAAGCTTATAAGGATATGCCGGCAAATAGCAATAGCCAGCGCAAAGATGAAGATGGCGAAGAGATCCGTCCCAAATACCTGAGCAACCATACGCATTACTCTCCTACAGATCCTGATGCTAAAATATCTACTAAACCGGGGAAACCAAGACAATTGAATTATGCTGGTCAATTGGCGGTAGACGATGCCCATCACGTAATCACCGGAGCCTGTGCCAGTACGGCAGGCAGTAAGGACAGTACCATCCTGCATGAAATATTAGACCAAACGATCAGCAATTTCCATGCGCATGAAATGGAAATGGAAGAGCTTATAGCCGATGCAGGTTACAGCAGCGGAGAAGCATTGCAATATCTGGAAGACAAAGGTATAAATGCCTGGATCCCCAATTTTGGTCAATACAAAGCCGAAAGAGCAGGTTTTACCTACAACACGCTCCTTAACCGATACGAATGCCATAAGGCGGACGGAAATAAAGCTATTCTGCTTTTTAAAGGAACCAAAACCGATAGTAAGGGCTATAGCAAACATATTTACCGGAGCAGCGAAAGGGACTGTGGGAATTGTCCTTTGCGAGCGGAATGCTGTGGTAAGGTCAGCCGTTTCAAAAAGCTTGATGACAGTATCCATAAACCACTTTACGACAAGATGCATCAAAAGCTCAGCCAGAACAAAGCTTACCATCGTAGATTGGTAAAACGCCGGAGTTCCACGGTAGAGCCGGTTTTGGGAACCCTGCTCAACCACCACAACATGAAACGGTTGAACAGCCGCGGGATGGCACAGGCGAACAAGCATGTGCTAATGGCAGCGCTATGCTATAATTTGAAGAAATACCTGAAGTTTGAACGTAAAAAGCCTCAATTATTAGCTTTGGCCAAGGCAAAGCTTTGTTTCTTCAAAAAGAGATTGTATCTGCTTGTTTTTAGCCGATAACGGCTTCTTTAAAAATCCAAAACCTAAATTCTTTTTTAAAACAAACCTCGCTTAAAAAGACTTAAACAAGGTCTGATATTTTGTGTTTTCTTGGAAAATTGGGGTTGTGCAACAGTTACCGGTGTTATGTGCATACCTTTTTGGCAAGTCGTTTAGTGTCGCATACTAAACAATTTAATACACAACGGAATAAGTCCGATTGAAACAGCTATGAAAATGGCAACTCTCACATAGTTGAGTGTCTGCCAAAGTGATGTTCTGCTGATTAAGTCTTTGGCTAATGACGGATTTTCTGCTACTTTTTGAAAGTCAATGATGTTGGGTGCAAAATAGGAAAGTGTCCAAACCCTCGCTGCAAAATGAACGGCAAACAAAATCAATAACCAATTTCTTACAGGGTCAATTTTCCAACAAAAAATAATGGCAAGTATGAAAGTTAATTCGTGTAGTGAATGGAAAACTATCCAAAAAAATTTCAAACTTGCTCCTTGTCCGTCTAACAAAAATTTAAAGTTACCGGGTGGTGAAGCCGTCCATTTCGGAACAAAAACAAGAGTTTCAAAAATCTGTGCCCCATTCATTAAAAAATAAATGAGGGTCGTAATGCAAAGCCATAGTTCGGCTCTTGTTAAGTATGTTGCTGTTATATTTTCCATTTTTCCCATTTTATTTATTGTTTAAATTATCTGTTGTTTCATTCATTATGGTGGTTGCTTCTACAAAGTATCGTTCAATGATATGGATTTCTTTTTCAGAAAACGAATTGATAAGAGCTGTCGTTCTTTGTTGCAGTTCATTGAAAATCGGTTGTAAAAGTTTCATACTATTTTCAACATTCGGAATGATAATTACCTTTCGCCTGTCGTCTTTTGTAAACTGTCTTTTCAATAACTTTTTCTTTTCCAAACGGTCAATTAAACCTGTAACCGCACCTGTTGTAAGTCCTGTCAGTTTAGCAATTTCGCCTGCGGTTAATTCTTTGTGTTGAAGTATTAGTCCTAAATACTTGTGGTCTGCTCCTGATAAACCTGCCTTTCGTGCAATGGCTTCGTGCATAAAAATGGAAGCATCAGAATACTGTCGGCTTGCAGTTCTGAATTTTTCAATTATGCTGTTTGGTTGCTTTTCTCTCATATTCTAAATATCTTAGTTACAAAGATAAATAGTTTCTAAACAATAATCCAAGTGTTTTGAACAGACTTTTTAGAAATGTTGGAAAATGTTGGTCGGTTGAAGGTCTGTGCGGTGGTTGATCAAGGTTGCACATAACTTTGTTAATCTACGGTAAAACACCGGCAAAAACATTGCTTTCAGCCATTTTATATCACTATATCACGGTTGCAAGGAAGTATTCTCTTTCGTATTTTTCAGGTCTTTGCTACTAAAAAAAATTCTCCGCTTGCTGGTAGAAGGTCGTCGGTTCTGTTCTTAAAGTATTTTTCCGTCATATCTTTTGTGGAGATTGTCTGTATTTCTTTTAAACCTACTTTTTCAGCGAGTTTTACAGTTTCTTCAACCGAAAAAAAACTTACAAAAGGAGTACCTGAAGCTGCCGCTCCTTTTATCGACATTTCCATTAATGGCTTGTCCTCTTCATCAAGTAATTCCAATGGCAGATAAAAGGCCATTGCAATAGTAGAACCAGGTGCAAGCAAAGTCATTTTTTTCAGTGTGTCGGTAATCGCTTCTTTGGTAAGATAAAGCGTAACACCGATACAAGACACAAAAGCCCTCTGTTTAACATTAAAACCTTTATTTAATAGCTCATCCCACCAAGATGAGATTTCAAAATCGACAGGTACAAAGTGGAGATTGCCGGGGATTTTATAGCCGTTTTCAATCAGCTTTTCTTCTTTCCACGTTAATGTGTCGGGTTGGTCAATTTCATAAATATCAACTTGCGAACTGATTTCCGTATTTCGTTGGGCAAAACTATCCAATCCTGCACCAAGTAAAACGTATTGTTTTATGCCTTTTGCGATTTGCTCTTTAGCTATATCTTCAATAAAACGTGAACGGGCTACGATAGAAGCCCGCAGCCGCTTGGTATATTTCATGTCAGGCCGTTCCTGCCAATCATCATCAGGTGCAATTAACTTGAATCCTATTTCATCTTCAAATATATGAGGTTTTGCATCTGTCTGAACGTGTAACGCTCTCCATAATGCGGTTCTTACTGCGGTATTATCCGGCTTTATGACTTTATCTATTCCCATTTCCTTATTTTATAATTAATATCAAACGTAATTACAATGAAGCTATTTTTTAGCATGTAATCCAATCATATTCCCCTCTGTATCTTCTATTAAAGCAATAGAACCAAAATCCCCCACGTTCAACTTTCGACGAATAACTTTTCCGCCGGCAGCTTCAACACGGTTTAATGCTGTATTGATTTCTTCGGTTGCAAAATAAATTAAAACACCGCCAATACCGGGTTTTGCTTCATCCATTCTAACAAGCGCACCGCCAATCTCTTGCTTGTTTTCACTGCTTTCAAAAATGGCATACCTCATTCGGCTGTGTCTTTCGTTGTTCACTGTCGTTTCATTAAATCCGCAGTCAAATACTGTTGTGTAAAATTTCTTTGCCCTGTCAAAATCGGATGTATAAATTTCAAACCAATCAATTGCTCTTTTCATTTTAAACTGTTTTTGATTAATTCAACAAAGTTAAAGTCCCCCGTTTTTTGAAAATTGGATAAAACCGACAGTACTAAAACTTCAATTCCGGAAAATTGGGCAATTGTTCGTTTGCATTAAGAAGAAATGACTTTGGAGTCGTGCCTGTAAAATATTTAAAATCTCTGATAAAATGAGATTGGTCAAAATAATTCTCTAAATAGGCTATTTCCGTAAGAGCATTAAAGTTAGCCGTTCTTAGCGTTTTTAAAGCTGACTGAAAGCGACAGATTCTTGAATACAACTTTGGGGAAATGCCTATATATGATTTAAACAGACGTTCCAACGAGCGTTCTGATATTCTCAAATCGGCTTGCACCTGTTTTAATTCCTGACCTTTTTGAAACTGGTTTAACGCAAATTTTACTTTATCATTTTCACCTTTACAGTCTGTTGTTTGTTGTAAGAAAAAATGTTCTAAAACCGCTATTTTTTGTTCTAATGTTTGTGTATTTAGAAGTTGGTCATTTATAGTGGTTTTAACTAAATCATTGATGTCAGTGTGTCGTTGCGTTAATTCAATTGCTTCTATTCTGAAAACAGATCTTAAAGCTGCGGGTTGGAAACTGACCCCAATATTTCGAAAACTACCCGTTGCCGTAAGCTGTGAGTACTGAGTAGCTTGCCCAAATAAGAAAGATTGGGGTAATGTTTGCTTGTCTTTATCGTAAAAGACCGTGGGATTTTCCTGAAAAATCATACCGGGTACGCCCTCGGGAATTATTTTGAATTTTCCAATAAAAGCAGTGCTCGTATTTTCCATTATAAAGAAAAAACGAATATGCTTTCGGAGGGGTGGTACAGGCTGTATTATTTTGATATCCATCCTGAGGTTTTCTAACAAATTTAGCAAAATTAAGCACAATCATCCCAACCCTTCAGTGTTTATATAGATACAATTTCCAATTGATTCTCTTGTTCGGGAATTTGAAAGCCATCTATATATTTGTTTAGGATGAAATCTGTAATCGGAAAAGCGGCATTTGCCTCAAAAGTTTTATTTCTAATTTTCAGTCTGTTTTTTATTGCCGAAATAGGAGGGTTCATATAAACAAGAAACCACTTTCCGTGGTTTGTTTCCACTATCCGCTTAAACTCGTTACGCTTTTCCTTTTGCCAAAAGCTAAAGTCTACTACTATATTCCGTTTGGATTTTAGAAGTTCCAAAAACTGAATAAACAGTGCCTTTTCTGCTAAAGCTGATAGTTTATCATACTCTTCTTCAGCATAATCTATTCCGAACTGACCATAGTTATTCCATATTTCTTCATCGACCGATAGCCTATGAAAACCATAACATTCTAACTGTTTTGCGAATGTGGTTTTTCCGGATCCTGACAGTCCACACATGAGAACGACTTTGGGCATATGCTCACAGTTTAGAATTAAGTCGAACACTTCATTTTCTGTATATACCATATTATAATGGTCTTTTTTTTGTAAATTTCTCGTTAAACCCATAACAAGTTTTAGATTTCATTTTTTACTTAATCTCTCAGCTTGTTATCAGCCTATATTATTCATAACACTATTTTTAACTGCGTAGCAACGTAGGGCGAAGCCTTAAAGTAGTACTGTTGTTTTTTGAATATACTTTTTATCGTTCTTTCAGTCATTTGAGATGGTCTCCAAGCGTTAACTCCTGCCGTGACATTTAAGAATATATTGTCGCCAATTTTTACCTCTGGACGAACGCCTCCTATTATATAAGCATGCGAGAAAATCTTATCTTTTCCATCTTGTTCTAAAAGAGCTGTTTGTCCATTCATCTCCCCGATTACATTTAATCGGAAGCTGTTATTCAGGTCATATCGGAAACACATTTCCAAGCCGTCCAAAACATTGATTTCAACATTATATTTCCTTTCCATTTTCCAATTGAGATAAAGTGCTGGAAATAACATCGGATATCCAAAGGAGTTATTGATAGCAGCTCCCACCCCTAAGTCCAAGTTTGACCTTAAATGATATATGAATACTGTTCCGATATTACCAAGTGTATTTTTAAATCTCATTTGGGAAAACTCCGTACTCGGCATGTATGTGCCTCCACCTATACTTGCCATAATTGACCATTTATCGTTCAAAGGACGTAAATGATTTAGATTCAAGCCAACATTCATCATTCTATCCGTTACTATAGGTTCGTCAAAATTACGATTGTGTAGTCGCGCCTGTGCAAATCTTCCGCTTATAGACCATATTATAGGACGATTCTTTTCATTTAGCTTGACCGACAGAGGAATGTGTACATCCGCTTGATAAATTACAGCAGAACCTTTTGCATCTCCCACTTTTTGATAGGTTTTACCGTCGGTCTTCCTATAGCTTGATTCTCCTAAATACTCTGTTTTGACTTGTATCTGTATTTGAGCAGCTATATCATAACACGTGAATGTCAGGAAAAATAGAATAATAAATTTCATTACCAAACTTCCACCGATTAACTGTATTTACATAAAGCAAGCGCCTTACCCGCTTGTGTTTTGATTTTTTTTGAAACAAATTTTCTTAAGGTTTCCGTGTCCTTAGTGCAATCCATAACTTGCATGTTTTCAATAAGGTCTGCCTCCCAAAGAATTTGAAAATCTTTTCCATTTATTTTTTCAGGCGTATGATGGTTTCCAACTATATAACATACTCTTTCAATTACGAATGGTTCATAATTATGTTCACTTAATATATTTCTTGCAATTGGGACTCCTTCCTGCTCTTGGAGATGCCCCTCCATTGATCCATATTTGCGTAATGCTTCCACAGAACCTATGTCGTGTAAAACAGCACTTAACTCTATAATACAACTGGTCTGACAGTCTACATTTTCCCCTTCCATAATCGTCCGTGTATTTGCTAACACCTTCATTGTGTGATCGACGCCATACGGTACAGTTCTGAAAATATTTTTCATCTCTTTGATCACTTGGTCTAATTTCTCTGATTTTTCTATGTCCTTATATTTCATATCACATTATTTTCTGCTAAGGTCTTAAGAATAGAAAAATCGGACAATGAACCTATGTTAAATAATCTAATCTCCTCGGTGGTTGAAAAACTTTTGGCTTACGTGTCAGAACAATCAGTGTTTAACAAATGCTGTAAATCGGGATCGTTTTTGATACGCTCCATTTCGCTTGCCACAATCTGCAAAACGTCAGCTTTAACCTGTCTGTAATTGGTTTCAATTACCTGTTTCATATTGTCGTTGCCGTGTTCATCGGTAAAGGATAATATCTGCGGTATCTTTTTGTGCGCTTTGGTTTCGGCAGAAACCTTTTCGTTATCCACCACGATTTCAGCATGGAAGATTTTCTGCTCGATACGCTCATCGAAGTTATCAGAAACAGACCCCACGAACATACCCTGTGTAAGCGTGGATATTTTGGATGCAGGTATAAGGCTGTCCATTTGTGTTGATATGGATGTGGATTTATCATTACGGTTAATGGTCATGCTTTGGCGTTTCTGCAACACCTTACCAAAACGCTCACTTAGGTTTTTAGCCGTTTCACCGACCACTTGACCAGAGAAAACATTACCAACGGTATTTTGGATGACCTTGCTTTCCTTATCGCCATAATCCCTTGTTAATTGTGAATAGTCTTGGAAGCCTAAGCATACTGCCACCTTATTGCTACGTGCCGTTGCGATAAGGTTATCCAGTCCTCGGAAATATATCGTAGGCAACTCGTCTATGATAACGGAACTTTTTAACCGTTCTTTCTTATTGATGAGTTTTATAATCCTCGAATTGTACAATCCCAAAGCGGAGGAATAGATGTTTTGACGGTCGGGGTTATTCCCGACACAAAGTATCTTCGGCTCTTGTGGGTTGTTGATGTCCAGTGAAAAATCATCCCCTGTCATGACCCAATAAAGCTGTGGCGAAATCATCCTTGACAATGGAATTTTCGCCGATGCTATCTGCCCCTGCAACTGGTCTTGCGCTCCGCCCTGCCAAGCATCCATAAAAGCTGATAGGTAGTTTTCCAGTTCGGGATATGAGGTCAGTATCGTAAAGACGTCTGCATATTTTTTATTCAGCAATTCAATAGCATGGGGAAACGTGCAATATTTTCCGTCTTCATAGATTTTCAGAAACCAAATGATGGAAGCAAGCAATATAATAGGACTTTCCACGAAAAAATCCCCTTGCTTCAAAATCCACGACCTGTTGAGGTTAAGCATGATGGTGTAAGAGGCTTCGTAAGCATCGGATATATCCGTCATAAAGGCAGGACTTAACGGGTTGCATCGGTGGCTTCGGCGTGGGTCGTCAAAATTGATAACATAAAATTTCGGCTTCACCTTATACTTATCGGAGTGTTTGAGCAAATGATTGTAGGCAATCGTGGAAAGGTCATCAAACTTGAAATCGTAGATATACATCGCAAACCCCTTTTCGATATGTTGCTTGATGTAGTTGTTTACGATGGCGTAGGATTTTCCGGAGCCGGGAGTACCAAGTACAATCGAAGCTCGAAAAGGGTTGACGATATTAATCCATCCATTGTTCCACTTGCCTTTGTAAAAAAACCGTGTGGGAAGATTGACCGAATATTCATTTTCTATCAGACGGGTTTCCTGCCCAAAACTCTCGTTTTCATTATTGAAAACATCGTCCATCAGATTGTTGCGAAGTAGTCGGCTCATCCATACCCCTGCCATGAGCAAGGCTATATATCCAAAGCCCGTTGTAAGGATATAAAGCGATGTGGCAATCCCATCCGAAAGCTTTAACAATGGCGTGTTCAGAAAGAACAGGACAAAGCCAATGGCTAAGGCGGTGTAAATCTTACCCCATGTTATCTTTTCATTCTTTACGCCCTTAGTACCGAGACAGCTTAACGCTAACAATACCAGTGCAAAAATCTTGGTGTTAAGGGTGTGTTCAAAAAGCCCTGCGGTACGGTTGAAATTGGTCAATATCTTACCGATAATTTCCAGTGTCCATCCCCGTTCGGCAAAGAACCCGTAACAGAACCAATAAAAGTGCATTAGTACCAAAAGAATACTTACGGCACGCATAAAAGCCATGATTTTGGCTAATCCTCTCAAATCGTCTTCTCCTTGCATAACAAAAAAAATTAGTGATGCAGGGAATTTAGAGGCTATTTAAAAGCACTTATACAAAGGGGTGTCGGATGGCTTTTGGTGGCGGTATTTGGTAGGTATGGAAAAAGACAAAGATGCCGTTTACAATGGAATGTGAACAACATCTTTGTTTATGATTTCTTAAAAATAAAACTTACCCTCTGCCTTAAAACCTTTAGGTTTTTCGAGGGGTAAATTTTCCAATTCTTCTTTTTCTCCTCTTCTTGTGTAGTTTCTCAAAATTGCTTCCTTGTCCTTGCCCATCAGATATTTCCCCGTTCTTCTCTCGAACCATCCGCTTACAACTGCTCCCACGAATTTTTTATAATGGGCTTTGTCCGCCAGTGGAGTTGAGCTATTAAAACTTTCACGAGCATTGCCACTAAGTTTGGCTTGTGGATGCAACTCGTGATTATATTTCCACCAGACTGATATTTCCAATTCATCGTAACTAATACTTCTCCAAATTATTACGGATGGGTAACCAAGTAAATCAACGAAAGTATGTCCATCTTCATTATCCGTAGGTGAATGCTCCAGTGAGATAAGACCTTTATCGAGTAAGATATTTATCCCCGCAACAAGTAAATTTCTATAAGGATTCACCTTTTTTTGATTGGTTGCAGGCTTGGTTTGATTTGCATCTTTATTGGCATTAAGAAAGTGTTTCCAATTCTTAAAACCTGCATTTATAGATGCTTTTTCCAATGCTCGAACATAACTGATATTTTCTTGCTTTTTGATTTTTTTGGCTTGACGTTTAATGAAATCGCCTGTATGCCCATTTACTTTATTATTCATCTTTCTACAATTTCTCGTCTGAAAAATGTCACTCATCTACCATATTCCGAAACGAGATAGTTGTTTCGATGATAATAATATATTTAAGAGGTACGGTGCTGATACAGCTTTGCTATGATGAGTGGCACGCTTCCGTCTAAAGCATAGAACAAATTTAAGCAAATATGGGATAACTTTTTAATGTGCTTAAAGAATAATTGAATTTAAGTAACTGCTGAAACTAAACCACAAAGACCAAGATGTTAATCCTGGTCTTTGATGGTTAGAAAAAGCTATTGTTGTTTCCCATACATTTTTCGTTTCTTCATTTGGTGTTCTACATACCAGTTGTTGAAAATATATTTGGATTCAGCTAAAAAAAGAAAAAACTTTTGGTTTTGCATTGTACTGCGCTTTAGAAAAAGATATGTGTAGTATTATTTTATTATCTTTGCATTTAGGAATAACTAAGTAGAAATATCTTTTATCGATATAAAAATCTGGAAATTCCTATTGCGTTCTTTGGTATGATTCATTTGAAAGATATTCTTGTGGTTGTCGCTGACAGATGGTTGAATAATAAAAATTTAAAATGTATGGATACAATAAAATCAATTTTAATTAACCTTTCATTAGGTTCCATAATGACTCTTTTAGGAAATCTACTTGTAATCGTGAGTTTCGGTATCGGAGGTGAGTTGCCCGAAACAATCTATTAGAATGAATATATCGAATGTACAATTTAGGAAGCTCGGTTCGATACCGAGGCTCACCGCATTAAAGGAGCTTATTTAAAGCTCCTTTTTATTTTAGTCTTTTGCGTTTCTTCTTTTTCTTCATACGGTTGGCAAATTCCTGTTCCTCGTAGTCTTCGCCCTGTGCCTCCGGCAGTAGCCCACCCAATCCGTCTATCAACAAATCATCGGTTGGCTGTTCTTTATTCAGAAAGTCAAAAAGTGCATGGGCTTCCTCTTTCTCTACGGTGTTGCCCGTGGTCGAGGACTGATTTTGTGCGGATGTTTTTTCGGCTTCTTGGCGTTGCCCGATTGCCTGTTCGTTCCACCAATCATTAAAGACATTAGCCGAAAGGTTTTTGCCCAAAGCCGAACCGTTCCAAACGGTACGGCTTTCGTGGTCGATAAAAGTTATACCGTATATACGCCCCTCATCGTTTCGCCGTACCACGGTATTGATGCCCTGCTCCAATAACTGCTTTTTAAAATCGGCTTCGTTTGTAGCGGTGTGCATAGCCACTTCAATGGTGCTTTTGAGTACGGCTCTTACAGGGTCGGATTTCATTTTCTCCTTAGCATTTGCGAATTGGTTTTGCAGTTCGTCCAGTCCTGCCTGCTTGCCGAAAAGGGATGCTTTAAAAGGATTGCTCACTTTTTCTCCCTGCTCGTTCAGTGCAAAATAGACAAGCCCGTTTTTGGGCTGTCCGTGCAATTCCCCTTTGACTTTCTCGGTGGTAATATTGAACAGCGAAAGCAAAGCATTGTATTCGCCCAAAGTCTGATATTGATAATAGTTCGGCAGGTGTCGGACTACCGAAGCGATTTGGCTCTTAACGTCTCCGATTCTGTAATCCACCGGACGGAATACCTGCTCATTTCCCGTGCGCTGTTTCTCCGTGGCAGGTATCAGATTGTACGCTTGTTCCAAATCCCGACAGATTGCCATTGAACGTGGATGGTCGTAGCTGTCCGGCAGTTTCTTCCCGTCCAAACCCACACAGACCGTTACGATATGGATATGGGTACGTTCAATATCGGTATGCTTGAAAACGATATAGGGTTGCTTGCCATACCCCATGCGCTCCATATACTCCTGCGCCATTTCCACGAACTGCCCATCGCTGACCCTATCCGCAGGATCAGGGTTCAGCGATATGTGGCGCACTGGCTTTTCTGTTCTGATATTTGCGGACAGATACGGTTCAAAACACTGGTGCAGGTAGCTTGTCGAATAGGTATTATCCAATGTTTCGGGTATTCTATTCAGTAACAAAACCTGCCCGTTTTCACTGTCAATCTTCTTTTGGTTATAGGAGATAGTCCCGTATAAATTCTCACCCTTTCCAATTTTTGCTATCATCTCTTTCCTTTTTGATTATATTAAATATCACGAATTTTCCTCTTTGATAAAAAAAGCTTATTATTGTAATAATAATCGTATAATCATGACCAGAATTTTTACCTTTTTTATCGTTGTTTTATTGTTTTCCTCTATTACCAGTTGTAAAAAGTCAGATGACACTTCCCCTGCATTAAATCTGAGTGGGACTGAATGGCAGATGTCTAATGAGGAATTTGGTGTCAATCTTCGTTTTATGAACGATAGTGTCTGTGCTATTACTATAGGTGCTACTGATGGTAGATTAGGAGTAAATTATTCTGAATACACCTACAAAAGAGCTTTTGGGATAGATTTAATGATATTAAACCACTCTACTGTAGAATATACTGTTAATTTTTTGGATAGCCATAATCTCCAATTGAGCCGTTCGGTTGAAAATAAAAGTGTAGACCCCATCGTTTTGGAAAAGCTTAAATAATAAAAATTATCCTAAAGACTTCTTTTTTCGCTATCATCCTATCCGTGTTTTTGCAGGTGTTCTTTTTCAAATTCCTGTGTTAGTTCAATCACTTTCCGGCACAAGTCCGCCATTTCTGCCGTCTGCTTTTCCAGTTTAAAGAGGTAAGCCGATGCCTTTTTCTCCGAGAAATTGCGGTAAAGTATCTTCACGATTTGGTTGTAGTTCACGCCAACCGCTCTAAACTGGCTGTAAAAATTGGTGAGCCTCGTATGAAAATCGACTGCATCCATATCAATTTTTACGGTCTTGATTGGCTTCTGAAAGATGCAGGCTGTAATGAAATGTGCCAATATTTTCATTCCCGATTGCTCGAACAACGTGAGGAATTTCGCATTTTCTTCGTCTGTAAGACGAAATACATAACGGTGGATGCATGGGTCTGCTTTAGGCTTGCGCCCACCTTTGTTTGTTCGGTTTCTGCTGTTGTCTTCCATATCTAAATCCATTAATAACCGAGCTTCAGCGAGCTCAACTTTAGTTAATTAAAATAAACCCCGACTTCGGAGGGTGTTTACCAAGCCCCCTGCAAGGGCAAGTGGTTTTGAGGCACGAAACGGGTTTCGAGTGCCTCAAAACATAACTTGCTCTGTTCGGGTGAACAGAAAATCCGCCCTACGGGTCGGATTGGGAAAAGCGGAAAAAAACGGCTTTATGCCGTTCCGCCCATAGTTTTCTTTCTCCAATGATTTCTCCATTTACCCTTTGCATTTAAGCCCTTACAAAGTAAGGGTAGCTTTTTCAAAGCATTGACCTATCCGTCACGACCAAACATTGCCAACAAATGCCCCTAACTACCGCATTAAAAGAGTGCATCGGAATAACCTGCTTATTTGCGCTATCAGTCACGCAAGCTTGTTTGCAGGCATCCGCTCCCGATTGCAGTTAGGAAAGCCGGAGCGCAGGATTGCAGGAACACCGGAACGCATGACGGCATTCCATACGGCAGGCAGGAACAACGGACAGCACGAAAGCTATCCCGTAGCCATTCCATCGGGCGGGATGACAGGCAAGCCATCGGTCTTGCCTGCATGAAAGCCCGAATGACGGCACAGCTGACTGAACGAATGACGGCACAGCTGACTGAACGGATGACGGCAAGCCCGACAGACGGAATTGTATCAAGACTGCCGGACAGTGTGCAGGGATGACAGCCCTGCTCCATGCAGGACGGCAGGCAGTCCACGGAAACAGAAACTTAAAAATAGAATAGAAATGGAAGCAACAAACAGGACAAAATTCATTGCTTTTTCAAGCCAAAAAGGGGGCGTTGGAAAAAGTACGTTTACAACGGTTACGGCAAGCATACTCCATTACCAAATGGGGTATAATGTAGCCGTCTTTGACTGTGACTATCCACAGCACAGCATCTGCCAAATGAGGGAACGGGATTTGAAAGCGGTCATGCAAAACGAGGTGCTGAAAAAACTGGCGCACCGCCAATTCTCCACCATCAATAAGAAAGCCTATCCGGTACTGCAAAGTAAGGCTGATAATGCACTAACGGATGCGGAAGCATTCATACAGTCCTCGACCGTTCCCGTGGATATGGTTTTCTTTGACCTGACCGGAACGGTGAACACTACGGGCTTGCTCAACACACTGGCAGGAATGCACCACATCTTTTCGCCCATCACGGCAGACCGTGTGGTCATGGAAAGCACGTTGAGCTTTACCGATGTGCTGACCAATGTGCTTATGAAACACGGGCAGACCTCCATCGAAACCATACGGCTGTTTTGGAACATGGTCGATGGCAGGGAAAAATCCCAACTGTACGAAATCTACGGCAACGTCATTAAGGAAGTCGGACTGCAAGCAATGGAAACACGCATTGCCGATAGCAAACGCTTCCGCAAGGAAAGCGAGGCAACGGCAAAGACCGTCTTCCGCTCTACGCTATTGCCACCCGACAAAAGATTGCTGAAAGCCTCCGGCTTGGATTTGTTCATCAGTGAGTTTTTAAGAACCATTAACCTGTAACTGCTATGGACAACGAAAACAAGAAAAAGCCGAATGCGCCGATTGACGAGGCATATCTCATGTCGATTATGGCAGGCGAAACAAAGAAGCCTCAACAGGCGGTAACACCCCAAGAGCCAATGGCAGAACCGCCAAAGGAAACACCCACGGAAAAGCCCGTAACCAAAGAGCGAACACGGCAAAAGAGGGCTTCCGATATGGGCTATGGCGAGCGGTTTCTCAACAGCCATACCATGACACGCCGAGGCGATAAGAGCATCTACATCCGGCAAGAATACCACGAACGGCTTTCCCGTATCGTGCAGGTCATCGGCGAGGATAAGATACCCTTGTATGCCTATTTGGACAATATTCTCGAACATCATTTTGAACAGTTTGAAAAAGCCATCATCGATGATTTCAACGATAAGTTTAAACCCATTTTTTAAAGTATTCGATTATGAACAAGAGACAGCAAAAACAACCGGAAAAGGTATTGCGCAAAGCGCATTACAAATTGGCATTTTTAAGACCGACCGGAGTTGTCGCAAGGTGCGGAAAATCGGTCTACATAAGCCCCGATTTCCATAAGAAATTATCCCGTATCGTCTTTCTGCTCGGAGAGGGAGAAATTACGCTTACCGATTACCTGCACAGTGTACTGAAACACCACTTTGAGGAGTTCGGAGACGAAATAAAGATTATCTACGCCGACAAGCAAAAGCCAATCTTATAGCTATGGAAACATTGATTGTAATATGCCTTATCATCGTCATCATCCTTTTGCTGAAAGATAAGGTGGTCATCAATAAGACCGTCCGCAGGGAGATAAAGCCGGAAAAGAAAAGTTCAGACCTGCCGGATATTATTGGGCTTCCCAAGCCTGTGGAACGCCACACCTTGCCACCGAATGCCACAAAGAGACAATCGGGCGAACGTGACGGGATAGCTGATAATTTTGGTACAGAAACCTACGGGATAGGTGTTGGATTGGAAAATCCGCAGATTGAGGGAGAGCCGGATGAAATTTTCGGGAGTATGTCCGATTTTGAAAATGAGGAAGACGAATGGGATGTGTACGGGTTTGAGGACAGCGACAATGAGTTTGCCACAGGGGTTACCTTTGATGAACTGACAACCGTGGGGGCATGGTTGGAGCAAGATACGCTCGAACCTGCCCTGCAAAAAAAAGCGGTGGATATAGTTCAGCGATTACAGGGAACTGAATTGTTAAGCCTGCTCGAAAACTCAATGGATGGGGCTTCGCGGAAGATTGCAGAGCTGTTGGACAAGAGCCTCTCCGCCGGAACGGATTTCAGTTCTCCCGATTTGCGGAAAAGTGATTTAGAGGATTTCGACATCGAGGAGTTTGTGTAAGCAAACTCTGTTTATTTATTCTTCTTAATCTTAATTTTCAAAACAGGTCATCATCTTCCGGCTCATTATTTATATTTTGCCATTCGTCCGTTAACGCTTTCCAATCGACATTTCTTTCTCTTTGCATAGTCCATACATCCCAAAAGTCAGGGTCATTAGATTTAGGTCGATGTTCTGGTTTTAGCTCGTTCATTTCCACTAAAATGGGGATAGGCGATGCCCAACCCAATAGTATTGCTTTTCTTGTTGGTAATATTGGAAGTTCTTGTAGTAATCCTCCAATATTATCAGGCACAAGTCTTCTAACAAGCTCTTGGTCTCTATCATTTACTATACGATGTAAAAGAAATGTATTGCATTGAGAAAGCACTGTTGCTGAAAGTTCTGATGGACGTTGAGAAGATAACGTCAAGCTTAATCCAAATTTTCTACCTTCTTTTGCAATCTTTTCAAAAGCTTCAGTACATAACTGAGATGTGCTAATCTCATCGGAACTATCATTGTATCTCTTAATAAAATTGTGTGCTTCTTCCATTACAATGACAGTAGGCAATAACTCATTATGCATCCTCCTATACCGTTGCAACGCTTCAAAAACCAATCTGGAAATTACAGAAACAACTAAATGTGAAATATCAGAGGGTACTAAAGACAGGTCGATTATCGAAATGCCATTTATCGTATTACCTAACCAATTATCCAAAGTAATATCTTCTTTATCAACAATGATTTTATTCATTCTTGTATCAGAAAGCATTGAACGCATTCTCATTATTAAGAAATCAACAAACTGCATAACTCCTGCCTCCTGTGACAATCGTTCAACGTGGTCAGCAATGGATGTCACGTCAAAAGGCATAGGTGTATCTTCATTGGGGCCAACATATACAGCTACGCCACCAAAGTTTTCTAATAGACTGTTTATCCCTTGTAAGCAACTCTCTACATCAGTTCGTGTAAACGCAACGTAATACTCAATAACCTGGCCTCCTTTTTCAAAAGATTTGAATTTTGAAGAGGCTATGCCATTTATTATTTGTGACAGGTCTCTAAAATGTTGTTTTATATCCTCTCCTTCAGCAGTATTCTCAAAAAGCGCTGCATCTTCAATAAGACTTTTTAACTTATTGCCGAAAGCAGTAGCACTGTCTTTATAATTAGCACTATTTGATAAATCCACTCTTAAAGAAGCATAGCAGCTTGAAAAATGGCTTCTAACTTTAGTCTCAAAAGAAGAAATGCCATCTACTTCTCCTGAACGTAGTTCTCGCAATGCTCTTCTAAGAATAGGTCTTTGAGTACGCCCACTTGCATTTGAAAAAGAACTCCATTCATAGCTATTCCAAAGCCAAGCTGGAACTTTCAATTCTTTAAATGTTTTCTTTTCTTCGTCCGTTAATTCGACTTTAAATTTCTTTATATCACAATTAAGATCATCAAACGCATTAGTATATTCACCGTTAGGGTCTAATACTATGAACCTATTGTTGAGCTTAGTTTCCGGCTCTGTCTTTCCTTCTGCAATTCTTGCTTGTAATGTTCTATCAGCCTCCTCCAAAGACCACCTAATAACGCCAGCCACACTACAAGATTTACCACTTCCTGTATTGCCAAGTATCGCAATGTGCCTGCCAAATAACTTATCTGGGTTAATTGTTACATCAGCGTTAGCAGCTATTGGGGCAGTACCAATCTTTACTACTGAATTAGGTTCTTTATTTTCTACAATTGATTTCAATTGTGCGTCTGTTGGCAAAATAACAGTATCTCCGATAGAAGGAAAACTATAAACGCCTCTTGCTAATACGTACCTCTTTTCACTTATTTTTCCCACCTGCTTTAATGTACCCATTGGAGTAATTGACATTTTCCTTAATGGAAACGGCAGGTCTATCAAGTCAAAATCTTTATACCCTTTTCTTTTAGGGTACTGACTATTTTCTACGCCTATCCAACTGATTAGTCCAACTAATGATCCTACTTCATTTGGAATAAGAACAAAGCCGTTTATTCTTGGAAACAAAGTGGGTGTACCTGTATTTAGGGCTGTATTCTGAGGAGCTGCTGTATCAAGCAACACTCTTATATCACCTGGAGAGACATAATCAACTGTACCAATGGTAAGATTACGCAAGTGGTCGAAATCATATCGGTATAATTCACTCATAATTCTTCGTTTTGTTGATTGTCATTATTAGCTGCAACGTTATGACCTTCACCTCGACTATCTTTCAGCTTTTGCATTTTTACCGTTAATCTGTCAATGGCGGATTTAGGTAAATAGTATTCAACCAAGTTGTTTAAATCCCCAAAGTGGCTTCCGATTAATAAAGTACATTGTGCTGCATTTTTGTTCTCTAAAAATTTAATGATGCGGTCTCTTGCCGCTCCATAATTGATATGCTCACCCTCTTTGGCATAATTTATATCCCAAGCAATAATCACCAAGTGAGTTGACGGGATAGTTAGCATATCTTCAATTACCCGGTTTATATGACTATCTCCAAAACCATAACCGTAGGTTATAATTACCGAATTAGGTTGGCAAATAGCTGACGAAAAATCTCTAAACAATTCAGCGTAAGGATAAAAAGCTGTTTCAATATCTTTTGATGAGTTTGGATATATTACAACCTTCTCACTTACTTCTTGCGGAACTTCAGGGTGGTCTGATTTTGCGCCGAATGGTAAAAGTGAACGTATTATTTTTTTGTCTTGGAATTTCCAATCAATTGATCCATGAAGTTTGGTAATCCTTGCCACACCTTCAACATAGCGTGGTTCACCTCTAATTCCGGGCGGATTATAATGGTAATCAAGTTCAAGCCTTGTATTTCTGAAAACAGGTTGGATCTTGCCTTTAAATCTGTCAAGTAACAAAACACCTGTCGCATCAGCTGCTAACTCAATAAACCTATCATAATTGGTAGTAAAAATATTCAGCCTTTCTCTGGAAGCTGCTCTGCTTGTGAAGCTTAAAATAAAGCTTTTCAATAAATTGAAAGCTTCAATTGCTTTTGCATCATCTTTACCCAATTTATCGTTAAACTGCTGTTCAGCATCTAATATAGCCTCAATAAACTTTAGTAACTTCGCATCTAATTCTTTTTTTAGAGGTTTGGCTCTTGCATCATCTAAAAGATATAAGCCGTTTATTAGTTCTAAAGCAATACGAATATCATCTTCAATATTCGCTTCTCCTCGCTCCATTTTTCCCGCGGCTTCGTCAGCTTTACTTTTAACTTGCTCTCCTAAGTCATCCTCTAAGGTAAGCCTGTCCATACCTTGTGCTTTTACATCAGCAACAAAAGATACAGCACTTGTAAGACCTGCGCCAACAAGTAATGAAAGATGTTCACTTTGAAATATCGCAGATAGCCAAGGTTCTACTTCTTTTTTCAAATTATCAGGCTCAATCGTATCAATATCTGATGTTGAAATAGTAGTCGTATTGGTTTTTAAAATGTGAGCATCATTCCAATCAATTTTAAAAAGGCTCATAATAATATGTTTTATAATTTTTAACCAGTTATATATAGTATTTGAAAGCCAATGGTGGTGCTTGGATATCGGTACTCGCAGTAAGTATCTCGCCTATTTTATCCGCAAAACGTAATGTTACTGGAATTCCATCGGCATAAATACAGGCATTATAATTTAGCTTTGTCAAAGCCATTATATCTTTCAAAACCTGTTCAATATCAGCATTCCCTTTATTGATTTCTATAAAAATTGGATTAGGGACTTCTAAGGATAATGTTGTTTGAGTTTTAGGAACGTAACCAATAGTCCAAAGAAATGCAGACCTTTCATTTACAACAAATGCATTTCCCCTCATTATCGGATAAGCACCCTCTTCTTTGAATAATTTTATTTGTGGACGTGTATCAATGGAAATTCCTACAAGGTTTGTTCCTTCAGGAACAACCTCTTTAAAAGCATCCCATTCCTCTTTGTTGAATTTGGTTTTAGAATGGATAAATATTTCTTTGGGATTTTCTCCCATTTGTTCTTGGTAAGATTTTATCGCTTGCGATAAAAGTGCTTTCGCTTCTTTGGGCTTTAGATGAAATTCTCCCTTTTTAGGATTATACCAAGGTCCAACAGCACCTTTAAAAACCGTTCCGTCTCCACTATCTAAAAACATTTGAGCTGCACAACAGGCGTTTTTAATGTTCTTATCCCTTTCCAATTGTTTATAGACTAAGCCTAAATAACATACCCCTTCACGAATATCAGAAAGCTTCCAGGGTTTACCTCCTGCTTTATAATAAGCTGCTGTTGAAACCGTCCACGCAAGATGTCCTTCTATTTTTTTGAAATTGCGTAGAGGTTGCCCGAATTTATTTGTAAAACTTTCCCAAGCCAATGTACTTTCTCTTAAAATTTGTGTGGTAATCATATGAGGAAGCAACCTTGCTTTTAGTTGGTCGTGAAATTGAGCATCGTATTTATAGGGCTCTGCGGCAACATTATCTTCATCAAAAAGTGATGGTGTAGAAATAAATTTCTTTGCCTGACTTTTCTTTAACGTTGATTTTCTTTGCAATAAGTCTTTGGGTAATATAGAATTGGGTCTGCAATATTGAAATATTACGTCTGGCACCATGACAAACCAAACATCTATTTTATCCTCGTCATTTTTTACAGCTTGAAGAATTTTATTTATAAATAGGTTTACCACTTCATACGTTCTTGTATGATTATTATCTAATGAAATTGCTTCGTTTATTTCTTCATCTGTAACCTCTTTGAATGAAATATTATTTGCTTCCCATTTGCAATTGAAAACTGCTTCAAATCCAGGAAAGAATGGGCGGGTAATATTGTTTGAATTATAAACAGGCTTTTGAATTTTATCAATGTAATTCTTAAAGATTTCTAAACCTCGTTTTGTTCCAATTACACCGCTTCTAATACCATAAATCTTAGGTTGTTCCAATGGGCCAAATAATGCTAATCCATCACGCACGTCTTCGCAACTTTGATTAAATGCGAATTTCATTTTAGGTTCTTCTATGTATAAAAGGTTGCTCATTGGTTTTCTACTGGTTTTTCTTCAAGTTCTTCATTTTCTACACTATCCAAGTAAGTCATATCAGAAAGCTCTACTTCTTCATCTAATAATTCCTTTTCCGGTATAACATAGCTTTTATTACTTAAAAATTCTTTGGGACTTGCT
This sequence comes from Pseudopedobacter saltans DSM 12145, assembly GCF_000190735.1. Lineage (GTDB taxonomy): Bacteria > Bacteroidota > Bacteroidia > Sphingobacteriales > Sphingobacteriaceae > Pseudopedobacter > Pseudopedobacter saltans. Next base: position 1,955,606 of record NC_015177.1, read on the forward strand.
GATATGATAATCTTTTCTTCACTTCCCACATCGAAGGAAAAAGTATTTTCATTCCCAGACAGATAAGAAACAAAGGCTTGCATTTTGTTTTTCCAATCATCATTATACCAGCCCTTTCCTTGTTTTCTTCTCGCACTATGCTGAATTGAGGCTTTATCAATTAAAGTTTCCCCATCAGTGGTGAAATAAATATGCGAATTGAAAACCAATACAGGGAAAGGATATAGCTTTGTGTAGGATGATAACCCGTAGTGCCAATGTTTATCTTTCTGTTTACCTACCAAGAGAACTTTATTGTGCTTATCCTTGTCAAGTGTTCCTTTTTTAAACCAATATCCAATCTTGTTTGACATTTGATAGGGTTCTATATTTCTTTCCGCAAAAAATTTGTCAATAGCCAGATTACAAAGTCTTACAATTGCACGCCTCGCATCATTATTGGAAATAAAATCGTCTTCATAACCTTCCTCCAAAATTTTTTGGGTAGATATTCTTATTGTTCTCTGGGGGCTATACGTTTCCGTTTTAGGCAAATGATGCATAAAATCATACTCATAAGCAAACGTACAAACATAGTTTTTATAAGGTATTGCAGGAAATGTAAGCTGGTTCAGGTCATAGTTCTTAGGCATCAGTCTGTCGTAGAAATGAAACCTTAATTCTTCCGGAAATTCAATGATTGGAAACCAATTAGAGGTATATATTTCTTCTTTTTCAACCGGAACTAAATTCTGCAAAAATATTTGTTCGTATAAACTATTGGCTTTTTCAGCGTCAGTTTTAGCAGGACTGATGCCTTTGTCTTCGAGAAACTTTATTATATCTTGTAATCCAACTGCCCAAGACTTTTTAAAATCAATTGCATTCAACCTTACAACATCAATGTTGATATCATCATAAGAGAGGTCATTATCAATCATTAACGGAACCACAAAAGTGGCATCATTCAATGTTTTCTGTGTTTTTTGAGCAACTGTAATTTCCTTCAATACTCCCTCTCTGCTATTGGAAATAGCAGACATTACAACAAAAAATTGAATTGTGTTATCTCTAATCTCTGTCTCAATGGTCTTCCAGAAATCCACTCCTTTGTCTAAGTAGAATACATCACACCAAACGTCATATCCTAATGTAATCAGCTTTAATGCTAACCACTTAGTAAAGTCGTTGTCATTTGGTGTTGCGTGACTAATAAAAATCTTATTTCTCATCAATATCCCCGTGATAATTTATAATGTATTTAACTACTTAATTCTTTTAGCACAATCTTCAATGCCTGTTTTCCAAGTTCTTCATCCTCTATGAGTGTTCTTATCTTATCCGATAGCCACAAAACCAACAATTTATCTAATGGCACGTTCATAAATTCAGCAAGGTTTTCTAAATGCTTTCTCGGCAATAATCTTTCTTCATTTTCTACCTTACTAATAAAAGCATTATCTAACTCCAAAGCTGCCCCAACTTCTCTAAGGAATAAACCCTTACTTTCTCTCAATTCTTTGATATATTTCCCAAATGCCATTTTGATTTTTTACGACTTGTCTTAAAAGTTCAAATTTAAGAATTTTCTGCTAATAATCAAGTGATTAAATTACTATAAAAAGCCATTCACCGCCAACTAATTCCACGGATTTCCACTTTCCCGTACCGCTTCGATTTCCATAAGACTTTTGTTGCGAAAGCCCGCAGGAGACGGGAAAGTAGTAACAAATTAATTCAGTTAAATCATGGAAAAACAAAACAAAAAAGTGTTGCTGACAGGCGTTGCGTTACTGTCGGCATTTGGTGTGTTCGCACAGGGCAACGGCTCGGCAGGCATCCAAGAGGCTACGCAGATGGTAACGAGTTATTTCGACCCTGCAACGCAGTTGATCTATGCCATCGGAGCGGTGGTCGGGCTAATCGGAGGCGTTAAGGTGTACAACAAATTTAGTAGCGGAGACCCCGATACAAGCAAGACGGCGGCGTCGTGGTTTGGGGCTTGTATCTTCTTAATCGTAGCGGCTACCATTCTCCGCTCATTCTTCCTTTAACCTGGCGTACTATGAGCAATTACAATATCAATAAAGGTATCGGCAGAACGGTCGAGTTCAAAGGGCTGAAAGCACAGTACCTGTTCATCTTCGCAGGTGGTCTGCTCGGTGTGCTTATCCTCGTCATGATTATGTACATGGCAGGTGTAAACTCTTACATCTGCCTGTTTGTCGGGGCAGGCGGAGCATCGCTCATCGTATGGCAAACATTCGCATTGAACGGTAAATACGGCGAACACGGACTAATGAAAGTCGGGGCAAAGAAAAGGCATCCGAAATACATCATCTGTCGCAGAGCCGTACACCGCTATTTAAAATTCACTTCTAAATCCAGTCATTTATGAGAAATACAGGAAAAGCCACAACGTTGGAGAGCAAGTTTCCATTACTGGCGGTGGAACACAACTGCATCATATCAAAGGATGCGGACATCACGGCTTGCTTTCGGGTACATCTGCCGGAACTGTTCACGGTAGCATCGGCAGAATACGATGCCATTCATTCGGCATGGCACAAGGCTATCAAGACTTTGCCGGATTACACCATTGTACACAAACAGGACTGGTATATCAAGGAAAATTATGCGCCGGATATGGCACAGGAAGACCAGAGTTTTCTTGCAAAATCCTATCAACAGCATTTCAACGAACGTCCTTTTTTAAACCATTACTGTTACCTGTTCCTAACCAAGACGACAAAGGAAAGGATGCGGATGCAGAGCAACTTTAGTTCGCTTTGCAAAGGTGTCCTTATCCCGAAAGAAATTAGGGATAAAGAAACCGTGCGCAGGTTTATGGAAGCGGTCGCACAGTTTGAGCGCATTATCAATGATAGCGGTTTTGTGAAACTGGAACGCTTGACCGAGGATGACATTATCGGAACAAGCGACAGACAGGGATTGCTCGAACAGTACCTTACCCTGTCAAGGGAAGCCGGAACGCCTATGCAGGATATAGCTTTGGGCAGTGAGGATATGCGTATCGGAAACAAAAGGCTGTGCCTGCACACACTATCCGATACGGACGATTTGCCCAACACGGTATCGTCCAATTCGAGGTATGAAAAACTGTCCACGGACAGGAGCGATTGCCCGCTATCCTTTGCTTCTCCGGTCGGTCTGCTCCTTAGTTGTAACCATATCTATAACCAGTACCTGTTTTTGGATAACAGCGATGAGAACCTGCGCAAGTTTGAAAAGTCAGCCCGTAATATGCACTCACTGGCGAGGTATAGCCGAGCCAATCAGATTAACAAAGAATGGATTGAAAGGTATCTGAACGAAGCGCACAGCTTCGGGCTGTCCTCTATCCGTGCGCATTTCAATGTGATGGCGTGGTCGGATGACCGGAACGAACTCAAACAGCTAAAGAACGATACGGGCAGTGCGCTCGCTTTGATGGAATGCAAGCCGAGGCATAATACGGTGGATGTTGCCACACTGTATTGGGCAGGCATGGCAGGTAATGCAGGTGACTTTCCGGCAGAGGAAAGTTTTTACACGTTCATCGAACCTGCATTGTGCTTCTTCACAGGGGAAACCAATTACCAAAGTTCGGTATCACCATTCGGTATCAAGATGGCGGACAGGCTCACGGGCAAACCCATCCATTTGGACATTTCCGACCTGCCTATGAAAAAAGGCATTATCACGAACCGCAACAAATTTATTTTGGGGCCATCGGGAAGTGGTAAGTCTTTTTTCACCAATCACATGGTACGTCAATACTACGAACAGGGCGCACACGTCCTGCTCGTGGACACCGGAAATTCCTATCAAGGATTGTGCGAGTTGATTAAGGGAAAGACCAGAGGCGAAGACGGTGTGTACTTCACCTATACCGAGGATAACCCCATTGCATTTAACCCGTTTTATACAGACGATGGTGTATTTGACATCGAGAAAAGGGAAAGTATCAAAACACTCATCCTTACGCTATGGAAGCGTGACGATGAACCGCCGACCCGTTCGGAGGAAGTGGCGTTGTCCAATGCCGTGAGCGGTTACATCGACCGTATCAAGCAAAGTGATGAATATCCCTCTTTCAACGGATTTTATGAGTATGTACGGGGTGATTACAAAAGGGTACTCGAAGAAAAACAGGTAAGGGAAAAAGACTTTGACCTCGCAGGCTTCCTCAATGTATTAGAGCCGTACTATCGGGGCGGTGAATACGATTACCTGCTCAACTCGGACAAGCAACTCGACCTGCTTTCCAAACGCTTTATCGTGTTTGAAATTGATGCGATAAAAGACCACAAAATCCTTTTTCCCATAGTGACCATCATCATTATGGAGGTCTTCATCAACAAGATGCGCAGGCTCAAAGGTGTGCGTAAAATGATACTCATTGAGGAAGCGTGGAAAGCCATCGCCAAAGAGGGCATGGCGGAGTACATCAAGTACCTATTTAAGACGGTGCGGAAATTCTTTGGTGAGGCAATCGTGGTCACGCAGGAGGTGGACGACATTATCCAATCACCCGTGGTCAAGGAAAGTATCATCAATAACTCCGACTGCAAAATCCTCTTAGACCAACGCAAGTACATGAACAAGTTTGACGACATCCAAGCTATGCTCGGACTGACGGAAAAGGAAAAGGCGCAAATCCTTTCCATCAATCAGAACAACGACCCGTCAAGACTTTACAAAGAGGTGTGGATTGGGCTTGGCGGTACGCACTCCGCCGTGTATGCGACAGAGGTATCGCTCGAAGAATACTTAGCCTATACGACCGAAGAAACCGAAAAGATGGAAGTCATGCAACTGGCTTCCGAACTGAACGGCAATGTGGAACTGGCAATCAAGCGCATTGCCCAACAGAGACGTGAAAGTACAAATAGTTATTAATCATTTAAAAAAATCAGAACAATGAAACCTGTACCGTGCAACGGTACAAGCTTCATTGCCTTTAAAAAACAAATTATCAAAATGAAAAAAACAATGTTACTGGTGTGTACGGCATTTATGCTTGCCGTTGCACCCTCCGCTAAGGCACAATTTGTGGTTACCGACCCTGCAAACCTTGCATCGGGCATCATCAACAGTGCAAATGAAATCATACAGACCTCATCCACTGTATCGAACGTGGTAAAGAACTTTAACGAAGTCAAAAAAGTGTATGAACAGGGCAAGGAATATTACGACAAACTGCAAGCCGTAAACAACTTAGTGAAAGATGCCCGTAAGGTACAACAGACGGTTTTGCTCGTGGGCGATGTGTCCGAAATGTACGTGAACAATTTTGGCAAGATGATGAACGACCCCAATTTCAGCCCGCAGGAACTGACGGCAATCGCCAACGGTTATTCCACGCTCTTGAACGAGAGTACGGAACTACTCAAAGAGTTGAAACAGATTGTTACCTCCACCTCACTTTCCCTCAATGACAAGGAACGTATGGACATTATTGATAAGGTGTACAAAGAAGTCAAGGACTACCACAGCCTTGTACGGTATTACACCAATAAGAATATATCCGTAAGCATTTTGAGGGCTAAGAAACAGAACAACACCCAAAGGGTGCTTGAACTGTACGGAACTGCTGAACAAAAATACTGGTAAGCTATGGAATGGAATAATCTTCACGAACTCCTGCGCTCGCTGTACGATGAGATGCTCCCACTGTCTGCCGATATGGCGACAGTGGCTAAGGGCATCGCCGGATTGGGCGCACTGTTCTACGTAGCACTAAAAGTGTGGCAGGCGTTGAGCCGTGCCGAACCGATAGACGTTTTTCCGCTCCTGCGACCGTTCGCCATCGGTCTTTGCATTATGTTCTTCCCGACCATCGTATTGGGAACTATCAATGCGGTATTAAGTCCGGTGGTAAAAGGCACAAATGCGATACTCGAAAACCAAGTGCTTGACTTGAACAAGTTACAGCAACAAAAAGACCTGTTGGAACGGGAGGCAATGCTCCGCAATCCCGAAACCGCTTACCTCGTAAGTGATGATGAATTTGATAAGAAACTGGATGAATTGGGGTGGTCGCCATCGGATTTGGCAACCATGTCGGGAATGTACCTTGACCGACAAGCCTATAAAATTGAAAAAGCGATAAAGGAATGGTTTCGCAATCTATTGGAAATACTTTTCCAAGCCTCGGCACTGGTCATAGATACCATACGGACATTCTTCCTTATCGTGCTGTCCATACTCGGGCCGATTGCCTTTGCGATTTCAGTGTGGGATGGTTTTCAGTCCACACTCACGCAATGGCTGACCCGATATATCAGCGTATATCTATGGTTGCCCATCGCCGATATGTTCAGCTCCATGCTAGCCAAGATACAATCCCTCATCATCGAACGGGATATTGATATGCTTGCCGACCCCACGTTTATCCCCGACACATCCAATACCGTGTACATCATTTTTATGATAATCGGCATAGTTGGCTATTTCACCGTTCCAACGGTGGCAGGTTGGGTTATCCAAGCCGGAGGCGCAGGAAACTTCATGCGTAACGTCAATCAGACAGCATCGAAAACCGGAAATATTGCCGGAGCCGGAACAGGTGCAGTGGCAGGCAATATCGGTGGCAGGTTAATGAACAAATAAAAATAAGAAAGCAATGGAATTTAAAACACTAAGAAATATAGAAAACAGCTTTAGGCAAATACGGCTGTACGCCATCGTATTTGCCGTACTCTGTATTGGTGTGGTAGGCTTTAGCGCATGGAAAGCCTATGAGTTTGCGGAAGCACAACGCCAAAAAATATATGTATTGGACAAAGGAAAATCCTTGATGTTGGCACTCTCGCAGGATGCAAGCATCAACAGACCTGTTGAGGCAAGGGAACACGTTAAACGTTTCCATGAACTGTTCTTTACGCTCGCACCGGATAAGAACGCTATCGAAAGCAACATGAAAAGGGCTTTTAATCTTGCCGACAAATCGGCATTCGATTACTACAAAGACCTTTCGGAAAAAGGCTATTACAACCGTATCATTTCGGGCAATGTGCAACAGCGCATCGAAGTGGACAGCGTGGTCTGCAACTTCGATACCTATCCCTATACAGTACGGACGTATGCCAAACAGTTTATCATCCGTCCAAGCAATGTGACCAGACGGAATTTGGTCACTTCATGCCTATTGTTAAACTCGGTCAAGTCTGACAACAATCCGCAAGGTTTCAATATCGAAAAGTTTGCCGTGTTGGAAAACAGGGATGTTGAAGTCATAGACCGCTAAAATCAAGATTATGGAAGCAATATCAGATTTGAACACATTTGCCAAAATCCTTACCGCCAAAGGATATGACGGCTATTTCCAAACGCAGGGTGCGTATGCCGGAAAATTGAAAGACAGCATCAGCGAATACCTCGCCGACAACCCCAAAGGTATAGCTAAACAGGAATTGTTGCTGACAGGCTACCTTCAATGGGCAGGCGATGACAAACCCCGTGTAGAATGCTGTATGTGGGTGAAATACCTAAAAGGCAAATTCTTCCTCAATAAAATGGAGGTTGCGAGAAAAGACCAGTTTGGACAATTACTGAAACAAGAGAAACTGACCGACCTGTCCGTAGTGACCGCTCCCAAAGCAAAGGAGGCAATCGCAATGGTGAGCGATGCACCGGAGCAAAAGACGGCTCACAGACAAAAGCGGTTCAGTTTCTAAAACGGATTATGTCATGAAAAATCTAAGAACAGCAATCAGTAATTGGTTTGACAAGCTCGATGGACAGTGGCGATCGATGCCTGCCCGAAAACAGCATCGCTATACGCTACTGCTCTTTGCAGGCTATGCACTGCTGTCCGTCATTGTACTGCTCGAAGTGTGCTACGATGTAGCGCATTCCGATAATACCATGACCATTGAGCATATCGAAAACCCCATTAGGCAAAACAATTCCTCGGTATCTCCGCAGGACAGTATTACAACAATCTTAAAAGATAAAAATCATGAAAGACAGTGAAAACAAAAAGGTAAGTTTTTTGGTCGAAGATGACGACCCGAAAAACGGAATGGATGCAACCCAGGACGGGATGCAGAACAAAGCCGACAAGCTAAAGAAGCCTATCATTTTTGCCCTTATGGGCGTGGTGTTCCTCGGCTGTATGTACCTAATCTTCAAACCGTCCTCCGATAAGAAAACGGTCGAGGATATTGGTCTGAACGATGCCGTACCGCAGGCAAGCGATGCAGGGCTTCAATCCGATAAGCAAAAGGCTTATGAACAGGAAATGCTCGAACAGAAAATGCAGGAAAAGCGCAATTCGCTCTTGTCACTATCCGACTATTGGAGCGAGGACAGTACCGCCGATCCGGAAGCGGAGCAACCGGATGAGGTTTACGAGGACGGCTACGCTTACGGCGGTGGTGGACGCAGGAACAGCAACCCTGCTCTGAACAGTTACCGCCATGCGCAAAGTACGCTGACCTCGTTCTACGACAACAGCGATTATGAAACGCAGGAACTCCGCAAACAGGTTGAGGAACTCAAAGAACAGTTGGCAGAAAAAGACGTACCGCCTGTAACAACAATGGAAGACCAATTGGCTTTGATGGAAAAGTCATACGAAATGGCTTCCCGTTACCTGCCACAAACTCCTGCACAGCCGAACAGTACGGACACAATGGTTTCCGCAAAGAGTGCCTCGCAAAAGGAGCATTTTATGGTATTCACCCCTGCAAGGAAAAATACGGTTTCCGCATTGTACCGTGAACCGACCGACAGTGCTTTTTTGGCAAACTGGAACGAAACCCGAAACCGTGGCTTTTATACGGCAGGTGTTTCCCAGCAGGTCATACAGCTCAAAAACAGCATCAAGGCAGTGGTACAGGAAACACAGGTCGTGACGGGCGAAAGTGGTGTGCGTTTGCGCCTGTTGGAAACGGCACAAACGCCTGTCCGCTCCATTCCGGCAGGAACGGTGCTAACGGCAAATGCCAAGTTTCAAGGAGGCAGATTGCAGTTAAAAGTAACGTCCATCGAATATGAGGGCAACATTATTCCGGTCGATATAACCGTGTACGATATGGACGGACAGCAAGGGCTATATGTGCCATATTCGCCCGAAATGAACGCCCTAAGTGAGATAGCCTCCAACATGAGCCAAACCTCCGGCACATCCATTATGATGACACGCTCGGCAGGTCAGCAGATGGCAGGCGACCTTTCCCGGGGTGTGGTACAGGGTGTGTCGGGTTACTTCTCTAAGAAAGTGAGGACACCCAAAGTAACCGTCAAAGCCGGTCATCAAATTTTCCTTGTTTCAAAAAACTAATGTTCAACTAAAATAAAAACGAAAATGAAATGTCCATGTTTCCCAAAAAATCAACACACATGGACATTCCATATCACCATTGAAAATAAAATAATAACGATATGAACGCAATATTTAAAAGTCTCTTGGCAACGATATGTTTGATAGCCTTTATTACAGGAGCAAATGCACAGCAAGTTGCATCCAATACCACAAAATTGAGTATGGGCAAGGTAGAGCCTTACGAAATGCAGGTGACGTACAGCAAAACCTCGCATCTGATATTTCCGTCCGCTATCCGCTACGTGGATTTGGGCAGTGAATACCTTATCGCAGGCAAAGCCGAAGATGCGGAAAACGTCTTGCGCATTAAGGCAAGCGTAAGGGATTTTGACGAGGAAACCAATTTTTCGGTTATTACGGACGATGGTCGTTTCTACAATTTCAACGTCTTTTACAGTGCTTATCCCTCAACGCTGAATTATGATTTGCTGACGATGCAAAAGGCATCGGACAGGGAAAACGGCAACGATGTTCTGTTTGAGGAATTAGGGGGCAATTCTCCGTCACTGGCAGGCTTGCTCATGGAAACGATTTACAAGAAAAACAAACGGATTGTAAAGCATATCGGGTCGAAAAGCTACGGCATACAATTCCTGCTGAAAGGTATCTACGTGCATCATGGAAAATTCTATTTCCATACGGAACTGCGCAACAAAAGCAATGTGCCGTTCAATATTGACTTTGTGAATTTCAAGGTGGTGGACAAGAAAGTCGCCAAGCGTACCGTGGTACAGGAAAAGACAATGCAACCACTGCGGACGTACAAAACACTCGGCGAAATCACGGGCAATACGACCGACCAAAACGTGTTCCTGCTCGACCAGTTTACCATCACGGATGACAAGGTTCTTGTGATTGAAATCTTTGAAAAAAACGGTGGCAGACAACAGGTATTACAGGTGGAAAATTCCGACCTCGTAAATGCCAAGTTGATAAACGATATGCACCTAAAGATTAATTAACCCAAAACGAAAGAACAATGATGAAATACATTTTTGCCGTGGTGCTTGCCATGTGGAGCATCACGGCGGTACAGGCACAGCGAATGCTCCCCAAACAAAAGGGATTGGAAGTAAACGCAGGTATGCTGTCCAAAGAAGTAAGCGACAATTACTATCTGAATTTGACCCTTACCGTGAACGGAAAGAACGGCAATTACTGGATATGGGGTGCGGAATATGCCCATCAGCTTTCCGGTTACAGGGATGTACGGATACCGCTCGAAACCTATACGGGCGAGGTGGGTTACAGTCTTCAGCTATTGGGCGATGCACGGAAGACCACCACGCTGAATGCAGGGCTTACAGCCGTGGCAGGTTACGAAACCATCAACCGGAGCGAGGCAGTGCTACCGGACGGCTCAACCATCCTTGACAAAGACAATTTTGTCTATGGTACAGGCGGACGGCTTACGCTCGAAACGTATCTGTCCGACCGTTTTGTCCTGCTCCTGCAAGGGCGGACAAAAGTGCTTTGGGGTACGGATTTGAAACAGTTTCGTCCATCGGCAGGGATTGGACTAAGGTTTAACTTTTAAAATGATTTGCAATGAAAACATTAATCAGAAAATACAGGCTTCATTTACAGGCATCGTTCATGCTCTTGGCGATGTTGGTCTGCTCCGTGGTGCTTACCTCGTGCGAAAAAGACGAACTCGACATCAGGCAGAATTACCCTTTTGAGGTACAGGTGATGCCTGTACCCAAAGAGGTGACAAACGGGCAGACCGTTGAAATACGGATTACCGTTCAACGGTCGGGCAATTTCAGCGATGCGAAATACTTTATCCGATATTTCCAGTTTGACGGACAGGGAGCATTGCGCTATTACAGCGAACCGCCGTATATGCCCAATGACCTGTACGTGTTGCCACAGACACAGTTTAGGTTGTATTACACTTCCCAATCGACCGTATCACAGTCGTTTGATGTTTGGATTTCGGACAATTTCGGGAACGAAAAACAGATAAGTTTCCAGTTTAACAGCCGTGATTAAAGACGTGAAAATCCTGCCCGATGTGGCAGGATTTTTTTTAGGCTTAATATATAGTGTGTTTTACTCCTAAAGGATAGGATTATATTATTGTGTATAATAAACCGCTTCGTTATCTTTGCTAATAGAAAATATTAAAATACTTAAAGTGTTTTTGCTTTAAGTCTTGGTACTGAAAACTGGTAATTTTTATATCTCCGAGACAATAAGTAAGAACGCTCACGCTATAGGCGTGGGCGCTCGCTTATTTGGAGATAAGGTATACCAGTACCCCAGTATCGAGTAAGTGTAGTTGCCTGCGCTTTTTTTATTGCAGGTTGCTACTTTTAAAACAGATATTATGAATACTGGAAAAGACAACAAAAGTAATGTCTGTGTAGCAGTCATAGATGACAATGCACAGCTTCGGGATATGTCTGTAAAGCAACTTGAAAAATCGGGCTATACGGTATTGTTCCAAACAGGTAACGGGCAGGAAGCCTTGCAAAAGTTAAAAGAGCATGGCGGGTGGCCGGATGTCTGTATCATCGAGGAAGACTTTGCCACCGCTAAAGTTTTGCTCAAAAAACACCCCGATTTAAAAGTCCTAATTTCAAGTACGGAAGACGATACCGAGCGTGTAAGGGATGTGCTAAAGGCAGGTGTATCGGGGTATGTCTTGAAATTTTCCGATCCCGAAGAATTAGTGACAGCCATTAGAGCATTGAGCGAAAACAAAAAATATTTCAGTGTAGGGATTAGTGGAATAGTGACGGAATATTTTAAAAATCAATCATAAATATTGGTTTCTTTGCTACTTTCTTTTTCGTTTCACTCATGAAAGAAAGTAGTCCACTACGACACAACCTGTTTGGGAAATGCAGATGTGTTGGTATTGTGGAACGGAGCATTTTACAAAGTGGTTGTTCCGCTTTCTGCAAAAAGACGGTTCCGACCTGGGAAGGATCTGTCTTTTTGCCCGACCGAATTTTAGAGTAAAGCATTTTTCCGAATCATGCCCGTATCATGCTTTGAGGTCATTTTTTAAAACTTTAATTATTTTTTAGGCGACCATCTGCAAAGGTGGTCGCCTATGGGTTAGGAATTGTAAAATACATGACCTCCATCGCTCCAATAATCACCGCAAAACAGGTCACGGGCATAAGCCTCATAATCGAAGTACGTTTTTGCAAATTCGGGCAAGTCCATTTGCTCTACCTGTTCATAGGCAAAATCTTCCTCGTCCTTATATTCGCCTATATAGTCATCGTCAAAGTCGCTTATTAGGTCGTTAATATCGCCCTCGGATAGCTTACGGTGTCCATTGTTGCACCATATTAGAAATGCTTCTTGTCGGCTCTCGTTCATAGCTTCCAAAGCCTCCAAAACCTCAAATATGCTGTCGCTCATCCAACATTCGCCGATTAAGCCGTTCGGGATGTTCTCATAATCTTGGAACATAAATTCGGGGTCTGCCTCGTCATTGTGTAGCTCCCTGCAAGCTGTGTAAAACTCTTTTTTATCGGCATAGTCTGACAGCTTTAGCCATTCCCCGAAGATTGAACCGTTGTTATATTTTGCGTATGTGCCGACATATACTCTTGCTTCCGATGTGTTTATTTGCTGTATCATTTCTTTACAGTTTTGAATTATTTTTTTGATTTATTCGGCAATGAGAGGAGGTGCTGTTGTTTTGTTTCAATACTATTTCCAATGCTTATAATCCTCATGCCTGACATTTTTTTTATTCGTGTAAAGAGCCGGAGTATGCTGTGTTTCGTTTCGGGAGCATAAAAGGTTAGTGTTTAGTAGGCACAAGGTTTTGGAAAAAAAAATACTACCCATAGGTGGAGATTTTTTTTACAAACTTGTCTTGACCTTTTGACTACGTTAAGAACACGGACATACCTTTGCTCCATGAAACGTAAACAACAGGCATACTCGATTTTTACGTAAAACCAATCGTGGAAGTAGTGAGGATAGCATTAGGGAAATGGTTCAGAAAGAATTTAATATCTGTTGGTACAGCTACAGGTGATTGAAGTTTGGAGTGGAACAGCCAAATCTGTGGAACGACATCTTCAATCTCCTGTTCCCAATCATAGCCATAAGCTCTTTTGCGGTCAGTAGCTAAGCGAATGCCGTAAATGTGCTTAGGCTATTGTAATGCTATGAGCCAATCTAAGCCAAGTAATCCAGTAAGAAGACATATTCTAATACTCCTTCCATCAACTCGATAAGTTTGTCTATGCGGATTAATCCGAACGGTTAACATGCAAAATGAGTTGAGGATGGAGAAAGAAAAAACGAACGATTTAACTCCTGAACGAGTTATACAAATCTTGAAAAAGAAAGGAACAGAGGTCGATATAGAGGAAGCAAAAACCATCTTGGATTTTGTTAAGAAGATAGCTCACATTGCAGTTAACCAGTATCTAAGAGGAAAACTTTAATCTAATGAACAAGGAAAACTGTTGTGATGAGAAAGGCAGATTTATACATACGTGTATCGACAGACGAGCAAGCGGACAAAGGGTATTCGCAACGTGACCAAGAAGACAGGCTAAGAAGATATTGTGAAATCAAAGGCATTCCGGTAAGAGATGTGTACATAGAAGACCATTCAGCAAAATCTTTCAAACGTCCAGAGTGGCAGAAATATTTATCTAACCTACGTAAAACAAAGAACAACAAAGCGGGGTCAATAATACTATTTACCAAATGGGATAGGTTCAGTAGGAACGCAGGGGATGCCTACCAAATGATTAACCAGTTACGTACACATGGCGTTGAACCTGTGGCAATAGAACAGCCTTTAGACCTTACCATTCCCGAAAATAAAATCATGCTTGCGTTCTATCTTGCTTCACCTGAAGTTGAGAACGACAGGCGTGCATTGAACGTTTTTCACGGAATGCGCAGGGCGAAAAAAGAGGGGCGTTATATGGGTACTGCTCCATTGGGGTATATCAATAAGATAACAGAAGGCAAAAAGAAATTCATTGCACCCCATGATTTTGAAGCACCGCTTTTAAAATGGGCGTTTGAACAAATCGTTTCCAATAACTTTAATACGGAACAGATATGGAAAATGGTTCGGGAGAAAGCTGAGGGGAAAGGTCGGTTCAGCAAAAATAATTTTTGGGTAGCCGTCCGTAACCCTTTGTACTGTGGCAAAATATTCATCCCTCCCTACAAAGAGGAAAAGGGATATTTTGTCAAAGGACAACACGAGCCTTTAATCAGCGAAAAGACCTTTGCTGATGTGCAGGATATTCTCGATGGGAGAAAGAGGATTGTAAAGCCTAAAATCGTGGCTATGGACAATTTGCCACTTAGAGGGTTTCTCAAATGCCCTAAATGTGAGCGTATGCTGACCGGAAGTGCCTCAAAAGGCAAGATGGGGGTTTATTACAATTACTATCATTGCACTTCCGCTTGCGGAGTACGGTTCAAAGCTGAAACCGCTAATGAGGCTTTCTTAAAACAATTACGGTATATGTCGCCAAAAGAGGGCATGATCGATGTTTTCATCGAAGCCTTTATTAAAGATTTCAATAACAAAACCAAAGCCCAAAATACCGAACGGGCAAATATCATTGGTGAGATTGATGCGTTGAACAAACGCTATCAAAATGCACTTTTAAAGAATGCGGACGGAGAAATGGAAGACGATGATTTCCAAGAAGTAAAGAAACTGACCAAAGGAAAGATTGAGGTTTTGGAACGAAGATTAAATGACTTGGCGGTGGTCGGAACAGAGATTAAGGATTTAGTTGCATCTACCTTAAAAAAGGTCGCAAACATTGATAGACGCTATGAAAACGGCGATATTGAGGAAAAAAGGCTTATAGTGAGTTCGATGTTCCCCGATTTTTTGGAATTTGACGGAACAAGACATCGAACTCCGAGACTAAATTCTGCGATTGCTCTTATTTATCAGAATAACAGCAAGTTACAGGGCAAAAAAAAAGGGACAAGTCTATCATTTTTAGACTTGTCCCAAGAAGTGATCCCGCTGGGATTCGAACCCAGGACCACTACATTAAAAGTGTAATGCTCTACCAGCTGAGCTACGGAATCTTACATTAATTATAGCGCAATACCATTGTTTAATGTGGTGCAAAGGTAATAAACGATTTCTAAAACGCAAATTTAATTTCAATAAAATTAGAACTATTCAATTTATCTCTCATAAGCACGTAAACGCTATAAATTAAAAACCTTTCAATTATAATAATAAAGAAAACGAAATTTCCACGATCTTAAAGCATCTTTTCATTTTAAGTAAAATCACCAACAGATTTAATAAGCGGAAATTTCAAAAGTTTATTTTATTTAAAAACATAATTTTATTAATTTTAGAGCGAATTAATGCTAAACCTCGCTCTAACACTGATTTTGCTATTTTACAACTTGAAATTGTCCCCGGTTCCGGAAGACAAAAGCAAGTCAGGCATCTCTTTTACCAAAAATTCATCAGATATACAACTAGATACAACCCAGTTAGACACTCAAAAAGTTCGACTTTACCTAAATCAGATTGCTAAGCGTCCTAACGAATCCTCCCAACAAAAAGAAATAAACATAATTTACAATTATTCAAAAAAAATAAACTACAAGAAAGGTATTGCACTATCTTATTTTACAATGGGCGAGCTGGCAATCCAAAAACGCAATTTCACGGAGGCTATAAAGTACTTCAGAAAATCAGGTATGTTATTCAGTAACATTAGGGACACTTTATTTATAGCTAAATCGAGTCTGAATATGGCTGATATTTACGAGTCATTACAAAAGCCTGATTCCGCTATAAAGTACTATAACAAATCTCTTTTATTATTTGAGAACTTAAAAGATTTAGACAAACAATCTCTAATTTATACCAATCTCGGAATTGTTTGCGACTATATTGGTGATTATAGTAACGCAATGAGGAATTATGTTAAATCATTTGAAATTGATAAATCCTTAAAAAACACTGATTCCTACGGTGTTCATTTAAATAATATCGGTCAGGTTTTTACTTCGTTGAAACTAAATAAAAAAGCTATCGATTATTTGACCCAAAGTGTAAAAGCTTCCGGTCTTATAAACGACACGCTGACGATGTGCTATGCATATGTGGGTTTAAACAATGCCCATCTAAATGCAGGAAACATAAAAGCAGCAGAAGATTTTATTAATAAGGCGATCGATCTACAATCAAAACTAAAAGAAAAAGACTACTTTCTGTTAAGCCTATCCTACACAGACCTGGGCAGAGTATTTATTTCAAAAAACCAATTTCTTTTAGCAGAAAAGAACTTAAAAACTGCATTTGAAATAGGTAAAAAATATGATCATTTATATTGTAAGCTATATGCATTGGGCTATACAGCTCAATTACATAATCAACTAAATGAATTTAGCAAAGCCGAATCGACAAGTAAACTAGCCTTAAGCTTATTAAGTGATGTTAAATTAACGCCGGTGAGAATCACAATTCTTAATCAACTGAAAGAGACTTACGCCCGACAGCAATTATTCGACAAAGCATACCAAATTCAGGAAGAGATACACGATTTAAACAGACTGAACACCTACGAAATTCATGTAAAAAATATTTCGGAGCTATCTGCCAATCTGGACTTATCTCAGGAAAAAAGGATTAATGATTTAAGAGTTAGCAAACAGCGAGAAGAATTAATGGTTAGAATTGAAAAACAAAAGATCATTATTTTTTTCACTATTCTGGTGCTTGCCTGCTTAGGAGTACTCGCAATTAATAGCATTAAAAATCATAACAACCAAAAACAGATCAATAATGCTTTAATGCTCAAAAACAAGGAAATTGAAGCTAATAGAAAAGAAATTGACAAGCAATCCCGCGACTTGGTACAACTGAATGAATATAAGGACGTCATATTTACTATAATTTCCCATGATTTAAGGAAACCTCTTGGACATCTTAGCTCAATATTAGAGCTTTTAGAAAATCATATTATCGATGAGCAGGACCTAAAAACGGTTATTCCGCATATTTCAAAAAATGTTAAAAACACAAGTCAAATATTAGATAGCCTGCTTGTCTGGGCCAAATCCCAATTAAAAGGCTTCAACCTTAAATTTAAGCAGGTAAATCTTTTCGAATTTGTTAATAACAGGATAGAAACTTTAGTCCCTTTTGCTAAAGAGAAAAATATCAATATCTATAATACTATAGATCCATCAGTTAATTTTTATACAGATGCTTTATTGGTAACTATAATCATCAGAAACCTTGTTTTAAATTCGATAAAATATTCCAACGACTCTCAAAATATATATATTGGCGCCGAGATTATTGATAATTATGTTTTTATCCAGGTAAAAGATGAAGGCATTGGTATGGATCAAGAGCAATTGAATTCGTTATTTGGACCACAGACTAAGACAACATTAGGAACTAAAAAGGAACAGGGAACCGGATTGGGATTGTTTTTCTGCCGAGATTTAGTAAAAAAAAGTGGAGGTAAACTTTCTGTAAAAAGTAAGCTTAACCAAGGCACCACTGTAACTTTTTCAGTACCTTATTATTTAGAAATGCCTTTAGCAGAAGAAAAAGACAAAGATTCTTCTTATATTGTTTCATAAAGGAAATAGCTAAGCTTCGTTTCATTTAATTGTCATTTACAGATAGAGTAAGGTTACCTTGTACAATTTCAGGTATAAATAAACGTATAAAGCTATTATACAAATAATACTATCGAAAAGAAATAAAAGGGAGATATGAAGAAATACAATAAAATCTGGCAATTTATTACACCTTTGCTTTTATTTTTAGTTACTATTTCTATCCTAAGCTGGACGGATATTAACAATAATCTTTCGGAGAAACAATCGACAAACTCCGATACTTTAAAACTAAAACCTGTAGAAAAACCTCCTTTTTCTAGCGAAATCAGTAACATATACCAAGCCATCAATTTACAGCAAACAGGGCTGGGCTTTTCAGTTTTTGAAAAAGCGATAACCGGATTTATTAATCTAAAGAGCGAAAACAGACTGAATAATGATAAAGATATTCTTACTGTAATTGATTTCAGCAAATCGAGTACTGAAAAGAGAATGTGGATTATTGATTTAAAAAATAAATCAGTACTATTAAACACTTACGTAGCACATGGAAGAGGAAGCGGAGACGATATTGCAAATAGTTTTTCTAACCTTGCAGAATCTCACCAAAGCAGTTTAGGCTTCTATGTGACTAACGAGACTTATCAAGGCAAACACGGGCTATCCCTTCGATTAGACGGGCTTGATAAGGGTATAAATAATTTAGCAAGAACAAGAGCTATTGTGGTACATGGAGCGTCTTATGTTAGCGAAAATTTCATTAATACGCATGGCCGTTTAGGAAGGAGTCACGGGTGTCCGGCTGTTCCGGATTATTTAAATGAAAAGATCATCAGTCTGATAAAAGATAAAACCTGTATGTTTATAAACGGGCCGAAAGAATACAACTCAGTTTTTCTTGATAAAGAAAAAGCCGAAAACAGTATCAGAAACATATAAACCAGTGTTTTTATTTTCCTGGTAAGAAGTTATATTAGTAAAATGAAATTGTTATTTACTACGATATTCCTTCTTCTTAACACCATGTATCATTCATTATGTAGTGCTAAAGACAAGTATTTCCTTGTGATTGGAACCTATACCAAATCACAGGACAAGGGAATATTTGTTTATGAGTTCGACACAAAAATCGGCGGTTTAAAATTTGTTAGCAATACGGAACAAATAAAAAATCCATCATTTTTGACTTTCAACAAAAAGCAGGATAAAATATATTCTGTAGGCGAAGAAAATGGTGGCTTGGTTTATTCTTTTGATTTTGATCAGACAACCGGACGATTAAAATTAATTAATCAACAGCGTACAAATGGTGTTCATCCCTGCTATGTGACTTTAAGTAATGATGATAAATATCTGTTTGCTGCAAATTACAGCAGTGGAAACTTAAGCTCATTTCCTATCGGTGAAAAAGGTGAAATACACAAAATAGACCAACTTATACAACATTTGGGGAAAGGTATCAAACCGCAGCAAAATTCGGCCCACGCCCATAGTATTATAAATATTCCGAACACTGATCAATTCCTTTCCGCTGATTTGGGAGCAGACAAAATATACAGATATTTATACAATCCTCAACAAAAGGAAATACTAAGCCCCTACCCTTCTCAGGAATATATCGAACTCGAAAAAGGAGTTGGTCCAAGACACATAACTTTCAATCAGACGGGTAAAATTGCCTACGTGATCAATGAACTGGAGGCAACAGTTTCTGTACTTGTACTTAACGATGACAAGTTTAGCGAAATTCAACAAATACGAATGAATAGCGATGATTTTTCAGGAGTAAACGGAGCTGCTGACATTCATATTTCCAAGGATGGAAAGTTTTTATATGCAAGTAACAGAGGCAGTGCAAATGAAATTGTAATCTTTTCAGTTGATAAAAAAAGCGGAAAATTAATCCGAACAGGTAATCAAAGTACACTGGGTAAAGCTCCTAGAAATTTTGCTATAGACCCTACAGACAATTTCTTATTGGTGGCAAATCAAAATACCAATGATGTTATTGTCTTTAAAAGGGATAAGAAAACTGGTACGCTGAGTGATACCGGAAACAAAATAAATATTGGATCTCCGGTTTGTCTGATTTTCTCTAAGCAGCAATAAAAAAGCCCGGCATCTCCGAGCTTTTTCTATAATTATTCAATTTTTTATTTTTTTGCAGTAACAGATACTTTCAGATTGATTTCATCAGCAATTAAATCATCTTTCATTCCCTCATAAACTATACCCCAATCTTTTCTGTTAATGTTAAAATCCGCTGTTGCTGTAACTGCATCGTTGGAGCTGGACACCAATTGCACAGGAAAAGTGATATTTTTCGAAATGCCTCTTATTGTCAGGTTTCCTGAAACATCAGCACTTGTTGAAGTCTGGTTCTTAACTTCGGTAATTTTGAAAGTAGCTGTTGGATTCTTTTCTACGTGAAAGAAATCTTCGCTTTTCAAATGGTTTTCCAATTTATTTTTATACTCGTCATTCCCTTTTAAATCTTCATTAACAATAGATTTCATATCTACAGTAAAGTCTCCACCTACTAAATGATTTTGACCATTCAGCAAAACTTTTCCTGACTGTATTCTAACTGTTCCATGGTGCGAACCGGTTACTTTACTCCCTGTCCAATGCAAAGTAGACGAAACTGTATCAATATTATACACAGTTCCTTCTGTTGATAAACTATCCGTAACAGCTTCACTCGTGGCCGCCTTGTTTCCCTTCGGATTATTGTTACAAGCTGCAAAAAGAGCAACACATAAAAGTGGTAATACTAGTTTTTTCATAACAAAAGTTTCTTTTTTTAGATTAAATTAATAAAATATTTAAACACTTTTTAGGCGAAATAGTTTCAGATATTAAATTTCGACTTTTTTATATAGCTTTAAACACTACTTAAAACACAGATGAAACTTTTATATTCTATTGCCTTCATTTTACTTCAACCCCTATTAAGCTATTGTCAAACTATAAAAGACAGCATAAACCTTTCTGAGGTGAAAGTTAAAGCCTATTTACAGGATCAACCATTGATCAGTTTACCTTCTTCGGCTGCGACATTAAAAGAATCATACATAAAAGAAAGGAATATACGGTCATTAGTTCCTGCGCTAAACAGTATCAGCGGAGTTTCCATGGAAGAACGATCTCCGGGAAGCTATCGCCTGTCTATTCGTGGTAGTGTATTAAGATCTCCTTTCGGTGTAAGGAATATTAAAGTTTATTATGATGATTTCCCTTTAACCGATGCAGGTGGAAACACCTATTTAAACCTTATTGATCAAAATACAATAAGGCGCATCGAAATATTAAAAGGACCGGATGGTAGCCTTTTTGGAGCTAATTCCGGTGGAGTCATTCTTCTCAACAGTTCCTCAGAAACAGACGCTGTGGAAGCAGGAACTGCTGCCGGTTCGTACGGTCTGTTTTCCCAATACATAAATGCTGATAAAAATCACAATAATTATAGCGCAAGTTTTAACCAGGCCTATCAAAGGAGCGATGGCTATAGAGCAAACACAGAAACCAATAGATTCTTCATCCAAACTCAACAAAAATGGCGATACAATCCGAATGCAGAAATAAGGTTTTCTGGCTTTTATTCCGACATGAACTATCAGACACCGGGCGGACTTACCTTAGCACAAATGCAGGAAAATCCGAAAGGAGCAAGAGCTAATGCCAGAGAATTAAGTGTGGGTATTTATAATAAGAGCTTTTTCGGTGGACTTGCACATGAGACAAGATTTAGTCCCAATTTTAAACATGTAATATCTGTGTCTGGAATCACAACGGATTTTAAAAACCCATTTTTCACAAACTACGAAACAAGAAAAGAAAGTTACTGGGCTTTAAGAACTTATTTAGAATTAAAAAACAGGACACCCAATGAAGACTTTAACTGGCAATGGAATTTAGGATGGGAATATCAACACGGAAGTGCTGACATTATAAACCACACTAATAATTCTGGAGTTGCCGGTAATGTTATTGCTGCCGATAGAATTAAAAATGAAACTCAATTTATCTTTAATAGATATTCAGTAAGAATAGGACAACGTTTTAAAGCAGACGCTTCTCTAAGCTTAAATTTTGGGAATGTAGATTTCGAACCGTTACCTCAATCCATTAATTCGATAACCGGATCTAAAAAATTCGATCCAAGTCTAATGCCTCGTATTTCGGCATCCTATCTTATCAACCCTAACATAGCCATAAGAGGTATTATAAGCAGAGGTTACTCTTTCCCTACGACAGCTGAAATAAGAGCTAATGATGCCCGGGTAAACCCTGATTTGGAACCGGAAACCGGATGGAACTACGAAACCGGAATCAGATTAAACAATAAAAAACAGAGCCTCTTCTTAGATTTTAGCACATTTTATTACAGGATGAACAATGCTATTGTAAAACGACAAAATGAGGATTCAAAAGATTATTTCCTGAATGCAGGTGGCACTAAGCAAAAAGGAATAGAACTGCAGTTACAGGCTGTTTTATTAGATTTAAAGGCCGCTTTCATAAAGAAAATATATTGGACATCGGCAACTACCCTATCGGGTTTCAAATTCACCAATTATATCATTGGAAATGATAATTACTCGGGAAATATACTAACAGGTGTTCCAAAAGAAAGCCTGACAAACGGGCTAAACTTCGACCTTAAACACAATCTATCTGTATTTATACAACATCAGTACAATGGCAAAACATCTTTAAATGATGCCGAAACTGTTTTTGCGGATGCTTATCATCTTATACAAATGCGGTTAAACTGGAAAAAGGAACTGAACAAAAGTTTATTAAACTTTTATATTGGAACTGACAACCTATTGGATGAAACTTATAGTTTAGGAAACGACATAAATGCCTTTGGAAACAGATATTTCAATCCGGCTGCAAACCGTTCTTTCTTTGCTGGAGCAAATATCAAATTTTAGTATCGTTAATATTTTTTTGAGTATTTGTTATTGAGTATTTGACGTATTGACTTTAATCGACAATAAAAATGTGGTTTGAAATTTGGTTGAACCTTCTATTTACTTTTATTTAAAAATCTAAAACTTAATACTATGAAATACAGGAAACTTGGAAACACGGATTTAGAATTATCAGTAATAGCTTTCGGTGCGTGGGCAGCCGGAGGATGGATGTGGGGAGGCTCTGATGAAAACGATGCTATTAAAGCAATTAAGGCAGGATTCGATGAAGGAATGACTTCTATCGATACCGCTCCAATATATGGACAGGGGCATAGCGAAGTAATTGTAGGGAAAGCCATCAAAGAGTTAGATAGAGGCAAAGTTCAGATATTAACTAAATTTGGGATGCGCTGGGATTTAATTAAGGGGGACTTTGGCTTTAAAAGTAAAAATAATTCCGGACAAGATATCGATATCTATAAATATGCTGGTAAGGAAAGTATAATTAAGGAGTGCGAGGATTCATTATGGAGACTGGGAACAGATTATATAGATCTGTATCAAATTCATTGGCCAGATGTGACTACCCCTATCCATGAAACTTTTGAAGCTGTTGCCCAATTGATCAAAGATGGTAAAGTTCGTTATGCGGGCGTATGTAATTACAGCTTAGAACAAATGCAGGAAGCTGAAAAAACTATAAATATTGCTTCAAATCAAATACCTTACAGTATGTTGAGAAGAGCAATCGAAAAAACTATAGTCCCTTATGTACTGAAGAAAAATAAAGGTATCTTGGCTTATAGTCCATTGGAGAGGGGATTGTTAACAGGCAAGATTAAAGAAGATCATCATTTTAATGAAGGTGATCACAGAGCGGGGCTTCCATTTTATCAAAAAGAAAACCTGATAAAAGTAAATCAATTTTTGAGCAATATTGAACACATTGCTAAAGCTAAAAATGCTAGCTTAGGACAATTAGTACTAAAATGGACGGTAGAACAGCCCGGTATCACTGTAGCACTTGCGGGTGCAAGAAACGCTGAACAGGCTGTTCAGAACGCTAGATCGGCTGATATTAACTTATCATTAGCGGAAATAGACTATATAAATGCAGAAGTTGCAAAACTTGATTTGAAATAACTATGAAAAAAACACTTATAAGCTTATCCTTTTTCGTTTCCCTATTTATTTTTGGATGTTCTATGTATAACGTGGTTAATTACGATGCCAATCAACGTATGAGAAGTATTAATCTTGGAATGAGCAAAAATGAAGTAATTAAGGCTATGGGGAAATATTATATAGTAAACTCCGCATCAAAAGATAGCCAGGAAAATTTAAAAGAAATTTTAGCCTATAAAAGCGATGTCAACGAAGAGTATAAATTGGTTTTCATTAACGACAAGTTAACAGAGTGGAATCGAGTTTTTACTAATTGTAATGAACACAGTCATAAACCGACTCCTTCAAGCACTAAAAACAATTAGTTTTTCAATTATAAGATCTATCTCTTGTCATAATAAATCCCTATCGAAATGCTTTTGTTTTTGATAGGGATTTCATATAACTAAGTATTTCTACTTCTCTACTTTCCAATTATTAAAATTGGTCATAGTCAATTCAACACCAATAGTACAAAAAGCCTTAATCATAGCAATTGACCGATCTATCAGTTCCTGTAAATAAGGTAACTCATCCCTATCGAAGCCACTAAGCACATAATCAACCTGACGCCCTTTAGGAAAATTGTCACTAACTCCAAATCTTAAACGAGAGTAATTACTATTTCCCAAAAGCTGTTCGATATTTTTTAATCCATTGTGTCCGGCAGAACTTCCTTTCGGCTTAATTTTTATAGAACCAAAAGGAATTGCCAAATCATCCACCAATACAAGGACATTTTCCTGAGCTACTTTTAACTCCCTCATCCAGTGAACCAGAGCTTTTCCGCTCAGATTCATAAATGTTGTCGGCTTTATTAAATGTATATTCCTTCCTTTATAGGAAAACTCGGTATGATAGGCATGTCTGGACATCGAAAACTTCACACCTTCCTGTTTAGCCAATTCATCTACAATCATAAAACCTATATTATGTCTGTTATCGGCATATTCAGGACCAATATTTCCAAGCCCAACAATTAAATATTTCATGGTGTTATCGCTATTATCTTCGGCAGATAAAGATTCATTGGTGCTAAAAAGCTTTTTCAAAAAATTCAACATCTGCGGTTTTGAGTTATTATAAGTTTTTAGTTGTAAGTATTAAGTTTAAGGTTGAAGCTCATTAATAATTCAACATCTAAAATTCAACATTCAGAATTACATTCCCATTCTCGCTAAAGGAGCAACATCTTGCCCTACAAAGTCTTTATTAAGGTATTTGCGATAACCCGCAATAGCTATCATCCCTGCGTTATCTGTACAAAACTCGAATTTAGGGATAAAAACATTCCACCCCTTTTGTTTCGCTAAATCAGTTAAAGATGTTCTTAATCCGCTATTTGCAGAAACACCGCCGGCAATAGCTATATCTTTAACGTGATAAATCTCTGCAGCCTTTTTCAGCTTATTTAACAGAATGGAAACTATTCTTTGTTGAATAGACGCGCAAATATCGCCCAGATTCTCTTCAATAAAGTTTGGATTTTCCTTCACATGATCTCTGATAAAATAAAGAATTGATGTCTTCAATCCGCTAAAGCTAAAATTCAGACCAGGGATCTGTGGCTCCGGAAACTGGTATTTCTTAGAATCTCCCTGCTTTGCATATTTATCAATTAAGGGGCCTCCCGGATAAGGCAAATTCAGAATTTTTGCAGTCTTATCAAAGGCTTCTCCTGCTGCATCATCCAAAGTTTCACCAACAACTTCCATATCAAAATAATCTTTTACCAAAACTATTTGTGTATGTCCGCCAGAAACAGTTAAACAAAGAAATGGAAACGCAGGTTTTCTCGCTGGATCCCCCTCATGCTGATTGGGTATAAAATGTGCCAAAATATGCGCCTGCATATGATTTACCTCTATTAACGGGATCTCATTCGCTAATGCAAAAGCTTTTGCAAATGAAGTTCCAACTAAAAGTGAACCTAATAAACCCGGACCTCTTGTAAAAGCTACTGCATCTATGTCTTTTTTATTTATTTTTGCCTGCGCAATTGCTTGATGGACCGCAGGAATAATATTTTGCTGGTGTACCCGGGAAGCTAATTCCGGCACTACGCCACCGTATTGTTCATGAATTGTTTGGTTTGCAATAATATTTGATACAATTTCACCGTCTATACACACAGATGCTGAAGTTTCATCGCAGGATGATTCGATGCCAAGAACAATTGCCACTATTTGAAGTTTAAATAAAACAAAGTACAAAGCTATTAAAAAAGTATTCAAAATATTATTGTCCTTCCTCATTACTGTCATTATCCTGACAGGGGCTATCATATTTTCATTACAATTTGAGCCAGTACAAACATGGTTAGCGAAAAAAGCCGCCAGTTACCTTTCTTCCGAACTAAAAACCAGGGTAGAAATCAAATCACTTTATCTGAAACCTTTTAAATCTTTGGTACTAGAGGGCTTTGTGATAGAAGATTTAGAAAAAGACACCTTATTGGAAGCTCCTCTATTGACAGCTGATATCAGGTACTTTGCTCCTATTTCCAAAAGAAAAATCGACATCAATTTTATTTCTTTAAAAAATGGCAAACTATTTTTCAAGGAATACACCGATTCTACTTCCAACCTGGATTTTATCTTCAATTATTTTAGTTCCGGTTCAGTAGATACTCTAAAAAAAGGAGGCAAACCTTTTGATATCAATTTTGATAAAATAAAGCTCGAAAATCTCGATTTAAGATATATCAATTATTATTCAACGGATGTTTATACTGGCGGAGTGAATTATGATAACGTTCACCTTAAAAATTTCAGTACAGAAATATCGGGGTTAGACACTAAAACCCATTTGCTAAAAGCTCAAATCAATAACCTAACCTTTAGAGAAAAAAGCGGCTTTTACCTAAAAAACCTCACGGCACTTACTGTTGTAGATAATAACCACATTACACTGAACAACTTATTACTTGAAACACCAAATACTACTTTACGTGACTTCTACAGTATGAAGTTTGATAGCTTCAAAGACTTTAAACATTTCACAAAAAAGATACGTGTAGAAGGCCATTTCAAAAATACTAAAATCTGGTCCGAGGATATCGCCTTTTTTGCCCCCGATATCAAAAACATGAATTTCTCCATCGAAGCTGATGGCCTGGTTAAAGGACTGGTAAATAATTTAAAAGCTAAATCTTTAGTAATTAAAGCTGGAAAAAGCACTTATATCAAAGGAGATTTTGATATCAAAGGTTTGCCAGACTGGCGAAATACTTTCATGGATTTACGCTTCGATCAGATAGCCACCGATAAAGTTGATATGGAATTTGTTCTTGGAAAGCTCACTTATAACGATATTAAAGAATTTCCGAAAATATTCAACAAGTTCGGTCATATCAATTTTAAAGGAAATTACACTGGATTTTTCAACGATTTTGTTGCTTACGGAGAATTTAAAACTAAACTGGGTGCCGTAAAATCTGATGTTAACATGAAGTTCTTACCTAATGGTGAAGCGCTTTATACCGGAAAAGTTGAGGCTTCGGATTTTAATATGGGAGAATTGGTTGAAGAAGAAAGTATTAAAAGAACTAGCTTTGTAGCCAATTTAAAAGGAAAAAATTTCGACACTAATACACTTGCTGAAGAATTTGACGCTAAGGTAAAATATTTCGATTTCAATGGATATCGATATAACAATATTGATGTAAAAGGCGATCTGAAAAAGCTGCTCTTCAATGGCGAGGTCGCTGTTAATGACAAAAACATCAAGCTCGATCTCAAAGGAATTGCAGATTTCAATCCCGAGCTACCCCTATTTAATTTCGATGCAGATATACGCTCAGCTAATTTACACAAGCTAAATTTTAGCAAAGACACCATTCATATTGATGCTGACTTTAAGACTAACTTCACAGGATATAATTTAGATAATATACAGGGTCTGCTTACCTTAAATAATATCAGGGCCACAACCAAAGACACCTCTTTTGTCATTAGTTCTGTAGATCTAAAGGCCGAAGGCATGGGAAAAGACAGGCTTTTAGCTTTAACTTCCGATATCGGTGATGCAAGCATTAGGGGTTTATATGACCTCGCGACTTTGCCCTCTGCTTTCAAGACAGTTATTAAAAAATATATTCCGAAAGCGCAATTCAAGACTGTTAAACCTAAAAATCAGAACTTTGATTTTACAGTAGACTTAAAGAACTTCAATTATCTTTCCAGCATATTTTTTCCTGAATTAAAAATTCCGGAAAGAGGTGTTTTTACTGGAAAATTCGATTCCGAAAATAACTTTGTAAGCTTAAATGCCTTTGCAAAAACAGTTTCGTACAATAACGTCGTGTTTAACAATGTGATTATCGACCAGATTACAACAGACAAATCTTTCGAAGCCGTTGTTACTCTGGATAAAATAGAGATGGAAAACAATGGGATATTCGTAAAGAACATTGTTTTACAAAACACTCTAAAAAATGACAGTCTGACATTCAACGTTAAGTTATCAGATAAAGACGCAGTAAACCAGCTCGATTTATACGGATTGGTAGAATTTGGAAGTGATACCTTAGCTAAATTAAGCTTGCTGCCTTCGGATTTGATTATAGAAAATGATGTGTGGAAAATTCAGGACAAAGTAAAGTTCAAATTCGAAGAGAAAAGAACCATTATAGAAAACTTCGAGCTATCCAACAAAACGCAACTTCTGGCTATAAATGGCGCCATTTCTTCTTCCAAAGATGATTTATTAGAAATTGTAACAGAAAACTTCCGCCTTTCATCTTTAAGACAATTAACCAAAGGTCTGGGTATAGAATTATCCGGAATTATGAATGGTTCGGCAAATCTTTCGGCAATTTTGGGAGAACCGGATATTAAAGCCGATCTGACTATAGACTCCTTAAAATACAACGAAACTGAAATCGGAAAAATGTTGATTGCCGCTCAATTCGACAATCTGCAAAACAATATTCAGGTCAAATCCACAATCGAAAAAAACAAAAAAAGAACCGCGGACATTTCCGGAGTTGTTGATTTTAAAAAGGATACCGAGAATCTAAATCTTGATGTGAACCTGGATGGAACGGAAATTATTATTTTCGAACCCTTTGTCAAAGAACTGGTTTCCAATTTAAAAGGGCGAATATCATCGAATCTAAAAGTCACCGGGTCATTTAATAAACCTCAAATAAATGGTGGTGTAAACTTAATAAATGCAGGTTTTACCGTAAATTACCTTAAAACACCTTATGTCATCAACGATGATGTCACTTTCAACAACAGTGTTATCAACCTGGATAATCTCATTATCTCGGATAAATACAACAATACAGCGATTGCTAACGGAACTGTAGATTTAACCGACGCTTCAAATCCCGATATACGCGCAACTATAAAAGCGACTAATTTCCTTGCATTAAACACCACTGCAAAGGATAATCCTTTATATTACGGAAGTGCCTTTGCAACAGGAATATTCACCTTCAATGGGCCAACAGACGCGATGGATATCAATATAAAAGCAAGAACCGAAGAAGGTACAGTTTTCACCGTTCCTTTTAATGCAGCGTCGACTATTGGAGAAAACGATTTCATAACGTATGTTGCCAAAGACACTACTATATTAGCTCCGGTAAAAGAAAATTTCTTCAAGGGTTTAACCATGGAATTCGAACTTACAGTGGGACACAGTTCCATCGTGAATCTAATTACCGACGTTGGTAATATCTATGGTCGTGGCGATGGTCTTCTGCGTCTGAGGATTACTTCTCTTGGCGATTTCGAGATGTATGGAGACTATATAATTGATGACGGTAAATTTGATTTCACATCCAACAACGTTATCAATAAAACCTTTGAAATTAAAAAGGGAGGTACCATACGTTGGACCGGAAACCCAAGTGATGCTACCATTAACCTAAGTGCAGCTTATACAACAAGGGCTAATCTTCTGCCATTGTACCAAGCCGCCGGTCGGACACTGTCAGACGACCGAAGGAACGAAAGAGTTTTGGCCGAGGCTGAGATGATTCTGAATGGTTCCCTTTTAAATCCGGACATAAATTTTGGTCTCGAGTTCCCTAACAATACCGGTATTAAAACAGAGCTGCAAGGTTATTTGGATAACGAAGACAACGAATCGCAACAAGTTATTAATCTGGTTGTAAGAAATGCTTTTAACGGAAGTTCCGGAGCGGGAATAGGCTTCACCAATAACGACTTATTGGGGTCTGGTTTAGAACTGGCTTTCAGTAAATTAAATAATATCATTTCGCAGTCACTAAATATTAAAAACCTCGATATTAACGTAAGATCGCAAAGTGAAATTGGTGGTAGCTATAGCTTTTTCGATAACCGATTGAAAATAACAGGAAACTTTGTCAACAACAAATACAATGTCGACAATATGTTGGATAACAATATTTTAAATTCAAGTTTTACAGATCTTACCAGAGACCTGGAAATGACCTACAATATTAACAGAGATGGGACATTTGTAGCTAAAATTTTCCAAAGACCTACAAACAGAGATTTTTTCAATCTTAACCGTGATATTTATGTCAACGGATTCGGTCTGGTTTTTACGCAGGAATACGATACTTTCGCCGAGTTTATCCGAAACACTTTTGCAAGAAGAAAACAGCAGCAACTTAACCCGTTGAATGTACCAACAAACAATAAAACAAGAAGCAACACGCCAACTGCCCGTCCTATCTCAACGCCTATAAAGCCAGAATAACGATAATTTATCGTTTGAAATCTAAATTATGAAAAGCACTACTAGAATTCAGCCTCGACAGTAATTGTCATCGTCTTTTCTAAAATCGGATGATAAAACTGTAACCATTCGGCGTGTAAATGTAAGCGATCGCCTTTTTTTCCATAAATATCATCTCCAACAATCGGACAATTCAAACCTGATTTATGAGCTGAGTGTACTCTTAATTGATGAGTTCTACCGGTTATAGGCCAAAAATGAACTCTTGTTTTACCATTCTTATGTTCTAAAGCACGCCACTTTGTTTTTGCCGGTTTTCCATAATCATAACAAACCAGTTGGCGTGGTCTGTCTTCCAGATCTACCCTTAAAGGCAAGTCAATAGTTCCTTCATTACTTTCAACTAAACCATCTAAAAGTGCTATATAGCGCTTTTGAACAGTTCTATTTATAAACTGGCTCTGCAATTGTATATAAACATCTTTAGACTTTGCGATAAGCATAATACCTGAAGTAGACATATCGAGCCTATGTACTATTAAAGGGCCGGTAGCATCCGGATATTTAACTTTGATACGTTCCAGCACAGAATCTGTCACATTAATCCCGGGAACAGACAAAAACTCCGCAGGTTTATTAACAATGCACAAATAATCGTCATCATACACAATATCAAGCGCTTTACCATCCGCGGGGTTTCTCAACATCGGGTTTTCTTCTACCTCCATCCCCAACAGCATATGATTTAAGATAGGCTCGCATTTTCCTCTGCAAGCCGGATAAAAACTTTTATGCTTTCTTATTTCCGATGCAGGAGATTGTCCCCACCAAAATTCCGCCATGGCTATTGGCTTTAAATCATGAAGAAAAGCGTATTGCAAAAGCTTCGGCGCAGCACATTCACCTGCACCTGCCGGAGGTGCTATATTTAAATCTTCGTTAAAGATTTGAGATAGATTTTTAGTTTCCTTACGGATATTCAGAAATGTATACTGTTCAAAAATCTGTTGCTGTAAAGCCGAGGATTTTTCCTTTCTCAGTTCCTTTAATCTGTTTATCTCTCCCTCGTAACCAAAGAGTTCTCTTTCTATGTTTTCTTGCTGTATTTTAAGAGATTCAAGCGTTAACTTTGCAAAATATTGTTGTTTTAAGCTTTCTTCCTTCAGTTGTTCGCATAGATCCTGATAGTCCTGATCACTTAAACTTGCTTTTGCTGATTCCCTTCGTATTTTCCGATCCTTTTTACCTTCTCTTAATTGCCGTTTTTCTTTTTCTACAGCTAATAATATTTTGGAGACTTCTTCTTCAGTTTGCTTCTTAAGCTTAAGATAATATTCAGATATTTCTAATTCTTCAATCTTTCTGTTAATTGCATTAAGTTCCTTTTCCCCTTCTAAAAAGAATCCGTCTTCCTTTAGAATATCAAAAACAGGAGGAACAAACCCCAAATGATGATTACCGCCAGCCAATTTACCCGAAAAAGCAGATAGATAACCCAATTCTCCTTCTCTATTTTCTACAACTAATACACCAAACATTTTCCCTATAATAAGCCCATTTTGTTTCGGATCGAGCCCAAAATTATGCTGCCAGCCTGTTTGATGTTCTAAATGATGTTGCAATTCCTCAGCAGCCATTATACATAAGGGATGGGGGCTATAATAGAAAGGATAATTAAATTTCCTGGGTAAGAATATATCTTCTACGGATTGAGAAAATCGGGTAAATAAACTTGAAAGCATAAACTCAAATCAAACAGATGCCAAATTTAAGCAATTAAGCTTTCAAGTTTAGAGGTGCTACTTTTTATTTACAATTTCACGTTGTTTTTTAAAGAAATCACATGGATTAACCGGTGTAGATCTTGTGGAATAAAAGGCTTTGTTAAAACGTAATCCATACCTGCCTCCATAGCTGCGTTTTTCTCATCTTCCAATACGGCTGCAGACATAGAAATTATAGGAGTATACTTTTTATCATCGTTAAACTCAGTTCTAATGTGTTTAGTTGCTTCGTACCCCCCCATACCTGGCATGTAGGTATCCATCAAAATAAAATCATAGCTATGCTTTTTCAGCATAGCTATGGCTTCCTGTCCATTTTGAGTAACATCAACTTCTATATTCCAGTTCTTCAAAAACTTAACTACTATAAATTGATTAATTTGATTGTCTTCGGCAACTAAAGCTCTCATACCGGCAAAAGATGTAAGTTCTTCGATATTTTCCGCAGGTGTACTGTAGTTGTTAATCGCCCTAAAAGTTAATTCGAACCAGAAATTGGATCCTTTTCCGTATTCACTGTTAAAATCAATTTTGCCATTCTGCAGTTCAACTAGTTTTTTCACTATCCCCAAACCCAGTCCAGTTCCCCCGTATTTCAAAGAAGTATCATCGTCAGCTTGTTCATAAGATTCAAATATCTTCGCTTTTCTTTCTGGTTGAATCCCAATTCCCGTATCTTTTACCTCGAATTTTACGGTTATATAATCTCCTTCGTGAGATAACTGGTTTACCCGTAAGCTAACATATCCTTTCTCCGTAAATTTAATCGCATTGCTGATTAAGTTCATCAAAATCTGGTTTAACCTTAAAGGATCTGTTTCTATGTATTTAGGTAGCCTTGGATCAATTTCAAGATTTAAATCCAACAATTTCTCATTGGCTTTTGTCCGCATCAACTCAATAGAAGATTTAAGGATATGATAAATATTCACTTCCTTTTTGCTAAGCACAAATTTCCCAGCGTCAATTTTAGATAAGTCTAATATATCGTTAACTACACCTAAAAGCGACTGCGAAGACACTTCCAAAAGCTTAACCATTTGCTTTTGCGCCTCTTCGAGTTCCGTTTGTTTCAATAAGTTGGCTATTCCGATTATTCCATTTAAGGGAGTCCTTAACTCATGACTCATATTAGCCAAAAACGTCTCTTTAACATTCCTTGCCTGTATGGCATCTTCCTTAGAATGGATTAACTGCTCTTCGTATTGTTTCTGCAAAGTATGATTGCTGATACTGAAGAAATACTTCTTCTTACTAAACGTTACTCTGCATTCTGTCCAAACCAGCTCCCCTTTATTGTTCAGTAACTGAAATTCAAAAGTTCTTTCCTTTTCATGATCTAGCTTCAACAGTTCTTCCCTGAAATCTTCCAAGCGATTTTTGGGAACCAGTGAATAAATTGGCCTCTCCAAAACATCTTCCTTCTTAAAGCCCAGTATTTTTTCGATAGACGGATTTAACTCTTCTATCAACTTTGTCCTTTCATCAACAACACAAATAATATCTACAGAATTGGCTATAATTACAGCATACCGTTCCAAAGCCGCATTCTTATGCTTAATTTCTAACTGAGCTTTTGCTAACCGAATAAACGAGTCAACCTTAGCCATAGTAATAATTGGGTCCAGCGGTTTATAGAGATAATCCATAGCTCCTGTAGAAAGCCCTTTCACAGCATATTTGGTTTCCTTAGAAATTGCGGTAACAAATAATATAAGAATATCTTTTGTTCTCGGATGGGACTTTAACATCTCTACCAGTGTGAACCCATCTATGTTGGGCATTTGGACATCTACCAAAGCCAAACAAATATTCTGGTCCCAAGCTAACTTCAAGGCTTCATTTGGAGACGTTGTAGAAATGATATTGATATCATCTCTTTGTATAAGTGCCTCTAGCGCAATAATATTTTCTTCTTTATCGTCGACTATAAGTACGTTAATTTTATCCATTTGCACTTAATATAACTAGGTATTCTTTTATTTGTTCTATCGTTAATATCATTGTTTGGGCTGCCTGAGAAATCGCCGCAGACGGCATGGCATTAAATTTTGCTTCTTGTAAATCCTGAACGATTGTCTTTCCTCCGATTTCCTTTAGAGCCAATAATCCGTCGGCACCATCTCTGTTTGCTCCTGACAGTAAAATTCCCAATATTTTTTTTCCGTAAACATCTATTGCACTTTCAAATGCAACATCAATACTTGGTCTGGAATACCATAATGTTTCTGATTTATCTAACGAAAAAATCTTTTCTTTTTCTATTAAAACATGATAATCCGGCGGGCATAAATACGCAATACCCGGTTCAATCCGTTCTTTATCATTGATTTCCTTTATTTTTACATCCGACTGCTCACTCAACAATTTATCAAGGTCATATTGCGAGCTATATTTCCTATGCAGCACAATAAGAATCGGATACTTAAATCCTTTGGGTAAGCTCCGTACTATGTCTAAAACAGGAAGAAAAGCTCCTGCCGAACCGCCTATTACAATTAACTCTATACTTTCTCTCATATCTTTTGATAAATATTCTCATGAATATCTATAATCCGTAACCTCGATCTTATAGCCGCTGATCTTATCGATTCTTTAGACCCTAATATTAAAAACCCCAGCGGACAAAGACTATCTATAAGAAGGTTTAAAACCCTGTCCTGAAGTTCCTGCTGAAAGTAAATCAAAACATTTCGACAGGAAACTAACTGAAATTCATTAAAAACCCTATCCGAAACAAGATTATGAACGGAAAAAAGCGATTTTTTCTTAAATTCTTCCGTTATAATTGCATTATCGTACATAACAGTATAATAATTAGAAAAAGGCCCTTTCAAATTTACTTTGTAAAAATTCTCGGAATAGAATTTCATCTTTTTCAGAGAATAAATACCTTTTTTTGCTTCTTCCAATACCTCTTCATTAATATCTGTTCCGTAGAAAAAAGACCGCTCATAAAGGTCAAATTCTTTAAACAGGATGGAGAACGAATAAAGCTCTTCTCCGCTTGAACAACCTGAATGCCAAACCTTTATCTGCTGAAAAGAAGACAGATAAGGAATAACATTTTTAATAACACTTTTATACAGATTTGTATCTCTAAACATTTCAGTAACATTAACAGTTACTTCCCTGATCAGATATTCAATAAAAGAGTTATCATTTACAATTTTATTCTTCAGATCGAATACATCCCATTTTCTTAAATTAAGAATACGTTCAAATCTTCGTTTTAAAGATGCCTTACTATACAGAGAAAAGTCAAAATCAAACCGCATTTTTATCATCAATACGACCTCGTCCAACTCTTCAAAAGTTAATTGTTTTAATTTCGTCACAGGTAACATTATCGGTTAAGCTATCCAAATTTTCATAATAGAAATTAATTGATCATTATCAATTGGTTTGGTAATATAATCATTTGCTCCCGCCGAAATACACTTTTCTCTATCATCTTTCATCGCTTTAGCTGTTAATGCTATAATCGGCAGATTTTTCCATTCAATATTTTTTCTAATGTTCTCCATGGTTTCATAACCATCCATTCTCGGCATCATGATATCCATTAGAACAATATCTACTTTTTGTAGTTCTTCCAGTCTTTCCAGCGCCTCTACCCCGTCGTTTGCAATCTCTACTTTCAATCCGCATTGATCCAGCACCGCACTTATCGAGAAAATATTTCTCATGTCATCATCTACAAGTAGCACTGTTTTATTCTTCAATGCAGAATCAGACTCATCCAAAGCGACAGCTTTTCTGTTCGATCTTGCCGGTTCAGTCTCTTTTACCTTGTGCAGAAATAAATTGACTTCATCTATCAACCTGTCTCCAGATTTAGGAGATTTCAAAACCGTTGCATCAGAATATTTAAGAAGCTGCTTCAATTTATCGGGTTCCAGTTCCATTGCCGTATTAATAATTACGGGAACCTTCTTATCCTTCTCCTTAATCTGTGCCAAAAGGTCCATTCCGTTAATATCCGGCAGGTTTAAATCCAAAATAACACAATCGAAAGATTCATTATTCAATGCAGATAAAGCTTCTTTCCCACTCAGTGCCTGAACAACGTCTATATTCTTGTCTTTAAACAACGCTTTCAATGCATCGCTTTGATCTTTCTGATCTTCTACAAGAAGTACTTTTCTTAACGCTTGAGGAGTATTCCTGTTTAAATAATTTTTGAATATTTTATCCAACTCACTATAATCCAATGGCTTTTTCAAAAAAGATATTGCACCTTCTTTCTGCGCTTTTTTATCAGAAAAATCCCCCGCCGACATAATATGAACTGGAATATGAGCTATATTCTGATTATTCTTTATTTCTTTTAAGACATGCCAGCCATCTATTCCCGGCAACATAACGTCCAATAAAATTGCATCAGGTAAATGATTTTCAATTTCATGCACTACGCCTTCCCCGCTATAATATTGTACGGTGTCAAATCCACCTTTCTCAGCATAGTCTTTTAACAGATCATTAAACACTACGTCGTCTTCAACAATTAACAGCAGCGGCTTTTCTCTACGCGGTATTAAGTTATTTTTCTCAAGATCAGATTGCAATTTTTTATCTGAGATATCAGCTATTATACTTTTCACCTGTTCTACCGCGTCTGTCTCCCCGCTGTCTTTTTTCACAAGTTCTTTCGTGGGAATATTTAATGTAAACTCGCTTCCTTTGCCAACTTCACTTTTAAGAGAGATATGGCCATCCATTAATTTCGAAAGCTCCCTGCTAATGGAAAGCCCTAACCCGGTACCTCCATATTCTCTGTTCGTAGAGCCATCTGCCTGTTGAAATGCTTCGAAAATAATTTTTTGTTTATCTTCAGGAATACCTATTCCGGTATCTTTCACAGAAAAACGCAGAAAATCGTCCTTCTCACTCATGTGAACACTTACAGTCCCCTCTTTAGAAGTGAATTTAAAAGCGTTAGAAAGTAAGTTTTTCAAAATCTGCTCTATTCGAAGTCTATCTACATAAATAGTCTCAGGCAATTTAGGATCCCTTTCGATCACAAAATTCACACCTTTCGTATTGGCAACCTCATCAAATAGTTGTTTTAAATCGTCTTCCAAGTCAGCAACGCTCAAATTTTCGGGATTTAACTCAATAAATCCAGATTCTATTTTAGATAAGTCCAGGATGTCATTAATCAACGAAAGAAGGTCTCCGCCTGCCCTATGGATTACACTGGCATATTTAGTTTCATCTTCTGATAAATGCCCTTTTTTGTTTTCTTTTAAGATTTTCGCCAGAATAAGAATGCTATTCAACGGTGTTCTGAGTTCGTGACTCATATTTGCCAAAAACTCAGATTTATATTTACTTGCCTGTTCCAGTTCCTGCATTTTTATAGAAAGCGTATTTTTTGCACTTTCAATTTGCATATTACTGTTTTCAAGTACCTTCGCTTTTTCTTCAAGTTCGATATTAATTTGGCGTAATTCTTCCTGCTGCACACGTAGTTCTTCTTCCGAAGCTTGTAACAGTTCTGTTTTCGATAATAGCTCCTCGTTACTAA
Organism: Pseudopedobacter saltans DSM 12145; assembly: GCF_000190735.1. GTDB lineage: Bacteria > Bacteroidota > Bacteroidia > Sphingobacteriales > Sphingobacteriaceae > Pseudopedobacter > Pseudopedobacter saltans. The sequence continues at coordinate 1,993,565 of NC_015177.1, forward strand.
CCCTTAACTCCTCTTGCTGACTTTCCAACTCTTCGGCTTGTTGCTGGGTTTGTTCGAAAAGTACTTTTAATGTCTCTCTGGATTCTGCCGTGTTAATAGCAACTCCCAATAACTGGGATGAATTGACTATGAAATCTTTAGATGATTCTGATATCTCTTCTGTAAAACCAATCTCCAGTACACCTTTCAGCTTTCCGTTATAAGAAAACGGAACTAATATGCATTGCAAAGGACTTTCTTTAATCAATCCGGATTCTATCTCTAAATTAGCGGCCAGATTTCCCTGTATAATTGTTTCCTTTCCATTTTTTGCAACTTGTGCCACCCAACCATCGGAAGAAATATCAAATCTGGTTTTCATTTTTTCTCCGATTGTCAAACCATAGCCAGAGGTTAATCTCAGCTCCGAACGATTATCCTGATTGACGACATAAATCGCACCTATTTTTCCTCCCGAATACTGCGCAATAGAAGTTACGATATTCTCGCTCATTTCCTGGACAGATAGATCTCCCTGAAGTTTGTCATTCAAAAGACTAATACCAGTTAATAACCAATTTTTCGCCTCGTTTTTTTTATTTAAATCCGCTAAAGAACTGTTTACTTCATCTATTTCCTTTCTGGCTTTCATTTGTTCTTCAAAAGCCGATCTTATTATTTTAAAGAGCAGAAAAACGATAACTAAAATAAGAATGGTTCCTATTATAATAACAATAACAGATCTTGAAAGTGCTCTGTTGGTATTGGCCTTTCTTTGCTCCAGCAGGTTGTGTTCATCTCTCTTTAAATTTCCAGATTCCGATTTTATACTCCTCATTAGAGTTATTCCGTCTTCAGCAAGTTCAGATTCAGACTTTTCGCCTTTATATCTGTTTTTCTTTATATCCAGCAAATCTTCCATCACCTTCACTTTTCGTACCACCAGACTTTGAAGCTTATCTACGCGTTGTAAAGTTCTTTTATTATCGCTTACTAACTCTCTCAGAATAGCGCAACTATCCTCTATATCTCTTATATTTTTCTGATACTCCTGATAAAAGATATCATATCCTCTTAAAAGATATCCGCGATGATTAGCTTCAGCCTCTGACATTAGTGCCACCAGCTGATTATTTTCACTAATAACTTTTTCTGTGTGTAAAACCCAATCATATTCCTTTTCTACCCCTTTTAAACTTAAATAGGCAAAAATTTGAACAAAAGCTATGAGTATTAAGGATGCCGAAATACCAAAAAACAACCTTTTACGTATCGATTTATCCATATAAAAATTTAGACTTTTTTAGTTGCTTATAAAGCTATAAAAAAAGAGGACTAAAGTCCTCTTTTTATTTATTCATTATATTCATTTTCTCCGAGAAATGTTCACAATAATCTTTCAGATCACCCATTAGTTTTTCGGCCATCGGATCACCCCCCGATGCCCTTAAAAAAGCATCACCCATTTGCAGTAAATTCTGACAAAAGAAAATCTTCATTTCATCATAAGGCATATCTTTCGTCCACAAATCTATCCTCAGAGTATTCTGATATCCCGGATCCCAAAGTCCCAACATCATAGACTTAACAGGCAAAGCATCCTGATTTTCGCCGTCTGTAGATTCCCATGTTATATTCTCCGGTACATTATTATCATCTAATTCAACCGTTAACTTGATTTCTGCTTTTCTCATATCTTTTTAAAAATTAATATCATTGCAACTATTAATACTATAAACGAAGTCTGGATGATCCAAACCCATTTACGATCAGGAACCATTCGTCTAAAAAGTACGTCAGTTATAAAAAGTACTATTGCTAAAATTAAAGTGTAAAGTACCTTTAAATTGGCTCCGGATAAAGGCGATTCGTTATTACCAAATAAAAAAAAGCCAGCATAAAAAACACATATTGCAACAACAATGCTCAGTGGTGTTATTTTAATGTCGGATAATCTCATTTTCTTTTGTTTTTACCAAAACTTCCTTTAGGCGGTATTTTACCTGTAGTCTTAGCTCTTTGCGCTTTAAATTTAGCTTTCTGGTTTGGAGTCTTTTTATCATGGAACGCTCCCTTAAATTCAGGATCCTCTTTCCTTTTTTGATTATCGATTTCGCGGGCTATCGCCTGACGTTCTTCATAAGCGGTATCTTCTATAAAAACTTTTGAAGGAATGTCTTTAACAGGAATTTGCTGGCGAATCAATTTTTCTATTTTACGGATAGAATATTCCTCTGCAGGATTACAAAACGTGATAGCCTTACCCTGGCTAAAAGCTCTTCCAGTTCTACCAATACGATGAACGTAATCTTCGTAAACAACAGGAACTTCAAAGTTGATAACATGAGAAACCGAACTGACATCGATTCCCCTTGCAGCAACATCTGTTGCTACCAAAATCCTTACTTCGTCATTTTTAAAGGAATTTATAGAGTTGATTCTGGTATTCTGACCTTTATTGGCATGTAATACCTTCACATGATTTTCATTAAATCTGCGCAACAAAAAACGATATACATTTTCAGCAACAACCCTTGTTCTGCAAAAAATAATCAGCTTAGAAACATCCGGATCGTCTTCTACGAAAATCTTCAATAAGTTTATTTTCGTCTTCAAATTAGGAACAAAGTAAAGTTCCTGTTCTACCGTCTCTGCTGGCGTTGCCTGCGGCGTAACCTCCACCTTGGTCGGCCAAAGCAAAAAATTTTCAGACAAGCGCTCGACCTTTTCACTCATTGTTGCAGAGAACAACAAATTTTGACGCTTCTTTGGAACTATCTCCAGTACCTTATTAATCTGCGGCATAAAGCCCATATCCATCATCTTATCTGCCTCGTCCAATACCAGAAACTGAAGCTTCTTGGTGACGATATGTCCATCTAGATATAGGTCCATAAACCTTCCCGGGGTAGCTATTAGTATATCTGCACCTTTAGCTAACTGATCGGCTTGCGCTTTAGGTCCAATACCTCCAAAAACTACTACCGAACGTAAATCGGTATATTTTGAAAAGATTTTCACATTCTCTTCTATCTGCAATGCCAGCTCTCTTGTTGGCGCTAAAATAAGTGCCCGGATATCATCGCCCTGTGCAAATTTCAACTTCATGATCATGGGTAAAACATAAGCAGCTGTTTTCCCGGTCCCTGTTTGAGCAATTCCCAGAACATCCTGCCCGTTTAAAATAGGTGGAATGGCTTTTTCTTGTATAGGTGTTGGTTGAGTATACCCAGCCTCTTCTATAGCATTTAATATTTGTCTGTTAAATTTAAAGTCTTCGAAGTTTTTAGACATAGCCACAAAGATAAATTTTAGATTTAAGAGTAACGATTTTAGTCATATAAAGATGACAAACGAGGTACATTACTCCCATCAGTATTTATAAATGTTTAGAACCTATCGCTAATTCTCTGATATTACTTCTGAATAGATTATCTATATATCTAATATTTACCCATATTTCATCCATGTTGAGTCCATGTTTTATTAAGAAAATATGGACTTAATATAGTACCATATCAAATTAAATAAGTTTACTAAAAGAATCAGTTCTAGTATTGGTACAAACACTTATGCCTATGTCTTTTTTCTATGGTTTCCGGATTTTCTTTACTAAAATAAGAGTATTAAAATCTGAGTATTTCACTTTTAAAATTCCGTAATTTGCAACATGTCAAAATTCCTTATAAAAAATGCTACCATTGTCAACGAAGGAAAGCAGTTTGTTGGCGATGTTCTTATAGAAAATGATAGAATAGCTAAAATAGCGACATCTATACAAGATAGCTCTGCTGTAGAAATTAATGCAGAGGGCAAATACTTATTACCAGGCTGTATTGATGATCAGGTCCATTTTAGAGAACCTGGATTGACCCATAAAGCCGAAATATATACAGAAGCGAAAGCTGCTGTTGCAGGGGGTATCACTTCTTTTATGGAGATGCCTAACACGGTTCCGAATACATTAACACAGGAATTACTCGCAGAAAAATATGCTCTTGGAGCTCAGAAGTCGTTGGCTAACTACTCATTTTACATGGGGGCTGGCAACGATAATCTGGAAGAGGTTTTAAAGACCAATCCAAAAGACGTGTGCGGAGTAAAGGTTTTCATGGGTTCTTCGACAGGAAATATGCTGGTTGATAATGAGAAAACCCTGAACGGCATTTTTGGAGAGGTTCCGATGTTAATTGCTACGCATTGCGAAGACGAAGCTACTATAAAGCATAACCTGGCAGTTTTTAAAGAGAGATATGGAGATCATATCACTCCTGAGATGCACCCAATGATCAGGAGTGCAGAGGCTTGTTATATTTCCTCTTCTTTTGCGGTAGATTTAGCTAAAAGGCACAATACGAGATTGCATATTCTTCATATTTCGACAGGTAAGGAAACTAATTTGTTCAGGAATGACATTTCATTGGCTGAGAAAAGAATTACTGCAGAAGCTTGTATCCATCATATGTGGTTCAACGATAAGGATTATGCGACCAAAGGGAATTGGATAAAATGGAACCCTGCTGTAAAAACAGAAACCGATCAGAATCAAATACTACAAGCCTTACTAGATGGTAGAATTGATGTCGTAGCGACAGATCACGCACCGCATACTATTCAGGAAAAAGAACAAACTTATCTGTCTGCTCCTTCTGGTGGGCCTTTGGTTCAGCATGCATTAAATGCCATGTTAGAATTATATCATCAGGGAAAAATCACCTTGGAACAGGTAGTCGAAAAAATGGCTCATAACGTTGCGGTTTGTTTCCAGATTGCAGACAGAGGATTTATACGTGAGGGGTATAAAGCCGATTTAGTGTTAGTTGATTTAAACAAAGACTTTACGGTTGAAAGAAGTAATGTTCTATCTAAATGTGGATGGTCTCCGTTTGAAGGTCAAAGATTTAATTCTATAGTAACTCATACTTTTGTAAGCGGACACTTGGCTTACGAAAACGGAACTTTCAACGAGTCTAAAAAGGGTGAACGTATGCTATTTAATCGTTAAAAAATAAAACCTGCTTTTGCTTGATTACATTTCAATAACAATGCATCAGGCAAAAGTGCGTACCTTTACAGTTCATTTTGATTTACGATTTACGATTTCTAATGACAATGACTAAATGAGCTAGTGCACAAGATCATCTTTTGGGAAACTAAAATTAGCGACTAGTAAACTAAGGAACTAAAATTTAACATGGCTAAGATTTCAATTAACCTGGCAACAGGTTCATTACAAAAAGAAGATATAATTGTTGGTATCGATTTAGGTACAACAAACTCTTTGATATCCTTTATCAATCCAGACAACAAACCTCAGGTAATTAACGACTCGGGAAAGGGAATTCTTGTTCCTTCGGTTATTCACTTTGACGAAAACAATACTCCTGTTGTCGGCAACGAAGCTAAAGACTTTTTAATCTCAGACCCTCAGAACACTATTTTTTCTGTAAAAAGGTTACTAGGACGTTCTTATAAAGATATCCAAAATCATGAAGATTACTTCTCCTATAAGATTATAGATGATGATAATGATGAGAGTTTGGTAAAAATTAAAATTGGAGAAAACTATTACACGCCCATTGATCTTTCTGCCGTAATTTTAAGTGAATTGAAGGCCAGAGCCGAACACGCATTAAAAACAAAAGTAAACCGGGCTGTAATTACTGTTCCTGCTTATTTTAACGACTCGCAGAGACAGGCAACAAGAGATGCGGGCAAATTAGCTGGTTTAGATGTTCTGCGTATTGTGAATGAGCCTACTGCTGCATCTTTAGCTTACGGAATAGGATTAAGCCCCGAAGAAGAGAAAACCATTGCTGTTTATGATTTGGGCGGCGGTACTTTCGATATCTCAATCCTTAAAATTCAAAATGGCATTTTCGAAGTGTTATCTACTCATGGGAACACCTTTTTAGGTGGTGACGACTTCGACCGAGCCATTGTAGACTATTGGATTAAGCAAAATAATCTGCAAGAAAACATCCCGTATCAGGCATTAAGGTTAAAAGCCGAAGAAGCGAAGAAATCTTTTACACACCAAAATTTATTCAATGAAAAGATCGGCGATATCTTTTGTGCAATTGATAAGCAAACCTTTGAAAGCTTAATTGCTGATAAAGTAAATGAAACTTTAATTTCGTGTAAAAACGCATTAACTGATGCCGGCCTTCAAACTTCAGATATTGATGAAGTTATTATGGTTGGGGGCTCTACCAGAACCGATTTGGTAAAAAGAAAGGTAGCGGAATTTTTCGAAAAAGAAGTAAATGATGCTATTAACCCTGATGAGGTGGTATCTTTAGGCGCGGCGATACAGGCTGATGTTTTATCTGGAAACAGAAAAGATATTCTATTATTAGATGTTACTCCGCTTTCTTTAGGTATAGAAACCATGGGCGGATTAATGGACACCATCATCCCTAGAAATTCTAAAATCCCAACCAAGGCCGGACGACAATATACCACTTCTGTTGATGGCCAGGTGAATATGAAAATATCTGTTTATCAAGGCGAAAGAGATTTAGTTAAGGAAAACAGAAAATTAGCCGAATTTGATCTAAAAGGGATTCCTTCTATGCCAGCCGGCTTCCCTAAGGTTGATATTAATTTTCTATTGAACGCTGATGGTATTTTAACGGTAGAAGCCATCGAGCTACGCTCGGGAGTGAAGCAGCACATCGATGTAAAACCTACTTATGGCCTTAAAGATGAAGAGGTTGAAAAGATGTTATTGGACTCTGTATTGAACGCAAAAGATGATGTTGCACAACGTATGGTTATTGAAGCCAGAACTGAAGGCGAACAAATGGTATATACTGCCGAGCGTTTTATCGAAAAGAATACTAACTTTTTAACGAAAGATGAGATTAATGAAACTCAAAGACTAATTGCAGCATTAAAAAACGAATTAGGGAGCAACGACAAGGATAAAATTCACTCTGCTATTGATACTTTAAATGAATATACAAGACCTTTTGCTGAGCGACTGATGGATCACGCGATCTCTCATGCTATGAAGGGAAAAAGTATTGAGTAGGGAATCAAAATATAAATTAAAATGCCCGAAATTTTATAAATTTCGGGCATTTTAATTTTGCAGTCTTTTTAATTAATAGTCTGAGGCAAATAATTCTCTAAAGCGGCTTTCAGCTTAGGATCATATCCATAAACATCATCCACCCAAGTAATCCCATCTTTATCATCTGCAAAAGCAGTATAATAAGCCAAATATACTTTTACAGGATCTTTAACTTTCACCCATCTTGATTCATTATCGCTACCAGTAATTTCAGATTTCACTTTTTCACTTTCCTTCTGATCGTTTAAAAGAAAATCAACCAATTTTAAAGGTTGCTCTACCCTAACGCAACCGTGGCTAACCGCCCGGTTTTTTTCATTGAACATCTGCTTTGCTGGTGTGTCATGCAAATAAATAGCGTAAGGATTATAAAATATAAACTTAACCCTACCCAAAGAATTATCTGAACCAGGGTTCTGTTTAAAAGAATAATCATCGACACTCGCCGAACTCCAGTCTACGCTTTGTGCATTAACAGCAGCACCGGATTTATCATAAGCCACCATATTGCTTTCGTCCAGATAAGAAGGATTCTCGACTAACTTGGTCATAATTTCCTTTCCTGCTATGCTTTTAGGAATATTCCAAACCGGATTTATCTGCATTCTGTCTATGGTGCCACTTAACACAGGTGTTTCGTGGTTTTGACCATTTTTAGAGTAAGGAGGATTAGCCGTAGCGCCTACACAAACCTTCATCGCCAGTGCTTCTTTATGATTGTCATAAAGTCGCAGTTTAAATTCCGGAATATTTACCAAAATAAACTTTTCAGGGAAATCAGAGATTTTCCAGCGCAGTCTCTCCAAATTCAAAAATATCCTCTCTTTCTGATCTCCTGATAGACCCTTTTGCATCTCTGCTTGTAGTGCTGTATAAACAGCATTTTTAGGTTGCAAATCACGAAGGAAGCTGATAAGATCCATTTGTTCCAGCATCTTTTGCGATTCAATAAAATCAGGCCTTTCTATAGAATCAAAATATCTTCCATAAAGCTTTTTAGGATTTATAGCTCCATATTTTAAGATATTTGCGTAATTAATCAAACCGTCGGCACTTAAAATCTCCAACCTGGCTAACACAGGATATATTTCTTCTATTTTTTTAAATCTAGTTTTTTTAACACTGTCCAATAGGTTTGCAATATCATCTGAGTGGAAATAAACTGGATTTAAACCGTGTACTTCAGAATTCGATAAATGACCTGATAGACTGTCTAAGCCGCCATCTAGTAGAAAACTTCCTAATAGCGTGAGCCTGTTACCTTCTTCACTATAGATTTTATTTAACCATTTTGGATGATGAACCTGCCTAATTTCTTTTTTTAATTGTTCTGCAAATACGGAATAATATGCCGCGGTATCAAAATCTTTGTAGGCTTTGCTTTTAAAAGCTTTGGACAAGCTCCTTCCAAACTCTTCATGTTTGTATTTTTTACAAGACACCAAAAAAAATAGTGTAAACGACAGTAGAATAAATATATGTTTAAACTTCATAAGGATTGTTTTCATCCTCTAATACAATTAGTATGCCTGCATAATAAGTATATTAAATAGTTATTTATTTTCTCCGTAAACAACGAAATAATTACAATTAGTCATTGATTCAATCACAATACTTTATATATTTGCGGTATCTAATATTTCTCATCAAAAGGAAATTATTAAAAGAGACAAAATGAACAAGTTTTTGAACACTGTACATCATCATCTGCATCATCGCCATTTGGGCGGTGTTATATAGTATGTTTTGTACGTCAAAACGGTTTGTCATTTTATCAAAAAATCAGTCTTTTATTAATAATTTAAAATCATCTTGAAAACTTTAAAAATAGCTATCCAGAAGTCGGGAAGACTTAACGAAAAATCTGTTGAATTACTAAAAAACTGTGGTCTAAGTTTCGAAAACTATAAAAGTTCTTTAATTTCCTCTGTATCTAATTTCCCATTGGAAATCCTTTTTTTAAGGGATGATGATATTCCGGAATACGTTCAGGACGGTATCGCTGATATAGGAATAGTTGGGGAAAACGTGATACAGGAAACTCAGGTAGAGGTTGCTTATCTACAGCGCTTAGGTTTTGGAAAATGTAAGCTTAAGTTAGCTGTCCCTGTAGACAGTTCTATTAAGACGGTAAAAGATTTGGAAGGAAAGGCTATCGCTACTTCTTATCCAAATATTTTAAAGAATTTCCTTACAAAGGAAAGCATTAATGCAGATATCAAAATGATTTCAGGTTCTGTTGAGATTGCTCCGGGATTAGGATTAAGCGATGCTATTTTCGATATCGTTTCTACTGGTGGAACTTTAAAAAACAACGGGTTAAAACCTTTTCATGATGTAATTTCTTCTGAAGCCATTTTGATTGGTAGAAAAGGTGAAGAGGATGAAGAATTAATTCAGGAATTGATTCAAAGGATACAGTCTGTTCTTCGTGCTAAAGACAATAAATATATTGTGCTAAATGTAGAGCGTAAAAATCTGGAAAAAGTGACTGCCTTATTGCCGGGAGTAAAAAGTCCTTCGGTGATTGCTTTGGCTGATGAAAACTGGGTTGCTGTACACACAGTAATTCCTGAAAAGGATTTCTGGGATAGAATCAATGAATTGAAAAGTGCAGGTGCGCAAGGTATTTTAGTAATGCCAATAGAAAAAATCATTATGTAATTCAATTACATGCTGAACAATGATGAAAACATATAAATACAACGAATTAAGTGAAGCTGCTGTTTGGGGACTGGTTTCCAGAAATGCAGACAGCAATAACGAAATTCGCGGTGCTGTGGAAAATATTATTGCAGAAGTAAAAGCAAATGGTGATGACGCGCTAAAAGCTTTTGCCAGCAGATTTGATAAAGTAGAGCTAGACCAAATGTTTATTGGCAAGCAAGCGATTGCAGAACTAGCCAATAATATAGAGGAAGATGTAAAGCAAGCTATTACTGTAGCTTATCAAAATATCAGAAAGTTTCATGAGACACAAAGAGCTCGTGAAGAAAAAACAGAAACATCAGTCGGAGTAACCTGCTGGAGAGAAGTAAGGGCTATTGAAAAGGTAGGTTTATACATTCCGGGCGGTTCTGCAGTTTTACCAAGTACTTTTTTGATGTTGGGTATTCCTGCAAAAATTGCTGGCTGTAAAGAAATTGTAGTCTGCTCTCCTCCTCAGAAAAACGGATCTATAAATGGTTACGTGGCTTATGTAGCGCAATTGCTGGGTATCGAGAAAGTATATCTTGCTGGTGGTGCACAAGCTGTTGCCGCTATGGCTTACGGAACGGAAAGTATTCCTAAAGTAGATAAAATCTTTGGTCCCGGAAATCAGTTTGTCACTATGGCAAAAACCATTATACAGTCCACCACAAACACTGCTATAGATATGCCTGCCGGTCCTTCCGAAGTTTTGGTATTGGCTGATGAAACGGCAAATCCTAAATATGTAGCTGCCGATTTATTAGCTCAGGCGGAACACGGTGCAGATAGTCAGGCTGTTTTGGTTTGTACTGATGAAAATATACTTGAACAATCTATTCTGGAAGTAGAAAAACAAATTAAAACTCTACCCAGACAGGAAATCGCAGCCAAAGCTATTGCCAACTCCTATGCTGTTTTAGTTGATAGTTTAGCAAAAGGAATGGATTTTAGCAATATTTACGCTCCGGAACACTTAATTCTGGCTACAGAAAAGTGGTCGGCAATTACGGATAAAATAGTTAATGCAGGTTCTGTTTTCCTAGGAAATTTGACCCCGGAAAGCGCGGGTGACTATGCTAGTGGAACTAACCATACTTTGCCAACAAGTGCTTATGCAAAATCTTATTCTGGTGTTTCTTTAGATTCTTTTGTAAAGAAGATCACCTTCCAGCACATTAGTGCAGAAGGAATAAGGAATTTAGGACCAACTGTCGAAATTCTGGCAGAAATTGAGGGCTTACATGCACATAAAAATGCAGTAACGGTTAGATTGTCGGACAATAAATAAGGATTCGAAATGTCATTCAACATCGATAATATAATAAGAGAAAATATCAAAAAGCTAAAGTCCTACTCTTCTGCAAGAGACGAATTTCAGGGTGAAGCTTCTGTATACCTGGATGCTAACGAGAACGCTTTTGGTTCTCCATTGGAAAAAAACTACCACCGCTATCCAGATCCAATGGCGCATGCTGTTAAATTGGAACTAAGCAAAATTAAAGGCGTTCCACCTCGTAACATTTTTTTGGGAAATGGTAGTGACGAGGCTATAGATATTCTATTCAGAAGCTTTTGCAATCCGGGAATTGACAATGTGATTATCGTCCCTCCGACGTATGGGATGTATGAAGTTTCAGCTAATATTAATGATATCTCTTTAAAAAGGGTAAATCTTACGCCAGATTACCAATTAGATTTAGAAGGAATCGCAGCTGCAATAGATGTGCATACTAAAATGATTTTTATTTGCTCACCAAACAATCCTACCGGTAACAGCATCCGCAGAGAAGACGTAGAAACACTGTTAGCCAATTTCAATGGATTAGTAGTTGTGGATGAAGCCTATATTAATTTTTCCAGACAAAAATCCTTTATTCAGGAATTGACAGAATATAGCAACCTGGTGGTTTTACAAACTCTTTCAAAAGCCTGGGGATTGGCAGGCTTACGTGTGGGAATGGCTTTTGCAAGTGAAGAAATCATAGAAATTTTCAATAAAGTAAAGCCTCCTTATAATATGAATGAAGCTTCGCAGGAATTGGCTTTAGCTGCACTAAAAAATGTAGACCAGGTTAATGAATGGATTAAGCATATTCTAAAAGAAAGAGATAATCTGGTTCTTACTTTGAAAGGCTTTGATTTTGTTTTGGATATCTATCCATCTGATGCCAATTTCATTCTGGTAAAAACCACCGATGCCAATGCTGTTTATAATTATTTGGTTGAACAGGGTATTATTATCAGAAACAGAAACAAAGTAGAGCTTTGCGAAGGCTGTGTGCGTATTACTATTGGTACGCCTGAAGAAAACAACACATTAACAGAAGCTCTTAAAAATTTTAGAGTTTAGAATTATGCAAAAGATATTCTCTTTGGGGATATCTTAAGCTAGACAACGAATAACTAAAGACTAAAACTGAAATGTCGAAGATACTTTTTATTGACCGGGACGGTACTTTAATTTTAGAGCCAGCGGACGAACAGATTGATTCTTTTGCTAAACTTATTTTTTACCCTGGTGCAATTAGCAATCTTGCTAAAATTGCAAAGGAACTGGATTACAAGCTGGTAATGGTAAGTAATCAGGATGGTTTGGGAACTGAGGCTCATCCTGAAGAAAACTTTTGGCCTGTACAAAACTTCATTATCGAAACTTTAAAAAATGAGGGTATAGATTTTGATGAAGTTATTATCGACAAAACTTTCGCAAGAGACAATGCGCCTACCCGTAAACCGGGAACTGCTTTATTGACTCATTTTTTTGATAAAGAAAAATACGATTTAGCGAATTCTTTCGTGATAGGTGACAGATTAAATGATGTTGTTTTAGCTAAAAACTTAGGTGCAAAAGCCATTTGGCTAAATAATAATCCTGAATTAGGAGCTTCGGAAGCACAAAACAAAATTGATAATGCTCACGAAATAATCGCTTTAGAAACCACAGACTGGGAAAAAGTTTATGAATTCCTTAAAGTTGGAAAAAGGGCTGTTAAACATGTAAGAAAAACCAAGGAAACGGATATTACTATCGAACTTAACCTGGACGGAAAAGGCGATGCTAATATTTCTACAGGGCTTCATTTCTTCGACCATATGCTGGATCAGATTGCCAGACATGGGGGTATTGACTTAACAGTGATCACTAAAGGCGATTTACATATTGACGAACACCATACTATTGAAGATACTGGTATAGCTTTGGGTGAAGCATTTCTGGAAGCTTTGGGCGACAAAAAAGGTATCGAAAGATACGGTTTCTGTTTACCAATGGATGATTGTTTAGCACAAGTAGCTTTAGATTTTGGAGGCAGAAACTGGATTGTTTGGGACGCTGAATTTAAAAGAGAAAAAGTTGGTGATATGCCTACAGAAATGTTTTTCCATTTCTTTAAATCTTTTTCAGATGCATCAAAATCCAATCTGAATATCAAAGCAGAAGGTGATAACGAACACCATAAAATAGAAGCGATATTCAAAGCTTTTGCAAAAGCAATTAAAATAGCTATCAAACGCGATATTAACAATATGCGTTTACCTAGCACTAAGGGATTGTTATAAGAAAGTTATAAGTATAAAGTTTAAAGTTATAAGTTGACTAACTAATAACTGACAACTAACAACTAAATACTGAACATGATAGGCATTGTAAATTACGGAGCTGGAAATATATTCTCTCTCACTTCAGCGTTGGAAAGATTGGGCTTAAGTTATGGCATGATCAATACGGAAGCTGATTTTGATAAATATGAGAAAATAATTATCCCTGGAGTTGGACATGCAGGTACTGCCATGCAAAAATTAAAAGAAACAGGATTGGTTCCCGCTATTAAGGCTTTAACCAAACCTGTACTTGGAATTTGTGTAGGGATGCAACTATTGACTAATTTTTCTGAAGAGGGAAATTCTGACCTTTTAGGTATTATTCCGCTTAAAACACTTCGCTTTAAAGAAGAAGTTTCAAAAAAGGTTCCGCATATGGGTTGGAACCAGATAAAGCCGATAAATGACAGTCCTATTTTCACTGGAATTGCTGATAAAACATACTTTTACTTCGTACACTCCTATTTTATAGAATTTAATACTAAATTTACAGCCGCAATTTGTGAATACGGGATTGACTTCTCGGCAGCAATACAAAAAGATAACTTTTATGCAGTTCAGTTTCACCCTGAGAAATCTGGTGAGGCCGGTGAAAGACTGCTTAAAAATTTTGCAAACTTATAATAAATAGAAAATGTATATCATTCCAGCAGTAGATGTTCTTAATCAAAAAGTTGTTAGACTTCGCGAAGGCGATTACAATCAGGTGACGGAGTACGAAGTTTCTTTAGAAGAACAAATTACGACATATCAATCTAACGGAACCGAGTTTGTACATATTATCGACTTAAACGGTGCTAAAGGAGATTTTAGCAATCAACAATATTTATTCGACATCATTAAGAAAACTGATATGAAAGTTCAGTATGGTGGTGGTGTTAGAAGTGTAGAAAAAGTAAAAGAATTAATTGACGCGGGAATCCACCGTGTTATCGTGGGTACTCAAGCCATTACCAACCCGAGCTTTCTGGAAGATTTAAGCAAGGAAGTTTCTGGTAATAAAAAACTCTCTGACCATATTGTTGTCGCTATCGATGTATTGGACGAAGTAATTAAATATTCTGGTTGGATGGAAAGTTCCCCTATCAAATTATTGGATTACGTAGACAAATGTCTGAATTTAGGTTTCTTCAGATTTCTTTGTACAGACATTAGCAAAGACGGTAAGCTAGGTGGTGCAGGCGTGGAATTATACAAAAAACTGTTGGCCCACTCTCCTTTTATCAAACTAATTGCTTCAGGCGGTATCAGTTCAATGAAAGATATTGAGGAATTAAACCATTTGAAATTAGAATCTTGCGTTGTTGGTAAAGCGATTTACGAAAACCGTATCTCCATTGAAGATGTGAAAATGTGGAACTTAAAAGCATTAACTTCTTTATAATAATCTAATTCTTAAGTCTTGTTAAGTAAACGTATTATCCCTTGTTTGGATGTTAAGGATGGCCGTACGGTAAAGGGTGTCAATTTTGTCGACCTTCGCGATGCTGGGGACCCCGTAGAATTGGCCTGGCAATATTCTCAACAGGGAGCCGATGAATTAGTTTTTTTAGATATCACGGCAACTCACGAAAAGCGTAAAACTACCCTGGAAATGGTAAAGGCTGTTGCTCGCCAAATCAATATTCCTTTTACTATCGGTGGTGGAATAAGCGAAATTAAAGATGCCGAAGCATTGTTAAATGCTGGTGCTGATAAAATTTCGATTAATTCTGCTGCTGTTCGCAGACCGGAATTGATTGATGAACTGGCGAAAGCTTTCGGAATTCAGTTTGTTGTAGTGGCTGTAGATACCAAACATTTACCTGAAGGTGATATCGTCCATTTAAACGGTGGCCGTTTAGCTACCGAAATCCAAACTCAAAATTGGATAAAAGAAGCTGAGAATCGTGGAGCCGGTGAGATCTTATTGACTTCAATGGATAAAGACGGTACTAAATCGGGATTCGATAATGTACTATTGAAAGAGATTAACGACATGGTGAGTATCCCGGTTATTGCCTCTGGCGGCGCGGGAAGTCAACAGGATTTCATAGATGTTTTTCAAAAAACAAATGTAGATGCAGCATTAGCTGCTTCAGTTTTTCATTACGGAGAAATCTTAATTCCGGAGCTGAAAAAACTATTACAAGAAAACAACATTCCTGTTAGATTATAACAGGATATCAAAAATTATTTTGTCATGAGCTTAGCTAATAAAGTAGACTTTAATAAAGGTGAAGGTTTGGTTCCCGTTATTGTACAGGATGTTAAAACCTTAGAGGTTTTGATGTTGGGATACATGAATCAGGAAGCTCTTATTAAGACAGAAGAAGACAAAAAGGTAACTTTTTTCTCCAGATCTAAAAACAGATTATGGACTAAGGGTGAAGAAAGTGGCAATTTTCTGTTAGTAGAGTCCATTGCCATTGATTGCGATCAGGACACTATTTTAGTGAAGGCAAAACCCGTGGGGCCTACTTGTCACACCGGTTCGAGAAGCTGCTTTTTTACTGAATACAATCAGAATTTTCTCTTCGAATTGGAAAATATCATCAATGACAGATATGAAAATCCAAGCGAAAGCTCTTATGTAAATAAATTAAGAAACAAAGGAATCAATAAAATTGCACAAAAAGTTGGCGAAGAAGGTGTCGAAACCGTAATTGCAGCTTTAGCAGAAAGAGAGATTGATTTCATTAACGAATCTTCTGATTTGATTTTCCACCTTTTGGTTTTATTAAGAGAAAAAGGATTCACATTAGCTGATATTGCTAAAAACCTTGAATCAAGGCATAAATAACTTAAAGTTCGAACTCGTCGGTCAGATTAAGTTAGCTTAGAACTTTTGATATCTTAAAAAAGTTTTATAATTTATAATAGGTAATTTATGGAACAACCTAAAAATTAAAATTTAGTTTATTGCAAAACCAATTCGAATTATGAAAACCATTATAAGCTGTCTATGCATTTTCTTCCTCTTACCGGATTATAACGCCAGTGAAAAAACTAAGCAAATTAATTCATTAACTCCTTTTATTGGAAACTGGGAAGTTTGGATCCCCGGAGCTGTGACTTATACTCTTAAGGATGCTGATCTTTATAGAGAATATAAACCCGGTGCACCAATGAATAAACTAACAATAAAGTCTGATGCCAGTTATATGTGGGGCGATAAAAAGGGAGTACTGAAACGTGTAAACCCTTGGTATGGAGAGGAAGGGCGTGTATATTTTAGAATATCAGACAAAAACAATAATTTTTACGATTTTTGGCACAAAAAAGAATCTAACCAATTGATATTTCTGTTTGGTGAAGTAGGTGGACACGCCGCTACCGGAACAAGATGGGAAGCCAATGAAAATGCTGTAGTTACGTCAATAAATGAAGATAATAAATCTAATTCAAATAAAAACGCCTCTGCATTAGGAAACCTGAAAGAGTCTGCAAATAACAAAGTAGATAAAAAGGTAACTCCCATATTAAAATATAATATCGGAGAAAAAATTGAAATTGAATGGTCGGGAAGCTGGTATAAGGGTATTATACTGGAGAATCAGGGAGAAAAATATAAAATTAGATATGACGGCTGGGGCGAACTATATGATGAATGGATTCACCCTAACCGAATCCGAAAGTTATCTTCTAAGTAAAAATACCCTGACAATTTTAGTTATCTAATTTCTCTATAATCAACTTAAACCAAGGAGTATACTTCTCTGGGTTGCGAGATAAATCTATCCTTATATCTTCTAAACTCAAATATTTCCAGTCTTCAACTTCTTCTGTATTGATTAATGGCTTATCAGAAAATGTCCCAAAAAAAACATGATCAAACTCATACTCAAATAGTCCATTATCAAATACTGCCTGATAGGTAAAATCAAATACTTCGGAAAGTTCGGTTGTAATTCCCATCTCTTCCATTAACCTTCGATTTGCGGCATTTAAAGTATCTTCTTCGGGCCTTGGATGACTACAACAGGTATTTGTCCACAATCCTCCGCAATGGTATTTACCAGAGGCTCTTTTTTGCAACAACATTTCTCCTTTATCATTAAATAGGCAAACTGAAAACGCCCGATGTAAAGTAGGCTTTAGATGCGCACCCAGCTTCGCCATCGTTCCAATAGCTTCATCATTTTCATTTACCAATATAACTTGTTCCTCCATCTCCTTCAATAATTTATATGCTATATTAATCGATTAATATAGCTTATTTGATTAATATTTTAAAGTGATAAAACCATTTTCCCTATTTTTACAAAGCTGTGCTATTTCTTGTCTTCTGAGAAATTTATTTCATTTACTTTTGTAAAATGATTAAGCATTTAAAAACTTTAGAAGGTCATCAAAATCCCATTTACGCGCTAAGCAACGCCATTAATCAAAACGTTTTCTTTAGCGCTGGCAACGATAAAGGTGTTGTGGAGTGGTCTTTTGAAACATTAGCTTTCTCTAAAGTGCTGATGCCTATAAATAGCTCTTCTTATGTTATTTTAAATGTTGAAGACAAAATATATGTAGGGATGAGAAGTGGTTTGATCTCGGTATTCAACCTGAATGATAAAAAAAATAGCTATGTCCTTAACAGTCACCATAAGGCTGTTTTTGACATAAAATTTATTAAAAGCAAGGGCGAAATTATTTCCGTAGGCGAAGATGGGTTGGTAAATATATGGTCTTATGCAGATGGCAAACACCTTTATCAGTTTCACGGGAGCGACACAACTATCCGAACTATTGCAATCAGTAATGATGAAAAGGAACTGGCTATTGGAACAAAAAACGGATTAATCAAAATATTCAACATAGATGATTTTGCATTAAAAGTTGAATTTCAGGCGCATGATAAACCTGTTACTTCTCTTTCTTTCCATCCAAATAATCTGCATTTACTTTCGGGAGGCAGAGACGCTCAATTAAAAACATGGAATAAAAGCAACTATAGTTTAGAAAAGCAGGTCCCGGCACATTTGTTCTCCATTTATTCCATAGCATTTCATCCTGTTTTAGACTACGTTGCCACTGCCAGCCAGGATAAAAGTATTAAAATTTGGGACACTAAGGACTACCGTTTACTAAAAATACTTAGTTTAGAAAAAGTGGGCGTTGGCCATACCCATTCCATCAATAGCATGATTTGGAGCCCGGATGGACGTTTATTAATTTCTGCCGGTGATGACAAAAACATCAATGTCTGGACTTTTGAAAGCTAAATATAACGCTTGATTATCCTTAGCTTATGACTATATCGTTTAAGGTCTGAAGAAAAAATCCCTTGATCATCTATCAGATCAATTTTAACTCGCCCGGATGCATGGATAATCAGGTTATTATTAATCATAATCCCAACATGGGTTATTCTGCCCTCTTCATTATCAAAAAATGCCAGATCTCCGGTTTGAGATTGGGAAAGAAAATCTACCAATTTCCCTTGTTCAGCCTGTTGCCATGCATCGCGTTTAATCTTGATTCCGCACACTTTATAAACAATTTGCGAAAAACCAGAGCAATCTATTCCAAAATGCGTACGCCCACCCCATAAATAAGGTACGTCTAGAAATTGCTTCGCAATATCCAGAATATGTTCCTTGAAAGTAGAAATATCCGGTTTCATAACATGTCGGACATTTTCAGAAGTTATATCGTAAATATGCTGTGCGATTTGAACTTGTCCCTGCTTATTAATCGGCAAACTTGCTCCCAATGGCAAAAAAACTTTATTATCTGTCTGGTTTTTGATAACGAACTGTCCAAAAACGTTGGTTAGTTTTATACTCAAATCCTCCTCTCCTACATACACTATTTGCTTTTCATCTACCCAACCTTCGTAATCATCATATAAAGTTTTTATCCTGATCCATTCTCCATTTTTATCTAAAACATCAAGATATTCGCCAAATAACACCTGTGAAATAATTTCTGACCGATGCGATGCTTCAGCCCTTACCGGGATTACTGCTAAAAAAGTTGATGCTTTCGAATTAATCATTTTTTTATGGAAAGATTATTGTGTAAATTAACCTAAAACAAATATCATGGAAAATTCGATTATTTTTAATAAAATTTTAATTGCGGTTGATGATAGCAAATTTTCTTATGCAGCCGCAGAATATGGCTTCAAATTAGCAAAATCTTTGGGCTCCGAAGTTGCCTTAGTGCATATCAGTGCATATCCTATCACAACCTCCATGACTGGCGATCCCATACTCGGTGATCCTGGAATTATTATTCCTGATATGATGGATGCACAAAGAGAGGCTGCTAAACAACTTTTCCAAAAACTGCGAGAAGAGCTTGGCCAAAATGTCACCGTCAGTGAATTTATTCTGGAAGGAAACGTCAAAGACGAAGTCATTAATGTTGCACAGGAATTCAATGCATCATTAATCGTAATGGGTACCCATTCCAGAAAAGGCCTTGATCTCTTCCTTTCAGGATCTGTTGCTGAAAGTGTTATGCGAAACTCAAACTGTCCCGTTTTAGTCATTCCACACAAAGAAAAGGAATAAAAAAAGCTTCTAGTCAACTAGAAGCTTTTAAAAATCTTAAAGGATATATGATTAAGCTTCCTGATGTAACCAGGCCTTCTTTGCTAATAATTCTTCATTAGACTCTCTAACGTCTTCATCATCTACACAACAATCTACCGGACATACCGCAGCACATTGTGGCTCATCATGGAAACCTACACACTCTGTACACTTATCAGAAACAATATAATATACTTCGTCAGAAATAGCACTTTGTGCTTCATCAGCATCTAAAGTATCCCCCCCACCAAAGTCGATAATTCCTCTTAAAGCTGTACCTTCAGAAAATTTCCAAGGCTGGCCAGCATCATAAATCGCATTATTTGGGCATTCAGGTTCGCATGCTCCACAATTTATGCACTCATCTGTAATTTTAATAGCCATATCTTATAATAATCTAACGCCTTAAACGTAGTTTTGTATTCTAATTTAGCTGCAAATATAAGACATTTACAGCATTTGAGTTTCACGAATATGTCTATTTTTAATAAAGAAGTAAAAATTGAAGCTTTATCCCGACTTGGTGACTATTTGCTAAGTGAAGACGAGGCTTTACATAATGCAATTATACTGGCAAAAAACAAAAATGCATGGTTTACAGAAGATCAGGTAAAGAATGCAGTTATAGCAACAGGAAGACTGTTAAATAAAGAAAATTTATTAGAATGGACAAGTAACTATTCTTTTGGTTCACGCAAAAAAATAGGCCTTACTTTAGCTGGGAATATCCCTTTGGTTGGTTTTCACGATATACTTGCCGTTTTGGTATCAGATAACATAGCTTTAATTAAGTTGTCCACCAGTGATGATATTTTGATTCCTTTGATTTTGAATAAACTTATCGAATTCGAACCTTCTTTTAAAGAACAGATTAAGCTGATTGACAAATTAAATGGCTTTGATGCAGTTATAGCTACCGGAAGTAATAATACTTCACGTTATTTCGAATATTATTTCTCCAAAGTTCCCCACATTATTCGTAAGAACAGGAATAGTGTTGCGGTATTAAATGGAAAGGAGACAACGGAGGAGCTAAAAGCCTTAGGTCGGGATATATTGGATTATTTTGGATTAGGCTGTAGAAATGTTTCAAAGCTTTATGTACCTAAAGGATATGATTTCACTCTCTTTTTTGAAGCAATAGAAGAATATCACCCTATTATCAATCATCATAAATACAATAACAATTACGATTATAACAAATCGATTTTCTTAGTTAACAAAGTAGAACATTTAGATAATGGTTTCTTATTGGTTGCTAAAAACGAGGCTTTGAGCTCTCCTTTATCTGTTATATTTTATGAAGAATACGAAAATCTGAAAGCAGTAAAAGAACTTTTGGAAAGCAAAAAGGAAGATATTCAGGTGTTGGTATCCAGCTGTTTAACTGACAGCGCTCTTGCTACAACATTTTTCGGAAATAGCCAACAACCAAATCTTTGGGATTATGCTGATGGCGTGAACACATTGAAATTTTTGTCTTCTTTGAACTGACAAATAGGTTTTTCAATAGACAAAAAGTTCTAACTTTGGAAAATATGTATATCATCAAAGTCAAAGGAGTAGCTAAAATCCCTGATTATGTACAACTTCGTGATGAAAAATTCACACTTCTGGCCTATTTTAGGGTAGACAGACCTGATAAATCCTTAGAAAAAATAGGCTTGGGAGATAAGGCTGAATATATAATGAACTTAATACAAGATTTACCGTTTGGTAAGATTCTTAAACTTGATATCTAATGATTGGAAACTCGGTAATAGAATTAAACAGCGTTGACATTTTTCAACAAAAACACCTGGTTTTATCTGGTGTAAACCTTCAGGTAAGCAGAGGTGAATTTGTTTATTTAATTGGACAAACAGGTTCTGGGAAAAGTAGTCTTCTTAAAGTAATGTATGGCGAACTTCATATCGCAAATGGAGAAGGCCATGCTGTGGGCTTTCCTTTGAAAACCTTAAAAGAGAATGAGGTACCTTTTTTAAGAAGAAAATTAGGAATAGTTTTTCAGGATTTTCAGTTATTAACCGATCGTACTATAGAAGAAAATCTCCGATTTGTTTTAAAAGCAACAGGCTGGAAAGACAAGAATTTAATTGATGAACGTATAAAAGACGTACTCGATAAAGTCGGACTTAGAAGCAAAATCAAAAAAATGCCTCATGAAATTTCCGGTGGAGAGCAACAACGTATTGTTATCGCAAGAGCTTTGCTAAACGATCCGGAATTGATTCTAGCTGATGAGCCTACAGGAAACCTGGATCCCGAAACCTCCGAGGAAATTATTATTTTATTAAGACAAATCAGCCAATCTGGTACTGCTGTAATTATGGCTACCCATGATTATCATATCATAAGGACATTCCCATCCCGTATCATCAAATGTGAAAACGGAAAAGTTCTTGACAACATTACTGTTTAAAAAATAAAAGCAGTCAATCATGTTTGTAAATTGCTGACAGATTGACTGCTTTTTTTTATGGCAAAGTTTTAGCATTTTAACATAAGGTGTCAATAATACCCATAATTTACTAATAGAAGTGACAGGAGAATAGCAAAATGGCAGAAAATACACAAGAAAATCAGCAAGATCAAAATCTTCAGGAAAATACCGAAGATATTAACAATACCGTAGAGAATAACGAAACAAACGAACAAGAAGTAACTTCTGAAGTATCTGAATTGGATAAATTGAAAGCAGAGCTTAACGAAGCTAATGACAAATATTTGAGGTTATATGCCGAATTTGATAACTACAAACGTAGAACTTCGAAAGAGCGTATAGATATTTTACAAACTGCGGGGAAAGATGTTATTGTTTCTCTTCT
Source organism: Pseudopedobacter saltans DSM 12145 (assembly GCF_000190735.1). Lineage (GTDB taxonomy): Bacteria > Bacteroidota > Bacteroidia > Sphingobacteriales > Sphingobacteriaceae > Pseudopedobacter > Pseudopedobacter saltans. Next base: position 2,016,256 of record NC_015177.1, read on the forward strand.
TGTTATTTTAGATGATTTTGAAAGGGCCGAGAAATCGATAGAAAGTGCACAGGATCTTGCTCCTGTTAAAGAAGGTGTTGAACTGATTCATCACAAATTGAAATCGCTGTTAAGTCAAAAGGGCCTTAGACCTATGGAAAGCAAAGGCGAAATATTTGACGCTGATATACACGAAGCGGTTACCAATATACCTGCTCCTTCTGAAGACTTAAAAGGAAAAGTTATAGACGAATTGGAAAGAGGATATTATTTGAACGACAAGGTAATACGTTACGCTAAAGTTGTGGTAGGCGCATAATTAAAGAATAAAATGAGCAAAAGAGATTATTACGACGTACTTGGCGTTTCCAAATCAGCTTCCGCAGACGAGATAAAAAAAGCTTATAGAAAACTGGCTATCAAATATCATCCGGATAAAAATCCAGATGACAAAGCGGCAGAAGAAAAATTTAAAGAAGCTGCAGAAGCTTATGAAGTATTAAGCAATCCAGAAAAACGCCAAAGATACGACCAGTTTGGACATGCTGGAGCACAAGGTGGCTTCGGCGGAGGATATGGTGGCGGAGGCATGAATATGGAAGATATATTCAGTCAGTTTGGTGATATTTTTGGTGGAGGAAGTCCATTTGACAGCTTTTTCGGCGGTGGCGGCGGACGTAGTGGGGGTCGTAGAACACAACGTGGATCTAATTTAAGAATTAAAGTAAAACTTACATTAGAAGAAATTGCACATGGTGTCGAAAAGAAAATAAAAGTAAACAAGCAGGTTGTATGTGATACCTGTCATGGTTCGGGCGCGAAAGATAAAAATTCTGTACAAACCTGTAAAACTTGCGGCGGAACAGGTTCGGTAAGACGCGTTACAAATACTATCTTGGGTCAGATGCAAACAACCAGCACCTGTCCTACCTGTAATGGAGAAGGTACAACTATAACTTCTAAATGTACATCTTGCCATGGCGATGGTATTGTCAGAGGCGAAGAAACCATCAGTATCAATATTCCTGCGGGCGTTAGTGAAGGTATGCAATTAAGCATGAGCGGTAAAGGAAATGCAGCTCCAAGAGGCGGTATTCCCGGAGATCTTATTATCTTAATTGAAGAGATACCTCATGAAACATTAAAACGCGAAGGTAGTAACGTTATTTATGATTTACATGTAAGTTTCGTTGATGCTACATTAGGTACAAGCATTGAAATTCCAACAATTGATGGCAAAGCCAGAATAAAATTGGAACCAGGAACACAAGGTGGTAAAATTTTAAGATTAAAAGGAAAAGGTATTCCTGAAGTAAATTCTTACCACAAAGGTGATCAATTGGTACAGGTTAATGTATGGACTCCTAAGACTATAAATAATGAGGAAAGGGAACTTTTAGAAAAGTTGAGAAATTCTCAGAATTTCAAACCTAACCCCGGTAAAAATGAAAAAAGCTTTTTCGAAAGAATGAAAGAGTATTTCGAGTAATCTTTCAAAAAATATCAGTCTAAATACATAAAATTAAAATCCCATGCTTTGCCTGGGATTTTTTATTTAATTCTCTTCGCTCTTTTTATCTTTATTAAAAAAGCATTCAACGGTTAAATAAAATCAGATATAATTTCTTTTTACCATATTCTACTTAAATATTGTTTAAAGATGTATATTAGGATCAATCATCTAAATAACCTAAATTCTGTTAAGAAAAATTAACCAAAGATTCTAGTATGAATACAAGGAAGCACTTACTGCTTAGAATTAAAAAAATTTATTAGGAATAACTTTAACCAATTCATGTATTCAAGGGATATAATTTTGCTAAATTAAATTCAACATCATATCTATGTTTAACCCCTTAATGGCTAACACAAACTTACCAAATCAAAATAAAACAAAACGAAATGAAAAAGAACGACTTCTCTAGAAGATCCTTTCTAAAAAAAACTATCATTGCATCATCCGCAGCTGCAATAAGCCCCAGTTTATTATTAGCTGGAACAAATATCTTAAAAAGCTCGAAAATTATTGGGGCGAATGGAAAAGTAAACCTTGCCTGTTGTGGAATAGGCAATAGAGGGGCTGAGATTATAGAAGCACTGTATGCTACCGGATTAGCCAATATTGTTGCGCTCTGTGATGTAGACATGGAAGCACCGCATACAGCAAAAATTTTAGGCAAATTCCCCGATGTGCCTCGATTTAAAGATTTTCGAAAGATGTTTGACAAGATGGCAAATCAGATAGATGCCGTGTCTATTGGTGTTCCAGATCATTCGCATTTTCCTATTACCATGATGGCTATGTCTTTAGGAAAACATGTTTATGTCGAAAAGCCTCTAGCGAGAACATTTCATGAATGTGAATTATTAATTAAGGCTGCTAAAAAATATCCAAATGTCGTTACTCAAATGGGTAACCAAGGGCATTCTGAAGCTAACTATTTCCAATTTAAAGCTTGGAAAGAAGCTGGTATTATTAAAGACGTAACTGCCATTACCGCTCATATGAATTCTCCGCGTCGTTGGCACGGTTGGGATACAAAAATCACTTCTTTACCATCAAATGGAAATATCCCCGACACTCTGGATTGGGACTTATGGCTGGCATCGTCCCAACCGCATAAATTTGATAAAGACTTCATAAATGGTCAATGGAGATGCTGGTATGATTTCGGTTTAGGAGCATTGGGTGATTGGGGAGCACATATAATTGATACTGCTCATGAATTCTTAGAATTAGGATTACCTTATGAAATAAACCCCGTTAAACTTGATGGTTACAACAAATTTTTCTTCCCTCAGGCATCAACCATCGCATTTAAGTTTCCTGAGCGCAAAGGCATGCCTGCTTTGGATATTACCTGGTATGACGGAATAAACAATTTGCCACCAATTCCTAATGGTTACGGGGTATCCGGATTAGACCCTAATATTCCACCTCCAAGTACTGGCAAGTTGGAACCAGTTAAATTAAATCCGGGAAAAATAATTTACAGTAAAGATTTGACATTTAAGGGAGGGTCTCATGGCAGCATACTATCAATAATTCCTGAAGAAAAAGCAAAAGATATGGCTTCCATATTACCTGAAGTTCCCAAAAGCCCATCTAATCATTTTAAAAATTTCTTATTGGCTTGTAAAGGAGAAGAAAAAACACGGTCTCCTTTCGAAATCTCCGGACCATTGAGTCAGGTTTTCTCTTTAGGGGTTTTAACGCAAAGATTAAATACCAAAATCGTTTTCGACAGAAAGAAAAACACAATTACAAATAGCAAAATAGCAAATCAGTTATTAATGGGCCCTCCGCCACGAAAAGGATGGGAACAATATTATAAAGTTTAAGAAATTAACGTTTAAGCCCGGTAAATCGGGCTTAAATGTTTAATAACTCCATATATTCATTAAGATCACTTGATAGTTACCAAAACTTTTCTGAATATTATAAATATATATTAAATAACTTCTAGATTATGTGGAAACAACTTTCTTTTATCTCGATAGGAATTCTTGCTATTGGATCATTATCCTTCTCTCCTATAGAAGAAAAAAAAGAATCTAAAAATACTTTTCAGGACAAAAGTTTAAACAAAGCTGCTATCCATTTCAAAACTTATTGTTCTGGTTGTCACGGAGAAAAAATGGAAGCTTTTGCTGACAGGAAATGGAAGTATGGGAATTCCCGGGAAAATATCTTCAAGTCTATCAAAAATGGATATGAAGAAGGTGGAATGCCTTCCTTTAAAACCGCTTTTAAAGATGGTGAAATTTATGCTCTTGCTGATTATATTTTAAAAGGCATCGCAGGAATGGATAAATATTCAGGTTCTGATAAACCAAAATCTAATATTTTCCAAACCGAGAAATTAAAAATCAGGTTAGATACTATATATGCCGGAGGCAATATTCCATGGTCTATTTCCTTTTTACCAAATGGCGATATTTTATCAACCGACCGTGGAGGAACACTAACCAGAATATCAAAAAATAAAACCAATACCAAAATTAGCGGCACTCCAGAAGTTCTAGCTAAAGGTCAGGGGGGATTAATGGAAGTATTGGTTCATCCCGATTTTGAGAAAAACCAAACCATTTATTTATCATACTCAAAACCTAAGCAGGAGAACGGGAAAACATTAGTGACGACAGCGGTAATGAAGGCAAAATTGGTTGGTAATAACCTTTCGGAACAAAAAGATATTTTTATAGCCGAGCCTTATTTAACAACTCAACATCATTACGGTGGTAAACTGGCTTTTGGGAAAGATGGTTATTTATATATTTCAGTTGGAGAACGCGGACGCGAAAAAGAAAATCCGCAAAACCTTAAACGTAATAGCCTGGGAAAAATCCATCGGATAAAAGATGATGGCTCTATTGTAGAAAGCAATCCATTTACCCGACAAACAGAAACACCTGGATCGATATATTCTTATGGCCACAGAAACCCGCAGGGTCTGGCCTTTCATCCCAAAACAGGGGCTTTATGGTCTAATGAACATGGCCCACGAGGTGGAGATGAATTAAATATTGTACAACCCGGGAAAAACTATGGATGGCCTGTGATCTCATATGGAATCAATTATAATGGAACCCCAATTACCAATATTACACACAAGGAGGGTATGGAACAACCACAACATTATTGGATCCCATCTATTGCCACAAGTGGTTTGACTTTTGTGAATTCCCCTATTTATAAAGGTTGGGAAGATAATGCGCTTATTGGCTCTCTCAGATTTGAGTATTTAAACAGATGTGAGCTAAAAAACAACAAAGTAGTTCATGAGGAAATACTTTTCAAAAACATTGGAAGGCTTAGAGATGTGAGACAAGGGCCTGACGGTTACATCTATATTGCCGTAGAAAATCCTGGCCGAATATTTAAATTGGTGCCTGTAAACTAATTAACAAACGCAGATTTATATAAATCTGCGTTTGTTTTTCCAGTCAATTCTATCTTTGTAAAACATATAACAAGCACATTATGCTGGATATACAAAACATAGTTAAAGAATATTCCAAACACCGAGCTCTCGACCATGTTAGCTTACAGATTAAAAGAGGACAAATCTTTGGCTTATTAGGCCCAAATGGTGCGGGAAAGACATCACTTATAAGAATTATAAATCAAATAACTGCACCGGATAGTGGTGAAATTCTTTTTGACGGGGAAAAGCTGAGTTCTAAACATATCGAAAAAATCGGCTATTTACCGGAAGAAAGGGGGCTTTATAAAAAGATGGAAATAGGCGAACAGGTTTTATATCTTGCCCAATTAAAAGGATTAAATAAAACCGATGCCATAAAAAAAATTAAATACTGGTTCGAGAAAATGGGAATGCAGGACTGGTGGGATAAAAAGGTCGAAGATTTGTCGAAAGGGATGCAACAGAAAGTTCAGTTTGTAGCTACTGTAATGCATGAACCGGAACTCATTATATTAGATGAACCTTTCTCCGGCTTTGACCCCCTGAATGCAGATATCATTAAAAAAGAGATATTGGAACTGAACAAACAAGGTGCGACCATTATTTTCTCGACTCACAGAATGGAAACTGTAGAGGAACTGTGCGACCATATCGCACTGATTAATAAATCGAAGAAAATTTTAGATGGAAGTGTAAGGGATATCAAAAACTCGTATAGAAATGGGACTTTTAAAATTCAACTGGAGGGAGATTTCGGAGATTTAAATCCAAATACATTCTCTGTTATTCAAAAGACACTTACAGCTGACGATTTTACAGAACTAACTATTCACCTACACGAAGGCTATAAAGTGAACGATGTATTAAACGAGCTAATCCCCAGAGTTAACATTCATTACCTTAACGAAGTAATACCAAGTATTAACGAAATCTTCATTGAAAAGGTAAGTCATCTCAACTAAAAAACATGCAAAAAATCCTGCTCATTATTAAAAGAGAATATCTAAGTCGGGTTAGAAAAAAATCCTTTATAATTTTAACTTTTTTGGTACCCTCGCTGTTTATAGCAATGTACGGTGCTATTTTTTTCATATTAAAAGATAATAATAGTCAAACAAAAAATTTCGTTGTACTGGATCAAAGCGGACAATTCACCGGAAAGCTTAAAAATGATGATGGTATTTCTTTTTCGTTTTCGAACGAAGATTATGAAAAACTAAAAAAAGACATAAAAAGAAAAAAAGAGACCTTTTTACTATATATCCCAGCCAATTACGCCGAAAAAGGTAGTATAGAAATAATTTCGGAGAAAAAAGCCAGCCCTTCAAATATCAATCAGATTGAAAGGCAGCTTTCTAACATCCTTGAAACAGATAAACTGTTAGCCAGCGGAATCGATACTGCAATTCTGAACCGGGTTAAACCACAGGTTTCTATTATAACCAAACAGTTTACGGAAGAAGGTGAAAAAGATGCAAACATCATCGCAACGTACGTAGTAGGCTTCGTTTCAGCATTTTTAATATACCTTTCGCTATTAATCTACGGAACGCAGGTGATGCGTGGAATTATCGAAGAGAAAACAAACAGGATTATAGAAGTGATCATTTCTTCTGTAAAACCTTTTCAGTTAATGATGGGAAAAATATTGGGGATCGGCGCCGTTGGGCTTACTCAGTTTTTAATGTGGATTATACTTACCACGGCTATTTCTTCTTTTGCTGGCGGTTATTTATCTAAAGAAATCCAAACAAATAAAACAGAGAAATTGTCAAAACCAGAAATAAAACAGGATTTGAACCACTCTCCTACTCAGGAATTTTTCAAAGCGGCAGACACCATTAATTTCAGTTATATCATCAGCACATTTATTTTCTATTTTTTAGGAGGATATTTAATCTATAGTGCACTTTTTGCTGCAGTTGGCTCGGCTGTAGATAGTGAAACGGAAACGCAACAATTTATGTTTCCAATTACGCTACCGCTTATTTTTACCTTCATCATTGGTATGAATGTAATCGTGAACAATCCGGACAGCCCATTGTCTTTTTGGTTATCCATAATTCCTCTAACCTCTCCGATAGCCATGATGATACGTGTACCTTTTGGTGTCCCGGTATGGGAATTAGCTTTATCAATGACATTGTTAGTTGCAGGGTTTATATTCACTACCTGGGTTGCTTCTCGAATATACCGGGTTGGAATATTAATGTATGGCAAAAAAGTAAGTTATAAAGAGCTTATAAAATGGTTCAGATATAAAGGTTAACGAATTCTTTAAAATCTAAAAATGAAAAAAGAGCTATCACAGGAACAACGTAAGACATTACTTGAAATTTTGGCGCAACGTTTTGAAAAACATATGTACCGCCACAAAAATATTAAGTGGGTAGAGGTACAAACCCGATTAGAAAGTAAACCAGAAAAGCTTTGGTCGTTAAATGAAATGGAGCAAAGTGGTGGAGAGCCAGATGTTGTTGGTTTTGATAAAAACTCTGGCGAAATTATATTTTTCGATTGTTCAGAAGAAAGCCCAAAAGGGCGAAGAAGCTTCTGCTACGATCAGGAAGCCCTGGATTCGAGAAAAGAACATAAACCAGTAAATAGTGCCGTAAATGCTGCTAAAGCTATGGGAGTCGAGATTTTAACAGAAGAAGAATACAGAGCATTACAAGAACTTGGCAAATTCGATTTAAAAACCTCCAGCTGGATAAAAACACCAGATGCCATTAGAAAAGAAGGTGGTTCCTTATTCTGCGACCGCCGCTATAACCATGTATTTGTCTATCATAATGGTGCTTCTTCTTATTATGCGGCCCGCGGATTTAGAGGATCTCTAAAGGTTTAAACCAGTAATCATGAAGGCAGTTATAGATATCGGAACAAATACCTTTCACCTTTTAATCGGGGAAGTTAAAAATGGCAGATCTGAAATTCTTTTCAGACAAACTATACCCGTGAAATTAGGTGAAGGCGGAGGAATTAGTCGCGGAGAAATTATTCCTGCCGCTTATCAACGAGGTTTGGATGCTTTAAAAATTTTCAAAGACCGCATAGACGAATTTAAAGTTAAACAAATAAAGGCCACAGCTACTGCCGCTGTAAGAGACGCAAAAAACGGTGTCGACTTTATTAATGATGTTTATAAACAAAATCAAATCAAAATAGATGTTATCAACGGACAACAAGAAGCCGAATATATTTATAAGGGTGCAAAAGCAGCCCAAATTTTATCTAGAGAAAAAGCTTTGATTATAGATATCGGAGGAGGAAGTACAGAACTGATAATTGCCGATCATAGACAAATATTCTGGAAAGAAAGTTATAGGATTGGCGCAGCGAGGTTGCTGTCCGATTTCCATAAAAGCGACCCCATATCTTCATTGGATATATTCAATTTGAATAAACACCTTCAAGAAGTATTGAAAATATTTTTGGAAGTTTATCAGGAATATCGCCCCACAGTCTTAATTGGAACGGCCGGCTCCTTTGATTCCTTTAAAGAAATGTTCTTGTTTGATGAGACTAATCAGGCATCGGAGTTGATAAACTACGAATTTCAGAATCATCAATTTTTAGACTTACTCGAAAAAATCATTAAATCAACTCATGAAGAAAGGTGTCATATGCAAGGACTAATTCCTTTAAGAGTGGACATGATCCTGATGTCGTCTTTACTGGTTAAGTTTATTTTAGCCGAAACTGAAATCAAAAGGATTATTTCATGCACCTATTCTTTAAAAGAAGGATTACTTTTCAGTGAAGATTGATATTTTTATAGGTTAAAGCCCTGCTATTTTGTACTTTTGCAAAAATTTTCATCATGAACTTATCTTCATTATATGCCGTTTCCCCTGTAGACGGGAGATATTACAATACCACAAAATCTTTAGGCGAATTCTTTTCAGAAGCTGGTTTAATAAAATACAGAGTATTTGTAGAAATTGAATATTTCATTGCTCTTTGTCAAATACCTCTACCTCAATTAGCCGATTTTGACCAGGGAAAATTTGAATCTTTAAGATCAATCTATAAAGACTTCAAAGAATCGTATATTTTAGAAGTTAAGGAAATAGAAAAAACTACCAATCACGATGTTAAGGCTGTAGAGTATTTTATTAAAAACAGGTTTGATGAATTGGGTTTGGATAAATACAAAGAATTCATCCACTTCGGCTTAACCTCTCAGGATGTTAATAATACCTCTATTCCTTATTCATTAAAAGAAGGTTTAGAAAAAGTAATCTATCCGGAAATCCAGTCATTAATTGATTTATTAAAAAGCCTAGCTGCTGACTGGAAGAACATTTCTCTATTGGCGCATACTCATGGGCAACCTGCCTCTCCTACCAAATTAGGGAAAGAAATATTGGTGTTTGTAGAACGTTTAGAAAAACAATTCGAACAATTAAAAGCAGTACCTTTTTCTGCAAAATTTGGCGGCGCTACCGGAAATTTCAATGCACATCATGTTGCTTATGGAAGCATTAACTGGCAGGATTTTGGGAATAAATTTGTAAACGAACAATTAGGTTTAAGTCGTTCTCAATACACCACCCAGATTGAGCACTATGATAATTTAGCAGCAACTTTCGACGCACTAAAAAGAATTAACAACATTATTTTGGATTTGGACAGAGATATGTGGACGTATATCTCTATGAACTATTTCAAACAAAAAATAAAAGCCGGAGAAGTCGGTTCTTCTGCGATGCCGCATAAAGTGAACCCAATAGATTTCGAAAATTCCGAGGGTAACATTGGTATTGCAAATGCTTTATTCGAGCATTTAGCCGCTAAATTACCCGTTAGCCGACTACAAAGAGATTTAACAGACTCAACAGTTTTAAGAAATGTAGGAGTTCCCTTGGCGCATATGCTAATCGCTATTAAATCGAGTGTCAGAGGTTTAAATAAACTTCTATTAAATGAAACAGCAATTGCACAGGATTTAGAGGATAACTGGGCTGTTGTTGCCGAAGCGATACAAACTATTTTAAGAAGAGAGAATTACCCTAATCCTTACGAAGCATTAAAAGCTTTAACACGAACCAATGAGGGAATAAATTCAAAAACAATTGCGGAGTTTGTTAATACACTCGATGTTTCGGAAAATGTAAAAGCCGAATTAAGAGTTATTACGCCTGGCAATTATACAGGTATTTTTTAAAGTCATATATTAGTAAAAACAAATGTATATCTTGTTTTTGCATCTGTTTGCTTATTACCTTTGTTATACTAAATATTGAAAGTCATGAATATAACAGTATATACCGAATCGACACCAAACCCAAATACAATGAAATTCATTGTAAACAAATTGTTGATCAATGGAAGTGTTGATTACCCTACCAGAGAAAGTGCAACTGAATCCAGGTTTGCATCTGAGCTTTATAAATTCAGTTTTGTAAATGGAGTATTCTTTGCAAGTAACTTTGTCACCATAACAAAGTCTGAAGATGCAGAATGGGCTGATATCGAACCTATATTAAAGGAATTTGTAAAAGGCGCGGTAGAATCTGAATATGCTGTGCAATCTAAAAAAGAAGAAGAGTTTGTCGATTTTGAAGGTTCTGAGGTAGAAATAAAAATTCAGCAAATCTTACATGACTATGTAAAACCAGCTGTAGAACAAGACGGCGGTGCTATTGCATACAAATCTTTCGAAGATGGGGTTGTTACTGTAGAATTAAGAGGTTCTTGCAGCGGTTGTCCTTCTTCTACAATTACCTTGAAATCAGGAATTCAAAGCTTATTGCAAAGAATGGTTCCAGAAGTAAAAGAAGTGGTTTCAGAAGCGCTTTAAAAGACTATAAAAACACACAAAAGGTCTTTCTTAATGTTATGAGAAAGACCTTTCTGTTATAGAACACTCGTATTTCTATCCAGAAAGACAGCATTTAACTAATTTATTAAGTAAGCTTTATTATGAGGAATGGATTTATATGGTCGTCAGCATTTATCATATTATTGATTTTTGTTGTCAGTTTTTTTGCTCCCGGAATACTTTGGAGCTATGTCATCATTCTTCCTTTGGTTATTCTTGGTATACAAGACATCATTCAGAGGAAACATGCCATTCGCAGAAACTTTCCTTTATTTGGCAGACTTCGTTATATACTTGAAGGTATGGGACCAAAAGTCTATCAATACTTCGTGGAAAACGATACTGATGGTCGCCCATTCAACCGTATACATAGAAATGTTATTTATCAAAGAGCAAAAAAGGAATTAGATACAACGCCGTTCGGTACGCAGCTTAATGTCTATGATGATAATTATGAATGGTTAAACCATAGCATTAATGCGCTGGATTTTTCAAAAATAAACGAAAACCCAAGAGTATCGATAGGCGGTCCGGATTGCCTTCAACCTTACGAATCAAGCATCTTCAATATATCCGCCATGAGTTACGGATCATTGAGTTCAAATGCTATTTTAGCTTTAAATCAGGGAGCTAAAATTGGTGGCTTTGCACATAATACAGGTGAAGGCGGTGTAAGTGATTATCATTTAGACGGTGGTGGCGATATTATATGGCAATTAGGTACTGGGTATTTTGGTTGTAGGGCTGCAGACGGAAATTTTGATCCGGTTCGTTTTGAAGAACGTGTAGCCCATCCTAATATTAAAATGATCGAAGTAAAACTCTCACAAGGAGCAAAACCAGGCCATGGTGGTATGCTTCCGGGATCAAAAGTAACAGCCGAAATTGCAAGAATACGTGGTGTAGAAATTGGAAAAGATGTAGACTCTCCACCATACCATAAAGCATTCTCTACACCTTTGGAATTAGTTGGCTTCATAAAACGATTAAGAGATCTTTCTAATGGGAAACCTGTTGGTTTTAAACTTTGCGTGGGACATAAAAATGAATTTGTGTCCATTTGTAAAGCTATGATAGAGACTAAAATTTATCCTGACTTTATTACCGTAGATGGCGGCGAAGGTGGAACGGGTGCTGCACCATTGGAATTTTCTAATTCAGTTGGTATGCCACTGCGTGATGCTCTGGCTTTTGTTTATGACACACTTACGGGATTCGATCTTAAAAAACATATTAAGATAATTGCTTCGGGAAGAGTCGTCACAGGGTTTGATTTAGTTAAAAACTTCGCTTTGGGTGCCGATTTATGTAACAGTGCCAGAGGAATGATGATCGCTTTAGGATGTATTCAGGCGCTGGAATGTAATTCAAACACTTGCCCTACCGGAGTGGCAACACAAGATCCTAATCTTTCGAGAGGACTGGTTGTAGCAGAAAAGAACAAAAGAGTAGCAAACTTCCATAAAGAAACGGTTAAGAGTGCATGCGAATTAATGGCAGCAGCAGGAGTAGCACATCCAAGTAAAATGCATCGTGTGCATATACATAGACGCGTGTCGCCAAATCATATAGAAACTTATGTGGAAAGTTACCCTTATATAGCCAAAGGTTCTCTTTTAGCTAAACCGTATCCCGAATCTTATGAAATTTTGATGAACATTAGCCGAACTGAAACTTTTAAACCTGACTTCTCTGAATTCGACTTAGATAAATATCAATGGGCAAGAAAACCCAAGGTTGCCGATATATAAAAACAAAACGGGGCAAATTGCCCCGTTTTGTTTAATAATCTATTTCTAACAAACTATGTGTCGAAATTAAAACCCCTCCTTTCAACTCCAAATAATCTGGAGTAACATTCCAAACAGTTGTTTCTACTCTTTTAGGACCTTCTGTAGTATTGAAAACTATATTCGCTTTCGATTTGAAAGCATTACCTAATTTTAAAGCGTTTTCCAATTTTCCTCTGAACTCTGAAGCATGATCTTCCGGGGCATTGATAATTTTAAAATTTGTAATTTCTTCTTTTTGGATTAATTCGGCTACTATCATACTCTAAAATTTATGCATTGAACAAAATAATATCACTTAATTAAATATAGATATTAATCTAAAAAAGACAAATTAATCTATACTCTTTTATTATCATTTTATTTGGTCAAAACACGTTCGGGACGCTCTATCATACCTTTAAACCCATCATTATAAAAAACTCTTGGACTGCTTAAGATATTTCTCTCCGCCGCTGCTTTGCTTTGGACAGCTGGTGGAAAAACACCATTCATTAAATATGTTATTGCAACGGCAATATTAGTTTCTGTAGGATCTCCCAGTTCTTTGGTAAAAGGGTCTTGTATCGCATAATCTACATTTATTCCGCTATAATAACCACCTTCATTATTGGAATTAAAAGACTCAAACATTGAATAATAGACATCATATTTATCAATTCTAATGGGAAAGAAGCCAACTGGCTTGCCATAAGTTTTGCTTCCCACCAGTTTTATATCCATATATGGCTTTAGTGAATTTATGGTCAATTCACTCGCAGAAGCTGTACTACCACTAACAATGAAAACTACCTTTTGTACATTAGCTAAATAATTCGAAGCGCTTTTATTAGCATATGACGTAATATTATCATATCTCCCAAAATAAGATTGCTTCACTCCTCTTTCATCCGTATAAAACTGGTTTTTCAAAATAGTTGCCTTTCCGGTACGCATGGTCTCGTTGTATTTTTCCGTAAAAAGCAGTTTTCCGTTGTATATCTGTGGAATAATAAGATTGATCAGCTTCTCTGCTGAAGATACATAACCGCCTCCGTTATATCTTAAATCAACAATAATCTTATTGACATTCGCAGAAGCAAAACGTTGAAAAACTGCATCCAGAGCTGGTTCAGAATCAATTTTCTCGGAAAAACGGGCATAAGCCAGATAACCAATATTATCTGTATTTCTTACATAAACAGTATCCTTAAATATTGGTGAACTTTTGTACCTCGTTTTACCTAAGGTAATTTCTTTGCTCACAGATGATGATGGAGGATATAAAGTTAAAGTAACTGACGATCCGTCAATGGCATCTAAAAATCGGTCTATTTCAGCATCAAAATTAGATCCATAAGATATGCCATTTACCTTCGTTATGATCGACCCCCGTTTTATATTTTTTAAAGCCGCTGGTGAACCCGGACTTACATATTTTACATATATGTCATAACTATTGTCATATTGTGTCCGTGATATATATGCCAGCCCCAAACCGATATCATTTCCGTAACCATCTAATTCAACATAAGATTTTTCTCCGCCAATATTCGCTATTACTCCCCCATCCTGGGCTTCTTCTATATAGGAGTACTTAGGTTCGTCATATAAAATCCCTCTACTGCTATACCAATTTTCATTCGAAGTGTATCTTGTAATTTTTAACAGCTCAGCCTCGTAGTTGGCAAACTCATCTCGGTTCTGTGTAAAAGACCTGGGATTAAAGACCGAATAGGTAGGTAATGCCGTATTCCACAGATAAACTTCTTTTGCATATAAAAATATAGAGTCTTTAGTTAATTCGGCTCTACTGGCGGTTTCTGTAGGTTTATCAGGATCTATTTTATTCTTTTTGCATGAAATTATACTAAAAAGTAAACAGATACCTATTAAACTCTGTAATTGCAATCTATGGCGCATAGAAATATATATTTAAAGCGGAATATTGACTCCACTAATTATTAACACACACAAAACTTACACCAAATAAATTGGCTTGTTCCTCATCTTTTGCCTTACTCACAATAGTAAGTTCACTTTTTTGCAGATTATTTTGTGCTATTAATACTGTCAAAGCCTTGTGAAAATCCCCTTCAAATTCATCAACGTAATAAACTTTTAGATATTTCTCTAAACCATTCCATTCCACCTGGGTAATTTTGTTGAATTGCGTTTTAGGATTCCCTTTAGTTAAAATAAACAATTGCTTCCTGTTAGTTACCAGCTCTTGCATAAATTCCAAAGCTTCTTTGTAAAGCAATAACTTAAGAGGAAGCTTCGCATTTTCATAAAGTCGCTGGTAGTTCTCTCTATATTTAGGGTCTACACCGAAGGTTCCGCTCAGTTCTTCAAACATATTGTCTTTTCCATGCACTTCATATCTCTTGCTCATGAAACTTATCAGATCCTGGGCAGGAGGAAATTGTTCTACATATTCTAAAAAATTTGCAAAGAGATAGAAGAATTGTAAATCGTAGTCTCTTTCTGGAAACAAAACATCATCTAATTCAAAAATAACTGCATTTTTCCCTTCCGGCAAATTGCTATAACTTATCATACAATCTGATTTTTTATCCTTATAATATTTCTGCCATTCAATGATATTTCATAAAGCCCATCTAATTTATTCGCTTCCAATACCTGACTAATAATTTTTTCCTGCTCTAAATTTAAATTTGGGTAAGAATGCAATTTATTATTTATCCTAAGCACACTAAAGGTAAAAATATGCGGATCTTGTAATTCATAAATTATTATACCAGTCCAGTTATTCGATTTTAGCAATTTGTTAACCTGAATAAAAGAACTTACATCTGGTAAATCCCAAATGTTTATTTTATCAGAAACAGTATCGTCTATTTTTATCAATCTTCCTTTACTATCTAAACTTCCAACCGCGATTGTCTTATCGGGATATCCCATATCTAATAGGCCTTTCGAAAAATGTGCTATCTCCTCAATTGTCAAAGTGTTTACAATGCCCTCACCTTCTATTCTATTTAAATTTCTCAGCTGTTTTAAAGTGGGAATTAAAACTTGTATATCATATTCCGAAAACAAAACCTTCGCTTCCGATAAAGCAAATACTTCATTTTCTTTAAGCGGAATTACATATTCTATATTATTACTTAAGCAAAGGCTTAACAATTGGTGGGCGTATGAAGCGCTATCTTCATTTGGAATACTAAAAGAACTATTTTCAGAATCTCCTGATATAACCCGATATTCGGATTGGAGCAGAAATGATATCAGTCCGGCTGTCGGATGATTTCCTGCGGTTATTAATATATTTGTCAACACTGGTTACGAAAAAATAAGTCCATCTTTCATTGTGATTTTTCTGTCTGCCATATCAGCCAAATCTTCGTTATGAGTCACAATAACAAAAGTCTGTTTAAACTGATCTCTTAAATCAAAAAACAATTGATGCAGTTCTTTAGCTGTGTTTGAATCCAGATTTCCCGAGGGTTCATCAGCTAAAACTAAAGCAGGATTATTAATTAATGCTCTAGCCACAGCAATTCGTTGCTGTTCTCCGCCAGACATTTGATTGGGCTTGTGGTCTTTTCTATGTGACAGCCCTAAAACGTCTAACAATTCTAAGGCTTTCGCTTCGGCTTCGGATTTTTTAACTTTTGCAATAAATGCAGGAATACAGATATTCTCCAGAGCAGTGAATTCTGGCAGCAGATGATGGAATTGAAATATAAAACCAATATTCTTGTTTCTAAAATGGCTGAGCTCTCTGGCACTAAGCCTGCTTACATCGATATCATTAATCCGCAGATCTCCGGAATTAGGTTTATCCAAAGTACCTATGATATGTAGTAAAGTACTTTTACCTGCTCCGGACGCACCAACAACACTCACCACCTCTCCCTTATCAACAGATAAATCTACACCTTTTAATATCTGCAGATCGCCAAAGTTTTTTGTTATAGATTGAGCTTTAAGCATATCACAAAGCTAAAAATTATCAACTATGTTTTTAGGAATTTTACGTCTATCTATTTTCATAAAAATGACAGATTTCAAAATAATTGGCATTTTGATTTCTTTTATAGCTATGTATTTGTAATTTCACAGCAAATTTCAAAGTAAGATGAACATTCACGAATATCAAGGTAAAGAAATATTAAAAAGTTTTGGTGTGCGCGTTCAGGAAGGTATCGTTGTGGATACTCCCGAAGAAGCTGTAGAAGCAGCCAAAAAGATGAAAGAAGATTTCGGATCTGATTGGGTCGTTGTTAAAGCTCAAATTCATGCTGGTGGACGCGGTAAAGGTGGTGGTGTTAAATTAGCAAAAAACTTAGACGAAGTAAAACAAAGAGCTACTGATATTATAGGAATGCAGTTGGTTACTCCGCAAACTGGTCCTGAAGGTAAAAAGGTAAATAAAGTTTTAATTGCTCAGGACGTTTACTACCCTGGTGAGTCTGAAACAAAAGAATTCTACGTATCTGTACTTTTAAATAGATCTACCGGTAGAAATATTATCATGTATTCTACTGAAGGCGGAATGGACATTGAGGAAGTTGCAGAAAAAACTCCTCATTTAATCTTTAAAGAAGAAATTGACCCAAAAGTAGGCCTACAACCTTTTCAGGCGAGAAAAATCGCTTTCAACTTAGGTACTTCAGGCAATGCTTTTAAAGAAATGGTAAAATTCATTACTGCTCTTTATAAAGCTTATGATGCAATTGATGCTTCTATGTTCGAGATTAATCCGGTATTAAAAACTTCTGATGATAAAATACTTGCAGTTGATGCTAAAGTAAATTTAGATGAAAATGCACTATACCGTCATCCGGATATTGCTGCTATGCGTGATATTACAGAAGAAGACCCTACAGAAGTTGAAGCTGGCGAATCTAACCTAAACTACGTTAAATTAGATGGCAATGTAGGCTGTATGGTTAATGGTGCTGGTTTAGCTATGGCTACGATGGATATCATTAAATTAGCTGGTGGAGATCCTGCTAACTTCCTGGATGTAGGCGGTACTGCAAATGCACAAACTGTAAAAGCGGCTTTCAACATCATTTTAAAAGATCCAAACGTAAAAGCAATCTTAATTAACATTTTTGGTGGTATTGTTCGTTGTGACAGAGTAGCGCAAGGTGTTATTGATGCTTACCAAGAAATTGGTGATATCAAAGTTCCAATTATTGTGCGTTTACAAGGAACTAATGCAGAAGAAGCTAAGAAATTAATTGACGAATCCGGATTAAAAGTTTACTCTGCAATCTTATTAAAAGAAGCAGCAGATCTTGTTTCTAAGGTTATCGCATAAATTTTCACACTATAAAACATTTAAAAAAAGACATCTTTCAGATGTCTTTTTTGTTTAACATCCTTTCTAGAAACAAAGCTTATTAGCAATACAAACGTTTGTACATTATAAAAACTAAAGCTATCTTTGAAAGACAAGATGGCTAAAAAAGTTACTATAAAGGATATCGCTAAAGAGCTGAATACAAATTATTCAACGGTTTCCAGGGCATTGAATGATCATCCCAGAATTAGCGAAGAAACCAAATCCGCTGTAAAGTTAAAAGCCAAACAATTAGGTTATAAACCTAACCTGGTAGCCCAGCAACTAAAATCCGGACACTCTAAAACAATTGGCTTAGTTGTTCCCAGAATAAACAGGGTTTTCTTTTCGAATGTCATAGATGGTATAGAAATAGTTGCTAAAAAAAACGGCTATAATGTATTAATCTGTCAATCTTACGAAAGCGCAGAAGAGGAATATAGAAATATACAGACGCTGCTGAGTAATAATATTGCCGGACTAATTGTGTCTTTAACCCGAGAGACTTATAGCTCAGCTGCTTTAAACAATGTGTTGCAACAAGAAGTGCCGTTAGTGCTATTCGACAGAACAACAAATGATTGCTTATCAAATAAAGTAGTCAATGACAATTATTACGGGGCTTATCAGCTTACCTCTCATCTTCTGCAAAAAGGTTATAGAAAAATAGTGCATTTTTCCGGGCCCTTGCATCTTGCTAGCTATAATGAAAGACTACAGGGCTATAGAGATGCTTTATCAGACCATAATATAACACCTGATGACAACCTTATTATTGAAGATATATTGACGAGGGAAAAGGGATCAGAAACCACAAAATCCTTAGTTAAAAAAGGCTTGTTATTTGATGCTATTTTTGCAGCAAGTGACTTCTCTGCTTTAGGTGCGATGTTATATTTAAAAGAAGTTGGAATAAAAATTCCTGAGGAAATTGCTATTGCAGGGTTTGCGAACGAACCCTTTACGGAATTGCTGGGAATTACCAGTATCGAACAGTTTAGCAAAAATATAGGGGAAAAATCTGCAGAATTGTTATTAAAACAAATCATGTCAAAATCCCAGCATCAGGAAACCATAAAAATAAAACCAGAATTAATTATTAGGAAATCAACAAATAAAAAATTATGAAGTATACAGAAAAATATGCGGTACATCCGGCAGATTTTAAAAACTACGACACACAAAGAATTCGTGAGGAGTTTTTAATTCCCAAGCTTTTCGAAGCAGATGAAATTGTTTTGGAATACTCCCTTTACGACAGATACATTGTTGGTGGTATCAATCCTGTAAGCAAGGCTTTAAAACTGGAAACTTTCGATTCTTTAAAAGCACCTTATTTTCTGGAAAGAAGAGAGCTGGGTATTATCAATGTTGGCGGAAAAGGTATTATAAAAGCTGATGGTGAAGTTTATGAAATTGGCTATAAAGAAGCTCTGTATTTAGGTCAGGGAACGGTAGATATCACTTTTGAAAGTGCAGATGCTAATACTCCTGCAAAATTCTATATTAACTCTGCTCCTGCTCATAAAAAATTCCCTAATAAAAAGGTAACCCAAAAAGAAGGTAAAGTAATCGAAGCGGGTAGTGTAGAAACTTGTAACAAAAGAAAAATATACCAGTTACTTATCAATACTGTATTGGAAACCTGTCAGTTACAAATGGGATTAACAGAACTTCAAACCGGAAGTGTTTGGAACACAATGCCTGCACATACGCACAACAGAAGAATGGAAGCATATTTCTATTTTGAAGTACCAGAAAACCAGGCTGTATGCCATTACATGGGTCAACCGCAAGAAACAAGACACGTTTGGATGAATAATGAACAAGCTATTTGGTCTCCTTCATGGTCTATTCATAGTGGTTCGGGAACTTCAAACTACACCTTCATTTGGGGTATGGCTGGAGAAAACTTAGATTACGGCGACATGGATGTTGTTCAACCGAATGAATTGAGATAAAAAAAACACCTTTTTAAAGAGCCACTCCCCACAAAGAGAGTGGCTTTTTTTTATTATAGCTCATCCTAAAACTTAATTGGCAAAACAAACGTTTAAGAAATTATGCCAATAGCTAATCAAACAGACCCTAGACTGAAACGTCTGGAGCAATTAGCCCGATTAATGGATAGCCAATTTAAAATCGGTAAGTTCAGATTTGGACTTGATCCTTTAATCAACTTAATACCCTTTTTAGGTGACGCTATAGGATTCCTAATTTCTTTATTTATTGTTTATACCATGTACAAACATGGAGCAAGTGGAAAGTTGGTTATTAAAATGATATTGAATGTTCTGGTGGATGCTTTAGTTGGAGCCATCCCCGTCCTGGGCTGGGCATTTGACTTTTATTTCAAAGCAAACGAAAAGAATGTTCTTTTATTAAAAGAACATTATACAGAGAATAAGCACAAAGGCTCGGGCTTAGACATTATTCTGATTATATTCGTTATTTTCTTCATTTTAATAGCATTTTTCATTTATCTGATTTGGCTTATAAGCAGTTATATATTATCGCTTATTCTATAGAAAAATAAAGTTGATTTAATTTCTTATTTACAATAAAATTCCCAAACTTTAAGGGAACCCCGATAAAAATTTGTGTTATTTTAAATTTAAAAGTTATGAAGATCCAGGTAAACACAGACAAAAACATCAATGGTAAAGAAAGTTTAGCCAATTATGTAAAAACAACCATTGAAGAGAACCTGAACAGGTTTGACGAATTGATAACAAGAGTGGATGTTCATTTAAGTGATGACAATGCTAATAAGGAAGGAGCGGCAGATAAGAGATGCCTTATTGAAGTTAAAGCAGAAAACATCCCTTCTGTAGCCGTTTCTACCGTCGAAGAAACATTACACAAAGCTATCAACGTCGCTATCGAAAAAATGAAGAAAACGTTATCAAGTAAATTAGAGAAACTACACGACAATAAAAGATAAGAAAAAGGGAGGTTGTTTAAACCTCCCTTTTTAATAATATATATCGTTTGATTATATTCTTTTCTTTCCTCTAACATTCTTAATCCAATATTACCACGCTTGATCGCCTAAAAGAGGGACAAACCTAAAAGTATCCAGTACGATTTTATCAAATTCATTTTCAGATACCCGCAGAACTGTAGTCATCTTTTGCGAAGCTTCATCCCCTACTGGAATAACTATAATCCCCCCTACTTTAAGCTGTCTTAGTAAAATTTCGGGAACAAAGGGAGCGCCAGCAGTTACAATAATTTTATCGTACGGTGCATGTTCGGCAATACCTTTTGATCCATCTCCACAAAAGAAGGTTGCTTCGTAACCAAGATATGGCAATATCTTAGATGTGCGTTCAAATAACTTTTCTTGCCTTTCTATTGTATAAACTTTTGCACCCAATTCAATCAGGACGCAGGTTTGATATCCACATCCTGTACCAATCTCAAGCACCTTATCTCCCTTATTGATATGCAGCAATTCACTTTGATAAGCAACTGTGTATGGGTTAGAAATTGTCTGTCCTTCTCCAATAGGGAACGCCTTATCCAGATAAGCCTGATTCCAAAAAGTCTCATCGAAGAAATAATGTCTTTTTACATTACCAATAGCTTTTAAAACACGTTCGTCTGAGATACCTTTTAGTTTCAACTCTTCAACCAGCTTCTTCCTTGCACCTCTCTCTCTATAATTATCTACAAATTTATACGCCATTACATTACAAAAATATAACCTAAAGCCCAATATCAACCACTTTCTCGATTTTAAAAATGAAGTGTTTATCCACATTTTTTATAACTATCAGTATATCAAACATGAATGGCATATTTAAAAGGTAACAAAGAATTAATATTGTGTATATACAAGAAAGCTTGAAAATGAAAATTAACGATACTTATAAAATAATTTAAAATAATAAAAACATTTTACATATAAAAACTGTATTTTCACAGGAACACACCAATGTTCTAAAAAGAATAAAAAACACCGTCTGCATATAAACAGACACTTTATTATTGAATACATGAAAAAAACGCACCTGATCCTGCTGGCTCTATTTACTCCTTTTATTTCTTTTTCACAAAATCAAAATGGTATTTCTGTAGGAGTTAAGACTTTAGAGTACTCCGATTTTTCTAAATTAATGAACGAATCACGAGGAAATAAATACACCCCTCAGTTGATGTATATGAATGGTTTATTCATAAAATTTAATGATAATGAGTTCAATTACAAAATTCAAGTTTCCCGATTACAAAAATCTAATTATTCATTTTTTAATTATTGCCAAACCTGTGAAACCGTAAACGGTGAATATAAAGGTTATGAGGTAACAATAGGCTTTGAGAAAAATATAGGTGCCGGAAACCTTCAGCCATTTTTAGGTACTGATATCGGATTCAGAGACGTGAGTTTTCAGGGGTTAGCCCATTCAGTTAATAAAAATGCTTATCTCTATAACGTTGATGTGGATCAAAATGGGGGCCTTATTACCCAATCTTTTGGTATAAAAGGTAATTTTTTCAATTCAAGAATTACAATGAGTGCTCAAGCCAGTATCGAAATTATCTTTAACTACGAAAAAGAAACAAAAGTCAACCAGCAAAACGAGGTTATCAGCCAGGATAAATATAACAGAACCCGCTTTAACTCAAGGCCACTTGGCGGATTGTCTATTATGTACAATATTAATCCTTAATAAGGATCAACATTGGCAACTATAAATGCTCCTTTATAGTCTTTATTGGCTTCAAAACCAGATATTTCATTTTTGAGAAATTCTTTCACTTTATAAATAGACTGATTTTCCAGATCAATTTTCACTAAAACAGTTTGAATATAATAGTTTCTTATTCTCCCGATTAGAGGAATCTGTGGACCTATGACTGCCTTTCCCAAGCCTTGTCTGATAGATTGCGCAAACTTTTCAGCTATTTGCAGATTCTTATTGAAATCTTTATGCTTTATATCGATTTGAATAATTCTAAAATACGGAGGATAAGAAAAATGCTTACGTTCCCTTAATTCGTCTAAGAACATTCCTTCAAAGTCATTTTTCACCACTTGCTGGATAATCCTGTTCTTAGTATCATAAGTCTGTATAAGCACCTTACCCTGTTTATCTCTCCTTCCCGCCCTTCCTGCAACCTGAGAAAGCATCTGAAAGCTTCTTTCATACGCCCTAAAATCGGGAAACTGTAACATATTGTCTGCGTTGATAATACCAATTAAAGTTACGTTATCAAAATCAAGCCCCTTTGCCACCATTTGCGTCCCCACCAGAACATCAAGCCTTTTTTCCTCAAAATCTGTAATAATATGCATATGTGCATTCTTATTACGTGTGGTATCGTAATCCAAACGGCCGATACGTATATTAGGCAATAAAGCCTTTAAATCGTCTTCTACCTTTTCCGTCCCTAATCCCTTATATTCAATATGTTTTGATCCACAAGCAACACATTCAGTAATATTATCTTCGTGATAGCCGCAATAATGACAATGTAATCGATTCGAAGATTTATGATAGGTCAGGCTCACATCACAATTCACACATTTAGGAGTATTGCCACAGGTTTTACAGATTAAAATCGGTACATATCCCCTTCTATTTTGAAATAAGATAACCTGCTCTTTATTAGCTACAGTCTCCTCTATACTTTGTAAAAGTATGTTGCTGAAGTTTTCTACAACAGCTTTTTTTGCCCGTTGTTCAGAAATACTGATAACATCAATTTCTGGCATTTTCACGCCGCTGTATCTTTCCATCAACTTTACCAGGCCGTATTTCTCAGACTTTGCGTTAAAATAGGTTTCTAAAGATGGGGTTGCAGACCCTAACAGTACTTTGGCCTGATAAATATTTCCAAGAACAATGGCCACATCTCTGGCATGGTATCTCGGCGCCGGATCATATTGCTTATAGCTGGCTTCATGTTCCTCATCTACAATAACAATCCCCAGATCCTTAAAAGGCAAAAATAAAGCAGACCTTGCTCCTAAAATAATCTGGACCTCTTTATTGAGCACTTTCTCCCAAATTTCGGCCTTCTCATTATCGTTAAACTTGCTATGATATACAGCAATCTTATTTCCGAAATGATGTTGTAAACGGTCAATAATCTGTGCTGTTAAAGCAATTTCAGGTAGTAAATACAGAACTTGTTTGTCTTGCTCTAAATACTCTTCTATCAGCTTAATATAAATTTGAGTTTTTCCCGACGATGTCACACCATAAAGCAAGGTCACAGGCTTAGAAATAAAAAACTTTTGTATTTCGTTATAAGCTCTTGATTGTTCTGCGCTAAGCTGAAATTGATGATCCGGACTATCACTGTCAAAACTAAACCTGCTGACAACTTTTTCCTGTATTTGAAAAATATCCTTTTCTATTAAAGCTTTAATCACCCCATCACTCACACCTGCGGATTCTGCTAATATTGTTCGCGTAATTGCGTGATTATCTTTACTAAGTTTTATAAAAGTAAGTAAAGCATCTAACTGCTTTGGTGTTTTTTCCAAGACTTCGAATAAAGCCCGTAAATTTTCTTTGTCGCTATAGAAGGGATTTAATTGAACGTATTTTACCTTTCTTGGTTTAAATTTTTCATTGAGTTCCTCAGATATAAAGAGTATTTTTTTTTCAAAAAGAGATCTCAAGATAGGAAAAACTGTTTTTTGTCCTAAAATTTTTGATATATCTGCAATACTAAGCTCATGTTGAATTTCCAGAGCATCCACCAGAACATACTCTTTATCCGAAAGTTCAGATTTATCATACTCGAACTCCTGGTTCAAGACAATTTTTGTTTCACTTGCTAATTTTAGTACCGACGGCAAGGCGGCAGACATTACCTCTCCCGCATAGCATAAATAGTATTCAGCAATCCAATTCCACAGCTTAAGCTGTCGCTGATAAACAACGGGTTTATCATCAATAATATCTATAAGGTATTTGGCTTCGTAGCCTAAGGGAGCCTGTTTGGAAATAGCCGCTATTATAGCGGTGTACATTTTGCTTTTTCCAAATTGTACCACACAACGCTTCCCTACTGCCGCCTCTTCATTCAAGTTAAAAGGAACCCTATACGTATATAATTTGGGAATTGAAAGCGGTAACAACACCTCTACAAACAGCGTTTCTCTCGAATTCGCTGTATCAAAATCTATCATTTATCTCTAACTGCAGCTAATAACAACCCTATCCAACCTAAAATAAATAGCAAACCGCCTATGGGAGTAATTGGTCCCAATATACTAGCTAAACCGCCCAAATTTAATTGTTCTCTTAATGCCAATAAATAAAGTGATCCGCTGAACAATATAATTCCAAATGTAAAACAATAAGATGCAAAATTGATGAGACTATTTCTGTATCTTGCAAATGTGCTTAAAAAAAGTAAAGCAAAGGTATGATAAAACTGATATTGAACTCCCTTGTTCCATATCTCCAATCCGTATGGACTTAGAATATTTTTTAAAGCATGAGCTCCAAACGCTCCAAATATTACCGCTAAAGCTCCAAAAAATGCTGCAGAAATAATAATTCTTTTGTTCATATGCTATATAAACGGCTAATTTAAGAAAGATACAATCTATTTTAGGCTACTAAGCTTGAAAAATCTATTTTTGTTAACCGATCTTATTATCGATAATTTTATTCCAATATAAATAAATTTATTAATGAAACGCATTATCATTATTATTTCTGTATTAGTTATCCTTGTTTTTGGCATCACCGTATTCTACTTTAAAAATCTGAGCGCTTCCGAAAATGCTTCCGAAAAAGTTTTCCAGGTTATCCCCGATAATGCTTCTCTTGTATTCGAATATAAAAACGAAACTTCCTTTTATGACATCTTTAAAGACTTCACTTTATTTTCCGATATCCTGGGCAAAGAATCTACAGGCCATCTCCATGCATTAAAATCTGTATTTATAGATAACGATGCTGTAGCCTATGCTTTAAAACAAAACGAACTTTTCTTTTCGCTGCATGCAACTTCTCCTAATGAAGCCGATTTTTTAGTTATCACACCTATAAATGAAAAACAAATTAAAAATTCCCTGCAGCTTATTGAGCTCATAAAAAGCAAATACGTCATAGAACAGGAAGGAAATCTATATTATTTGAGTTTTAATAACAATGCAAAATTCTATTTCACATTCACTAATAATTTGGCTTTAGGTTCATTTAACGAGAAACTTTTAAAGGAAGTATCCGAACAAAAAACAGAGAAAACATCCAATTTTAGTCTTTTAAAAGACAACGTTTCATCTCAACGAAATAAAAATTCAATAGCTAATCTCTATATTAATTTCTCGAATTTCGGAAAATTACTCAACAACTTCTCCGATAAAAAAAATCCTATCGAAACTGCTTCTCTCAAAAACTTTAGTGCAATATCATCGTTAAATATAAATTATCAGAACAACGCATTTATGTTTAGCGGAACCACTGAATTAAAAAACAACAGAAAAGAATATGCTGCTCTTTTTCTTAATCAATCTCCCGGAAAAAACACTTTAGCAGAGATTCTTCCTTACGACGCAGCTTCTTACATTTTTTATTACGTTTCTGATTTCGAAAAATTCAAATCCGAATTAAATCAGCTGATAAGTGCAAGAAAAGAAACAGACAAAAAGAATACTCAGATACAAACGGTCTCACAAAAGAATTCGATCAACCTGGATAGAGAGCTTTATCCGGCAATTGGTAACGAATTCGGCCTTATACAACTGGCTTCAAGGGATAAAATAGGTATTATCAAATCCAATAAAACAAACCGCCTGTCTTTCATTTTGTCTACCATTAGTAGCAGTACGGGCGAAACCAATATTAGAAAATTCAACGATTCTGATTTGCTGTATTATTATTTGGGAGATCCTTTCAAAGAATTCAGAAGGCCATTTTATACTGTCATAGAAAACCACGTGATTATAGCCAACAATATTATAACATTAAAAAGATTTTTACAGAATTACGAATCGCAAAATTTCCTCAGCAGGACTGATAAAAACATCTATTTTCAGCAGTACCTGTCTAACCAGGGTAATATCTTTTATTTTATTCACAACGGAAATTCCAAAGGAAATATCCGAGCATTCTTAAGCAGATCTTCATACAGAAAAATGAACGGAGAAAATTTTGACTGGAAAAATATTTATGGTTTGTCCATTCAGTTCAGTGCAGATAAGAATAAATTCTTCACCAATCTGTACATGAGTAAAATGCCAAAAGCTGTAGAAAATAACGTAGAATCCCCAGCATTAGATTCTTTACTAAATTAACGCTATGCGGATAATAGGAGTCTTTTGTATTTTAATTTCGTTATGTTATTCGAAAAGCCATGCACAGGACTTTTCGCTCACACATACCGGAACCTTATACAGTTCTTTCGAGAATCCTGTAGAAACCTCCTATACAGCAGAAAAAAGCAAAAGATATAATATCAATTTCTTCCTGCCTAGCCTATCCATGGATTTCAGGATAAAAGGCGAAGCAGAAACAGCATTTAAAAGCATCCTTTTAGGTAATGATATAAACAGCTCCTCCATTAGCAGTGTAAGTAACAATACAAATAACATACACATTACAGGGAATGGCTATGTCTTCATGATGAAGATGCTCTATACCGCAGAATATCAACGTGAAATGGGAATTTCCCTTCAATTTAAAAACGAAGGGAATTTCGATTTATCAAACACCGCTTTAGTTATCCCCTATTCCTCCAGTATTTTCAAAAGTGGTACTTATCCCGATTTATTTAATAGCAACTACAAAAATATCGCATATTGGCAGTTGGGATTAAGTTACCGTGAGAATTATAATTCAAAGCTTGCTTTCGGTGGGAAACTGAGTTTATTAAGCGGAGCGGCATATTCCGAAATGAATATCAACTCTTCTAATCTGGAAGTCAATGAAAATAATTACCAGCTTCAACTGACAGGTGCTTTCACCAATTCTTTTGGTTCCAATCAGCCAAAGATCAAAGCTTTTTTACCCGGTCTTAAAAACCCCGGAGTAGGGATTAGTTTAGGAACATCATACCTGTTTAATAACAAAATGTTCTTAACCGCGCATCTTAAAGACGCGGGAATTATATTCTGGAACAAGAAAACTCCTCAGTTTCTTTTCTCAGACTCGCTCACCGTAGATCGGTTTAAAGGAAAAGACACTTATAGAGAGCATTACAGAGATAGCTTAACGGTCATGCTGGATAGAAATACCGGATACGCTGGAGCGTTCCATACCTGGACCAGCAGCAAAATTGAATTTGCACTTTCAAAAACTTTCGATTCTTATAAACCGGTACTTATAGCTTCCAAAAACCTGTTAAATTCCGATGGATTTATAGCGCTTCAAAATAACTATATCTACAGATCTTTAAATCTGGCATTAAGCCCAGCCTATTATTTCGACAGCAAGCTAAATATTGGTTCATTATTTATGATCAAATCTGCTAACGTTGATTTCTATCTGGGTACAGAAAAACTATTGCCGACCTATTATTTGGGAAAAACTTATATAAAGAAAGACGAAAGTATAGGTAAAAGTCCCACACAGGCCAATATATTTTTCGGTCTCAATCTAAAATTTGGCAAAATGATGCAGACTATGCCTTTTGCAGATTTTGTTGACGGCCTCAATGATGCCGAAACCGGATACGTATACCGGTTAAGTAAAAAAGAAAAAAGAAAGCTACCTAAACAGAAAACAGGTCGTTTTAGAAGAAAGAATTGAGATTAAGGATTAATACTCGATGAACTAACTTGCCAAAGGAGCCAAAAGCTTCCCTTCGCCCTCCCCTTCGGGGAACTAACTAACTCCAGTTTTCTTTACTCCTGCAACGTAATCCTTTAGGTAAAAAGGCTCGAAATAAGCTACATCAACAAAATTTCCATTGTCAAATTTCTCTTGTGCAATGTTCACCATATCTGCCGCATTATTCACGTAGATATCAAGAACCCTTGCATTTAAATGAGTACCCAAAACGTCCTCACATTTTGCGGAACCATCACCAAAGAAATAGACAATATGAGTATCCAGAATATCTTTAAAAGAATTTTCATCAATAATTACCGCATCAACTCCTTTTACCATATTTAATTCGTCATCAAAAACAGCACAGTAAACTTCCATGCGTCTTGCATCTATCATAGGGCAAAATAAAGTTTGCTTATTCACGGAAAAACATCTGTTTTTAAACCCGTTAGCCATTGCTTCCAGCGTATTAACAGCAATGAGAGGAATATCCAACGCATAGCAAAGTCCTTTAGCCGTAGAAACACCAATTCTAAGCCCTGTATAAGAACCCGGCCCCATACTTACAGCAACGGCATCAAGATCTTTAATATTTCTTCCAGACTGATGTAAAAGCTCCTCAATAAATAAGGTTAAAGAGGATGCATGTATATTTTTATCGGTTCTATCAATAGTCCCCAGCAGATTTCCATTTTCAGATAAAGCGACAGAACAGGTAGCAGTTGATGTTTCTATATGTAGGATAAGTGACATACCGCGAAATTAATGTTTAATATCGAAATATTCTATAATAGAAGAAGGTAGAAAAAAGAAAGAGTAAAGATAAAAGTTGATTGCTCTGTTAAGACCTAACATTACACCTAATCACTAAAGAATCCTTTGGGGAACTAACTAACTAACTAACTAACTAACTAAGGGACCGGATCATGCCCATGCCCTCCCCAGGGATGACATCTGGCAATCCTCTTCACCGTCAACCAGAATCCTTTAAAGGGGCCATATTTTTTAATAGCCTCTATTCCATATTGAGAACAGGTTGGCGTATACCGGCAGGAAGCGCCTAACAAAGGAGATAGCAAATACTGATAGAGTTTTATCAGAAAAAGAAAGAAACCAGATAATATTTTTTTCAAAATCGAAATCATCCCATTATTTGCTTTTGAAGCATCTTTAATACTCCACGCATTTTCTCTTCCATTATTTTGTAGTCCAAAATCTCTTTACCAACATAATTAATAGCCAACAGGATATACTTATCGTTACCTGTTAAAAATGAATACAAAAGATCTTGTTTGTTATTTCTATAAGCTTCCTTAATCCTTCTTTTAATCAGATTTCGGTCAACGCTATGCTTAAATCTTTTTTTGGGAGCACTTATAAGTACCTGAGCAGGAAATTGTTGTTCCGAAATGGTATTTTCTTTCCAGACAACTCTATAAGGATAAAATAAAAAAGAAGAACCATTGTCATATAAAAAAGCGATAAGCTTTTTACTGCACAACCGTTCTTCTTTCTTAAAAGTCTTGTTTTCTATTGCCATATCCGACTAAATAGTTGCTATCGGATTTCCAACTCTAAAGAACTGGAAAAGCAATAAAATTATGCTTTATGACGACGCTCGTCTGATACTGTTAATCTTTTTCTGCCTTTAGCTCTTCTTGATGCTAGTACTCTTCTACCATTTGCAGTAGCCATTCTTTCTCTGAAACCGTGCTTATTTCTTCTTTTTCTTTGAGAAGGCTGGAATGTTCTTTTCATGATTATTTATATATAATAATAAATTCGCTCTAAAAAATTAAGAGCGCAAATATAACCTTGTTTTTGATAAATTCAAAGTCATACAACAAAAAAATACAGAAATTTTCCACATGTACCAAAGGAAGATTTCTGTATGCTGATTAATTATTTGTTTTTAAGAATATCTCTGATTTCAGTAAGCAAAGTTTCTTCTTTAGTAGGCGCAGGTGCAACTTCCGGAGCCGGCTCCTCTTTTCTTTTCAAAGAATTCAGACCTTTAACGACACAAAAGATACAGAAAGCTACGATTAAAAATTGAATAACTACATTAATGAAGTTACCAAAATTAATAGCTACTTCAGGTGTTTTTGCAACCTCATCAGCAGCTTTTAATACGTATTTGATATCCGAAAAGTCCACTCCGCCTGTAATATATCCTATCGGAGGCATAATAACGTCGTCAACTAAAGAAGTAACAATCTTCCCAAAAGCGCCTCCAATAACTACACCGACAGCCAAATCTACCACGCTGCCACGCATTGCGAATTCTTTAAATTCTTTTACAAAGCCCATATTTTCAAATTTCTTAGTGTTATACTAATTTGGTTATAAAATCAAAAAAATGAAATAAAGTTTTAAAAATAAAAAAATTAATAAAACAAAGTACGCTTTTTTCGCTTTAGCTAATAAAAACCGGTGAATATATAACGCATTTTATATTAACTTTGTGATGATTGATAAGTCTTATTTATGCTAAAACAGAATCTTCAACAAAAACTTTTACAGAAGCTTTCCCCGCAGCAAATTCAATTTATAAAACTGCTGCAAGTACCAACCGTTGCGCTAGATACTAGAATCAAAGAAGAGTTAGAAGAAAATCCTGCGCTTGAAGACATCAGTCTGGCAGATATGAATGAAGCTCCAGAAGATTATCCAGACCGTGATCCGGATGATGAATACAACTCCGATGAAGGTGGAGACGATCTCGATGATTTCAATATCGAAGATTACCTACAGGAAGATAATTTAAATGATTACGGGAACAGGTATGATAATGATGATGACGAAGACAGAAAGGAATTACCAAT
This sequence comes from Pseudopedobacter saltans DSM 12145, assembly GCF_000190735.1. Classification (GTDB taxonomy): domain Bacteria; phylum Bacteroidota; class Bacteroidia; order Sphingobacteriales; family Sphingobacteriaceae; genus Pseudopedobacter; species Pseudopedobacter saltans. The sequence continues at coordinate 2,047,643 of NC_015177.1, forward strand.
TGCCGTAAGCAATACCTTTTTCGAAAATCTGCAAGCACAATTGGACTTAATTCCTTTGGATGATAAATCCTATATGATTGCCCAGCAAATCATAGGCAGTCTGGACGACGATGGATACCTTAGGAGATCTATAGCATCATTGGTAGATGACCTGGCCTTTTCGCAGAATGTTATTGCCGAAGACGAAGAAGCAGAAGAAATGCTGAAAGTTATTCAGACATTTGATCCGCCCGGTATTGGCGCAAGAGATCTTCAGGAGTGTTTACTGATACAGCTTAGAAAAAAAGACGCCTCCAACCCTATCGTCAAAAATGCAGTCAACATTATAGAAAACCACTTAGAAGAGTTTACAAAAAAACATTACGATAAGCTGGAAAAAATGCTGGGTTTAAGTCCTGAAGAACTTAAGGATTCCATAAACGAAATATTAAAGCTTAACCCAAAACCGGGCGATTCTGGTATTTCCAATATCAAACAGCTGCAAATCATTCCCGATTTTCATATTACTAAAACGGATAATACACTTACCCTTACTCTAAACTCCAAAAATGCACCGGAATTAAGAGTAAGCAGATCGTATCAGGAAATGCTGGAGCATTATGAAAAGTCTTCAGAAAAAGATAAAAAACTTAAAGAAGCAGTTCATTTTGTAAAACAGAAGCTTGACTCTGCAAAATGGTTTATCGATGCCATAAAACAAAGACAACAAACTTTGTTAAAAACCATGAACGCTATTATGCAATACCAATACGAGTATTTTCTAAATGATGGAGACGAGCGTTATTTAAAACCAATGATACTTAAGGATATTGCAGATAAGATCGGCATGGATATTTCCACTGTTTCCCGTGTTGCAAACTCCAAATATGTACAGACTGAATTTGGCACTTATCTTTTAAAATCCTTTTTCTCCGAAGCTATACAAACCGAAACGGGAGAAGAGGTTTCGAATAAAGAAGTTAAGAAAATTCTTGAGGAATGTATCGGTCAGGAGAACAAGAAAAAACCCCTGGCAGACGAAAAACTAACAGAAATTTTAAAGGAAAAAGGCTACAATATAGCCCGTAGAACAGTCGCCAAATACAGAGAACAACTTGGTATACCCGTAGCCAGGTTGCGAAAAGAACTATAAGGGTTAACAACTTATTTAATTGCTAAAAACCTTATCCTCCCAAAGGAAACTTCGGGAGGATACTACTTACTACTTGATAATGAACTTCCCCACTCGTGTCATCCCAACCGCAGTGTAGGGTTCTCCGCGTTCATCTACACACCCTTAATAAAAACAATGACTAAAGAACAAAAGGATAAAGATAAAAGATTAATGTGTCGAAGTTACTGGGGGCATCTACTAGAATATCTATTCAGGAAACTTAAGAAAAAATGCCAGCCATTCACTCCTCACCTTTCAAAATCCCCTATTAAGCATTCAACATTAACTCCGTCCCCCGACTTTATACTTTCCACTTTTAAACTTTCTACTCACTATCAACTACGGACAATCGTCTATGGGCAGTCACCTCTCTACTTTCAGCCCCCTATTCATTAATGACTACTCAGTGCCAAAGGCTCCGAAGGAATCCATTTGGAAATCCACTTGGATATCCCTTCGGGAAACTCCAAACTCCCACCACTATGCACTATGGACAATCGTCTATGGACCAACAAACTTCCAACCTCGGTCCCCCTACCCCGGACTTACTACTTACTACTTACTACTTCTACTTACTAACGAACTAATTTATTTCTAAAACAAGAAACAACTAAATGATTTTTAAGTTGTTAAGACTTATAAAAACAACTGCTATGAAAAAAATATTTGGTTTAAGCGCATTGGTATTATTCATGATCTATTCATCATGTAATAGTACGCGGCTGGTTTCTTCCTGGAAAGCTCCAGAAAGTACTTTGAATAAATACAACAGAATTCTGGTTATTGGCTTAATGGGGGCTAAGGACCGGGAAATAAGGGAAAGTGTAGAAAACGCAATGGTAACCAATCTTCAATCACATGGTATCAATGCGGGTTCAGCTTATGCTGAATATGGCCCCGCGGCATTTAATAAGATGGAAGAAAAAGATGTGGCTAATAAAATTAAAAACAAAGGTTACGACGGGGTCTTTACTATAGTTTTGCTTGATAAAGAAAAAGAATTCAATTACACGCCTAGCATGATAAACTATACCCCATACACTTACTATAACCGGTTTTGGGGATATTATCAAACCATGTACGCCAGAATCTACACTCCGGGCTATTACACTGTGTCAACTAATTATATGCTGGAAGGAAATTTTTATTATTTGGCAGAAGACAAACTTGAGTATTCTGCACAAACTCGCTCTTTTGATCCCTCCAGTGCTCAAAAATTAGCTTTAGAATTTAGTAATATAGTAGTAGAGGATATGATTAAAAAGCAAATAATTCAACAATAATCAATAGGAGCTTTTCATCTAGCACAAAACCAAGAAACTGCCTAAAAATATTTTGGCAAACTGGAGAAATCTCTATCATACTTTATGAGGAGATTTCTCCTATCGTCGGAATGACAAAGTGTAATATTAAAAATTTCCTAACAATAGCTTTAGGACGCCCTTTGGAAATAATCTTTTCATTGTAGCCAATTAAAATTCAAAACCAGCAAAAGCCCTTGAACAGAAATAAGCCATAAATAGAAATCACTCTCGCCCCCTGTTTCCCTCCGCTATTTACAAAAATAGTTTGTCCACTTACTCATTTCGAAATAGAAGCAAAATACAGAATTGCTCCAGCAATATCTTCTGGTTTCCCTAAAATGTTTGGACTTGTTGATTCTCGCATGGACATAATAAATATAATAGAACCATATCTATCATTTTTCAGATAAGGTACACGAAATTTGCATAACCTTCATCCTGTAAAACAATTAACAGAACAATAGAGCTTTTTAAACCGATATTTATCTAGTTTACACTTATATAACGTAGCTTCACAATTATCGTAAAAAACATCAATATTCCTATTTCTATTAAAACAAAATGAAGCATCAAACATTATCTACTTTAGATTTGATTGCTTTAGAAACTCAAGAAATTCCCGTAAATAACATTCCCAACCAAAGCATTTATCATAAAAAAATAAACAAAAGATGAAAGCAGCAATAGGAATAAACGACACAGACAGGCAAACTGTTGCCACCGAATTGGCAAAAGTATTAGCTGACGAAACAGTACTCTACATCAAAACAAAAAATGCTCACTGGAATATTGAAGGCGTAGACTTTTATGAGAAACATCGCTTTTTCGAGGCACAATTTGGGCAACTGGATGAAATTATAGATCGTATAGCAGAACGTATTCGTTCCATTGGTCATTATGCGCCTGCAACATTGAAATCTTATTTAGATTTAACCCATCTTACCGAAAATACCCGAGACAAAAATGACAGCCAAGGATTTATCAAAGAGCTTTTAGCAGATCATGAAAGCCTGATTATTATTCTTCGCGAACACATCAAGGATTTCGCAAATAATTGCCATGATTTTGGGACCAGTGATTTTATTACCGGTATTATGGAAACCCACGAAAAAATGGCTTGGTTTTTACGTTCACATTTAAACCATTAAATCATGTTCTACGATAATTATTATTTTTTTGGAATGAATCTCATTTGGTGGTTCGTTTGGCTAATTTTACTCTTTTGGATTTTCGTCACCCCTTACGATATTCCCGGACAAAGAACCAAGAAAGATACACCGCTTGATATTCTAAAAAAAAGATTCGCCGCAGGTCAAATCAATAAAGAGGAATTTCAGGAAAACAAAAAAATTCTCGAAGAATAACTTAAATCTGATGAGGATAGCTCTCATTCAAATAAATTTAAGAGAAACTGATATAGTTTCTACTAAATAATTAGTGATACATTTTCCTGTATCATTTAAAATGATACAGGAAACATTTTATTAAGAGCTTTTGCCCCAACCCATTCATCTTACTCAATCACATTCGCTGGTGTTTAACTGTAATTCATTTCTATTACAATTTTTCAAACGCGACCAGAGAAAAACGATAGTTAGGAGCGAATAGAAAAAAAACACTGAAAAAGTCAGAATTAGAGCGAGAAAGCAGTATCCCACATATTAAAAACAATAAAGTATGAGCTATGAAAAAAGAAGTTAATTCTGCTGAAAGACCTAAAGCTGACAAGCTGAAAAACATAGCTGTTATCGTAGCACATCCAGACGATGAGACATTATGGGCTGGTGGAACGATTCTTAACCACTACGATTGGCAAGTGTTTGTATTAAGCCTCTGCCGCGGCGACGATGCCGATCGGGCGCCAAAATTTAAGCTGGCTCTAAAAACCCTTCGAGCAAAAGGAGCAATGGGATGTCTGGATGATGGAGTACAGCAAACTCCACTCACACCATATGAAATTCAGAATACCATACTCAATTTATTACCGGCAAAAGTGTATGATCTGGTAATCACTCACAATCCTTCCGGAGAATATACTTATCACCGCAGACATATTGAAGTGAGTGAAGCGGTGATTAACATGTGGAAAACACACCAAATAAGAAGCAAGGAACTTTGGACATTTGCCTATTATGACGGAGAAAAAAAATTTTATCCCCGAGCCAATAAAAAAGCGCCTATACGAATTCAATTAACCCTCCCTATTTATGATATTAAATATGAGATAATAAACAAGATTTACGGTTATCCAAAAGAAGGATGGGAAGCCTGTACTACGCCCAGCACAGAGGCTTTTTGGTCATTTAAAGATCCGGAAGAAGCAGTTCAATGGTTAGAAAAAGGAGGAGTTCTAGAATGAAGGTACTTGTATTGTATGATTATCCCCCATCTCCCGGTGGGCTTTCCACGCAGGGCAGCCTCCTCTATCAGGGATTAAGATCCATTGGTGTAGATGCTCATGCTGCGCATTGGCAATCCGATCAGGAGAAAGAATGGTACTACAACTGGTTTAAACCAGATGTTGTAGTAGGTGTTGGTTATTGGGGGTATACACCTTCCATCATAACCCATCCTCAACGTTTTGGTGTTCAACCCGTTCCATGGCTGGTTGCGGATGGCTATGTTGCCAATTATCAAGACATACTTAATCAGTTACCACTCATACTGGTTACATCCAACTGGGTAAAAGAAATGTACGTCAGAGATGGAATTTGCGGAAATAATATCGAAGTACTACCTGTAGGCTGTGATACAGACTCTTTCATTCCATATTTAACAGATGATCCTAAGATACTTGCTATCAGAGAAGGATTAGGTATTTCTCCAGAAGAACTCATGATCCTGACCGTTGGTGGTGATGCTGCATCAAAGGGATCAAACGAAGTCATGCAGGCGCTTGCTTTGATAGACAGAGAGGTACCGCCATGGAAATATGTTTGCAAAGTATGGCCACAACCAAGAACCATCTCACAAAATCAAAGCGATCAGGATCTCGCGAAGATTTTGGGAATAGATAAAAAAGTAATTTATGCTACCAATACTGTTTCCCGAGACTTTATGCCCTACCTGATTGGAGCTTGTGATATTTATGCAGCACCGTCTCGCTTAGAGGGCTTTGGAATGCCTCAAGTGGAGGCCGGAGCATGTTCTAAGCCTGTAATAGGCATCAATGCCATGGGTATGTTGGATACGCTAATTCATGGAGAAACAGCCTTTTTATCCAGCATAGCAAGAAAAATAGTAATTAATGAAGTTACATTAGGAAAAGAGTCTGGTTATGACGACAATCATACCATACAATTTGAAATTCCAAGAACGGTAGATTATCGGGCCGACGTAATATCTATCGCTGACAGCCTACTTTCTCTCATGAAAAATAGTACACTCCGTACTAATATGGGGATAGCCGGCCGAAAAAGAGTAGAAGAGAATTTCGACTATCGCGTAGTAGCGAAACGCTTTGTAGAAATAATCCAAACCAAATTAGGTATTAGCTAATAAAAGAAAAATGCTAACAAAAGAACAATCTGAGGCTATTGAGTCAGCAAAAATTGCGGCAGAAAAAGTATTGTTATATAATAGCAAAGGACCATATGATGATCTTCCCCGCACAGCCGGTTGGGGATATCCGGAACCATATACCCGGGACCTATTATTTTCTATACTGGGTATTGCTGTAACCCAGAACGAGCAACTGCATCATAGCATAAAAAGGGTATTAGAAGTTTTGGCTCTTAATCAAACCAAACATGGACATATTCCTTCCATCATTAATGATCCAAAAAATGTAGGTGCTAGTGATACAACACCACTTTTCTTAATGGCCACAGGCATTTACAGAAAGATTACAGGTTATTACGATTTTTTGCAAGAAGCAACCACTAAAGCTTTAAGTTGGATGGCACATCAAAATCCAACTGACCACATGATGGCCGCGCAACAGCCAACCAGTGATTGGCGGGACGAGCAATGGGTTTTAGGTTATGGCCTATATGTAAACACATTGTATTATAGTGGACTCCAATTATTAGGGTTGCATAAAAAGGCAAATCAACTCGCTAACGATATTAATAAACAGCTGACAGTATCTGGGGAGCATTATGCTTTATGGGTATATAAATTATACAACAGTAACCGTTTTGATCTGTTAGGTAATAGTTTGGCAATTATATCTGGAATAGCCTCTCCCAAAAAAGCAAAACGTATCATTTCATGGATAGAGAACTCCTGTAAAGATATGATGAACGAAGGTTTACTAGGAGCAGATCTTCCTCCTAATTTTTTCCCCTTCATTCACCCTAAAGACCCCGATTGGCATCCCAGATATGAAGAATTTAACCTACCCGGTGATTATCACAATGGCGGTATTTGGCCATTTATTTGTGGATTATACATCGCAGCCCTGGTTAGCGCTAAAGAATTTGATTTGGCTGAAAAAAAACTTTTGAACCTCACACATCTGGTAAAAAAAGCAGTCAATAGAGAGTTGGAATATGGCTTTAATGAATGGATAAAAAGTCAAAGTGGTTTACCCCAAGGACAGGACTGGCAAACCTGGAGTGCAGCATTATATTTATATGCTGCAAAATGTGTAGAAACAAAAACAACGCCCTTTTTTGATCATTTACCGCTTAAACATACTTAAAGAACACCTGATTTTTGGATACTGGCAATGGATGCAGAACAATTTTTCGCGATGTATATATTGCTTATTTATTTTAAAATATGAAGGCAAAAACCAACTCATTGGACAATAGTATTAATAACAAAAAAACAGAAATTATGAATTAGCACAGTTCACACCTTCACTTTAACACAAGATGACCATTTTAAATGCCGTGGATAAAAAATATAGTGTCCTTATTCTGCTTAGACATGGGCAATCTTTATGGAACTTAGAGAACCGATTTACAGGTTGGCAAGATATTGATATTACAAAAAAGGGAGAAGAGGAAGCTTTACATGCCGGAAAACTCTTAAAAAATGAGAAAATAGATATTGCTTTTACCTCTACACTTAAAAGAGCACAACATACACTGGAAATTATTTTAAAAGAGTGTGGAATAGAAAACATCCCTGTAATTATAGATAAAAGGTTAAATGAAAGATCTTATGGAGATCTCGAAGGATTAAACAAATCCGATACTGCTTTAAAATATGGCTCAGATCAGGTGATGATCTGGAGACGTTCTTATGATGTTGCCCCACCAGGTGGCGAGAGCCTTAAAAACACTGCCCAGAGGGTGCTTCCTTATTTCCATAAGACCATTGCGCCGAAATTAATGGAGGGTAAAACCGTATTGATTGTGGCACATGGAAATAGTTTAAGAGCATTAATGATGTTCCTTGAAAACTTAAGTCCCGAAGAAATTGCAAACACAGAAATTCCTACTGGAATTCCAAGAAAATACGTTATGAACAGAAATTTGCAGGTTCTCGATATAACAATGGAAAATTAATATCATTAGCGAAAAAGCGTTTTAAAGAAACTCAAGCCAGAATTCCCTTAATTAAGAAACAATATCAACAGCTCTTTCCCTTTGCAATTAACTGTCGTCTTTAGTATTAATTATGCAAACAGCCAAAGCCATCCAAAGTAGAACAGCATTAGACTGGCGCTTAACAAAGTCATGCGCATCGTATTTTTGTATGAAGCTTGCTTTTCATCTTTAATGCATTGGTAAAACCACCAGCTAAAATAAAATAACATGGGGAGTGCAAATAAGATAAATACATAAAACTTAAACAATTGACTGTGCATTAACCAATAATTATACAGCAATACAAAACCGGTTATAAATACCAGCGCAGAAAAAATAAAAGAACCTTTAATTCCTAAAAGAATACTTAGGGTAATATCTCCTCTTCTGTTATCCTCTTCATGCTGGTAAATCTGTGTAAGCGGATAAGAAGCCCCTATCAGACAGGAACAAATCATACCTGCCACGATCACATCCATATTTAATTGATAAGTATAAGAAGAGATGCCATTGTAGCAGGCATAGAAAATAAAAAAGCCTTGAAAAATAAAAATCACTAAAAAACTTAAAACAGGATGTTTTTTAATCCTGATTTTAGGATGACTGTAAGCTTTAGAAAAAGAATTGTAAATAATCATAGCGAATGCAAATTCCAGGCTAACTAATAAAGATAGCAATACGCCACCCCACTCCAATATATTCGAGGTAATAAAAAGTGATTTATTTACTTTCGGCGGATTTTTTAAGAGGGCAATACTCGCTTCATCTTTATCAAAATAACTATTATAGGCATTACTTGCAGGATATATGAATAAATGGAGAATTAAGAAAACCAGTATAGCTTTATAATTGTTAACCAATGGAGATTGGGACAGTGCAAACAGAAAGACAGGTAAGAGAAACAATGAAAACGGAAGACGTAAGTGTAATAAGATCGACTTTAAATTTCCCGAAATCATAGGCCTGTGTATAAATCTAATTTACGAAAACAATTCGAAGATGAGTAGCATTATTTCTGCCATAGGTATCAGTACCCCTCCCTATCAATTTGCACAAAATCGTATCCTCGAATTTATGAAAGAAGCACATAAATTGGATGTCATTAATTCCCGCCGACTGGAAAAGCTGTATCAGGTATCAGGTATTGCTTATCGGCACTCGGTAATCGAAGACTTCGGAAAAAATAGAGGAAATTATACTTTCTTTGGTAACAACGATAGATTGGAGCCATTTCCAACAACTTCATTAAGAAGTACATGTTATGAACAAGCAGCCTTACCACTAAGTTTGGAAGCCATTGAAAATTGTTTAAAGCCAATTAATTTCGATCCTATTGCCATCACTCATTTAATTACGGTAAGCTGTACAGGTATGTATGCTCCAGGTTTAGATATTGAGCTTGTCGAAAGCCTACATCTCAATCCCGCAGTTGAACGTACCTGCATCAATTTTATGGGTTGTTACGGCGCTTTTAATGCCCTCAAAGTGGCTGATTATATTTGCAGGGCGCAACATCATGCAAAGGTTTTAATTGTTGATGTGGAATTATGCACCATACATTTCCAAAGAGAAAATACCTTAGATAACTGGCTGGCCAATTCTTTATTCGCAGATGGCGCAGCCGCTGTATTGATACAGCATGAAGGCACAACTGATCATAAACTTTACCACATTAAATCTTTTTATACCGAGGTAATTACTGGCGCAAAAAAAGAAATGGCTTGGCGCATTGGCAATTTCGGATACCAAATGCAACTCAGCAACAAAATAGCTGACCATATAAAGGACGGAATAAAAGGCGTTACAGACCGCTTGTTAAAAAAGGCAAATATTGCTTTGGAAGATATTGGACAATTTGCTATCCACCCTGGAGGAAGAAAAATATTAGAAGTTTGCGATGAAGCTTTTTCTTTAAATAGTGAACAAAATGCACACGCTTATCAGGTGCTTCACGATTACGGAAATATGTCTTCCGTTACTATTCTTTTTGTTTTAGATGCACTGGGAAAAAAATTAAAAACAAAGCGACGGGCTGAGCAAATACTCAGCTTTGCTTTTGGCCCGGGCTTAACCGTCGAAAGTATGCTATTAGCCTATGCCTGATTTTAGAAGAAGAAGCAAGCAAAAAGAAATCATGGATAATTTTGCTTTAGCATCGCAAGAGATAGATCCCGTTTTGCAAGAACTAGAAATCATCAATAAACTATTGGGTGGTTTTTCTGTCTTTTACAATGCTTTTAATATGATTAAACTGCACAATGGCGACTGTATATGCGATTGGGGCTGCGGAGGAGGAGATAGTTTAAAAGCATTGAACGTCTATTTTTCTACAAAAACCCTTCAGCTTAGCTTTATGGGTATAGATGCTACACCTGCTGCTATTACTTTTGCTAAACGCACACATCAAAGGATTACTAATCTTCATTTCAGGCAAGCCAATGTTTTAACAGAAGAATTTAAACCCGACGAGTTTGACGTCATCATTAGCAGTCTCTTTACCCATCATTTTGATGATGATGAATGGATAAATTTAATCAAGAGAATGGTATTTTCTGCAAAGAAGGCCGTTGTAATTAATGATTTACATCGGCATTGGCTGGCCTATTATTCTATTGCCCTCTTAACACAATTATTCTCCAAATCCCTAATGGTACAGCATGACAGTAAAATTTCAGTGTTACGTGGCTTCAAGAAAAAAGAATTAATTGCGCTTCTGCAAAAAGCAGGTATTAAAAGTTACCGCATCAAATGGATGTGGGCATTCCGATGGCAGGTAATTATCTATAAATGAAAAAGAAGCCAAGTATATTTATCATAGGCGGCGGACTGGCCGGTCTTAGCAATGCTATCCTGCTAAGCAGGGCGGGTTTTATGGTGAGTTTGGCCGAAAGGAAAAACTACCCTTTTCATAAAGTTTGTGGAGAATATGTGAGCAATGAGACTTTAGCCTTTTTAGCTGATCTGGGTTTGTATCCGGGAGACTTAAATGCATCTGCTATCCATACATTGATGATTAGCAGCCCTTCCGGCAATCTGTTAGAGGCTCCATTGACCATGGGTGGCTTTGGAGTGAGCAGGTATGCGCTAGATCATTCATTATACCAAATTGCCCTGGCAGAAGGTGTTCAATTTATCACTGGAGAAAAAATAAACGACATTAGTTTTACAACAGAACAGTTCGATATATATTCGGCAAATAATGGCTATCATGCCGATATTGTAATAGCAGCCTATGGAAAACGATCTAATTTAGATCAGAAACTAAACCGCCAGTTCTTTTATAAAAGAAGCCCCTATATGGCGGTAAAATATCATATTCGCACAGATTTCCCTGCAGATACCATACGTCTGGATAATTTTGAAGGAGGTTATTGTGGGCTTAATAAAATTGAAGATGATCTTTATTGCCTCTGCTATCTCTTAGAAAACAAGCATTTAAAAAAACACGGCGCTATAGCCGAAATGGAGAAAAAGGTATTGATGAAGAACCCCTTTTTAAAAAAGATTTTTGAGCAGTCCGAATTTATTTGGGACAAACCGGAAACTATCAATGAAATTGCTTTTGAAAGGAAACCTTTAATAGAAAATCACATTTTAATGTGTGGTGATACTGCCGGAATGATAGCTCCTCTATGTGGTAATGGCATGGCCATGGCATTTCATGCAGCAAAGATCTTAGCCCATACCATTATCAGGCATTGTAATGATGGTTTTGATGAAAAAATCAGAAATAACTTGGAGCAGGCTTACCGGATGGAGTGGCATCAACAATTTGCTTTTCGCTTAAGTAAGGGAAGATTTATTCAGCGACTTTTTGGTCATCATTTGATGTCTGAAGTTGCAGTAGAAAGCTTAAAGCACTTTCCTTTTTTAACGCGTTATTTAGTAGGCCAGACACACGGTAATGGATTTTGACATGAGAATAATCCCTACTAAATCAAAATAGCCCCTCCGAGTTCCTACCTGAGGGTATTTGTGTGGTTAACCGCTTAATTTAAAACAGCCAATAATAACTGCGAACTAACTTCACAAGTTATTGTATCATTTTGACATTTAACATCTCTATAGGTTGTTTTTTGTAAACCTTGCTTTACAATCTCTTAATCTAATTTTTTAACGATTAATAAAAACATTATCTTGATAAATTAATTAATAAAAATAATTATTGTTTGAATATGAGAACAGAATTAATAAAAGACATTATTGGTTGGGATATCACCAACTGGTCTAAATCTATTGATTATTGGAGTCAAAAAACGGATATTAAAGATAAAAATTATAATTGCTTAGAAATTGGTGCCGAGCGAGGTGGTTTATCTTTATGGCTTGCTTTAAATGGCAACAAAGTTATCTGTACGGATTATAGTTATTTTGATCAGCCTCACATTCTCCAAAAAGCCAAAAAATTACATAGCAAGTATAACTCCGAGAGAAAAATCACTTATCAACCACTAAGTGCCCTTGAAATTCCTTATGATAATTACTTTGATATAATAGTGTTTAAATCTGTTTTGGGAGGTATTGGTTCTTGTAAAATAAAAGACGCAGACCAAATCGTAATCAGCCAAATTTATAAAGCCTTAAAGCCTGGTGGGAAATTGTTATTTGCAGAAAACACCCAAGCTTCTCTATTGCATAAATACTCTAGAAAATTTTTTATTAGATGGTATAAAGAATGGAATTATTCTAAATTAAAGGATATTGTAAAGCTTTTTTCAGAATATAAAACTCTTAATTACAAAACAGTAGGTTTTTTAGGTACTTTTGGAAGAAACGAAAAGCAAAGGATATTCTTAGGTAAAATTGATTCCATCTGTGATTTTTTAATCCCAAAATCTAATCGATATATAGTAATTGGTGTAGCCGAAAAATAAACTTTAAGGGAACTTCACCCCCTCACCACTTCACCCCCAGCACCAGCTCATGCGTACCATTCGAAACCGTTCGTAATTCCGACTGAGTAAAATCGTACGCATATCCCACGTCGAATACCTTACTTACAGTAAACCCAAAAATAGCCGAGAAAGCATCCTTCTTCCGATACGATCCGCCCAACCATACATTGTTTCTAAAAGCGACTTTGAGGTTAAGATCTATAGAAGAAGGCAAAGGTTCAACATACTTCAGCATAACCGAAGGCATAAAAGAAAAGTCCTGTCCCAGCCAGAAGCGATAACCAGCAGTAAAAAAATAATGAGGTACCTCTTCACTCTGATAATCCTGAGCAAAAGACACCTTCTGTTTCATTATCTGCTGCATAGAGACCCCGGCAAAAAAATTAGCACCATACAAATAAACACCAGCATTAACATCCGGCGACCATCTGATGGAATTACCCTGAGCAATAAGCGGTTCAAAGCCATCTTCAAACCTTAACTCCTGGACATTCAAAGAAATACGACCTATACCGGCACCCACACCCAAAGATAAATTTGCCATATCACCCAGAGCAATATGATAAGCATAGGTCAAATTAGCAGATGCTCGTGACAGGCTCCCCGTCCGGTCATCCAATACCATCATCCCAATACCATGATGATTTTCAGAGGCATAATAGCTGTCCCTTTCGTCTTTAGTACCTACATCCTCTATCCCAAAATCCGCGGAACCCGCCGTTAGTATATCCTTATCGATATTCAAAGGAGCCGAAACAGTAATATAATTGGTTTTAGGCGCACTTTCTAAACCTAGCCACTGATTTCTGGAAGCTGCCTTTACATAAATGCCATGGTAAATACCGCTTAAAGCAGGATTAATGACCTGCATATTTTGCATATACTGAGTGTACTGAGGCTTCTGTTGAGCCAATGCTCCGGTAGAAATAATAACTACCACAAATAAAAAAGCAAACCATCTCATCGCAGCAAAGTTAAAGAGCCACTATATTTAGCCCGCCCATTATGAGGTTCAATAATATAATAGTACACACCAACAGGTAAATCCTGCCCCTTCATTTTTCCATCCCAGGCATCAGTATAACGTTTCGAATAAAACACTTCCTGCCCATACCTGTTAAATATGCGGATATCGGCATTCACAAAAGTTTCCAGATATTTAATATTCCATTTATCATTAATCCCGTCTCCGTTTGGACTAAATGCATTTGGAATATCCGGATCAAGATGCACATTCACCTGCACCTCATAGCTGTTCACACAACCTGCCTCATTAGACAGCGTCAGGATATATCTGGTACTCATTTCAGGACTAACTATTGGATTAAGAATATTGTCCGCACTCAATCCCGCCGACGGATACCATTGATAGCTCACATTCCCTCCCGGATTCAGCTTCAAATCAAGCTGCTTTTCACCGCCAAGAAGAATATCAAAAGTCTTTTCCTCGACAAGCTCCGGCTTTGCCACCACTTCTATATAGCGCTTTAAGGTATCTGTACAACCGGATGCGCTTAGAAAAGTATAGACAAGCTCATGGCGTCCAACTCCCGCTTTTTCAGGATCAAAAACTCCCGCAGCAACGCCATCCCCTGCAATTTTTTCCTGGCCGGTAATCGCTGTAGTCTTGTTTTCCGCAGCCAGCTTAAAAGGCTCAGCATTTACACAGATTTGTTTATCAAGCTTAAATGACAATGCCGGCTCACCATACACTTTAATCTTTACAGGTGTGGTTTCCCGATAACAGTTTACACCAGAATAAGCCCGGAGAACTACCTGATATTCCTTATCCTGAGGCAAAGAGGGATACTTAAATTCATAAACTTTATCTGCTTGAGGATTGGCATCAATAAGGGTGAAAGAAAGATTTCCCCCGTAATCGAAGAACCACTCCAATTTGCTTATAATACCCTCCAGGTTAGTAGATTGATTGGTGACAATTAATTGATTATCACCACAAATAGCAGACATAGCAATTTTAAATTTAGGTAAGGGATTGTCTCCGCTGATAATTACATCCTTTTTCACAACAGATAAACAGCCTTCCCTGGATAATGCTTTCAAAACAACCTGATAAGTGCCAGGATGTGCATATTGATGTTGCGCTACCATTTTAAACTTCTGCGAAAGGTCATTGCTGGAATCGCCAAAATCCCACTCCCATGAACTTACCTGCCCGCTTAGCGCTTTAGCAGAAAAAGTGACAATATCCGAGGTACAGGAACGCTCATTTTCAAAAGAAAGAGAAGCAGGTTCATTTATAAAAATAGTCTTTCTGAATGAGTTGCTGCAACCATATTGATTGGTAACCAAAAGCGTCACCTCATAATTTCCTCCTTTTGCATATTGATGGACAGGATGTTGTTGCGTACTGCTTTGCTGATCGCCAAAATCCCATAACCAGGTAACTTTATCCTGACTCGAATAAATGGTCTTATCTTCAAACTGGACGCCCTCATTTAAACAGAGAACTGCAGCCGTTTGCCATAATGGTTCTTTTTGCTCATATATATTGACTACTTGCACATAAGCATCAGAAATACAACCTGCTGTACTACCCAGTATTAAGCTCACAGAAAATTGGCCTGCTTTTATATAAACATGTTTTGGATTAACTTCTGTAGATGTTGTCCCATCTCCAAAATCCCATAGCCACGAATTTACAGTTCGGCCAATATACTGCTCCTGATAATTGAAACTAACCTCTTTTCCAATACAACTAGCTTCCGGAGCCTTGAAGCTTGCAACAGGCAGGTCAATAACCTCAAAATCAAAATTGATTGTTTCCGCTTCATTTAATTGGCAAACATTTGCAGAAGGTGGAGGTAAAGCTTTCACCAGTATCGACTTCACTCCCGACGAGCCAAAAGTCTTCCCTGCAGACAGCTTGTATTCGTACAAAACTTTACCGTTTATAGTTATGTTTTTAGCAATAGGTGCCGATACCACAACTTCAGGATCAGATGGACCTAATAACCATGAAATAGACTGAGCCTGATAAGGCAATATCAACTTAAAATCATAAGCATTATTGACACACCCTTCCCGGGTCACAACATCCGTTCCCACTTTTAATGCATTAACAATCTTTGTTGCGGCCAGACTAGTTCCGGCAGAATATGCATACGATTCCACGTTCCCAAAGCCATAAGCAATAGCCGTAAATCCGGTATCAGCTGATAAGCTAAAATTAGTCTCCCCTTTCTGCAAAGCAATTTGCGCATAAGAGTAAGAACCATACCCCGGAATAGGTGTAAAAGAGCCGGGCATCCCTACATTATTCAATTTAAAAGAACCAACCTTTTCACTCGGGATAGTTACATTGATATACTGTTCCCGGATCGCTTCTTTCGTAGAAGAATACAGTGTGATCTGATCAATACTATATTCTAAGGGATTCAAAATAACCATATCGGGATCACTGGGAATAACATCGGTAGAACTTCCGATTTGATTTCTTAAATCGGCACAATACTGGGTAAGTGCATATTGAGCAACCATAATGGGTTTATTGCTCTTTACTATCCCCACATCATATGTTGCATCCATCTGCATATAGTCACCTGCTTTGGATATAATAGTTTTATTTCCATTATACTCAATTTCAGTATTATCCTCACTGGCCAACGCTCTGTAAATACTTCCTGTTAACCGATTATAAAACGGTACCAAGGCAAAGGTTTTACCCCAGCTGTCTATTGGATATAATTGCTGAAACAATGGATCAGCCGAATTATTTTTATCTGGATTGCAACTAGCATTTGTAATGCTGAGCGCACTGCTACCAGAAAAAACCGCGATTTTTTTACATGGATTACTTGGATCTACCTCAATGACAGACCCGGTAATATCTTTACTATTTTGATAAGAATATACATCACCTTTCCTGTTGAGCGTTATTACCTCAGATTTTTGCTTAACCTTATTAAGAACAGGAGTAATCAAAATCCTTGTATCGTCTTCAACGGCAACAACATTGAACTGAGAATATAAATTCACACTATCCTTTTCTCCAATGGCCTGCTTACCTCTATTTTGAGTATAAGATATGGCATAATATTTCTGTCCCAAAGCTTCTGTAGGCAATATTAAACTAGCGGCAGAGCGTGCTCCCGCAAATATATGTGCATAAGCTACCACTTTCGGTCGACCTGCATCAACTTTTATATTGATTCCCTTATTCTCGCTGTAAGTCACTTCATTCTCTATATATGCCTGATCCCGCGGTAGAATAATTTCTATAACCTCATTGGCAGATACAACAAATCTTTTCGAAAAGGCTCCACAGGTTACCGTTCCCGAAGAGTTACTTTTTGAAGTGACAAATACCGAAATATTGGCTAATCTGACTTCCGGAGGCTTAGTGTTAGTAAGAGACGGAACATGCGAAGGAAAGCAAACCCAAAAGTCTGTACCTTCATTAGATATATTCTGGGCCAGCACTCCCAGACTACAAAAAATAAAAACTATAAATAATGTAAAGTGTCTTCTTACATCAATTCCTTGTCGTTTAAAAATCAATTATAACATCGGTTTAGTACATGTGAAATTAATCAGTTTTCACAATATTCCTATTTTTTAAATCGCTTTTTTATTAAAATTAAACCATGGCTTAACTTCATGCAAATACGAAACGAACTCGGACAAGCTACAAAGACGGAAAGCCTTGTGCAAGGGGAAAGAAAAGAGTAAAACAATGAAATATTGACAACAGAAGTCATTAACACAGAGATCTTTCGACTCCGCTCCTTTAGATTTGTTATTGTTAAATTTAGAATGAGAAAGGAAGCAAAAGTACACTAAGACAAGCGCTCCGAGTTAATAACTCATACGTTGATTCAGACTTTTGCCTCCCTTTCATCAAGAACTCAAATAGAAATTAGGGTTAATAACCCATTATCAAGGAGTTGAGTTAAATTGATGAGCTTCTCATTTCATTTCCCTAATATCAAATTTATGAAAAAGATCATTATTGGCATGACAGCATGGAGATGAGACAACAAAGATTAATTCATAGAACCGTACCAAGAATGCTTTATGGCATTATAAGATTTGGAGACCCTGTCCCGACTTTACTTTGCATTCGAACAAAAAGCATCGGAAACATAGAGAAGCTACCATTTTATCACTTCTGTCCCTTCATTTTTTGGCCTTCTCCATGAGGGAGAAGGTGCCCAAAGGGCGGATGAGGGGCTACTTTCGAGAAAACCACGTATACTCTACCGAAGCGAGTTCGGGACAAGCTAATGAAGACGGAAAGCCTTGAGCAATAGAAAAGAAAAAGGTAAAACAATGAAATATTGACAGCAGAAGTCATTAACACAGAGATCCCTGCCGGCCGATACAAGACAGAGCTAAAGCAGGCGGGCTTCAACTACGCTCAGGATGACAGCATAGAGATGAGACAACGAAGATTAATTCACAGAACCATCCCCAAGAGCACCTATGACATTATAAGATTTGGAGACCCTGTCCCGACTTTACGTCGGGAGTAATCAGATAAATCTTTGTGCACAAACAGTAAATAAGCAAATCCAAGCAATCCAATGTGCAGTAGAGAGTAACATAAAGCAATAACATTCACACATATCCGGATTGCACTAATTAAAGATTTATCCAGATGGAGCGACAAATGTTATACGCCACGGCTTTTTTGGATACTTTTTCAGCTGAAGGAAAAAGTATCTAAGCCTGTCTGGCTATTGAAGACGGAAAGCCTTGTGCATAAGAAAATATCAATGCAACACTTTACCTGTGAGGTCCCTGCCGGCCGATACAAGACAGAGCTAAGGCAGGCGGGCTTTGACTGCGCTCAGGATGACAGCGTGAAGATGAGACAACGAAGATTAATTCACAGAACCATACCAAGAACGATTTATGGCATTATAAGATTTGGAAGCCGTAATCAGATAAATCTTTGTGCACAAACAGTAAACAAGCAAATCCAAGCAATCCAATGTGCAGTAGAGAGTAACATAAAGCAATAACATTCACACATATCCGGATTGCACTAATTAAAGATTTATCCAGATGGAGCGACAAATGTTATACGCCACGGCTTTTTTGGATACTTTTTCAGCTGGAGGAAAAATGCTTCAGCATTCTTGAAGGCCAAACAGAAATATAAAGGCCTTCTGAAAAAAGTTTCTAGGCCAGCCGCCGGCCATGAGGCGGACTAACTTTCATGCTTTGCATAAGCAGCATTCCTTTGTTCAGAAACAACTAAAAGAATTATCCTAAAAAACGGGATTTGTCCTTTTTTACTAAAAATGCGGAGCATTCTTGAGGGCAAAATAAAAACATAAAATACTTTCTAAAAAAAGAACCAGGCCCGTCTGGATCCCGAAACGAGTTCGGGACAAGCTAATGAAGACGGAAAGCCTTGAGCAATAGAAAAGAAAAAGGTAAAACAATGAAATATTGACAGCAGAAGTCATTAACACAGAGATCCCTGCCGGCCGATACAAAACAGAGCTAAAGCAGGCGGGCTTCAACTACGCTCAGGATGACAGCATAGAGATGAGACAACGAAGATTAATTCACAGAACCATCCCCAAGAGCACCTATGACATTATAAGATTTGGAGACCCTGCCCCGACTTTACGTCGGGAGTAATCAGATAAATCTTTGTGCGCAAACAGCAAATAACCAACAACCAAGCAATCCAATGTGCTGCAAAAAGCATCACAAAGCAATGACATTCGCACATATCCGGATTACACTGATTAAAGATTTATTCAGATGGAGCGACAAATGTTATACGCCACGGCTTTTTTGGATACTTTTTCAGCTGAAGGAAAAATGCTTCAGCATTCTTGAAGGCCAAACAGAAATATAAAGGCCTTCTGAAAAAAGTTTCTAGGCCAGCCGCCGGCCATGAGGCGGACTAACTTTCATGCTTTGTATCACACCACTATAACAGCACATTCCAAATTCCCTAAACTTATTTTTCTTTTTATAAAAAAACAGCAAACCGACTGATAATCTATATGTTAATAAAAACACGCATGTTAACAAATAAATAACAACAAAACAACAAACTATTGATTTACAAAACCTTACATTTATATAGCTTTTCATCTTAAACAACAACAATATGAGTTGGAGAAAATTCAGTGGAGAAAAGATCAATCTGCCCATAACAACAGAAGTAGAAACGGCTATAAAAAAAGAAAATGAAAAAGGTAACAAACTCAAAGTTTGTATAGGCACAGACTCACAGGTAAAAGGTTCAACTATTCATTTTGCAACGGCAATAGTTTTTTTACGCGAGCACAAAGGTGGATTCATGTATATCAACCAGGACAGATATACCATGAAAATGGGAATAAAAGAACGCATGCTGGCAGAAGTTCAGAAATCTATAGAAACAGCTTATGCACTATGTGATTTATTAGACACCTACAATGTAGAACTTGAAGTACATGCCGATATCAACACAAGCCCTCAATTCAAATCAAACGCAGCTTTACACGAAGCGATGGGTTACATTTTAAGCATGGGATTTGTATTCAAGGCAAAACCCGAAGCTTTTGCCAGCTCTACCTGCGCCAATAAACTGGTGCAGTAGTGATAAAAACATTAACATTCACACATATCCGGATTGCACCAATTAAAGATTTATTCAGATGGAACGACAAAGATTATACGGCCTAAGCATTTTGGTCCTTTTTTGCTCAAAAAGGACTAGGCCTGTCTGGCCATTGAAGACGGAAAGCCTTGTGCATAAGAAAATATCAATGCAACACTTTACCTGTGAGGTCCCTGCCAGCCGATACAAGACAGAGCTAAGGCAGGTGGGCTTCGGCTGTCCTCAGGATGACGAGGTCAGAGTAAATGCAATACACTCCAGCCAACTAAAAATCCACAAGAACGCCCACGGCATTTTAAGATTTGGATAGCCTGTCCCGACTTTACGTCGGGAGTAATCAGATAAATATTTGTGTACAAACGACCAATAAGCAAATCCAAGCAATCCAATGTGCTCCAAAAAGTGACATAAAGCAGTAACATTCACACATATCCGGATTGCACCAATTAAAGATTTATTTAGATGGAGCGACAAAGATTATACGGCCTAAGCACTTTGGAACGAGTCATGAAGTGAAATGACCATTTTTAGATGGACACTGCAAATTCATTATTCTTTTGATAGTGCGAATCTGGCATTATAAGATTTGGAAGAGGAATCGGATAAATCTTTGTGCACAAACAGCAAATAACCACTAACCTAGCAATCCAATGTGCTGCAAAAAGTAACATAAAGCAGTAACATTCACACATATCCGGATTGCACCAATTAAAGATTTATTCAGATGGAACGACAAAGATTATACGGCCTAAGCATTTTGGTCCTTTTTTGCTCAAAAAGGACTAGGCCTGTCTGGCCATTGAAGACGGAAAGCCTTGTGCATAAGAAAATATCAATGCAACACTTTACCTGTGAGGTCCCTGCCAGCCGATACAAGACAGAGCTAAGGCAGGCGGGCTTCGGCTGTCCTCAGGATGACGAGGCCAGAGTAAATGCAGTACACTCCAGCCAACTAAAAATCCACAAGAACGCCCACGGCATGATAAGATTTGGAGTCCCTGTCCCGACTTTACGTCGGGAGTAATCAGATAAATATTTGTGTACAAACGACCAATAAGCAAATCCAAGCAATCCAATGTGCTCCAAAAAGTGACATAAAGCAGTAACATTCACACATATCCGGATTGCACCAATTAAAGATTTATTTAGATGGAGCGACAAAGATTATACGGCCTAAGCATTTTGGTCCTTTTTTGCTCAAAAAGGACTAGGCCCGTCTGGCTCCCGAAGCGAGTTCAGGACAAGCTAATGAAGACGGAAAGCCTTGTGCAAGGGGAAAGAAAAGAGTAAAACAATGGAATATTGACGACAGAAGTCTTTAACACAGAGGTCCCTGCCGGCCGACATAAGTACATAGCTAAGGCAGGTGGGCTTCGGCTGTCTTCAACATAAATACTACCCCAAAAAAAGAATTAAACTGACGGAAATCCTTAAGAAAAAGAAAAAATATATACCAAGAAAAATTAACCCCTCACAACAACGCTACACAAACTCCCTATACCTTGCCCCTTGCACAACCCCTCTCCGCTCAATTTCAGAATCCATATAATTTTGTATCTGCGATTTTTTCAATCCCCAATTAGGAGCAATCAGCATATCCAGATCAGACAAACCAAACAATCTCTGAATCACAATATCCTCACGAACCAAAGGCAATAGCTCACAAATAAAATCCGTATATTCTTCCAGAGAAAACAATTTGAATGGATCCTTTTTGTACTTAACCCCCATGATAGAACCTTCAACAATATGCAGGTGATGAAATTTAACAAATTTTATTTGTTTAAATCTATTAATCTCATCCGCGTAACGCAGCATCATATCCTTGGTTTCTCCTGGTAAACCAAAAATAGTATGTACACAAATATCTAACTTAGAGTTCTCCAGCATATCCATAGTCGAAATAAACTCGTCATGCGAACAACCTCTGTTTATTTGAGATAAAGTTTCATTATAAATAGATTCCATTCCCATTTCCAGATCAACAACCAATCTATCCGTGTAACTTTCCAACAAAGCTATCTTTTCAAAATCCAGACAATCCGGACGGGTACCAACAGAAAGCCCAACAACATCTGCGGGATTTACATTAAGCGCCTCGTCATATAAAGTTTTCAGGTAGTGTGCCGGGGCGTAAGTATTAGTATTAGGCTGAAAATAAATAATAAACTTCTCGGCTTTATAATTCTTCATTGCCCGTTCCATACCGAATTCAATCTGCTCCTTCATAGACTCCATAGTCCTCGATGCAGGAGTAAACGAATCTACATTACAGTATGTACATCCGCCATAACCCTTGGAACCATCCCTATTCGGACAAGTAAATCCACCATCAACAATTACCTTATAAACCTTCTTACCATCGAACTTATCTTTCAGATAAGCGCCGTAATAATTGTAATTTTTCTCACCGAACGCCAAAGATTTTTCCACCTTAAAATTTAAAATTTATTTTTGCAAAGATAAGAAATGATATTTCAATCTCTATCTTGCACTTATGCTTAGAATCTACTACAAAAAAAACACGCGCTTAGCCAAAGAAACAGACATAGATCTTTTAAGGGAAATACCTATTGAAAGTCTGATTTGGGTAGATCTGCAGAATCCTACGATTGAGGAAAAAGTGACTATAGAGACTTATTTCGACATCAAATACTCGTCTGAAGAAGAAACGCAGGAAATTGAAAGCTCGTCGCGTTTCAGTGAACTTGACAATGAAATCATCATCAATTCTAGTTTTTTGTCAGTCAGACAGCATGGCTTCGAGTATTGCCCGGTATCTATGATTTTGGAGAAAGGAATCCTATTTACCTACAGAGATGATGATATCAAAACCTTTAGTGAGTCGGTAAAGAAAATAAAATCCAACCCGACCTCTTATACCAACGGTTACCAGATATTATGTACTTTACTCGAAATTTGTATCGATCAGGATGCGGACCTTATAGAAAATATTGCCAAGGAAATTTCTGAGCTTAACAAAATATTAAAGGCGACCAACGAAAAAGTAGATGAGCAGGATTTATTGAAAATATCTTCCCTTCAAAATGACAACATGTTATTGCGGGAAAATATTATAGATAAGCAAAGGATGGTCTCTGCCCTGCTTAAATCTAATTCCTTTCCCTATGATAAGATTGATCTGTTAAGAATTATGATTAAGGATATCAGCTCCCTTTTAGAACATAATAAATTTGCCTTCGAACGTCTCGAATTCCTTCAGGACACCTTCATGGGTTTGATCAATATTGAACAGAACAGAATCATTAAGATCTTCACAGTTGCTACAGTTGCATTTATGCCACCAACATTAATTGCGAGCATTTACGGCATGAACTTTACGAATATGCCTGAATTAAATTGGAAGTATGGCTATGGCACCGCAATTTTGTTAATGTTGATTTCATCTTTTGGAACCATAATTTACTTCAAAAAGAAGAAATGGCTGTAGACCAATAATTAATATTTTGTTAACACAAACTTAACATTCAAAGAATTCTTATTCATAGTTTTGCATCAATTTAACATTGGTTACACATTAACTTAACATGAATAAAAGAATCGCGATTTTTTTCTTAACATTTGCTACGATATTCTTTTCCCATGCTGCTTTTTCGGAAACAGCAGATTCTTTAAAACAAAATAGTTTGGGAAACCGTAAATGGTTTGAAGTTATTTCTTTGAGAGGTTATGGACAAGTTCGCTATAACAGATTGTTGGAAACTAATGAAAAATTAGGCTGCGATCAGTGCGACAAATCCTGGGGAAATGACGGAGGTCTTTTCATTCGACGACTAAGATTAGTTTTTTATGGATGGGTAAATGAACGTATCTACTTCTACGTTCAACCGGATTTCGCCAGTTCCTCTGGCTCTACCTTAAACTATCTGCAACTTAGAGATGCGTTTGTAGATTTGGGTATAGATAAAGAAAACATATTCAGAGTAAGAATAGGACAAAGTAAAGTCCCTTATGGTTTTGAAAACGCGCAGTCGAGCCAGAACAGATTGACAATAGACAGAGCTGACGGCACAAACAGTGCTTTTGTAAACGAAAGAGATTTAGGCGTTTTTATTTACTGGACTCCTAAAATCGTTCAGGAAAGATTCGAAACCATCAGTACACTTAAATTAAAAGGCTCTGGGAATTTCGGTATGGCAGGATTTGGTTTCTTCAACGGACAGGGAGCAAACAAGGCCGACCTTAATAAAAAGCAGCATATCGTAGGCCGTTTCACCTATCCCCTGCTTTTCGGCAAACAATTTATAGAGCCAGGAATACAGGCTTATACAGGAGATTTCACTATGCCTTCTGATTTATTAAGCAATGGGGTAAAAACCAATTTAGACAAGACCTACAAAGACGAAAGAATTGGGGCAACTCTGGTAATTTACCCTCAACCAATAGGTATCCAGGCAGAATACAATATTGGTAAAGGCCCACAATACAACAAACAAACAGATTCTATAGAAGTAAGAAATCTAAAAGGCGGTTATATTACTTTAAATGCCAAAGCCAATATTGGTAAGGACTTAATTTATCCTTACTTCAAGTATAATTATTACGATGGAGGTAAGAAATTTGAAAAGGATGCAAGAAGCTATTTAGTAAAAGAATTTGAGACGGGGATAGAATGGCAACCTAACAAGTTTTTAGAACTGGTTGTAGCTTACACCATTTCAGATCGCACTTACGAAGATTTTGTTTTAAGAAATAACCGACAAAAAGGAAATTTACTGCGTATCCAAGCACAATTTAATTTCTAGACAACAGATAGATTCACAATAATAACATTGTCGTTTGAGAGATATTGTGACTATGAACTATTGACTATTGAAATTGAACTAATAAAACACAAAAAGGGCGCCTTCATCATTAAAGCGCCCTTTTCTCATTTATTTATTCGCCACTTTCCTTTTCCTCTTCTTTTTTCTTATTCTTCTTAGCAGCTTTAGAACTTACCTTTATTTCATCTTTACTTTTATCGTAATCCACTTCTATCGAATCACCTTCGTTCAGTTCACCTTTCAAAATCTCCTCAGCAATCGGATCTTCAAGGAACTTCTGAATGGCTCTTTTCAATGGACGGGCACCAAAACTGGAATCAAAACCTTTCTCGGCAATGTATTCTTTAGCAGCTTCTGTAAGATTAACTTTGTAACCTAAACCTTGTACTCTTCCGAAAAGCGCTTTCAGTTCGATATCGATAATTTTGAAGATTTCTTCTTTTTCCAAAGAATTAAATACAATCACATCATCTATCCTGTTCAAAAACTCTGGAGCAAAAGCTCTTTTCAAAGCAGTTTCAATAACTGTTTTATTATGATCCTCAGCCTGTGATGTTCTTGCAGAAGTAGCAAAACCTACACCTTGGCCAAATTCTTTCAATTGTCTTGCACCAATATTAGAAGTCATAATGATGATCGTATTTCTAAAATCAACTTTTCTGCCTAACGAGTCTGTCAGCTGACCTTCATCTAACACTTGCAATAGGATATTGAATACATCCGGATGCGCTTTTTCAATCTCATCGAGTAAGACTACTGCATAAGGCTTTCTTCTAACTTTTTCAGTTAATTGTCCACCTTCTTCATAACCAACATATCCTGGAGGCGCACCAACTAGTCTTGAAACCGCGAATTTCTCCATATACTCGCTCATGTCGATTTGAATCAAAGCGTCATCTGCATCGAACATGAAACGGGCAAGCTCCTTAGCCAATTCTGTTTTACCAACACCTGTTGGACCTAAGAATATGAAAGAACCAATTGGTTTCTTAGGATCTTTCAGACCTGCTCTGGTACGTTGGATAGCTTTACTCAGTTTCTTGATAGCCTCATCCTGACCAATGATTTTCTCGTTGATCTTGTCAAACATACCCAATAACTTTTGGCTATCTGTTTGTCCAACTTTTTGTAACGGAATACCGGTCATCATAGAAACAACCTCCGCCACATTATCTTCAGTTACCGTATATCTTTTAGATTTCGTTTCCGCTTCCCAGTCAGATTTCGCTTTCTCTAATTCTTCGATAAGATTCTTCTCAGTATCACGAAGTTTAGCAGCTTCCTCATATTTCTGGCTACGAACAACCTTATTCTTCTCAACCTTAACATCTTCTATCTTCTGCTCGATTTCGATGATATTCTGAGGAACATGAATGTTCGTTAAATGCACACGAGAACCAGCTTCGTCTAAGGCATCTATCGCTTTATCCGGTAAAAATCTGTCTGTAATGTATCTAGTTGTCAAATTCACACAAGCCTGAATTGCTTCATCTGTGTAATTTACTCCATGGTGCTCTTCGTACTTATCTTTAATTCTGTTTAAAATCTCAACCGTTTCATCAGGTGTTGCTGGCTCAATCATCACCTTTTGGAAACGGCGATCCAAAGCCCCGTCCTTTTCGATAAACTGACGATATTCATCTAAAGTGGTTGCACCTATACATTGTATTTCTCCCCTGGCCAAAGCCGGTTTAAACATATTTGATGCATCTAAAGAGCCAGAAGCTCCACCTGCTCCAACTATAGTGTGAATCTCATCGATAAACAAAATCACATCCGGAGATTTCTCGAGTTCGTTCATTACCGCCTTCATACGTTCTTCAAACTGACCACGGTATTTTGTACCGGCAACCAGCGATGCAAGATCCAGAGTTACCACACGCTTGTTAAACAACACACGGGAAACTTTACGTTGAACAATACGCAAGGCCAATCCCTCTGCAATGGCAGACTTACCAACTCCCGGTTCTCCAATTAAAATTGGATTATTCTTTTTCCTGCGGGATAAGATCTGCGAAACCCTTTCAATCTCCTTCTCGCGACCAACGATGGGGTCTAACTTACCGTCTTCAGCCATTTTGGTTAAATCTCTACCAAAATTATCTAAAACCGGAGTTTTGGATTTGATATCCGAAACTTTCTTCGGTTGAGAAAAAGATTCCTCCTCTCTATACTCATCATCACCACTAGCTGTTGAGTTGGAAGGTTCATCTCTGAAATTTCCTTTATTCAACTCAACCTCAGATTTAATGACTTCGTAATTCAGATCGAACTGCGCCAATATCTGCGAAGCAATATTATCTTCTTCTCGCAGGATAGAAAGCAATAAATGCTCTGTACCTATCACATCACTTTTAAAGATTTTTGCTTCTAAATAGGTTATCTTCAATACTTTTTCGGCTTGTTTAGTCAACGGAATATTACCCAAATTAACGGTAATACCAGAAGTGCCTTTAACAGCATCTTCTACTGCTTTTCTAAGCTTTGTAGTATCAACACCCAAAGATTTTAAAATCTTTATCGCTACACCATCTCCTTCTCTGATCAATCCAAGTAACAAGTGTTCAGTACCAATATAATCGTGACCCAATCTTAAAGCTTCTTCTCGACTGTAGGAAATCACGTCTTTTACTCTGGGCGAAAATTTAGCTTCCATTATTATACCTTTCTTCTAAGTGTTGAACGCTCTAATGTATCAATTTGTTCTTAATAGCAAAGCGCCCTTATTAAAGTATTTATCAACAATACGTCCAAAAATCAAAAATCTGCTATACGTTGTACCAATTAAATAAAATTTACCCATTTGTGACTTAATTATCGATATTTGAAGATTAAATCAAGAAACAATGTCAGACGAGAAAATCATCTTTTCAATGGCTGGTGTAAATAAGATTTACCCACCTCAGAAACAGGTTTTAAAGAATATTTATTTATCATTTTTTTACGGTGCCAAGATCGGTGTCATCGGTCTTAACGGCTCAGGGAAATCATCTTTATTAAAAATTATTGCTGGTTTAGACAAATCTTATCAGGGAGAAGTGGTGTTTTCTCCGGGTTATTCTGTAGGCTATTTAGCTCAGGAGCCGGAACTTGACAATACCAAGACAGTAAAAGAAGTTGTTGAAGAAGGGGCTAAAGAAATAGTTGACATCTTAAAAGAGTACGAAGAAATTAACGAAAAGTTTGGCCTGCCCGAAGTTTATGAAGATGCTGATGCAATGGATAAACTGATGACGAGACAGGGAGAGCTTCAGGATAAAATTGATGCAGTGAATGCATGGGAACTGGATTCTAAACTTGAAAGGGCTATGGACGCATTACGTTGTCCAGAACCAGACACTAAAATAGCCACTTTGTCAGGTGGTGAACGCAGACGTGTGGCATTATGTCGCCTTTTAATTCAACAACCTGATGTATTGTTGTTGGACGAGCCCACCAACCACTTGGATGCGGAATCGATAGATTGGTTGGAACTGCACTTACAACAATACCCGGGAACAGTAATAGCTGTAACCCACGACAGGTATTTCCTGGATAACGTTGCCGGATGGATTTTAGAACTGGACCGTGGCGAAGGTATTCCATGGAAAGGGAACTATTCTTCCTGGTTAGAACAAAAAGCAAAACGCCTGTCTCAGGAAGAAAAAACGGAAAGCAAGCGCCAGAAAACATTAGAACGCGAATTGGAATGGGTAAGAATGGCACCTAAAGCTCGTCACGCAAAATCGAAAGCGCGTTTAAGCAATTACGAAAAACTGGCATCAGAAGAAACAAAAGAAAGGGAAGAAAAACTGGAGCTCTTTATCCCTCCAGGTCCACGATTAGGAAATGTAGTTATCGAAGCTACTGGAGTGTCCAAAGCTTATGGAGATAAAGTTCTTTTCGACAATTTGACTTTTTCTTTACCGCCTGCCGGCATCGTAGGAATTATCGGCCCGAATGGTGCAGGAAAAACCACACTCTTCAGATTAATTACTGGTCAGGAACAACCTGATTCTGGAACATTTAGAGTCGGAGAAACTGTAAAACTGGGGTATGTAGACCAAATGCATCACGATTTGGATCCTGAAAAATCGGTATGGGAGAACATCACCGGCGGACACGAGACTATGATTTTAGGAAATCGTTCGGTAAACTCGAGAGCCTATGTTTCCAAATTCAATTTCAATGGCGCCGATCAGCAGAAAAAAATTAGTGTATTATCTGGCGGTGAAAGAAACAGAGCGCATTTAGCGATTACTTTAAAAGAAGGTTCTAATGTATTATTATTGGATGAACCTACCAATGATATCGACGTAAATACATTACGGGCTCTGGAAGAAGCCTTAGAAAACTTTGGAGGCTGTGCGGTAATCATTTCCCACGACCGTTGGTTTTTAGACCGTATTTGTACACATATTATGGCTTTTGAGGGCGATTCGCAGGTTTACTTTTTCGAAGGTAATTACACCGAATACGAAGAGAACCGTAAAAAACGCCTGGGAGATGTTGCCCCTAAAAGAATCAAGTATAAAAAATTGGCATAGTTGCCTAAATAAATTTATCACCGGAGTACCTGAAAGTGTTCTTTTCCAGGTACTCCCTTTAAATGATCTTTCAGAAAGGACAAACAAGAACATACCCGCCACTTTTCCACTTTCTACTTTTTACTTTTTACTTCATCCGACTCTCCCGAATGCTTAACATTACCCAAAAACTTATCTTTTGATTTTCTAACTTTGAGTTTAGATTTTATGCGACATGAATTATAGATTATTAGGTAAGACCGGTTTTAACATATCTGAAGTTAGCCTGGGTACATGGCAGGTTGGCGGTAAGTGGGGAGAAAAATTCGACCATTCTAATGCCGAAAAAATACTGAATTCCGCCATTGATAATGGAATCAATTTTATTGATACTGCTGATGTTTACGGTGATGGAGAGAGTGAAAAAGCCGTTGGAAATGTAGTAAGATCCAGATCGGAAGAAATTTTTGTTGCAACAAAATGCGGAAGAAAGTTCTCTCCACATATCAACGAATCTTATACTGTAGAAGCGCTGCGCAAATGTGTCGAATACTCACTCGCAAATATGAAATTGGATGTAATTGATCTTATTCAGTTGCATTGCCCACCAACTGAGGTCTTCTATAGAGACGAAATCTTCGAGCTTTTTGACAGATTGAAAGACGAAGGAAAAATCAGAAACCTGGGCGTAAGTATCGAAAAGGTATCAGAAGGGTTGCAGGCGATGAAATACGAGAATGTTACGTCAATTCAATTTATCTTCAATATGTTCAGACAGAAACCTATTGATGAATTATTTGCTGCAGTGAAAGCCAATAACGTAGGTTTAATTGCCCGTGTACCATTAGCCAGTGGATTATTAACGGGAAAATTCTCAGAAACCACTAATTTCGGTAAAGATGACCATCGTTTTTTCAACAGGAATGGAGAAGCCTTTGATAAGGGTGAAACATTTTCTGGTGTAGATTATCAACTAGGATTAGAGGCCGTTAACGATTTAAAATCTATTTTCCCTGGTCAGGAACTGGCTCTGGTAGCGTTAAAATGGATTTTACAGTTTAATGAAATCAGCTGCGTTATACCAGGCGCTTCTACTCCTGCCCAAATTGAAAACAACCTGAAGGTAGAACAGATAAGCGACCTCACCGAAGATCAAATGCAGGCTGTTAAAGCAGTTTACGAAAATAAAATCAAAAAATACG
Organism: Pseudopedobacter saltans DSM 12145; assembly: GCF_000190735.1. Taxonomy (GTDB): domain Bacteria; phylum Bacteroidota; class Bacteroidia; order Sphingobacteriales; family Sphingobacteriaceae; genus Pseudopedobacter; species Pseudopedobacter saltans. The sequence continues at coordinate 2,078,560 of NC_015177.1, forward strand.
TTCATCATCTCTGGTAAAACCGAGAGTAATAAGAAGCCATCAAAAAAGTGTTCTTTAAACAATCTCTATCTATATAAATAACACATAAATTGAGAACGCTATCGAGAACGTTCTCATTCATTTTTATAGCCTAAAGCTATAATTAACACGCTTATTTAGATAGTTTAGCTTCTACAACCTAAGTCAATATTATGCAGGCAGTAGAAGCTAATTATTTAAGTAAGAGAGACACTACTATTTCAATTCTAATTATTGGATTGTTATTCTTTATTTTCGGTTTTGTGTCATGGGTAAATGCTATCTTGATTCCCTATTTCAAAATCGCATGCGAATTAACCAATTTTCAATCGTACCTGGTGGCGTTCGCTTTTTATATTTCCTATTTCGTGGTATCCGTTCCATCATCCTACTTACTAAAATCTGTTGGTTTTAAAAAAGGAATGATGATTGGCTTCTGGATTATGGCCATTGGCGCATTTATATTTGTTCCCGCAGCCTATACCCGGACCTATGAAGTCTTCCTCCTTGGATTATTTTCTCTGGGCGCCGGTTTAGCTATTTTACAAACTGCAGCAAACCCTTACATTACAGTTTTGGGTCCAAAAGAAAGAGCAGCCCAACGTATAAGCATTATGGGAATTTGCAATAAAGGTGCAGGTATTTTAGCCCCAATATTATTTGCCGCCGTTATTCTAAAGTCAACCGATGGAGAATTATTCAAGCAGATTCCATTAATGTCCAACGCAGAACGTGAGATCGTATTGAATGAATTAATAAGAAGGGTTATCCTTCCGTATTCTGTTGTGGGTACAGTACTGCTTGGCCTTGGAATATTCGTATTATATTCTCCTCTTCCAGAAATCAATACAGAAGCAGAAGATGCTACATTAGCCGAATCAAACTCTACCAAAACCAGTATTTTCCAATTCCCGCATTTAATTTTAGGAGCATTAGCGATTTTTCTGCATGTAGGTACACAAGTCGTAGCAATAGACACGATTATTGGCTATGCATCTTCTATGGGAATAGAACTTATGGAAGCGAAAACTTTCCCCTCCTACACACTTGGAGCTACCATTATCGGCTACATAATAGGTATTGTGACCATACCCCGTTTCATCAGTCAAAAAAATGCGCTAAGACTATGCACCGTTTTGGGTACATTGTTTACCTTGCTTATTATTTTTTCAAACGGGGAAGTGACCATACTTGGCCATACGACAGATGTTTCTATCTGGTTTGTGGTTTTACTTGGACTGGCTAACTCTTTAGTTTGGGCCGGCATCTGGCCTTTGGCTTTGGATGGATTAGGCAGATTTACAAAATTAGGAGCTTCTATTATGATTATGGGCTTATGCGGAAATGCGATTATCCCACTTTTTTATGGCCATTTTGCGGATATCCATAGTACAAGACAGGCTTATTGGGTATTGTTGCCATGTTATCTTTTTTTAGTATTTTATGCTATGCGTGGTTATAAACTAAAAAGGTGGACCATCAACTAATTGAATATGAGTAAATATTTAAAAATACATAATGGTGATATCATTACACCTTACAAAATCATTAAATCCGGCACAATTTTAATTAAGGGCAGTAAAATTATTGATATCCAGGCAGGAGATATTGATATTCCCGATTGTGAAAGTATAGATGCCGGTGGAAATTACATCTCACCAGGCTTTATAGATATCCACGTTCACGGCGGTGGCGGACATGATTTTATGGATGGCACTGCTGATGCATTCCTTAAAATTGCAGAAGCACATGCTAGATATGGCACCACTGCATTGTCTCCAACCACATTAACGAGCGAAAAAGAAGATCTTTTTAAAACACTGGATAATTATGAAGCTGCCAATAAAAGCAACTTAAAAGGTGCGCAATTTATTGGAATGCATCTGGAAGGGCCTTATTTTGCTATGAGCCAGCGTGGCGCTCAGGATCCTCGCTATATACGCAATCCGGATCCTGCTGAATATGAAGAAATTCTAAATTACTCTAAATCCATTAGCAGATGGAGCGCGGCACCGGAATTGAAAGGTGCAATAGAATTTGGACGATATCTGAAATCTAAAGGAATATTGGTTGCCCTTGCCCATACCGATGCGATTTATGAAGAAGCTCTGGAAGCTTTTGAAAATGGTTATTCACTGGCCACACATTTCTATTCGTCTATGTCTGGTGTTACCCGAAGAGATGCTTACAGGTATGCCGGAGTCGTTGAAGCAGGTTACTTGATTGATGAAATGGATGTAGAGATTATTGCCGATGGCATACATCTTCCTGCTCCCCTGCTAAAACTCATTTACAAGATAAAAGGCCCTGATAAAACCGCATTAATTACGGATGCTATGAGAGGTGCAGGAATGCCTGAAGGGGATAGTATCCTGGGAAGTTTGAAGAATGGTCTAAAAGTTATTATTGAAGGCGGAGTTGCCAAATTACCAGACAAAAGTTCTTTCGCCGGAAGTGTGGCAACTTTTGATAGATTGGTAAGGAACATGATTACGCTGGCCGATGTTCCATTGATAGAAGCTATCAGAATGGCTGCGACTACACCTGCCAGAATTATGGGGATAGCCGATAAAAAAGGTTCTTTAAATTTGGGTAAAGATGCTGATATCGTTTTGTTTGATAAAGACATTAATATCCAGCGGACTATTATTCAGGGGCGGGAGGTGTTCAACTCGCAAACCTCTTAAATCTTTCATCTGTTCGCTCTCATTGCCAAAATCCGTTTAATTGGCAATGGGGCGAATTTTATCTAAAGCACCAAAAGCTTAAAGAGAAATCACTAATAAACCATTTCAACTAACTCGCCGAAGGTGCCGAAAGCATTCACTTGGACATTCCTTCGGGAAACCAATGAACTATTCCAACCAATGAACTAACTTGCCGAAGGTTCCAAAGGAATCCATTAGGACACCCCTTCGGGGAATTAACTAACTCCATACTCATTTTTCCAGTATTGAAATGTCTGAGTGTCCATTGCCGCATTCGCCATATGTACAGCTATTGCACCATATTTACCAGCCTTAACATCAGCAAATGGCCTTTTATTCTCTCTGATACATTGAGCAAAATCTAATAATGCATAAGATGTTGGATCTCTTTTTTCGCTGTCCTGATATTCAAACTTCAGAGGAACTGCCTCTCCTTGTGTTGCATTTAAAAGTGTCGCTCCGGTAACTCCATCTACCGTACCGATCTGCTTTTTAACCGCCTCGGAATATAAAAACGCTTCATCTCTTTGAATCTGTAAGGTGGCCTTTGAACCCAAAATCCTTATCTCATATCCGTGATAAGCATTGGAAAGGATTGAAGATACATTTGCTTTTACTCCACCGGGATATTCGAAAATAGCTCTGACATTATCATAAGTTTCCCTACCATCTTTCCAAAAGTCAATCCCGCCTATTCCGGTTACTTTCTCGGGGTGAGAACCAGTCATCCAATTCACAATATCTATCTGGTGTCCGCATAGCTCAGCCATTAGCCCTCCCGAATATTCCTTATACATTCTCCAGTTTACCAAACGCTCAGTTCCGGGAGTTTTTACTGGAAATCTCCAGTCAGAATTACGATGATACTGACATTCAAAATGTGTCACCTCACCTAACCATTTATTATCGATCGCTTTTTTTACAGCATGGTATAATTGAAAATACCGGTACTGATGCCCTACCTGAAATATAAGTTTTGACCGATTTACCCTTTTCTCCAGATCTATTGCCTGCGGAATATCATAAGTCATCGACTTTTCCAGGTATACATGTTTTCCGGCATCTAAAGCATCAACAGCCATTGGATAATGAAGGTATAAAGGTGTTGCTACTATAACCGCGTCCACGTTCTTATCTTCCAGTAAACGTCTGTAATCTATATATTTTTGGGTGTTGGGTGGAGTATGCGTTAATATTCCGGTTAAATTATCAGGCATAATATCACAACAAGCTGTAACACTTAAACCCGGAAGCTTTTTTAATAGCTTAGCAATTCCGGTACCTCTTGTTCCTGCCCCAATAATTCCCAGACGTACAACATCGCCCGTTCCTGAAACAGCCGCAAAATTAGTATAAGGCAAAGCCATTGCTGAACTAACAAGTACCCCATTTTTTATAAACTTTCTTCTGGACAGCATAATCTGAATATTTGTTTTTCTCTAATTTAGAGAATTATAAGCCGTTTATCGCTATGCTTTTAGGAGATAAAAAGCGGAAACGTTCTCGAAATCCGTAAGATGTCGGAAGTCCGAAGCAGAGAGACTGAAGACCGAAGTTTGATAGATTAATAGCTAAGTGTACAAAGCTATACGAATGGACCTTAAAAAAAGCAGAAAACCTAATTTATCACTACTATCCATTCATCTTTTCCCCTTCTCCATGAGGGAGAAGGTGTCCAACGGACGGATGAGGGGCTTAATCTGTTCTATATTATAATCCTGACAATAGGAAGGATCTCTTTTAATCGTATTACTTTTTCCCTTTACACAGGGCTTTCCGTCCTCATTAGCTTGTCCCGAACTCGCTTCGGGAGCCGGACAGGGCCTAGTTCTTTCCCTTCAGCTGGAAAGAACCAAAGAGCCGTCGGCGAATAATCTTTGTTGCTTCATCTCAATCAATCTTTTGTGAATGCAATCTCCACACGTGTGTATGGTAGTGGTTTATTGTTGTTTATGCTCCACGTCAGATTGCGGTGGCAGTGCTTTATCTAGGATCTGCAAAAAGATTGATTGGATTACGCTGCCAAATCTTATTATGCCGAGTTCGTTCTATCAACGGAAGTATAAAATTTAAAAAGCCTGTATTTTATCACTACTATCCATTCATCTTTTCCCCTTCTCCATGAGGGAGAAGGTGTCCAAAGGACGGATGAGGGGGAATTTTCTCTTAATGGACGACAATTGGCACAAGCTGCTTACAGAGTACATTCTAATATACTAACGAACCAATTATCCAGCAAGACAGGCACTAACAACAAACCTACTAACAATTATTACGTCCACTTCGCCCTTGCGTATCAAATTAATATTTAATATTTTCACAACAATCAATTTTGATACGATCACTTCATGAAGCGCTTCATTACCATTAAAGATATAGCCAGAGAACTCAATATTTCTGTTTCCACAGTGTCCAGAGCACTAAGAGATACTTATGATGTTAATAAAGAGACCAGAGAGCGTGTTTTGGAAATGGCGGCAAAATTAAATTACAAACCTAACTTCAATGCAACCGGACTGGCAAAAAGAAACAGTCATAATATAGCAGTCATTTTACCTTTTATCACCAATTACTACTTTTCTACAGTAATTACCGGTATACAAGAGGTGGCATATGAGAATGGGTACAATATTGTGCTGTATGTTACCAATGATTCCCCTGACAGGGAACTTTCTATTATCGATAATCTTCCAATCACAAGCTTAGACGGACTATTAGTGTCCGTAGCTTCAAACTCAGATGCTATAGATCATTTCGAAGAAGTAATGGCTAATGGAATTCCTATCGTTTTTTTCGATCGGGTTGTAAACAACATGGAAGCATCTAAAGTAATGCAGGATGATTATAACGGCGCATTTGAAGGTGTAGAACATTTGATTAATAATGGTTACAAAAAAATCGCTCATATAGCTGGTCCTATCGGACTCACCTTTACTCAAAATCGTTTAAAAGGCTATATAGATGCGATGACAAAACATCAGCTTCCAATTCATGAAGAATGGATAATCCATTCTGGTTTCTCGCAGGAAGATGGAAAAAAAGATGCCGAAAAGCTTATGGAGTGTAAGGATAAACCAGATGCCATATTTGCTGCTAATGATCGTAAAGCCATTGGCGCTATGATGCTTCTAAAAAGTAAAGGTATAGCAATTGGAAAAGAGATTGGAATTATCGGTTTTACCAACGACCCTTCATCAGAAATCATATCCCCTTCTTTAACTACCATTGCCGAACCCGCTTTAGATATAGGCAGAAAAAGTTGTGAATTGCTTTTAAAACATATTACCAAAACTTATTTTCATCCCCAGGAAGTGGTTTTCCCTGGCAGACTGATAGTCAGAGAATCCAGTGTAAAAGAGTCTTAATTTAGTATCAAGTACCAAGACTGAGGCGAGATTAGTTCATTAGTATCTTTATCGTACCAGACTTCGGACACCGGTCTTTCAGTCTTCGGACTTTTTCAGTTCATTAGTAGATTTACTATGGACTATGGACTATCGACCATAGACTATCGACAACCAGACTTCGGACACCGGTCTTTCAGTCTTCGGACTTTTCCATTAAACATTAATAGTCATTTGTGCCTGTATTCCGACAACGGTATCGATAACGTTCTCGCTATTTTATTCTATAAAAGGTATCCAAACCTTGTTTTCTATTTAATACATTTGAGAAACAAGCTCATAAAAAGCCTATTTGTAATATCATTTTAGCACCTAAAATTATAAATATGAAGAATAACCGTAGAGAATTCCTGAAGTTTACCGGATTGGCTGGTGCAAGTATCGCTGGTTCAAATTTATTACAAGGTTTTACAAACCCGACAAACTTAAAATCAAATCATCCATTTGCAGAAAGTATTTCCGGATCTCAAACCTTCAATATGTCTGGTTATGCTGCACCAAAACTAGACACTGTAAGAGTAGGCTTTATTGGTGTTGGAAACCGTGGTTCGGCAGCGGTTTTCAGAGTTTCTCATATAGAAGGGGTTGATATTAAAGCGATATGTGATATCAGATCTGAAAAAGCAAATGCCGCGAAACAAAAATTAAATGGAAGTAAACATAGCCCAACTATATACACCGACAAGGAAAATGAATGGAAAAAACTTTGTGAACGGGCAGATATAGACCTGGTTTATATCTCTACACCATGGCATTTACATACTCCAATGGCGGTTTACGCTATGAACCACGGGAAACATGTTTGTGTTGAGGTGCCGGCAGCGAAAACCATAGATGAATGTTGGGAATTGGTAGAAACGTCTGAAAAAACCAAAAAGCATTGTATGATGCTTGAAAACTGTTGTTACGGATTCTTCGAGTTGTTAACTCTGAATATGGCCAGACAAGGATTTTTTGGTGATATTATACATTGTGAAGGTGCGTATATCCACGATTTACTAGAGGGAAATTTTTCAAAAGAAAAGTATTGGGAACAGTGGCGTTTAAAAGAGAACCTTCGTAATGGAAACCTCTATCCTACCCACGGTCTTGGTCCTGTAAGCCAGATTATGAATCTAAACCGTGGCGATAAAATGGATTATCTGGTTTCCTTGTCGTCTAATGATTTTATGATGGGGAATATGGCAAGGGAGCTGGCAGAAACAGATCCTTCATACAAGACTTATGTAAACAAGTCTTTCAGAGGAAATATGAATACCAGTATTATTAAAACCAGCAAGGGTAGATCATTAATGATACAGCATGATGTAACTTCTCCACGCCCCTACTCACGTATACATTTAGTAAGCGGAACTAAAGCTTCTGCACAGGGATTTCCTCTCCCAGAAAAGATTGCTATGGGACATAAGTGGGCTACCGATGAAGAATTTAAAGCTTTACAGGAAAAATACAGACCAGAGATATCTAAAAAAATTGGAGACATAGCCAAGAAGTTTGGAGGACATGGAGGTATGGATTTCATTATGGATTGGAGAACAATCGACTGTCTCCGAAATGGGATTCCATTTGACATTGATGTTTATGATACTGCACTTTGGAGTGCTCTTGGACCACTTAGCGAACAATCTGTGAATAACAGGTCAAATTCTATTGATGTACCCGATTTTACAAGAGGAAAATGGCAAACTAACGAACCTGTTGACGTTAAACTACTCGCGGGAGGTAATACAGGAGTACTACCTAAAAGAGGCAGTAATACAACATTTTAATATTTTTTAACAAATAATTTTTTAATACATGAAAATCACTATTTCTGAAAACCCGTCTAAACTTGGCGAGGTTGCAGGGAAATATGCGGCCGATTTAATCAAAAAAACGATTGAAGAAAAAGGGCAGGCAAACGTTATACTTGCGACAGGAACCAGTCAGTTCGAGACAATCAATCAACTCATTAGAGAAGGCATAAACTGGAGTAAAGTTGTTATGTTTCATCTTGATGAATATATAGGCTTACCGGTAACTGAACCTGCCAGCTTTAGAAAATATTTAAAAGAGCGCTTTTTAGATAAGGTTTCTCCTTTAAAAGAAGCTTATCTGATTAATGGTGAAGTAAATGCTGAAGAGGAAATCGCAAAATTAAAAGCCCTTATTGAAAAACACCCTATTGATGTTGCTTTAGTTGGGATTGGTGAAAATGGCCACTTAGCATTCAACGATCCTCCGGCAGATTTTGACACAGAAGAACCTTATTTAATTGTTAATCTTGACGAACAATGCCGTCAACAACAATTTGGCGAGGGTTGGTTTACTTCTATAGACGAAGTTCCCGCACAAGCTATCAGCATGTCTGTAAAACAGATTATGAAATCTAAACATATCATTTGCTCTGTACCAGACGAAAGAAAGGCTAAAGCAGTAAAAGATAGTTTGGAAGAAAGAGTAAGCAACCTATTTCCGGCGAGTATCTTACAGTTACATCCAAATTGCAGCTTCTATTTAGATAAAGCTTCAGCTAGTTTACTATCTTCGGTTGCAGAAGCAAAAGAAGCATAATCTAAAAGTATAAACAGATGAAAAAGAACATCCTGTTAAGCCTTTTCGCATTTGCCTTGTCTACCAATATATTTGCTCAGGACAAGGCAAATTTGTTTAATCAGGTTCCATTAAACGGTATTCCTTTAGCCCAGATTTTTGACAATCAAATAAAAGACAAATCCCTATATCAGCAGAACCAAAATAAAGTATATTATATCTGGGGTTCACGTTTGGCTCAACAACCTGCTGGGGTTACAGGCAGTAAATATTTTCCATCTATCCGTAATCCGGACAGAAAATTGGATATCAAATGGTATCAGGAAAATCACCCCGACTGGATTATGTACCAGGAAGACAAGAAAACTCCCGCATATGGATACATTTATAGCTATGGAGGGCTCGTACCGTTAGATGTTTCTAATCCGGAAGTACGTGAATTTTATCTGCAGAAGTTTATTCTTCCGGCAGTAAATTCCGGATATAAAATGGTCGCTATGGATAATGTTGATCTGGGTAACTGGCCAAAAGCAGTTGGCAGATATTCTGCAGAAAAATGGGTGCAACTATATACTGGCCAAAGAAACGATCCTGCTTTCCATAAAAGTATGATGGAGTGGATGCAATTTTTAAAAGAAAGATTGAATCCTTTAGGTGTAGCTGTAGTAGCCAATATTAAAGCCACCACAGCACCTGAAAATGTAGTGCTAAATACTATTAACGCCGTTGACGCCTGGTTAGATGAGAATGGTTTTGTACATAGAGGTATAAAAATAACCGATAAGAAATGGGAAGAAGCCATAGCTATTATCAATAAAATCGCTTCTGAAAAAGGTTATATTTCTATTAACCAACTGAAAGGTGAAAGTGCCGCAGACTGGCCAAAAGACCAGGTAGAATACGCCATTGGCAGTTATTTATTGAGCAGAGGTCCTAAAAGCCTTTTAGCGATGGTGGGTTATACAGATAAAACCATTTACCATCATTATCTGTACAGGAAGGAAATGGATACTGATATTGGTGAGCCTATAGCAGAACCCGTAAAACTGGATTCGGGCTTATGGATTCGAAAATTTTCAAAAGGGATGGTTATTGTCAATCCATCCTCAAAAGAGGTGCGTTCCTTTAGCCTTCCCAAAGGAAACTGGAAAACTTTAGATGACGATAGTTTAAAAGGAAACATTACCATTCCCGCTGCTTCAGCAAAAGTTCTGTCGATCAAATAAGTTAGCCTTTAAAAAATAAAAACGGTTGGCTTAAAAGTTCTCGTCACCCCATCTAAATTTAAGAAATAAAAGTTTTTAGTCTGCGCAGGGCCTTCTGAATGAAGGCCCTGCTTTGCCATATAATAAATCAGGATAGCGACAATAATTCCCGTTCCGGGACAGCGGTCTTCCAAGGTAAATCTGCGACAAAGAAAAATACTTAGGTCCTCGCAGCAAACATAGAGATAAGACAGGTTGAGGAATAAACCCTAATATATTCGATTGAAACTCGGATGAAACTCGGATAAAAGACGGATGAAACTCGGACAAAACAGGGAAAATATCCCTATTTTGCCCGAGTTCAATCCTTGTTTGTCCTGTATTTAATTACTGTGTCCTATACTAGATTTACTTGACAAATTTGGACGGTAATTACTAATTTTGGTTTACAATTTATATTATTTTCCCGATATTACTTTACACTAAATTTTATTTTCCTGATTTCACTTTACCATGCATTACTTGATGCATGTTTTGCTTGTGGTGTTTGAAGCTGGCAAGAGAAGTGGGGTCTGATCTGGTTATAACTGATAATTGCGTTTTCTACTGCATCTTTAGCTTTTTGGTATGAGTCAAAAGATTGGTATAGATTAAATTCTTGTTTTAAAATACCATTCACCCGCTCTGCGATAGCATTATCATAAGGGCTTCCATTTTGCGTCATGCTAATTTGTACATTTTGGCTGATCAATAATTGGACATAATCGTCACAGCAGTATTGAATTCCCCTGTCAGAGTGATGAATAAGAGGTCTTTTTGGGTATAATCTTGATTTTAACGCCATCTGAAATGCTTTTATGCATCCTTCTGCTTTTAAGTTTCGACTTAAGTTATAACCTACAATTTTTCTTGAATAAGCATCTGTAATCAAACTAAGATAGATAAAACCTTTTTTGTTTTTAAATAGGTAATATCGCTCACCCATATTTCTTCTGCCATTATAGCTTTACGTCTTTGCACCAGATCCGGCCATTTCTTAAAATGATGAAAGGAATTGGTCGTTCTGGCATATAATCTCCGGGGCTTAACCAGCAAATTATTTTCCTTTAATAAGCAGAAAAAAGCATCTCTTCCCATCGAAATCTGATGAGCAGATAGGAATTTTTGCAGCATGGAGTGCATCTTAAGGCCGCCGATGTGGGGCAATTCACTTTTTATTTGTCGAACCTGTTCTATCACTAAAGTTCTTTGTAGTTGTTTCTGTCCCTTATTTTCAGCTAGCTGATACCAACCTTGACGACTTTTACCAAACAAAGCACAAATTGTTGTTAGGGAAATTTCATGATATATTTCTTTCATTTGTCCTACTGTTTGGTACCAGGCTTTTTTACAATATCTACCCCCATTTCCCGTTCGGCATTACGAATGAGCATTTCTAATGCGGTGATCTTAAGTTTTGCCAACGCTAATTCCTCTTCAAGCTTAGCGGTGTTTGAGGGCGTTAATTCCGCAGGAGAACTTGTCTCTGGGGCTGGGTCAGGATGATGCTTATTGTACCACTTTACAAAGTAAAATACATTGTCTGAATTTAAATTGTATTTCTTGCCAACCTGACTGGCGCTATAGTCACCCAAAATATATTCTCGGGCAACTGCAATTTTAAAACTGTCTTCGAATAAAGGAGTACGACCTTTGCTCTTTCCTTTTCTTGGTTTTTCCATTGTTCTTTAAAGTTAGGATTTTGTCCAAACTTGTAAAGTGGATTTAGGAACGGACATATGTCTCTCGAATCATTTATATATCAATCCATAATCTGTCTGAAGGAAGTGTTTAGTGAAAGGTTTCTACGGATAGTAATGTTTATCAACAAAAGAGTTGTTAGATTTTGATTAATTAAAGAAGTAAACAATACGACCTCGCTTAATCTCCCTCATCCGCTTTCAGCCACCTTCTCCCTTCCGGAAGGGACTCCTTTGTTCCGAGGGAACCCCTTGGAGGAGCATAGAGAAGGACAATTCGAAAATTAACATTACTGCCACATGACAGCTTGCGTTACCTCTCCTATAATCGCCTTCTACCTCTGGGAGAAGGTGCCCAAAGGGCGGATAAGGGGTAATCTTGATATGTTTTTTTGGTTTGCGCAGGGTCTTCTTTGTGAAAGACCCCGCTTGGACAGTATAACAAACCCGGACAGCGACAAATAATTGTCGTCCGAGCAGCGGTCTCTCAAAGAGGACCCTGCGACAAAGAACTGATTACCAAAATGATATTCAATTATGAAACATGCTGCGTAGCGCTAAGTTCACTTAAGATACTCTGTTACAGCCAGCTTCTGTTCTTTCATAGACTTTGCCGCTAATTCTGCAATCTTTCTTGCACCTTCAACACATAAATGGCTATCATCCTTTTTACCTTCCGGAAACTTGGAAAAACGTCCAGGTTCTATATGCAAAAACAGTTCTTTAGATTTCTCTATGCCATAGTTTTGAACCAATTCGGCGCTTAATTTATTAAGATCTACCAAAGGAACATTTAATTCTTTTGCAACATCACGTACAGCAAGTATGTAATCGCCATAAGTATCTACCAGTTTACCATTCTTATCGAATTTACGTCTAACAATAGAAGTAAATAATATAGGATTAGCGCCAAGCTTTTTCGACTCGTTTACATAATTTATCAGGTTTTGCTTATAGGTAGTCCAGGGATCAGTATGGCGTAAGGTATCTGGTTTTTGATCATTTCCGCCAAACATGATGAACACATAATCTCCAGGTTTTATCTGCGCTTTCACTTTATCCCAAAACCCCTCATCTCTAAAACTTTTCGAACTTCTTCCACTTCTCGCAGCATTGTTTATCTTAACACCAGGTTTAACAAATTCCGGCATCATTTGCATCCAACCCCTAATTGGGTAACCTTCTCCTCCGAATTTATTAAGGTAACTCTCCTCAAAATTACACATCGTAGAATCTCCTATAGAGTGAATTACAGGTGTTTCTTTATACCATTTAAAAGCAAACAGTGCTATTAAGACTATAATAAATGAATATTTAATTCCTGTTTTTCTCATTTTACAAGGTATTTAGCTAATGGATTTTTTATTTCTTTAAGGCCTTGTGTGGCTAATTCTGCAACTTTCAGAGCGCCTGCTTCGCATAAATGAGTATCGTCTTTCTTTCCTTTAGGAAGCTTAGCTGTAACGCCCGGCTCGACATACATATACAGTTTTTTTGACTCTTCAGGACCAAGATTTTCTACCAATTCAGCAGTTTTTTTGTTTAAGTCAATTAAGGGTACATTCATTTCTCTTGCGAGATCTCTGACTACCGTAACATATTCACCATGGGTGTCTACCAGTTTTCCACTCTTGTCAAAGTTTCTTCTTACGATAGAAGTCAATAAAATTGGGTTTGCTTTTTTCGCCCTTACTTCATTCACATAGTTTCTGATATTTTCTTTAAAAGTTGTTTGAGGATCTGTATGACGCAGTGTATCTTCTTTTGCATCATTATGTCCAAATTGGATAAATACATAATCACCTTCTTTTACTCGGTTAATCACTTTGTTCCATAATCCTTCATTTCTATAAGATTTAGAACTGCGTCCGCTAGCTCCCTGATTCACAATATTTATAGAACCATCAAAAAACTGATCTATCATCTGCATCCAACCTCTGCCAGGATAATTATCAGCAGTATTAGCCTTGCTCATGGTGGAATCACCAATGGAATAAAGTGTAACCTTATCTTTTTGCATATTGAATCCACACATAATCAAAAAGATTCCAATAAAGATCAGCCTTCTATCAAACTTACTCATCATAAAAACATTTAGGTTATTATTAATTAACTACTTAAATATCGGATACCTGATTCAAAAACCCGAAAAAAGTACCAATAGATTGTTTCAAAATCGCCGATAACGTTATCGATAGCGTTTCCGAGAACGCTTGCATTAATTTTTTGACGGTTTTAAATCACTTCCTCGTCAGAAAAATGTAATCTTGTTTTAACACACTGAGGACTGGAGCAGTATCAAAACATCGGGACGAAAAATCTTAATGTTTTTCAAGTCTTTAAATAATTGATAACCTATAAACTTATTAAATATGATGCTAAAACTGCTTAAATTTATCGTTGTACTTGTCATTAGCAGCTCGGGGCTGTTACATGCTCAAACTAAAATAAGGGGTAAGGTATTGAGTAAAGGTGATAGAGGACCTTTAATTGGAGCTAGTGTAGGTATAAAAGGTGATACCCAGGGCACATTAACCGATCAAACTGGTAGTTTCTCTTTAAATATACAAAAAGGAAAGACTGATGTTATATTGGTTGCCAGATATATTGGGTTTATTCCTCAGGAAGTTTCTTTAAAGGACCAAACAGAAATCAATTTCTTACTGGAAGAAGAGCCTTTACAGCTAAAAGAAGTTGTTGCAATTGGTTACGCAACTGTTGAACGTAAAGATTTAACTGGTTCTGTATCTTCTATCAATGAAAAACAACTCAAAGATATTCCTGTAAATTCTGCAGCCGAAGCACTTACGGGCCGTCTTGCCGGAGTTCAGGTAACTACCTCCGAAGGAAGCCCGGGAGCAGAAGTACAGATAAAAGTACGCGGAGGTGGTTCCATAACACAAAGTAACGATCCTTTATACATTATAGATGGTGTACAGGTAGAAGATGGTTTAGCGAGCTTATCCCCTCAGGATATTGCTTCTGTAGATGTTCTAAAAGACGCATCGGCAACTTCCATCTACGGAGCCAGAGGCGCTAACGGAGTAGTCATTATTACCACTAAAGGCGGTAAAGAAATGAAAACCCAGGTGAATTACAATAACATATTTGGTATAAAAACCCTTGCCAATAAGCTGGATGTGATGAAACCCTATGATTTTGTTCTTTACCAATACGAACGTTCAAGAGGATTAAGCAATACTGAAACTGCCTTTGAAACCAGATATGGTACATGGGCTAATATAGAACAATATAAACAAACTCCATTTATAGACTGGCAGGAAAGAACTTTTGGCAATGATGCCTTTATGCAAACTCACAATGTGAGCGTAGTTGGCGGGACCAAAGCCACACAATACAACCTCAGCGTAACCAGTAACAACGATGATGGTATTATGCTTAACTCCAGCTTCGACAGAAAGTTGGTAAATTTCAAATTCGATAACAAAGTAAGCAATAAGCTAAGAGTTGGATTTAATGTAAGATACACTAAGCAAAATATTTTAGGAGCCGGTACTTCTGATGCGGGGGCCACCACCTATAATATGCTTCGACATACGATTAAATATATGCCATTAAACATAGGCAACCTTGCAGAAGATGAAATTGACGAAAGTTATTATGAAGACACTAATACCGGAAATGCTATTGGTATAATTAACCCTGTTGCGTTAAGCAATGCCCAATACCGAAACAGGGAAATGCAAATTACCAACCTTAACGGATACCTCAATTATAACTTTAACAAAGTTCTTTCTTTTAGAAGCACATTTGGTGTTAATTATAACAGGCAATCTACCGAAAATTTCGAAGATGGCATTACATCCCGGTCGAGGGTATTGGGTGCCCGTTTACCAATGGCCGGTGTACTTGATGCCAATAAAGACAACTTAACTTTTTCTAACGTATTAACGTTTAATCTAAAAAAACTTAAAGATCACAAATTAGATATTTTGCTGGGCAATGAGTTTTATAATATTGACTATAAAAGCTCTGAAATCCAATTAAAAAACTTCCCTGCAGGAATTCCGGCCGAAAAAGCCCTGGGACAGCTAAATCTTGGAACCTTACTTACATCTCCGGAACTCTACCCTCTAACATACAAGTCGGCCACAAGGACGCTATCTTTCTTTAACCGTACCAATTACAGCTATAAAGATAAGTTTTTAGCAACTGTCAGTTTTAGAACAGATGCCTCTTCCAGGTTCGCAGAGGGTAACAGATGGGGGTATTTCCCTTCAGGATCTGTGGCATGGCGGATTTCGCAGGAAGACTTTATGAAAGATATTCCTCTGATTTCTGATATGAAACTACGTCTGAGTTATGGTTCTTCCGGTAACGACCGTATAGACGATTACCTGTTCATGAACGTATACAAAGGAAATGCAAAGTATGCACTGAACGAAGAGATTATCCCCGGATATGCCGTTGAAGAACTTGCCAATAAAAATCTGGTGTGGGAAACTACCGTTTCGAAAAACATTGGACTAGATCTCTCTTTATTAAGAAACCGTATACAACTTACAGTAGACGCTTATCAGAACAAGGTACATGATTTACTAATCCGCGTTCCAATTCCGTCTACATCAGGTTTTACCTCACAACTGCAAAATATAGGCAGAACGGCCAACAAAGGGCTGGAATTCCAGATTACAGCCACTCCCGTAAGCAACAGAAATTTTAGCTGGAATACCAATTTCAATATGGCTTTTAACAGAAACAAAATTGAGAAAATATCTGACAGGCAAGACTTTTATTTCCAGAACTCCGGCTTTGGTATTTCAGGACAACCTGCAGACTATATCGTTCAGGTAGGACAGCCTGTTGGAGCTATGTACGGTTTTGTATCTGATGGGTTTTATACTACAGATGACTTTGATTATGATGCAGCAACGTCACGATACACACTTAAAGCAGGTATGACAGATGTATCGGGTGTTATTGGTATAGCTCAACCGGGTTGGATGAAACTGAAAGATCTTGATGGCAACCATGTGATTGATGAGAATGACAAAACCATTATTGGAAATGCAAACCCCAAATTTACAGGAGGACTAAACCAGCAGTTCACTTATAAAAACTTCGACATGAGCATTTTTGTGAATTTTGTTGTTGGCAACGATGTTTACAATGCCAACAAAATAGAATTTACGAATGCCTATAGTTCCTATGCCAACTCTTTGGATATGGTTTCTAACCGTTGGAAAACCATTGACCAAAATGGTAACAGGATACAACAGGTAGAAACTATTGGCGGACAACAATATGTGACAGGAGTTGCACCTGAAATATTATCAGCGATAAATAAAGATGCTTCTATGTGGATACCAATTAGCGGTACAGGAGCATGGTACCCAACATCGTGGGCTATGGAAGATGGGTCTTTTCTGAGAATAAATAACATTACACTCGGTTATACCTTTCCAACAAAACTTGTAAACCGTTTCAAAATTAATAAACTAAGAGTATATGGAACAGTCAATAACCTGGCAGTATTTACCAATTACTCGGGCTACGACCCTGAAGTAAATACCAGAAGAGCTATACCCGTAACTCCGGGAGTCGATTACGCAGCTTATCCGCGCAGCAAGACATTCATATTCGGACTTAATCTCTCATTATAAAATTGATTCATAATGAAAAGAAAAACTTATTCGTATCATTTTATAGCACTAGGCTGCTTGTTAATGATTACAACGGCTTCATGTAAAAAATATTTAAACTCAGATCCTTCTTCTGCTTTTGATGAAAGTTACGTATTCAGTACAGTTCCCAATGCAACAAGTGCAGTTCTGGGGGCTTATGACAGACTTGCAGGATTACAGGCATACGGCAGTCGTTTGAGTTTAATGTATCCTTATGACAATGATGAGATGGTAGGCGTACTAAATACCACAGCACCAGATAACAGCTCAAGAGATTTATCAAGGTATAATGTACAACCAACTAATGCGCAACTGAAATTACCTTTCGAACAATTGTATTCAGGAATAGAACGAGCCAACTCCTGCATTAAGAATATTCCTGCTATGGCATTATACCAAAATGGTTCTGAAGAAGAGAAGAAACAGCTAAGAAGATTACACGGTGAAGCATTAACGCTAAGAGCCCAATTCTATTTTGAATTGATAAGAAATTGGGGCGATATTCCTGCTCCTTTTGAACCATCTATAGATCAGCCGGATTTATTTTTGGGAAGGACCGACAGAGACACCATTTACAACAGGCTTATAGCAGACCTTGAAAAAGCAACAGAATTAGTACCCTGGAGAACTGAGGTAGCTTCTGATGAAAGAATAACGAAAGGTGCTGTAAAAGCCTTACGAGCAAGGCTGGCTATCCATAGAGCAGGTTATTCTTTAAGAAGAGCTTCGGGTATGATGGAACAACGTACCGATTCTTTAAAATATTACAAGATTGCGAGAGATGAGTGTTATGACATTATGCAACGTCGTGATCAGCATACACTAAATCCAAGCTTCAAAGCTGTATTTAAAGATGGAATTGATTCTTATAAGATTGATCCTTATGGAGAAGTTTTATTTGAAGTAGCTATGGGCCGCGAAACAGACAGTAATATCGGCTATTATGATGGTCCAAGATTTTACGTTCCGGGAAATACATCTTTACTAGGCAACGGGCAAATAAGAGTTATACCTAGTTATTTCTATGATTTTGATTCTTTGGATGTAAGAAGAGATGTTACCTGTGCTCCTTATTATAACAGTCCTGAATATTATAAAACAGTGCAACCATTATTAAATATGACTAGTGGCAAATTCCGTTCAGACTGGATTACTCCAAAACTAAGTTCTGCAATACAGGCAACAGGATTAAACTGGCCATTAATAAGATTCTCAGATGTACTGCTTATGTTTGCTGAAGCAGAGAATGCTTTAAATCCAGCAGCACCTACCAGAGCTGCTATTGAAGCTTTTGAAGAAGTAAGAATAAGAGGGTTTGGTGGAAATGCTTCTTTAATTGGAACAACACCGACGACACATGATGCTTTTCGCACTGCTATTGTTAATGAAAGATCTTTTGAATTCGGTGGAGAGGGCATCAGAAAATATGACCTGATAAGGTGGAACCTCCTGGGGCAGAAGATTACCGAAGTAAGAGAAAAGCTGACTAAAATGAGGCTTAAACAGGCTCCGTATAACAACCTACCGCAATATATGTATTACAAACCGTCGTCTACTGAAGTTATCTGGAGCCATTCTTTGTACAAGCCGACTCCAAGCAAAGCTCCTACAGGTTTTACCCGGGTTAACTGGATTGTAGCCCTAACTGATACATGGATTACCAATGTTGCCCAATTGTTTCGGCCTAATCACAGCGAACTATATCCATTGCCTCAATCAGCCACAGATGCTAATCCAAACCTAAAATAAACTGATGGATATTAATTGATTTAACATATAAATAATCCGGTAGAATAACAAACTACCGGATATATATATACCAATTATAAACACTACCCTAACCGTCTATAAGGTTGGAAAAGGAAATTTTACACCTATAATTTCTAATCACATACTTAAAACATGACCAGTTATGAAAAGAAATTTACACATTCTGCTTATACTTTTGTGCTTTACTTTTTATAAAGTAAACGCTCAAACAGCCGCAAATGCTTCATGGTCGCTTACCAGCAATCAAAATGCAGTAACAAGTGGTTCTGTAACAGCAACAAATCAGTTATTACATACACTAAACCATTTTGATTATATCAGTGGAGGTGAAAGAACTATTCCTTCAGGAAATACCTGGCCCGCAGAAAGTTCGTATAATGCTACGCGGTACATGGAATATGCCATAGCACCCGCAAGCGGTTACACACTCAATATTTCGGAGATTGAAGCATCATTGAGTTTCAACGGATCTGGTGCAGGCAGGGCAAGCATTTTCTGGTCAACAGACAAGAGCAATTTCACACCAATATCTGGTACTATTATACTCAATTCGTCTTCCTCTCCCACTCCATACACATTCGATAATCTCAACATTGACATTCATGATGGAGATACATTATTTCTCCGTATTTTTCCGTGGACTACATCTGTTATTACCGGGAAGTATCTTGTCGCTAAAAATATTAAAATCACCGGAACTGCCAGTACAGCTCCTCAGGTTACATGGCCTTTAACGGCAAATCAAAGTGCTGTTTCTTCTGGCAACATCGCCGCGCATAATCAAAAACTAAACAACCTTACAGTTAATAACTATATATCGGGCAATGGTGGTCAACGGATTTTACCATCTTCAGGTACATGGCCGGCTGAGTCTGTTCCAAACACCAACAGATTTATTGAATACAAAATCAGCCCTTCAAATGCTCATGACATGACCATTAAGGAGCTAAGTATTCCGCTGAGCTTTAACTCATCTTCTTATGCACATGCCAGAATAGCCTGGTCATCAGACAGTGTTAATTTTACAAACTTAGCTACCGATATTTCCGTTGCTACGGGTTCGGTTCCTGTAGAACATAAATTTGAAAATCTCCATATCGAAATCCCTTTTGGAAAAGCCTTCTACTTAAGAGTATATCCATGGACAACATCGTCTATAAGCGACAAGTATCTTGTTTCTAAAAATGTCAGGATAAAGGTCCAGACGAATATAATTTCGCAAATAGCGTTTCCGGAAGCCGAGGGTGGCGGAAGAAATGCATCTGGTGGCCGGGGTGGTCAAATATACTATGTCACTAATCTGAATAATTCAGGAACGGGCAGTTTACGCGATGCCGTGAGCGAAGGAAACAGAACCATATTATTTAAAACTTCGGGTACTATATTTCTTGAGAGTCCTATTGTCATTCAGAAAGATAACATTACGATTGCTGGACAAACTGCTCCCGGAGACGGCATCTGTTTAGCCAATTACGGTCTGGCTATCAGCGCTAGCAACGTTATCATCAGATATTTAAGATCCCGCCCCGGAGACATAATTACCCGTCCGGGTGATTCTACTAAAACGGTAGATGCCATGTACAATACATTCGGTACACCTATACAAAATCCATTTCGAAATATTATTGTAGATCATTGTTCGCTAAGCTGGTCTACAGACGAGGCAGCTTCTTTCTATGCTATTGCAGCCTTTACATTACAATGGAGTATCATTAGCGAAAGCTTGTACAGGGCCGCACACCCAAAACCAACTCCACATGGATATGGAGGTATATGGGGAGGTCAAAACGCTTCTTTTCATCACAACCTATTGGCCAGCCATAGTAATCGTAACCCCAGATTTTCTGGAAGCGAAAATAATGGACAACCTGAACTGGAATATGTGGATTTCAGGAACAATGTCATTTTCAATTGGTACGGTGGAACTTACGGTGGAATTGGGGGACATCAGAACATGGTAAATAACTATTATAAAGGTGGTCCTGCTACAGCAGGTACATTTCGAAAAAAACGTATTTTAAGCTACAGTAACGCTACCACTATTCAGCATGGAAAATTCTATATAGATGGTAATTATGTAAACGGATTTCCAGATGTTACTGCAGATAATTGGACCGGAATTGACATAGCCTCTGGTATACCTGTAGATTCAATAAAGGCAACTACTCCATTTAGTTATACTGCCGTTAATACCCAAAGCGCAACAGATGCTTATTCATCTGTACTTAACAGCGCCGGAGCAATATTGCCAAGACGAGATACGGTAGACAGGCGTATTGTGAAAGAGGTGCAAACGGGTGTTACTACTTTTGCAGATACCAGCTTCTCTGTTTCGGGAATGGATTCTCCGTCGGGTATCATAGACAGCCAAACTACTGTTGGTGGTTGGCCAACGCTCAATACGACAATCTATCCTAAAGATAGCGATAATGACGGTTTACCTGACTGGTGGGAAGCTAAACAAAATGGAAACAGCACAGACTCTACCAGTGTAAACCGCAATGCATACGCTACTGATGGATATACATTTTTGGAAAAATACATTAACAGTATTCCCTCTCCGGACCAACAGGTAGTTTTTGAAAATGTAAACGGTGCCAGACTCAATAATAGTGACACTGTTCAAGTTAATTTTAACGTTGATTGGGGAAAAGATCAGTATAAATTCGAGCTGTACCGTTCTAGTGATAACAATACCTTCAGTAAGATTAAGGAGATCAATGGTGATATCAACAAGACCAATTACTTCTTTCAGGATATATTTTCTACCGAAACTCCTGTTTATTACAAAATAGGCAGTA
Source organism: Pseudopedobacter saltans DSM 12145 (assembly GCF_000190735.1). GTDB lineage: Bacteria > Bacteroidota > Bacteroidia > Sphingobacteriales > Sphingobacteriaceae > Pseudopedobacter > Pseudopedobacter saltans. Next base: position 2,100,382 of record NC_015177.1, read on the forward strand.
TCAGAAATGACCATACCGGAAGTATTTTTTATAGTAATACTATTCAATTACCGAGCGAAGAAAGTACGCTTTCTATAAAAGCCTTATCACCGGAAACAAAAAATCAGATACAGAAGAATCAATTCAGTTTATATCCAAATCCGGCAGATAAACAAATTATTATAAAGCACAATGCTGCTTTAGCGGGTTCGGTAATTTTTGTTTCGGATATGAGCGGAAAAATTCGATCTAAACATATACCCGATTTAAATGATACCAGCAGTACTATCGAAATACATCATCTTCCTGTGGGAATTTATGTGCTGTCTTTCAAAAATTCATCTGACCAGAAAAGCATACTGTTTTATAAGAAATAAAGTCTTTAACCTTAAATCATTAGATATGAAAAAATTATTTACGCTTTTATTAGCTATTTGTTGCTTTTCGCAACTGAAGGCACAGATAAGTGGAGATTATCGCTCTGTAAAGTCTGGGAATTGGAATGACATCGGTGTCTGGGAGATATACTCCACATCCTGGAAAGCTGCTACCACAAAGCCCGGAAGCTCCAGAAATGTAACTGTAACAGCTGGACACACAGTGACATTAGACGGCAGCAATAGTTGTAACAACTTAACTGTTGAAGCTGGCGCAACTCTAAATTCTAGTGTAAATGCTGCGGAAGAGGCTTATTTTTTACGAGTAGGCGGTGTAAGTGGAAGTAATGCCATTGTACAAAATAACGGCTTAATTGGTTCTACAAACGGAACTGGTGATGGTATTATGTTAGAAGCTGCCGCAAACGCAGCCAGCGTCATTATAAGAGGTTCAGGAATATGTCAGGTCGAGCGTTTACGAGCAGTTTCTGGGAACAATAATAACTTCGTGATGGAAATAGATCAGGATATAACAGTTACAGCTGAAAATGCCGCTGCTTTTACGGCTTATTACAATAATAGTGCGAACAAATCAACAGATAATTATACAATAACTATTAATGAAGGAAAAACAGTTAGGATATTAAATAATAGTGGATATTTTCATTTTGCAAGTAACTCAACTTCCTACCCGGGGGGTAACTATACCTATAATATCAATGGAATATTGGATATCAGCAATTCAACAGTAACATCTCACATCATTCCTGTCTCTAACAGCGCCTCAGATAAAAATGTAATTCTTAACATAAATGGCCTTTTAAAACTCGGCACAGGCTTAAACCTTATCAACTCCTCGCCTTCCGGAAACAATGATGGAAAAGTTGTCATCAACGTAAACAACGGTGGACTTATAGACGCCACTAAAACCACGACACTTACTACCGGAGACAATTATTTCAGATTGGCAGGAAATGGTTCCCTAAAAAGAAAAGTTGACAATAATGATGTCCTATTCCCTATCGGCTTACAATCAGGATCTTCTGCTAATTCTGTCATTTTAAATAATTCAGGTACAGAGACCAATTTCACTGTAAATCTTGTGAGTACATTTGATGTGAATCCGGCCAGTACACAAATTGTTAACAGACAATGGAATATCACAACGGAAGATGCAGGTGCAAATACTAATATAAAACTTAACTGGAAAGCCGCCGATCAAGGTTCGGGATTCGATCTTTTGCAAGGTGTATCTTTAGCCAGATTAGATGGAAGTTCGTGGACTCCTGTTGCAACTTCATTAACTACAGGTCCGGATGCCTCAGGCTTTTATCAGGCTGAACATTCGGGAATTACTTCTTTTGGTAGTTTTTCTTTACAGAATACCTCTACTTTGCCTTTAGACTTTGTAAATTTTAGTTTAGCTCTTAAAAAAAACACAGTATTTTCTTCAGTTGCACTGAACTGGATTACAGCAAACGAGATCAACACGAAAGACTTCCTAATTGAACGCGGTACTGATCGAAATAACTTTATTACTGTTGGAACGATATCTTCTAAAAATAATGCAGGCTTGAATTATTACAGCTTTAATGACAACTCGCCTTCTTATGGCACTAATTACTATCGTTTAAAACAGATAGATAACGATGGTAAATTTAGTTTTAGCAAGATTTTAAGTATAAATATTGATAACAAAATTGATATAGTCACCTATCCTAATCCCTCTTCAAAAGATTTACACATTTCATATCCTGCAAAAGCTTTTAATCATACTGTCATCACTATTTCTGATATGACAGGAAAGATTATCAGGAAAATAGACAATTATGATGTTAACGATTCCAGTCAATTTCTATATAACATAGAAGATCTAAAACCACAAATTTATCTCCTAACTGTCTCTAATGCAGTAATCTTTAAGAGTATTAAATTTGTAAAGAATTGATATTCCAGAGAAAATTAAAACTGGTAAAACAAATAAAATTCAGTAAAAACATCATGTCACTGCGAACGGAACGCGGCAGTCTCTTATAAAAATCATTACAAATGAGATTGCTTGCGTTCCCGAATCAAGTTTGGGACAGGATATCCTTCCCCGCAAGGACAATAATGTTTGACTTTTTTAAGACAGCCTTTTCTATTTCAAAACAGATTTTTCGTTTATTATTTTACTGAAATAATCATAATAAATAGCACCGTATATCTTAGAACCATCGTCTCCTGTTCTAACGTGGCATCCATCTGCACTCCAGTTTTTAGTTGAAAACCTGATTTGAATTTTGCCCGAAGCTGGTGCATTCTTAAGGAAAACAAGTTCCATCTTTTGGTTAATTTTTTGATTCGCCCTCACTCCTTCTTTTCGGTAATCCATATTAAGCGTACCTTTTTTAAGACTAAAGTCTACGCCATAAGCATATGGGTTCCGAACCAAAGCATCAATTCCATAAACATTTTTACCATTTACTATCACCTCATAATTCTGACGATTTTTACCATCAAATCGGTCTATTTGCGTTTCCAGATAACCAGTTAATGGATTAACCTGTAATTTCTCCGCGTCTATAATAATCTCGTTATCCCTTTTTTGTGAATATTGATAGTCATAAAAAGGTTTAACCTCTAAATTTTCGATTTTTATTTCTTTAGAAATTTCGTTCATCAAATCCCAATACCCCCATAATTCTCTGGCACCAATAACCGGCAACGGATTAACCATGGAAGCAATCTTTATTTCAGGTTTTAATTTCCTCATATGACCAACAAACTTTCTAAAATCCTGCTCGAAAACGGACAAAGACCTGATCCTGATTTCCATCCCATTAAGAACATCGATATTGTCATAAATCAACTCTTCAGAAGTTATAGGTCTGTCAAAAAATATCTGATGACTGGCTTCATCATATTTTTTAACTTTTCTTACGATGTATTCTTTATTATTAGAATAGTATCCTCCAAGAAAGACATAATCGCCTGGTTTGGGTGCCGTATCTATTTTATGATGTCCGTCTACTAAGAAGTAGGCACTGTTTTTCGTTATTTTATTTATTTTACCTACCCATTTTTGGAAGTTATAGATATCCGAAGCTTGATTATATGCTATAGATTTAATAGGCAATGTCCTGATAGATTGCAACTCACGCAAAGAGAAATTCGGATACTCGGTATAGAGCTTATATCCATTTACATTCCAATCGTCATTTGGTGTCGTCTCCATATATAAAATATCCGGCGAGAAGCTTGCTATTTTCGTATAACTGCGGTGAAAATCAGCGGGATTATTAAAGAATGCTAGTTTCCATCCCCCAATGCCCGCATTTTGGAAAGAAAAAAATCTGTTAGTTGCAAAATTGAAAATAAAATAAGGCAGATCTTTTGCATTCTTATAATTGCCTTTGATCTTTAATTCCACATTCCGCTTTTTAATATCTTTAAATCGGTAAGTTTTAACTGCTCTGTCATCTGTTTCTCTATAATCCAAACCGCTGGAAACCCTGGTTGGCTTAGTGATATCAAAAGATACATCCCCATCACCGAAAGGACTCTCTAATTCACCTTTATCAGATTTTCCTATTGTAGTTTTCTCGTAACTGATTTCCTCACCATAAGAAAAAGAAATTGCCAATTTATCTCCCTTTCCCAAAGCATTTTTCAAAGAAATCCAATGGTGAACTTCAGGATTTCCATTTTTATCCTTACCATATTTCCTGATAACCAGATAATCTAAATCTTTAGGGATATCTCCTCCTCCATAGCCTCCCTTATTATGGTCTCCTTTTAATAAATTATTATTAAGAAGTATTTTATGTGCAAAAGTAAAAGCCCGTCCCAAATCAAATTGCTTATTTATGCCATTTCCAATAAACTCCTTTTTATCTGTACCGATTGATGTCGTATTCCAGTTATTAATCGTATCATATAAATTACCATCTATATATACTTCAATTTCTGATGCAGAATTATTATCCCTTTCTATACCTTGTACAATTGTTATTTCATCGCCAACAATCGTAAATTTGATACTCGAATTTACACCAGTGATTTTTAAAGCCTCTCCTCCGAAATATTTTTGATCATTAGGCCCGTTTAAGTAAGATTTAGTACCTTTTACCTTTACCATTTTGGGTTCTATGGTAGTAGCTTTCTGTCTCTGGATATTCAAAATCGCTTCCCTTACCAATCCAGACTGTAAAAAACCACCTCCCCACGTAACAGAAGATCCGGCAAAACTTATTCGCCAATTCTTAGATGCAACATGGGAGATATCTGGGTTTTGCTGGCCAAAACAAATCAATGAAACCAGAATAAATAACAAAATAACTTGAAATTTCTTGTTCATAATCAGAAAACGTTAACGTTACCGAAAACAATTATATAAATAATTTTTAACAAATGAAATCACAGCTCCTCTTATTTTAGTTATAAACAACCTGATACTTAGCTATTACTTTTTACTTTATTATAATTATATGAAGAAATTAATACATTTGCTTAGTTAAATAAACGATGTAATGGCGAAAAAGGTAGTAAGAATAAAAGATATCGCTTTAAAATCTGGAGTATCAACCGGTACGGTTGACAGAGTTTTACACAATAGAGGACGTGTTTCTGAGGATGCCAAAAAAAAGGTTTTAGCTGTAATCGATGAGCTTAACTACGAACCAAATCTTATTGCAAGAGCTTTAGGTAACAATAAAATTTTCACCATCGCCGCGCTTATTCCGGACGGTAAACTGGATACCTACTGGGAAGCACCTGCGTCGGGGATAAAACATGCCGAAAAAGAATTGAGAGGCTACGGTATTGCGGTGGAGCAGTTTTTATTTGACCCTTATAACGTAGAAAGCTTTATTAAACAGGCAAAACAAATTACTGCAGACAATTTTGAGGGTATACTGGTATCTCCTATTTTCTACAAAGAAGTGCTACCTTTCTTAGAATATTGGAGAGAAAACGATATCCCTTTCATATTTTTCAATACACAAATTGCCGATTTTGGGCCGCTAAGCTATATCGGGCAAGATTCATTCCAGAGCGGTCTGGTTGCTGCGAAACTAATCAGCAACAGTATTTCCAATGGGTACATAGTTATAGCCCATATCGATGAAAGTACTAAAAATGCAGCTCACTTGCTTGAAAAAGAAAACGGGTTCAACTCCTTCTTTAAGAATAAGAAGGAATTTCAAACTATCACTGCTGAACTTAACAACAGTACTGAAAAGGATTTTTTCGGACAATTAGACAAACTTTTTCAAAATAATAAAGATATAAAAGCCATATACGTTACGACATCCAAGGCCTACCACATTGCTAACTATTTACAAAAGAAGAAATTAAAAGACATCAAATTGGTTGGATATGATTTGTTGGACAAAAACATCGAATATCTGGAAAACGGCCTGATAAAGTATCTTATTAACCAAAATCCATATGGACAGGGTTATTTAGGAATCTCATACTTAACTGATTATCTTGTTTTTAAGAAAAAGGTTCCCGGTATTAAACATCTTCCCTTAGATATAATTATCGCAGAGAATGCGAAATATTACATCAATAAATATTAAAACAAAAACGCCTTATGTGCTCGTTAACACCACGGCTTTTTATATATTTGCCGTAGTATGAATACCATAGCTATACATTACAACTCTTTAGTAAACACATCAAATAGTCCAGAGGATATCCACCTGTTATTAGACTCCGCCGAGAAACATTCCATTAATCAAAGTGCATGGCCTAATAAAAATTATCTCGGAAATTGTGATTTCTCTATTTTATATGGCGATAACGCTTTAGCAATTAAGTATTTTGTATCGGAAGATGAAATCAGAGCAGTGTATAGCAACATCAATGATCCGGTATACAAGGATTCCTGTGTCGAGTTTTTTGTCAGCTTAGACAATGAAAATTATTACAATTTCGAGTTCAATTGTAACGGCACATGTCTTGCTCAATACGGACCAGATAAAGCAAACAGAACTTTTTTATCACCTGTCGATATCCAGTCTATAAAAACAAATCGCAGTGTAAAACTTGTAAAAGCAAATCAATCTGATCTTGTACATTGGGAATTAACGGTAATTATTCCCTTTCATGTTTTTTCAAACGATAATATCGATTCTTTGAAAGGCGAATTACTGGGAATGAATTTTTATAAATGTGGGGACGATCTAATCCATCCGCATTATTTATCATGGAATAAAGTAAATACTCCGGCACCAAATTTTCACAGACCTGATTTTTTTGGACAAGGTATATTCAAATAATTCTACGGGACCGTTAAAAACTTCAAAAAGCTTACGATAAAATAAACTTTTTGCTATTTTTATAACAGACATTTTCCTGTAGTTTTATATGCCCGTGTTTTCACATTTATCCGAAGAGAATAATAGATCCTTAAAAGAGCAATATGTTTTAGACACCTTCAAACCTATTTTTGAAAATCACTTTCTACCATTCTATGTTTGCAGTATAAAAGGTAAGATTATCTACTATAATGAAGCGGCCATAGATCTATGGGGTCATGAACCTCCTAAAAACGCAATCTGGACAGGGGCGCAAAAAACATATAATCTGGATGGAACCGTTTTACTTCCTAAAAATAGCGAGATGGCATGCTGTTTAAATTCAAACCAGCACTCCTCCGGTTTAGAAATCTTAATAGAACTTCCCGACTCTACATTAAAAAGAGTTATTTCCAATCCAAAAATCTTTTTTGATAAAAATAATTGCCCAATAGCAGTTCATAATACACTTTTGGATATTACCCATAATAAGAAGGCTGAGGAACAACAGACTATATTTTCTGATATTGTAAAACATGCCTATAACGCCATAATCAGTAAAGACTTAAACGGTATAATAACCAGTTGGAATACGGGTGCAGAAAAGATATTTGGATATACTGAAGAGGAAATGATTGGACAATCGATTACAAAATTGATTCCTAGAGATCGGTTCCACGAAGAAGACAACATAATCGGTAGTATCAAGAGTGGCAAAAGGATCGACCATTACCAAACCGTAAGATTAAAGAAGGATGGTTCCGAGATTAATGTATCAATAACCATCTCTCCTATTTTCAATACTGCAGGAGAAATAATTGGGGCTTCTAAAATTGCCCGCGATATAACACTGGAAATTTTGCATCAGCAAGCTTTTAAAAGATATTCGGAAAATCTTGAGGTTTTGAACTCTGTTGGCAGAGCAATTTCCGAAAAACTAGATGTACAAGCGATCCTTCAAAAAGTAATTGATGCTACTACAAAGGTCACCGGAGCTAATTTTGGAGCATTTTTTTACAAAACGACAAATTCTTCTGGCGAGGAGATGATGTTATATAATTTATCGGGAGCGTCAAAAGACATTTTTGAAAAAATGGAGATGCCACGGGAGACTTCTTTATTGCATCAGGCATTTAGCGGTAACTCGCCAATCCGGATTGATGATGTAACAAAAGATGAAAGATATGGTAAGAACGCTCCTTATAATGGAATACCCGAGGGACATTTTCCTGTAAAAAGCTATTTATCTATGCCAGTAAAATTAAATTCTGGCCGCGTAATAGGAGGATTATTATTCGGGCATAAAAAAGCTGGTCAATTTACCGAAGAACACGAAAATATCGTTAGCAGTATCGCTTCTCAGGCTGCAATAGCCTTGGATAACTCGGAATTATTTGAAGAGATTAAATCACTAAATCTAAAAAAAGACGAGTTTATTGCACTTGCAAGTCACGAATTAAAAACCCCATTAACTTCAATAAAAGGGTATTTACAAATCCTGTCAAGAAGTACTCACGACAAGGAAATGAGTGATCTTTTCGTCAACAAAGCACTAATACAGGTAGGTAAACTGGAATCTTTAGTATCAGACCTTTTAAATGTATCAAAAATAGAAGCCGGTAAGCTGCAATTTAATATTGAGATTCTTGACTTGCGCCAATTGGTTTTAGAGAGTATTGAAAATTTCTCTTATACTTCCAGATCTCATAAAATCAATTTGGATGATATTAAATCTCCAGTGATCATAGAAGGTGATAAACAGCGTTTAGAACAGGTCATCATAAATCTTCTAAGTAATGCCGTTAAATATTCTCCCAAATCAGATAAAGTAGATGTATTCTTAAGCTCTGATGAAAATAATGCTATAGTGAGCATCAAAGATACCGGGCTTGGGCTGTCCAATGAAAGCCAAAAAAATATATTCACCAGGTTTTATCGAGCCGAAGGAGTAAGCAATATCTCCGGACTCGGACTCGGCCTTTATCTCACCAAAGAAATAGTCGAACGTCATCACGGAAAAATAGAGGTTGAAAGCGAATTGGGGCAAGGAGCTGAATTCACATTTACCCTACCTCTTTTTAGAAAGAAATCCTATTAAGGTGTCGTGTAAATTTAGTTTTTAACAAAGTCTAAAAGAGGAGTAATAAATCTGTTAAAGACCTCTATATGTGGCAAATGACCGACCCCATCCAATTCCACAAGTTTAGAACCAGAAATTAACTTCTGAGTTTTTCGGCCAAGCTCGTTATAAAGCCCCATCATTGGTTGTAACTCTTTTTTCGCTCTGTCTTTTCCTATTGCAGTTCTGTCACGCGTACCAATAATCAATAAAGTTGGAGTTTTAATATATTTAAATTCATAAACTACCGGCTGAGTAAATATCATATCCGTAGTTAATGCAGCATTCCATGCTATAACCGGATAATCAGCATGTAGTGTCCAACCTGCTAAAAGATTCAACCATGGCTCGTACTCTGCCTTCCATTTATTATCGTAATAAAATCTTAGCTGATAATTCCTATATGTATCCACTGTATTTTTAAGTTCTGCCTTATAATTTTCGTCAATAGACTGATAAGGAGCAAATAATTTGTAATCTTCTAAACCTATAGGATTTTCCAGAATCAGTTTTTTAGTAAAGTCGGGATACATCAGTGCGAAACGGGTAGCCAACATCCCTCCCATGGAATGTCCCAGAACCATGGCATCTTTAATTTGCAGTTTATCTAAAATAGATTTAGTGTTTTCCGCCAGCTGATTAAAACTGTATTGATAACTTTGAGGCTTTGTTGATTTCCCAAAACCTATCTGATCCGGAACAATTACCCTGAATCCCTCTGTTGTTAGGAATTTTATTGTCCGTTCCCAATACGCTCCATTAAAATTCTTACCATGAAGTAATAATATATTCCTCCCGTTAGGCTTTTCAGGCTGTATGTCCATATAAGCCATCTTTAGCGGTTGATTTTGCGATATAAACTCTAAGAAATGAACCTCATAAGGATAATTTACTGTTGATAAATCCTTGTCTAAAGGCTCTAACTTAGTTTGAGCTTTTAAAGCAATCGAGGTTGCCATAAATATTGATAGCAGAAATATTACTTTTTTCATGAAGAACGATTTTAGCCTAAGGTACCTATAAAACAAAATCGGGACAAAAACCTATCCATAAATTTTTGCCTCAACTTGTAAAAATGACTAAAATCTTAGAGTCTGTAAACTATTACACAAATTTCAAATAGACTCCCAGGATCGTGTCAACCACATTTTGTCAGGCAAAAGCTTTCGAAGCATCTGAGAACTTCAGAGCTTGTGCTACCGCACAACGCATATGACATTTTATAGTTGATAGGATACTAGTATGGTGCGTTTATGATTGCTTCTTTGATAAAATCGTTTTGTTACTAATAAGCGGTTTGGCATAAAAAGCCAAATACATAATATATCCAACACTTATATAAAGAACCATTAAAGCATATCTAAGACCTATAATATCTCCCAATGCCCCCACTAATAAAGGTAAAAGAGCACCACCAAAAATTCCTGTACATAAAATTCCTGAAAACGAACCATGATGTTGTGAAACAGAATTCAATGCCAAAGAAAAGATAATCGAGAACATTACCGATATAGTAAATCCCGAAAACATAAAAGCATAATAAGATAGCTGAGAGGAACCGAACAGAGCCACCGTTATTGCTGCCAATGTGAATAAAGCCGCTCCCTTTAAAACAATTTTAGAATCTAAAATCTTCAGCAATAGCAATCCCAGCAAACAACCTATAGACATCAACCCCCAAAACCACGCAACGGCTTCAGCGCCTTTAGTCAAAGCATCAAAGCCATGATATTGTTTCAAAAATTCAGACATCCAGTTGGCTAAACTTTGTTCGGTACCTACATAGGCAACAATTCCTATAAAAAACAGTATTACCTTTTTGTCTTTTATCAGTTCAAAATAAGTATCTATAGTCCCCCCTTTTTCGTCTTCTTTAAGTTCAACCTTTGGTATATAAATCGACGAAATCAGGATAAATACCGCAATAAAAATTACACCAAATAACCAGTATAAAATAGTCCATTGCTGGTTATGGTTTACCAAAGAATTTAAAAAGACTATAAATCCTTTTTCCTGATTATTCACAAATTGGCTGGAAGTCAAATAAGTAAAAACGAACGGACTTACGAAAGAGCCAAGGCCGAATATCAACTGTGCCAAAACGGAATAAAAAGCATAATTATCTTCTCCTCCCACGGTCCTCATTAGGGGATTAATGATGACCTGTAACATCGCCATGCCAATACCTATAGTAAAAAGCGAGAATAATGCCATAGCGTACACAGGATAAACAGCTATTGCCAAAGAGCCTATCAGATTCAGGCAAAAAGCAATAAGCATTGCTCTTTTCTCTCCAACTCTTTCAATAAGTGCTCCAGATGGTATCGACGCAATACCATAAGCCAGAAAGAAAGAAAAGGGCAAAAAAGCAGCCATGGTTAAACTTAACTGATAAGTTTCTATCACTATAGGCATTAAAGGTCCCATAATATTGGTTACGAAAGATATGACGAACCATATTAATAGAATAATCAAGACTAAAAATTTACTTCTGTACATTTTAAATATGTTCTAATTGGTTTTTAAGTTTAGAAAACACATTGGCAACACAGCCTAACATACCGGCATTATTGCCCAATTGTGCTCTTACAATTTGAGTATTCGAAATAGTTGCTGGCATAGCCAATTTTGCAACCCTGTTTCTAATTTCATTGATATAGAATTCTCCCGCCTCGGAAATGCCACCGCCAATAATTACTTTTTGGGGACTAAAAACGTTGATAAACCCTGTAATTCCGGCTGCCAAATAATCAAAGTGCAGATTCAGTGCTTTTTCTGCTTGCTCTTCTCCTGACAAGTATGACTCTACAATTCTTTTTCCGTTCACTTTCTCTCCTTTTAGATCGAAATAATCATCTATCAGGGCAGAAGTTGAGGCATAAGCTTCCAGGCAACCCTTACTTCCACATGAACAGGTTTTTCCATTAAAATTGATGATTACATGTCCCATTTCGGCCCCCTGGTTTTGGTAACCGCCATATAATTCATTATTTACAATCAGGCTTCCACCAATACCAGTTCCTATAGTCAAGAAAACAGCATCGGTAGCATTTCTCCCGGCACCATAGTTTTTCTCACCCCACGCCATCATATTAGCATCATTATCTACAACTACCAGTAAACCTGTCGATTTGGAAATTACATCCCCTAAAGGATAATTTATAAAGCCAGGTAAATTGTCGGCACCACCTATTACAATATTATTGTTTACAATTCCGGGGAAACCTATGCCGACACCGAGAATATGATTTGCACTTTTATTGATACATTTGCGTATAGCCGCATTAATCAATGTCACTACATCATCCGCTGTTTCAATATTCGCAAGCGGCATTAAAAAAGAATAAATAACCTTTCCTTTATAATCCACCAATCCACATTTCAGGGAAGACCCTCCAACATCAATCCCTATCGAATAAAAATCTTTCACTAAGTACATATTTGAAAATCAAAAATATCAAACCTGTACTCCGGAGACTTTTAATCTTATCTAATTCTGTTTAGATTTTGATTCGTGTTGCATTTAAATCGCATAAAAACTACTCACCATCGGCTTTTTTTGCCAAATATTCGGTTGGCATACAATCATAATATTGTTTAAATGCTGTAGAGAAATAAGACGGAGAATTAAACCCACACATGTAAGCTACCTGAGCAACTGTATACTGTTTGGATACCAAAAGCTCTACAGCTTTTTTAAAACGGATACGTTTAATAAAGTCTGTTGCAGATTCTCCGGTAATAGCTTTTAGTTTCAGATACAGGTTAGATCTGCTCATGCCAACTTCCCGGCTAAACTTATCAACCGAAAAATCAGAATCGCTAAGATGTTTCTCTATTGTAACTATGGCCTGTCTTAAAAATTCTTCATCTAAGGTGTTAAAAGCAATATTCTCCGGAACGATTTCCTTCGATTCGGAATAAAACTCTTTCAGCCTTCTTCTCGATTTTAGTATACTCTGAACTTTTGCAGTCAGCAAACTCATAGAAAAAGGCTTTGTTACGTAATCATCCGCCCCTGCTTCCAATCCTTTAATCTGATGCTGAGTTTCGTTCTTAGCAGTTAACAATATCACGGGGATATGACATGTATTGATATTCTGTTTTATCTTTTTACAAAGCTGAATACCATCAATTTCCGGCATCATCACATCCGAAATAATCAGATCGAAACTATCGTTTTCCAGAATATCAAGTGCCTGCTTGCCATTATATGCTACAGCAACCTGATACTTATTTAAATGCGAGCTTAAAAAATCAACTATTTCATAGTTGTCATCAACCACCAGAAGTTTTTCTTTTTGTTCCTGTCGTTGCTCTGTTTCTAAATCTCCATCCAGTTCGATATCTTCCTGATCGACGGTATTTTCGACAACCAGACTAAACTCTTCGGCACTGTAACTATCAACTGTATCGCTGTCAACAATCGGTATATTTACGGCAAAAACAGCCCCTTCCCCTTTCTTACTATTCAACTCGATATACCCGCCATGTAATTCTACCAGCTTTTTAGTGAAAGCTAAACCTACGCCAGATCCTAAATTCATTTCCTGATTGTCGACCTGATAAAATCTATTGAAAACGCTCTGCTGCTCATTGATATCTATTCCAATACCTGTATCGGAAACTGTAATTTGTATTTCCTGAGCATTTTTAGAGAGATTTATTTCTATAACACCTCCTTTAGGCGTGTATTTAAAGGCATTAGAAAGCAGATTAAAACAAATTTTCTCTATGGCATCCTTGTCAAATGAAATAGGTAGACGGCTTTCGGTTGATTTAAAACTATATTTAATTCCATTTTTTTCGGATAAGACAACAAAAGAGCTATACACATCATGAATAAAACTTACGATATCTCCCTTAGCTAATTTCAGTTTTCTTGTTCCCGCTTCTGTTTTTCTAAATTCCAACAGCTGATCCACGAGATTCAGTAACCGCTTTGTATTCAGTAAAATCAACTCATGGTATTTCTTGGTAGTTCTTTCGGACAATTTATTGGCCATCAGCTCTTCTAGAGGCGCAATCATTAAAGTTAGCGGCGTTCTAAATTCATGGGAAATATTGGTAAAGAAATCGGTCTTCATTTTATTAATCGAATCCATTTTTTCTCTTTCCATCCGCTCCAGATTAAGCTTATTGGTAGTATACTCCCTTTGCAACCTTTCCATTTTCAATTGGTGTAAGGTTCTCATTCTTTCACTTACGATGGAATATGCCGCATAAATCCCACCGATACAACAGGCAGTTATAATCAGAAAAAACCAGTTGCTTTTCCACCAGGGAGGTAATATCTTAATTTTAAGCGTTCTTTCCTTACTGGATTCTCCCAAAGGCCCAACAGCTTTAACCTTAAAAATATAATTACCGGCTTTCAGGTTGGTATACGTCACTTTTGTAATGGCGGTAACTTCCTGCCATTCGTGGTCAAATCCTTCTAACTGATAGAGATATTTAATTTTATTTGGAGATATATAATTGAAAGTATTGAAGCTTATGGTAAACTGTTTGTGATCATGGTTTAATTTTAACGTCTCCTGTTTGTCAATATGCTGATTAAGAATATCATGGGCATCTCCTACAAAAACAGGTCTGTTTAACACTTCCATACCTGTAAAAGTGAGATCCAGCTTCATCTTCTTCGGAGTTACGTCTTTTGGATAGAAATAGGTCAATCCGTTAATTCCTCCAAATAACAACATCCCATCAGAAGTTTTACTTACTGCCGACAGGTTAAACTGATTGTTCTGCAAACCATCTTTGATATCAAACAGTTGAAAGAGGTTTTTATCCGGATTAAACTTTAGCAGATTTCGGGATAATGATAGCCAAATGTTTCCATCGTCATCACATGTAATCCCATAAACAATTCCTTTTATGATGTTTTTTTGATCTTTATAAACAGCAAATTTTTTACTTTTATCATTATACAGATTTAGCCCATCCCTAGTTGCTACCCATATCCTGCCTTTTTTATCTTCAACTATAGACGTTACAACATCATTACTTAATTTATCTCCCATAAAAGTTTCAAAAAGCATTTGATCCGGATATAAAATATTTACACCATTGGTGGTTCCTATCCAAATTCTTCCTTTACTATCTTCTTCTAAAGTTGTTATTTCATCAGACGAAAGTCTGGTCCCTCTTTTGTCCAGATAGATGTGTGAAAAGCTTTTTGTCACTTCGTTAAAGCGATCTAGCCCAGAGCGGGTCCCTACCCAAATATTGCCCTGTTTATCTCTTAATAACGCATAAACCATATCTCCCGCAATAGAAGCTCCATCATCAGCTTTATGCCTAAAAATGAGCGTCCTTCCTGTATTGGGATCAAAATAGCTTAGTCCGGCATTGTGTGTTCCTATTAAAACGTGTCCAAAGCGATCAAATTCAATAGCTTTGATATTATTCGATGCCAGTGAGTTTACATCAGATTCGCTGTGGGAATAATACTTAATTATGCCTTTTTTTCTATCCCAAAAGTTCAGGCCTTTATCATTAGTTCCAATCCATATATTTTTATTTGGATCTTCTTTTATGACATTAACGACATGATCATTCAGAGATAAATTGCCTGTATTTCTGTTTAGAAAGCTAAATCTTACATCGTCATTATGGTAATAAGATACACCCCCGTAAAAGGTTCCCATCCACATCCCATTCTGCTTATCCCGATAAATGTATCGTACAGAGTTTTGACTTAATGTGTAGGGAACGGATGATTGATGAAAGTAATTCTGTATTGTACCATCTTGTAGATTCATTATGGATAATCCTTTAAAAGTTCCTATCCACAAGTTGCCAAATTCATCCCGTTCTACACTCCTGACATCATTGTCTGCGATACTTTTTGAGGGCTCTCCGGCTGTATGCAGGTATTGTTTAACAGATTTTCCGACTCTGTCATATTGGAACAGCCCTTTTCCCTCTGTGCCCGCCCATACAAATTGTTTGTCAACAAAAATGTAGTTCACCTTTGATTTATTGTTTATGCCAAATCTGGATATTTTTTTAGAGACAGGGTTAAACTGGAAGACACCAATATCTGTCCCCAAAAGGAATTGGTTATCTAGCCGTGCAATATTCCAAATGTTATTGATACCGACATTATAGGTTTGTAAATCTATTAAATGAAAACTATCTGCTTTTTTATTATAGACATAAAGTTCTCCGCTACTTGTAGCCAGCCATATATCGCCATTTTCAGTATGATTGATAGAAGTGACAAACCATTCTCCGGACTTTACTTTTAAGCGATAATTCTTAAAAGATTCTGTTACGTAATCAAAAGAACTTATTCCTTTATTTCCGCCTATCCACAACACCCCTTTATGATCTATAAAAAGGCTCCGGATATACGAAGACTCAATAGATTTTTGATCTTTTTTAATTGGCCGATAGACCTGAAAAGAACCTCCGTCATATCTGTTCAATCCATCCTGCGTCCCCATCCATACAAAGCCCAGGCTATCTTGAACTATGGAATAAACCGTACTTTGCGATAATCCCTCTTCTATGGATATCGTTCTAAACTGCTTTCTGGCCTCGTACTTTAATTGCGCAAAAAGCAATGCAGAAGACATTGCACAAAATAAAAAAATTGATGTACTTACAGTTCTCTTTAAAATTTTCATTCTATTCAGCATCTATCTATAGCTTTTTGCACAATTTTATTTATTCAATTAGTTTCCAATATCTTGCGAAACAACCGCCGGTAACGTGTCTATTACCTCTTGTTTTATTCCATTTTCTATCAGTACAGAGCTTGATGCATTGTTTATCTTAACAGCTTTTCCTGCTACATTTAATGCATTATTACCGTAACTAAATGCGGCTTTCTGATCTGAAGATAAAATAGACAAACTTGCAGCTTCTTTTGTGTCCAGGTTAGCAGAAATTGTCCATTCGCCCACTTGTATTTTCTGCACACCTTTATTTATTCCGAGGTTTTTTAGCGGTTTAAGTGCTTTATCCTGCACTTGAAGTATCATTAGAAAACGTTGTTTATTTTTGTTAGAAGAACTGATACCTGCATGCCACTGCTCACTAAACTGGATGATATTACCTTCATCATCCGTTTTTCCTTTCCAGTTCTTTGCTGGATAATTGTATTTATCATGTACAGAAATAGTGCTATTACTGCTTGAAAAAACAGTCGCGTTAGATTTCACAAAATCTGCTTCCAATTCGAATACTTTTGCATTTCCAATATTTGCAGCCCCTTCTTTCATTAGATATGGACTATGCATTTGAGTTGTCCATTGAATAGGTTTTACTGCTTCTAGTTCATCATAAACCACCACATAATTACTATCCAGCTGCAAAACATGACGTCTAAACTGCTTTACTCCGGCATCTCCGTAACCGCTTTTTTTATCGGCTTTTAATCCTATTTGCGTAAATCTATCTAACCAAAATGCCGTAGTTAAATTTCCATATGCATTTGAAGCATCTCCTAAAGCATATTGAATGCGGTTTCCTGTCATAAATCTTGAAATCCATCCATATCCATCTTCTCCTAATCGCTGACTTAAACTGTCTGCTAAAATGGTACAATGTCCTCTGGACGAGCGATAATCTAATAAGTTATGTGCATCGCTAAAATTAGAATAAAATCCGGTTCCACCGTAAATCTTTTTTCCTTTATAGTTTATCGTTAATGCATTTTGTGCAGCATGGGCATGTCCCGCAACACCATAAGGGTTAGAAGTAAAAAACACGTTTACATTACGACTAATATCATTCAGGCTGGAATGCATAGCTACTAAACCGACGTCGTTGAAATTTCTTGATTTTGGTAAATCATCTGGCTTTTTAGAAGCTAATTCCTGCTTTTCTCCTTTATAGTTCAATAACCTAAATAGCAAAAAGTCATCATTGGCTCTAAAAAAATTAGGATATAATTTTCTAGATTCCTTTGCATACCAAACCAAA
The DNA here is from genome assembly GCF_000190735.1 of Pseudopedobacter saltans DSM 12145. Taxonomy (GTDB): domain Bacteria; phylum Bacteroidota; class Bacteroidia; order Sphingobacteriales; family Sphingobacteriaceae; genus Pseudopedobacter; species Pseudopedobacter saltans. The sequence continues at coordinate 2,118,075 of NC_015177.1, forward strand.
TAAGGATTGTCAATTTTGGTAGATAAAGCGTCTGCAAACAAAGCCTGATTTCTTACCATATCGGATAAGTTTTCATGCATATCGCCCTGCGAAACCGAAGCGGATTTTGGTGGATAAGAATATAAAATATAATAAGCAAGATTATGCATCCATTCTTCTTCGAAATAGTCTCTTCCGGAAATTTCTCCGAATAAAAGTGGCAGATAAATCAATGTTTTGTAATGTACTCTGAAATAGCCATTCCCCTCATGCCATCCACCATCTGTAGAGGCCAATACCGGAAAGCGCGCATTCCAGACTTCATAAACATAGGTAAGCCACTCATTTGCTTCTGGGATATCATTCGCAACAGCTAATGCTGTAATTGAAAAATTTCGTAGAATATGCTGCCACACGTGGTTGTCGCACATTTGTAACTCAAAACGATTGGGAAGATTTTTATAAATCATCTCTCCTCTGGTCTTTATAGCACTTTTTAATAACTGTTTGTCTTTTTCACTCAGAAAATCATATCCCAGGTCATATAGCGTTGCCAAACCTTCTACAATATTCCCGTTATTAAAATCATCTCTGCTAGCATAACCCTTTGGATCCATGTTAGCTACGTGAATCCCCTGTTTAATGGCTTCGTCTAAAAAAGATCTATCTTTAGTTAAATAATAGGCAACAGTAAGATCCTTAATTGGATTTGCGACTTTATTTCCAAAACCATGATACATAAATTCGATCATCTGCTTTTTTTGTAGGTCATTCATTCCTGTTGTATCTCTTGGTCTGGTCGGCTTTTCTTCCGGAAGTGGTTTTCCTAGCAGTTTTCGCATAGATGCTACAAATGCCAGTGCTTCCGGATTACTTTTATTATTCGTGAAGAAACTTTCCCGATTCTTGTTTAGTGACCACAAACGTGGATGTTTTTGATTTTTCAAATCAACTAACACTTGTTTTGACGATGGTGAACTGATGTTGCTCTTACTTTTCTCGACTACAAAACTATTTGTTGCAGACCATTGCCATTTATCATTTTGAGTAGCTTTGGATGCGTATTTCCAAAACCACTTGCCCTCTTTTATATTTTGATGCAAAGGATACACTGCCCACCGCTGCTCGTCTCCATTAATCACATTTTTAGTGAATTGAGCATCTGTAGCCATCATGATTTTATAAAAAGCATTCTTTCCTGTAATTCCCGGCCAAAGTAAACACACTGAATTGGATGGGACTTTAACATTATTTACAGGATATGCCCACTCCCTTACCCTGGGATGCAGCATAGGTACATTAATTTGCTTAACCGCTTGCGTATCCGGTTGAGCAAACAATAATTGTGAAGATATAATTAGGGATAATAGCATAGTGTTAGTTATAAGGATTAAATGAATCTTTATTATTGCGAGTCCATGTTTTCATGTAAGACCGCATACTATTCAGTGTTTGTTTATACTTGGTTTGTACAGCTAAATTGTTGGTTTCTCCCGGATCGACAGTTAAATCAAAAAGCTGTTCCTTTAAGTCACCTTTATCGTAAACGATATATTTATATTGGTGCGTGATTACCGCGCGGCCTTTAATTCCAAGCAAGCGGGTATTATCTGCAAAGTCTGTCTCGATAACCAAAGTATCTCGCAACTTTGTTCCAGGCTGTTCTATAATCTTTTTGATGTCTAAACCGCTTTTTAAATAAGACGGCATTTTTATTCCTGCAAAAGAACAAATGGTTGGCATAATATCTATACCGTTGCAAATCAGGTTATCGTCTGTTTTTTCTTTCCATTGCCCAATTTTAGATATGATAAAGGGAACTTTCGCCGATTCCTGATACAAAACTTGCTTTTGATTCCATTGATGAGCTGCATACCCATCTCCGTGATCACTGGTGAATATGATAATCGTATTGTCTTCTAATCCATATTTCTTTAAACCCGCCAGTACCATCCCAATATAGTTATCAACTTTTTCTACCAATTGGTTGTAAGCCCATCTGTATTGTCTCCATTTATCGGCATTCCATTCGGTTGAAGGGTAAGTTTTAGGATTTACTTTTTGCTGTTCTCTGATAATCATGGGTTCATTTGGAGCAATTCTCCAGTTAGCTGGCAATAAAGGGCATTCTTCAGGCGGTGGAGGTGTACCAATAACATCCATTTTTAACTGATCATTTCTTGCCCATTCGCATATATCATGCGGATTTAAAAAAGATGCTACCAACAGAAAAGGCTCGTTCTTATTTTCTTTCATAAAACGGGCGCAAAAAGATGGATTTGCTGCATCCAGAAAATCGCCGGCAGCTGTATTTTCTATATAATCAAATCCATGTTGAGAAATCTTGGTTACAGGAATGGGTAAATGCCATTTTCCTACATATCCGGTTTTGTAACCTGCATTTTTAAAGATTTTCCCCATTACCAATAAAGAATCCGGCCAAAGCCCATCTTTTTCTTCTACATTTCCAGTAAATCCGGTATGTATTGGTCTTTGACCGCTGAAAATAGAGATACGTGAGGGCGTACATAAAGGCTGTACGCAATAAGCTTCCGTAAATCGGGTTCCATTTTGTGCCAAAAAATCAATAGCTGGTGTTTTTAAATCTTTATTCCCTGCAATACTCATGGCGTCAGCTGTATGCTGATCGGTCATGATTATCAAAATATTTGGCCTATCTGTTCGCTTTTGCTGCGAAAATATGCTGACAAATGGTAACAATGTTGCAACTGCAGTAATCCATATCCTTTTCATTCAATTTAATTTAGGTGTATTTATAATGGCTATTACAAACAGAATCTCCGGGCGACCTTTTTGCTATAAAAAGATAATCACGGAGATTGCTGTAAGAAACTATTGTTATAAAATGCTAATGCAATTCTTATTTCAGATAGTTATACATCGTATCTAAGCCAAACTCCTTGATTGCCTCTTTGCTCGGTTTAGGGGTCTTGTCTATTTCACTGAAATAATCTGTATTATCCCAAATAATTTTACCTCCGGTTTCTCTCGGATCTTTGGTTTCTTTCAGATATTTCACCATTTTTTCAGACAAGTCATCCTTTATACTTTTATATTTTGGATCGTAAGCTAGATTGTGTAGCTGATCAGGATCATTAACTACATCAAAAAGTTCTTCCGCCGGACGTTTTGCAAAAGCCAATTGATATGCTTGTTTAGCAATTGGTTCATCTTTATGCTTTAAAATGAAGAATTTAGCAGGTCCCGGATAGTTCAGCATGTAGGGATCGACATCTCCGTAAAGCGGAGGATCTCCTGCCGGCCATCTTGAAGGCTCATAATTTTTGATATACAAGAAATCTTTACTTCTTAATGCTCTGCCCGGATATCCCAAACCTTCTTGTCTTACAAATGCATGTCTTTCTCTTCCTAACACCACAAATTCTCTGGAATCTTTATTTTCTGCTCCAGCCTCTACAATAGGTAATAAACTTTTACCGGTCATATAGGTGGGTACTTCTGCTTGTGCAACTGTTAAGAACGTCGGCGCTAAATCCAATAAAGTAACCAATTCATCAGTTACTTCGTTGGTTTTAAATTTATCAGGCCACGATACAATTAAAGGTACTCTTGTTCCAAAATCATATAGATTAGCTAAACCTCTTGGCATCTGCCAGCCGTTGTCACTACATACAATAACTATGGTATTTTCTAACTGCCCGGCATCTTTCAGCTGTTGCATAATTGTACCAACTTCCTGGTCAAACTCTTCAATAGCAGCATAATAATCCGCGATATCTATTCTGATATCTTTAGTATCTGGCAAATAAGCCGGAACTTTAATTTTATTGATATCTACTCCTGCTTTTTCTCCGGAACCTACTTCATAAGGACGGTGCGGGTGTAAACTATTAAACCAATAGCTCCAGGGCTCCCCTGATTTTCTATCTTTTATAAATTCCGCAAAATTGGCGTATTTATTCCCCCCCGGATTACGTTTTCTTCCATTTGCTTCAAAACTTCCTGGTCCCCAGCCTTTTCCATCATAACCCACTCTGTATCCTGCTTTCTCTAACAAATCTGGCAAAACCTCGTACTTAGTCGGTAGTATCCCCCATAGGTTTGCGCCTTCTTCTATTCTCCAGATATCCTGTCCGGTTAACATTGCTGCCCTTGCCGGAGTACATGAAGGTGAATTGCAATAAGCATTAGTAAAACGAACTCCTTCCCTGGCTATCTTATCGATATTCGGTGTTCTTACCACACTATCTCCGTAAATCCCCACATGGTTCCAGGATTGGTTATCAGACATTAACAAAAGAATATTCGGTCTCTCTTGTTTCTGTTCTGATTTGCAGGCAAATAGAAATGCTACCGCAGCAATACAAAGGTTTCTGATATATGTTGTCTTATTCATAATAAAATTTACTCTTCTGTCGGATTAGTGTCTTTATACTGCTTTTGTAGCTTTTTCATTTTTGCATGCATCATCTTAACTACATTTGCATAAGCAGTATTATTGTATACATTATTCATTTCTTTAGGATCTTTTTCTAAATCATACAGCTCCCATTCATCGATATCGTTGTAAAAGTGGATTAGTTTATACCGATTGGTCCTAATTCCATAATGTCTTTTTACCATGTGCCAGCTTGGATATTCGTAATAGTGATAATACACCGCGTCTCTCCATTTCGCCAGTACTTTTCCATCATTATCAATCACTGGTTTTAATGATTTCCCCTGCATATCTTTCGGAATTTTCACTCCTGCATAATCCAATAATGTTGGGGCAAAATCTACGTTCATCGCTAATGCATCCGAAACAAGTCCTTTTTTGATTCCGTTTGGGTACCTGATCAGCAAAGGCGTCCTCAAACATTCTTCATACATCATCCTTTTATCAAAGAATCCATGTTCCCCTAAAAAGAAACCCTGATCAGACGTGTACACGATAATGGTATTGTCTAACTCCCCTTCTTTCTCCAGATAATCCATCAATCTGCCTACGTTTTCATCAACAGCAACTACACAAGCCAGGTAGTCTTTCATATATTGCTGATATTTCCACCTAGTCAGTTCATCTCCTTTAAGGTTAAGTCTTTTATACTCTTCCACGCGTTTATCATAGACTTTAGTCCAGGCAGCTTTCTCCTCCGGGGTCATTCTATCAAAAACCTGAAAAAAACGTTGATGATCTAATGTTTTATCATTAGCATGGGTAAAATCATCTTCTTTTCCATCAACAAAATTAGATTTAGGGACTTTGGACAGGGAATCCAAATCTCTGGAAGATGCCAATTTCAAATCCCAGGCATCCCACATGTCTTTCGATATATTCATTAACTGTTCTTTGGCTGCCTTTCCTCTATTGGAATAATCATCCAGTAAATTTGACGGTTCTACAAAGGTTTTGTCATCGAACATACCCAAATGACGCTGTGCCGGCAACCAGTTTCTATGAGGTGCTTTTTGCTGATAGATCAACAAGAATGGCTTTTCTTTATCTCTTGATTCCAGATAACCTATTGCCTTATCCGTTACCACATCGGTAACATATCCTTTCTCTTGTATCTTTTTACCATTTTCAATAAACGTTGGCTGATAATATTCGCCCTGATTGGGAAGAATACTGTAATGATCAAATCCCATAGGAGTAGATCCCAAATGCCATTTTCCGATCATAGCCGTTTGATATCCCGCTTTTTTTAATAGTTGAGGATAAATAACCTGGGTACTATCAAAAACCTTATGGTTGTCTGTCAAACCATTAATATGATTATATTTTCCGGTGAGAATGGTTGCTCTGGAAGGACCACAAACCGCATTGGTTACAAAACAATTATTAAACTTGATTCCTTCTTTTGCTAAGCGATCTAAATGAGGCGTTTCTATCAGTCGGCTATCATAAGCACTCAAGGCTTGTGTAGTATGATCATCCGTCATGATAAAAACAATATTCAATTTTTTGTCCTTTTTCTGAACGGTTTGCGCTTGTGCCACCAAACCCAATGCACCGGATAACAATACGGAAGTAACTCTCTTAAAATATATATTCATCTTAATTAGGTATGTTATAACTTAAGGTTTTAGCCTGACCATCTACACTCACTTTTACACGTACAGTTGTGTCTGTCGTTTCTAAAAATTCTGCCTCAATAATTGGCGGAACCATTGTCCCGCTAAAGGGCGCTATAACGGATAAAAATCTTACTGTATTGGGACTTTGTTTTGCTGCGCTAACAGCGAAAGCAGGCCTTTCCTGTTTCTGATTATAGGCATAAGAAACATAGCTTTCTTCTCCAACCATATTGGCCTCTTGCTGCGAAATGACTTTTATGCAAATGTTATTCTTATCGGCAAATTTTGTGGTAATGGTTTTTGTACATTGATCTGCATTTACCTCGCCCTCTTTTAAACCATAATGAATGGCTACATTTCCTTCTGCTGATCCTATGGCTTCATCTACAAATACAAAGTACTTTTTATCAACAAATAAAACTGCTCTTCTATGTTTAAGATTGGTGTAACTTGGATTTTCATAAACCAGTATATCCAGGTCATTACTGGTGCTCCACTGCAGCTCTGTAGCATTTACCTCCAGATTTTTGTTGTCTAAGGTTAATGTATTATGTAATCTGGTTTGTCTAAAATATTCCCGCTGTGCATTGATACTGGCATCTCCGGCATAGATATAAGCGCCTGCATCCGGCGTGAAATTCCTTCCATTTACCCAAAGTTCAAACGTACCGTTATCTGGCTGGCTGTGCCATTCTGCCGGACGACTTGCCTTTAAAATTAAGGTAGTTGAATTTGGTAACCAGCCACTTCTAAATGCATATATTCCTGCGTTGGCAAGTCTGTTAGAAGTATAAGGCGGTAAAAGACCTTCTTGCCTGTCTGTAGCAAAGTATTTTAAAACCTGATTATCAGGATAAACAGAAGCCCAGTTTTTATAGTTACGCAATAATACGGATTTGGCACTCAACCAAGAATCTCCAAACATCGGATAGGTATAATCCGGAAAGGAGAAATTAATCACAGCCATAATCATTCTTTCCAGCCTGTTGATATAAACTGCCGGAAACTTTCCGGATATTCCGTTTACGTCCAGCATCTGTAATGCTTTATAGAAAATCTGGACACAAGCAATATGATAATGGAAGGTTAATTCATTTTGCACTCCGTCGTCAAAAACCTGTACGGTAATTTGTTCATTCAGTTTATCGATACCACTTTGTTGCCAGGTATTGGCGCGTAGAAGCTCGGGAAAATAAGTTCCCCCGTAAACCATTCTTTGTGCCTGAAACAGTAAATGGTTACCAGCATCGCTATAATTGTTGATCAGATGATCGGCATGTTTGGAGTAGTTAAGTAAAAATGTCACCAAAAAACTTTCATCAAAAGCTGGAGAATTGATAAAATACAGAAACAGTTTAGATTGCAGCTCCAACCGTTCGCTAATTTCTAAAGAACGCCATGCAAATCGATCATTATCCGCAGAAAGTCCCAAAGGATTTTTCTTTACCCAATCTTTATATTGAAGCACCCATTCCTGTGCATAACGCTCATCTTTGGTATTGGCATAGGTTAAAGCCATAGATTCCCACCATGCCATTCTGTGTAATTGCCACCTTACCTCGTTATCTTTAACAGGCCAGTACTGCCAGTTGATATCTGTTCCATAGTCGAATGGCGGATAACCATTCATTATAAAGAAAACATGAGATAATGCGTCATTTGCCCTTTGTAAATTAGTTGCTGATAAATTTCCGGCAACAGGCTTTCCATTAACATCAGTTTCGACATCGGGATGGATGACGTTTTTTCTGTTTTTATAATAATTTAATAATGCTGTTGTTGCCTGGTTAGTGTCTCCTGCTAGATAAAATGTTTTTACCTGTTCTAAGCCAGACCTGTTAAGGTCCAGCTTAGAAAGTAATATTGTCTTGTTATTGGTTTGAGCAACTACTACACCAAGATTAAGCATTACAGCAGCAGTTGCTATCCATAACGGTTTCATCATGATCTTAATAGTTTGGATTTTGGCCTAAACTTGTATTGATATCTCTTTCTTTTTGAGGGATTGGATAAAGCTCATGTTTGTTATCCGTAAAAAGACCGCCGGCAATATAAGGGAAAGTACTAAAAACGGCCGTTAGCGCTGTCTGTGTATTTCTTATATTTTGCCCCAATCTGTTCCATCTGATCAAATCAAATTTCCTAAAGCCTTCGAAACAAAGTTCCAATACTCGCTCTTCGACAATTTTTTCAAAGAATTGATTTTTATTGAGTCCGGTAGCTAAATCTGCCGTGGCTGAAGCTTTAGTTAAATCTACATTATAGCCTCTTCTTCTCACCATGTTCAGATACCAATAAGCATCCCCTTCCGTATTATTTCCCGGACCATTAATTTCGTTTTCAGCTTCAGCATACATCAAAAGAACATCAGAATATCTTAATAAAACCCAATTAATATCTGTATTGTTCAAATCTTTAAATCCTGTACCTTGCCAATCTCTTCTCCATTTACCCGGTGTCCATTTTCTAATGTTAGCCAAGGTCTGTCCACTAAAAGGTTTAGTGGTATTAATTAAAGATACTTTTTGACTGCTTGCATTAATTTCGTAAGTAGCTACTGCAATATCTCTTCTGGTATCTCCATTTCCATAGTTATAATATATCATTGGGTTTATTCTATAGAAACCATTTGCCCTACCATATGTTGCTCCCTGTGCTACAATTGGACTGTTCCATGTACCTACGTAACCACTATTTTTATTCTCGCCAGATGTGTTAAAGAATGCAACTTCAAACATACTTTCCTGCGGTTCTAGTTTCAGCTGAGCGTAGTTCTTAAATACGTCCTCATAACTAGCAGAAAGCTTATGCTGCTTAGAATCTATAATCTCTTTTGTTAATCTTCTGGCTTCTTTATAGTAATCTAAATAGTTATCAGGCCTTTCCATTTTACCATTTTGCCGTAAAGAATACCCTCCTCTACCTAAATAGACTCTGGCTAAAATGCCTTTAACAGCTCCCTTACTTACCCGTTCATCCACCTTTTTTTCTGATACTTCAGGGATATCTTCTATGGCTTCGCTCATATCCTTAATAATCTGATCGTAGATGATCTCTTTATCAACTCTCGGAGCTTTCATATCATCATCTGCTTTGGTAAAAGTGGTTTTAAAAGGCACATCTCCGTATAATCTGATAAGATCAAAATAGTAAAGCCCTCTTAAGAACTTAGCTTCTGCCAAACATCTTTTCAAAGCTGCTTTTTCACTTTCGGTACCGCTGGTCATTAAAGCCATTTCTGGAATTCTGGCAATAACCATATTGGCTCTGTTAACACCATTATACAATTCTCGCCATGCTTCGGTTATGTAATTATGGCTTGTAGCAAAGCTGTAATGGGCCAAAGTTCTGTTATCGTTAGAAAAGCCCGTTCCTTCCATATACCCTAAATCAGAATCAATATCAAATACCATTGACATATAGAAACCATATGTTTTCTGATTTGACATGATTTCGTAAACTCCCAATACGGCTTTTGTAGCGTCATCTACATTTTTATAATAAGTTTCTGAAGCGTACAATGAATATGGCTTTTCTTCCAGCCATTTTTTACAAGATGTGGTGGAAAAAGATGTTACCGCCAAAGCGCCTAAAATGGCAAACTTTGTTAATCTTTTTGATATAGTGATTGAATTTTTGATTTTCATAATTACTCGTCTTAATGATTAAAGAGAAAGATTTAAACCTGCTACAAATGATCTGCTTCTAGGATATGCACCAAAGTCAATTCCCGGTGTTAAACCTGTACTGTTTCTGGTACTTACTTCAGGATCATACCCAGAATAACCTGTAATGGTACCTAAGTTATACGCAGTTGCGTAGATTCTTAATCCGCTAATTTTAAGTTTCGACGTAATGTGTTTAGGTAAAGTATAACCCAGACTAATATTGTTGATTCTTAAAAATGAACCGTCTTCTACTACGTAATCATAAAATTTAACTGCGTTATTGCTATTGTAAACCGGAACAACTTTTCCCTGATTCATAGCGGCCAAAGCTATTGGATCTTTTTGTCTAACACCGTTGGCGTCTATAGACATCCATCTGTCGGCAAAATATCCTAATGTACTTCTGTAATCTAATTGGGTCTGGCTGCTGTAAAGTTTATTGGCATTGTACACATTATTACCATATGACCAGTTTAGAAAAACACTTAAATCAACTCCTTTAAAAGAGAATGTATTATTGATACCACCTATATTTTTTGGTGTGGCATTTCCTACTATTGTACGGTCGTCTACACTAATTTTGCCATCCTTATTATAATCTTCGAATTTTAAATATCCTGGTTGAGGAATATTATTTGAATCGAAAGGAATGCCCGCTTTTAAGGTATACGTCTGTGTTGTAGCATTGTAATCAAAATCTTCTACCTGATAAAGGCCATTCGTCCTGTAACCGTACATTTGACCCAAAGACTCGCCTACCCTGATAACATAATCACTCTCCGTTAAAATTCCCCAGTTAGAGAAAGCATATCTTACATTCTCGCCAGACGTTAATGCCAATACTTTGTTCTTATTGAAAGCAATATTGAAGTTTGTAGTCCATTTAAAATCTCTTGCATTGATGTTAACTGTATTCAAACTCAATTCAAGTCCTTTATTTCTTGTTGAACCGGCATTTATTAGCATATTGGAATAACCGGTAGCCATAGGGACTTCTGCGCTCAACAATAAATCATTGGTGGTATTTCTGTAAACCTCGGCAGTTACCTGAACCCTGTGATTAAGAAATGCCATATCCAAACCTAAGTTTTCTGAACGTGTGCGCTCCCATTTCAAATTTGGGTTTGGAAGTACATTAGGGAATACCGTTACATTATTTTGATCTAATAATGGATAATTTCCAGATGTTAAAAGTGCTAAAGAGGCGTAGTTGGCTATCCGATTATTTCCGGAAGTACCAATACTAAATCTCAGTTTCAAATCAGAAAACAAATTCTGATTCTTCATAAATTCCTCTTCGATTGGTCTCCAAGCGAAAGAAGCTGCCGGGAAATAACCATATTTATTTCCAGCGCCAAACTTTGAGGACCCATCTGCTCTTAAACTAGCCGAAACTAAATATCTACCTTTGTAATTGTAGTTAGCTCTTGTAAAAAGAGAAAACATCTTTTCATCCTGATTATTTGACTCGGCAGTAAAAGTTGTCGCTTCTCCTAAGTTGTTCAATCCTAAAGTTTCTTTCGGGAAACCGTTAGCATTGATTCTATTATATTTAGTTAACAGGTAGTTTTGTTCCTGTCCAAGCATCATGTCAAATTTATGATCCTTCCCAAAAGTATTTGCGTAGGTTAAAGTATTGGTGTAGCTCCAACCGCTTTTTGTTTGGTCCGCTAAAGATCCTAAAGGTCCCTGATTACGTTTCGCCGTCATAGATCTTTTGTCATAGAACAGATCCGTTTTGGCAGATGTGTTTCTATAATTTACTGCACCTTTATAGGTAACATGTTTTGTCAGCTTATAAGTCAGGCCTCCGTTCAAATAAAGGTATTTGGCTAAAACATCTTTATTCTGAGATAGTGCATTTATAATTGGATTTTGCTGAACATTGCCAGAATTTGACGCTAATTCCGGATCTTCCTCCAGATCAATTAAATCCGAATCTTCTCCCGCCAATCCAAAGGTTGGTCTGTAAGTAAGAATATTTTGAAGCTGATTAAACGCTTGATTTCCCTCACCCGTTCCTAATCCGTAAATCTTTTGCTGCGAGTAATTGGCACTTCCGTTTAAACTTAACTTTTTACTTGCTGTATGGTTTAAGGTAAGTTTTGCTACATTTTTAGTGGCTCCGCTATTGAGCATGATACCTTCATCTTCATTAAATGAATAGAACATACTGAATTTAGTTTCTTTATTTCCACCACTAACTCCAATTTTATGATATTGGCTATTGGCGGTTCTTCCAAAAACTTCGTCCTGCCAGTTTACACCGGCTCTGTTTCCATAATTTGACGCCAGGTTCTCAAACTTTCCGTAAGTTTTTTCAAATGAGGCTAACTTTGCTGCATCACTCATAGAACGCTCATATTGCAAAAGCGTATATTGATAAGGGTTAAGCGTTGCCAAAGTCTTCATATTCTTCTTCGCACCTACATAAGTATCATAGGTAACTATTGTTTTTCCTGCTTTATGTTGTTTGGTAGTCACCAAAATAACACCGTTCGCTCCTCTGGCACCATAAATAGCTGTAGAGGCGGCGTCCTTTAAAACATCTATACTTTCAATATCTGTAGGATCCAAAAAGTTAAGTCCTTCTGTCTGCGGAACACCGTCTATCACATACAAAGGTTCGTTACTTTGGGTAATAGAACCGCCGCCTCTAACTTTTATAGAAATATCAGATCCCGGCGCTCCTTCCGATGCAGATACCTGTACACCGGCCAATCTTCCAGCCAATGCGCTCGCAACATCCTGCACAGGAACCTTACTCAGATCTTCTCCAGTTACGGAAGATACCGATCCGGTTAAGTCTTTCCTTTTCACAGTACCATAACCAATTACAACAACCTCATTCATACTTTGCGTCTCTTGATTAAGCTTTACATTGATGGTTGTTTTTCCGCCTACTTTTTGCTCTACTGGCGTAAAGCCCATATATGTATAAACCAAAACAGCATCTTTGCTACTAACAGTCAATTTATACTGTCCATTTACACCTGTAATAGTCCCTTTATTGGTTCCTTTTTCAGCTACGTTAACTCCGGCCAGAACATCTCCGGCTACATCAGTAACCAATCCACTCACTGTGATATTTTGAGCGTACAAAATATTGCTGTATATCACAGCGAACATTAAGAGTATCTTTCTCATACAATTCTTGATTTAAATTTTTAATTGATTAGAACGAATTTACCAGCACCATTAAAAAGAGGCTTTTAAAATCGTCTAAAAAGCTTTCGGTTTTGGCTAACAATCGCTATAAGCCCTCTTTATAGCGCTATAAATATCTATTTCACTTAATAAGTATGTTCTTTTTGTTAAATAGTGTGTGTGTATGGATCGCCTTAAATATTCCTTAAAGAATACCAGGCATTCCGGTTCCTAAAATAAAGAAAACTTTAAATTCTAAAACTCAAATTGATTCGTCTGATTACTCCTTTATTCGCTTGATAAAAGAAGAAGTACCATTATATTATAAATAAGAGGAATCTGTACGATATGATATCGATCAAAATAGTATGAGTAATATATTGTGTAAATAATAAGGCGTCACGTCAATAATATGCAGCTAAATAAAATATTATATAAAACACAAAGGGAATTATTTAATCAAACGAAGAATATTGACCCTTTCAATCATATTCATCAAAATCAAAATCAATTTGGATAAAATCGAAATACAAAGCAAATAAGCCTTTCTACTTTCATGGTTGATTAAAAACTGAAATTATATGAGAAAAATTGCTAGCGTATTGATTTGTTGTATAGCATTAGCTATGTCAGGAAATCAACTTCATGCGCAGGAAGATTTAAGTTGGTTAAAAAACGCAAAGAAAAGTATTGTTCATCAATTAAAAAAAGCATCAGAAACCTACAAACCAGGCATGAATCCAAGATCTGTATATCCTAACGGATCTGTAAGACTGGCTCCGCAGGAAGATTGGACCACTGGTTTTTTCCCTGGATCGCTTTGGTATGGTTACGAAATTTCTGGAGATAAGCAGTTAGGTGCAAGTGCTAGAAAATTTACTTTAGCTATGGATTCGCTAAAAAACTTTACGCACACTCACGATCTTGGCTTTATGATATATTGTTCTTTTGGTAACGGATATAGAATTACAAAAGACAAGGCTTATTTACCTACATTAGAAAAAGGAGCTGCTAATCTTTATAAAAGATATAATAAAACTGTTGGTGCCATCAGATCTTGGGATTTTGGTCATTGGCAGTTTCCTGTTATCATAGATAATTTAATGAATTTAGACTATCTATACTGGGCAGGAAAAAACTTTAAAAAAGCAGAATATGTAGATGCATCTAGCCAGCATGCCTTGACAACATTAAAGAATCATTTCAGACCGGATAATAGTTCATACCATGTTATTAGTTACGATACCCTATCTGGCAGAGCGATACAAAAAGAAACGCACCAAGGCTTAACTCATGAATCATCTTGGGCAAGAGGCCAGGCTTGGGGGCTTTATGGCTATACTATGGCTTATAAAGAAACTAACAATAAAGTTTTTTTAGACCATGCTATCCTTATTGCTAAATATATTATGGAGCATCCCAATGTAGATAAAGACAAAATTCCTTATTGGGACTATAGCATCCATAATGGAGGCGAAAGAGCACCTAGAGATGCATCTGCCGCAGCTGTTATAGCTTCTGCATTAATAGATTTAAGCAAATACACTAAAAACAATAGCTACTTTACCTATGCAGAAGATATTCTTAAATCTTTATCTTCTGATGCTTACCTTGCAAAACAAGACTCAAACGGATTTTTTATATTGAAGCATAGTGTTGGTGCCTTCCTATACAATTCAGAGATAGACACTCCATTAAACTATGCCGATTATTATTATTTAGAGGCTTTATTAAGATATGCCGCTTCTAAAAATATAGATTTGAAGAAATTAAACTAAACATCAATGAAAATCAAATCACTCCTCATAATTCTTTTACTCTTTCCTATTCTAAGTATAGGGAAAGGTAAATCGTCCTTATCCGGTGCAGACTTTAACAATCTGAATCTGGATTATCCGGGGCTTGAAAAAGTAAAAAGTCTGGTAGCAAACAAAAAATATGATGATGCTGCCAAAACATTGTTAGCTTATTATAAACAAAGAAGCATCAAACATCCCGATTATAACATTCAGGATAGAGCCAAATTTTTCGGTAAACCGATATCAAAAGACAATCAGGAAAAAGCTGATAAAGGCTTAGAACATTTATTTTTTGTACATAAAGGATATGGGTTTATAGATTACGGAAAAGATATAAATTGGCAGCACTGGCCAATTAAAGACAATGAAATTCGCTGGCAATTGCATAGAACATACTGGTGGGTTCCTATGGGATTAGCTTACTGGTCTTCTGGCGATGAAAAATATGCCAAAGAATGGACTTTCCAATATCTTGACTGGATTAAAAAGAATCCGCTGGGTTTATCTAAAGAGAATGACCGATTCGCTTGGAGAGCCCTTGAAGTGGCTACCCGAGTTCAGGATCAAACAGCTATGTTTAATATGTTCATCAGCTCTCCTTATTTCACTCCGGAGTTTTTAATGGCCTTTTTGAACAATTATAATAAACACGCAGATTATATCCTTAACAACTATTCGGACAAAGGAAATCACTTATTGTTTGAAGCGCAACGAATGATTTATGCAGGTGCGTTCTTTCCCGAGTTTAAAGATGCTCCCGCCTGGAGAAAAAGTGGTATAGAGATACTAAATACAGAAATCAAAAAGCAGATTTATGCAGACGGTATGCAATTTGAATTATCTCCAAATTACCACACCGCAGCTATTAATATCTTCCTGAAAGCTTTAAGGATGACACAATTGGCAAATTTAGACAATGAATTCCCTCAGTCATTCAAAAACACCATAGAAGAAATGATTATGGCACAGGTAAACTTTTCGTTTCCGGATTATACTTATCCCATGTTTAGTGATGCTAAATTGGAAACAAAGGAATCTATGCTAAAAAACTATAAAGATTGGCTTAAAGTTTTCCCAAGCAATAAAGTAATACAATACTACGCTACAGAAGGAAAAAAGGGAGAGACACCAAAATTCCTTTCTCACGCATTAAAAAATGGCGGTTTTTATACCTTCAGAAACAGTTGGAAAGATACTGCAACAGTAATGGTATTAAAGGCAAGTCCTCCCGCTTTTTGGCATAGCCAGCCAGATAACGGAACATTTGACCTTTGGGTAAAAGGGAGAAACTTTATGCCAGACGCTGGTGCTTACGTTTATGGCGGCGACGAGGAAATACTCAAACTTAGAAATTGGTATAGACAAACCAGAGTTCATAAAACATTAACTCTTAATAACGAAAATATTGACACTTGTGATGCTAAACTAGTCAGATGGGAAACATCAGATACTTTAGATTTACTGGTTTACAAAAACCCCAGTTATAAAGGTTTAGATCACTACAGAACAGTTGTATTTGTTAATAAAAAGTACTTTATCATTTTCGATAGTGCTGTAGGAACAACTACCGGAAACGTAGGTATTCACTTCCAATTAAAAGAGGATAATGAGCCGCTGTACAATATGAAAGAGAATAGTGTTGCTACAACTTACAAAGATGGTAATAACCTGATCATTAGAAATTTTAATATAGGTCAGGCCAAATTTGTCAAAGAAGAAGGTAAAGTATCTTATTCTTACAGACAAGAAGCTGCAAGACCAGCTTTTGCTTTTGAACAGGATAAAAAGGATACAAAAGACATCAACTTTACTACAATTCTATATCCATTTAATGGAAATCAGGCACCAAAGCTTGATTTTAAAGAAGAAATTGGTAATAATCCGCAAGAAGGTAAAATTAATTTCTCTTTATTCATTGATGGAAAAAAACAGACTATTAAGCATCAGTTTTAATATTTATTTGGTTTAGTTTTGGGATATCCCTGTCGCTATTATCGGTGACAGGGATTTTTTATAATATGATGTCCATCTTAACCGCCGACTATATTATTTAAGCCTCATTAAAGAGAGTGATCCTATAGACCATTAATAAAAAACAGTTTCCCGATCTCTCTTTTAGACACAATAGCAGGAATTCCAATTTTAAAGTTCATACTTTATTTGTATCTTTATGGGTAAGTGTCCGTTCCTAAATCCACTTTACAAGTTTGGACAAAATCCTAACTTTAAAAGAACAATGGAAAAACCAAGAAAAGGAAAGAGCAAAGGTCGTACTCCTTTATTCGAAGACAGTTTTAAAATTGCAGTTGCCCGAGAATATATTTTGGGTGACTATAGCGCCAGTCAGGTTGGCAAGAAATACAATTTAAATTCAGACAATGTATTTTACTTTGTAAAGTGGTACAATAAGCATCATCCTGACCCAGCCCCAGAGACAAGTTCTCCTGCGGAATTAACGCCCTCAAACACCGCTAAGCTTGAAGAGGAATTAGCGTTGGCAAAACTTAAGATCACCGCATTAGAAATGCTCATTCGTAATGCCGAACGGGAAATGGGGGTAGATATTGTAAAAAAGCCTGGTACCAAACAGTAGGACAAATGAAAGAAATATATCATGAAATTTCCCTAACAACAATTTGTGCTTTGTTTGGTAAAAGTCGTCAAGGTTGGTATCAGCTAGCTGAAAATAAGGGACAGAAACAACTACAAAGAACTTTAGTGATAGAACAGGTTCGACAAATAAAAAGTGAATTGCCCCACATCGGCGGCCTTAAGATGCACTCCATGCTGCAAAAATTCCTATCTGCTCATCAGATTTCGATGGGAAGAGATGCTTTTTTCTGCTTATTAAAGGAAAATAATTTGCTGGTTAAGCCCCGGAGATTATATGCCAGAACGACCAATTCCTTTCATCATTTTAAGAAATGGCCGGATCTGGTGCAAAGACGTAAAGCTATAATGGCAGAAGAAATATGGGTGAGCGATATTACCTATTTAAAAACAAAAAAAGGTTTTATCTATCTTAGTTTGATTACAGATGCTTATTCAAGAAAAATTGTAGGTTATAACTTAAGTCGAAACTTAAAAGCAGAAGGATGCATAAAAGCATTTCAGATGGCGTTAAAATCAAGATTATACCCAAAAAGACCTCTTATTCATCACTCTGACAGGGGAATTCAATACTGCTGTGACGATTATGTCCAATTATTGATCAGCCAAAATGTACAAATTAGCATGACGCAAAATGGAAGCCCTTATGATAATGCTATCGCAGAGCGGGTGAATGGTATTTTAAAACAAGAATTTAATCTATACCAATCTTTTGACTCATACCAAAAAGCTAAAGATGCAGTAGAAAACGCAATTATCAGTTATAACCAGATCAGACCCCACTTCTCTTGCCAGCTTCAAACACCACAAGCAAAACATGCATCAAGTAATGCATGGTAAAGTGAAATCAGGAAAATAAAATTTAGTGTAAAGTAATATCGGGAAAATAATATAAATTGTAAACCAAAATTAGTAATTACCGTCCAAATTTGTCAAGTAAATCTAGTATAGGACACTATACTCCTCCTTTACATTAGATATCAACTGTCTTTAGAATAAAACGAAGTATCTTCTAAGAATTAACAAATAAAAAGAACCTCCAACAGAAAATTTAGTAAAAAAAACCACCCTTTCCCATACAAATAATTGATTCTAGATACTCCTCATATTAATTATATAAAGACTAAAAGCAAAATGCACAAAGTATCAAAGGTTCCAAAGGAATTCGGATATCGTTTCAGAACTAAAAGATAAAACACGGCACTTAACCAGATATGGTAATTTAATGTACCTTCTCTCGGCTGGATCTTTTTAAACTAAACAAAATAAATATTTCGCTTAAGTTGCTCCAAATACTTTCTTACAAATTTACGATGACAAAAATAGGGAGAGTCATTACGAGCCCGCAAAGCAATCTTTATCAGAAAAAGCTAATAAACACTAATGATCAGTACATCATTAATTAAACTCAGGTTAATAGACTTATATAAAACAAATAAATTGGCTCTTTTGTGTCCTGTTTAGATTGCCAAACAAGCCCCCTGCGCCCAAAACACTCATAAACCAGCTTTTTACATTTCGGTTGACTTGTTTTGGATATTATTCTGGTATAAACACAGGTCATTCTTGAGTGTTTCTGCTGTGTTCCTTTTTATAGCTGGTATTAAGCAGGTGTGAGAATCCTACCGAGTAATTTAAATAACATGCTCACTTAATTCTGTTACACCTGGCTCTGCAAACTATCCTTAGAGACACTTCGTTTAACTCTAAGGATTAATATAAAAAAGAATCTCTGACTCCCCTAAACTCCCCCTCTTTAATTCCATTCAACAAAATCTAAACAGTTTTAACCAATATCGAAATAGCTTTTTTCATTCTCTGATTACTTTTAATCAAACAACTAATTATATCAATTAATCAAAATCAATTATGAAAAAAAGACTTTTACTTTCTTTGGCCTTGCTGGCTACAACAAACTTTACTTTTGCACAGTTTACTCCGGATAAGTTAGTAGTTGTTAAGACTACGCCTACTTCCAACTCTAATGTTGGCAATGTTTCTTTATTACAAATGAATTTAGATGGAAGTCCCGTGATTGGAGCTGAAGAAACATCTATTCCAACATTCTATATTGGCTTGACAGCAAGCACAGTAAATAATGGTATCCTGCGCTTAAGTTCAGACAAAAAATTTTTGACTATGTATGGTCATACAACATTTCCTTCTACTGGCAATTTAGCTAGCACCACAGATGCAAGAGTAGTCACATTTATAGATGAATTCCAAAGTATAAAAGCACTCCCTACGCCAGTGGTAATACATTCAGGCACTCAGGTTAGATCTTGTGTCGCCTACAAAAAGCAAGAGAACATTTATAATATATATTTAAGTGGAGGGAGCACCTCTGCTACTGCAGCATTACAATATGCTGAACTAAATCTTAGTAACAACACCATTACCAACCCAATTAGAATAGGTGAATACACTGATCCCTCAACAAATAAAATTTCAGGTTTAAATTCTGGTAGCGTGAATATTTTTAACAATCAGCTTTATGCTGCTACAGGATTAACAGGTGCCACTAATTATCTATTCACAAAAGTAGGCACAGGAATACCTACAGAAGTAACGACAATTAATGATCTTAGCGAAACTATCCCGCTAAATACTTTAAAAATACCCGGAGATTTTATTTTCTTTGGTAAAGATTTATTATATATTGCTGATGAATCAGAAGCAAAATCCCCTCCCACATTTACTGGAGCTATTTATAAATACTACTCTTTAGACAATGGAGACACTTGGAAATCAGCTGGCAGCATCACATCTCCAATATCAGATGATTTAGGTTTCAGAGGTATTGCAGGAAGATTAGAAAACGGCAAAGTCACTTTGTATGCTGTCACCTCGAAATCAAAAGGCAACAGTATTGTTAAAATTGTCGATGAGACTTCAAAAACTCAAACTATTTCCAATTCTACTGCCGGAATTACAGTGAATATTTTAAGCACTGCTTCTTCTACTGTTGGTTACCGCGGAATCAGCTTCACGCCCAATTCTACCATTACCTTACCTGTTTCCTTAAACAGTTTTACAGCAAAAACAGTAAACGGAAACATTGTCATAAACTGGTCTACAGCATCAGAGCAAAACAATAAATATTTCGAAATATTACGTTCTACAGATGGCGTTTCGTTTACAAAAATTGGCCAAGTAGCCGGAAAAAACAACTCCAGCTCCTTGAACCAATACAGCTTCACCGACAACACACCAATTTCGGGTACAAACTACTACCAATTAAAACAAGTAGATATCAACGGAGAATCAGAAACATTTGGTCCTGTTTCTGCCAAAATAGGCTTTGAAAACAAAAATAATATTAGCGTAATAGATAACGAAGGAAGTATAACGTTTGTAATTACAGCAGATAAAAACACCAACTCCAAACTAACAGTAACAGATATCACTGGAAGAACACACTTCTCAAAACAGGTGCAACTGACTCCAGGAAACAATACAATAGCATTGGATAAAAACCTTACCAGTGGAATTTATATAGCCAAAATAGTAGGCACTGGTATTTCAATTACTCAGAAATTCAAAAAATAGCTTTAACACACCCCTTAATCTAAACAAAGGCCGGTTAAGAATAAACCCTTACATCGGCCTTATATATTTTCCAATATGAAAAAACAATTTGTCTTAGCACTGCTCTCCGCCATTGTTTTAAATAGCTATGCACAATTTTCTCCCAACAATTTAATAGTTAGCGAAATAGCAAACAACAATAAAGGAGGCTCCACATTAAATCTATCCATATATGATTTAACAGGAAATCTTATAGAATCAAAAGCCCTAGGCAACCAAAACTTCTTTGTAAACGGCACAGCTATAAACGAAGGCCTGTTAACACTATCTACTGATAATAAATTACTCACATTATACGGTTATAGCAAAATAACAAGCAATACCGGTGGGCCCGCCAAAGACGATGCTTCAACAACAAACCGTACATTGGCTATTATCAATCAGAATAAAGAAGAAACCTTCATTAACTTCAATAACACGCATAGCACACAGGCAGCCAAATCAGCCTTAGCTTTTCCATTAGAAAACACCGATTATGGAATTTATTTAGCCGGTGCAGGAACCGGTACAGCAACAGGAGTGCAATATGTAAGCTACAACCCACAACAGAAGACTACAACAGTGCCAGTTTCCTTGACTAAAGTAAATACACGATCCATAAAGGCTTTTAATAATCAATTATATATCAGTTCCTCTTTCGATCCTTCCGGTGGCCCTACACGTCTGTTAAAAGTAGGTAACGGTATACCAAACACAAAAGATCAAACAGCTCTAAATCTGCCTGGAGATGCGATTACTAGCCTAGAAGCACCAGCTGATTTTGTCATGTTCGGAGATGATCTCTTATATATTGCAGAAGAAAATACCAGTACCGGTGGTATTAAAAAACTTTATTATAATGGCTCCGAATGGATATTATTAGGAATTATTGATTCTGGAGTTGCAAATGATTTCGGGTTTAAGGCACTAACCGGTAGATTAGAAGATGGAAAAAGGACCTTATATGCTATTACAACAAATAATCTAGGTAATAGCATCGTCAAGATAATTGACGAAACAACAAAAGCAGAGAATGTTGAACGTTGTAAAGTAGGTGTACAAGTAAATGTTCTAGCTAGATCTTCGGCCACCACCGGCTTCAGAGGTATTGCCTTTACGCCACAAAGTGAAGTGAAACTACCTGTGGGCTTAATTTCATTTTCAGCTAAGAATAATCACATTGGTATAATCATCAATTGGAGCACTGCTTTTGAAAACAACGCTTCTCATTTTACCATTTTAAGATCTTCGGACGGCTCTGCTTTTACTGAAATAGGAAGCATACCTGCAAAAGGTATTGCCGGCTCTTATCAGTTTCTGGACAAAAATATTCTTAGCGGCACCTATTACTATCAATTAAAACAAATAGATTTAAATGGACGTAATGAATTATTTGGCCCTGTGAAAGCTGCAATAGATATCAATAGAAACGAAATAGCAGTTTCGCATCGGGACGGAAAACTCAATATTTCCTCTTTCGTTTTTCTAGCAAATACTAAAATAGAAATTGTGGATATGAGCGGTAAAGTTTTGTTTAGCAACACAGCTAACATTCAGCCCGGAATAAACAGCTTTCCTTTAAGTTTAAAACAAAATGGTCTTCTATATAATGTTAGATTAAACCATAAAGACACTACAATAGCTAAAAAAATCCTTATTGAATAAGGATAAAGGACTAACAGTAGTCAAAATAAAAACGGCGTCAATTAGAACAATGACGCCGTTTTAAATATCATTTGAGAGGTACTACTTTCCACTTAAAAAACGTTCCTGATGGAATTTCACCAAATCATCTATTGGCGAACGGACAATATTCCCCAGCTTCATTCCATACTCTGTTGCCACTTCCTCCAATATATCTTTAAAATTATACGCTACCGAACCAATGCAATTAAAAGAGTATTCCTTATAATTTGCATATCTGCTTACCAGATTCTTAAAGAACTCCTCAAAAGAAGACTTCACAAGATTTCTCGTATATTCTTTATTTGACTGAACTTCGTAGACAAATTTGCTAAAGCTGGCACAAAACCTATTAGGTAAAGGTTTTATATAAACATTATCTAAAATCTCGTCTTCGGTTAGTTTAAAAGTATCCCAAAACTCCTTCCTCACCTCCGCAGGCATATAACCTCTTATATAATCTCCTAAAAGTTTTTTACCGATATGGCAACCGCTCCCCTCATCACCTAAAATATAAGCCAACGAATCTATATGTTCAACAATATCATTCCCATCATAAATACAAGTATTGGTACCAGTCCCTAAAATTGCAGCAAAACCTTTTTCATTTTTAAGTAAAGCCCTCGCGGCGGCTAAAAGATCATGTCCAATATCAATTTTAGCATTCACAAAGATCATTTTAAAAGCATCAGAAATTACCTTAGCTTTCTCTTCGTTATGAACACCTGCACCATAATAGTTTACCTCTTCAATTTGTTCCAAAGGGAGATCCTTAGGCAAACTTCTCTTTAGAGAATTGTATATATAAGTAGTATCAGAAAAGTAAGGGTTATATCCTTCAGTATTGAAAAGCGTCTTATTCTCATTTTTGTCGATAAGGCACCAGCTCGTTTTCGTCGAGCCACCGTCCGCTATAAGTATCATATATTAAATTATAATAATCAGTTTTTAAAGATATGCATATTATCTTATTGTACAAAGTACACTAAGTATATTTCTATCACACAAATTAAACAAAAATCTGATTTACAATATATTAATTTACAAATCAACTTACCGAATGATCTCTTCAATAACTAATAGCTGCAATACTCACCTAATCTCACTACTTACTACTAAAGACTAACTAACTAACTAACTAACTAACTAACTAACTAACTAACTAACTAACTAACTAACTAACTAAGCATAAAAACACTGCCTAAGCCCCTTTTCAAGAATATCTCTTCTTAAATTCTTACCGATAAACACCAATCTTGTCTCCCGTTTAGTGTCATTTTCCCAGGCATCACCATCCGTAAAAACGGGTGATCCCTTTACAGATTGTAAAATCAGCTGTCTATTTATTCCCTCTATGTTGATAATCCCCTTAATTCGATAAAAGTAAGCTCCCTGTATCATCAGCATTACTGTAAAATAATGACGAAGCTTCATCAGATCAAAACTTTGTTCAAACACAAAACTCTGAGAAACAATATCATGGTGGTGACTTTCCGACGCAATTTTCACTACTTCCTTACCTTTTGAATTAGGCACACCCAATTTAAACCTTACGGTAGCCTTATCGTAAGCGTTTAAGGATAATAACTTCTTTGTTTCCACCTTACCGTAATTGGCAAATTCAAAATCTGCAAAAGGATTTAAAGCCGTGGTTTTCTGTTTAATCTCCTCGATTTTATCTTTATCGGCTTCGTCTTTCTTGTTATATATAATATAATCAGCAAAAGCAATTTGTTGCGAGGCCTCCTCTTCTACCCCTAGCACATCCAGAACATTTACACAATCTACCAGACAAATTACCCCATCCAATTTAAATACAGACTGTATATTATAATCAGTCATAAAAACCGCCGCTACAGCAGAAGGATCAGCAATTCCGGTAGTTTCAATAATCAGGTGATCAAACTCATATGGCCCCGTAACCAGTTTATTCAATAAGTCACTTAATTCACCATTTACCGAACAGCAGATGCAGCCATTAGACAATTCGAATATATTTTCATCAGTATTAATAACCAGAGAACTATCTATATTGATTTGTCCAAACTCGTTTTCGATAATAGCGAATTTTGTATCTGGATTTTCCTTAATAATATGATTTAAAAACGTTGTCTTACCAGCTCCTAGAAAACCTGTGAGTATAGTAACCGGAGTTATTTTCAATGCCATCCTGCAAAGATAAGGAATTACCTCTATTACAAATTTCATCTATGTATCAGAAAACATTCGTTTCTGATACTTTGTTCCTGAAGAAAGTTATTCAGAGACTTTTAAACTTTTACTTAGCTTTTTACAATGAATCGATTACAACAAAAACTGGAAAAGATTGGTACCGATGCAAAGTCCACAGCGAAATCCGTAGGATTAAGATATATTGATAACTTTAACAAAGGATATAAGCGGCTTAAAAAAGAATATTCATTCTACTATACCGACACAGAAGGAAAAGTAGTAAAAGATAAAGAGTTACTGGAGCGCTTTAAAAAGCTGGTTATTCCTCCGGCCTATGAAGATGTATGGATATCCCCAGCGGAAAACACTCATCTCTTGTTTACTGGTATAGACGCAAAAGGCAGAAAACAATACCGCTACCATCCCGAATGGAATCAAATCAGGAATCAGGCAAAGTTCTACAGATTAAAAAGATTTGCTAATGCCCTTCCAAATATCAGAAAGCGGATAGAACAGGACTTAAAAAGGAAAGGGCTGCCCTTAGAAAAAGTATTGGCATTGGTAGTAAAGCTCATGGAATTAACAAATATCCGCATAGGCAACGAAAGTTATAGTAAGCTATACGGCTCTTTTGGCTTAACCACATTAAAAGACAGACATGTTAAATTTAACGGCAATAAAGAAGTTAAATTTAGTTTTAAGGGCAAAAAAGGCATTTATCATGAAATCTCATTACAAGACAGATCAATAGCTAAACTAATAAAAAACTGCCAGGATATTCCGGGAAAAGAGTTATTTCAGTACTATGATGAAGATGGAAACCATCACAGCATAGACTCGGGAGATGTAAATAGCTACATTAAGGAAATTTCCGGTGAGGATTTTACAGCTAAGGATTTCAGAACCTGGTTTGGGAGCGTACATGCCATTTGTGCTTTTCGCGATATGGGCTCCTGGGAAAAACAAACCGAATTAAAAAGCAATATTGTACAAGCTATAGACTATGTAGCACAAAAACTAGGAAACACCAGAACGGTATGCAAAAAGTATTATGTCCATCCAACGGTAATATCTTCTTATGAAAACGGTCGTATACATCTCTACAAAACCCGAAATACATCTTCGGGTTGTTTTACAGATTACGAAAAATTGCTGATCAAAATACTTGATAAAGAAGATATCGGATAATTCATATCGCTATTTTATTTAACTTTGCCCCTATGTTTACAGGCATTATTGAAACACTGGGGAAAGTCGTTAAAATAGAAAAAGATCAGGGTAACCTTCATTTAACTATTCGATCCGATATTAGCAACGAATTAAAGATAGACCAATCTGTTGCACACAATGGCGTATGCCTGACAGTAGTTTCTTTAGCCGATGGACAGCATACAGTAACTGCTATACACGAAACGCTTTTAAAAACCAATTTAAGTGAATTGCAGGAGGGAAATACCATTAATCTCGAACGTTGCATGTTGATGAATGGCAGATTGGATGGACATATAGTTCAGGGCCATGTCGATCAAACGGCTAAATGCGTTGGTTTGCAAGAACAAAACGGCAGCTGGTTATTTACATTCCAATACGATACAGACAAAGGCAATGTAACTGTAGAAAAAGGTTCTGTTTGTGTTAATGGTATCAGTTTAACTGTAGTCAATTCGCAGGACGATCGTTTTTCCGTTGCAATCATCCCATATACTTATGAGCATACTAATCTGCATGAAGTTAAGGTGGGAAGCACCGTAAACTTAGAATTTGATATAATTGGTAAATATGTTGCCCGTTTAATGCAACGCTAAAAGCAGACAATGAGCTTCGTAAAGCAGGTAAAATCACTTCTATATAAAGAAATACTATTAGAATGGCGTTCAAAATATGCATTTAATGGCATATTGCTATATGTCCTTTCCACAGTTTTTGTGTGTTACCTATCGTTTAGAACAACCCCTCCGTTGGTTTGGAATGCACTGTTCTGGATAATTTTACTCTTTACCGCTATTAATGCGATAGCAAAAAGTTTTATGCAGGAAAGCAAAGGCAAACTGTTATATTACTACACAATTGCCAGCCCGCATGCCATCATCGTTTCAAAAATCATCTATAATATCATTTTAATGGTATTAATGGCTTTTATTGCGCTCATTACCTACAGTATCGTCTTTACCAACGAAATTGGGGATATTTGGCTATATCTTCTGGCTGTATTGCTGGGTTCTATAAGTTTTTCTACAGTATTCACCATGATATCTGCCATTGCATCCAAAGCAGGAAACAACGGAACATTAATGGCAATTTTAAGTTTCCCTGTTATTATCCCTGTATTGATGCTAATTATAAAACTCTCCAAAAATGCTATGGATGGGCTTGATCAAAGTGTCTCATACGATGAAATTGGCGTTCTTTGTATTATAAACGTTATTGTTGTAGTTATATCGTTAATACTTTTCCCTTATCTGTGGAGAGATTAGTCTTTGGTTTACTGATAGATATTAGATTTTAATTATCCATTTTCAACTCCCTGTTCCTTACTTTCTATTCTCCCACTTTCTGCTCCCTGTACCAAAAACATCATTTTTACCACCAAACTACAATTAAATAATAATTCTTTACTTACATTTGTCGAGCTTAATCCAAAACTCAAAAACTATGCGAAGTAATTGGTGGAAAATCATAGCATTTTTACTCGTAATATACTCAATCATCGGCGGTTTATTATTTGAAGTTCCACATTTACCTATCCTTAACGAAAGTATCAGAAATCTTTACTTTCACGTTCCAATGTGGTTCTCCATGATATTACTTTACCTCATATCGGTGATTTACAGTGTCAAATATTTAGGAAGCGCCAATGAAAACCATGACCTGATTGCTGTAGAAAGTGTAAATACAGGAATTATATTTGGAATTTTCGGACTGTGCACCGGAATGGTTTGGGCAAATTTTACCTGGGGTGCACCCTGGCCAAATGATCCTAAATTAAACGGTTCAGCAATTGCAACATTGATGTATTTAGCTTATATCGTATTAAGAGGATCTCTGGACGAAGAGCAAAAAAGAGCTAAAATCTCTGCAATCTACAACATATTCGCCTTCCCTATTATGGTGGTTTTGATATTTATATTACCACGTATGACAGATTCATTACATCCGGGAAATGGTGGAAACCCTGGATTTGGCGCTTATGACCTGGATTCCAGAATGCGTACGGTGTTCTACCCGGCAGTTATCGGCTGGCTTTTAACAGCTACCTGGATAATGACATTGAGATATCGGGTTAGAAAAATCGAAAATAAGAACAATCAAATTGACTAAAAAGAAGAACATGAAAAAGATATTCACTATACTTTTTGCTTTATTATTTTCCATAAATGCTTTCGCAAATGAAAACGTAGAGATGGCCGATGCATTAAGAAGTTCAGGTAAAATATACGTTGTAGTCGCAGTAATTACAGTACTTTTCATTGGTTTGTTTTCCTATCTCTTTTCATTGGACAGGAAAATATCCAAAATAGAAAAAGATAAATAAAAAGCTCGTTACAAAACAAACAAAAAGCTTTCCTACTTGCTATAAAAATAATGGTTCTATAAAGATTATTTTATAGAGCCATATTATACCAAACTATAATTTTATGGCAGGAATAAACCAACAACAGGATTTTCATTTCTTTGATGATGTTTGTCGCTTTGTAGACAAAGCAGCACAATTTACAGATCACGACAAAGGTCTACTCTCCCAGATAAAAGCATGTAACAGTGTTTACAGATTCCAGTTTCCTATCAGAAGAGGAAATAGTTTCGAAATTATACATGCTTGGCGTGTAGAACATTCTCATCATATGATGCCTACTAAAGGTGGAATCCGCTATAGCGATATGGTGAACGAAGACGAAGTAATGGCATTAGCCGCCTTAATGACCTACAAATGTGCCATTGTAAACGTACCTTTTGGAGGAGGAAAAGGAGGTATAAAGATCAATACTAAGAACTATACAACTGCAGAGCTAGAAAATATCACCAGACGCTATACTGTAGAACTCATTAAGAAGAATTTTATAGGACCAGGAATAGATGTACCTGCACCGGATTACGGATCAGGAGAACGCGAGATGGCCTGGATTGCTGATACCTACATGATGATGAATCCGGGTTCCTTAGATGCATTGGGATGCGTTACAGGTAAGCCAATAGCCTTACATGGAGTACATGGCCGCAAAGAAGCTACCGGAAGAGGCGTTGCATTCGCCACAAGAGAATGTGTTTCAATTGCTGAAGATATGAAAAAGCTTGGCCTGTCGACAGGACTCGAAGACAAGAAAATTATTGTACAAGGACTAGGTAATGTTGGCTACAATGCAGCTAAGTACCTTATTGAGTTTGGTGCCACTATTGTTGGCATTTGTGAATACGAAGGAGCTATTTACAATGAGAATGGGCTGGATTTAGACGAAATCGTTTCACACAGAAAAAGTACCGGTTCGATTCTTGGCTACAGTAAAGCAAAAAAAGAATTTAGGAATTCGGGAGAAGGATTAGAACAGGAATGTGATATCCTGATTCCTGCAGCTTTAGAAAATCAGATCACATCAGACAATATCTCCAGAATAAAAGCCAAAATTATCATCGAAGGTGCAAATGGACCAACCACACCTGATGCCGCAGCAGCATTTATCGAGGCCGGTGGTATTATCGTTCCGGATATGTATGCCAACGCTGGCGGAGTAACTGTCTCCTATTTCGAATGGCTAAAGAATCTTTCCCATGTTTCCTTTGGAAGAATGGACAGACGTTATGCAGAAAATGCCAATAAGAACATCCTTAACACCATAGAGAGCGCAACAGGTCTTTCCTTGTCTGCAGCACAAAGAGCTATTATCGCTAAAGGAGCTTCCGAGTTAGAATTAGTAAACTCGGGATTGGAAGATACAATGGTACACTCTTATCATGAAATCCGCGAAAAGATGGTTTCCAACAATAAGATCCCCGATTTAAGAACAGCGGCATTCGTATTGGCTCTCGACAAAATCGCGACCTCTTACATCAATATGGGTATTTGGCCGTAGAAGCATTGTATAAGTATGTTAATCACATCGAATGCTTCACAGATGTATTAACAAGTATAACAGAGATGAATATTATAGGGTATTTCGAAATACAGTCATCAGAATCTCAAAGGGAAGTTAGGTTTTATAATAATGTGTTTGGGTGGATATTTACAAGAGACCACAACATTCCCATTGAATATTACCGAATATCAACCGGCTCTATCCATGGCGGTCTTTTAAAAAGGGCGACTCCGACACCTCCGCTGTCGTCGGAGACCAACGCTTTTACCTGTTCCATTCAGGTCGAAAATTTCGACCAAACAGCCAAATTAATTATACATAACGGAGGAAAGGTTGCTATGCCTAAATTTGCGATTGCAAAAAAGTGCTTTCAAGGCTATTTCACAGATCAGGACAACAACATTTTCGGAATTTTCGAGGTTGATGAGAACGCTTAATATTAAAAGTTAGCTATTCGATACTTAATCCTATATAATAAAAGGGCGTAAAGTCTGAATATTTCTTTACGCCCCTTCCTTATAAAAAGTCAACTGATATGTTAGTCCTTGGAAAAAGACAGCTCGTTTTGGAAATACTTACTATATTTCCTTCTATCAAATTTATATAATTTTGCCGCCCTGTAAGAAACTCCCTTTTGCTTTTCATCAAGCTCTTTCAAAATATCATAACCCAGAATTTTCTTTCTGAAATTCCGTTTGTCTAATTTCTTATTCAGGATGATTTCATAAAGATTCTGCAATTGAGTAAGCGTAAACTTCTCAGGTAATAATTCAAAAGCAAGTGGCTGATAACTTATTTTGCTCTTTACACGTTCAAATCCCTTTTCGAAAATACTTTTATGGTCAAAAGCAAGCTCAGGTAATTCTTTAATTGAAACCCAGGAAGCATTTTTTGCATATGCCGTAACCGGTCTTAATTCTTTGGGATTCGTCAATCTGATCATAGCAAAATAAGCAACAGTAATAATCCTTCCTTTTGGATGTCTTCCTAAATCTCCAAAAGTATAGAACTGTTCCATGTAAATTCCTTTAAGACCAGTTAGCTCATAAAGCACCCTTTCTGCAGCTGTATCAATGCTTTCATCATTATTCACCATATTCCCTGGCAAAGCAAACCAGTCCCCATATGGATCCTGATTCCTCTCGATCAATAAGATCTTCAGTTCTCCTTCATCAAAAGCAAAAATCACACAGTCGACAGAAAAAATCGAATTTAAATGTGGTAAATACGTCAAAATGATAAAATATTAAGTTTGTTAACCAATCAACACCTTACAAAGGTTAAAAAAAATTCTCAAAAAATACTACTTAGTGTAAAAAATACACGTATATTAGTAAACCCAAAACAAAACAAATTTTTCTCTATAATTTGATGTCTAAAATAAAAAAAATAGCAGTATTTACCTCAGGAGGCGACGCACCAGGCATGAATGCTTGTATAAGAGCTGTTGTGAGAACAGGAATACATTTCGGTTGCGAAATGGTAGGAATAAAACAAGGTTATCAGGGTATGATAGACAAGAATTTTATTCCTATGAATAGATATTCTGTTAGCAACATCATGCAATTGGGTGGAACTATCCTTAAAACTGCTCGTTGTTTAGAGTTTAAGACCGAAGAAGGGCAACAAAAAGCTTATAACAATTTAAAAGAAGCCGGTATAGATGCTTTGGTTGCAATTGGCGGTGACGGAACTTTTACAGGAGCAGAAAGATTATCTAAGAAATTCGACATTCCCGTAATCTGTGTACCAGGAACAATTGACAACGATTTATACGGAACCGATTTTACTTTAGGTTTTGATACAGCCACAAATACAGTAATTGAGGCTATTGACAAAATCAGAGATACAGCAGAATCGCATGACAGATTATTCTTTATTGAAGTAATGGGCAGAGATGCTGGCTGTATCGCACTTAGAGCCGGAATTGCTGGTGGCGCAGAAGCTATTTTATTACCCGAGAAAGCTACCGCTATAGATGATTTGATTACCACATTGGAAGATGGTGCAAAAAATTCCAAATCATCAAGTATAGTTATCATAGCCGAAGGTGATAAAAATGGCGGTGCATATAATGTAGCACAAAAAGTAAAAGAAAAAATTAGCTACTTCGACACAAAAGTTACTATCTTAGGCCACTTACAAAGAGGCGGCAGCCCAAGTAGTTTTGATAGGATTTTGGGAAGTAGAATGGGCTTTGCAGCTGTTAAAGCAATTCTTGCCGGAGAAACTCGTAAAATGGTCGGTCTAAAAGGAAACAATATCAGTTTCACTGACTTAGAAGAATCTATTACGAGACATGACTTTAAACTGGAAGATGACTTAATGGAAATGTCAACCATATTAGCGTAAATGATAGCTGTTGTTTATAGTGGATCGAGGTTTGCACATTGGAAAATTGCAGACAAGGACAAAGAAGTTATAGACATTCGAACACAGGGAATAAATCCGTTCTTTAATGACGAGAAGTATATTCTTAATCTTTTAAACAAGAACATTAAATTTATTCATAACGCCGAAAAAGTTAAGAAAATATACTTCTTTGGTGCCGGAGCAACTTCTAAAGCTAGAAATAGCATTATCCATGATGCCTTTTCTAAATTTTTCAGATACAGTAAAATTTTTGTTTATCACGATCTGGAAGCTGCAGCCAAAGCCACTTGCGATGACAACCCGGGAATAGTTTGCATTATGGGAAGCGGATCTAATGCCGCTTATTTTGACGGAAAGAAAATTACCGAAAATAATTATGGCCTTGGATATGCCATAGCCGATGAAGGATCTGCAAATTGGTTGGGTAAAATACTAATTAAACAGTATTTAACAAATACATTACCCGCTGATTTTCGGAAGATCTTCAATAAAAAATATGATTTAGACAAAAGATCTGTATTAGATAAGGTATATAAACAAGCTCATCCTAATCTTTTTCTTAGTTCTTTTGTAGATTTGCTGTTAGAAAATAAAAGTCATGCATTCGTGAAGGATTTTGTAAAGAAAGGATTTTCGATTTTTATGGAAACTTACCTGGTTCCTTTACGAGAACAATACGGAGAGCAGTTACCTATACATTTTGTAGGAACTGTATCTGCAAATTTTGAAGATTACTTAATAGAAGTGGCTCAAGAAAAAAAAATAGAGATCAAATCTGTTTTAAAAGAGCCCATTTATAACTTATTGAATTATTACGCAAATAAAAATTAAATAGAAATGAAAATTGGAATTAACGGATTCGGAAGAATCGGAAGATTAGCTTTCAGAGCTGCAATAAACAGAAGCGACATTCAGGTAGTTGGTATCAACGACTTGATCGACGTTGAATATATGGCTTACATGCTAAAATATGATTCTACTCACGGTAAATTTGATGGTACTGTAGAAGTAAAAGGCGGAAACTTAATTGTTAACGGTCAAACTATACGTGTTAGTGCTGAAAAAGATCCTGCAAACTTAAAATGGAATGAGATTGGTGCTGAATATATCATTGAGTCAACTGGCTTCTTCTTAACTCAGGAATTAGCTCAAAAACACATCGAAGCTGGTGCTAAAAAAGTTGTTATGTCTGCTCCTGCAAAAGATGACACACCTACTTTCGTTATGGGTGTTAATCACAAAAGCTTAAAAGCTGACCAAAACATCGTTTCTAACGCGTCTTGTACTACAAACTGTTTAGCTCCTATCGCTAAGGTATTAAATGATAAATTTGGTATCATTGAAGGATTAATGACTACAGTACACGCAGTTACTGCTACGCAAAAAACTGTTGACGGTCCTTCTGTAAAAGACTGGAGAGGTGGTCGTGGTGCTTACCAAAATATTATCCCTTCTTCTACTGGTGCTGCTAAAGCTGTGGGTTTAGTATTACCTGAATTAAAAGGTAAATTAACAGGTATGTCTTTACGTGTACCTACTGCAGACGTTTCTGTTGTTGACTTAACAGTTCGTTTGAGCAAAGGTGCTTCTTACGAAGATATCAAAACTGCAATGAAAGAAGCTTCTGAAGGCGAATTAAAAGGTATTTTAGGTTATACTGAAGATGAAGTTGTTTCTACAGATTTCTTGGGAGATGCAAGAACTTCTATTTTTGATGCAAAAGCAGGTATCTCTTTAAATGACAACTTCGTTAAAGTTGTATCTTGGTATGATAACGAGTGGGGTTATTCTAACAAAATCGTTGATTTAGTACAACATATGGCTACGTTATAATCATTACCTACTTAATAAACAAAAAAAGGCAGTTCTTACTGCCTTTTTTGTTTTCTTTTGCTTCTGAAACACTTATAAATCAACAAATAAAGCCCTCGATTATCCTTTCTTTAAAATAGTTCTTATTTATTTCACATTTACGGAAAATTTAAGTTGATTTTTTAAAAACAAAAACTACTTTTGCCATCGGAAAATCTATACTGCCGTATAAAAAGTAGTATTTGAAATTCTGCTCGATAAAAAAGGCTCACTTAAAACCATAAACTACTCATACATTGATGTTTATAAAAGCGAGTAAAAAACAATAAAAACAATAAAACTGATGTTTTATTGTTAATTTTACCAAAGTATTGAATAAATATTAAAAATTCGATATATATTCGAGTGAGATTATTTTAAATTTAGAAGACATAGCCATATTTAAGAGCAAGAGATGCAATCTGGCTTTTAAGTGAGATAAAACGCATATAATGAATTTTCAAAAAATGTTAAAGACAGAAGTTGCCATTACGCTTGTAAAAGAGACGCTAAAGACTCAACTTATAAGTCAATTGAATCTTATACCTGTCTCGTCCCCGATAGCTGTATTAGATGGTACTGGAATTAACGATGATTTAAATGGAACAGAACGTCCGGTATCATTTCCAGTAAAAGCTTTAGGTGAAAAGAAAGCGGTTGTTGTTCACTCTTTAGCAAAATGGAAGCGCTTAAGACTTAAACAACTTGAGGTTGATTTAAATTATGGCATTCTAACAGATATGAAAGCCCTGAGACCTGATGAAGATTACACACATATTCATTCTATATATGTTGATCAATGGGATTGGGAAAAAAGAATAGAGCCTTCTCAGAGAACACTTGAATACTTAAAAGAAACTGTTTCTAAGATATATGAAGCACTAAAATTTACTGAGAAATTTGTTGAGGCTCATTATCCGGATATCAAAGCTATATTGCCGGAGAATATTAAATTTATCTCTTCACAGGCACTTTTAGACTTATACCCTAACCTGACTCCAAAAGAAAGAGAAAATGCCATAACAAAAGAACATGGTGCCGTTTTCTTGTATGGTATAGGTGGAAAATTAAGTAATGGCGAGCCACATGACGGCAGAGCACCAGACTACGACGACTGGAGTACATTAAATAGTGAAGGAACCAATGGTTTAAATGGAGATATTCTGGTTTGGCATCCGATTTTAAACTGCGCTTTTGAGCTATCTTCTATGGGTATCAGAGTTGATAAAGCTGCATTAACCAAACAGTTGGAATTAAGAGAAAGCGAAGACAGAGCAAAACTTTCATTCCATAAAATGTTACTTAACGGCGAATTACCAGAATGTATAGGTGGTGGAATTGGCCAATCAAGAGTTTGCATGTTTATGCTTAAGAAATCTCATATAGGCGAAGTACAGGTCAGCATCTGGGCAGATGATGAAATTGAAAGATTATCAGCAAAAGGAATCGAACTTCTATAAGCGGATTTCGAGATATTACAAAAAAAGGGAAACTTAGCGTTTCCCTTTTTTAGTTTACCTTATAAATTTTCCCGGGTAAAGAAACAATAACCGACTTCATTTCCAAACCAAGTAAAGCGACCGCCAATTTACTCTGCTGCATATTTAAACTAACCTGCAGATCATCAATAGCTATCTGATCATGGGCTTTTATAACTTCAAACACAATCAATTCATCTTTATTTAAATCATGTATCAGCTTCAGCTGCTTTTCAGTTTTAAGTTCCTGCTTTTTCCATCCCATGATATACTCCAAATCTTCTACACCAGTTAATAAATGCGCTCTATTGGTCTTTATCAGAAAGTTGCAACCTTCGGAATACTCGTCGTCTAAACGCCCGGGAA
Source organism: Pseudopedobacter saltans DSM 12145 (assembly GCF_000190735.1). Lineage (GTDB taxonomy): Bacteria > Bacteroidota > Bacteroidia > Sphingobacteriales > Sphingobacteriaceae > Pseudopedobacter > Pseudopedobacter saltans. Next base: position 2,153,879 of record NC_015177.1, read on the forward strand.
CAGCAAATACATCTTTATTATAAGAGTTAGCTATTTCAGCGGTAATTAATGCTCCGCCAGTTTTTGTTGCCTCAACTACAATTACAGCATCAGCCATGCCAGCAATTATTCTATTTCTTTTTGGAAAGTTTCCCCTGTCAACAAATGATTTAGGATAATATTCTGTCAACAGACCTCCATCAGAAAGCATCTGTTCAGCTACATTTCTATGCGCTGCGGGATAAATCAGATCTAACCCGTGTCCTAACACCCCTATTGTTGTAATGTCATTATGCAATGCAGCTCTATGCGCAAAAACATCAATACCATATGCCAGGCCACTAACAATCATTACGTTTTGAGCCTTCAAATTTGAAATAAGTTCATCACAAAATTGCTTACCATAAGTGGTTCCGTTTCGCGTTCCAACAACAGAAACAACCTTCTGTTTATTTAAGTCAGCATTTCCTTTAAAAAACAATAGTACCGGGGCATCTGCGCAATTGATCAAACGCTTCGGATATTCCTTATCTGTAATAAAAAGTGGTTTTATTTTATATTTTTCTACAAATGCAAGTTCTTCCTCTGCCCTTGCAAAAGATTCTTTTTCAAGTATTGCACTTATAATCTTAGATTTTGTTCCGAGAATAGCTTCCAGATCAGTTTTTGAAGATTTGAATATGGCTTCTGCACTTTCAATATGATTAAGGAGATGTCGAATAGTAAGATTACCCAGACCCTTGGTCAGGCCTAATGCAATTTCGTAAAACATATGGTTTATAATTGGTTATTATTGGTATTTTCAGGTACCTGCACTACTGCACAGGTACATAAACTACATATTTAGTCTCGAAAAACTCTTCTTCAAAAAGATCTTTCAAAGGATACAAAGCAATATTTTTCAGCTTAGATTCTTTCAGCTCTTGTTCTAAATCTCCGCCTTTTAAATATAACACTCCATTTTTCAAGCTGGATATAGAATCCTTTTTAAACTTATCTCTAATCCAAGGATAAAAATCCTTAAGCTGTGTAACAGCTCTGGAAACAACAAAATCAAACTTCTCATCGATTTGTTCAGCTCTGCTATGAGTTGCTTTCAAATTTTTCAAACCGATCCCTTTGGCAACCTCGCTTACAACCTTTATCTTTTTCCCTATAGAATCTACCAGGTGGAATTTTGTTTCGGGAAATAATATAGCTAAAGGGATTCCCGGAAACCCTCCCCCCGTCCCCACGTCCAACACGGATTGTCCTGGTTTAAATTCACATACCTTGGCAATAGCCAAAGAGTGCAGTATATGCCTTTCATATAACAGGTCTATATCTTTTCTGCTGATGACATTAATTTGCGAATTCCATAGAAAATACAAATCAAACAACTTATCAATCTGTTCCTTTTGCTTACTATTTAATTTTGGGAAATATTTGTATATAATCTCAGAACTCATTTCCGGTCTTTTTTTGCTTATTTAAAATGTTAGACAAGAGATCTCTTGCCCTGAAAAGTTGCGCTTTCACAGTACCTAAAGGAAGCATCAGCTGTTCTGCTATCTCTTCATATGATAGTTCATCGAAATATCTTAACACAACCAATGTGCGATACCTGTCCGGCAATCTGTTTACTATATCTTTCAATAGTTCACCTTGTTGCTTTTTAATAGAAGACTCTTCAGGGTTCATGTCGTTGCTTTGAATCGAGAACATATATTCCTCACCCTCGTCATTCAGCACACTATCTATTGATGTAGTTACAATTCTCTTTTTTCTGATAAAATCGATACTCCCATTTGTGGCAATACGAAATAACCAGGTACTAAACGCAAAGTCGGCTTTGTATTTATCCAGGTTTTCGAATGCTTTGGCAAAGGTCGAAACCGTTAAATCCATCGCATCATCTTTATTATTTACCATTTTCAAAACCATAAAGTAGATAGAATCCTTATAGCGATGCATTAATTCTGCATAAGCCCTTTGATTTCCACTTCTTGCACTTTGAACAAGGTTATAGTCATTTCGAGCGTTTTCTGAAAAATTAGGATTTATTTCCATGATACTTTTTTCCTGAAAAGTCGTCTAAAGCTAATAAACATTAAAAACAGATAATAAAATAAATCTAAAAACAACAAACTCCAAACCAGATCTTTGCAACGTAAAATAGTTAAAGATTTTTTATAAACTAAAGTTTGCAATAAAAATCTTATAAAGAAAATCCCCAATACGTAAGGCCACTGTATCTTAAAACTCAAACATACAACTAAAAATATATAAAAACCTATGGCCGATGTTCCTTGTAAACTCAATTGAAATTTATGTGCCTTTTTATATGCTGTACCGGCACCAAAATGTCTGATCTTTTGTATCCAATAGCTTTTCCAGGTGGTTTTTGGTGCACTATAAATATGAGACTGCTCTCGGATTTCTATTGCAGTATTATAACTACTAGCGTTTTGATTAACAAACAAGTCATCATCACCGGAAGGAATATGCATATGAGAAGCAAAGCCTTTATTCTTAAAAAAAAGGGACTTTTTATAAGAAAGATTACGTCCAACTCCCATATATGGCATTCCGTTAAGTGCAAAAGAGAAGTAATTCAAGGCAGTTTGAAATGTTTCATAACGTATCAGCCAGTTCAGTAATCCCTTTTTCTTTTCGTACGGAGAATAACCCAATACAATTTCCGTATCTGGATTTCTATAACTTGAGCACATAGTGGATAGCCATTCTTCAGATACTGGTTTACAATCCGCATCGGTAAAAACCAATATTTCATTTGAAGCAGCTTTAATCCCTAAAGTCATTGCAAACTTTTTACCTGTCTTATATAAAGCATGTTCCTCTTTAGTAACAACTTTTAGATTAGCATACTGCGCTTTAAAATCACGAAGAACCTCCTCAGAATTATCAAAAGAACAATCATTAACTACTACAACTTCAAAATCGATCCCCCTTTGCTGAAAAATCAAAGGCAGGTTTTCTTGCAGATTTTTAGATTCGTTTCTAGCGCAAATCACAACTGAAACTTTAAAGTCGTGATTTATCTTTTCCTGTTCCGGAACATATAAATTAAGCTTTCTTTGAACTATCAAAAGATAGTAAAGCTGAATCAGAAAAAATAGAAGTAAAAAGGCAAGTAAAGAGTATTCTAAATATGCTTCCAATTAAGTTTTATTTTAAGCTTGCAAATTTCTCAATTTAAACCAAAAAACAAATTTTAGTAGCTTAAAAAACACAACATACGTCAAAAATCGAAATAAAAAGATACAATTAACTCAATCAATTTCCTTTATTAAGGAGTGGGAAGATGAAGCAAAAAACCCTTAACGGATTTAAAAAACTAAACGAATATCTAAATTAAGGGCAATTAAAATTATGTATTTACACTTTCTCCTCCGTTAGGATGCAATACCTGACCGGAAATATATGATGCTCCTTGCGACGCAAGAAAAACGTAGCATGAAGCTACCTCGTTTGGCTGCCCTACCCGACCCATAGGAGAATCAGAGCCAAATTTGGATACCTTTTCTTTATCAAATGTCGCGGGAATCAACGGTGTCCAGATAGGGCCCGGCGCCACAGCATTTACCCGAATACCTTTTTTCATCAGAGACATAGACAATGAGCGCGTGAACGCAACTATTGCTCCCTTGGTTGCCGAGTAATCTAAAAGTTCAGGACTGCCTCTGTAAGCTGTCACCGACGCGGTATTAATAATACTTGAACCTTTTTTCAAATATTTCAGCGCTGCACTGACCATATAAAACTGGGAGAAGATATTTACGTCAAAAGTTCTTTTCAATTGTTCAGCAGAAATATCGGTAATTTCTTTCTGCGGAAATTGCAAAGCCGCATTATTAATTAATATATCAACGGTCCCAAACTTTTCAACCGTTTTTTCAACGATCTCCTGACAATGCTTTTCCATTCCCACGTCTCCCGGTATAACCAAACACAGAGAACCTTCTTTTTCGACCAACTCTTTTGTTCTTTTCGCATCTTCATGTTCATTCAAATAAGCAATAGCAATATTAGCTCCTTCATGAGCAAAAGCTACGGATATTGCTCTGCCGATACCGCTGTCTCCACCTGTTATCAACACCGTTTTTCCTTTAAAAAAATCTTTAGAGTCCCTTACCTTGTATTCTGGTTCAGGATTCATTAAATACTCTTTACCTGGTTGTTGAGTCTGCTTTTGCTCTGGCTGCTTTACTTTTTTCTCATCTTTTTTCATAGTTTTAGATATTTCTCTAATATTATCCATTACCATACCAAAACCAGTTCTATAGAAGTTCCAAAGGTTTCTTTACAAAGAAAGGAAGGTCACCTTAACTGTTTGTGCAGTAAATTTTACTATTTTTGCGCTCCTTATATTGAATTTGATGAAGTTTAAACTATCTGCACAGGATAAATTTTCGAAAGCAAGAGCCGGTGAAATAGAAACAGATCACGGAACGATACAAACACCTATTTTCATGCCTGTTGGCACAGCCGGAACTGTAAAAGCTGTCCACCAGAGAGAACTTAGAGACGATATCAAAGCCCAGATTATTTTAGGTAACACTTATCACCTTTACCTGAGACCAGGACTGGATGTCATTAAAAAAGCAGGTGGTCTTCATAAATTCAATGGCTGGGAAAAGCCAATCCTAACAGATAGCGGTGGTTATCAGGTTTATTCTCTAACGGAAGTAAGAAAAATCAAGGAAGAAGGTGTGACTTTTAAATCACATATAGACGGCTCTAAGCATCTTTTTACGCCGGAAAACGTAATGGATATCCAGCGAACGATTGGAGCCGATATTATAATGGCTTTTGACGAGTGTACGCCCTACCCATGTGATTATAATTATGCCAGAAAATCACTGGACATGACACACAGATGGCTAAAAAGATGTATAGACAGATTTGATTCTACTAAACCAAAATACGGATATTCTCAAACCTTATTCCCTATCGTACAGGGCTCTGTATATAAATATTTAAGAAAAAAATCGGCGGAATTCATTGCAGAACAAAACAGAGAAGGAAATGCTATTGGCGGATTGTCTGTAGGCGAGCCTGCAGAAGAAATGTATGCCATGACTGAAGTGGTTTGTGAGATCTTACCTACCGAAAAGCCGAGATATTTGATGGGTGTAGGTACTCCAATAAATATTCTCGAAAATATAGCTTTGGGAATTGATATGTTCGATTGTGTTATGCCTACCAGAAATGCCCGAAATGGAATGTTATTCACCAGAAATGGCATTATCAATATCAAAAACGAAAAGTGGAAGGATGACTTCTCTCCAATAGATCCGGACAGTGATTTGTATTCTGATTTAGTATACTCTAAAGCATATTTGAGGCATCTGATACATTCTAAAGAAATTTTAGGAGCACAAATTGCTTCATTACATAACTTACATTTTTATCTTTGGTTAGTAAAAGAAGCCAGAGAAAAAATTATATCTGGAGAATTTTACGAGTGGAAAAATAAAATGGTCAAAGTTCTGGGACAAAGGCTTTAATGAAATTTCTAGACAAATACATCAAACTGATTGATTGGTATATCATAAGGAAATACCTTGGTACATTTGTATTTACAATGGCCATCTTCACGTTAATTTCTGTTGTTTTTGATATATCGGAAAAACTGGATGACTTTTTGAAAAGCCGGGCCACATTCAGTCAGGTGGTGTTTGAATATTATGCAGGATTTATTCCATTTTACCTGAATTTTCTAAATCCGCTAATTAATTTTATTTCAGTTATTTTTTTCACTGCAAAAATGGCCGATCAAACTGAAATTGTTCCCATTTTAACCAGCGGAGCCAGTTTCAACAGATTTTTAAGACCATATTTTGTAGCGGCTACAGTCATTTTCATCTTCAACATAGGTTTCAATCTTTTCGTAATACCCGAGACCAATAGATTGATGATCAATTTCGAGAATACTTATACAAAAATCAAAGATACTTCAAGAAACAACGTCCACTTACAATTGGATTCCAACACGTATATATATATGGAATCCTTTGATAATCTTAGGAATTCCGGCTATAAATTTTCTCTCGAAAAATTTGATAAAAAGGATCTTAAAGAGAAATTAATGGCCGACAGGATATCCTGGGATTCAGTGAGCCACAAATGGAAAATTGAAAACTATACGATCAGATATGTTGACGGGTTGAAGGAGAAAATGGAAAATGGAACGGTGAAAGATACCACTCTTGACATGAAACCTATTGACTTCGATATCAGGGATAATATATATTCTGCAATGAATTTTTGGGAACTAAATGAAAAAATCGAGAAAGAAAAAATCAGAGGTTCAGGTGTTATGGTGAATTTGGAATTAGAAAAATATAAACGCTGGACTTATCCTTTTTCAACCTATGTTCTCACCTTAATCGGAGTAGCTTTATCTTCCAGAAAGGTTAGAGGCGGTGTTGGTTTACCATTAGGTTTAGGTATACTATTAAGCTTTGTTTACATCTTATTTATCCAGTTTGCGAATGTATTTGCTTTAAAGGGTGGTTTACCTCCAATTATAGCGGTATTGATTCCAAATATGTTATTTGGCGCATTGGGCGTTTATCTCGCTATTAAAGCACCTAAATAGCTTGTTGGTTGATTGGCCCTGGCGTATATTTGTAATAGCTACCGTAGCTCCGTTGATCTTTTTCAGTCTACGCTCTTTACTCTTTGATCATTAGCCTTAATACCTCACTCATGACCTAATGTATCAATTTCAATAGGATTAATTTATTACAAGGGGTTTACCCTAATTTTACATCATGAAATTGAAAATAAGCAACGATCTGATCTTACATTTCACGGTAATGATCTGGGGATTTACAGCTATTCTTGGCGCACTAATCTCCATCGGAGAAACCCATTTGGTTTGGTACCGGGTCTTGCTTGCAGCACTCTCTCTGTACATTTACTTCAAGATAAAAAAGGTAAACTTTAAAGTTTCCCGCCAAAGCTTTTTAAAGATTTTTGCGACGGGTGGAATTGTCGGATTACACTGGATTCTATTTTTCGGGTCTATTAAGGCTTCTACGGTATCCGTTGGAATTGTATGCCTTTCTTCCCTAACTTTATTTACAGCCATCCTGGAGCCTTTATTTAAAGCCAAATCCATTTCTTTCATGGAAATTTTGGTCGGAATTTTAATAATTTTCGGAATTTACACCATTTTTAAGTTCGAAACACAATATAAAACCGGAATTATAATGGGGATTTCAAGCGCGTTTTGCGCCAGTATTTTTTCCATAATTAACTCCAAGTTAATCAAAAACAACAGCGCTCCGGTCATTACATTTTACGAAATGTTAGGTGCCTTTTTCTGGATATCAGTTTATCTTATCATCACTCGCGGTTTTAATAATGAAATAATCCCAAACACTAAGGACATTATTTATTTATTAATTCTAAGCACCATTTGTACCTCCTTTGCATACGTATTAGGTGTACATGTAATGAAAGAACTTAGCGCTTTTAAAGTCGCATTAGTAACTAATCTGGAACCTATTTATTCTATCATCTTAGCATTAATTATATTCGGCCAGAGCGAAGCCATGACAAGCGGATTTTATATCGGAGCGATTATTATTTTGACTTCTGTATTTATGTATCCCATAATAAAAACCAGGTATACAAAACGGCAAATAAATCCTTAAAAAACATCCCGGTACAGTAGTAGCCTAATAGCGTATTTCTTCTGTTCCCTAGAGACATTTCACTATCTCTTTTTAACTCATTTATCAGCTATAAACGCAAGGCAAATATAGCACATATATAGGCCCAGCCAATACCGGTTCATCGTAATAATCAAGGCTACTCTTCGTTATCTATTCTCATAAGAAGCGAACTATTCAAACTAGTAATTAGCTACCTGAACAGCCTGCGTATTCAGAAGATCTTCGAGTGATCTATTTGAATAAAAAAAAGAAAAGCAGAACATTCCCAACGACAAACATCAATTCAACCCAGCCAAATCTTTAGATAAAACTCCTTAGAAAAACACCTCTCCGATAAAGCTAAAAAGACGCCCGAATCATTCGACACTTATTTAAAACTAACAGCACAAATCAAAATAGTCTCTACAATAGATTAGGACTTAATACAACTGGTCATCGCTACGGACATCACAAGATTTAATTTCATAAAACACAATACAAATTTTACACTAAGAACTTTTAAAAACTCAAAAATAATCACTTAAAATATTCTAAAATAATCACACGAAGGATAGCTAAACACATAAAAAAAAGGCGTCTAAATTCTAAAATTATTTTGTCGGAGATCATGCGAACCTAACATTCATTAGAATTGAAAGAGTATACAAAACGCCAATTTCAATTAAAAAAAATCAAGAAATACGCTTCACTAAGTGTAATATACTTTCCAAAATAAAAAGACTATATTGCAATTAGAAAAACGACACTAAAGAGCACAATAAACGTCATTAAAACAAAAAAAACATCAAGAAATCATAAAAAAAACAAAACAAATAATAACCTAATAATCAGTGTACTAAAAAAAGAAAATAAAGTATAAATTCAACAAAAAAACCAACCCAAAAACTTAAATTACTAATATTTTTAGCTAAACAAAATAATGCATCTTTATAAAATAATAATATCATTAAAAATCAGTTACTTATTACTAATTATATCAACAACAACTTCACATAATGTTTTTGCGCAGTTTTTCAATGGAAGCCAAAACCACCCTAGTGTAAAGTTCAAGCAAATAACACAACCAGGTTATCAAATCATCTTTCCTCAGGATGCAACTGAACAAGCACAAAAAGTAGCCAATGTATTAGAACATGCAATCAAAGATGTCAGCAAAAGTTTAGGTCACTCCCCTCGCCCCATTAGTATCATTTTACAGATACAAACCACCGAAGCTAACGGCTTTGTGCAGATGGCTCCAAGGAGAATGGAATTATACACTATCCCATCACAGGAGTTCGACTTTCAAGACTGGCTAAGTAGTTTGGTTATACACGAACTCAGACACGTAGTTCAATATGACAAGTTGGTTCCAAATCTAGGAGCTCCTCTTTTTGAAGAACTGAAACTTGCTCTTTTTGGAGTCAATTTACCGGCTTGGTTTTTCGAAGGGGATGCCACAATCACCGAGACATTATTGACTGAAGCAGGAAGGGGAAGACAACCAATTTTTGATCAAAGTTTGAGAACCAACCTTCTTTCCAACAGAAAATATTCCTACTCAAAAAACTACCTGGGCTCATTAAAAAATATCACGCCCAATTACTACACCCTGGGATACTATATGACTGCCAAGTTGAGATATGATTATGGAAAAGACATTCTTAACAGCACACTTTCAAGAATAGGAAAATTCCCTTTAAGACCATACAACTTTAGTCGCTCTTTAAAGCGAAACGGAGCATACACTACTACTCAACTTTACACCCAAACCATGCAGTATTTGGATTCAGTTTGGACTGTAGAAAAACATAAAAGAATACCCCAAAAATATAACCCTCTAAATCCTGTATCTTTAAGACAACCGAGCAACTATTTACTCCCTCTAGAAATAAGCAAAGACAGTATCTTATTTTTAAAAACATCTCTTTCAGAACCTAATCATATTGGAATATTACATGACAATATAGAGCAAAAAATAACAAGCATTGGCCCTCAGTTAGAGAATAATTTTTCTTATGCAAACGGTAAAATCACGTGGGATGAATATCGGCAGGATGAACGTTACGGCAAAAGAACATACAACGAGATCAATATATATAATTTACACACTAAGAAACACTCAACACTAACAAAAAGGAGCAAAAGCTTCTCTCCCGCTCTCTCTAAAGACGGGAAAAATATAGCTTTTGTAAGTGTTGACGATTCCGGAGATTTTAACCTTAAAGAAATTAGTCTCGATCAGAAAATCACCGAGCGAGCTTTTCCAAAATTTGAAGGATATATACTGCAAACTCCAAGCTATAGCAAGGATGGGAAAAAAGTTGTTGTAACGGGTGTAAACGAAAAGGGTAAAACAATTTTAATTTATGACAAAGACAAACAGCTTTGGACAAAATTATTCGAAGAAGAAAGGCAACTTATTTCCCGCCCGATTTTTGCACTAAATGGAATTTTATACAAAGCTCATTATACCGGTGTAGAGAATATCTTTTATTTCGATCTGGAGAAGAAAAAAAAATATCAAATCAGCAATTCTGAATTTGGGGCTACAAATGCAAGTTTAGTAAACTCGGAAGACGAGATTTTATTTAACGATTACCAGGCAGATGGTTACAACATCGTAAAAGCTATTTTAAAGCCTTATAAAGAAATTTCAGCACCAGACACAACCCAATACAACCCTATCTTTTTAGATCGGCTTAAAACACAGGAAAACACTCAAAACGTATTCGAGAATATCCAATACAAGACTTATCCGATAAAAAAATATTCAGAGCTTGCACATCTTTTCTATTTCCATAGCTTAACTCCAATTGCAGAGAATCTGGACAATGATGCCCGCATAGGCTTTAATCTGGTTTCCGACAACAAGCTCAATACCCTTTCTTCTTCTATAGGTTATGCTTACAACTCAAGCATCGGCTCTAATGAATTTTTCTCTAAAATCAGCTACAAAAAATATTACCCCATATTTTCTGTGGATTATACAAATGAAGAAAATCTTTCCTATGCCAGACTCCCTGTACAGGGAGGATACAAACCCGTTCCGTTTACATGGCGAGAAAGCAGAACAAATTTCGAAGTATATGTACCATTTTTCAAAAACTGGCTCAATAAAGGTTTTTCAACCGGATTACGAATAGGTACTAGTTATATCCAAAAATCAGATCCTTCTATAAGACTTATAGGTTACAAAAAAACATTGTTATTTCCTATGCAGTATCAACTTTCCCTTTCTTACAGTACCACTAAAGCAGCTAGAGATTTGGCCCCTAAATTTGGTATCAGCATTTTGGCGAATTATCAAAATTACCCTTTCGATAATAAAGTGAATGGCGAATTCATTTATCTAAAATCAGCAATCTTTCTTCCGGGAATGTACACCAATCATAGCTTTCAATTGCGATACAGCCAACAACATTCCTCAGGAACCTTTGTTTATAACACAAGTATACCCAGAGCCAGAGGGTATAGCCACTTCTCTCCCATTGCAAAACTTGAAAACACGATGTTGCTAGATTATAAGCTTCCAATCGCTTATCCCGACTGGGAGCTAGGTCCAATCGCTTATATCAAAAGGCTAAGAGGCGGCCTCTTTTCAGACTTTGAAAACTTCAACGCAGACAAAGCTTTTAAAAGTTATGGACTTTCATTTGGTGCGGACATGAATTTATTGCGATATTACCTCCCAAATTTCGCATTAGATACAAGATTTATCATTCCAGCACAAAAAAATACATCAAAAAATGCGATATTCGAAATAGGTTTAACCTTCAACTATTAAGGATGAGTTTTAAGACAATATTTATTATCGTAGTGACCGTACTCGTCACAGTGATCTTAATGCAAAATCAGGACGAGGTTCTTTTTAAAGTTTTATGGAAAGAATTATATGTGTCTAAGCTTATAATGATGCTTTCACTAACTTTCGCAGGTTTCATTATTGGATTGATACTTGGCAGACCAAAAAGTAAAAATGAACCCAGGCAAATTCCTCTGGAAATAAACAATAACAATGAGGAAAGTGCCAACTTTAGCGAAAACAAACACACCTTAAGTGAAGAAGATAGAGATTATATCAGTTAAAGATAAATCTCGCTGACGTTATTGATTAAAGATTAACCCAAAATACCGTTTATGTTAAAGGAAGAACGCCAGAATTACATCATCAGACAGATTAATCTTCACAACAAGGTTCTATCGTCAGATTTAAGCGTACAACTAAATGTATCTGAAGACACAATCAGAAGAGACCTGAATGAACTTGCCGAAGCGGGAAAGATTTTAAAAGTACATGGTGGCGCACTTTCGAAATCTTTTCAGTATCCGTTTCAGGAGAATAACACATACGCAAAAGATTCAAAAAAAGAAATCGCCAGAAAAGCCCTACGCTTAATTAAAAACGATATGATTTTATTGGTTAGCGGAGGCACGACAATGATTGAATTAGCCAGAATGCTTCCGGATACACTTAAATGTACAATTTTCACCATAAGCCCGTTGGTTGCGTTGGAATTAGCAGAAAAACCTTCTATTAATGTTATTTTATTGGGCGGACAATTGTCTAAAAGTGCACATATCAACACCGGATCGCTAACAATTAGTCAGCTTTCAGATATAAAGGTTGATCTCTGTATTCAGGGAGCAAATAGTATTTCTATAGAAGATGGTTTAACAGATTCAGACTGGGAAGTAGTACAAATTAAAAAAGCTATGCTAAAATCGGCAGTAAAAACCGTTATTATTTGTATTGCGGAGAAGTTAAACTCTTCACAAAAACTTCGTGTGTGCCAATTGAATGCTATAGATTATTTAGTTACTGATTTGAGCCCTAACGATCCCCTGTTAAGTCATTACAATACTCACTTGCAAATAATCTAGTACCATCTTAGAAATAAAAACCGGTTCCTAAAAGTTTTTTAAGCACTAATAAGTTTGAATGAATAAGAACATTTATTTTCGACCTAACGATAAATAATTATGGAATATTGTGCTTTTCTTAGAGGTGTAAATGTAAAAGGGACTAACATGAAAATGGCAGACGTTTGTCGTGTTTTCGAAGATACCGGAATGGACAAAGTCAGTTCTGTCCTGGCGAGTGGAAATATTATTTTCTCTTCAGGAGACAACACAGACAATCTGAAATCTATTTTAGAAAAAGCAATGTCTTCCCGTTTTAATTATGATGCCTCTTTATTTATCCTAAGCGAACTACAAATAGCAGAACTTATTAAAAACAATCCGTACGAACAATCAAACGATCTGCATATTTATATTTTTATTGGGAATAGAGGAGTCGAAGAAATTTTATTGAAAGAATTTCAGCAATCTTTAAAAACAGAACTGGAGAGGGGAAAAATTGTAAAAAATGCATTTTATTGGCAAGTTCCAAAAGGAAACACCTTAGACTCTACGTTTGGTAAGGTTTTAGGAAAAAAAAGCTTAAAAGATCAATTTACATCCAGAAACATAAATACGATCGAAAAAATACTAAAGAAAATGAGTTAGAAGCAAATTCTAACCCATTTTCTTTAGTACTGCTAATAAACACTGGCTTGATTTAGCTTTTCTATATCCTGAGAATCTAAATTTAAAGAAGCAGCAGATAGAATACTATTCAACTGATCCTTTGTTGTAGCACTTACAATCGGCGCCGTTATAGACGGTCTTTTTAATAACCATGCCATAGATACCGCAGCCGGAGCACTATTATGTTTCGCAGCAACCTCATCTAAGGCAGTCAGGATCCTTTTCCCTCTTTCATTAAAATACTTAGCCATTCCTTCTCCTCTCACACTTTTAACCAAATCTTCTTCAGTTCTGTATTTGCCGGTTAAAAAGCCGGATTCTAAAGAAGAATAATTAATTACTCCCAGATTATTATCCAAACATAATTGCTCTAATTCCTTTTCGAAGCCTTCTCTTGCATATAGGTTATAATGAGGTTGAAATGTCTGATACCTTGGCAAACCTTTGTCCGATACTTCTAAAGATTCTTTCAGCCTTTCTGCCGAAAGATTAGATGCTCCTATGGCTCTTACTTTTCCTTCTTTAATTAATTTATCATAAGCAGATAATGTTTCCTCAACAGGCGTTTCCAGTACATCCCAATGTGTTTGATAAAGGTCTATATAATCGGTTTGAAGGCGTTTCAACGATCCTTCTACAGTTTTTAAAATGTAATCTTTGGTTATATTTTTCCCATGTTCACGATTTTCCGATCCGACTTTCGTGGCTATTTTCACTTTTTCTCTATTTCCTCTGGACTTGACCCAGTTCCCTATAATAGTTTCAGATTCACCGCCAACATTTCCATTAGCCCAATAAGAATAGGTATCAGCGGTATCAATAAAATCAAACCCCGAATCAAGAAATATGTCTAACAATTCGAATGAGCGGCTTTCATTAATAGTCCAACCAAAAACATTGCCTCCAAAAGTTATTGGAGATACGAAAATCCCGGATTTCCCAAGTTCTCTTTTTTCCATAGTCTAAAATTAAGTCGTTGAGCTACAATATACAAAGAAACTAACGAACCTCAAAAGCAAAAAGAAGTCGTTTCAAAACAAAAATTCACAGCTAAGTGTGGTCAACTGTATTTCTGTTCTCGGAAGAAAGTCAAAAGTGAACGGCTTATAACAAAAAACTTGCCTGCCATATATACAATAAGTAAACAGACAGGCAAGTTTAAATCATGACGATGCATCAATTTAGAGATTATCTCTTCGAGTTAAAACCAGCTTATTTTACTGCTAGTGCTAAAACTGATTTTTTAACCAAAGTATTTTTATTAACTACCGTAACTTCCATATTTATTGCTGTACCAACGGCAACATTAGGTACTGTATAATTAAAAATTAATGAATCTGTTTTAGATTTTACAGAGTAAGCGGATTGATAAGGTTTCGTTTCCACCAGCTGATAAGTTCCTCCGGTACCAACCATAGAACGCAGTTCAATTTTGTCGATCGGTTCATCCGACCAATATCTTAAATCCAGTTTGATAGTTTGTCCCGTTGGCACCTTATTGTCAGCCTGAGCGGGTGTTACCGAAAAAGCTGCTATTACAGGAACTTTCCCTATAACAGTGACATTATCTTTCAACCATTGATCAGCATCTTTTTCGCATGCTTGCAAAAACGTGGCTCCTATCAAAATTAAAAGCATATATTTTAAATTGAATAATTTCATAACACTATAATTTACTGAAACAACCATATTTTCACTGCCTGACTGGCTACTTTCGGAACATTAGGATTTCTTCCCGGCTCATTATCTGCATAATTCCCCCGCTGAACCCATTCTGTACCTAATAAATTCTTAAATGGTTTCGTCAATCCTATATAAACATTGGTATCGTACTGGTATCTTCTCATATCCGTCCATGTTTCCATTTGCAAGAACAAAGCAATGTATTTTTGCATCATGATATCAGCCAAAGTAAAATTATTAGCTCCCTTAGCTATCAAAGGGCTGCTAGTATATGTACTAATATTCCCTGCACTGACACCAAACTTCAGCATGCTGCTTCTTATTCCTTCCAGATAGGCTTCGTAAGCAAGTTGCTTATCTGTTGCAAACAATGCTTCGGCTTTAATAAACTGAATCTCAGAATAGGTAATAATTGGAACCGGAGAAGTCATTTTACCATAGTAGGTATTCGCGGTAATATCAGTATTGGCCAGGTTAGCTCCCTGTTCGTTATCCTGAGTTCCTACCGGTCTGCCGATATAAACAGCTGCACCGCCGTTATCAACCAGAATTGGCAATCTTGGATCCACAAGTCCAGGATATCTTGTACCGTTCATCAAATCAATAATGTATTTAGATGGCCTGGCATATCTGGAAGCTGGGGTGGCAATGGACAGGTTGGTATACCACGGATGATTCCTTTCAGAAGTATAAGACAATTGTAAATCCTCAGCTCCGGTATCTTTGTTAAATCCATTCTTGGCATCTGCAACTGCCAATGCAGCGTTTGCCACATTTTTCTTGGAAAGATGGATATAATAACGAGCTCTGGCAGAATAAGCAGCCCTAAGCCATTTCGGAATATCTCCTTTATAAATCAAATCGGTTGTTCCTACTCTCGAAGCAGCCAAATCTGGTAATGGCTTTGATAAATCAGTAATCGCATTATCAAGCAACCCTTTAATAGTGACATTATAAAGTTGTTCCTGTGAATCATATTTAGGGCTCAAATTTGCGGCCTGGCTAAAAGCCTCGGAATAAGGAATATCACCCCAAATGTCGGAACACTGCATCAGTGTTAAAGCTGTCAACAACTTACCAATACCCGCGTAATGGGGCAAGTTTGCCTGTTCTGCTCTATCTATCATATCTTTTAGAGTGGGTAACGCCCTTAGATAAGCAGATTCCCATATATTATCAAACCCATAGGGGTTATAAGAATCTATGTTTGCCGCTTGTCCTGAATTACCTGCAAGATATTGCGGATAAAAGTTACCATATTGGCCTGCATTCCAAAAAGAAGTTGCCGTTTGTTGAATGGCAGAAGGAAGCAAGCCTGCAACCGTAACCTGAGACCCTTTTAACTTCTCAGGATCATCGTTAATATCCAATTGCTTGTTACAGGATACCAGCAAGCAGATTCCTCCTAAGGCAAGCATAATGGTGTTAAATTTCATCTTTTTCATAATCTAAAACCTTAGAATGTAACATTTAGTCCAAAATAAATATTCCTTGTAGCCGGTATACCTGTTCCTACATAACCTACCGCATTTGATGCAGATCCGTAAGTACTGGATTCCGGATCAAAACCTACAAAAGGCGTTGTAAGCCATAAATTATTGGCCGTAACAGAAACAGAAGCAGATTTAACAAAACCACTTTTTGGCAAAGCAGATTTTGGCAATCTATATCCCAAAGCTACATTCTGAAGCCTTATCCAGGAACCATCTTGGAAACCGTTATTTTCCGAAGCCAACCTATATTGGAAAGCGTTATTATAAAAATTTTGGTCTATATTAACTTGTATATCATTGGGAACATATTGTGGCGCCTGCGCTGTTCCTGTATTTTTCACACCTTTAAATACTACAATAGTATTACGCATTTCCGTTTCAGCTCCAATTCCGGTAATGTAACGCTGCCATTTTACAATATCATTAACGTAACCACCTTTTCTGAAGCTGAATTGAAAGGAGAAATCAAAATTTTTGTAAGATAATGAAGATCCTAACCCACCAATCCAATCAGGGAAGGCGTTACCTATAAGGTAATTGTCCGATAGTGGTTGCGGAACAATGGGATATCCGTCAGGGCCAATTAGAAGCTCTCCGTTATATTTTCCGGATGGATCATCCTTAACCCTTATATAAGGCCAACCATACCAATCTCCGGGTCTGCCTCCTTTTTTAATAATTTGTTTATTCCATGGACTTTCGGGATTGAAAGTAATTTCATTTACTCCTTCTGGCATCGAAAGCACTCTGCCTTTTGTTTGAGACCAATTTAGGTTCACATCTAAACTAAAATCCGTGGTTTTAACCAAGTTCGCATTAAGAAGCATTTCTAAAGAATTATTTCTGATTTCGCCGGCATTTGTTACCCACAAATCAAAACCACTTGCATAACTTACCGGAACAGGAACAATCTGATCCACACTATTCGTAATCGCATAGTTTACATCCAACATAATCCGGTCTTTCAGGAATCTTAATTCTGTTCCAAATTCTAGTCCTTTTGTGCGCTCAGGTCTTAAAGTCTCTGAACCGAAAGTAGTTACTCTCGTGATACCACTTACACCTGCAAAGGCTGGCAAGGTATTATAATAAATACCTATTTGGTAGGGATCAGCGTCTTTCCCCACCTCAGCGTAAGACGCCCTTAGCTTTCCAAACGACAAAAAAGAATCATTATCCAGCTTTAACGCGTCGCTGAAAACATAACTTAAACTGGCGGATGGATAAAAGAATGAACGATTATCTTTTGGAAGCGTAGAGGACCAGTCATTTCTGGCGGTTAAATCCAAAAATAGCTGATTTTTATAGTTAAGCTTTAAATCTCCAAATACCCCAATGATATATCTTTCCGGCCGGATAGAAGTTGTAGTATAAACTACATAATTATTTATACTTCGAAGATTAGCCACTACGGCCTGTGAACCTGAAGTCACTAAATTACTGCGCTTTATATCGGTGATAGACTGTCCTACCAATAAAGTTGCCGAGAAATCATCTGTAAATTGCTTGGTTCCTCTCGCTAAAAAATTCGAATTGATTTCTGTGTAACCTATTCTCTGTTCAGTCATAGAGCCTTGTCTGGATACCAAAAGCCCAACCTCATTAAAAGATTGTCTAAAATCAGAGTAATTATCAATCCCTATCTTATAATTGAAGTTCAGCCAGCTATTAGGCGAATAATCTACGCCGGCCGTTCCAATAATCCTGTTTACATTATCGGTTAAGAAAGAGTTATGTGCAAAATAAAAGGGGTTATCTATCGCTGTGTTATACACTTTTTGAGATCCATCTGGATTTAGGTAGTCTGCAGGGTCAACGGTGTTGGTATGACGCATAAGATAGAAAATAGCACCAGAACTTATCCCCGTTCTTGGATTGGTGCCTCCCGATTTTATATAGTTGGCAGAAGCATCGAATTTCAATTTTTCCGATGTTTTGTAATTGGCTGAAAGTTTTATTGAAGTTTTTCCATAATCTGAATTTGGGGTAACTCCATTCTGGTCAAAATTTGAGAATGAGGTATAATAACTAGCTTTTTCATTACCTCCGCTTATAGTTAAGGAGTTCTGAAATTGGTGGCCAGTTCCGAAAAACGAATCATAGGGATTATAAACCTTTGTATCGGGACCTATTGGTGGTCCCCAGGTATTTACACTACTGGCCAGGGCGCCGTTATTTCCATTACCATATCGTGTCTGAATTGGCGGTGTTTTAACCACGTTATCTAAACTATAAGAAGTCTTATATGACACCTCTGTCCTTCCGGATTTTCCTGATTTGGTTGTAATAACGATGGCTCCGTTTGCCGCCCGCAGACCATAAAGCACTGACGCCGCCGGGCCTTTCAGCACAGTCATAGTTTCAATATCATCTGGATTGAGATCCGCTATACGATTTGTCGTCTGAAAATTATCATTGATCGACGTACCGGCATTTGAAGTAAAATTATCCGTTGCATTCGAAACCGGAATCCCATCTATCACAAACAAAGGCTGATTGTCTGCACTTGGACTTAAGGAATTTATCCCCCTTACCTGAACCCTAGAACCAGATCCCGCCGCTCCTCCGGATCCGGTGACTTGCACACCGACTACTTTCCCCTTAAGTGCATTCAGAGCATTTGTTTGATTAGTAGACTCCAAGTCTTTGGCACTGATCTCCTGCACCGAGTACCCCAGAGATCTTTTATTTTGCCTAACTCCCAGCGCTGTAACTATTACCTCGCTTAAAGCCTGGCTGCTTTCTACCATCGAAATGTTTAGATCATTGTCATTCGACACAGTTTTTTCCTGCGTTACGAAACCCAAATACGAAAACACCAAAACATCTGTTGGTTTAGCTTTTAGGGTAAATTTACCCTCTGGGTTAGTTTGTGTACCTGCGCTAGAATTCTTAATTGTAACCGCTACACCCGCCAGCGGCATATTATCAGCCGCTGATTTAACTACACCCCGAATTGTTTTCTCTTGTGCGGTAATTGCTTGTATGCACAAAAAGAAGAACAAAAGTAATAACCGTAGTTTCTTGTTCATAATCAATTAGTTGGTTTAAAATTGTAACCAAAAATTGTAATAATTGTTTTTCATAAAGGCAAAAATAATTCATAAAAACGCATAAACACGCAAAATATCACTCGTTAAAATCTAAATAGCCGCACAAACACAAGAAACTATATGCAAAAACACTTAGATTTAATGCTGTATATTATTGAAAACGCAAAGGAAATCGATTAATTTTCTTATGATTGGTAGTACAAAGTTTGGGAGATCGGAAGGTTAACTTGATTCTATATTTTTATTAATCGTTTAGTAATCAATTAATCTAAAGAGCTTGATTAGTTGATTGAATCAAGCTCTTTTTAGGGCAATTTAAATTATTTCTTTTCTATGGTTGACGTAGCTACACTTTCCAGATTATCTACATTTAATGCTGTTACGCAATAAAAGCCTTTTTCTGCGACATTCATTGTAGTATTATTGGTGATACCTACAACTTTACCTGTAGCTTTCAAATCTGAAAAATAATATACCACACTTCTTAAATTGGCCCCGGATACCTTCCAGGTCAATTCATTACCGCTTACGCTTAAATTAGTTGGAACGGTTGGCTTAGGAGCGACTTCCCTACCCGCAAAAGGCATAACGACATTATGACTGTAAAGCTCTTTTAGTTTATTGGTAATACCAATTCTATTAGCGATAACATCACGAGCTGAATAAATCGCAGAACCTACAACATACTTGTTTTTCTGTGCCAAATCAAATTGTCTTGCTAGTTGATCTACATTTTGAAATGCAGCTCCGCCATCCGAAGCGCCAAATTTATAATAACCATATCCAATAACAAGCTGTGCTTTCCCCCTAAACTGAGTCCAATCTGCAAGATTTCCTTCAAAAGGATTTGATGAATTTCCAATTTCCTGGTATAATTGAGGTATTAGGATATCTACCCATCCAGAAGATGTCCATTTGGGCAGATCAGCAAACATAGTATTATAATTATAGGTTCTGCTAGCAGCTGGTGAAACTGAAAAAACAACCTCTGGCTTTGTCGATTTTATTGTATTAAAAACACCTTCAATAGCCTTTTCAACATTACCACGTCTAAAATCATCTTTCTTTGTATAAGCGGCTCCATATTTCACAAAATCAGCATCATCATTATAGGTGAATCCCGAAGGATAAAAATAGTCATCAAAATGAACCCCGTCCACATTATATTTAGTAATCAGATCTTTTACAATATCATTCAATCGCTGCCTCACTTCTGGCAAAGCCGGATTATATATACGAATGGTTGGCAAATCAATAACCCAGGAAGAAGGAATAGTGGACGGTAGTGTCGCAAATGAAGCCGACTCCGACGCTCGGGTAGAAATCCTATAGGGATTCATCCAGGCATGAAATTCCATACCTCTGGCATGTGTTTCATCAATTAAAAACTTTAAAACATCGTAACCCGGGTCTACTCCCCTAGTACCGGAAACTGATGCCGACCATGGCTCATAAGGAGAGTTGTAAAATGCATCCGCCATTCCTTTAATCTGAAAAATCACTGCATTAAACTTAAGCTCTTGAAGACGATCCAACATGTCTTTATATTTTTGCTTTTGAGCAGCTTCCCCTCGTACTCCAGGCCAGTCCAATTCCCATACCGTCGCGAACCAGGCTGCCCGCATTTCTTTCTTAGGAAAATTCAAATCTGTGGAAACAGGTGGCTCTATACCAGGTGACGGTGTAGGCTTAGTTTCTGAGTCTTTACTACAACTATTTAAAACCAGCGCCAAACAAACAAAAATACCTGCGTTAATGAGTAGTCTTTTCATATCATCTATATTAAATGTAACGAAAGCTAAAGGGCATAATTCAAATCATTATGCCCTATTATTCCGTTGAAAATTAGTCTTTAGCAATATTTACTGGAAACTCAATAATCGCAAATCCTGCGTCTGTAGTAGCACCATAAATCATTAGCTTTTGATCTTTACCTTTTGCATCTTTAACCACATAAAATCCTGATTGAGTACCAGGAGCTGTATTTGTAGCTCCGGAAATTAGAAACTCATACACAGGCTTTTTCTCGGTTTGTTCAAAAGCTACAAAAGCATCATTTATAGTTGCTCCTCTTGTAATATTATAAACTCTTAACACAGAATTTATACCATTAGGAGCTCCCCTTGGAATTGTTATTGTCAATAAATACCTCTCTCCATTAAAATTAATGACTCTAGGATCAGCAGAGCCTATCGGTAATGTTGATACAGCAAAAGTATGAGAGGCCTTACCCGAAGCATCAATTAAAGATATCGGCTTAGAATGCCCGCCTATAATATAAGTTCCCGTATTTCCGACTAAATTAACTGTAGACCACTGCTCATAGTTAGTTGCTGTACTAATCAAAGAAACCTCTGTTGATCTGTTATAATTTTCAATCTTAACTCTGATAATATTAGAAGTAGCAGAAGTAAAAAAGGCATAACCATTACCATTAGCGTCTAAAGCTATAGAAAAATTGTCCCCATGACGTGCTGCCGCCCCTGGGATGGCAGCTACATTAATATCCGCGACTACTTCCGGTGTAGATGTGGGGCTAGCCCAATGGTAGAGTTTTAATGGAGATGTAGCGGCCCCCGACAAACTAGCAACGTAAGAATGTCCATTTACCTGAGCAGCCATATTATAAGAATAAGTACCTCCCGTAACCCCGGTAGTAGACAGTGGAATTGGTGTTTTATCATTAACTTTAAGCTTTTCGACATCCAATAAATGTACACCAGAAGTTCCTCTACTTGCAATTAATACATATTTACCATCAAACCCAGTTCCTCTTGTAAGTTGCCCTGCAAAAGCTGGATAAACTGCAGCCGGGCCTTTATTTGCAGAAAAATCATAGACAGTAGGCAGGCTAAAATCTGCACCATAAACTGGAACTTTTAAACGAAGTTTAACCAAATATTCACGATAACGCGGTAAATTCTGTACTTTAATAACAATAGTTTTTTCACTCTCTCCTTCTAGAAAGGTTACTGGATAAACCTCCTTATCCAATGTTGCGCCATTTGATAATTCAGCTTCAAATTTCAAATTTTGGAAATTAGTTAAGGTATCTAATCTTGGAAAAGTAATTTCTTTCGTGTCTTCATTTACAACCCCCTCAACCACTCCATTCCCTGTTTCTCCTGCACTAACAATCTTAATCGACTTTATCACCGTAAAATTGCTACCAGAATCTAAAGCTTCAGGAAAATCATCTGAACAAGAAAACAGATTAATCAACACAAACAGACTCGCCAGCCCATATATTGACATTTTATTTAATGATTTCATTTTTTCAGTTTTTAAAATTAACAATCAAATTAATTCTGAGGCCAACCTTCTGTTTGCTTCAAAACGTAACCTCTGGATGCGTATTGATCAATCTGAACTAACCCTACAGGAGTCAAATAAGGATTAATATTTGCTATATTTAAAAATGGTAAACGAGGCTTATTCGTTTGGTTTTTGTAGAATCCAATCATCAAACCACCATTGGAACCATTATAGATGGTTTCTTTGCCAGTTAAATCTACAACAGACAATACATTAACATTCTTGGCCGCTAACTCTGTTGATAGCTCTGTACTAAAATTAACCCATCCACCTGACATCAAATCTTTATTTAAAGTATTATCGATATACTCCAATTTTTTCCAGCGCCTTAAATCAGTCAAACGAAAAGTTTCAAATGCAAATTCAAGTCGACGCTCTCTTCTAATTTCCCACAAAAGCGGAGAAACTTCAGGATCACGATTTGGATCGACTGGTATGGCCCCCAAAACTAAATTTGACACCTTACTAACCCCTCTATCAAGTGCTTCTTGAGCCACAGGACGTAGACGTATTTTATTAATAGACTTATTTATATCATCCTGAGAAACAGCCACTCCCCCTAGTGTTTCTAATTCTGCTTTTGCTTCAATCCAATTCAACAAAACTTCAGCATAGCGTAAAACAGGAGCATCAGTTTCGTTTTTGTCACCTGTATACTCTGCTGGCAAAGCTTGTCCATTTACTTTTACAGCCTTCTCGATTTCCCTAGGAAAATACTTTGTGATATAATACATTGAGCTCCGGTTTAAAGCATTAGGTTTTGAGTAAAACGTAGCCTCAAAACGAGGATCTCTGGTTTTAATCATGTTAGCCAAATCAAATTTTGCCGCGTCTGCTAAAGTTGAATTTTCAAAAGGCCTGCCATCCGTACATAAATAAGCTTTTAGAAGATCAGTAGTAGGTCCATTATTAGTAGACTCTTGTAAATTACTATTAGAAGCTATCGAATGGCGAATATTCTGAGCGCCATCATAAACCCGATACAGCACCATATCCTTATTACCTTTCAAATCTTTTGACGTGAATTGTAATTTATAATCTGTAACAATATCATATTTACCACTGTTCATATCAATCTGCGCGCACTCTACAACCAATTCATAAAACTTTTTAGCTCGCTCAGCATTATTGTAATGGTATTTTTGCCAAGATGCTTCGATAAGCGCTAACCTAGAGATAAAGCCTGCCGCGATGAATCTATTTAAATTTTGGTCTCCATCGTTCGTACGAATATTATCCAATACAAAACGCCAATCCGCATAGACATGATCCATCACTTCATTACGTGGAGTTCGAGCCTTGTACAACTCATTCAGATCCGTATCAGCAACCTCTTTATCAATATATGGAACATCTCCATATATTCTTACCAATTCTGCATACTCAAAGGCTCTAAAAAATTTCCCAACAGCTAACCAGTGATTTTTGGCCTCAGCCGTTAAAATATTACTCATTCTTGTTTCAACTCGATCAATCATTATATTAATTGACCGTACATTACTATAGCTCCAAATACCACTATTAGGAACCGAACGAGTTAAATTTGGTTGATTACCAAGAACAACCATGTCATCATTATTTGTATTACCAATTAATGGTACATTACCACTAGAAAAACCACTTCCATAACCTTCGAAATAATCCGTGTAATATTTGTTAGCATAAAGCCTCACCTTATTTTCACTGGTCCACCCATTCGAGTTGTCATCTAATGTTGTCAGGGGAGGACGATCTAGAAATTTTTCACAGCTAGAAAAAGAAAGCAATATAGCTGATGTGAATAATATATATTTAAATTTCATTTCTTTCCTTTTAATGATTAAAAACCTAATTGAACTCCAACTGAAGCTGACTTAAAAGTAGGATTTGATGTTCCCGTTCTACCTAAGTTATAGTTAGAATCTTTTAACATAGAATATCCTGAAATCGTCTCAGGGTCAATTGGCAAGCCTCTTAATTTATCAAACGTAAACATGTTCTCTAATGAGATAAAGAATCTTACATTTGATAACTTAACTCTTTCTACTACTGTTTTTGGAATTGTATATCCTATAGAAATATTCTTAATTCTCAAATACGCCATGTTTAACATATATCTAGATTGTGCCCGCATAACGTAACCTTCATCAGCACCATTATAATTCCAAGCTCGAGGATAAAAAGCATTAGTACGATCAGGCCTCCAATAATCCGTCGCAAAAGTTAAAGGCATCCCTCCCTCTTTTGAATAATATCCTGGGATAGCAAGCTGTCCGGATCCCCAGATTTTTCTTTTTCCAACTCCTTGTAGGAATACTGCTAAGTCAAAACCTTTCCAATCTGCACCAATACGAAAGCCAAACTGATAACGAGGAGTAATGTTTCCAATCACCACACGGTCACCGGGAGATCCATTTGTACCTTTTCCTGCATCAATGTATCCATCACCATTAACATCAACAAACTTGATATCTCCTGGACTAATTAACAAGGTTTGATTACCATCTTCGAAATAAGTTTGATACACAGGGTTATCTCCAGCCAGCATATTAGTACGTTTACTAGTGCCATTGTAAATGATGTTAGTTTGTACAAATTTACCATTAGCATCATACACAAAGTCTTCCGCCTGGAATAAACGATCGGTTACAAACCCATATACATCTCCATATCTTCTTCCTGTAGAATAGGTTGTACTTAACGATCTATCTTCCCATGGGGTTTCAAAATCAGCACCCTTTGTGATAAATGTAGTTGCATCAGAGATATTTGCCATTAGATTTAAACCCAACCCTTTTTCGAACCGATGGTTAAAATCCATTTCCAATTCCCACCCACGTGTACGTAAATTACCATAATTTCCCAGAGGAGCTCCAGTACCTAAAGTTGCTGGTCTAAAATCACCTGCAATAATCATATTATTGGTATTTCTCTCAAACCATTCGGCTGTAACACCAAATTTATTTTTGAAAAATTTTAAATCAACTCCAACATTCAGGTGTTCAATATCTTGCCATGTTAAACCTGCCCCAACCAATCTCGGTGTCCCTATAATAACTGTTGGTGTTCCGGCAGAGCCAATCCATGTTGTTTTCCCTCCTGACGTCATCTCACGCATATACAATCCATTACTAATAGATTGATCACCTATACTTCCCCAAGAGGCTCGAAGTTTAGCAAAACTTAAAACTGGATTTAGTGTTTTCAATAAATTTTCTTCAGACAACACCCAACCTGCCGAGACAGATGGATACCAATTCCATCTCATATAAGACGGAAAACGTGACGAAGCATCCCTCCGAATATTTGCCTCGAGCAAGTACTTATTATTGAAAGCATAATTAAAACGACCAAAAAATCCTATTTGAGAATCCCAGTCCCTAAACCCTGATGCCTTTTCGGTACCATCTGCGAAATTAAAGAAAGGATCTTCAGAATCGAACAATCCATTTCTGCTTGCAGATTGCCAATTTTCATCATTAGCAACAATATTAGTTCCGGCCATAAATTTAAATTCATGCCCTCCTGCAATATTCAAATTATAGGTAGAAAATGCATTAAATGTATGCTTTCTGCTAAATCTATTTTCTTGTCCATAAAATGTTTGAGCAGGTAGAACGTAATCTGTCATTGGAAACTGATAGGCCAACATCCCACCATTATCAGTTGGAACTCCATTTTCATCTACATAAATCTGTCGCCCATTTTCATCCCTCCAAGGCTCCACTCCATACCAATGTGTCTTAGCACTTAATTGAGGTATTGAAGATTTAAAATCTTTAGTCAAAGTGCTGTAAGTATAATCGGCTTGTAAATCCCATTTTTTAGTAAACTTAACAGTTGTACCAAGATTAAGATTTAGATATTTATCCGTTTTAACTGCATCTTTAGAAGTTCTGGCAGTATAAGCTGGATCAATGATATCTTTACCATTTTCTTGAACCCCGACAGGAAATAAAAGAGACCACCTATACAGATATAGCCAAGGGTCAGCTGCAAATCCTGTTGAGTTTGTTGAATTGGGATATCTTTTAGTACCTTCTGAATAAAGTGCAGCCCCCCTTAAACTGACATGTTCACTTAACTCTGTTGAAACTTTCAAAGTAGGATTAAAACGTTTGAAATCATCATGAGGAGCAGGCTTCATCATACCTTGTTGTCCCAAATAGCCTAAACTAAAATAATAATTTGTTCTACCGGTTCTACCGTTCAGCCCCAAATTATGTTGATGAGAAAAAGGAAAATCTTTAACCATTGCATCAACAGGATCATAAAGTCTATAGCCAAATTTTTGCGTTCCATCCCATATCCAGTCACGTCCATAAACTACCGGATCATTATTACCTATAACCCCTCCATACTTATCTTGCCATTCTCTTATTTTTTCTAAACTAGCTCTATCAACACGCCAAAAACCACCTGCAGGGCCTGCTTGTCGCATATTTTCGTGGGCATCAACCGTATATTCCAATCCTTCAATACCTGCTAATTCAATTTTCTTAAATGGAGACTGCCATGAAAGATTATTTGAATAAGTTACATTGTTGCTTTCAGTTTTAGCCCCTTTCTTCATTGTCACCAAGACTACTCCGAAAGCTGCTTTTGCTCCATAAATTGAGGCTGAAGCAGCATCTTTCAAAACAGTAATGCTTTCTATATCATTTGGATTAATATACTGAAGACTAGGAACCTCCACATTATCAACTAACAATAGAGGGCTTGCCCCTCCGTAAGGCGATCCTACTTGACCTCTAATCCTTAATACTGCATCAGAACCAACCTCACCACTGGGAACCACCACTGAAAGTCCCGGCACCGCTCCTTGCAGTCCACGACCAGCATCCGAAATAGGCCTACCACCCATAATCTTCTCAACATTTACTGAAGATACTGCACCGGTTAAATGTCCCTTTTTCTGCTGACCATAACCAACCACCACAACCTCTTCTAAAACTTTATCCTCGTTATCTAACGAAATATTCATTTGGGAAGAGGTTACGACAAGATCCCTTGGTTTATAACCCAAAAAGGACACGCGCAGCGTTTGTCCATTTGTTGCCTCGATCTTAAAATGACCGTTTAAATCAGTCATTGTGGATTTTGAGGTTCCCACAACAGAAACCGATGCTCCTGCAATAGGACCATCCTTATCAGACACCGTACCTTGTACGATATTCTGTTGCATCCCTCGGCGAGATGCTCCTTCTAAAAGATCTCTAGACGCCACCTTCACCCAAGTCTCAGCATGGAGTTCGGGTAACAATAAAAATCCTAAAGCAGCAGAGAAGAGTAATGATTTTCTCATGTTCAGATTATTAAATCGGTTTATAAATTCGAACCACTAGCATTAATGCATATTAAAAGATAAAAACGCATAAACACGAATCTAATTTAAGCATAAATCCGAAACTTACAACTTATATTTTTTTTATTTTACACCACAAATGAGCAAATACAAACAAAATACACTCAAAAAGCTCATTTAAGCAAACAGGAAGTAAAAAAAATAAAACAGCAATAAAACGCAAAATAAAGCAACAACAGGTAGGTGGGATCTAAAAATCGGAAGTATGAAGAAGCGAGAAAGACATTTGAATAATAGTATAAAACTTCAAACTGAATAAGTGCTGTGAACTTATTTAAGAAAAGCCATAAAAAAGCCCGTGAAATACCTAGGGCACTGAAAAAGTCCCCTTAAGATTGGGCTAAAAAAGGAGTGTAAAACAACAGTTTTCTGCTCTTTTTTCGTATCTTGAAGTAGGCTTTAACGGACATCAGGATACTTTCCACCCAACAAAAAATACTGTTCAGTTCCTATTCAGGACTGTACAATATCATTGTTCCAAAAGACAATCTACTTCGAAAAATCAACGATCTTATCGATTTCAGTTTTATCTATGACAAGCTTTCGAAGAAGTATTGCCACACTAATGGACGCAACGCTGAAAGTCCCATCAAGATGTTCAAGTACCTTTTGTTAAAAACAATTTACACCGTGTCGGATGTAGATGTCGTCGCTCCAGATATGATATGTCCTTTAAATACTTTCTTGAAATGGCCCCTGAGGAGGATGTGATCAATTCAAGTTCGCTTACAAATTCCGTAAAATACGATTAAAAGATATGGATCTATTGAACCTGTTGATCAATAAGACCGTAACGATTGCCCTTGAAAAGGGTATTATTAAGTCAAAGTCCATCATCGTAGACGCGACCCATACCCCATTCCAGATCGCCCCCTTATTCAGCATTGGAAGTACTCAAGGAGCGTTCCAAGCTGTTAAGGAAAGCAATATATCAGATTGATGAGGATTACAAAGGACATCTACCACAAAAGAACGAATCCAACGACCTGGATCAAGAGCTTACCTATTGCAGGGAATTACAGAGGGTCCTTGACCAGGATCAATCTATCAGTCAAATACCGGCTGTGAAAGAAAAGCTGAACCTTTTAAAGGAAACTTCCGCTATAACAAGGACGCAGGGATGTTTGTCTGTCCGGCAGATCATTTGTCCATCAAAAAAGCTCGGGGAGGAAAACGAACGGAGTGAGTAATCAAGTTGACAGCTATTGCTTTGATGTAGAGAAGTGTAGGGTTTGCCCTCTTAGAGAAGGATGTTACAAGGAAGGAGCAAGAACTAAGTCCTATTCAATCTCCGTAAAAACTGATCTTTACAAAGATCAGATAGCTTTTCAGGAATCAGATTATTATGGCAGAAAGTCTAAGGAGAGATATAAAATCGAAGCAAAGAACAGTGAGCTCAAGAATGTCCATGGTTATGGAAGAGCAGATTCCTATGGTGACCAAAATATGGAAATGCAGGGTGCAATGGCCATCTTCACAGTAAATTTGAAAAGAATCCTGAAATTGATCTAAAAAGGAGGAGTATTACCTCAAAAACAGTCGAATTGGGATACTCAAAACTCCAAATATTAAGTCCTAGTCGACGAAACCTACAATAAGGCCATGAAAAAACAAGCTCCAGAAATCCTTTAAACAAAAATGACCGAGTAAGGTAAATCCTGTACTCAGTCATTTCTTAAGACTCATTAAAATGTTAAAGCTTTTTCAGTGCCCTCGAAATACCGGGTCTTTTCAAAAATTTAAAAATAAAGTTTTTACAAACTTTTGAGTGCAAGTCATATCCAGAGTCTAATAACCCTACAAATCACTTATATACAATCATCCACGAGATAAACTATAGACTCGTAATTTTTACCAACCGCATCCGACAAAGACATTTCACAAGTTTTACTAGAGGAATAATAACCATCAAACGAACCACAGGTATTTATTTCTCGGGCTTCCATTTCTGTAGCAGATTGGGTTAATTCCGGAAACAGAAAACCTCTGTCTCCTGCCATGCCACAACAATTAGCATTAAATGGCATTACTACTTCTTCTGCAAAGAAATCCGCCACCTTTTTAAACTTAGCATTTAATCCCATTTTCTTTAGCGAGCAAACTGGATGCAGCACAATCCTTTGCTTTTTACGCTGCAAGCTCACTCTTGGGATAATAAACTCATCTATATATTCTATACTATCTATAATCCTCAAAGTATCTAAACGCTTTTTATTTTCTTCCGTCAGATAGTTTCTGGCACCTTGTAAAGTATGCGTACAAGAACTTACGTCAAGCATTACTGGCAGCTGGCCTTTATTACTCTCTTCCCAAATTTGTTCAACAGTTCTGTTTACGCTATATTCAAAAGCTTTCTGGTAACCTTTAGAAGAAAACATCTGCCCACAACACATCGATCCTATTTTATCCGGTATTTTAAAGCTAATCCCAACCTTAGCCGAAATACTTGCTATAGTATCTATAATATTTTTTTTACCGTCTATTGCCGCACCCCCCATCATCCTCGAAATACAGGTCGGCATATAAACCACAGCATCAACACTTTGCTGTTTATATTT
Organism: Pseudopedobacter saltans DSM 12145; assembly: GCF_000190735.1. GTDB lineage: Bacteria > Bacteroidota > Bacteroidia > Sphingobacteriales > Sphingobacteriaceae > Pseudopedobacter > Pseudopedobacter saltans. The sequence goes on from NC_015177.1 coordinate 2,184,503, forward strand.
AGAGGTGATATTTCCAGTAGACTTTATCTGATTGGACCATTGAGGAATCGCCGGGATAACTTCTTTAACAGCCTTGGTTATTTTAGTAAGTGCATTCCCGCCCAAGACACCATTGATACCATTAGCCGCTTTAACTCCAAATTCGGTAGCGGAAGATGCAAAAGCAAAGTTTTTAGCTATCTGGAGCGCTACGCTATTAGCAAAATCACTATGGTTTTCTCTTCTCAGTCTTTTCACCAGATCTCCCGTATTAATATCAACCGGACAAGCAGAAGCACAAAGTCCGTCAACTGCACAGGTATCTAAACCATCGTATTGATATTGATCCAGCAGCTCTTCATATTTAGCTTTCTCGCCTTTTTTCTTCAATATTGTAAGCTCTCGCCTTACAACTATACGCCTGCGGGGAGTTAACGTAATATTTCTACTCGGACATACATGCTCACAATAGCCACATTCCATACATTTATCTACCTCGTGTTCTACTGTTGGCAAATCTTTAAGATTCGTTATATGGGCTTTTGTATTGTCATTGATAATAACTCCCGGATTTAGCAGGTTCTTAGGATCAATAACCTCTTTCAACCGCTTCATGATCGCATAAATCTCGGTTCCCCACTCTGTTGCAATGAACGGAGCCATATTTCTTCCCGTACCATGCTCCGCCTTCAATGTCCCCCTGTATTTCTCAACCACTAAAAGAACTACATCTTTTAAAAATCTATCATATCGCTCTATTTCCTGTTGAGATTGAAAAGATTGCGTTACGACAAAATGGATATTTCCATCCTTAGCATGCCCAAAAATAATTGCATTTGTATAGTCATAGGCCTTAAATAGCTTTTGAAGATCCAAAATAGCATCTCCCAAGGTCTCGACAGGAAAAGCTATATCTTCCAAAATCACGGTAGATCCGCTAGCTCTAACGGCACCAACAGATGGAAACATTCCCTTTCTAAGTGTCCACAAAAAAGCTTGTTCTCCCGGAACCTGCGTAAATACAGCAGGACTAAGCAAGCTTAATTCTTCCGAAAGGCTTAAAAACTGATTTATTTTAACGTTCAGCTCGTCATTCGTGTTGGCCTGGTATTCAATTAGCAGCGCCGCAGCGGCCTCAGGTAAGGTTTTTAAAATATCCGGGACTCCCTTAATATGTTCTATAGAACGAAGAGATGCTCTATCCATTAACTCAACAGCCTCTGCACCAGATGCTGTTAAAGGTATAATTGCCTTGCAGGCTTCATAAATATCCGGAAAATAGAGTAAAGCCGTAGATTTTTCTTTATAATCGTCAACAGTGTTCATAACCGCTTCGGCGATAAAACCAAGCGTACCTTCTCCTCCGATTAACAAATGAGCCAGAATATCCAAAGGATGTTCATAATCTATAAAAGAATTAACAGAATACCCTACTGTATTTTTTGTCTGATATTTATGACGAATAATATTGAAAAGATCGGGATTTGAAATAATCTGAGACCTTAAACCGGTCAGAGTTTCAAATATATCATTACACTCTTTTTCAAAACGCTCATAATCACTTTGATTCTCCGTACTAAAGCATTTCCCATTAGGGAGAACGAATTTGATATACTTGGTGGTATGATAAGAATTAGCATGTACACCACAACACATTCCGCTTGAATTGTTAGACAAAATCCCTCCCATCATAGCCGAGTTTATGCTGGATGGATCTGGACCTATTTTCTTGCCAAAACTCTTTAATTTGTTATTTACAGCTGCTCCGATAATGCCGGGTTGCACCCTAATCTGTAGTCCCCCGTTTTCCACATGTGCCTTATCCCAATATTGACTTAAATCTACCAAAATCCCATCTGTTATGGATTGCCCGGAAAGACTGGTTCCCCCGGTTCTGAAAGTCATAGGCACCTGATGTTGATGGGAAAAACGAAATAACGCAATGACTTCGTCCACAGCTATAGGCCGCACCACTGCTTTAGGTGTAAGATGGTAAAAACCCGCATCTGCAGCATATGACACTACATCTATCAACCTATCCTTTATTCTATCCGCAGGAATTATTGCTTTTAAAAGTTCGCCAATATTCATAACAGCACAAATTTTGAAACAAAACAAAAATAGTTATAGTTCATCCAAGTTTTAAACCTGTAGAACTATAACTATCAAAAAATATCTAGTTAGACAACTTTATCTGCTCTGCGGCTTGTTAGCAACATACAGAACATAGTTATTAACGCATTAATAATAATTAATTCAAAACCTATCGAATAACCGAACCAATTTAAAGACTCTTTATCGATAACAAAAGCTATTGCTGGCGATAAAACACAGATATAGGGTATCAATTTATCTGCAACAGCTCTTCTACTTATCATACCAAAAGTAAATAAGCCCAACAATGGGCCATAAGTATATCCCGCCGCTTTGAAGATTGCATTTACAACGGAATCATCATTGATAATTTTAAACACCAATACCACTAAAAATATTACAAAAGAGAATGCAATATGAACCCAATGTCTTTGTTTAACTAATTTAGGATCATTGGTATCAGTCTTTTTATCAAAATGAAGAAAATCTACACAGAATGAAGTTGTTAAAGCTGTCAATGCAGAATCTGTAGTCGCAAAAGTCGCAGCCGTCAAACCCAGCATAAAAATCACAGCGGGTACCACTCCTAAATAATTTAGAGCTATTTCGGGGAACAAATGGTCTGGAGTTCCCAACGAAGCCACGTCGATACCTTTTGAATGGGCATAGATATACAATAGAGCTCCCACGCTTAGGAAAAACATGTTCATCACAACAAATATCCCTGTAAATGACAACATGTTCTTTTGTGCTTCCCAGATATTTTTACAGCTTAAATTTTTTTGCATCAGGTCCTGATCCAGTCCCGTCATGGCAATGGTAATAAAAATACCGCCTAAAAATTGTTTAATAAAATGATTTTTATTGGATCCAAAATCATCCCAAAAGAATATTTTCGAATACGAACTCTCTTTTACAGCCTCAAAAGTATGTTTCAGATCAATATTCAATCCTTTTGAGATAAAATAAATTGACAAAACCACAGAAGATAAAAGAAATACCGTTTGTAATGTATCAGTAATAATAATAGTCTTTAAACCGCCTTTAAATGTGTAAGACCATATGAGCAATAAACAGATTACAATGGTACACCAAAATGGCACATTCCAGGCATCAAAAATAAATTTCTGAAGCACAATTGCCACTAAATAAAGCCTGAATGCGGACCCTATAGTTCTGGAAATCAAAAATATCATGGCCCCCGATTTGTAACTCCAGTACCCAAATCTCTTTTCTAAATAAGTGTAAATAGAAATCAGGTTCATCCGATAATAAAGAGGCAAAAGCACCGTAGCTATCAGGACAAAACCTACCGCATTACCTAAAACAAACTGAAAGTATCCGAATGAACTCTTTTCCACCGCACCGGGAACTGAAATAAATGTAACCCCCGAAAGCGCTGTACCAATCATTCCAAAAGCAACAAAGTACCATTTAGAATTCCTATTGGCTATGAAAAAACTCGAATTATCAGACGAGTTTTTAGATGTAAAATAAGATATAACGATTAATACGGAGAAGTATATAACCAGAAATAATAAAAGCAAAGAAGGAGACATATATTCCTATTTATTCCTAAAATTAATTTAAGCCGTTTCTGCGATACAAGATGATAATAATTGTTAGAACAATTGTATATCCGATAAAAATAATTTAATGATGATTATAGCTCTCAATTGCTCTTCTCACGTTACCGTATTCTTCAAGCAATTGCGCAGCTTTTTGTTCATTCACTCCGGTCTCTGCCATAATCATCCTTGTCCCTCTGCTTACCAATTTACTATTAGTCAGCTGCATATCAACCATTTTATTCCCTTTCACTCTCCCCAACTGAATCATAACAGCTGTACTTATCATATTTAAAACTAATTTTTGTGCAGTACCGGATTTCATTCTGGTAGAACCAGAAACAAATTCGGGCCCTACTACAACCTCTACCGGAAATTTCGCTTCCTGCGCTATAGGACTTCCCGAATTACATACTACGCATCCGGTAACAATTCCGGTTTTATTCGCCTGTTCTAGCCCACCAATTACATATGGCGTTGTTCCCGAAGCCGCAATACCTATTACCACATCATCTTCATTGATACCAAATCCCTGAAGATCCTTCCAGGCCTGTTCCATATCATCTTCAGCATTTTCCACGGCTTTTCTAATAGCCGTATCACCGCCAGCTATAATTCCCACTATCCAATCAAATGGCACACCGAAAGTTGGCGGGCATTCAGAAGCATCCAACACACCTAATCTACCGCTTGTTCCCGCACCAATGTAAAATATCCTCCCCCCTTTCTTCATGCATTCTACTGCTACAGCCACCAGCTTTTCTATTTGCGGTATTGCTTTTGCCACTGAAGCGGGCACAGATGCATCTTCTTTATTTATATTGGTCAGAATTTCGTTCACAGACATATTTTCTAAACCATTATAGCTTGATTCTTGTTCAGTTGTAAATTCCATAATACACACACTAAAAATTAAAATTCTATAATCCTGCTCCGTACGGATAGGTTGTATCTATGCTCACCGGCAAACGACCAGAAGTCGTTATTTTGTTTCTTAATAATTTAAAGGCAGTTTCCTGCATCACCTCATCGTCTTCATAACAAGCCACCAGATTTTTAGCAGCAGTAAATTTATTGATAACATAAGGGCTCCCGAATACCAAGCTCAATACGTTATTCTTTTTTAAAACCGCATTAATCAAACTTATAGATGATGCTGATATTCCAAAGTTGTTGGCAGGATTTTTACTGTATTGATGCAGTCCCAGAATAATTGCACCATACTTATCATTTAGCTTGTTCAATATTTGTGTCACTTCATCCATAGAAGCATCATTAGCTAATAAATAAACGTCTGTATTGTAATTAGATTTTAGCAATCGGGATAAATTATTATCTGATTTTAATCCAACGCCTACATAAGCGACTTTTGCCGTATCAGACAGATCAAATAATTGGGAATCAGTTTTATTAAGTACGGTAATAGCCTTTTCGTACACAGCCGTTTTTACTTTATAAACATCTTTATTCAAATCTGCCGTTATGTTAGTCGTATCAACTGGTTTTAACTGATTTAGCCCTAAATGGTATTTAGACAAAAGCACTCGGTTTACTTTTTGATCGATATCTTTCCAGGACAATTCCCCTTTTCTTATCGCTTTTCTTATACTTTTGACACTTCCTCTAATATCTCCGGGAAGACAAAGCATGTCGTTACCCGCTATAATCGATTTGGCAGAAGCTAATCCCTGAGGATAAAATTTGGCAACGCCCTTCATTTCCAACGCATCAGTAAATGTCAATCCCTGATAAGCGATTTCATTCCTCAAAAGATCAGTCACATTATTTTTAGATAGAGAAGTAGCCTTGTTTTCTTCCGTATCAATAGCCGGAATATATAAATGCGCCATCATCATACTACCAACGCCTGCTTTTGCTAAAGCTTTAAAAGGAAAAAGTTCCAGGTTATTTAATTCTTCCCTTGATTTTAAAATAACCGGTAAATCATAATGAGAATCAACATTTACGTCCCCATGACCCGGAAAGTGCTTGGCGCAGGCCATAATCCCCTCATCCTGCATTCCTTTCATTATTGCTGTTCCCATCAAAGCTACCATTTCCTTGTTTTCTCCAAAAGAGCGTACATTAATTACCGGATTGGCTGGATTATTATTGATATCAACAACTGGTGCATAGTTTACCTGAATACCCGCCCTGTGACATTGGTCTGCTATAGCTTTTCCTACCCTGTATGCAAGAGCAGTATCCCGGGTAGCCCCCATAGTTAGCTGGTTAGGAAAAGGCTTTACATCCGAGAATCGCATCCCCAATCCCGTTTCTCCGTCAACTGTCACCATCAATGGCACTTTCGATATAGATTGCAATCTATTTAAAACCTCCGCTTGCCTCACAGCCGCGCCCTGAAACAAACAAAGTGCCCCTATTTTATATTTTCTGATATCCTTGCTTACCTTTTCTTCAAAAAATACATCCTTATTGCCTTGCCTTTCCGATACCCGGATCACCATAAGCTGTGCTATCTTCTGCTTCTTATTTAACTTCTTTTGCACACTATCTGCCCACAGAACCGCTTCGGGAGTTTTTTGTAAAAATTCCTGAGCACAAACACTCAAAGAACTACAAAATGCCCATACAAAAAACAGTTTCTTCATTTATCGATATCTTAAAAATTATACGCTAAACAATTAATTTTACCATCCATGGTACTTACCAACACTTTATTATTTCCTATCGGAAGAACAACATTAACCAAACTATTGGATGTTTTGTATTGCCATACTACATCTCCGGATTTTCTATCCAATGCACTTACCAGCCCCGATTGAGACGGCACGAAAATCAATCCACTATCTTCAACTATCGCTGTCGGGCTAATTTCATAGGGTAAACTCAAGCTGGATTTCCAGTTTTCATTATACTCAGACTCCCTTGTAGATGCTCCAATAACCTTTCCATCCATAGTTTTTGCATAAACCGTGGACGAATCTCCAGAAATGCCAATAGATTCTCTTACCCTGTTATGTGGATTTGTGACTCTCCATAAAACTTCTCCCGTATTTGCATCGAAAGCCGTGAAATATCTATCCGGGGCAGCAATAAACACTTTCCCATAAGCAGCAACCGGATAGCATGCCGCAGGAGAAAACATCCTATTGGAAGACCCGTTATTCCACTTCCAGATTTCCTTACCTGTTTTCAGATTCAGCGCATAAAAATACCTTCCCCAGCTTCCAAAAAATACTTTGTTCTGATAAACAAGAGGTTTCGTTACTACAAAGCCCTCTACATCTTTATATTCCCAAACCAGTTTACCGTTTAAAATATCTATTGCCCTGAAAATATTATCAGAACTTCCGATATAAGCGACGTTCTGAAAAATTACAGGTGAACCTAACACAGCTTTATTTGCTTTGATTTTCCATAGCTGTTTACCATTTTCGGCAGAAAGCCCGTATATAAAATGATCTGATGATCCAACAACAACTATTCCTGAGGCTACAGCAGGAGTCGAATAAATTTTACCATTGGATTTAAATGTCCAGATTCTTTTGCCTTTTCTTATATCCAGTGCATATACTTCTCCTTTTGTATTTGCTGTTATGGCATACGTTCCATACAACGAAATCCCAGTTCCTAAATCGCTATCATCCTGATATTCCCAAACTTGCTTTACTTTCGTTTGTTTTTTATTTACATCATAAGAAGGTCTTTTATAAACAATCGAATCTGACTTATACTCCGACAGTTTTAAAGTCAACCAGGCGTCATTTAAGGGCATTAAAGGCCGCTTTTCCTGAAAAGAAGCGACTCCATTAGAAATGGTTATAATATTATATCCCCCTATCGAATCCTTAGCTCTTAAATTAGAGCGGCACATAACATTAGCTATTCCTTCAGAATTATATAATTTATTGATGTGGCCATGGCCACAAAGCATAAACTGAATATTCTTCTTTTTTAACAAATCCAGCGCACTGTACCAATTATTCAAAGATGAATCTTGTGGATAATGATTAACATATACAATTGGCCGATTTCCGGCTCTACCCAGTGCTTTTTCTAGCCAGACAATATCTTCGCGTGGGATTTGCCCTGGTCCCATACGCATATTCGGCCCTGAACCCGTTCCTAAAAACACTACCCCCTTATGCTCAAATTCAAAGGTACTTCTGCCAAAGACTGTATTAAAAGTATTGGCTCCGCTTTCAGACCAATTGCTATCATGGTTTCCGGGAACTACATACCAGGGTTTATTCAGCTTATCGAGTATTGTTTTCGCTATATTAAGTTCTTCGTCAGAACCAAATTCGGTGACATCACCTGACAAAATCACAAATTCAATTTCTTTACTTTTATTGATATCGTTTACGGTATTTTCTAAATCTGCAGCTCCCGTTGCATTTCCGATATGGGTGTCCGTCACTAATGCAAACTTGATATGATCACCATAAGCCGTACTTAAAGTGATTATCAACAATAGCGAAACAAGTGTCCGTTTAATCATTATCTCCAGGGTATAATCTAAATCAAAAATAATAATTAAAATTGATACATGCATTAGTTTGCGTTTTTAAAATTTTAAAAACGCAAACTAATGCATATTATCTTCCTTTTACTGTTTCAGACAGTAAACTTTCGTTTTTCAATCTGTTTAAGGAACTTACCGCATACGTGAATTTTCGTCTTTTCAACTTATCTTTTTCCTCAAAAACAGTAGCGGCGGAGTCGAAAGTCACACCTATAATATTTTCCGGATTGTTCACATCGATTTCGTTATTTTTAGGAAAACGATAAATTACATAACCAAAAACACGTTCATCTTGCGGCCTTTTCCATCTAAGCACTCCCTTTTTCATTGTCAAATCCTTCGGGGAAACAGGCTTAGAACTGTCTATCCAATCCATTTCCGGAACCAAAGCTATCTTGGAATACAAATTGGTCCGCAAGGAGTCTTGAAATCCTCCAAGGTTGTTGGTTACCGATTTGGAGCTAAAATAAACGCTACCCTGTATGTTAGGGTTCTTTCTTAAATATGCTATTTGCCGTGGCATTTGCGATGGATCATCCCATCCGTTTTTAGTTTCCGTCAATCGATAAACACCATGCCCTACATACACATGCTTTCCATAAGCGTTGCTCCCCCACCAATCCAGCAATTTCTCATAAGCCGCGGGTGCATAGTTAAATGGGAAGTATATTTGCGGATTCACATAGTCAATCCAGCCTTTTTCGGTCCACTTTAAAACATCTGCATATAATGCGGAATAGCCAGACAGTCCATTGGTATCAGAACCTTTGGGGTCCTCTTTTTTATTTCGCCAGATTCCGAATGGGCTGACACCAAATTTCACATAAGGTTTCTCTTTCTTAATATTATCAGCTACTGATTTTATCAATAAATCTACATTATTCCTTCTCCAATCATGAATATCTGTAAAACCATTTGGATAGCGAGCAAATGTTGTCGTATCAGGCATAAGCTCTGCAGCTGGATACGGATAGAAATAGTCGTCAAAATGAACACCATCGATATCATAATTTTTAACCACATTAATGATAATTTTATTAATATAGTCTCTTACTTCCGGCAAGCCCGGATCAAAAAATTTCTTTTTTGAATAGGTAAAGAACCATTCAGGCTTCTGATGAGTGATATGGTTCGGACTAACTAAACTTTCGTTGCTGTCATTCGTAGCCCTGTATGGATTAAACCAGGCATGCAGCTCCATTCCTCTTCTATGTGCCTCCCGAATAGCAAATTCCAGGGGATCATAAAATGGCTCCGGAGCTTTCCCTTGCTGGCCTGCGATGAAATAACTCCACAACTCTTCCCCATTTGCATAGAAGGCATCGGCTGAAGGACGAACCTGAAACATGATCGCATTCATTTTATTTTTCTGATGCTCATCCAATATTCTAATCAGTTCATCTTTTTGCAAATCCGAACTTAAGCCTGCCTTTGATGGCCAATCGATATTTTTTACGGTTGCAATCCAAACACCTCTGAATTCTCTCTTAGGCGGTATTTTAGCAAATAAATCACCAATTATAATAGTTGAGGCTATAAATAAAAAAATATTTTTTTTCATAATGTATAAGGTATAACAGACTTCAGAATATGCCTTGACATATTTCTTTTAATTGATAAAACATTTTGAATTAAGCATTTGCCACATTTATAACAAGTGCTATTAACATACAGGTTTTCATTAAACCTACTAAACGCAATAAATCTAACCACGGAGATACCATAACCATATACTATCTTTTCACGATTTTGTGACTTTTCACGTCGGCTTCACTACCTGTAACCTTCAAAAAATAAACCCCTGTAGGATAGTCTTTTAAAGAAATAGAAATCATCGCCTCTGAGGAAGTCCCAGACAACAACAACTTACCCATTGAATTATAAACCAGATAGTTGATTTCAGACCTTAACACATTATCTATATTAACAAGGTCTGCCGTAGGGTTTGGATAAACATAAACCTTACTTAAACCGCTTTTTATGAATTTAACATCATACAATTTAAACTCTCCATTTTTATCTACCTGTTTTAGCCTATAATAATTGATACCGTTTAAAGGGCTTTCATCTATAAATTGATAATTAAGAACAGAGTTAGAATTCCCGCTTTCTGCTTTTGAAGCAATGGACCCAATAATTTCAAAATTTTGACCGTCTCCAGAACGCTGCACCTCAAATTTATCGTTATTACTTTCGCTTTGAGTTTTCCATACAAGGGTGTTTTTGCCGTTTTTGATGGAAGCGGTAAAATCGGATAAGGAAACTGGAAGGGTACCGTCTAAATTAAATGTCAAAGAATATTTAGAAATAGCATTATTTGTAACCAATTGATACAAATTCAACGTATATTTTCCACCTGAAAAGTCACTGGCCTTAACAATATTCTTCGATAAACTTACATCTGAAAAACCAGAATTAGATGTAGCACTAAACGTATAATTACCTCCATTTAGTGTTTTCACCAGACTATAATTCGTATTTTTATCATACTCGTTACCTAAGATTTTATATACTCTAATATTTTTCCCTACTGCTAAACTTCCCCCGGTTACGGCTAAAAATCCCGTTTCATTAATACTAAAATATTTAATCTGCGAAAAAGCTGTATTCGATGTTCCATCATAAATTATCGCAGGTAAGATGTACGAATCATAACTACCTGTATTAGAGTTATATTTAAAAAATTTCTTTGCTATCCCTCCTGTATTTGACGATACAAAAAAACTGGACTTCGACAAATCTGCTTCATCTGGAACTATTGAGATAGACATATCCGCAGAAGCTGTCCCCATATCAATAGAACGCACAAAATCAACTCCATTGGATATATTTCTTTTATATATATAAACTACATTAGTAGTAGAACCTCCAATAAACAAAACCGCCTGATCACCGTAACCTGCTACATCAAAAGAATCTCCCATTCTAGGCATAGACGACATCCCGGATGGATACGGCAAAGACAAAGGAATTATAGCAGAATTCTCATTCGCTAAGTAGTTTACTGCAATAGACTGTCCGTCAGAAGAACTTGAAACAGCCGTTCGCATTGTGACAGAATAAATCTCTCCACTTTCAGTAACTCTTATCTTGGTATTCTGAAAACCGGTTCCAGGAATAATATCTTTAACATAAGAACCGTTGTTCGGATTTAAAATATCAACTTTCCCTCCTCTTGTAGAAACATATACCCGCTCTCCTCCCTTATAATAAGACAAGGAATAAGTTTGACTCGATGAAGTAAATTGGCCAACCCCGGTACTACCTAGTACTTGCCAATCATAATCACCTTGTGCATTAGTATTTACCCCTATAAAAAGCATAGGAATTAAATAGCGTAATTTTTTTTTCATGTGTTCGATTTTTAGTTTTTGATATAATTAGTTAATTGATTTTATTTCAAACCCTCTCTTATCAATCACACAAAAACCGATTTTATCTTCTTTATCCTACAAAAACATCCATCGCCTCGATGCCCGCGCAATACAGCAGCTGCTAAGCTCTCGCTAATATTTGGAAAGAAAATAAGAATGAAAATGCAAGTAAAAGCGTTGCCATGATCGGTTTTATGCTGTTTTACAAAGTAATATTACAAAATATAATTAAATAAATGCATAAAGCAGCAAAAATAACAACACAAAAACGCAAAAAAATAAATATAGAGCCGATTGCATTACTGCAATCAAAGTCCCTTAAAACTTTAAGTGCTTAACAGTTAAACCGTTAGTAATTAATTGCCGTAAAGAATCTATCCCAACGCGTAGATGCAGCTCTACAAAACCCTGCGATTGCTTGGTTGCATCGCCTTCTGATGTCTTCACCCCTTCCGGAGTCATAGGTTGATCGGAAACCAATAATAATGCGCCCGTGGGAATACTATTGGCAAAACCTACAGTAAATATAGTTGCGGTCTCCATATCTATGGCCATAGCCCTTAAAGACTGTAAATACTTTTTAAACTCCTTGTCATGCTCCCAAACGCGTCTGTTAGTAGTATATACGGTTCCGGTCCAATAATCTCTCGAGTGCTCTCTAATTGTTGTAGAAATGGCTTTCTGCAAAGCGAAAGCTGGCAATGCAGGAACTTCTGCAGGAAGATAATCGCTGGATGTCCCTTCGCCCCGGATTGCGGCTATTGGCAGAATGAAATCACCTATATTATTTTTTGTTTTTAAACCTCCGCATTTACCCAAAAACAATACAGCTTTAGGTTTTATGGCGGTAAGTAAATCCATAACGGTCGCAGCAAGCGGGCTTCCCATTCCAAAATTGATAATGGTTATTCCCTCGGCAGTTACACTTTGCATAGGCTTATCTAAACCATATATGGGGGCATTATCGTTCCATTCCGAAAAAAGCTCCAGATACTTAGAAAAATTTGTAAGCAAGATATACTCTCCAAACTCCTTTAAAGGTTTACCTGTATACCTGGGCAACCAATTATTCACGATATCGGATTTTGTTTTCAAGCCTTTCTTTATAGGAGAATTCACTTCCTTATCCGGAGTCTTTACCAGAGCCTTTTTAACAGTTTTCTCTTCGTTCATAAGTATGAGTATTTCGTTAAACAAAATCGCCCCGGCTTTACCGGGGCGACATATATTAAGCTACTTTCAATTTTTTCAAATCCGACTTTTCGAATTTCTCTTTGGCATAATCCAGATCTATCGTCAGCTTCTTGGATTTCTGCTTTTCCGAAGGAATCTCGAACATCGCATCAATCATAATTGCCTCGCAAATGGATCTTAATCCCCTTGCTCCCAGTTTAAACTCCAGTGCTTTATCTACTATAAATTCGTAAACTTCTTTTGAAAATTCTAAGGCTATATCCTCAAATTCAAATAATTTTTGATACTGTTTGATTAACGAGTTTTTAGGCTCCGTCAAAATATTCAGCAAGGTTTCCCTATCTAGCGGATTCAAATAAGTAAGTACTGGCACACGACCGATAAGTTCTGGTATCAATCCAAAAGATTTCAAATCCTGCGGCGTAATGTATTTATATAGATTATTAATATCTATATCGTCATTTTCCTTCGCAAACTTATAACCAACTGTCTGTGTTCTCAATCTATTTGCGATTTTCTTTTCAATGCCATCAAAAGCACCACCACAGATAAACAGGATATTATTGGTATTTACAGGAATCATTTTCTGATCAGGGTGCTTTCTGCCCCCCTGTGGCGGAACATTAACAATAGTCCCTTCTAATATTTTCAATAAAGCCTGTTGAACACCTTCTCCTGATACATCTCTGGTAATAGAAGGATTATCACTTTTACGCGCCACTTTATCAACCTCGTCAATGTAAACTATTCCTCTTTCTGCCGCAGCAACATCATAATCAGCTGCCTGCAATAACCTCGTCAGAATACTTTCCACATCTTCACCTACATAACCTGCCTCGGTAAGTACCGTAGCGTCACAGATACAGAAAGGTACATTTAAGATCTTAGCAATCGTTTTAGCCAGTAAAGTTTTACCCGTACCGGTTTCTCCAACCATCATAATGTTAGATTTCTCTATCTCCACCTCATCTTTACCAACCTTTTGGTTCAAGCGTTTGTAGTGATTATAAACCGCTACAGAAAGTACCTTTTTTGCACTATCTTGCCCAATTACATACTGATCAAGATGCCTCTTGATCTCCAAAGGTTTAAGTAGTGTCAGGGTTGCCTGAACATTTTTATTCTTTCGCGAGGCAAATTCTTCTAAAAGAATATCATTGGCCTGCGCTACACATTTATCACAAATATGAGCATCAAGGCCAGCTATAAGCATTAAAGAATCCTGCTTACTTGCTCCACAAAAAGAACACCTAACATCTTTTTCTTTCTTATTCATTTGTTTTATTAGCGTTTACTCCCAATACCTCATCAACCATTCCATAATGTTTAGCCTCTTCCGCTTTCATCCAGTAATCCCTGTCTGATGATCTCTCCACCCATTCGTAAGATTGGCCAGAATGTTTAGAGATGATATCGTAAAGTTCTTGTTTCAACTTCAACATCTCTCTTAAATTAATTTCCATATCCGCTGCAACCCCCTGCGCTCCGCCGGACGGTTGATGAATCATAATCCTGGCGTGTGGTAAAGCAGCTCTTTTACCCTTTGCACCTGCACACATTAAAACAGCTCCCATAGAAGCAGCCATACCTGTACAAATTGTGGCTACATCAGGCGAAATAAACTGCATCGTATCATAAATCCCCAAACCTGCATATACGGACCCTCCCGGAGAGTTGATATAGATCTGAATATCACGCTTCGCATCTGTAGATTGCAAAAACAATAGCTGAGCCTGAATGATATTTGCATTCTGATCATAAATAGCATCTCCTAAAAAGATAATCCTATCCATCATCAAACGTGAAAACACGTCCATTTGCGCAACATTCAGCTGCCTTTCTTCAATGATATAAGGTGTCATCGAAGTTGGCATATGCAAGCCCTGTACGTTATTAATATATTTATCTACATGCATTCCACCAATTCTATGGTGTTTTACAGCGTATTTTCTAAATTCGTTTTTGTCTATCTTCATGGTATTAAATAAGTCGTTTTCTAATATCACCATCTAAGGCTTTGCACAATATAAGATTTTCCCCGTTTTTCCGAGTCGCTTTATTGTTCAATATTATGTAATATTTTTTAGCGAACGAAAATCTAAGCTATAAAAAATAGCTGAGTTTTTTTGAAACACCCTAATGTTCTATATAACAGCGATTTTGAAATTTAGTTGTAAAAAAACAAAAAGCAGCCCTAAAAAAGAGCTGCTTTTAATATCGATGAAAGATTCGCTTATTTTTCTAAATCCTGAAATTTAGTATAATCGATTTCTTTTTTGTCCAATGTGATCACATTTTTAAGGTAATCAAACACCTTTTGTGCTCTTACTTCATCAAAAATACGGTTTGCATTTTCTTTCTCCTGCAAGAACTGAACAGCGTACTGGTTTAATTGTTCTTCTGTTAAAGCTTGTGGGCTGTACATTCTGAACTGAGCATCCAAACGTTGTTTTGCAGTTTCTAAAACTTCTTCGTATTTGATTTCAAGGTTATTGTCTTTAACGATTTTGTTTTCTACTAAAGTCCATTTTAGGTTTTTAGCAAAATCCTCATAACCTTTATCCAATTCTTCATCAGAAAGCTCTTTGTTAACTACTTTCAACCATCTTTTCAGGAATTCGTCCGGAAGAGCGATTTTAGCTGTTTTCTCAGAACCGTATTGGTAAAGATCAGCAGCTAATTTACGGTCGGCATCCTGAGCAACCATTGCACCTACTTCTTCTGCAATTTTAGCTTTGAATTCTTCTTCTGTTTTCACAGCGTCAGCACCGAAAAGCTTATCGTAAAACTCCTGGTTTAAATCTGCTTCTTCTAACCTGTTTACGTTTTTAACTGTTAATTTGAATTTACCTTTAGGAGACTCTGTTCCTTCTTCTAATTTCAAAATTCTTCTCAATTGCTCATCATCATTGATCGCTTTTACCAAATCAAAAGACTCAACAACATCATCTTTTTTAAGGCCGATCAATTTCTTTTGTGCTTTATCTTCTACGATTTCCAGTCTTAAAGAAGTAGTTGTTTTCACCCCACCTTCTTTTTCAGAACCATCATCGTTCAGCTCTACTAAATCTCCAAAAATAACATCTCCTGCTTCTACAACTTCAGGATTAGTCATTTTTCCATAGCTTCTTCTGATATTTTTGATTCTTGAATTTAAAGTTTCATCATCAACTTTAATATCGTAAGAAACCAATTTATCTTTAGAATTGAATTCAATATTTATCTCAGGAGCAAGACCCAATTCGTAATTAAATACAAATTCATCATTGAAATCCCATTTAAAAGCAGTATCATCTTCTTTCGGGAGCGGCTGTCCAAGGATTTGCAGATTATTTTCCTGGATATAATTATTTACAGACTCGGAAAGTAAGTTATTAATTTCATCTACAAGAATACTTTTTCCATACATTTTTTTGATATGTGCAGGAGGAACCATTCCAGGACGGAATCCTGGTAATTTCGCTTTCTTTGCCTGGTCTTTAATTGCTTTCTCTACTTTCGCCTGATAATCTTCAGGAGAAATTTTTACTGTTACAATCGCGTTAAGATCACCGATTTTTTCCTGTGTAATATTCATTTGTGATGATTTTATTATCTCTAAATAAATGTCTTTAAAAAAATAAAACCCGCCACCCTATTGGGTGGCGGGTTTACCTCTGGTGCGGAAGAAGGGACTCGAACCCCCACGCCTCGCGGCGCCAGATCCTAAGTCTGGTGCGGCTACCAATTACGCCACTTCCGCGTTTTCCTCTAAACCAGTATTACTACCGATTTGGGATTGCAAAGATAAAAGGAGTTCTTATATTTTTCAAACATTTTTTACTTTTTTTAGCCAAAAACTTTATCAAAATCAAAAACTCACTAGCTATCAGCAAATTAATTTTAAACTATTTTTCAGAAAGTTCTAAAATACGGTCGAATTCGTGCTTCTTCAAAGGCATTACAGACAAACGCCCCTGTCTTACCAATGCAATATCCTGTAAATATTCGTCTTTCTTAATCTGCTCTAAACTAACTGGGTTTTTCAAAGTCTCTACCGGAGAAATATCTACTACTACCCAATTGCTATCGTCTGTTGTTGGATCCTGGTAAAACTCTTTAACCACTTTAGCCACTCCTACCACACACTTCCCTTCGTTACTATGATAAAACATCACTAAATCCTCTTCTTTCATAGCTTTCAGATTATTTCTGGCCTGATAATTACGCACACCATCCCAAAAAGTGCGTCCATCTTTATTAAATTGTTCCCAGCTATATTTAAAAGGTTCTGACTTTACTAACCAATAATTCATATTTATCCTTGTTTATGATTTGTTGAAGAGTTCCCCCCTTCAACTCGCTTTATATTTCCCAAATTCAAAACTATGTAAATCAAAAACAATAAGAAAATACTTAAAGAAAAATACCAAAGATGTAAAGAAGTTGCATATAGAGGAATCTTAAACGAATCCCTAGGGTTTGCTATACAAATTTGTTTATTTAACAATTTATCTAATTTGTTTCGCTATCCATTTTTCTGAAATTGATTTACTGTTAAATTAAAATGGTTTTTATATATTTATAAAAACATAAAGCGAAATTCGTATATAGAGATGGATTGGCGAAACTATTCATCTTTTTGTTTCGCTAATCGTGATGTTACCTGCAATCTTAACTCAAACCGTATAAATCAGAGATGTCCGAAATTTTCAAAAAACATATAACTAAATTCGCAAAGGTTTCTGACGATGAATTTGAAGAAATTAAAAAATTCTTTGACACGAAAGAGGTCGCCAAAAAAGAAAATCTATTAGAGGAGGGACAAATTTGCAGGCATCATTATTTTGTTTTGAGCGGTTTGTTACGAAAGTTTTACATCAACGAAAAAGGCACTGAACAAACCACTGAATTTGCCGTTGAAACTTGGTGGCTTACAGATAACTTTGCCTACGAAAACGAAGTTCCTACGGAATTTTATATTCAGGCTGTAGAAAAATCTACGATATTGTATATTACTACAGATAAACAGGAAAAATTATTAAGAGAATTTCCTGTGATGGAACGCTATTTCCGTTTTGTTTACCAACGGGCTTATGCAGCGGCTCAAAAGCGCATTAAATTTCTTTTTTCGTTTTCAAAAGAAGAGTTTTATTTTCAAGCCGTTAGAAATCACCCCGAATTTGTGCAACGTGTTCCCCAATATTTAATCGCTTCTTATCTAGGTTTCACTCCCGAGTATTTAAGCGAAATCCGAAAGAGGCTTCTTTCTTAAACCAGTTTAAGTTTTTTTATTTCCTTATTCTGCAATTTTGCATTAAACAATTTTAAAAAAATTATATAATGCAAAAACGATTTAACTTTAAGGAAGTTGCACCAAGTGCACTAAAAGCGATGGTTGGCTTAGAAATGTATCTTTCAAAGGCTTCTATATCTAAAACATCTAAAGAACTTATAAAAATCCGTGCTTCACAAATTAATGGTTGTGCCTATTGTATCAACATTCACACTCAAGACGCAATTAAAAGTGGAGAAACAAATCAGCGCATTTTTTTACTGAATGCTTGGAGAGAGGCTGAAGATATTTTTACGGAAGAAGAAAAAGTAGTGTTGGCGATAACGGAAGAGATAACATTAATCCATCAAAATGGATTGTCAGATGACACCTATTCAACCGCATTACAGTTTTTTAGCGAAACTCAAATTGCAGATATTATAACTGCCATAATTACCATCAACCTCTGGAACAGGGTCGTACTAAGCACCCACTTACCAATAGGACAAAGTCTTGCATAGGACTATTATAAAAAAGCAGGTTTAACAACCTGCTTTTTTACACAAAAGGATATTTTTGTAATTTAGCTTGTGCCTAACAATGGTATGCGAAATATTCGATGAGTAATTGAAGGTTACTCAAATGAGTGTTATTAGACGTGAACAATAAAAGACTGCAGGTAACAAGGTATTATCAAAAGTCTTATTATAAACCCTTAATTTACAAGGCTTTTACCTACTTTACACAACACATAGTACAACATAAGTACAACTTATCGAAATAAATACTAAACACATACAAAAGCAAGGATTTTTACACATAAAATCTCTGCTTTTTTGTTGAAATACATTCTTGTTTCTTCTCCTATTCTACTCTACAGATTGCAGTTCTGACCTTTCAATTTATGCGTTTTCGGTGCGATAGCACTCTATTACACTGCATTACAACATCTTACATATTGTCCATTTCGCAAGGCTATAGGAACTTTGTAAAAGCTATAGCAATCAAATATTTAACTCTTAAATTTTAAAGAAATGGCAAGACAAAAAGGACTTATGAAGTATGTCGGAACAATTGGCGATGTACGACACTTCAAAATAAAAGGTCAACAAGGATTTTTCGCCGGAATGGTTGGTGGACCAACCGCTGAACAAGTAAATAACGCTCCCGAATTTGAACGTACGCGTGAAAACATGAACGAGTTTGGAGGTTGTGCAAGAGCTGGCAAATCGGTTCGTACTGCATTATCAGCTTTAATGTCTAAAATGGCAGATAGTCAAGTTACAGGTCGATTAACATCTATTATGAAGAAAATCAATTTGGAAGATGGAACAGAAGCCAGAGGTTATCGAAAAGTCGAGATCTCAACACAAAGAAATTATTTGTTAGGTTTTGAGTTTGATAAAAAGCTATCACTAAATGGTGTCTTCAATGCTCCCTATGATGTAGAACATACCGTAGGACGTGAAAGTGCTGACTTTATCATTGCTCCTTTTAATCCAGCTGATTTAATTGCAGCTCCTTCAGGTACAACACATTTCCGATTAATTAACGCTTTGGCGGTGGTTTCTGATTTTGTGTATAACGCAACAACAGGAACGTATGAACCTGACGATATTCTTAATAATGAATTAAGTATCGTTGAGTATTCAGATTATATTCCATTGAATACAGCTTATGCAGGTTCTACGTTGACGGCTACGCTTCCAGGTACTCCAACTTTAGGAACTAATGTCACAGTATTGCAGTGTATCGGGATTGAATTTTTCCAAGAGGTCAACGGTAATTATTACGCTTTCAACTCTGGAAACTGTTTGCGAATTGAAGATGCATTTTAAGCTCCACATAATTTAAGCCTTCTTCATCAAAGAAGGCTTTTTTGTTTAATCCCAAAATCATACTTCAGATGAAAACAAAAATCATAAGAGTTGCCCAAGGCAAACAAAGTACATTAAGCCATCTATATATTGACGATATCTTTCAATGCTATCTGTTGGAGGATAAAATCAGAGCTGCTAAAATTCCTAAACAAACGGCTATACCTATTGGAGATTATACTCTTCGATTAAATACGTGGGGCGGTATGAATGCCGAATACAGACAGAAATTTCCGAATGTTCACAAAGGAATGATTGAAATAAATGGATTACCCAATTTCAGTTATGTGTATATCCATATCGGGAATACTTACCGACAAACCGCAGGTTGTCCCTTGTGTGGTTTTGGTTTTGAATTGGTAGATGGTGATTTCCAAATTGTACGTAGTAAAGATGCTTATCAAATGATTTATCCAAAGCTTTTAGAAATTGCTCAAAGCAAAGAAAATCAAATCAGTATCGAGAACAATTTCCAATTCTAAAAAGTCAAGACAATGGAATATGCAATCACATTAAACGTTGTTTTTGGCTCTGTAATTAGTTTATTGTTGACCGTTGTCGCTTACTTTATGAAGCAGCTTCATTCCGATTTCAAGAAAATGGAAAAGGATTTAACCGAAGTCAAAACAATGGCTTTACTCATCAAAACAGAGTTTAAAAACAGTTATGATCTACTCAATCAAAAGGTAGATTATTTGGAACATCGGGTCAATATTATTGAACAAAAAAATTTTAAACATTCAAGCAATGAAAAATGATAATTTAAACATCGTCGAGCGTGTAAAAGCTCCAACACCGAAATGGTTCAAAATTGTGAGAACTATCGGTATCACCTTAACCGCTGTAGGCAGTGCAATTTTAGCTGCTCCGGTAGCTATTCCTGCTACCATCGTTACTGTGGCTGGTTACTTAACCCTAGGCGGAACCATTGCCACAGCTGTGGCTCAAACAGCTATTCAAGCTGAAGAAAGTGAGCAAAAGCAAGAAAACGAAAAGTAAATTTTATACGTTTCAAATGTAAATCCTGTCCTTTGGGCAGGATTTTTTGTTTTCTACATCACATTGCATCAATTTTATAACATAGTGCGTTTATATAGCCTTTATATGTTACTTAGATATGAAATATCGGTTAATCGGTGGGAATGGTTGAAGCAAAAGAAAGTAGCCTTTTGGGCTACTTTCTTAAATGTCTTGCAATATAGATACGTTTGAGTTCAGAAATGAGTAAAAGCTGTTCGTACATTTGGCGTTCTTTAACTTCTAAAGCTTTGACTTTTTGAACATCGGCTTTGAAAATCTTTTCTTTTCCTTTTAGATGTTGGATTTGTTCCGCTAAAAGGGTTTTAAATTCATTGATGCGGATAAATGGAATGACCGAACCAATTAAATACGGATGAAAAGCTTTTGCTTTCCATAATCCAAATAAAAGATTGCGGTACATATCCAATTCTTGTTGGTTTTTGCATTGAATTAAGAAACAATTCGGGCACGGTTGCTCCAAAGGTTTACCGGAATTTAAACCTTTGCACAGGGCGTACAATTCAAAATTTGACTTTTGATTTTTTGGGTTGTACGTTGAAATTTTAACGGCTTTCATATCGCTACATTTTGAGGTTAGCTCCGTTTGTTTCTTTGTCGTGGTGGCTACCACTGAATATTTTTACAAAGAAAAAAACAGAAAAAAAAGAAAGCCATTGAAAAGGTGGCGGGGCAAAAAAGCCAAAAGGAAACGGAATAAATCCCGAAGGGTGGTGAAATCATTTCGTGGAGTTTACGGAGCGAAACAATAATTTTGCCATTATGCCGTAGTCTTTTGGATTTTTTATTGTGCGTTGGCATTGTGCGGAGCCACCTACTTTTGCTTGTCTTTTTGTTCTTTTTTCTTTTGGAAAAATGCGGTTGACTTCCTTTTGAGCGTGGGCAATGGGGCAAATACGTCGCAGTAAAAAATAAAGCATACCAAAATGTGAAGCGTTGGAAAAAAGCAAGGGTATGCGGAACGCAATACGCTTGCTGTGCGGTGTTGCAATAAGGTGTGTAGGCAATGAAACGGAATGAATGGAGGTAAATTTTGCTTTAGCCTACCGAAATGGAATGTAGTGCATTGCCGAAACACTTTATGCAACACATGGGTATCACAAAAAACGAATGCTTTATTTTTTTACTGCACCGCTGAAATGGGTGGTGGGGCGTGAGGGAAAAAAGCGTTGGCAAGGCGTTGGCGGAAAAAATACGGCTTCCACTCCCCGAAAAATAGCTCCACTAGCCTATTGCATTGGGCTATTTTTTCGGGGAGTGGCTATGGCATTGGCTATTTTACATAATGTTATTATAGGCTATTACAGCGCAGGGATAGTCGCCTATAAGCATGGCGGTAATAGACTATAATGCCACGTTATGTAACTTAGCTTCCGACGATTTGCATACTGGCATAAACGAAACGGTGGTGGTGGTTGGAGTGAAGTGTCTTTTTGCTTTGTTTTTTGAGCCGATGGACAGCTCTTTGCCACCGCAGGAACGAGGATGGCAATGTGCTGAAAGTGCGTAGGCAAAAACAACGCAAAAAGTATGACAGTTGCAAACGGCGGCAATGCCATAGAAGACAGACGAAGTGTTGGCTTTGTGTGGTTGCCGTCTGGCTAAAGCCGTATTTTTTCTGTGCGTGGGCTGTGCGTGGGCAAGAATAGTTTATCTTACTTCCAAAGCTTTAATCTCTTTTCAATCTCTGCGACTAAGGGCTTATTATTCTGAAAAATAAAATTAGTTGCTACGAGTTGTTCAAGTTTTATGGCAGCTTGTTTCTTTGAGAGAACATTTGCTTCTACAAGCTTATCAAATATCCAAATCATACCGTGATATTCAATGTCCTTATTTTTAGCACAATTACGCACTGTTTTGTCGCTACTTAAAACACAAGCATCTAATTTATTAGCAACGTGTAAAACGGATTTATCGGTTTCAGATAAAGATTTAGGATAGGGTTCTGATTGGATTTGAAGAAAATCTTCTTCTTTGAGATTATGAACAATAAGCCTATCAACAGATTGATAGGCTTTTAAAATTTGTTGTTGTTCAGAATATAATTCAAAATAAACTGAAGTCGTTGTATGTATGTCTATTTCAAGTTGAAAAAATGCATTAACAAGATCCAAATCATAAAGATCTATAAAAATACATGCATCCGTAACAGCTATTTTTAATTTCATTCTTCGGTGTGGTATTTGACATTTGGAGAACAATAATTAAAACATCGGTTGATGTTGTTTTTTAAATTCAGCCAAAGATTGATTAGATAATGAAGCTGCTTTTGACATTGAAATCTGGTCTTCAATCAAAGCTCTAAATAATAATTGTTCAAAGCGATTACTCTCTTCAATCCCTTGATATTCTACAGGTTCGTCAACTTTCCAATTTTGTTGTCTAATTAAGAAGAAGAATTGTTTAGTATAATTTTCATTAATAATCCCACAAACTTTTGCTCTCATTACAATTGCTTGCATTGAGATACCGTACTGTTTTTTAATATTACCCAATTCTAAAGTTGAAAGCTTAGTACGATGTTTTCCTAATTCTGCTATAATGGTTTCTTCAGGAAGTAGCATTGCACCTGCAAACTGATGACATAAAGTTTCTTTTTGTTTATCAGTCACATCACCCAAATCTAAAAGTAAATGAGCCAACTCGTGAAGCAATGTAAAACGTATTCTATCTGGCTTATTGGCTTTTCTTTCATTGTAAGCTACAACCGGGATATAACCATTTACAAAAGTTTGTAAACCGTCAAAATCCTCATCGACATTCAGCTTTACTACTTTTATATTCTTATCTTCTAAAAGTTCAACGATGTTGAATATTGGACCATTACCTAATGACCATTTTTCTCTCAAAAGATTTGCAGCTTGATTTACCCGCTCATAAGTAGTAACCTTTCCAAAGTCTTTTAAAGGATTATCAAAACTATGAGGAAGTCCAATGATTTCTTCTAATTCTAAATAGCGTGAAAGATACTCTTTGGTAGTTTCGTTAATAATAGCTTTGTCTTTTGGTGATACCTTACTTGAAATCCGATATTCAATATCACTGAACTCCACTTTAGTTGTTCTGAAAAAATAATCAGGGCTAATATTAAGAGCTTTGCTTAGCATATTAATTTTTTCTGCATCGGGAATCACTTCACCTTTTTCGTAACGATGCAACGCCTGACGAGATAAAGTTCCGCCTAAAGCATCAGCCAAATCCTGCAATGAGAAACCATTCATAAGACGGGCTGACTTAAATCTTTCCGCAAATATTGCTTTTGTTTCCATTGTATAAAATATTTTGTACTGCAAAGGTAACTATTATAGTTGACAAACACAACTTATTACCGACATTTTGTAACACCAACTTGTAACTGTGACAAAAATTCATATTGCCGTAACACTATAAAACAAGACATTATGTCACGAATAGCATGAAAACTGACTGGTTTACATAATTGGTTGACAAGTTTGTTTTTTGGAATACATTTTGTAACTTTACATTTAAGTGCAAATAGGTGCATTTATAACTTTTTAAATATTATAAAAATGGGCAAGTACCAAATTAAAAGAACCAGTAATGGTCAATTTCGCTGGACATTGAAAGCGACAAATGGAGAAACACTTATAACAAGTGAAACTTATGTAAGTAAACAAGGTTGCCTTGATGGTGTGGCAAGTAGTAAGGTTTGTGTAGCCGACAAAAACTTTGATAAGAAAACATCCACTTCAGGACAGCCGTACTTTAATCAGTTAGCGAACAACTATCAGGTTTTAGGAACAAGCGAAATGTATTCCTCTACTTCTGCAAGAGATAACGGTATTGATAGCGTAAAACGTAACGCTCCAACTGCAACAATTGAAGACTTAACTTAATTATTAAATAATAAAAAATGAAAAAAAATCAACATGTAGTGCCTAACGGGGACAAATGGGCTGTAAAAGGAGCCGGAAACGAAAAAAATACACGCGTTGTAGATACGCAAAAAGAAGCTATCAACATAGCCCGTGAAATTGCTAAAAATCAGAAATCCGAATTAGTAATCCATAGACCTGACGGCAGAATACGTGATAAGGATAGTTTTGGAAATGATCCACGTAATATAAAAGGGTAATAACTGTATATGGATTACGTTAAAAAAATTGAAACATTAAAACATAGTATTGATCGATACGACCATTACTACGATAGTATTAATAATAAAGCTAACTTATTTTTGACCTTAAATACTTTTTTACTAGGCGGAATTATAACAGGTTATTATAGTATTAAAACTACTATTGATGGTAGGTTTGATATTATGTTTTTTGTTTCTATTGCGCTAATAAGCTGTTTTGCTAGCATTTTCTACACATTGTGGTCTATAATACCCTATTTGAACAAACAATCTGATAGTATCAACGGCTCTCAACTAAGTTTTGGGAATGTTGCCAATGTCTCGTTGACAAGCTTTAAGCAGATGTTTGACTCCGTGACCGAAGAAAAGCTGTATGAAGATTATTTAGAGCAAGCACACTTATTAGCTAAAGGATTGCAGATTAAATTCTGCAGATTAAGAACAGCAACCTACCTACTGGGTATTTGCTTTGGTTGTATTATAATTATTGGAATTAAAATTTTAACATAACGCGTATGAATCAAAAACTCTACAAAAACTATGCTGATGATATCGCTCAATATTTGAGACAGGGTAAAAAAAACGATATCAACAAATCATTTAGTACAGGTCAACTAAATGAAGGTAAATCGTCTAATATTGAATTAAGATGGTTAGACAGAACCAAAAATGAAGCAGATTTCCTAAGCTTAAGTGCTTTAGACACAGTTACATCATATGATACAAAATATCACGAAAAACTAGGTGCGCATCCAAGCTTTAACCATCTAAAAGGAACCAAAAAAGTAGAACATCACTATATTGTATCGATGTTTATTGATGTTCGAAATTCAACAGGACTATTTAAAAAATATACTCCTGAAGTTGTAGCTAATATTTGTAGAACGATACAATTAGCAGCTATTCATACTTGTTGGTACTTTGATGGGTATATTCATCGCTTACAAGGGGATGGATTAATGGTCTATTTTGGAGGAAAAGGAACAGCCAAGCAAAAGGCAATTGACAACGCATTATTAGCTGCCTCTTTCGTAAATTATTTCGTTAAAAATGATTTAAAGAATCTTTTTGATGAACAAGGCGTAAATCGTATTTATACGCGTATTGGAATCGATTTTGGTGATGATGAAGACACTATATGGCATGACACAGGAGCTGGTGAGTGCAGTGAAGTCACTACTACGAGCTTACATACTAGCTTAGCCAGTAAGTTGCAATCGCAAGCTGAAAGCAATGGAATTGTAGTAGGTCATCACGTTTATCAATTAAAGTTGACACATGAGGATTATTTCAAGTATAAGAAATACAAAAAAGACGGTGTTGAAAAAGACTATATCTATGAAATACCCGATGAGGGATTTAGATACAAACAATACGATTTTAATTGGGAACGTTATCTTAAAAATCATCCGTTAATAACTACTGACGAAGAAGGGAATTTAATTCTTAGCGGAAACCCAAAACATAATAGTACACATATTAACACTTTCATACCTCAACTTGAAAAGAATGTTGAACAATACAAGCCTTACCTTAAATAGAGGTTTTAAAATAAGGAACTTTGAGGAAGATAAGATTGCCATTTTAAAGAGTAACCCTGGACTGCATTTTGTAATTCAAAATGATGGAACATATATTTTTAGTGGCAATTATTATCTAAAGAACGATGAAGGGAAATTGATAAAGTCATTCAATGTCAAAATTACACCTCTAAAAAATTATCCTAATAGTGTACCCATAGTTTATTCGACTGGTGATGAAATAGAAAAAATAGATGATTATCATATAAGTAAAGAAGGAATTATCTGTTTCGATCATACTTACACTCTTAACAAACTTGCATCAGGAGGACTAAGGTTATACGATTTCATCGAATTTTATTTTCCAAAATACTTTTCTTGGGTATTGCTTAAGCAATGTGAAAAGGCAGAGAACTTAAAAGAATGGGCGCATCAAGACAATGGTACAATTCAATATTTTCAGGAAATATTAAGAATTAGTGACATTGATAAAATCTGTGATTTTTTAGATTGTTATTTAAAAGTATCGAAACCATCCAGAAATGAAAAATGCTATTGCGGTTCAGGAATTAAACTAAAAAATTGTCACCTTGACGCTGTTAACATTCTTCGAGCAACTTCGAAAAAAGAACTTCAAAATGATTATCATAAAATTAAAAAGGTCAAATAGCTATACAACTATTTGACCTTTGTTTTTTATTATCGTTGGGTATTGAAGTTTTGAAACGAATTTGCCATCATTTTATAGAGTGTATTGGCAAAGAATGAGCGGAACTCTGGGTTGTCGTTAAATTCTTTAAACACTTCAAAATTAGAGTCGATGTGTTCCATTAGTTTTTGTTGTAAAATGGTATCGAACGTAATCTTGGCATTTTGTTCGTCTGAATAACTGTATGCATCAATAAACGCTTGGTCTTGCGCTACATCTTTTACGAGTTCGTCTGCTAATTTACGTACTTTGTCTTCGTTGGTAAATTCGGTACCAAAGCGTGTATTGAATTCTGACACAATCTCTGAAAGGTATTCTAACTCAGGTTCTAACACGCCTCCTTTTACTTCTGTTGGAATCGGTTTTAATTCGTCGCCTTGTTGTAGGTAGATACGATCTGTTTGTAATAAGCGGTATTTCACGCTATCCATATCTATGCTATCCAGAACACCTTTGGATAAATCTTCGCCTACAGGACGTTGAATTTTGTTTTGCAGGTGGTTTAAGTACACATACAAACTTTCTAGATATCCACTTTCAAAGGGTACAATTTGAGAAAGGAATACGTACAAACGCACAAACGACTTGCATTTCACTCTAAAATCCTCTTGCTCCTCTTCAGACAACACCTCATTAAATTCCTTCACCGCTTTGTTTAATAAGCCATGAACGGTATCTAATGGTTTATTCTTAATAATCGCAGATGTAAATGCATACACATCTTCTTGCTCATAGATTTGGTAGGTATCTAAGATCGATTGCAAGTCGAACAACTTATGATGATCTGTTTTATCTGCTAAAATGGTTGTTTCGTAGAATGGCTTAAATGAATTTTCGATTTCCTCTACGGTGTTGGCAAAGTCTAATACAAACGTATCGTCTTTACCCGCTGTGGTTCTGTTGAGACGTGATAATGTTTGCACCGCATTAACACCGCCCAACTTTTTATCGACATACATGGTATGCAATAAAGGTTGGTCGAAGCCCGTTTGGAACTTGCTTGCCACGATTAAGAAACGGTATTCGGGTTTCTTGAACTCGTCTGCGATTAAGCCACTGGAAAAATGATTTAATGATGCTTCTGTTTCGCCATCTATATCGCCAGAAAATGCCACAATAGATTTGAACGGCAAATTATTTTCCGCCAAATACTTATCGAATGCGTGTTTATAAAGAACAGCATTTTTCCGGCTAGAAGTTACCACCATTGCTTTAGCCAAACCATTGATTTTACGTTGATGGATGACATTTTCTATGAAATGATTGATGATAATTTTCGTTTTTTTATCAATGGAAGCTGGGTGGCTTTCTACGTATTGTTTTAATTTTTTCTGCGCTCTTTGTTTATCGAATTTAGGATCATCTTCTGCTTTCTTGTACAAGCTGTAGAAACTGTTATAGGTGGTATAGCTTTTTAGTACATCTTCGATAAAACGCTCTTCGATGGCTTGTTTCATCGAATACAAATGAAACGCTTCGTATTTGGTTTGGTCGCCTACTTCATAAGGTTTACCAAATAATTGTAAAGTTTTATTTTTAGGTGTAGCCGTAAAAGCAAAATAGCTGGCATTATCCAAGAGCTTACGCGATTTGGCAATCATTTGCAATAAAGCATCGTTGCTTTCGGCATTGTCATCTTCTACTGTTTGTTCGTCTTCGTCTGTTTCTTCCGTTAACTCTTTGTATAAAGCCTCGTTTAGCTTACGCAAAGTATTACCGCTGGTACTGCTGTGGGCTTCGTCTATGATGATGGCAAAATTATTGGTTGCCAACTCGCCCATTTCTGCTGCGATAACAGGGAATTTTTGAATGGTAGAAATGATTATTTTCTTCCCATCTTTCAAGGCTTCCTTTAACTGACGAGAACCATCGGTAATAGGCTCTACCAAACCTTTTGTTTTCTCGAATTGTAAAACGTTTTTTTGGATTTGGCTGTCTAATACTTTTCTATCGGTAACGATAATAATGCTATCAAACACATTTTTATTATCGGTATTGTATAATGAAGCCAACTGATGTGCTAACCAGGAAATAGAATTGGATTTGCCCGATCCTGCCGAATGTTGGATTAGGTATTTTTGCCCCGTACCGTTTTGTTTAGCATCGGCTAATAATTCTCGAACAGCGTCGAGCTGATGGAAACGTGGGAAAATTAATTTTTGTGATTTCGTCTTCTCAAACGTACCGTCTTTGTTAATTTTTTCGCCCTCTTCTTCAAACAACTGCACATAGTTTTGGATAATCTCTGTTAAGGTATCTTTTCGCAAGATGTCTTTCCAAAGATAATCTACCTTAATGCCTCCGTTCTCTGGATTGCCCGCACCGTTGTTGTTGCCTTTGTTGAAAGGTAAGAAATACGAACTTTCGCCTTTGAGATGCGTGGTCATATACACCAATTCGGTATCTACCGCAAAATGCACCAACATACGCCCTAGTTTGAACAATGGCTCTTTGGGATCACGATCTTGTTTGTACTGCTTTATGGCATCCTTAACGGTTTGGTGGGTAAACTCATTTTTAAGTTCGAAGGAGATGATTGGTAAACCGTTGATGAACACCACCATATCCAAGGTATTGTTGTTTAACTTAGAATATGGTACCTGACGCATTACCGAGAAAATATTCTGTTGGTATAAAGCCACCAATTCTTGATTCAGCGTTTGGTTGGGTTTGTCGTAAAACAAACGAAACTTAATGTTATTGACCACCAATTCTTTACGCAATAGGTTGATGATACCGCCCACAGCCATACCCCGAGCAAAGCGAATTTGCGACAAAGTACGGTTGATTTCCTTTAGCATGGTACGTTTATAGTCGCCTCCTGTAGATTTTTCTAAGGCGGCCACTGCTTTGGGCTGTGTAGCTTCTAAGAACTGAAACAACAATTCTTGATCGACCAAATACTCTTTATCAAAATTGGTACGGTGGCGTAAGGTGTAGCCGTTGCCGTGTGTGGTATCGGTTAAGTAATTGGTAAAATGTATTTCAAATCCTATTTCTTTGGTATTGGTGCTCATACTCTAGTTATTCGTTTGGGTGCATTGGTTATTGGTTTATCTATAGGTTACGCTATGGACAATTGACCCGTAACGGCATTGCTGATTAAAGCCTCTTTGTACTCGGCTACTAAGCGTAATTCTTCTTCGGTTTTAAAAATGGTTTCGTCTATGGTTTTGGTTTCAGATTTAATTTTTGCGATGATGTCCTTTTGGATATTAATATCTTTTGGATATGAAATTAAAACATTCGATATATCGGCAATACTTAATCCTACACGAGTTACACCAGTTGCATTAACTTCAAATTGACTATTTACTTCTTTAGATTCAATTTTTCTAAATAAAAATTCATCCAATATAATTTCTTGATTTGCTCTAATCATTGCTAAATGGTAGGCACATACAAGATTGTCAATATTTTCTGATACAAAAGCTGGAATTCCGATGTCGTTAGCTGATTCACTATCTTTAGTTATAATAATATCACCTTTAAACACTTTGAATTTTTCAATTTCTTCTAATGTTGCAGTAGCTAGCATAAATTCAATATTATTTGTGATGTAGTCATTCTTATAAACATCAACATAATTGCAAAGCTTTACTTTAACTTCTCCTTTATGCGTTAATTTATCGACATTACTAAATTTAATATCTGAAATATGTTTTAGTTTATGCGTCACCCAATTAATACTATCCTCATCTTCTGACTTATTTACATGAGAGTTTATCACACTCTGTCTTTGTTCTTTAAGTAGGTTGATGAGTTGTTTTTTATCTGCGATGAATTGGTTGATTTGCTCGCACTTTTTGTCGAGGAAATTATTAATTTTCCTTACTGTTTCTATTTCGTTAGGAATAGCAACTTTTAAAACAGAATATTTATTTCCATTGAAGTTAAATATTGTACTCTCTATTGCTTCAGTACTTAGTTGATATTTGAAATATTTTGAGAATGAAAAATAATAAAGCCATTTTGAAATATCTATATTCTTAGGCTTAAACTTTACAAGAAAACCTGCATAAGTATATTCTTCTTCATTTTTATGGAAGTAACAACGACCTATTGTTCCACTTCTTGAGAATAAAACATCGCCTTTATTCAAAAAGTAACCTTCTGGAACATTCTTTTTTGCAATAAAAATTCCTCCTTCACCAATATTCCCATTTTCATCAATATCTGTTGTACGTAAAAATCTAACACCAGATTCTTCATATTTAGAATTGGGTATATTAACTCCATACGTATTCTTTTCAGTACATAAGTTTTTTAATCTTTGCATTCTCCAATTTTCAGGCAAATCAAAACTTACAGTATTATATTTAATTGTGTTATTGTTCATTATATGTTCTCGCTTTTGGGCGTTATGGTCTGCTTTGTTTGCAGGGTATTTTTATAAATTTTGTTAAAAAGTATTACAAATCGAAATACAATTTGTATATTTGCAGAGTTCTTTACCTAGAGTCTGGAACCTACAAAGGTCTTAAACGTTGAACCCGCAAATCAACGTTTTTTTTATGCTTTATAATCAGGGCTATTCATAATTTTCTCCAAGTTCTCCTCTATTTCTACCACATAAGCAGTAGTAAAACGAGCTTTCTGCTCTGCGTAAATATGGATAACTACTACATAATTACCTTTTACTAAAGCTACTCGACGACTACCATCATATGATTTTTTACTCGAATCCCAACCAACTTTAAGTACTGCATCTGGATCTTGTAAAGCCTCTTTTATCCAATAAAAACGTTCTAATCTTTTAGTGGATAGTATAGACTTATCTTTTTTTCTACGATTAGCACTTTCGAAAAAACAATGATCGAACATCTCTGAATAAAACGCTACAACAATACCGTCAATGGTTTTAATTTCCATTTCGCAATATTCCTTACTCCACATCTCTCGGAGCTGGTCTTCTGTATATTCAGCTGGATTAATTAATTGATACGCTACCATCCTCCTTGAAGATTGATTTTAAATACATTAAATTTTTCTTCCCACTTGGACGTTGGCGCAATTTCTTTCGACAAATATTTATTTTCGATGTATTCTATTAACTTCAGCTTTGCTGTACTAGTCGCTTTTTTATTGAATTTGGATACCACCAAACCTGTAAGGATATCTGCCAGCTGAATACCCAAAGACTGCTCGGAAGGTAAGCCTTGCACCTGCGTAACATCCGAGGTCAGGTTGGAACGATCTAGTGTATGTTCTAGCTCTTTGAGTCTGCCTTTGTTACGGTTTTTCTTAAGGTCGGTGAATATGGCGTAATCATTAAAATCAAAAATCCAATGTTTTAATAATTGGTAATAGAATTTGTAGAAGCCCAATTCTGCATCTTCGCTATTGAAACGCATATTATCTACTTTACCCGCCTCAATCAATATCACTCTAAAGCGAATGTAACCTGCATTGAAAAAGAAATCTATGACCTCTTTGTACAAATCCAAATGAGCGGGAGAAATTTTCTTCCACTTCAACTCGGTTTTGATGTTGTACTTTTGTTTAATCTCATTCAGCCCTTTTTTAAGCAAATCCCGATTTTCGGCAGGCAACCAGATACCTCCGATGCCCGTGTACAGGTGTGCATCTTTGCGTGTAAGGGCTTCAAGACCACTTTCGTCACAATATACTTCGAACTTCATATGCAGCTGGCTTTATTCTACAATCTCTTTTAATAATTTATCGGCAGATTTTTCGATTTCGAAAATATCTTTTGCAATTTCTGACAATTGACGTGGAGCCTTGTATTGGTAGAAATATTTATTGAAATTGATTTCGTAGCCAATTTTTGTTTCTTCAGGATTCCACCACGCATCAGGCGCAAAAGGCAATACCTCCGTTTCAAAGAACGCTTGAATATCTTGCTTCAATGGGATATTTTCAGTGTCTTTCAAATTAGAATCCGAAACGTAATTGATGGTACCATCTTTACTTACCGATTTAATTTCGGCTTCTGCCTTCTTATCAAACCAAGTGATGCATTTACGGATATCTTTCACATCTTTGGCAGCGTATTTTAAATTGTTCTTTTTACCATATTCTTTGAACTTTTTGTTGAACGCATTAATGTCGTATAAGGGTTCTGTACCAAATTCTTTTGCCATTGCGGTAACCTCTTGCATTAACTGTTTATCACGCAACCACGACTTAATATCGGTAACTTGAGCATAGATTTTCTTTTGCTTTTTGTTGAGATTAGCTACCACCAATTCGGCTGGTTCTTCGTCTTCGCTATCTTCCTCGTTCAAGAAATATTCTAATACAAAATTCTCTACGGCTTGTCTGCTTTCTGCATCCGAGCTGTACACTTGCTCACCACATTCGGCATAGATTAATTTTCTTAATTCGGTATTATCCGAAGCGAAACGAATTTCTGCTGTATGCTTAGCATCTAGTTGAATGGCAAAACGAGAAGGACGGTGTACGATGATTTGCGCAAAACCAAACTCGTTATTGTCAAATATTTTACTATGTGGAGTCTCTTTAAATTCTAAATATAGCTCCGTAACCTTTTTGATGTGTTCTGGCTTCAGCTCATTACGTTTACTCCCTAAAGATTTTGCACGTTTACCAAAAAAAGCTTCGTTATTGGCATTGATTAACTGTACTTTTCCTTTGCGATGCTCCGGCTTACGGTTTGTAATGATTAAGATAAAAGTTGGAATACCTGTATTGTAAAACATATCATTTGGTAAAGCAATAACTGCTTCTAGCATATCTTTTTCAATAATATGCTTACGGATTTCGCTTTCACCTTGCCCAGCATCTCCTGTAAATAAAGCCGAACCATTGTGTACCGAAGCAATACGAGAACCTAAGTCGGTTTCTTTCATCTTGCTTAGCATATGCATCACGAACATGAGCTGACCATCGTTGACACGTGTAGTCGCCGCATCTGCATCGTACTCTTTCTGAATGATAAATCTTCTATCTACAATTTTACCGCCACCTGCTTTAGTAAGAATATCCTTATCGTCCTTCCAAGACGTACCGTACGGTGGATTGGTCAACATAAAGTCGAACTTTAAGTCGTTATCGAAACCGTATTGTGATAAGGTACTACCGAAAACAATTTTATCAGGGTCTTCATTTTTCAGCAACATATCCGATTTAGAAATCGCATAAATGGTTGGTGTATTCTCTTGACCGTATAAATGAATGGTTGCTTTGGATTTGATTTTTCCCGTATCATCGGTCATGAAATTTTTACTCTCCGTTAACATTGCCCCAGAACCTGCACAAGGGTCATAGACTAAAAAGCTGCCTTGCTGTATTTTATCTTTAACAGGAAGGAAAATAATATTGGTCATTAACTCGATAATCTCACGAGGTGTAAAGTGTCGTCCAGCTTCGGCATTCGTCGCTTCGTTGAATCTTCTTAACAAATCCTCGAACACATACCCCATTGATAACGGTGGTAATGCATCTATCGATAAATCTATTTTATTGGAACAGAATTTTTGAATGACTGCGAATAGTTTTTCGGCTTCGTCCAAAGTATCAATTTCATTTCTGAATTTGAATCTTGAAATAATATCTTGCACATTAGGAGAAAAACCGTCTAAATAATTGATGAAATTCGCCTTAATATTTGCAGAATCATTCAATAATGACTTTAAAGTAAATGGAGAAGTATTGTAAAAAGCTACGCCAGAACCTTGCTTGTCACTTTTTAGCAAAGAATCTAAATTGTCTAATTTGTCTTTGTATTTATTGTAGGTATCAATTACCCTGTCTTTGGTAGGCTCTAGTACCAAATCTAAACGACGAATTACCGTCATTGGTAAAATGACATCTTTATACTTACTAGGCTCGTAGGTATTAATTAAGTGGTCGTCAGCAATGCTGTATATAAATCGAATTAAAGGATCTAAATCCTTAGTATTTATGCTCATACTGTAATGTAAAATCTATGTATTTATAGCATCTAATGATGAAATTAGGTGCATTTTTATGAATTGTAAATATAATCATTTTAAGATGATAATACCATCAGATCACAAAGGAAAGATAAGTAGGATAAGTAACTTTCCTCAAAAAGATATTTTTGTATTTCGTAGCAAAATAAAAACGGATTTATATGGATAATGGAAAGCAAATGAGTGAAACGAGTGTTTCCGATTGCGTTACTTCTATTTGTTTTGGCTTGTTTTTTAGCGAAGCTAAAAAGTAAAAAATGTTTCTGCTCAAAAATGCTTATCCTACTTATCCTCTGCATTGGAAGTATAAAGGTGCAAAATGCACCTTTAAGAATTATCAAAACGAAGTTTTGATTGTTCGGGTTCGGGGACTGGTGGTAAAGTTGGTTCTTTTTCTTTGTTCTTCTGTTCTACTTCGTCCCATTGTAATTCACGCACTGCATACACGTACCCATTCTTTTTGGATAGTCGAAAATAGCCGTGTTTCTTTAAAGCTTTTCCTAATTTCATAACTGTACCGTCTGTAATGTTTAATTTGGCTTTATCGGCTAATTTGGCTGCAATTTGCGTGGTATTTAGAAATGCATTTGCGGTATCTCTATCAGCAATTTCGAACCAAGTTAATAGCAATTCTTCTTCTGGACTACGGATTTGATACTGCTCGTTGTTCGCATTAATTTCTTTAATTTCTTCTTGATTGAACCAATATCTAAAACCATCTTGTACCAATTGTTTGGCTTGTGCAAAGGCTAAATTGATATCGATATTATGAGCGTATTCGATATGCTCCACCTCAAAACATAAGAAACGACGAGAACCTGTGGTATCGTTTAAAAACTGAGCGGTATTTACCGAACCTGCAAACGATGCTCTGCGAGGTAACGATTCGTTGTTATGTCCGTAAGCTTTACGAATACGGATGTGCGTTTTGGTAATCAATTCTTTGAGTGTGCCTATTTCGGTACGGTTTAGGTTTTCTAATTCATCTAGATTAATCAGCATACATTCCGCCAAATGGATTAAAGTATCTTTATTGTTGGGATTAATCGTACCCGAAAACATATAATCTTTCAAAGGTTTAGGCATCAATTTTTCAATCCAAGTGGTTTTCCCTACGCCTTGTTTACCACTGAAAACAATAACCGTTTGATTGATGGCTTTTTCGTTGGTAACACAAGCTACCATAGCCACAAACCATTTTTTGAAACAGACTTGCCATAAATCCTGCTTTGTTGTAGTAATGGTATTGGCTAAATCGTTGATGTAATCTTGTTCTGCATTTGCCAAAGGCAAATGATCGAAATACTCTTTAAATGGATCGTGTTGTTCGCAAAAATCGGAACGTAACAAATTACGCAGTGTATTGATGTTGCATTTTACTTTTGCTTTTAGAATTTCTCGTAAAATGGAGTTTTCGACAAAATCGGTAATGGGTTTCCACATGGTGGCTTTGATGGTTTTGTATTCCATTTTACCCGTCACTACATTGTATCTGAAATTGTAACGGTAGTTTAGGAAGTTTTCTAAACGGTCTATAAAACTTGGTTTTTCTTCCTCTTCGGCTTCCTCGTTATTATAATTTGAATCGCTATTAGGATTTCTCGACAAGCTCGAAATGACAGTACTATTTTGTTCGTTTTTCCCATATTCTGCCGTGTTGGAATAGGCAGAATTGACCGATGCCATTACTTCGGTTGCATCGTAATTGTAATCGGCTAAGATGTAACCCATAGCAATTGCTAGAGGTATGCCTTTTCGATTGAGATTACAAGCTAATTGATGTACAAAATTATTGCGATTGCCCTCAACATAAGTTTCTTTTTTCTCTGTGAAACGGACACAATGTTCGTAAACAACATCGTAAGATTGGGGTGTTTCGCCATTGGATGAAGTAGTTCCTTCGGCAAGCTCGGTATGACAGCTTTCAATCTTTTCTATAACAGGAAATACGCTTGCACTTTCATTATAATACAATTCGGGATCATTGGAAATAAAGCATAAACGCGTAACATCTTTACCCGATTTATCTATTGGCAAAGCCAATAGTTCTTCATAATATTTTTGCAATTTTAGAAAAGCTTCTTTGTGTTGGGATTGTTCGGAGTTTACTTTTACTAAAATTTTTAATCCATTGCCCGAAGGACTTGTAAACGAAGCCAATGTATATTCGTTTTGATTTGCCAATGCTTTGGCATTGGTTAATTGTTCCGCAGAAAGTTTATCGATATCCAACACTACAACTTGGGTATAGGCTGAAATAAATTCAGGTTTTCTACCGCCTTTAAAACTTGCTGAAGGTGTGAAAGCAGGCAAAGATTTCTTTGCCCTTTCATATGCTTCCATTTTGTTATCTGCTAAGGACTTTCTCAAATAGGTTATCACGTTTTTATACATTCCGTTTTTGATGTCGTCCAATACTTCAGTGATTTTTTGGTTTTGTACCACTTCATTGAAGTTTTTGAAAATACTTACTACCATTCTCTTTAGAAATTAGAGGTTAGACTTTAGAAATTTGAACTACTTCTTTGAAAAGGATTTGTTGTAATGCTCATTCAGAAGCTTTTCTACGTCTGATAGTTTGTAGTAGATTTTGTTGCCAACTTGGGAGAATGAAATACGCCCTTCATCTCTCCAGGTTTGAGCGGTACGTTTTGATATCTTCATCAACAATAGAAATTCTTGATTGTCTAAAAACGTATCTTTCTTAGGATCGTTCTTGGCATTTAAGCGGTTGGTGATTTCGTCTAATCGTTGTACAAGGTCTGTGTACTGTTCTTTGGATAAGATAATTGCTTCCATAATTTTATAATTTAAAGTTTATAGAAGCAAAGTTGTGCAATAGAAAAAAGTCAAAAAGTCCCGAAATGGTCTTTCGGGACTAAATAGTTTTATAAGAGTTTGTCTATGTCTATTCTTTTATGAGGTTTGGGGCGTTTATCGGATTTGGAAGGTGTAAGCAATGTTTTGACTGTTTCAGGACTTAAATCCTTACCGTCCTTATCCACAAATGAATTAACGATAATTGCTACCATATCATTGATACTACCATCAATAATAGGTTTACCTACAATAAACAACTCACGGTGTAATTGGTAAAAAATATCTACAAACTGATTGATATTGCAGTTGATTTTCACTTTTTTATAGGGTAATCCGGTTTGGAAATTATGCAATTGTTGTCGAGCTAAATCTTCTGTTAGTTTGATGATGTGTTGGATATGGTCGATTTCCTTTTGGCATTGGTCGGCATAGTCTGGTAATTTGGGATTGATAAAATCGATACTTGCTTGTTCGTAATCGAAACGTTCTTTTGTTAGCATCATTATCTTATCCGTATAATCTTCCATTGCGTTGACTTTACTTTTCATTTCTCTAAAAGAAAAATATCGTTCTTCACACTCTGCATTAATATATTGCATAGGTGGCTTCACTACTCTATGACGGTTGCGAAGTGGTTCTAGCTCTTTTCGCTTACTTTCTAACACCGTATAACATTTTATCATACGTCCTCTATTATCAGAAGCAAAAAAGAGTTCTTCATTTTCAAAAAACAGCTTTTCTAATTTGTTCAGCCATTTAATAGGATCGGAAACCAAAGCCGTGTGATGTGTGATAAAATCGGGTATTAAACGGTACGGTAATTTGAAGATTTTACTCATTAATACCTTACAATAATTTTCATTGGATAAACCATTATCATTGTAAATATCGAAATGTGGATTCTCTGCAAGTTCCTTTGAAACCGCTGAAAATTCTGTAAAAATTACATATTTTTTGATTTGGTAATTGTGTGGCATAGGACATTAAGTTAAATTATTTTAATATAACAAAACTCAACATATTAGCTGTGTTAAAATTTCAAACCCAAACTAGTGTTTATAAAACATATCCTTCAACCACAAACTCGCTTTAACCAATAGGATTAAAACAGGCACTTCGACCAATGGACCTATAACGCCTACAAATGCTTGGGGTGAATGGATGCCAAATAAAGCGATAGCAACTGCAATGGCTAATTCGAAATTATTACCTGTAGCGGTAAATGCTATCGAAGCATTTTTATCATAAGGAACTTTCATTGCCCTATTAATAAAGAAACTTACGAAGAACATCAGCACAAAATAAATAACCAAAGGAATTGCAACTTTTACTACATCCATTGGCAATTCAAGTATTTTATCTCCTTTCAAACTAAACATCACCACGATGGTGAATAATAATGCATATAGTGTTATAGGAGATATTTTGGGTACAAATACACGATTATACCATTCAATACCTTTTGATTTAATGAGTGTATAACGTGTGATAAAACCTGCTAAAAAAGGAATGCCTAAATAGATGAAAACACTTTTGGTTACTTCCATCATGGAAACCGAAACATTAAAATTGGCTAAACCTAATTTATTTGGCAATACATTGATAAATAACCAGACTAAAAAGCTATAAAACAATACTTGGAAAATACTATTCAATGCTACTAACATTGCGGTATATTCTCTATTTGCTTTGGCTAAATCACTCCAAACAATAACCATTGCAATACACCTCGCTAATCCAATAAGAATTAATCCAGACATATAGTCGGGTTCGTCGTGTAGAAATAGAACTGCCAAGCCAAACATTAAAATTGTTCCAATTAACCAATTAAGCAACAAGGAAATTCCTATAACCTTTTTATTTTTAAATGCTTGAGGTAAGAGTGTATAATCAACCTTTGCTAATGGAGGAAACATCATAATAATTAAACCTAATGCCAAAGGAATATTAGTTGTACCCACACTTAAACTTTCTACCACCATAGGCATATTAGGAAATACATATCCAATCGTTACCCCTGCTATCATTGCAATAAATATCCATAATGTTAGATATCTATCGAGAAATTTTAGTTTTGGTTGCATCGTTTATTTTGTGATTTGTGAAAATATGTACATCATTTCGGTTGCGATTTGAATGCTGCGTTGCTTATAAACCTCAGTTTGTCGAAGCGTTCCATCCGAAATTTTAGGATCTTCGTAAGTAATGGGTATTCTTTTTTCTGCACCTGCAATAAAAGGGCAACCTTCATCTGCTTTCGAACAAGTCATTATAGCACCAAATTGTGAAACAGGATTGAAAGCATTATCGTATTTTTTAGAAAAACCAATAATAGGCATTTCGTTTTCATCAAACTTAATAGCGTAAATAGGATTATTAGTTTCGGAAATTTTGAATATTTGAAAACCTTGATTTTCTAGTGTTTCAGCTACTTTTGGAAACAATGCAGTTTCTTCCGTCCCCCCAGAATAACAGTACACATTCGAAATATCAAAATATACTGATGCTACTTGCGCCCAAACTTGCGACAAATGACTTCTACGTGAATTGTGAGTGCAAATGAAGTTGAGATTTACGGCTTTATTTTGATTTACTTTTTGTTGAATGTAATCTACCAAAGGCTGTAGAACAGCCTTACGATCGGTAGATATTGTTTCTAAATTTATAAACTTATTTAAGTAAACTTTTAGTTGTGGGTACATTGTTATTGTGTTTAGAATTTTAACAACATCCTGAATTAGGGGTGCAGCAAGATGACTGTAGTTCTGATAATTTTATTTTTGGTTTTTGTGAAGGAATACCACAAGCATCTTCAGCTAAACAAGCTGTCTTCTTATTTTTCAGGATAAAATGTTTTCCGTTGAATTCTAAATCGTATTTACCGATTGTACCTGCTTGATATTCTACTTCTATTTCAGAATCTTCAATACCTAATTTAGCTTCAGAAACTTCTATAATATGTAAAAGTTTACCTGGTTTTAAACGGTGCTCGTAATCATCAGCATTCCATAGTTGGAAGTTCACTACTTTTTCATTTCTGATAGTTCCTCCACAATCGATAAAATTTTTAGTGATTTGTCCTACCTCTGTAATGTGAAAGTGTTCAGGTACGAAAGTTCCGTCTTCTAATTGAAATTCAACATTTTCTAATGTTGGCAATATTTCTTTAATTTCTGATAATTTCATAACAAATGAATTTTAGTTTTTAATAAAGTGATATTAATGATAAAAGCTTTTATAGTTGTTATTTATAATAATGTATTATAGCAATATTACGATACGTATGTGCTGAAAAAAATGCCTTTAACAGCATTGTTTTACATTTACATCTTGTTTGAAGAAAGTAACTAACTCGCTTTGTATTTCGTTCCAAACTTTTTCCTCAATACAATAACAAACCGATTTACCTTCTATCGAACCTTGTATAATACCAATGTTTTTAAGTTCTTTTAAATGTTGTGATATTGTTGCTTGTGCCAAACCTAATTCGTCTACCAAATCATTACAAATACAAGCCTTTTGGTTGATAATATGCTGTAAAATAGCGATACGAGCAGGATGTCCCAAAACCTTAAACAATACTGCTAAACGGTTTTGTTCTTCTGTAAATATTTCTGTTTTAGTAATTCCCATATCTTACATATTTATATCGCAATATTACGATATAAATTCTTTACTTCAAAATAATTCAATAAAAATTTAGTTATTGAATTTAATTCACGTATTGTTCAACCGCTTTATCCAATTCTTCGCTGATTATTTTGGCGTAAATCTGTGTAATACCGATATCGGAATGATCCATTAATTTTGAAACATATTCAATCCGCATACCATTATTTAAAGCATTGGTAGCAAATGTATGACGGCTTAAATGAAATGATAATGTAAAAGGCAATTCCATTGCTTTACCTAATCTACGTAGTTTCTGACCGCATAAAATGTTCTTCGCATTAATGATATGTGCTTCGGTATCTTTGTTCATTTCAAACAATTCCTGATCTTCGATAATTGGAAAGATAAAGTCGGATGGTTTGGCTATTTCTGATTTATATTGCTGTAAAATATCTAAAGCTTGTTGTCCTATTTTAAAACTATGTTGACGACCTGTTTTGCGTATCGTTTTGGTGATTCTATTTTCCTTTGCATTAAAGTTTTCCCATTTGAGTGTGACTACATCACTGAATCGTAAACCTCCTGCATACACCGAAAAAATGAACATATCTCTGAATACCTCGTCTTTTCCTTCGTATTCTATTTTGAAGTTTTTCAATTGCTCCAACTGCTCTTTGTTTAAGAATAATCGTTTGCCTTTATCTCTTTTTATTTGAACTTTTGAAAATGGATATAATGAATCTGGTATAATATCTTCTCTCGCTGCTTCCTTGAACATTAAAGACAAAATTCTGATGGAATAATGTATGGTTGTTGCTCCATTTTTCAGTGTGTTTGACATATAATTGATGTAATCTTTCAACATCGTAACTGTAATATCATCAAAATATAATTCTTCGTCCTTTACAAACTTCTTGAACTTCTCTACATATTGTACATAGTTTCTATGAGTTGCTACGGAAACAGTTCCTTTGATACGAGCACATCTATTTTTACAGTATTCAAAAAACAACTCGGCATCTTTGCCCTTAATAGCTTCTTTTAATTTTTTAGCTGAAACATTTTTACGCTTTCTTTCGTGATCTGCTACCAAACCTTGAGCATCTGCAATCTTTTGAGCTAAGAAAGCATTCATTCTTGCACTATTGGAATGACTCTTTTTTACTTTCTGCTTTGCATCATCCCACTCTGTAGTTTTTAGCTTTACTCCAGTTGTAATGAACTTTGTTTTTCTATCCTTAATGACACGAATGTATAACGGACTTTGTCCTGCTTTATCCTCTTGACTGGTTCTAAGAATTAATTTTATTGAAGCCATAACGATAAGATTTTAGAATGGTTATACTATATTTATAATCTAATGCAAAGTGATGAAGTGCTTTTTTAATTGGCTATATCAAAGCGGTGCAACGCGATACTAAGGTACAACTTTTAGTACAACAAAACAATGTTTTACTTGCATTTTGTTGCACTAAATTGAAATTATTAAATTCATAAATAGCTGATATATAAGCAATATAAAGAAATATGAAACATACGATTTAATATTTTTGATAACATTGTATTGCCAAAAGCGGGGCTGAACGGCTTCGATTAAGCATTTGTGCAAGGTTCAACTTTCGTTCGTCGATTGAACTTTTGTGCTAAAAACCCCGCCTTCGGCAATACCCGAACCGTTGGCTGTAATTATATGCCCCACCAAGATGAACAAAATAATAGCAATAGCAATTGACGAATATTCAGATCCGACAATTAAGAATCTTCAAAACTGTATAAAAGACATAAATTTACTCATCGATACTTTGTCAAATCTCTATGAGTTTGATTCATTTGAACTATTTACAAAGCCTGAACAAACTACATTATCATTTTTATATGATGAACTTTATAATGAGTTCATTAATTCTGTGGATTCAGATAACATACTCTTATTATTTGCTGGTCACGGTGAGTTCAACCCTAATCTAGGAACAACATATTGGCTATGCTCTGACTCAAAGAAGAACAGTGTAACAACTTGGTTCAACCTTAATGATTTACTAAAATTTTTTAGTGCATCTCCAGCAAAACACATCGCTTTAATTTCAGATAGCTGTTTTTCAGGTGCAATATTTGAAATTAATAGAGGTGGTGGAACAGTAGCATTAGATGGAAAGTTTTCAAGACAAGCTTTAACTTCAGGTGGACTAGAAAAAGTTAGTGATGGTATTGAAAACAGTCCATTTAATACAGTTCTAATTGATGTTTTGAAAGATAATACTTCAGAGAAATTATCATTTAATCAACTTTCGGAAAGAACAATACTACAGTTTAATCAAAAAAGAGAACAAACACCCGAATTTGGCTCTTTGATAAGTTCCGGGGATAAAGGTGGGACGTTTTTTTTCAAACGTAAGTTAGATGGTTCTAGTATTATAAAATCTATACAAATTCCATTAGAAATTAATCAAGAAGTTAAAATTGACAGCACATTTGAGATACCATTTTTCAATGAAAATAAGTATTTCAA
The DNA here is from genome assembly GCF_000190735.1 of Pseudopedobacter saltans DSM 12145. Classification (GTDB taxonomy): domain Bacteria; phylum Bacteroidota; class Bacteroidia; order Sphingobacteriales; family Sphingobacteriaceae; genus Pseudopedobacter; species Pseudopedobacter saltans. Next base: position 2,228,558 of record NC_015177.1, read on the forward strand.
TAATAATTTTATCAATGCTTTTGTTCAGCAATTAGGATATTCTATCATTAATGATGTCCGTGTTTTTATTACCGAAGACGAAGGCTATTCTATATCTCGTAGTAGTGAAATGGAATTTTATCTTGAGGTTGGGTACAATATACATACTTTAAATGAAAAGTTTCTAAGCGTGACAATTGGACGAAGTGATTATTTTGGAGGGGCTCATCCGAATCATTATATTTATAGTATAAATTTTGCATTCAAACCTGATAGAAAGATTTCACTCTATGATATTTTAGATTACAGCAATTTCTCTAACCTAGAAAATTTTTTATCCACAATGATAGACCAATATGGAGATGAAGAATGCAAAGAAATACTTAATGAATACTCTACTTTTGAATATACATCTCAACTTGATTTTTATTTTAATGACACAATTTTCACAATTGATTTTATGAATTTGTTACCTCACGCATTTAAAGGATGCGGGAGTTTAGAAATTCCTATAGACAAAATAAAGTTCAAAATATAACTACAGCCAACACGGGTAACTGTTGCACAACTACAATTTTCCAAGAAAATACAAAATATCAGACTTTGTTTAAGCCTTTTTAAGCGAGGTTTGTTTTAAAAAAGAATTTAGGTTTTGGATTTTTAAAGAAGCCGGTATCGGCTAAAAACAAACTATATATGGCCCTTTCAAACAAACAAAGGCTTGCTTTTTTGTAAAGCTATGCTTAAAACCAGAGGCCTCTTACGTTCAAACTTCAGGTATTTCTTCAAATTATAAGCATAGGGCTGCCATGAGCACATGCTTGTTCGTCTGTGCCATCCCGCGGCTGTTCAACCGTTTCATGTTGTGGTTGTTGAGCGGGGTTCCCAAAACCGGCTCTACCGTGGAACTCCGCCGCTTCACCAATCTGCGATGGTAAGCTTTGTTCTCGCTTAGCTTTTGATGCATCTTGTCGTAAAGTGGTTTATGGATACTGTTATCAAGCTTTTTGAAATGGCTGACCTTACCACAGTATTCTGAACTGGCTATTGCTATTTCCAGGCATATCCTTATTTGTAATCCCTATGCTTTGGTTCTCCTTCCCAAACACATTATATTCGTTTTTTATTTATCTTTATTCAAGCCCAAGCTTAAGTTGCCGTTAACCTCCACACTACGCAAGCTGGCGGACTGCTATATTCCATTTGGGAAGAGCAACACAAACGATTTAACTGGACAAGTAATTTATGTTTAGACATAAGGGAAAGACAAGAACATTAAAGCATAATTTAAATATTGCTTCTTTGTTGTCTTTTGTGGCAGGAATTGTAAATGTAGCTGGTTTTTTAGCTGTCCAACGCTTAACAACAAATGTAACGGGGCATTTTGCTTTTTTTGTTGACGAAATTTTTAAACTCAATTTTTGGCAAGGGTTTATCTATTTTTTATACATTTTCTTCTTCTTTTTAGGTTCATTTGCATCGAACTTTATTGTTGAAACCATATCAAAAACAAGCGACAGATTAATTTATATAATCCCCACCATTGTCGAAAGTATTATCCTTCTTTTATTAGCAGTATCGGGACAGTTTTTAATTTCTAAAAATCCCAATCTTCTTGCTTGTTCTTTGCTATTTGCTATGGGATTACAAAATTCATTAGTAACAAAAATTTCTAATGCAACTGTTAGAACCACGCACCTAACGGGATTATTTACAGACTTAGGGATTGAGCTGTCACAGCTTTTCTTTTATAGAGAAAAGGACCAAAAAGTAAAACTTTACTCTTCTATCAAATTGCGCCTAACTATTATTACCTTTTTCTTTTTTGGAGGGCTTTTGGGAGGCATTCTTTATCCGACTTTAGGGCTTTATATACTAGCCATTGCAGCTACAGTATTAATAATTGGGGTAATCTATGACAACTTAAAATTAAGACTAATCATCCAAAGCAGGAAACATCATCACGAAAAGAAAAGCGACCTATAACAAGATATTCAGAATAGACCTTCTCCTTCGGCTCTCCCTCGTTTCTCTTACATTTCTCCTTGGCTCCTTTGTACCATCTCCCTTGCAACACTTACAATTGTCTTACGTTTGTCTTACGTTCCTCTTACGATTGTCCTACGTTTTTCTTACGATTGTCCTACGTTTCTCTTACGTCGCTCTTACGGTATGAAAGAAAATCGCAGGAAAAGTGCAGGAAGAATACAAGCAAAGCGACAGATGAGTACAGGTTTTGGTAACAAGCAATTGTGAAGAATTGCACCAGAAGTGTAACTATTTAAGAGGAAGCAACTGAAGGTCTTATTTATCCCAAAGCTATATGGCAGTATGCCAGAGGATTAGCTTATTTAGGAAAGAATGATGTAAAGAGTGCGCGAAAATGAATCAATCACTTTGAACAAAATTGCCACTGACACAAGTTTGCTACATCTCTTCATTTGGGGTATCAATACTACAGCAGATCTAGCTCAAATTGCATCAAAAGTACTTGCTGCAGGAATAGCTATGAAGGAAAAGAACTATGGAAGCTCTGTTTCTCTACTTAAAGAAGCCGTTGCAATGGAAGATCATCTTAATTACAATGAACCTCCTGACTGGTTTTTCTCGGTAAGATACCATCTTGGAGCAGCATTGATTCGAGATAAAAAATATAGTGAAGCCGAAAAAATATACAGACAGGATTTACAAATATGGAAGAAAAACGGATGGGCGCTGATAGGGTTATATAATTCGTTAATAATTCAGCATAAAAACAACGCTGCGCAGACGGTCAAATCCGCTTTTGATCAGTCCTGGCAATATGCTGACATAAAAATCAAATCTTCTTCAAATATCTTCAATTGAAATAACAAAAAATTAACACTTTAAAGCAACAGCTTGGAACATTGTTTGCTTTATTTCAGGTATCTATCTAATAATCAAAAACAAGGAGGTTTATTATGGCAAATCTTGCAAGACAAAACAGGGGAATGTCCCCTTGGGTTGATTTCTTTAATGTCGACAATTTTTTCGACAACAACTGGTTAAAAAGTTTCGACAAAGAATTTCCGGCTGTAAACATTGCCGAAAACGAACAAAATTATGCGCTTGAAGTTATTGCGCCGGGATTTAAGAAAGAAGACTTCAACCTAAAGGTGGATGACGACATTTTGACTATCAGCGCAGAAACAAAATCAGATACGCAGGAAGACAATAAAAAGAAGGAGTACACAAGAAGAGAATACAATTTCCGCTCATTTACCAGAAGTTTCCGTTTACCCGAGAATGTTAAAGACAACGACATCAAAGCTTCTTATTCTGACGGTGTGCTCCATTTAACCTTGCCAAAATCAGAAGTACAGGTTAAAGCAAGTAAAGAAATCAGTATCGAGTAGTCCGAATCCCTATAACAGCCTTTTTGTATGCTGCCAATCTGCAAAAAGGCTGTTTAATTCTTCCCTTCTTCTATCACTTCCAGATTTTATTATATTCGTGTTGTTAATAGAATAGCATGATAAAAAATATTTTTGAGGCAAATGTGGTACAGGAACTTATCAACCGCATTAGCTCTTTACGCTCGGATAGTCAACCTTCCTGGGGAAAGATGTCCGTTGCCGAAATGCTGGCACATTGTAATGTTACCTACGAAATGGTTTATGAAGACAAGCATCCGAAACCAAATGCTTTTAAAAGATTTCTGCTAAAAATGTTTGTTAAGAATATGGTTGTGGGGGAAAAACCTTATAAGCAAAATAGTCCCACTGCTTCGGAATTTATCATTAAAGACAGCAAAAATTTTGAAGAAGAGAAACAAAGGCTGGTCCATTATATCAAAAGAACACAAGAGCTTGGAGAAGCTCATTTCGAGGGTAAAGAATCACACTCTTTCGGTGTATTAGACACAAAAGAATGGAACAATATGTTTTATAAACACCTGGACCACCACCTCACACAATTTGGTGTATAATTTTAAAGAGGTTGATATTGTATAAGAATACAAAAAACAACCTCCTTATTTTAAAGCATCATGATACCTTCTATCGTTCCGGCTTTTTTGTAGTAAGCCACAACTTCATCTGCATCTTTAACCTCTTTCAGAATAGTTACGGATACATAACTACCATTTTTTGATTCATTTTTCTGAATGGTATCTTCAGGAAATATTGTCTTTAAATCTTCTATCCTACCTTCTTGGTTCTTTACAATAAATTTGAAATTGTATTTACCGGGGAAAGCCTGCACCTGTTCCAGTTTCTCTTTGAAAGTAACATAAAAGTCTTTTCCTTTATCTAACCCGTCATCTAAATTCTGAAAATTAATTATCTTATTTTGATCTTCCATACTAATCCATATTACATTTTTTAAACCATAAAAAACATCAAGTAAGCACCAGGCTCTCTAAGAGCAAACCCGTACTTTCTATGCTTTGCGTTTAATATTTTTTTTAATTTAACAATCAAAAGCTATACCTGTTCTAAAAATTGCTAATTTGTCAGTCGTTTCTGTATTTGAATGCGCTTTACAAACTTATCACGTGACATGACCGAAAAAGAAAAAATGCTTGCTGGCTTGCCGTATAATGCTCAGGATGAAATATTGATGAAGGAAAGAAGACATGCCAAACGCCTGCTCAGACAGCTTAATATTTCCGAGTATCTGGTTACAAAAACTGCCAAAAGCATTATTCGGGAATTGATCCCTAACACGTCCGGGAAATTATACATTGAACCACCATTCCATTGCGATTATGGCTATAACATTTATTGCGGAGAGAATGTCTATTTCAATGTTAACTGTGTACTGCTGGATGTTTGTAAGATAGATATTGGTAATAACGTTATGTTTGGTCCTAATGTCCAGATTTATACGGCTACGCATCCATTGAATTTTAAAGAAAGATTGGAATACGAATTGGGAAAACCTATCAGCATAGGTAATAATTGCTGGATTGGCGGCAATACAACCATATGTCCCGGTGTAAAAATCGGTAACCGAAGTGTTATTGGCGCGGGCTCTGTTGTTACCAAAGATATTCCCGAGGATTGTCTCGCGGTAGGTAATCCGGCTAAGGTGATAAAAACGCTGAATAAATCAGACTTACCTGCTGATATCTACAATAATTTGCTTTGATCGCTCTATCTGATTCAGGATATCCTTTCTGCCAGAATTTTCATTAAGAACTTTCTTAAAGTCTGCTATGGAAGAATTTGCTGCAGAGATTACCGCATTTTTATTGTAAACTCCGTTTATTTTTTGGCTTTTATAAATTCCATATTCCTGATAGGCCAATCCCCTGTTCTGATAAAATTTCATATCGGCAGGAGTTAAGGATATTCCCGTAGTAAAATCCTTAATTGCGCCTAATAACAATGGTTCTTTATCACTTGAATTTAGATCCTTTATCTGTTGGCAGAGATTCATCTTAGCCTTTCCTCGGTAATAGTAAGCGATAGATTCATCCGGCTTAAAGGAAATAAGCTTATCGAAAGCGCTGATAGATTTCCTGTAATTATTGGCATGGTAGGCCGAATATCCCATAAGGTAAAGCACATTCATGTTAGAATTGTCAGCCGAATAAGCTTTTTCGAAATAATTTGCAGCACTACTGAAATCACCATTCATCATCGATCTTTGTCCAAGACGTTCAAATGGTTCCTGCGCCAACATGCTTATGGGCAGTAAAACGTTAAAAAAAATTAATAATCTTCTCATTCCTTTCAGGGTTCCCCCTTCACAATTTACTTTTTTTGTCGTAGAATTTTATTTAGTAACGTTATATGACGATAAATATTTTCACAGCCATTACTTCATGACTAAATTACATGAATAAACCGTATTTATAACCGAAAAATCAGAGAATAGCTTAATTTAGACTGATATTTATTATTGGCATAACTGTTGGACTTTATAAGTCTTCCAACATAAAGGTTATTTTTCTACGTTACAATCTGACAAATTGGCGTTCAAACAAATTTAATATGAGCAAATTCGATAATTTCGATTTTAACCAAGCATTACCATTGATTACTGAAGATACAGAATTTTTCCCTCTGATATCACAAGAGGACGAGGAGGAAATGAATAACGAACAAACGCCTGAGGTATTACCTATATTACCACTTAGAAATACGGTATTATTCCCCGGTGTAGTTATTCCTATCACTATTGGCAGGGATAAATCTATAAAACTGATAAAAGACGCTTACAAAGGCGATAAAACCATTGGTGTTGTGGCCCAAAGAGATGTAAGCATCGAGGATCCTCAATTCAGCGATCTCAATACTATCGGAACAGTTGCCGTCATCATCAAGATGTTGCAAATGCCGGATGGCAACACAACAGTTATTATACAAGGTAAAAACAGATTTCAATTGCAGGAAGAACTGCAGGAGGAACCTTATTTCAAAGCCGCTGTCACTAAATTTGAAGAGGTTAGACCAAAACTGGATAAAGAGTTTAAAGCAATGGTTTCTTCTGTTAAGGAAATGGCCATGCAAATTATCCAATACTCTCCAAACATCCCATCGGAAGCAGGAATAGCGATCAAAAACATAGAAAGCACTCCTTTTCTGATCAATTTTATTTCTTCGAACATGAATGGTACTGTTTCGGAGAAACAAAAAATGCTTGAAGTTGCCAACCTGAGGACGAGAGCCGAAATGGTTTTAGAGCACCTTACGCTCGAACTACAAATGCTTGAACTTAAAAACCAGATACAAAATAAGGTTAAAGTGGATCTGGATAAGCAACAGAGAGATTATTTCTTAAACCAGCAGCTAAAAACCATACAGGAAGAATTAGGTGGGAACTCTCCTGATATGGAGATCGAAAATCTTCGTGCCAGAGCGATGAAAAAGCTTTGGAGCAAAGACACCGCAAGCCACTTTAGCAAAGAACTGGATAAACTGGCCAGGATGAACCCGGCGGCGGCGGATTATTCTGTACAGATAAACTACCTGGAAGTTTTATTGGATTTACCGTGGAACTTTTCTACCAAAGATAACTTCGATTTAAAAAGAGCACAAAAAATACTGGATAAAGACCATTACGGGCTTGAAAAAGTTAAGAAACGTATTATAGAATATCTGGCTGTTTTAAAGCTAAAACATAACATGAAAGCGCCTATTTTATGTCTCGTTGGCCCTCCTGGGGTTGGTAAGACTTCGTTGGGTAAATCTATAGCCAAGGCTTTAGGCAGAAAATATGTGCGTATGGCTTTGGGCGGTGTAAGAGACGAAGCGGAAATCAGAGGACATAGAAAAACCTATATTGGTGCTATGCCGGGAAGAGTAATCCAATCTATTAAAAAAGCGGGAAGTGCTAATCCGGTATTTGTTTTGGATGAGATTGATAAAGTTGGGAACGACCACAGAGGCGATCCTTCGTCTGCGCTTTTAGAGGTTTTAGATCCCGAACAAAACAATGCTTTTAACGATCATTTCCTGGAACTGGATTACGACCTTTCTAATGTAATGTTTATTGCAACCGCCAACTCGCTAAGTTCTATTCAACCTGCATTATTAGACAGGATGGAAATTATAGAAGTTAATGGCTATACAATAGAAGAAAAAATAGAGATTGCCAGGAAACACTTGCTTCCTAAACAAAAAGAACTTCATGGTTTGAAATCTAAAGATGTTAATCTGAAGAATTCGGTTATCGAGAAGATTATTGAAGATTATACGAGAGAATCAGGCGTCCGCGGTTTAGAGAAAAAGATTGGTGCAGTTGTAAGAGGTGCGGCTACTAAAATAGCCATGGAGGAAGAATATAACATCAACTTTGGTCCTCAGGAAGTGGAGAATATTTTAGGTGCGCCTATCTATGACAAAGATCTTTACGAAGGTAATGAATTTGCAGGCGTTGTGACAGGTCTGGCCTGGACTCAGGTGGGAGGTGATATTTTATTTATCGAAGCCAGCTTAAGTCCCGGAAAAGGCAAGATGTCACTTACAGGTAATCTGGGAGACGTCATGAAAGAATCTGCCAGCATCGCTATGGCTTATATCAGAGCACATGCAGAGGAGTTTGGTATTGATTACAAAATATTCGACCAATGGGACGTACATATCCACGTACCAGCCGGAGCAACACCTAAAGATGGTCCTTCTGCAGGTATCACTATGCTAACTGCATTAACATCTGCATTTACCCAAAGAATGGTTAAACCTCATTTGGCCATGACCGGAGAAATCACCTTAAGAGGAAAAGTTCTGCCTGTAGGTGGTATTCAGGAGAAAATATTGGCCGCAAAAAGAGCTAATATCAAAGATGTGATACTGTGTAAGTCTAATAAAAAAGATATTCTGGAAATTAAGGAAAGTTATATCAAAGACTTAAATTTCCATTATGTTAGCGAGATGAGTGAGGTAATTAAACTTGCTTTAATGGATAAAAAAGTTAAAAAACCACTGGATTTAACATATAAAAAAGCATCGGAAGATTAATAATCTTCTGAAAGAGGCTGTTCGAAAAACAAAAACATTGTCTATTTCAACGATTTTCAGGAAAGTCCCTCCGATTCATCAGTAGGATTTTCTTCACTAAATAGATAGGATAGGGATAATTTTCGGCACAGCCTCTTGTCTTTTATCCCTAATTTGGATGTTGTTAACGATCTTACATCATAAATACACCACAAACCGCATTAAAAAATATCACACACGGTTTATTAAATCTATGACAAAGACTTTCCTTAAGTGAAGTCTCCTATAGCGATAAGGTTTGTGAATTTCCATGAGAATTTATGTACTTTTCTTTTAAATTGGCTACTAATGATCGTTCTTTTTTATTAAGTAGTTTTTTATAGCTAATTTAACTCCGTAAATATTGATTTTAAAAACCTAATACTATGAAAATACTAGTAGCGACGGATTACTCAGAAAATTCCAAATCTGCAATAGAATTTGCTATCCAGCTTGCCGATCAAAACACAGATATTGTACTTACTTTTTTTCACTCGTTACATGTGGGCCATCCGTATGAACTTAATGATGAAGACTTTGCTATTTTGGAAAAAAACAAGGAGTTAGAAGACGGTCAGGTATTAAAAAGTTTTATAGAAGGCATTTATGCTAAACTGAATGTTACTCCTCAGAAATACGATTGTATCATTAAAGAATCTGTTGTGCCGCATGGCAACATCATTAATTATGCAGAGAAAGATAACTTCGATTATATCTGCGTTGGAGCAAGAGGGGCTTCTAAAATGGAAAAATATCTGGGTACCAACACGCTGAATATTATTAACAAAACAACTATCCCTGTATTTGCAATTCCATCAAGCTATCAGTTTAAAAAAATTGATAATGTAATTTATGCTTCTGATTTTACAGATTTAAAACCTGAATTGGAAAAGGTTTTAGATTTCACTTCAAAATTAGATGCTAAAACCGAATTACTTCATTTTGCATTTCCTTCCGAGACCGAACAAAGAGAACACATGGCTTCTGATTTACAAAAGCAGTATGATGATCAGAAGGTTAAATTCACAGTTATCCCTAATAATGCGCTTAAACCCGTTATAAACAATATTAAAGCTTATGTTGCAGAACATAATCCTTCTTTGCTTATTATGTTTACGGTTCAAAATAAGTCTTTTTTCGAACGCTTTTTATTTGCCGGAAATACAGAATCTATTGTATTAAAAGCAACCGTACCTCTATTGGTTTATAAAAAATAATTTTCAGGAAGATCCTGCTATACCAAAAAGCAGGATTTTCTGTTTTAGTCCTTATGTATCCTTATAAAGCTCTTTTATTCATACTCTTGTTATTCAGCTTAGATTATTCATCCGTCTATAGTCAGAATAGCTCCTATCGTTCCGAATTTGGCTTTATAAGTGACAATGATGCTTATTTGGCTACCGGACAAGACAGGTATTACACTAACGGACTGTTTTTGAATTTAAGACATGCAGTATCGCCGGCCCGTATAAGGAGTGATAAAGTATTTAAAAATATCTGGGAATTTAATGTCGCCCAGCAAATGTATAATCCAAAGTCTGGCTATGCTCCCACTCAACGATATGTTGACAGGCCTTTTGCAGGCTATCTATTTGGATCCTATGCCAGGCATTGGCTTTTTAAAAATGAAAATTCAATTAGGGCCGAGATTCAAATTGGTACAATAGGACAACATTCTTTAGCTGATAAAGGGCAGGAATTTTATCACCATGCATTTGGCTTCTACAATATCGACGGCTGGCAATATCAAATCGAAAACGAAATTGGCATAAATACCAAAGTTTCTTACTTACTGAAACTTACAGAAAGCAAAAATAAAAAGTTAGACCTAAGCCTACCATTTAGTGCACATTTGGGTAATTATTTTTCCGGATTAGATATGTCTGCTCTGTTCCGAATGGGCAAGATAAATCCGTTAAACAATTCGGTAGCAACCAATAGCAGCATTGGAAACGAAGGAAAGTACAAAGGCGAATTCTATTTCTTTTTAAAACCAAGGTTAAACTGGGTAGCTTATAATGCGACAATATCGGGATCTATGTTTAATCCGAAAAGCGACAATGAAATTACTTTTGACAGCCGGCCTTTAGTATTCGCTCAGGAAGCTGGACTGGCTTATGCAAAAGAACGCTGGAACCTGGGCTTCTCCCTCACTTTTAAAACAAAAGAAATAGAAAGCAGCGCCAAAGCACATCAATACGGTAGTGTTCGGGTGGCTTATAAATTTGGCAAAAATCTTTAGGTTTTAGCTAAGATATAGAAAGTGGAGACTGACGATGGCAGTTTAAAGTTTGATAGATTACCCACAAAGTGCATAGATCGGAATGCATCCTGATCAGTATAAATATTAAAGACTTCCCTATGGCATCCCTTTGGGAAACAACCAACTAAAAACTTTGAGAACTTAGCTTCATCTTCTGTTTTTAAATAACCTAACTAAAAAATAACATTCCAAAATAAAGAGAAGCGCCTTTTATTGATATCTTTGCGGTCTCATGAATAAAAATATTGTTGTTGCCATAGACGGTTATTCGTCATGCGGAAAAAGCACTTTAGCAAAGGCCCTAGCTAAACAGCTTCATTTCATTTATGTAGATAGTGGGGCCATGTACAGAGCTGTAACTTTATATTTTCTAAGAAATCATATCGACCTTCAGAATGAAGACCAGGTAAAAAAAGCACTGGACGAAATCGATCTTAATTTTCATGCTAAAGACTACAATACACATATTCTGCTAAACGGAGAAGATGTTTCAGAAGAAATCAGGCAAATGCATATTTCTGAAAATGTAAGTGCAATATCGGCTATTAAACAAGTGAGAACTGCCATGGTAAAACAGCAACAGAAAATGGGTCGTTCTAAAAACATCGTTATGGACGGCAGAGATATTGGCACTACTGTTTTCCCGCATGCGCAGGTTAAACTTTTCATGACGGCAGATCCTAAAATAAGAGCTGAAAGACGATACAAGGAACTTATTGCCAAGGGGGAAAATGTCACATTGGAAGAAATTTTCGAGAATCTCGCTCACCGCGATTACCTGGATACTACCAGAGAAGAAAGCCCCTTAACCAGAGCCGAAGACGCTATTATTCTGGATAACACAAAACTTACTGAAGAAGATCAATTAAACTTCGCCCTTGACAGGGTTACCCCTTTTCTAAAATTAGCATAGACAAAGCTAAAAGCTACATTTATAATTGGAGACTTATAGATGTAGCTTTATAAATGATTTCAAAGTTATTTATTCTGGGTCTTTCTCCTCATTATGCTGGTCGTATTGCTGTTCGTCCTGAGGAAGATCAATGGTATTTGTTATTTTATGTTCGGCTTTCTTTCTAAAATCGTCCATTGAATATTGCTTTTTCTCAGGATTGGGATGTTTAAGTGTTTTCTTCGAATCGAATTCTTTTTCTGCAGCAATCTCATCCTGATTAGCCTCCTTTATTTTCTTTTCATTTTGATTTTTCATAGCAAGACACTTTATCTATCTATTATTAGCATATATAATGCCGATTGCTTAGCTATATAAAAGTAAATGGCCTAAAATGATTATATGCGACTATATTGCCTTTTAAAATAAAATAAACGCATTCTGTAAAAAATGCAAAATGCTCAAAATCAATCAAATTTATTTTCTAATTCCAAATATATATTAGTACCTTTGCCATCCCCAAAGCGGGGAAAAAGGAGATAAATTATTTAATGGCAAAAAAACAAGTAGCAGAAAAGGAGTTAAAAGCAAAAGAAGCAGAACTTCAAGACACTAAAGGTCGCGTAAAAGAGACGTTTGAATCAGAAGCTGATTCATTGTCAATCGACGACATCAAATCATCTAGCCGCCAAGCAGATCCAGCTGATTTTGATTGGGATGCAGATGACAAAGTTTTCGGTAACTACAGCCAATCCGAAAGAGAAAAACTAGAGCAATTGTACGCTGGTACTTTCAATTCTGTTGAAAAAGGCGAAATTATTGCTGGTACTGTTGTTACTATTAACAACAAAGACGTGGTATTAAACATCGGTTTCAAATCTGATGGTTTAGTTCCATTAAACGAATTCCGCGACATGCCAGAATTAAAAGTTGGTGATGTTGTAGACGTATTCGTAGAGCAAAGAGAAGATGCAAATGGCCAATTGGTTCTTTCTCGTAAGAGAGCGAAAACTCAACGCTCTTGGGAAATGATCAACGAGGCTTTAGAAAACGACACAATCATCAATGGTTTTGTTAAGAGCAGAACTAAAGGTGGTTTAATCGTTGATATTATGGGTGTTGAGGCATTCCTTCCAGGATCTCAAATCGACATCAAGCCTATCCGTGATTACGATATCTACGTAGGTAAAACTATGGAATTCAAAGTTGTTAAGATCAACCACGAATTCAAAAACGTTGTAGTTTCTCACAAAGTATTAATCGAGGACGACTTAGAATCACAAAAAGTTGAAATCGTTTCTAAACTAGAAAAAGGACAAGTATTAGAAGGTACTGTTAAAAACATCACTGATTTTGGTGTGTTCATCGATTTAGGTGGTGTAGACGGTTTACTTCACATTACAGATATCTCTTGGGGCCGTATCGAGCATCCAAAAGAAGTTCTTTCTTTAGATGAGAAAGTTAACGTTGTTGTTCTTGACTTTGATGACGAGAAAAAACGTATCGCTTTAGGTTTAAAACAATTAACTGCTCATCCTTGGGAATCTTTAGATACTGAATTAGGTATTGGTTCTAAAGTAAAAGGAAAAATCGTAACAGTTGCTGATTACGGTGCTTTCTTAGAAATCATCCCTGGTGTTGAAGGTTTAATCCACGTTTCTGAAATGTCTTGGTCTCAAAACTTGAGAAATCCTCAAGAATTTATGAAGATCGGTGACGAAATCGAAGCTGTTGTATTAACTTTAGACAGAGAAGAGCGTAAAATGTCTTTAGGCATTAAACAATTAACTCCTGATCCTTGGGAAAAAGCTGCTGAAAGATACCCTGTAGGAAGCAAACACAAAGCTGTTGTTAAAAACATGACTAACTTTGGTGTGTTTGTTGAAATCGAAGAAGGTATCGACGGTTTAATCCATATCTCTGACCTTTCTTGGTCTAAAAAAATCAACCACCCTAACGAATTCACTAAAGTTGGTGAAGAATTAGACGTGATTGTTTTAGAACTTGATGCAGAAAACAGAAAATTAAGCTTAGGTCACAAACAATTAGAAGAGAATCCTTGGGATACTTTCGAAACTATCTTCACTTTAGATTCTGTACACGAAGGAACTGTAACTAAAGTTACTGACAAGGGTGCTTTGGTAGCATTACCTTACGGTGTAGAAGGTTTTGTTCCTACAAAACATTTAGCTAAAGAAGATGGAACAAGCTTAAAAGTTGATGATGTTGCTGAGTTCAGAATTATTGAATTCAATAAAGACTCAAAAAGAATCGTTGTTTCTCACGCTCGTATCTGGGAAGAAGCTAAAGCTGAAGCTGTAGCTGAAGAAAAAGCTGCTAAGAAAAAAGAAGCTAAAGCATCAGATAACGCTGTGAAAAAAGTAAAAGATTCTGTTGAAAAATCTACTTTAGGCGACTTAGACGTATTAGCTCAATTAAAAGCTGATATGGAAGCTAAAAAATAATCTGAATTAATTTTATGATTATATAGGCCTCTCTGGAATTCCAGAGAGGCTTTTTTATTTCAATCTTTTTCAATTATTAATATAACTCTAATAATTTTAGGCTATTTTAGGGCAAAAACCTAAACAAAGTATGACCAAATATTTTACTCTTCTTTTTATATTTATAACCTATACAAGCTACTGCCAAACAAACTATAAAGAATCCAAAATCATTAATCTAACAGGAGATACAATAAAAGGATATATTGACTATAAAAATTGGAATAATAATCCGGAACAAATAAGATTCAAAGCAACTCCCTCCTCTCCATACGAGATATTACAACCGAAAGATATATTTTCATTTGAGGTTGAGAAAGAAAAATACCTTTCTGCTGATGTAGATGTATCTTATTCTCCATCGGATATAAACCGCATTAATAACAATTCACCCAAGCCGGAAACTAGAACAAAAACTGTATTTCTAAAAGTCCTTATTAATGGAGAAAAAAGCCTTTATTCTTTTAAAAGCAGTTCTTCCGAGGATAACTTCTACATTAAAAACAATGATAAATTCGAATTATTAATATATAAAAAATATGTAGAAGCAGAATCCTTTCAGATTCTCGAAAACCAGAAATATAGAAAGCAGATTTATGCATACCTGGAACATCCATTATCTTTGCAAGCTGCTATTGAAAAAGCACAATACTCGCCAAGCGGACTCCAATATATTTTTGAGTTATATTATAAACAAAAAGAGAAAAACACAGCCTATAAAAGTTCAAAAGACACTACTAAACTAACTTTTGGACCTACTATTGGCGGAATGCGGAGAAGCTATAATATCAAAGACGTAAGCTATTTTGTTCCAAAAATAACACCTACATTTGGTGTATTTTTAAACATAGCAATCCCCAGAAACTTTTATAAATTAAACTTCTACAACGATTTATTATTCGCTTACACAAAATACAAGGATGAGAAAGATTTGTATGAAAGTGGATTTCGAACGGCTACCTTAATAGATTCCTATAACTTTAAGGTTTCATCTCTAAAGTTGAGTAACTCTTTGAGATACATGTTTCATCAACAAGAAGATTTTGGAGTCTTTATTCAGGCCGGGATTACAAATTCATTTATTGTATCTATCAATAATGAGAAAACAAGATATACCAACAGATATGGAACCATTACTGAAGAAAAATTACCCGCCATACCGAATCTTAGAAACTATGAACAGGGATATATCTTCGGCATTGGTGCCAAAAAAGCCCACTATGCGCTTGATTTTCGCTTCGAGAAGACTAATGGAATATCTTCTACATACAAAAGCAATTTTAACTCATTTTATATTTTGGCTTGTTATTCTTTTTAATTGATGAGGTGTTTTTAGGAATGGCTAGTGGGTTAATTTGTACTGTTCTTACCTCGCCAGGGCTTAAGCGCAATCAAAGGATTTCTCTGTTAATAATTTCTATCATCAATACTTATTGTTACTACTCTATTTTCTTTCCCTCGCATAGAGCTTACCGCCCCCCAAATAGCTGGACAGGACCAGTTCGTTTTCAGAAAGTATTACAAAGATTCATCGTGTTTCTTTTTCAAAAAAGAAAAAAGAATATCAGCATCAATGATACAATACCGATAAAAATCAATAGAAATTAATGTATATATCAAGTCCCATAATCTTTGTCACTGCATCCTAGTATAATGCCTATACGAAGAATGAAAGTTAGTCCGCCTCATGGCCGGCGGCTGGTCTAGATACTTTTTTCAGAAAGTCTTTATATTTCTATATGGTCTTCAAGAATACTAAAGCATTTTGTCTTTGATACAAAAGTATCCAACCTGCCTTGCCGGCAGGCAGGAAAATCAAGGCGTATAATCTTTGTCGCTCCATCTAGATAAATCTTTAATGGCGCAATCCGGATATGTGTGTTCGCTACTGTTTTATGTTGCTTTCTGCAACACATTGGATTGCTTGTTTGTACTTATTGATTGTCTGTATACAAAGATTTATCTGATTTTACCCCGACGTAAAGTCGGGACAAGGTCTCCAAATCTTATAATGCCGAGTTCGAATCATTAAAAAAAAGTACAAGTCTGCAATGTTCATTGTAAAAATGGTTGTACTTAGAGACAAATTGCACAACCGAGCCTCTTTTGCCAAAGGGATGGGATTTCCTTCAGAGACTTACTCTCCCTGCTGTTATTATCATATAGCAATAGATAAAGTTCAATTGCTTCCTTTTGGAAAAAGTTGGTGCGATTTCATTTTTCCCTGAGCGTAAGGCTGGAGCTAAGGCCATAAAAGAAAATGTTTTTGTTTCTTTTTCAAAAAAGAAAAAGAATGTCAGCACCAAAAATGTTAATTGAATGCCTATGTGAAGCGTGAAGGATTTCCGTTTCGATAATTTGTGCCCAACGCGTTTTGAGAATAAAATAGCCCACCGTCTTCAATAGCCGGACGGGCCTAGTTCTTTTTTTCGAATAGAGTATATTGTTTTATATGGCTCTCAAGAATGCTAAAGCATTTTGTCTTGATACAAAAGAAACCAAAAAAATGAGGTATCGAGTTCATGACACAAAGCAACATCAGATCTTAGGCCTCAGCCCAACGAAATAATTAGCATACCCCTTACTATTAATAAGCAATGAACTTTCTACATTACTAAACTAAAATTTGGCTTCATATTGCATTTTTCCCTATTTTTGTCCAAATCAAAGAACTGATGCAGAATTTAACCCTTCTTGATGGTCAAAAATTTCAAATCACGATACAACGTCTTTGCCATCAGTTAATAGAAAACCATAACGACTTTTCAAACTCCGTAATCATTGGTATACAGCCAAGAGGGATTGCGCTTTCTAAAAGAATTGCCGAAGAATTGAAAAAAATCATGCCTAAAGCAGAGATTAATCACGGCAATCTGGATATTACATTCTACAGGGACGATTTCCGCAGAGGTGACTCTCCCCTGCTTCCTAACAGTACACAAATCGATTTTATTATTGAAGGTAAAAAGGTGATTTTAATCGACGATGTACTCTGGACGGGAAGAACCATCAGAGCCGCTATGGACGCAATGCTGGCTTTTGGCAGACCTGCAAAAGTAGAACTTTTGGTTTTGGTAGACAGAAGATACTCCAGACAATTACCTATAGAACCGGATTATATAGGTATAAAGGTGGACTCTATTTCATCGCAGAAAGTAGTAGTTAGCTGGAAAGAACTAGACACAGAAGATAAAGTAATTTTGATTTCAGATAATAAAAAATAGAAATGGCAGAGCTAGCACAAAGGTTAAGCACAAGACATCTTTTAGGAATTAAGGATCTAAACAAGAATGATATTGAGCTGATATTAGAAACTGCCGATACTTTTAAAGACGTTATCAACAGGCCGATAAAAAAAGTGCCTTCTTTAAGAGACATCACCATTGCAAATATCTTTTTCGAAAACTCGACAAGAACAAAACTATCTTTCGAGCTTGCTCAAAAAAGACTTTCTGCCGATATCATCAATTTTGCAGCATCAAGTTCTTCTGTAAGCAAAGGAGAAACACTTATTGATACGGTGAATAACATTTTATCTATGAAAGTGGATATGGTAGTTATGAGACATCCTTACCCAGGTGCAGGTATATTTCTAAGTAAACACATTGATGCTCAGATTGTAAACGCCGGAGATGGTGCACACGAACACCCTACCCAGGCTTTATTGGACGCTTTCTCTATAAGAGAAAAATATGGCGAAGTTGCAGGAAAAAAAGTAGTTATTGTAGGTGATATATTACATTCCAGAGTAGCTTTGTCGAATATTTTATGTCTGCAGAAACTAGGAGCTGAAGTGATGGTTTGCGGACCTACTACACTAATTCCTAAATACATCAACACATTAGGTGTAAAAGTAGAACACAATCTTAGAAAAGCTTTAAACTGGTGCGATGTAGCGAATATGCTTCGTATACAACTGGAAAGACAGGATATTAAATACTTCCCTTCACTTCGTGAGTATTCTATGATGTATGGACTGAATAAAGAGATATTGGATTCATTAGATAAAGAAATTACGGTAATGCATCCCGGTCCAATTAATAGGGGTGTCGAAATTACCAGCGATGTTGCCGACAGTAAGCAATCTATCATATTAAACCAGGTAGAAAACGGAGTTGCCGTAAGAATGGCGGTTCTTTATTTACTGGCCAGCCAGAAAGATTAAATTTTGCTTTTCAGCTACTGCTTATCTAATACAGCAAAAAACCAGTTTTAAAGTATAGGAAAATTATGGAGACAATTTCAGTCTCCATAATAATTTACGATTACAATCGCTGTTTGCTTTTATCACAATATTAAAACCAGTTTATTCCTCTCAATTCATCTTCAAATACTTATATCTTATAATCAGAAAAAATTTCTGTAAATTTGTATAAATCAAAAAAGTGAGTTATGGCAGCTTCAACTAAAAAAACAGAAAAGGAAACTATTCAAAAAACGGATATAAAAGAAACAAAAAACAAATCCAAAAAAGTCTCTAAAACCTGGTTAGCATTTCTTGAAATAGCAAAAAATCCCGGCGAAATATTAGATATGAAAGCCGTTTTGAAATAAATGGGGCGATACTTATTAGATACTAATATAATAGTATTTCTGGTATTAGGGGATTCAGATAGTATTTCCCATAATACTAAAATGATTTTGGGCGATTATTCCAATCAGCTTTATACAAATACAATTGTAGTATCAGAACTTATACAGTTATATCGAATAAAAAAAATAAAACCTAACAAATACAAAACAGCCACAGAGATAGTAGAGGGTATAGAAAAAGATCTTGACATCAAAATCCTCCCTTTTTCAAAAGAACATCTTTCCACGTTAGCTAAACTTACCATTGTAGAAGGACATAATGATCCTGCCGACCATGCTATCATATCACATGCTATAACAGAAAAACTAATATTGGTTTCCTCTGACAGAAAATTTTTACACTACATCAAACAAAATCTCCATTTTGTGTTTAATAAAAGATAATCAAAAATTCATTTAAATATATTATTTGCGTTAATATTTCGTTTAAAACGTGGATTACATATTTTTGTCTAAAATACAGTTACCTTTGGGTATAGAATTATTATCGATAGATTGCTTAAATACATTATGCTTAAGAAAATAACCCTAACTGCCTCTATTTTATATACCGCAATAAATCTGGAAGCGCAAACTCCTCTGCAATATCATATCAATGACAAATATAAAAATGCATTGGAATTGCTTGAAAAAGGCAAATATGCAACCGCTTCATCTTTATTCAGAGACGTAGAGAAGTTAAATTATACTACCTCTGAACAAGCTGACAATAGAGTTGATATTTCTGAAATCAAAATAAACGCACAATATTATAGGGCTTTGTGTGCTCTGGAGCTAAAAAATGATGATGCCATAGATCTTTTTCTAAGCTTTATCAGACAACATCCTGAGAGCGCAAAAACTAAACAAGCTTACTTTCAGGTTGGGAGATATTACTTTAGACAAGCCAATTATAAAGAAGCCTTAAATTGGTTTACTAAGGTAAGCACCATCGATATGTCGGGGGATGAAGCCATTGAATACAAATTCAAAACCGCTTACTCTTATTTCGAAGTCCAAAACTACGAAGATGCCAAGCCTCTTTTCAATATGGTGCAAGACACCAAATCTGATTATGCAGAACAGGCGACTTATTATTACGCTTATATCGCATATTTGGATAAAGACTATAAAGCGTCTCTAAAAAGCTTTGAAAAACTAAAAAACTCTAAAAATTACGAAAGAAGTTATCCGTATTATATTTCGGCAATTTACTTTTTAGATAAGCGTTATGACGATGTTATTGCTTATGCTATTCCTATCTTAAATACTACTCAGCAACAATATGAAACACAAATGTTCAGAATTGTTGCAGCATCTTATTTCGCAAAGGAAGATTATGCAAATGCAGCTAAGTATTACGAGAAGTTTATCGCTAACGACGGAGGTAAAAGCCAAAACAATCAGGACTCGTATCAAATTGGTTATACTTACTACAAGCTAAAAAAGTATGATAAGGCGGTAGAGCAATTGATTAAATTAAATGCAGATCTTAATGCACACAGTCAATTTGGTTTCTACACACTTGGAGATTCCTACTTGAAGACTTTGAATAAACAAGGTGCAAGAAATGCGTTTTTAGAAAGTTCTAAGATGAACTTTGATGCGGATATTCAGGAAGACGCATTATTCAATTTTGCGAAACTTTCTTACGAATTGGAATTTCACAATATCGCATTGGATGCAGCGAAAACTTATTTAAAGAATTACCCCCGTTCTCCAAAATTAAATGAGGCCAAAACCTTATTAGCGAACATCCTTCTAAATACCAAAAATTACAGAGAAGCAATTGACATATTAGAAGGTATAAAAAATAAAGACGAGGACGCAAAAGAGGCTTATCAAAAGGTAACCTATTTTAGAGCTTTAGAATTCTATAATGAAAGGGCTTTTGAAAACGCTATTGGAATGTTCTTAAAATCAAACACCTACCCTATTGATCCGGAGGTACATGCTTTAGCTACGTATTGGTGTGCAGAGTCTATGTATGAGGTGAGGAAATATGGCGAGTCTGTAAATTACTTCGAGAATTTCTTAAAAATGCCTGCCTCGAGGAAAACTGACCTATACAATTATGCCAATTATGCTTTAGGTTATGCTGCTTTAGAAGGAGAAAATTATGGTAAAGCTGCAACATATCTGGACAAATTCTTAAAAGGTAATGAGAAGGATCAATCTACTATTAACGATGCCACATTGAGATTGGCCGACGCTTATTTCGGTTCTAAAAATTACGGAGCGGCACTTTCTTATTATAATCGTATTATTGCTTCGAAAACCAGCAGCGAGGATTATGCATTATTCCAAAGAGGTGTAATTGAAGGTTTGATGAATCAACCTGATACAAAAATTGCAACCCTGCAATCTTTGTTGAATAAATTCCCTAACTCCAATTATGCTGATGATGCCGGTTTTGAAATTGCCTATACTTATTTCTTAATTGGACAAGGTGAAAAATCACGTTCGGACCTTGTCGCTTTAATTGAAAAATATCCACGTAGTTCTTACGTACCAAGAGCGCTTGTTACCATCGGTTTGGTTTATTATGACCAACAAAATGATGCGGCTGCGCTGGATGCATTCAAAAAAGTGGTTAGCGAATATAAATCAACAGACGAGGCACAACAAGCTATAAAACTTATAGAACGCATTTATATCGATTCTGGAAATGCTACCGGATTCATTGACTACGCAAATACGACTTCCATAGGTAACTACACTGTTGCTGAACAGGACAACATCATGTTTCAGGCTGCAAATGCCAGATACTTAAGAGGTGACTGGAACGGCGCTGTTGAATCTATTAATGCCTATTTTGATAAATTCCCTAAAGCAATTCAGGACAAACAGGCTAAGTTCATCAGAGCAGAAAGTTATAAAAACCTGGGTAAATATGCTCCGGCTATTATAGATTATGAATATATTCTAAATGATTGGACCAGTGAATATACCGAAAGAGCGCTGATGAGTATCTCTTCTATTTACCTAAAAAACAAACAGTACAACGAAGCTATTGTACACCTTAAAAAGTTAGAAATCGCATCGGAATATAAAGCAAACTACCAATATGCCATCAACAATTTAATGAAAGCATATGAAGGTTTAGTTGTTCCGGATGAGGTTCTGAAATATGCTAAGATTATTCGTGAGTACGAAAAGTCGTCTGAACAGGATAAAGATCTGGCTACTTTATATGCAGGAAAGGCGTACCTAATAAAAGGCGAAAATGCCGCTGCGCAAAAAGAATTCGATGCTTTGGTTAAAAAATCTAAAACTGTTGAGGCTGCAGAAGCGAAGTATTTAATCGCAAAAATCGAGTATGAGAAAAAAGACTATAAGGCTTCTCAGAAAACTTGTTTTGATTTGATTAATAATATGCCTAATTACGACTATTGGGTAGCAAAAAGCTTCCTTTTGCTGGCAGACAACTATGTCGCCCTGAAAGATACTTTCCAGGCAAAAAGCACTTTACAAAGTATTATCGATAATTACGAAGGAAACGATGACATTTTACCGGAAGCAAAAGAGAAGTTACAAAAACTAAATAGCGGAAAGTAAGAGATTAGAGACGAGAAAACGGGCAAGGTTTGTTGCTCAAATTAATAAAGCAGAAAAATTTTATAGGTTCTCCGGACAAATAGGAAACAGATAAAAAAACGAAAAACAGATGAAACTATCATATAATTTAAATCGTTACTTATTATTGTGCTTACTAGGTGTAAATACTTCTTTATTTGCACAGGTAAAAACAGAGGAAAAGAAACCACAGGAAGAAAAACCAAAAGCAGCAGTTACGGAAGAAGTTGAAGTGGTTAGATCTTACAAACCTATTCTTGCAGATGCGGTAAAGATTAGAAGAAATCCTGATCTTAATGAAAAGAAGGTATTCAATCCGAAAGTAAAATACAATCCTATAGATAAAAAGTTAGAGCTGGATTCGGAAATTGGCGCATTAGAAGCTCAAAAACTGATAAAGCAAGACGAAGAAACCCTGTACAATAACTTTGCTAAGTTCGGTATGGGAAATCTTGGCAGTACACTGGGTGCACTACATATTGGAACAGATAGAGACGAGGCATTACAAGCTGGGTTTAACTTTAACCATTGGGCCAATAGTAATGGTACTTTAAATAAGCAAAAGATGTCCGAGCAATCGATTGGTGCTTATGGAAGAAGTATTGGCGATAATATTGTGCTGGACGGAAAGTTGAACTATAACCGTCGAAGCAATTATTTTTATGGTGTAAACCCTGAAGATGCCAATTTTAATTTAGACCCTAAAAAACAAAGATTTAATCTTTTTGAAGGAGATGGCTTAATTTACAACCGAATTGACCCTAATGACATGGATAAGTTTGCATATGCAGCTAAAATAAACGGCTATATATTCAACAATATCTTCGAAGGAAAAGAAACAGGTGTCGCACTTTCAGGTGGTTTAAGTAAAAACCTTAACAAATTCCAAATAGGTGCAAACGGTTTATTGGATTTCACTACTAGTAAAGATTTTGCTTACTCTTTAGACAATCATATTTTTAAAGTCAACCCTTTTATTAAGTTGGATGGAGAGAAATTTAAACTTACGGCGGGAATCAACTATATTGCAGAATTCGGAACGAATTCCAATTCGAATCTTTTCCCTAATGCCAGTATAGATTTTTCATTGGTAAAGAATTATCTTGGATTATTTGCGAAACTTGATGGTAATGTAAATAAAACCAGGTTGAAAGATTTAAGCTATGTAAATCCTTTCATCAATGAAAATATTGATATCAGAAATCAGATTGAAAAATTCAATATTTCGGGAGGTATTAAGGGGACACTCGCTGCAAATATTGGATACAAAGCTTATATCAGCTATAAAAATATAGATAATTTCGCCTATTTCGTAAACGATACTACGCGTAGGGAAACTTTCAATCTGGAATATGAATCGGGCAATACCAGTGTATTTGGCATTACCGGTGAACTTAACATCAAATTTTCTGACATTGCCAGAATTGACAGTAAACTGGAGCTGAATCAGTACACACTGAAACATGAGCTGAATGCATGGCAACATCCTTCTGCTAAATTGACTACTAATGCTTCTTTTAAAATAGCTAAGAAGGTGAAGTTAGATGCTGATTTATATTTTCAAGGCCCTACAAAAGCAAAGTTGTATGAACCAGATCCAACATCTTCTACGGTTCCAGCTCCTTTGATTGGAAATATCAAGACATTAAAGTCATTTGCAGACCTTGGTGTTGGTGCAGAATATCTTTATAATAAACGGATTAGTGCATTTTTAAGAGTAAATAACCTGTTCAATTCGGATTATCAAAGATATTTGTATTATCCTAGTTACGGATTTAACATTCTTGGTGGTATCAGTTACGGATTTTAAAAGCATTTTTTTTCGTTATATAAAAAAGCTATTTTTACGCACAAAATGGAAATCCCCTTAAATCTGAGAGCGCTTATAGAAAAAAATAATCGGGTAATTTTACCCGGTATTGGTGCGTTCTATAAAAAAAGGACAGAGGGATTTTTTGATGAAAATAGAAATAGCTTTTATCCTCCTAAAGAAGATATCTCTTTTAGCTATAACTTAATTGAGAGGGCAGATCAATCATCTTATTCCGAAGCTGAAGTCAATTTTATTACTTCATTAACAGATAAAGCAAAGGAATCTATCTCTAAGTCCGGAGAATTCTATCTGAAAGACCTGGGAAACTTAAAAAGGAAAGGTGATGTTATTGTTTTCGAAAAAACTTTAGATCAGCATAATTTTAACAGTTCTTTCTTTGGTTTACCTGTACTGGACTTACCTAAAGAAGAACCTAAACCTGTTTTAATACCGGAATCAGTCTCAGTTATTGCAACGACACCGTATGTAAATACAAACCAGGGATTTTCATTAGCTGAACAGGCTTTAAGTGTATCAATGGAGAGTGAATCTGAACCTGTTGTATCTGAATCTAAATCGAAAATCTGGTTATTTTCATTTTTAATACTGATTATTTTAGGTCTTGGAGGTTTTGCTTTTTATCAATTCAATCCGCAGATTGTTGATAATGTCTGGAAGCAATTAAACCCTGACCAGAAAATAAATACTGCGCCGCCGACTGTTGTAAAAATTGATTCCGACAGCCTGGATAAACAGATTGCCGATTCTATATATAACCAAAATATAGAAACGGAACTAGCTAATCAGGGATTTGAAGCTGAAAAGCTTAAAGATTCTGCCGATATTAGTATTCAGAAACGTACTGTACCAAATCCTAATGGAATTCGTTATGAAATAATAATAAGTGCATGGAGAACAGAGGCCAAGGCATTAAGTGAACTGAAAAAGCTAAGGGCTAATGGTATTGATGCCCATATTGTTGATGATGCGGGAGGATTGATGATAAAAATTAGTGCAGCAACATTATATTCCAAGGAAGACGCGGAAAAAGAACTGAGAAGAATCAGAGAAGAATTAAATCCTGAGGCTTTCATAAAACCCTTTAAATCATTAAATTAATTAAAATCAAGAATAATAATTATGTTTCTACAAGATACTGTTGATACATTTTCGAACACCATCCAGGCGATGCAACAAGAGGTTCCTCAACAAGAATTAAGTTTATTTGAGCTTTTGTCCAAGGGAGGATGGGTGATGATTCCTTTAACTTTGTTAGCATTATTAGGCCTTATCATTTTCTTCGAACGTTATTTAACTATTAAAAAAGCCTCTAAAGACGAAAGTCAATTGATTTTACAGGTAAAATCAAGTATCAAGACCGGTAATCTTGACTCAGCTATTGCAATCTGTAAAAGTAGTAATAGTCCTTTAGGCAGAATGCTACAAAAAGGTTTATTAAGAGTTGGGAGACCTATTAAAGAAATCGAAGGTTCTATTGAAAATGTAGGTAAACTTGAGGTTTCTAAATTAGAGAAAAACGTAGGTATTTTGGGTATCATTGCAGGTATCGCTCCGATGCTTGGGTTCGTTGGTACAATTATAGGGGTGATCACTATCTTCCACGATGTTTCTGTAAAAGGAATTATCGAAATTGGAACAATTTCTGGTGGTTTATATGTAAAAATGATTTCTTCCGCTACGGGATTGATTATAGGTATTGTATCATATGTTTTCTATAATATTTTAATGATGATGATTGATAAAGTTATCTTAAAAATGGAAACAGATTCTATTGAGTTTATTGATTTATTAGAAGAACCGGGAAGATAAAATGAACTTTAGAAAAAGACAAAGACCTCAGGTAAGAGTACATACTGACGCCTTAAACGACATTATGTTCTTCTTGCTGCTTTTCTTTTTGCTGGCTTCTGCTGTTGTCAACCCCAATGTGGTTAAATTATTTCTGCCACGTTCAAGTTCAGGACAGTCAGTGCCTCAAAAGACAATAAATGTTTCTATCACAAAGGATCTGAAATATTATGTGGAAAAAGAACCGGTTCCTTTCGAAGCGTTAGAACAAAAGATATTACCTTATCAGCAGGCTAATCCTGAGCTGACGATTATTTTATATGCTGACAGATCTATTGCTATTGAAAACATCGTAAATCTGACGGATATAGCTAATAAATTGAGGGTGAAATTGGTTTTGGCAACTGAGACAAAAGAGTAGAATAATGATTAACTTATTAAAATCAAGCCCCGATAACAATTATCCAAAGGCGATAGCTATTTCTATTGCGCTTTTGGGAGGCTTTTTAATATTAAGCATTTTCTATATTATCAACAGAGCAGAACCTTTGGAAGAGGTTGGTACAGGAGGTATTATTGTAAATTACGGTACTTCTGATATAGGAATGGGTGACGACTACATGAGTGTTGAAGAACCTTCTTCTGATCCTAATGCTAACCAAACTGCTCCTGATAAGATCACTCCGGATGCAGACGTAACTCCGCAAAAGACGGTAAATCAAACTGCTGACAATAAAATTGTCACTCAGGATTTTCAGGATGCTCCTGCCGTAAATACAAAAACAGAAACTAAAACAAATACAGCCCCTACCCAAAATACCGAAACTAAAGAAAGCAAACCGGTTGTTAATCAGAATGCACTTTATAAAGGTAAAAAGAGTCAGGGTACAGGACAAGGTGATGGTACTGGTGACGAAGCCGGTAATCAGGGAAAAGTATTAGGTGATCCATTAGCTAACAATTATGATGGTACAGGATCTGGAAATGGTGGTGTAGCGCTTTCAATTGCCAGCAGAAGATTCGTGGCTTCTCCGGTTATTAAGGATGACGGACAAAAATCGGGAAAAGTTGTAGTAGAAATCAGGGTGGATAAAAATGGAAATGTAATTGCCGCCAAAGCTGGTGCGAGAGGTACAACACTAACTGATAATGACCTTTGGGATAAATGTGAAAGAGCTGCCTTAGGTTCAAGATTTAATACATTAGATTCAGCTCCGGATACTCAAATTGGATATATCACTTTTAATTTTAAGGTGAAGTAGAACAATTTTTTTAACCACGGAGATACTAGGAACACACATTTTTTAGTTGACAGTTAGAATACCTATGTTTAATTGTTCATAGTCGATGGTCAATAGTCGGCAGCTTCGTACGAAATACTTACTAATGAACTTAATGAAACAGTGAACTCAATATTCAGCTAAAATGGCCTACCAGGACACCATAAAATATCTATATAGCAGATTACCCATGTTTACCAAAATAGGTGCATCTGCTATAAAAAAGGACATTACCAATACCGCAGCATTCTGTCGGGCATTAGACAATCCTCATTTAAAATTCAAATCTATACATGTAGGCGGAACGAATGGCAAAGGATCTACATCTCATATGATAGCCGCCATCCTCCAAACTGCCGGATACAGGACCGGCTTATATACTTCTCCTCATCTAAAGGATTTTCGTGAGCGTATAAAAGTAAACGGAGAAATGATTTCTGAAGAAGCAGTGATTCGTTTTGTTGATGAGAATAAACCATATATTGAAACTATTGAACCTTCTTTTTTTGAAGTTACGGTCGCAATGGCTTTTGATCACTTTGCAAAAGAACAAGTTGATATTGCAGTAATAGAAGTAGGTTTAGGCGGCCGTCTGGATTCCACGAATATTATCTTACCTGAATTATCGGTTATCACCAATATCGGTTTTGACCACATGCAGATTTTGGGAGATACATTAGATAAGATTGCATTCGAAAAGGCGGGAATAATTAAAAAAGGAACTCCGGTAGTAATTGGTGAATATTTACCGGAAACCTTACCTGTATTTAAAGAAAAAGCTGAGCAGGAACACAGCCCGATCTATTTTGCACAGGACATATTCAAAACCGAGTTTATTGAAGGTCATTCTTCTACTATCTCGGTTAAAGTAGATAAGGGAACTGAGTCCGACAATCTCGAACTGGATTTAACAGGCTTATATCAATTGAAGAATATAAAAACAGTTCTCGCATCTGTTGATGAGCTCAGAAAAAAGGGTTTTATTATTTCTGAAAGTCATGTCAAAACAGCACTAAAAGATGTAAAAGGGTTAACCGGGCTGATGGGTAGATGGCAAACCTTACAGAAAAACCCTTTGGTAATTTGCGATACCGGACATAACGAGGACGGAATTAAGGAAGTATTAAAAAATATCGCCATAACACCGCATAAACAATTGCACATGGTGTTAGGTATGGTAAAGGATAAAGATATTTCCAAAGTTTTGCAACTGCTTCCTAAACAGGCAATTTATTACTTCTGCGCTCCAGATTTCGAGCGGGCAAAAAATCCCTCAGAACTGGCTGCTGAAGCCGCGATTTACGGACTTGAGGGAAATCACTACGACAGCATACAGAAAGCGCTGGAGACTGCTAAAAATAATGCAAAACCAGATGATCTGGTATTTGTAGGTGGAAGTACTTTTGTAGTTGCCGAAATAGTTTAATATTTCTAGTGTCGTATCAACGATAAAATGTCATATGCGTTTGCAACTCCCGTTGGGCGGGGCAAGCTCTGAGGTTCTCGAAGGGTCATTCCCAGAGGCTTCGATCCCGACAAGTCGGGAAGCCTGACAAAATGTGGTTGACAGGGCACTAGTTAATTCTATACTTTAATCCTATATTATGGCTTGATACTTTTATACCTTTTCCAGGTAAAGAAATTCCAATCAGTCCATCAGAAAACAAAGATAATTTTTCCATGACTCTAATGGAAGCTCCTAAACCGGTTACAAGAGAAACTTCCATAACAGATTCTTTGTAATGATAATCTACGGCTTCTGATTCTGAAGTTTCCATATATTCTTTGATAATTAAATCTTTTTGGGCATATATAATTTCGGGACCAATTAACCATTGGAAGCTCAATATCTTTCCTCTATCTTTTGTCAAAGAAAGCGAGGAATAAGCAGACATTTGAAAAAATTTTGATTTATTGTCAGGAATCGCCAAATCTGTTCGCGTAGAAAGCCCACTCAACATGCTAGCGTAGAATAAATGCCCTTTCAGTGAAAAGCGGTCTGTTATTCCTTTTTCAAAACCTAAGAACAGCCCGGAACTGTAATCAAATTTGTCGAACGAAACAAAATCATTAACTATACTAAAATCAGACATCGATGAAGAATATCCCTTAAACTTTTTCTGTTTTCCGTCTTTCCAAAAATTATAACCGTAAGAAAGACTAACATAGAATTCTCCCCCACCTTGATTATAAAGATTTATAGGTCTTGGCCCATTAATTACAATTTGAGAATATGTATGGCTTATATTTAAGCCAAGAAATAAGAATGTAAGTATAACGACTGCGTATAATTTAAACATAAGACTAGTTAAAAAGTTATTTACAGGAAACTTCTACATTGGCTGTACCACTGTCTTGTTGCCCCATTGCTGTGAGAGTAGATCTTATACTAGTGAGTTTACTACCATCAAACTTAAAGTCATTTGTGTAAACCGCATCCAGACCTATTCCTATTTCTATTCCAATTTCCCCTAGGTCTATCTCTCCCAAATCAGGCATTGTTTTTAAAGTGTAGGAAGTCATATATGCATTTCGAAGACATGGAATGAGATTCAAATTATAGGAGTCAGTAAATCCTAAATCACAAAAATTATCCTCCTTTTTACGATCCAGGTATTTAAAATTGGTAAATTCAAACAAAACAAAACCCGATGCGGGATCCTTTATGACTGCATGGTTTAACCTATCTTTATTATCATAGGTTAGATCGATGATTCCTTTATCATCCCCATATCCTTTTTCAATTCTGGTTAATAATTTTTTATCGTTATAATGATAAATATCTACCTGATTGGCATCTTCGATAATTGTTTTTCCGTCAACATCTATATGTACTGCGACCTCTTTCTGCACACTTCCAAAATCCGTCATGTAAATACGGCTAACCATTTTTTTGTCGGACGATTTTCTTCCTTTAAAATACAAGAATTGTTTTGGGTTTTCCTTGGTTAGATAATGTGACTCTCCTTCTGAAGAAATATCTTCTATTAACATGGAATTTTCATCATACTTTATACTTCGTATTTCTCCGTCCGAATAGGTATATTTTGTAATCAAACAGTGAGCTCCGTTTCCACTGCCAATACCAACAGGTGTCATTACTGAATCATCCTGGCGACAAGAAAACATAAATATCGCACAGACAGCAAGTATAATTTTACGCATTTAGGTTATAATTGATTATTAGTAAATATATAAATATTAACTTAAAACAACTTTAAATTAATTAAAAAACCGATAAATACAATTTATAACAAATAATAAATTCGAGAATACTTGTAATTCTATGTAATAACCGCTATAAAGGGAATATTTTCATCTTAGCTCTAAATGGGATTAGCTAGATGATTAAACTGCCTGTTATGTTTTCGGGAAATATAACAGGCAGCTTTGCAATAACAAATCTGGATTTAGATTGAAGGTTCTTGCTGGCTTAAGCAGTGAAAGCTTCCCAACCCCCATATAATGTCTGTTGAATCAATACCAACTACTTCCCTATCTGGATGATACTCGGCAATTATATCTAAAGCTTTCTGGTCTTTATCGCATCTGTAGGTAGGTACAATAACGTGTCCGTTACTGATATAATAATTTGCATATGAAGCCGGTAATCTGCAATCATCGTAAATTACCGGATCTGGCATAGGCAATTCTACTATATTAAGTTGCTTACCATTTAAAAGACGCATTTCCTGCAATTCTCTTAAATTAGTTTGTAAAAGCTCATAATTTTCATCGTTCTTATTTTCTTCTATAACAGTTAGCACAGTATCTTCATTCACAAAACGTATGGTATCGTCTATATGTCCGTCTGTATCATCGCCGACAATGCCATCACTAACCCAAAGAATCTGCTCCGTTCCGTAAAAGTCTCTGAGATATTTTTCTACCTGATCCTGATTAAGGTGCGCATTTCTATTTTCATTCAATAAACAGCTTCTGGATGTCAGAATAGTTCCGGCACCGTTAAATTCAACCGATCCGCCTTCCATAATAATTCCCGGATTAAAAACAGGAATATTAAAATGCTGACCAATTTTAGTGGGAATAACGTCGTCCAAATCGAAAGGCGGATATTTGCCTCCCCAGGCATTAAATCCCCAGTCTACAATTACCTTTTTAATTTCTGCATTGGGATTGATTAAAAACGCCGGCCCATGGTCTCTGCACCAGGCATCATTTGTGGGATGAAAGAAGAATTCGACCTTAGACAAATCTGCTCCCGCCGCTTCTATGTGTTTTAAAGCAAATGCCTTCATTTGTTCATCACGCACATTTATTCTTACTTTCTCTGTTAAAGACAAGTATTTGATAAATTCTGCGTAAGGCTTGTATATTGTATCAATTTTACCAGGCCAGCTAGCTTCCTTGTGTGGCCAACTTAACCATGTAGCCTCATGTTTAGCCCACTCTGGAGGAAAGTGATAACCTAATTGTTTTGGAGATTGAAGTCCGAAGTCCGAGGTCCGGAGCCCAGAGTCTGACGATGATAAGCTATTATTATCTGACATGTTATTTTAATGATTTTTTTAATGCGATTAACATAAAATGTATTCCCTCGCATTGCTTATAAATAGCATCAAATGTATCTTGATGCATTATACTCCTTTTTATTGCTAAATGTAAGCATCCTACTACTTCTATATTTGATCGAATGGAATAAGTAAGAAATCTGGAAAACTCTGCATTCGATTGACCAGTACTCCCTTCCGCAATATTGAGAGAAACGGAATCTGCTGCGCGTTTCAATTGAGATGCCAATACATAAAGTTCTTCTTTAGGAAAATCTTTAGTAGCTAAGTCCACCGATACAGCTAAATCAATTGCTTGTTGCCAGACCTTTAAACTTTCAAACTTAAATGCCATTCTATAGTAAGATTTTAGATCTTAAGACTTCCGTCCTCAGTCTTCCGACTTCGGACTAATTATTCTTCATCAATAAATCTCTTCGTAATAGGCTGATAAGAATCTATACGGCGATCCCTTAAGAAAGGCCAGTGTTTACGGAAAAAATCAGATTCTGACAGATCTAAATCTACAACTTTAATTTCTTCATTATCATGAGAAGCTAAGTATAATAATTTTCCTTGAGCATTTGTTGCAAAACTACCTCCCCAGAACTTCATTGCACCGTCTTGTTCAAAGCCTACGCGGTTTACACTTACTACTGGAACGCCATTAGCAACCGCATGCGAACGTTGAATAGTCTGCCATGCATTATATTGATCCTTATTAGTTTCCTCATCCTGATCTGTGGCCCAACCTATTGCCGTTGGATAAAATAAAATCTCGGCCCCCATTAAAGCGGTGATACGGGAAGCCTCAGGATACCATTGGTCCCAACAGATTAATACGCCTATTTTCGCGAATTTGGTTTGGAAAACTTTATAACCTAAATCTCCGGGTGTAAAATAGAATTTCTCGTAGAAAGCAGGATCGTCAGGAATATGCATTTTTCTATATTTCCCCAGATAGCTTCCATCTGCATCTAATATCGCTGTAGTATTGTGATATAGACCTTGCGCTCTCTTCTCGAAAAGAGAAGCAATAATTACTACTCCTAATTCCTTAGCGACAGCACTTAATGCATCGGTAGATGGACCCGGGATGGATTCTGCTAAATCGAAATTTGCGTAATCTTCCACATCACAGAAATATAATGATGTAAAAAGTTCTTGCAAACATATAATTTGTGCACCTTTCGAAGCGGCAACTCTAATGCTTTCAATAGCTTTCTGCAAATTCTCTGCTTTGTTAGCCGTACAAGTGTTTTGTACCAGGCCTACCTTAACATTTTTCCCCATTTGAGTATTCTAATTAAAAATGAGCTGCAAAATTAATATAATAAAACATTATAGCCGTCATTTGTTCATCAGAATGTGATTTCCCTCATCTGTTATTTTTATGCACAGATTCTTGTAAAAGAGAAAGTCATTCTTTAACTTGAATAAAATTTAACTCTTTATAAACCAATATTTTCCCGTTTATGGACTTCTTACAAAACAATTTAATCTACATCATCCCTGTTCTAGGACTAATAGGTATCCTTGTTATGGTATCCAAAACTATCTGGATTAACAAACAACCAACTGGAGACGATAACATGAACAGGCTCGCCGGCTATATTGCCGATGGCGCTATGGCATTTTTAAAAGCGGAATGGAAAATATTATCCTACTTTGCAATTATTGCCGCTATTATCCTGGCTTATTCCGGTACGCTGGTAGGTACCTCCAGTCCCCTTATTGCTATTTCCTTTATCATAGGGGCAATAACATCTGCTTTTGCAGGATATATTGGAATGAATATAGCCACGAAATCCAATGTAAGGACAACACAAGCCGCTCGTTCAAGTCTGGCTAAAGCTTTACAGGTATCCTTTACTGGTGGTAGCGTAATGGGATTAGGAGTCGCCGGATTAGCTATTTTAGGGCTAGGATCGCTTTTTATTGTATTTTATGTTCTGTTTGTTACCAGTCAGGGTGCCAGTGTAAACGGAAAAGAAATGGAAACCGCACTGGAAGTATTAGCCGGTTTCTCCTTAGGCGCCGAATCTATTGCCTTATTTGCTCGTGTTGGCGGTGGTATCTACACGAAAGCCGCAGATGTCGGGGCTGATTTGGTTGGAAAAGTAGAAGCTGGTATTCCGGAAGATGACGTAAGAAATCCAGCGACTATAGCTGATAATGTTGGTGACAATGTAGGAGACGTTGCCGGCATGGGTGCCGATTTATTTGGCTCTTATGTTGCAACAATTCTTGCTACAATGGTTCTGGGTCGCGAAATTGTTTCCCTTGATAATTTTGGAGGTATCGCTCCGATTTTATTACCAATGTTAATTGCAGGTTTGGGATTATTATTCTCCATAATAGGTACGCTATTCGTAAAAATCAAAAATGAAACCGACAGTGTTCAGGCTGCACTTAACCTCGGAAACTGGTCGTCTATTATTTTAACTGCTATCGCTTCATTCTTTGCCGTAAAATGGTTATTACCTCAGTCTATGTCTATTAGAGGTTACGATTTTACATCCACTGACGTTTTCTTATCGATAATTGTCGGATTAATTGTTGGTGCTTTAATGAGTATAATCACAGAATATTATACTTCGATAGGAAAAAGACCTGTTCAGTCTATTATCAGACAATCCTCTACCGGACATGCAACAAATGTTATTGGGGGTTTAGCTGTTGGAATGGAGTCAACTATGCTTCCGATGATTGTTCTTGCAGGAGGGATTTACGGATCCTATCATTTTGCCGGTCTTTATGGAGTTTCTATTGCTGCAGCGGGAATGATGGCTACCACCGCAATGCAATTGGCTATAGATGCATTTGGTCCAATAGCAGATAACGCCGGCGGTATTGCTGAAATGAGTCAGCTTCCGGATGAAGTTCGTGGAAGAACAGATAATTTGGATGCTGTTGGCAATACAACTGCCGCTACGGGAAAAGGATTTGCTATTGCATCTGCAGCCTTAACCTCACTGGCTCTTTTTGCTGCTTTTGTAGGCGTTGCAGGGATAGACAGAATTGATATTTATAAAGCCGACGTTTTGGCCGGCTTATTTGTTGGTGGAATGATTCCATTCATATTTTCATCTCTATGTATTTCTGCTGTGGGAAGAGCCGCTATGGATATGGTCAATGAAGTCAGACGTCAATTTAGGGAGATTCCCGGTATTATGGAATATAAAGCCAGACCTGAGTACGAAAAATGCGTTGCCATTTCAACACAAGCATCTATTAGAGAAATGATGTTACCTGGAGCTATTGCTTTAATTACACCTGTGGTTGTAGGGTTTATATTTGGCCCCGAAGTTTTAGGAGGTCTTTTAGCAGGAGTTACAGTATCCGGTGTGCTAATGGGAATGTTCCAATCAAACGCTGGCGGAGCCTGGGATAACGCTAAAAAATCATTTGAAAAAGGGGTTGTTATTGATGGAGAAACACATTATAAAAAATCAGAGCCTCACAAGGCTTCTGTAACAGGAGATACAGTTGGCGATCCTTTTAAAGACACTTCTGGTCCCTCAATGAATATTTTGATTAAATTAATGTCTATTGTATCATTGATTATCGCTCCGCATATTGCTGTTACAGACCATAAATTGGCAAAGCATGTTGACGAACCCCTAGTAAAAACAGAAATACGTTTAAATTATAACAATTCATCTGTTAAGGAGAACAAATAATCGTTTTGTAACAGGAATTTTTAAAAGAATCCACAAAGAGCGCAGAGAAAAACTGACGCTCTTTGTATTAGATAACAGGCCGTTCCTTATATTTTAATAATGGCATGTAACTCAAAACCATCTCTTTAAAATATTAAGATTAAAAACAGACTACTGTGATAAGCCGTCTCCAGGCTATCGTTAAGGATCATAAGAGTTCAGAGATCTGTATTTTTTTAAAAAGACGATATATCTTTTTGAAAAATTATATAAAACTGTATTTTCGGGGTAAATTAACCGTTATATGCACTCAATAGATACGCCAAGCCCTAAAAAACCCAAAAAATTTTATCAAATTCTTTATGTACAAGTATTAATAGCGATTGCCATTGGTATTTCATTAGGGTATTTTTATCCGGAAACAGGTGAAATGATGAAGCCCTTTGGTGATGGATTCATTCATCTTGTCAAGATGATTATTGCTCCTGTAATATTTATCACGGTATCGATGGGAATAGCAGGAATGAACGATTTGAAAAGTGTGGGCAGAGTTGCGGGCAAATCTTTCGCTTATTTTCTTACTTTCTCTACACTGGCCTTAATCGTTGGTCTCTTCGTCAGTAACATTGTACAACCTGGAAAAGGTTTAAATATAGATCCTACTACACTTGATAAAAATCAGGTTACCCATTTTATTTCTGAAGCAGAACACTCTTCTCTTTTGAGTTTTGTTATGAATGTTATTCCGAAAACACTCATAAGTCCCTTAAGCGGTGACAATATTCTTCAGGTATTATTTGCTGCAATACTATTTGGAGTTGGATTGGCCCGAACGTCAGAAAAAAGTAAACCTGTTATTGATTTTTTTCAGGCCCTGTCTTATCCAGTATTTAAAATAGTCGAGCTACTAATGAAGTTGGCTCCTCTGGGTGCTTTTGGTGCAATGGCTTTTACCATTGGAAAATACGGTATAAGTGCAGTAGTTAACCTTGCCTATCTTGTTCTTACTTTTTACTTCACTTCGATATTATTTGTTGTTTTGATATTGGGGGCTGTAGCCAGGTACAACGGTTTCAGCATATTCAAATTACTAAACTATATCAAAGACGAGCTACTATTAGTTTTAGGTACCAGTTCTTCCGAAGCGGCATTACCTTCGTTAATGCAAAAAATGGAAAATGTAGGTTGTTCTAAAAGTGTGGTGGGATTGGTAATTCCTACCGGATACTCATTTAATCTTGACGGAACAAATATCTATATGACCATGGCAGCCTTATTTATTGCTCAGGCTTGTAATATAGAACTTAACATTCAGCAGCAAGTCGTTCTTTTATTGGTAGCTATGCTGAGCTCCAAAGGAGCAGCGGGTGTTACTGGTGCCGGATTCATAACTCTTGCTGCTACTTTGGCTGTAGTGCCAGAAGTTCCGATAGCAGGTATGACACTTATTCTTGGAGTAGATCGATTTATGTCTGAATGTCGGGCATTAACAAATTTAGCAGGAAATGCAGTGGCTACTGTTGTTGTGGCTAAATGGGAAGGACAGTTAGATAAAGAGAAGTTAGACGAGTCATTAAATAGGAGATAAAAACACTTAAATTCCTATTTTTGTAACTACATGCTAGAAATCATATATCGGGACGAACATATTGTTGCTGTAAATAAACCTCACGGATTATTAGTTCATCAATCTCCTATAGCGCGCGACGCCGAAGAATTCGCATTACAGATTTTACGAGATCAGATTGGACAAACAGTATGGCCTTGTCATAGGCTGGACAGAAAAACCGGAGGTTTACTTTTATTTGCTTTAGATAAAGAAACGGAAATAAATCTTCAGACTCAGTTTCAAAATGGCTTAGTCCAGAAAAAATATCTTGCGATCGTTAGAGGCCATACTATGGAAAGGATGACCATAGATTATCCTATAGCCAAAGACGATGGCAAATTACAAGATGCAGTAACTCATTTCAGAACATTATCCTTGACAGAAATCGACCTGCCTTTTGGAAAACATGCTACTTCCCGTTACGCTCTTATAGAAGCAATACCCGAAACGGGGAGAATGCACCAACTAAGACGTCATTTTGCCCACATCCTTCATCCTATTATCGGCGATCGTCCTCATGGCTGTAATAAACAAAATAAACTCTTCAAAGAAAAATGGCAAATGGATACTATGATGCTTCATGCATCTGAACTTAGCTTTGAACATCCTTTCACAAAAAAGAAAATTCATTTGCAAGCTATACCCCAGTCAGAATTTTCAAGAACACTACAGCTACTCAAATTCGAAATCCCATAACATTAATTGTTAGAAAATTGTAAAAAAAATATCATAAATTGGTTTTTGATTTTATCTTAGATAAGATATTGAGGAATCATTTATGTTTTATAAAAAATCAATCGATCAGTTAAGAGCCGAATGCAGCGGTGAGGGGGAATTAAAAAGGACCCTTTCCGCAGCCAACCTTATTTCCTTAGGAATCGGAGCCATTATTGGAGCCGGAATATTTACATTAACCGGAACAGCCGCGGCTTTACATGCTGGACCAGCAGTAGTATTATCATTTTTACTGGCCGGACTTGCCTGTGCGCTCGCCGGACTCTGTTATTCGGAATTTGCATCAATGATTCCAGTTGCAGGTTCAGCCTATACGTACGCATATGCAACAATGGGTGAATTTGTCGCATGGATTATTGGCTGGGACTTAATATTAGAGTATTTGTTTGCCGCATCAACCGTTTCTGTAAGCTGGTCCGGATATGTTGTCAGCTTTCTCAAAGACTTCGGGATACAAATCCCTCCTCACATTGCTCAATCCCCTTTCAATTATGACTCTTCAACAGGTGTATTCACCGCGACCGGGGCAATAATAAATTTACCAGCAATGTTCATTGTGGCTCTTGTGACCGTTTTGCTTACTATCGGTATAAAAGAATCCACTAAATTTAATAACATCATCGTTGTCGTTAAGCTACTCGTTATTTTCCTTTTCATTGGATTTGGTATTTCTTACATCAAGCCCGAGAATCTTACTCCGTTTATTCCAGAAAATACGGGTCCCGGTGCCTTTGGATTCGACGGAATTTTGCGTGGAGCAGGTATTATTTTCTTTGCTTATATTGGATTTGATGCTGTTTCCACAGCAGCTCAGGAAACTAAAAATCCACAAAAAGATATGCCCAAAGGTATTTTAGGTTCTCTCTTTCTATGTACAATAATATATGTACTGGTTGGATGGGTTATGACAGGGATGGTACATTATAGTAATTTAGATGTCCCAGATCCGGTTGCAGTAGCTGTCAATTCTGCTGGAGAAGATTTATTTTGGTTGAGATTTCCTATTAAGATTGGCGCAATAGCAGGATTGAGTTCTGTTGTTCTTGTAATGTTAATGGGTCAACCCCGGGTTTTTTATTCTATGTCTAAGGACGGATTGCTACCAAGCTCTTTTGCTAAAGTGCATCCAAAATTTAAGACTCCTTATGTAACTACTATTATTACCGGTTTTGTAGCAATGATTATTGGAGGATTAGCTCCAATAAATCTTCTTGGAGAACTTGTTTCTATAGGAACATTACTAGCCTTTGCTATTGTTTGCGGTGGTATATTGGTACTACGTTACACCCATCCGGAAATACCCAGAACATTCAAAACACC
Organism: Pseudopedobacter saltans DSM 12145; assembly: GCF_000190735.1. GTDB lineage: Bacteria > Bacteroidota > Bacteroidia > Sphingobacteriales > Sphingobacteriaceae > Pseudopedobacter > Pseudopedobacter saltans. The sequence continues at coordinate 2,267,530 of NC_015177.1, forward strand.
ATTATTCCCATATATCCCTATTTTAGGTATCTTGGTTTGTCTTTATCTCATGTACGGACTACCTTGGCATACCTGGGAGCGTTTAATCATCTGGATGGCAATAGGTATAATTATTTATTTTTTCTATAGCAGAAAACATTCTAAAATAAGAAATAGTATAACCAATAAATAACCTGCATTTTTTTCAACAGAAGAAGCCAAAGGTTAAATCCTTTGGCTTTTTTATTTGTTATCTTTATAAAAAACTATTCTTATGGCTGGATTTTTCAACTTTAATGAGATTTTATCCGTTACGATGATTCTATTTGCCATAATAGATATTCTCGGATCAATACCCGTAATTATCGAGTTAAGGAAAAAAGCCGGGCATATTCAATCCGAAAAAGCCAGCATAGTTTCACTTGTTATTATGATTTCCTTTCTTTTTGTAGGGGAAGAAATGCTAAAGATAATTGGGTTGGATATCTCGTCATTTGCAATAGCAGGGTCTCTGGTGATATTTTTTATAGCCATGGAAATGGTGTTAGGCATTAATTTTTTTAAAGAAGATATCCCTGAAACTGTCTCTATTGTTCCACTGGCTTTTCCTTTGATTGCAGGAGCGGGCTCGCTAACTACTCTCCTTTCTCTGCGGGCAGAATATCAACTGCAAAACATCATGATTGGCATTATCGTAAATATGCTATTCGTTTATACTGTATTAAAAAATACAGAAAAACTGGAACGTATGCTAGGTGTAGTAGGTTTACAGGTTCTAAGAAAAGCATTTGGAGTAATTCTTTTAGCTATAGCTATAAAACTGTTTAGAAGTAATACCGGACTGTAGCTTAAAAGCATCTATTATATGTTGTAGCAATAGATTATAATATAGCGTATTATTCAAATACTACAATATGCATAACTTATGTCCCATAAACCAATTATTGCCTATGCTGTTATTCTTTATTTTTTATTAGTTACACAAAGCACTAGTGGGCAGTTCATAAATTTCAAAACAGATAAATATTGGGCTGATATTGGATTAGGCTCCTTCAACACATTTAAATATTCCAACGGAATTCATGAAAACATCGGCATAAACCTTTTAAAAAAAAGAGTTTTATATAAAATCCAATTTCAATATGACGATGAATTCAAAATCATGTCGCCAATATCACCTCAGGAAAACTTATATGCATTCAACATACTGATAGGCAAACAACTTATTTTAGAGGACATGTTATTCTTACAATTAACTACCGGAATAGGAGCCATCTCAGGAGAATTAAGAGGAGAAAATATTTTAGAAAAAAAATCTGGATTATTCGCCCCTACTATTTACAATAAGGAAAAAATCATCACTCCTTCTCTGCCTCTAGAAACGGAACTCATTTTTACACCCATTAAATATGCAAAAATTGGATTCAGTATATTTGGAAACATAAACACTAAAAGACCTTTTTATGGCTTTGCAATAAAGGCAGGCCTAGGAAAAGTCAGATAACTTTAATGATATTCTGTAACTATACTTTCAACAACCTGGCAACAAACATCGAATCCGCTTTATCCTTATATCCCTTAATAATTTGTTGAGATTCTAAAGTCAAGCCAAACTGTTTGCATAACCAATCTGTCTGTTCTTCGTTTTCTTCCTTAAAAACTGAACACGTGATATAGATTAATGGCTTCCCCTGTTTAAGAAAAGGAATCACATTCGATGCGATTTTTCGCTGTAAATCCCGAAAAAACGATATTTTCGATTTGCTGAACTGCGCAATCATCTCCGGTGTTCTGCCCCAGGTACCAGAACCACTACATGGTGCATCTAAAATAATTCCGTCAAATTCGTAATCATGAAGAAAGACAGCCGGGTTTTGAGTTAAGTCAAGTACTTTTGCCTGGAATCCTTTAATGCCAGCCTCAATAAAACGTTCCTTAAGGTTTTCTAAAATAGACTCCCTTATGTCACTAACCAGCAACTTAATATCTGGCTGTTCATCCAATAACATCAGGGACTTCCCCCCCGAAGCGGCACAGCAATCCCACCATTTATCCCATCTTTGAGGCTTAAATACGTCACCTACCTTCTGAGAAGATAAATCCTGTACTTCAAAACTACCTTTATCTAAGATTATTTGATCCAGCTTTGCGCCATTTTTGAAAGCATAGGTTATTTCTGAAAGCTTCTTGTAAGACACTTCCTGTTGTCTCAGCCTAAATTCAAAGTCTGCTGTTGCAGACCGTTTTACCCTGACAAAAAGATCTGGTTGAACAAACTGACTTTCTATGAATTCACCTTTATTCACTTCAGTAGATAGATGTTCAGAAAATGGGAATACATCATTCATAGAAAATGTCGGGTAGCTTTCTTTCACCTTGTCTATCTTTTCTGAAATAGGACTGCTGAGATACTTCACCCATTCCGGTTTATAATAATCCAGATAAGTGCTTTTCTCCTGATTACATAAAAACTCCGCTACCACCAACCTATCCTGCAAAGGCAACTGTTCTAGAGCCTTTCCCATGCGATAATAGTTATAAATCAACTGGCTGCTAATCTTTCTGTCCCTGGACCCCATTTGCTTATTCCTCTTATAAAACTGAGTAAGGAAACGATGCAATGGCTGATCTTCTTTATAAGAAGCCAATATATTTTGAACTGTGGATAGTTGATGAAATGCTTTCATTATTTGGTATTGAGTAATGGGTATTGAGACTCAAAAAGTTCAGAAGGCCGGGTTTACAATAAACCATTGACTATGGACCATCCGATTTCTTTAATAAACCCGTTTTAACTGAAAATCCTGATACTTCAAAACCAGAAGTTCCTTATTTGAATATCCGAACTTAAGATCTCTCACCAGGTGAATATTGTTATGTAAGCCTTTGTATACTTCCTTCGTTAAGAAATCTCCGTAATCTTTTCCTTTTTCGGCCATTAGCCCGCCAAAGAAAAAGCCGATATCAAAACCTTTAAAAGCAAATTCCCCCGGCTCCAATTGAAATTTCGCTCTATAGGATTTAACAAAATGATCTACAGCCGATGACTTATAATCAATTTTGGACGAAGAAGTAATATAAGCATTAATATTTTGCATGATATGACCATCCAAAAAAGTCAGTTTCTCCCACTCGGGATGTCCAATTACCGCAATCTGGAAATTAGCTGTCAGTTTACTTAGTTCCTTTGTTATCGACAATAAGAAATTCCTATCTGTAGAAGGTAATACAATCACATTTAGCCCCGTTGGAGTTAGGCTTTTAAACACATTTTCGTAACCAACAGCTTTTATACCAATTTCCGATAAAGGAATCAGTTTTGACAGTTCTGAAACTTCCTTTTTAAAAGGGACTGCATATTTATATTCTCCCTCTTGCCCGCTTCTGATCAGAACTATTTTCTTAGGCTTCAAATTACTTTTGATAAAGTCTACCGCTTTAGTAACATGCTGCTCAATAGAATTATTTATACTGATGAGGTAAGGATTATTAAAGCTATCAGCAGAGGTTGCTGCCAAGGGCGAAACCATTAGTTTCTGCATTGATTTACTATATTCTGAAAAAGTCTTAATACCATTAGGGAAAACAGGACCAACAATCAGATCAGAGTTTTTAATTCCTGCTTTATTGGCTAAATTACTAAGAGATGTAATATTATCTTTAGAATCGTAAACCTGAAATTTGAATTTACCTCCGTAAGTTTTTGCTATAGAATCCAAGGCCATTTTGTAACCCTGATAAAAATCAATGGCTAACTCAGCCTTACTTAAATCCTGCTTTTTCGCAATACGGTAGTTAATAACATCCAGTTCGAAAGGCAGCAGTAAAGAAACAACCATTTCTGGTTTCTCTGCTTTCTTCTCCTTTACTACTTCGGTTTGCTTATTTTCTTTTTTCTCCTGACCGGAGCCTGATGGTAGATTTGTAGTAGGTCTTGTTTTTGGCGAACATGCTGCCAAAAACAAGACTAATAAAAATAATATGTGTTTTCTATTCCCACTCAATTGTTGCTGGCGGTTTCGAACTGATGTCATAAACAACTCTGTTAATTCCTTTAACATTATTAATAATTTCATTAGAAATTTTTGCTAATAGCTCGTAAGGTAAATGACACCAGTCTGCCGTCATACCATCTACAGATTCTACAGCTCTTAAACTAACTACGTTTTCATAAGTACGCTCATCTCCCATTACTCCAACAGACTGTATTGGTAAGAAAATTGTACCCGCTTGCCATACTTTATCGTAAAGACCTGCTTTTCTAAGGTTTTCGATATAAATATAATCCGCTTCCTGTAAGATAGCCACTTTCTCCGGAGTTACTTCTCCCAAAATTCTGATTCCCAAACCCGGACCAGGGAAAGGATGTCTACCTAAAATATTTTCTGGTAAGCCTAAAGCTCTACCTACTCGCCTTACTTCGTCTTTAAATAAAGACCTTAGTGGCTCTACCACTTTCAATTTCATGAAATCTGGTAAACCTCCCACATTATGGTGAGATTTGATTGTTGCCGAAGGACCTCCGTTAACCGAAACCGATTCGATTACATCCGGATATATAGTACCTTGAGCCAACCATTTCACATCCTGAATTAAATGAGCTTCTGCATCAAAGATATCGATGAATTTACCGCCAATTGCTTTTCTCTTCTTTTCAGGATCTGTTAAACCTTTCAATGCTGCATAAAACTGGTCTTTCGCATCTACACCTTTAACGTTAAGACCTAAAGTTTTGTATGATTCCAGTACCGATTCAAACTCGTTCTTCCTCAGTAACCCATTATCAACAAACACACAGTACAGATTGTTTCCGATAGCTTTATGCAAAAGTAAAGCCGCTACCGAAGAATCCACCCCGCCGGACAAAGCCAAAACGACTTTATCGTTTCCCAACTGCTCTTTTAATGAGGCTATAGTTTCATCAGCAAAAGCAAAAGGTGTCCAGTCCTGGCTACAACCACAAATATCTATAATAAAATTCTGCAATAAAGTCTTACCATCTAAAGAATGTGTTACTTCCGGATGGAACTGGATACCATAAGTTTGGCTGTCTTTTACATGATAAGCAGCAACTTTAACAGTGTCCGTACTTGCAATGATTTCGAAATTGGCAGGCACTTCTTTTATGGTATCTCCATGCGACATCCAAACCTGAGATTTAGCCGGCAGGTCTTTCATCAATGGGTTGTTGCTATGAATATAATCTAAATTCGCTCTTCCATATTCCCTGATTTCAGAAGGTAAAACACTGCCACCAGAATGTTGTGCAATGTACTGCGCTCCGTAACAAACACCTAATAAAGGTAGTTTGCCATGAAACTGGTTAAAATCCACTTGTGGCGCTCCCTCCTGACGTACAGAGGAAGGACTTCCTGAAAGAATTACACCTTTTGTGTATTCATCTATTGCCGGAATTTTATTGAATGGGTGGATTTCGCAATAAACATTTAGTTCTCTTACCCTACGAGCTATTAATTGGGTATACTGCGATCCGAAATCTAGAATCAGAATTTTCTCTTGCATCCGCAAAAGTAATTAAATAAGCCCATATTTTAAATGGATGATTTCAAATATTATGCTTAGATTTCTTAAAGATTTCTCATTTTTAAACGATAAACCTTTTATAACACATGAAAACATCTCTGGCAATAGTTTTCGCTCTTCTTTTGATACTTATTTGTATCGTGTTATTCAATACCATAACTTTCAAAAGTAAACAAATTGAAGCTGATGAATTCGAATTTGTTGATGTGAGGAAAGGAAGTATAGCCCGTTTGCAGGAAGCACTTCGTTTCAAAACTATTTCTTATGATGATTCTACTAAAACAGATAGTGCTGAATTTTTAAGATTCCATTCTTATTTAGCGTCAGCTTTTCCTTTGGTCTTTGAGAAAACAGAACTTATTAAGATAAATAACTTAAGTCTTTTACTTCGTTGGAAAGGTAAAGAACAAGGTGGTCCGCTTGTATTAATGGCTCATCAGGATGTTGTCCCTGTTGAAGAATCGACATTGAAAAGTTGGAAAGCTGATCCTTTTTCGGGTGAGGTGATAGACGGATATGTTTATGGCCGTGGAGCTATAGACGATAAAGGAAGCCTGATGGCAATTTTAGAAAGTGTAGAAATGTTATTATCAGAAAATTTTATTCCTCAGAACGACATTTACCTTGCTTTCGGACACGATGAAGAAGTAACCGGACAAAATGGAGCCAAAGCAATTGTAAGTTGGTTTAAACAGAAAAATATTATTCCAAAGATGGTTTTGGACGAAGGTGGAATGATTACCAATACTAAAGTTCCTAATCTGGAAAAAACCGCTGCAGTCGTGGGTATAGCAGAGAAAGGTTACCTTACTGTAAAACTGGAAACCAGTATAGAAGGAGGCCACTCTTCCATGCCCGCACAAAACACGGCTATTGATATACTGGCAGATGCAATTGTTAAAATTAAACAGAATCCTTTTCCAAGCGAACTTAATGGCGTAGTCAATTCGTTTATGGATTACGTAGGCCCAGAGCTTCCTTTCACCAGTAAAATGGCCATGGCAAATCGTTGGTTATTTAGCCCTATAATTAGGAATATTTATAGTAAAACACCTGCGGGAAATGCATCTATTAGAACAACACAAGCATTTACCGTCTTCCGGTCAGGTGTGAAAGAAAACTTAATTCCCGGCGAAGCTCATGCTACAATTAACTTACGTACTTTGCCAAATTCGAGTGAAAAAGATATCCTTTCGCATCTTAAAAAAGTAATCGCAAACGATTTGGTGAAAATCAGCGTTGGTGCAAACAAAACCAATCCTCAGCAAATAGCTAATTTAAACGATAGCACATTTCTATATTTACAGAGTACCCTATCTTCATTCAGGAAGGACATTGTTGTAGCACCTTTTTTAATGATTGGGGCTACCGACAGCAGATACTTTGGCGAAATCACTCCACAGGTATTCCGTTTTGTTCCATTTACTGATTTAGAAGGTTTACATGGTATAAATGAAAGAATAGCCATTAAGGAATACAAAGAAGGTATTACCTTTTATTACTATTTTTTAAAAAATCTCAAGTTTTCTTAGTCCAGTAATTTAATAATTATCTTATCTAGAGGCACCGCCTTCCGGGAACTAACTGCAGAAGGAGCCAAAGGCTTCCATTTGGATACCCCTTCGGGGAACTAACCTGAGATTCGATTAATATTTCATTGTTTTTGAGTGATTTGGACATTATTTCATGTTTAGTTCCGAAGTAAATTCGGAAGACGCCCCTATTTTTTGTCATTGCGAGGAGGTACAGCCTGTCCCGAACCTGATTCGGGAACGAAGCAATCTCTTTTGGCATTACTCTCATAGCCTTTTTATAATCGAACTCAACTAACTAACTAACTAACTAACTAACTAACGTAAACTCAATGAACTAATGAACCAAGGAACCAAGGAACTCAATGAACTTCACGATATTCACGATCTTCCAATTTATTACATTGAACTCCAAACTTATTTAAAAACTCTACTCCCTCATCCAAAGACAATCCTTTATAGGCGGCGTACGAATATTTATAAAACACTCTTTGTATTCCAGAAGCATAGATCAATCTCGCACAGGAGATACACGGAGACAATGTAGTATACAAAGTGGCTCCCTGTATTTGAGCGCCATTTTTCACAGCGTATAGAATGGCATTTTCTTCGGCATGTAAAGCTAGAGAACAACTATTTTTAGAATCTCTTGGACATCCCTCCTCAGGCCATTCCTCGTCACAATTATGCGTTCCTGCAGGAGGCCCGTTATAACCAATTGAAATAATTCTGGTATCTTTGGTAAGCACCGCTCCGACATGGTTTTTCACACAATGTGATTTCTGCGCCAGATCTGATGCCAGATTCATAAATATTTGATCGAAGCTTAAAGACATAAAAAGTTAGAAGTCGAAATTAAAAGTTAAAATATACAAAGTGCACAAAAATAGCTCGTTTTATAGGTGATTTCAAATTTACTAAACACTGAATTAATGTGATTTTTTTATTAGGAATAAACTTATCTATGATTTTTTTCGTTAAAAATTGCATATTCGCATTAAGAGTTTTCATTAAAAACATCAAATAAATGCTAGAGCTCATATTTTCCGGAATTGGATTGGGGATTGTGCTGTCGTTTTTAACCGGACCAGCTTTCTTCGCTTTAATTAAATTAAGCATAGAAAAGGGCTTTCAAGCAGGTGTTTTTCTTGCATTGGGAGTTGTTCTTTCCGACTTAATCTATCTTATTATTACTTTATTCGGATCGTCATTTCTAAAATTCGAAAACCAATATCGTGTACCTATCGGTATTGTAGGAAGTCTTATTCTTTTCGGTATAGGTGGCTTCTATATATTCAAAAAAGTAAAAATAGATTATCAAAAAATCAGCTGTCCTAAAAGGAAATTTGGTTATTTCCTTAAGGGTTTTTTCATGTGTATATTCAATCCCTTTATTTTATTATACTGGATAAGCGTTACCAGCGGTATATATTCGTTAAACGGTGAAATTAAAAACAGTGAAATGGTTCCGTTTTTTGGAGCGATTTTATTGACCTTATTTGGCATGGATGTATTAAAAGCCTATTTCGCTTACAAATTAAGATATAGAATTACCGAAAAATCCATCCAGCGATTAAACAGAATAGCAGGCATTATTATTATTATTTTCGCGTTCAGACTGATCTATAACCTTATTTTCACGCATTCGCTGATATAATTGCCAGTTACTAGTATCCTGCCAACCAAACTTTATCAAGCTTCCCGACTTGTCGGGATCGAAGCCTATACGAATGCCTCTTATTAAGTTAAATTTCACGTCACCTTGAAGGTCTCACATGCGAATTTGCTCTTGATATTTAAACTTACTTGTGGGATGCCAGCCTGTGGCAGCAAGTTTCTCCAACGTCAACATGACGATATACTTCAATAATAGCATTGCTCAGGTGACAACTCATGTAGCATTTTATGGTCGACTGACACTAATAGTTTTTAATTGTCAGATATCTTTCTCTTTTAAACCCACTCACAACCTATTACTTACTACTTAAAACCTATACTATAAAAAAACCGATAAGTACCAAGACTTACCGGCTTCCATTTTCTGATTACGATATCTTTTAGGTCTACAAAAAACCCTTTTGAGTCTTAACTTATTACTTCCAGCTTACTCTACATATATGCCCGGGCATTTTTACCTTCTACCCAATTCATAAATGCTCGGTTTACTACTTTATTTCCTCCAGGAGTTGGATAATCTCCAGAGAAGTACCAATCTCCTCTATGATCCGGACAAGCTTCATGTAAGTTGTCTAAAGTCTGGTAAATCACTTCTACTTTAGCTCCAATTTCCTTTGGAGTTATGATTTCCGCAATTTTATTAGAAATTTCTTCATCTGTAAAAGGTGCATAAATTTCTTTTACATGATTTACAACTTCTTCTTTAGGCAAATCTACCTGTGCCTTACATTTTTCGTAAACTTCTTCTACCACATGTCCCATCCCGCGTTCTCTCAGCATCGTAATAGCTGCCTCAAAAGCAACAAACTCTCCCATTCTACTCATATCTATACCATAACAGTCCGGATAACGGATTTGAGGTGCAGATGAAACGATAATGATTTTAACGGGACCCAATCTGTCGAATATTCGAAGAATACTTTGCTTTAATGTTGTACCACGAACTATCGAATCATCGATAGCGACCAATGTATCTACATCTCTTCTGATTAAGCCATAAGTAGTATCGTATACATGAGACACCATATCGCCACGGTCTGCATCCTGAGTAATGAAAGTGCGCAATTTTGCATCTTTAATAGCTAGTTTCTCCACTCTTGGCGCCAGATTCAGAATCCTGTCTAACTCTTCTTCAGTTAAATTGTCATTATTCAACAATGCTTCTTTTTGTCTATGGCGATTATAGGCATGTAAGCCTTCCATTAAGCCATAAAAAGAAACTTCTGCTGTATTTGGGATATAAGTAAATACTGTCTTCTCCAAATCATGATCCACATGATTCAGAATTGTTGGAGTTAATAATTTACCCAGTTCTTTTCTTTCCTGATAGATAGAAGCATCACTTCCTCTCGAAAAATAAATCCTTTCGAAAGAACATGCCTTTTTCTCTAAAGGTTCGCGGAACATTTCTTCTGTAATAGTTCCGTCCTTTTTAATAATTAATGCATGTCCGGGTTTAATTTCTTTTACCTGCCCGATTTTAACATTGAATGCAGTTTGAATAGCCGGTCTTTCTGATGCAGCAACCAGAACCTCATCATCCTGATAATAAAAAGCAGGACGAATTCCGGCTGGATCTCTCATTACAAACGCGTCGCCATGACCAAAAATACCTGACATTGTATAGCCACCGTCCCACGTTTTCGCAGATCTTCTCAGGATTTTTAATACGTCCAGATTATCCGCAATTTTCTGAGAGATCTCTACATTATCGTATCCTTGTTCCTTGAACTTATCGAAAAGCATCTGGTTTTCATTATCCAAAAAGTGTCCGATTTTCTCCAATACTGTAACTGTATCTGCTTGTTCTTTCGGATGCTGACCTAAATCATACAATTGCTGTAAAAGTTCATCAACATTGGTCATGTTAAAATTACCAGCAACAACCAGGTTACGAGACATCCAGTTATTCTGACGTAAAAATGGATGACAAGCCTCAATGCTATTTTTACCATGTGTACCATAACGAAGATGTCCCAATAGCACTTCTCCGGTAAAACTCACATTGTCTTTTAACCATTGGGCATCCTGCAAAAGTGTTGGGTCTTCTTTCTCTACTGCTGCAAATTTTTTCATTACATAAGTAAAGATATCCTGCACCGCATTTCTTTCCATAGAACGGTAACGACTAATGTACCTGTTCCCCGGTTTTACATCTAACTTTATGGTTGCAATACCAGCTCCGTCCTGACCACGGTTATGCTGTTTCTCCATCAACAAATACAGCTTATTCAGGCCGTATAAAGACGTACCATACTTTTCCTGATAATAAGATAAGGGTTTTAGTAGGCGTATGAATGCTATTCCGCACTCGTGTTTAATAGAATCGCTCATTGAAGCTCGTTAGTAAGCTCACAAAATTATAAATTCCATTAAGATTGTAAAAGGAAAAACGTCAGATTCATCACATTTCTTTGTAAGTGGGATGTGACAATCTAAACATCAACCAGTTTGAAGTTGCTAAACCGAATAAATCCCCTAAAAAAACTTAACAACAGACGGAAAAATTCCCAATAAGATTATTAAAATGGCAAATGCAACGGGCAAAAAGACCAGCTTCCTATTATACCAGTTTATGGACTGTTCTTCGCCTTCTCTTAAAAAGAGGTTAAGTGGTATTTTAAAATAATAGAAAAGTGAAATTACAGTAGTTATTACTGCTACAATTAGCAACCAGGTTCCGTATGGTGCTATCTGCGGTTGATTAATAAGTTCTGAGAATAAAATAAATTTTGCTATAAACCCTCCGGTTGGAGGTAATCCAATTAAGGAAACCAGAAATATAATCAAAACCGTGGAAGCCAATACAGTTGCTTTTCCTAAACCTTTGATGCTCTGTAAAGAAAGTGCGTCATATTTTTCTTCGTAATGGTAAAGCACCAGGAACGCTCCAATATTGGTTACAATATATACCAATAAATAGAAAAACAGGGAGTGGAATACATCTGTTTCCGGCAATACAAAAATCATTAGCATGAAACCCGTATGACCGATGGCAGAATATGCCAACAGACGTTTCAAATCATTTTGGAAGACGGCAAGAACATTTCCTGCCAGCAAAGACAAAATTGCCAAAGCAAATATAACCTGCAGGTAAATTTCTCCTACCAGATGAAATTGATTGTTGATACTATATAACCATCCGAAAACCGCAACTTTTGGTACCGTCGACAGGAAAGATGTCACCGAAGTTGGGGCAGCTTGATAAACATCCGGTGTCCAGAAATGAAATGGAGCCGCAGACAGTTTAAAACCTATTCCCACTACAAAAAATATAATGATAAGATTTTTGGCTATAGGGGGCACCTCATTAAGTCCGTTAAAAACGCTTCCGTCCAAAAGGTTAAGAGATCCGCTAAATCCATAAATAAATGAAATACCGTAAAGCATAATCGCAGAAGAAGTAACACCAAACAACATGTATTTCATTCCAGCTTCCATTTGCTGGCTTTTTTCAGCAGTGTAAGAGACCATAATGTATGATCCCAAAGAGAGCATTTCAATTGCAATAAATACAATTAACAAATTGGCTGACGTTACTAAAATCAGCATAGCCAAAATAGTAGCTATAAATACCGAAAAAAAATCGTTAACACCTTTAGCATGCCCCAGGATTCTTTTATCATTATTAAAAAAAACAGCTGAAAAAACAGCTCCTATTAAAATCAGGATTTTAAAAAGAATACCTTTTTTGGTCAAAACCAACATATCAGCAAACAAAGCAATCCCGTCTGATCCTACCCTGGCAAATTGAGCTATTGAAAAACAAATTCCCAGAATAAAGGTCAATAAGGATATAAAGAAAACCAGCTTTTCAGATCTCTTTACAAACAAATCCAGGACAATTACCACTAGAAACCCGGCTACCAATATAAACTCGGGAGCTAAAAAAGGTATCGAATCAACGATATTCTGTATGGAACCTGATATGTTAAAATTCTCTATCATTATCTATTTAAACAGCGTTATAAATTGGTTTACCGATGCATTAATTACATCAAAAACCAACGATGGCATTATTCCCAAAACCAATGCTAAAATAGCCAAGGGTGTAAAAGTCAGGATTTCTCTTGCATTCAAATCCTTTAATGCGCTTAACCAAGATTCTTCTTTTAAACGTAATGTTCCAAAAAACATTCTTTGCAAAGTCCACAACAAATAAGCCGCTCCCAACAAAATCCCCAAAGCTCCGCCAATAGCCATCCAGCGTGGAATAAATCCGTTAATGCTTTCTGATTTGAAAGCCCCTATCAATGTAAATATTTCAGAGATAAAAGCAGAGAATCCAGGCAAACCCAAAGAAGCAAAGAATGCAATTGTCACAAAGAATGTCAATTTCGGCATATGCGATGCTAAGCCTCTGAAATTATAAATATACCTGTCGTGTACCCGGCCATAGATTACGCCTACAGCATAGAACATCATCACAGAAAGAAATCCGTGAGAAATCATCTGCAACATTGCTCCGCTAATTCCTTCGGGAGTCATAGAGGCCAATCCCAATAATACGAATCCCATATGGGAAACCGAAGAATAGGCTATCAGACGTTTTAAATCCGCCTGGGCCAATGCAACCATAGCTCCGTATAAAATCGATATCACGCCTAAAAGTCCTACATAAAAAGATAAATCTGTCGCAACTTCAGGGAAAATGCTATAGGCGATTCTTATAATTCCGTAACCTCCCACTTTCAAAAGAATCCCCGCCAGGATAATAGAAATTGGTGTTGGCGCTTCAACGTGTGCATCGGGTAACCAGGTATGAAATGGAAAAACAGGTACTTTTATGGCGAAGGCAATAAATACGACAATGAAAGCCAGTGTCCTTGCCGGAATCCCTAAAATATCGGTATTAGATAACACGGAGAATATAGAATCCGGAAGATAATTTGCAGGATTCATCATATGCACCATGTTGAAAGTATGATTTCCTGAAACCGGGTCTACCACAGAAAAATACAGTCCTGCAATGACCAAAAGCATAAATACCGAACCGATTAAGGTGTACAGGAAAAATTTGATTGCCGCATACTCTCTTCTTGGCCCGCCCCACATTCCTATCAGAAAGTATAAAGGCAATAGCATAAGCTCGTAAAAAACGTAGAATAAAAAGATATCTAAAGCACAAAAAACTCCTATTGTTGCAGTGTTTAACAGCATCAATAAAGCGAAATATCCTTTTTTATTCGTTGTAATTTCCCATGATGATAAACTGGCTATCAGCATTACCAAAGCTGTCAGCCAAACCAGGGTAATTGAAAAACCATCCACACCTATAAAATAGTCAATCTGTAATGTTCCAAAACTACCGGCATTTAACCTGATCCATTCCAGACTTTCTGTAAACTGATATCCGGATAACTGATCGACACCCGCCTGCCCTGTCTTAAAATTAAAATACAGGTAGCTTGACAATATCAATTGAAAAGCAGAAACCGCTACAGAAATATATTTAAAATTCTTATCTAATTTAGAGGGCAAAATCATAATGATGATGCCAACCAGTAATGGAATAAAAATTAATAATGATAATAAACCCATTTTAAAATATCATTTGAAAAATGAAGAACGACAAAAAGATGATTAACATCCACACCACATAATGCTGAAATTTCCCATTGTGAACCGCCCTGAACCAAATCCCTATTCTTTCTACTAATAATGCTGAGAAATTCACCAAACCGTCTACTATATTTCTATCAAACCAGTTAAATGCATATGAAATATAGACTGTAAATCTTCCTAAGAAATTCACAAATCCATCGACAAAAGTTCTGTCAAACCAATACCAGAATTTCGCCTTCCAAACTGTGGTATTCACAAAAAAGATTTGATAAAACTCATTAAAATACCACTGATTATAAGAAAACTTGTACAACCAGGTATTTTCTGCCGATAAGGAAAACTTATTTTGCGCATACAATTTATATGCTGCAAAAATCAGCAGTAAACTTAGTATGTTAATGTAAATCGGTACTAAAAGGTGAAAAGTAGCATTGCCACTCTCGTGATTATTTGCTGCGAATGCATGGTATATCCAAGATTTTTCCAGATTCAATGGAGAAAGGGAAAAAATCAAGCCGATACAGAAAACAGCTAAAATGACAACCGGAACTTTCATCCAGTTGGATGGATCATGTATTTTATTTAAATCAATATTGGTATTGATGATCTTTGGCAACCTGAACTCTCCATAAAACACCTTAAAAATAAGCCTGAAGATATAGAAAGTTGTACACCAGGAAGCTATTGAGATAAAGATTGGAAATATCCAATAAATTCCACCTTTAGCATCGCTCCAATCAAACACACTCAATAAAATAGCGTCTTTTGATAAATAACCGGATGTAAAAGGCAGACCTGACAGTGCTAAAGCTGCAATTAAAAATACTGCGAATGTAATCGGTAAGCGCTTTTTTAATCCGCCCATGTTCAACATATCCTGCGGATCAAAATCTACAGCGTATTTATCTTTCAGATGCTGCATTTCATGAATAACAATACCAGCACCAAGGAAAAGTAAACATTTGAAAAACGCATGAGTCACTAAATGAAATATTGCGGAAGCGCTGTTGCCAACGCCAATCGCCAAAATCATAAAACCCAATTGCGAAATCGTAGAGAATGCAAGCACTCGTTTAATATCGTTTTGGGTAAGGCCTATAGTAGCGGCCATAAAAGCGGTAAATAAGCCAATAGATGCTATCACTGTTAACACAGTACTATTAAACAACGGTTCTATTCTCACTAACAAAAAAACACCCGCTGCAACCATTGTAGCGGCATGGATCAGTGAAGAAACTGCTGTTGGTCCCTCCATTGCGTCAGGCAACCATGTATGTAAGGGAAACTGCGCAGATTTCGCAATTGCTCCCGCGAAAAAACAAAGTCCGGCTATGGTTAGCCAATAATCCGGCATAGTTGAAAAAGGTGTCACCCAATTTCCCTGATGGATAAATGACGATGAGATTAGGTTTCCAGTACCAAAAATGGCGTCGATATCTAACGTTCGGAATTGGCTATATACAATCAGTAAACCCACCAGAAAACCTACGTCTCCGATACGGTTCATAATAAAAGCCTTTTTACTTGCTTTTGCTGCACTTTCACGAGTAAACCAAAAACCAATTAACAAATAAGACGCAAAACCAACCAATTCCCAAAAAGCGTAAACCAGAAACAGATTATCTGCAACTACCAAAGCCAGCATCGCAAAACAGAATAAGCTTAAATAGGCAAAATATTTTGGCTTATCATTGTCATGCCGCATGTATTCTATCGAGTAGATATTTACCAGTAACGCGATAAAACTTACCAGTAAAAGCATGATAACCGTAAGGTTATTGACTAGTATACCTACATTTATCCGAAAACCTGAAAAATCTATCCATGGAAAGGAAAAATGATAAGCAGAACCCGAATTCCAAACAGCTAAAAAAACAAGTATGGAGCTTAAAAAACTGAATGAAATACCCAGTATAGAAATAAAAGATGCGGCTTTTTTAAATATGAAAGCCAACACAAAAGATAGCAACGGTGCTAAGCAGGCTACAACTGTAGCATATATCATCTGGCTTTCAGAAATATGTAATATAGCGCCCATCTTATCCTCTTAGAGTATTCGCATCGTTAGGATCGATACTTTTTACCCTGTTATAAAAATTTAATATAATAACCAAACCTACCGCTACAGATGCCGCTGCCAGTACAATTATAAATAATGCAAATAATTGCCCGGTATTGTCTATTCTGTCATATTTTCCAAACGCTACCAGATTAAGTATAGATGAATTCAGCATCAGTTCTATCCCTATTAAAACCTGTATGGCATTCTTTCTGGTTATAACTGCATATATCCCGAAAGAAAACAAAACAGCTCCTACAACAAGAAAGTGATATAACGTAATCATAAGTTCGACTCCTTTCTGGCTAAATGCGCGGCTCCAATCAGAACCATCATTAAAAGAACACAAATCAACTCGAAGGGTAAAAGGAAACCAGTCATTAAGTTAATCCCTATATTACTGATATTCTCGTCCGATGGTAGTTTCACATTATCAGTTGCAATTGCCGACTGTATCCAACTTAGTGAGTTAAAGTCTATCTGAAATATGGTATAAATTAAGATAGCAAAAACAGATAAACTTAATATAGCTCCTGGCAATCTGTTTTCGGATAGTTTTTGCTTGGTCAAACCATCTAACCCCTGTAAGGATTTTTTTGAAGACAGCATAAATACAAATAGCAACATCACCAATACTCCACCAACATAAATTACGATTTGTGTAAGTGCCACAAAATCAGCCAAAGCAAAAATGTACAAACCTGCAGATGCAAATAACGTGACGAAGAACATAAAAACGGAACGCACCAAATTTTGACTGGTTACCACGTAACAAGCACTCAAAATGGCGATACCCGCTAATAGATAAAATAAAATTTGCTCCATTAATTATTCTTCTTTCTGTTTGGATGCAGCTAATTTTGCTGCCTTTCTTTCTTCCAATTGTTTGTCTAACTCCTGACGTTTTAGCTCTGCTTCTTCTTCCGTCATCGTAGAAAATTTATAATTTAATTCCGTTATGCTCGGAAAACTTCTGTCGTACTGATTAGTCATAGTTATACATTCCGTAGGGCATACAGTTGTACATAATCCGCAATACATACATTTAGCCATGTCAATATCAAACTTGGCAGCGTATAGTCTTTTTACAGATCCGTCCGAAGTTTTACCAATCGCCTCCGTTGCTTTAATGGATTCTATTTCTATACAATCAACTGGGCATATTTTGGCACATAGGTCGCAAACGATACAATCATCTATTTCTACATGCAGCTGGTATCTCCCTACTTCGGGAATTGGCAATTTCTGATGTGGATACTGAAGTGTCACGATACCCGCCTGCTCCTCAAAATAATTGGGATCTTCTATCCCTTTTATTTTCTTTGACTTAAAAGCTCCTATCAGATGTTTAAATGTGATAGTTAAGCCCTTCCACGAAGTCTTTAATCCGTCATATGCTTTCTTAATTATCATATTAAAACAGTAAAAGCCTCCACAATCCAGATATCACCAAACATGCAAATGCCAGAGGAGTA
The DNA here is from genome assembly GCF_000190735.1 of Pseudopedobacter saltans DSM 12145. Classification (GTDB taxonomy): domain Bacteria; phylum Bacteroidota; class Bacteroidia; order Sphingobacteriales; family Sphingobacteriaceae; genus Pseudopedobacter; species Pseudopedobacter saltans. Next base: position 2,285,361 of record NC_015177.1, read on the forward strand.
AGTATTTTCCAGCAAAATCCCATTAACTGATCAACTCTGAATCTCGGTAATGTCCATCTTACCCACATTTGAGCAGCAACCAATAAAAGGGTTTTAAGTAAAATCCAAAAAATTCCCCAAACCATCCCTGTGGTATAATCTGCTAATTTTATATCTCCAATATTAGGCAACGGTGTATTCCAGGCTCCTAAAAACAAGGTCGCTCCCAGCATAGAAACCAAAAACATCATAGCATATTCTGCTAGAAAAATAAAGGCAAAACCTACACTTGAATATTCCGTATGGAAACCTGCTACCAATTCCGATTCAGCCTCGGGAATATCAAAAGGAGCCCTGTTACATTCTGCAAGCGAAGCGATGAAATAAATAACAAAAGCCACAATTAAATGCGGAGCCTGAAAAATATTCCATGCTAAAATCCCCCCTATTTCCGAAACATCCCAAACCCCTAAAAACTTGGCTGTATGTTCGGTCAACACCCCCTGATTTGCTCCTATTAGCTGCAAATCCAAGCTCTGAGAAATCATTACCGCTGAAATAATAGCGAAACCAATAGGTATTTCGTAAGAAACTATTTGCGCGACAGATCTTACAGCACCCAATAAGCTGTATTTATTATTGGAACCCCATCCCGCCATTAATATCCCAAGTGCTTCTATTGAAACTATTGCAAACACATAGAATACACCTATATTGCTTGCCATAGGTACCAGATTTGGTGCCCAGGGCATGGCAACGAAACCCAGGAAAACAGCAACAAAAATGATGATTGGTGCCGCAACAAAGAGTATTTTATCTACTGCGGTTGGATAAATAGACTCCTTTTGAATGAGCTTTAAGATATCAGCTATTGTTTGTAGCAAGCCGAACTTACCGGTTTCCATCGGACCTAATCTATCCTGAATAAATGCAGAAACTTTACGCTCGCCATAAACTCCGCCATATAAGGCAAAAGCGGCTATAAATGAAAATATAGCAACCGCAGCAAGTATATATGTGATGTAAAATTCCAATTCCTAGTAAATTAGTAGTCTTTTGTGCAAACTTAATTATTTTGATGCTAAATAAGCTACTTAACCCAAATGTTTTTTTGAATTAATTCTATTTGGTCACCGAAAAAGATCTTCGTACTACATTCAAACGATGGCGTTTTAAACGACACGTAAAACTCATCTTTATAGTCTAATGACTGATTATTAAGCAATTGTAATTTTTCCAATTGCAATTTAACATCATCTGCTACAATAGATGCTGTATTTAGAATATCAACCTGATTATTAAAAAAACTTTCTATCTCTCTTTTTATCAAAGGATAATGTGTACACGCCAGAATCAAAGCATCTATATTCTGTAATTGAGGGGAAGACAGATAAGACTCAATTACCGTATGACTGATGTTATTTTCAAAAAAGCCTTCTTCTATCATGGGAGCCAGTAATGGCGTAGCCAAAGAATTGACCTGAAGCCCGAGGTTTCTCTCTTTTAACTTTCTAGCGTAAACATCTGAACTGATAGTTGCTTTGGTGCCAATTACACCTATCTTCTGATATTGCATATCGTCTGTTACGTAGTGTACAACAGGATCAATTACATTTAAAATTGGTATTCTATCACCCATAAACTGCACCAAATCATCATAAGCTAAAGACGAAGCCGTGTTACATGCTATAACTATAACTTTGCAACCTTTTTCTTCCAGAAACTTTCCAATTTTCAAGCTGTAGTACCTGATAGCGTCCGGAGACTTATCTCCATATGGCATATGACCCGTATCTCCAAAATAAATAATCTTCTCCTTAGGTAGTACTTTTCTAATAGCATTTGCTACTGTTAATCCTCCAATTCCCGAATCAAAAATGCCTATTGGCTGCTCTGCAATCATATGCTTAAATTTTAACCGAAATTCCTATTTATTTTTGAAATCTTTATCAGAAAAAGGCAATTTGTTTTACTTGTTTTTGGTTCGGCTAATAATTAGTCATTAACTTTAATTGCTAAGCCTGACTGTAAAATACCTGTTGTATCTCTTTGCGATTTTTAACATCCAGCTTTAAATAAAGATTACCAATGTGATATTTTGTGGTACTTAACGAAATGAATAATTTTTCTGAGATTTCCTGATTGGTCAGTCTATTAAAGATACACATCAGCACTTCTGTTTCCCTTTCTGTGAGACTGTACTGCAGTTTCAGTTCCTGCATAATTTCTGTATTGCCAGTTGGTTGCTCTTTAATAGCATTTTTTTGAAAGGTATGTTCGACATTCTTAAGCTCTTCCAGCTCGCGAAGATATCTGTTCAGTTCCTCTCTGTATCTTTCATTTTCGTCCTGCAATACCCTCACCTTATAAATAATAGCAAAGCTGATACTTATTATTTCGAGTGTACTTGCAAAGCGAATCATGTCCATCCCGAAGAATGACAGAAAGGGAGAATCGATATAATTGTTTAAGGTATAAAAAACTGATACAAGAGCAATAAAGCCAAAACTTAATATTAAAAACCGGGCATAAACATCTTCCCTGAACATCTTTATACCATTATATATACAAACAACAGGCAGCAAATAAAAGAGCACACTGGCCAGGTTACGAAATAGCTGTATATCTGTCCACGTGTACACCAATACTGTGCAAAAAATAGCAACAATAATAGGTATAGCTATTTGTTTAAAACGAGGTACCTTCTTTTTCAGATCCAGAAAATAATAAGCAAATATTCCGGAAAGCACAGCACAGATGGCAATATTCCAGAGTAAAAAATGAGGACTGACCCACTTGCCTTTCGTGAAAAAGTAAAACATGCCATCCTGGTAGAAAAAGATCAGAAATAAAGACAATTGCAGCAAAGAATAAAGCCAGAAACGTTTATCCCGAAAAATAAGGTAAAGCACTACGTTAAAGATAATGGACATAATAGCTAAGCCGTAGTACAGGCTATTAACCATAAAATTAATATTCGCCTGCTTCACAAATCTCCCCGGTTCATCTACTGTAATCTCTATACGCTGAATAGGCTGCTTTTTTATGTTAAGATAATATACGCTGTCTCTGGCTGTAAAATAAAAAACCGGATAACGTGTCTGAATTGAATGTCCTTTAATATCTATATTTCTTTGCTGCTGTATAAGCTGTCCGTCTTGTTGCAAATACATATCATAGTCAACTATCTGCATATTTGAGATTTGAAATATCACTGGACCGGGCAATAAAGACGACGGAATATTCCCTTTTATCCAGATGTTACCTTGTTTATCTTCCGCTGTCAATAACCCTTCTTTACCATAAATAGTGCTGAATTTTAAATCAGACATGATAGCAGAAAGTGTTTTATCTGCAGAGTGTGCATAAAGTTTTCCTCCCAACAAAAAAATGCAGATAAGCCAACGTATAAAGGAAAATGGCATAGTTAGAAGTTACAAAGATAATTTAAAGACACAAACCTAATATTTTTTTGATTAGTTGCCACTAACGGATTACAAACTTTGATAAAGCCTTGTCAGAAAACTTGAAATTTCTCCGTTTACATACTGTTTTTTTTATCAGAACTAGACTAAAAGTATAGGCTGGATTAGAAGTACTAGTTCTAATTTTGGAAAATCACAAAGCTATAATTATCAGCCGCAATTGAAAAAATAAAAGCATACAAATAACTAAACATTAATTTATGGAAACATCTCGACCAGAAAAAAAATTACAATTATCGCGTTACTTTATTACTATCCTGTGCGCATTATTCATGATATGCAATCAAGCTACTGCACAATCCATAAACATTGCAACAGCGGCGGACCTTGCTAAAATAGGTAATGACGCAAATTACCCGCTTAACGGAGACTATGTACAAACAGCAGACATCAACCTCTCTGGCTATGCTAACTGGATTCCTATTGGCGCTTTTACCGGAACATACGATGGACAATACCACTATATTGATAACTTAACTATACAAGGTGCAGACAAATCATCCCAGGGCCTTTTTAGTGAAATAGGAGCGACCGGAAAAGTAAGCAGCCTGCATATGCGTGGTGTAAACATAAATTTAGCAGGATGGTCTAGTCGAATAGGTGCTATTGCGGGTTACAGCTACGGCAAAATAATGCGTGTTGCAGTACATAACGGAACTATTCGAGCATATCAACAGGTCGGTGGAATTGTGGGTGACCTATTATCACCGGGTGAACTTTCCGAGTGTTATGCAAATGTAACAGTAGAAGACAACGGATACGTATACTCACCCCCAATACCTGAGACACCTGATAATAAAGGCTCTTATTTTGGAGGGTTAGCGGGTGAGAACCGGAGCATAGTAACAAACTGTCATGCAGAGGGAACTGTTACAGGCACAAGCGATGTCGGAGGCCTGATTGGCTATAATACGGCAAATAGTACCATCTCACACAACTACTCATCAGGTGCTGTAAATGGCGACGAATGGTTAGGTGGCCTGATTGGATTTAATGGCGGCAGTATTGAGGGCTCATATTGGAATATAACTACTTCCGGACAAAGCACAAGTCATGGAACCGGAGCAGTAGGAAAAACAGATGCACAAATGAAGCAACAGGCTACTTTTGCAGGTTGGGATTTTTCTAATATCTGGACTATAAACCAGGGCGTCTCACAACCTACCTTACGCTGGCTTGATTTAGCACCTCTGCCTGTATCTTTAATAAATTTTACAGCTCAGGCACAAGGAAACAGAACTAAATTAATATGGCAAACCGCACAGGAAACCAATAACAAAGAATTTATCATTTACCGAAGCACTGATAGCAAACAGTTCACAGAGATTACCAGAATAGCCGGAGCAGGAAATTCATCTTCAATAAAAAACTATTACTACGATGATGAAAATCCGCTTAACGGCAACAATTATTACAAACTGGTACAGATAGATTTGGATAATAAAGAAACAGAATTAGGCATAAGGATAGTAAGCTTTGAGCTTACCGATTTGAGCCTTCAGCTTTACCCCAACCCTACAGATGATGTTGTAAATATCTCTTTCAGGAACAGTAAATACAACCTGTTAACCGTAACAGATTTAAGCGGGAAAGTGTTACAGCAGGTGCAGATAAAACCGGATGAAAGCAGTATGAAAGTTTCTTTGGGTAATTATCCTACAGGGACGTATTTGCTGCGTTTTAACGGCAATGATGGAACAGTAACAGAAAAAGTGATGAGGAAGTAAGCAACTTCTCTTCGTCATTTAAATGAGGTATGGAACTATCCAGGAAAAGATAAATCTCCGCGTTGATTGGTAGAGGCTTAAATAGTACACAGGCCATGCTTCTAAACATGGAGATCTTTTCTCTTGAAGTTGTTAAGATCACGGGAGAATTATTCATCCTCTTCCTTACATCAAGATATCTCCTTCCTCGAAAAGCCTGGTATAATCCGTTTGGTAGATTGTTTTGTTATTCGCACTACCTTATCAAACCAACCTATTCATCTTCAAAAGAAGACCCAACCCACTTGTATTACACATTATCCCACTAACTATGGATATTGTTTTTTGAATATACATAAGGTACATTTCCTTCTCCAGAATCCGTAGCATTCCCCAAAGTCTTAGGATTCTGCACTTTGAAAGGTTCTCTATTAGGATATTAATAGTAGTATTTAGTTCTAAACAAAAGAGTGTTAAAACAGTGACTTTATAGAGTTTTACCTCTACGAACCCTCTATAAACCCTCTGTTATCTCACTAAGATACCTCCTTAAAAAAGTATACAATGGTAACTGTATGGTTAATCAATAGCGAATGAATAAGCTATAAAATATATGGGTTTTAAAAAGCGGGGGTTTGAATCGTAAAAGACTCATCATTGTAAGGAATTATAACGACGCAATTTATATTTTTTACAAGATTGCTTCGACTCCTTTCTATAACGGTGACAGCTGACTTTTATACGTTGGGATAAAATTATAGCCGTCATTTCCAAGAATGATGTTAATGGACCATATAAAAATTAAGGGCAACACAAATGCGTTGCCCTTAATTTTTGTTATTGCAATTAATGATTATTTCAATCCTAATTTTGCTTTAACGTCTCCTAAGATGTTGATACCTCCGTCAAAGTAAACTACGCCTGGTTGAGTGATATCTAACACATAAGCATAACCTTTTTCTTTAGCTACAGCTTTTACTGCATCTTCTGCTTTTTTCAAGATCGGATCATACAACTCACCTCTTTTTCTTTCAAAGTCTTCAGACGCCTTTTGTTGGAATTCTTGAATTCTTTTTTCTAAATCCTGAATTTCTTTGATTTTAACTTCTTTCATAGCATCGCTCAAAGTTTTCTCTTTAGACTGGTAATCCTGTACTTTGCTTTGATACTCTGTGTACATTGTTTTACCGTCGTTATCTAAAGTGCCTTTGTATTCCTCTAACTTTTTATCTGCATTGGCAACTTCTGGCATCGCCTTAATTAAGTCAGCCGAGTTGATATGTGCTATCTTCTGTTGTGCACTAGCAACATTTCCTACTAACAACATACATCCTGCTACTAATGCAATTCTGAATAATTTTTTCATTGTTTTTGTTCTAGTTTTATTTTATACGAGTTTATAATAATTTTTACTATTTCGCAAATGTTCCGGGCTTATATCCCATTCTTGTAATAATATCGTTGCTTCTATCGTAATTAGGACGAGCATACAAAAATGTAACTGTTGCTTTATCCAGTATAACATCCAGGCTTTCCCTGGCTGCATATTCCTGTATTGCTTTTGCAATTCTCTCCTGCACCGGTTTTATTAACCTTACTTTTTCTTTAAACAGGTCGCCTTCGTAACCAAATTTCTTTTGCTGTAATTCGTTTGCTTCTGTTTGTTTTTGTCCAATTTCCTCCTCTCTCCTCTTTCTCATATCATCAGTTAAAAGTACTTTATCTGCCTGATAAGCTTTCTGCATTCCTTCAACGTCTTTAAATTTTTGCTCAATATCCTTTTGCCATTGAATAGACAACTCATTTAATTGTTTTTGAGCAGAAGCATATTCTGGTATATGTTTTAAGATATATTCTGAATCTACATATGCCAAGCGTTGTGCTAAAGCTACGTTAGCTATAACGATTAATGCAAATAATATTATACTTTTCTTCATGAATAGAAAATCAATTAAAACCTCCCATTTGCTGAGCGATACTAAAATGGAACTGGCCTTTATTCGCATCCGGATTTCCTGGGATCTTATCAAATCCATATCCATAATCTATCCCCAACAATCCAAATATAGGTAAGAATATTCTGGCACCAACACCTACAGAGCGCTTTACATTGAACGGATTAAATTCAGAGAACCTGTTCCATGTATTACCACCTTCCGCAAATACTAAACCAAATACCTGGGCGGATTCGCTTAAGGTTATCGGATATCTTAACTCCATCACGTATTTGTTATAAATTGGACTACCTGCTGTAGTTGGCGATCCTTCCGGTACTATCGAATTATTGGTATAACCTCTTAAACCTATAATCTCTGAACCTTGTAAGAAATCGAAGCCCTGCATACCATCACCACCTACCTTAAATCTACCAAATGGTGCTAATCCAACTGCTTTATTGTAGTAACCGATAAATCCAAATTGAGCCTGTGCTTTCAATACCAATTTACCATAGATTTTTTGGTAGAATTGCGAATCGAATTTCCATTTATGGTATTCCGCAAACTTATATTTATCAGATGTAGACAGGTTATTGTAATTCTTTCCGTTAAAAGAAGAATAAGGTAAAGTAGCCTGTACTGTAAATCTTAAGTGAGAACCTGACGTTGGATAGATTGGAGCATCAATAGAGTTCCTTGCAAACACCTGAGATAAACTCAAATCGTAAGAATCCCCATTTTCAAACAAATATCCAACGTAGTTTTTCAACTTAAACTGCTGTAAGTTGGCAGAGTAATCAATTCTGAAATAATCATCAGGCCATTTCAATTGCTTACCTAAACTAAATGTCAATCCATTTAATCTGATTTTTTGTTGATTGATATTCGCATTTGACAATCCATTACTTTGCAATGAAGTGTAAGCGCTAATTCCAAAATAGATTGGCTTTTTACCACCTAACCATGGCTCCGAGAAAGAGAAGCTGTAAGATTGATAATACTTGCCGTTTGTTTGTCCTCTGATACTCAACTTCTGCCCATCGCCTTTTGGGAGTGGTTTATAAGCTTTCATGTTGAATAAGTTTCTTGCAGAAAAATTATTGAAAGTCAACCCCAGAGTACCGATAACTCTGCCACCACCAAAACCACCCGAAAGTTCAATTTGATCCGAAGGTTTTTCTACCACAGTATATTGAATATCCACAGTTCCGTCATTCGGATTAGGAAGAGGTGTAATACCAACTTTTTGCTCATCAAAATTACCTAATTGGGTGATCTGCCTTTGTGAACGGATTAGGGCATCTTTAGAAAATTTCTGCCCCGGTTTAGTTCTCAATTCTCTTAATACGACCTGATCGTTTGTTAACTCGTTACCTTTTAAAATTATTTTGTTGATCGTATATTGCGGACCTTCAAAAATCCTGATTTCTAAATCTACAGTATCCTTATAGATTCTTGTTTGTACCGGATCTACATTAAAAGTCAAGTAACCATCGTTCAGATATAAGGAAGAAACATCATCGCTTGAAGGACTATTTCTTAAAGTTTTTTCCAGCTTTTCTTCACTGAATACATCTCCTTTTTCAATTTTAAGAATTTGGTTCAAAATTGAAGTCGGGTATTTGGCATTACCTACAAACGTGATATTTCCAAAATAATATTTAGGCCCTTCATGGATTTTCATCTCAATATCAATGGCCCTATCACTATATTTCTTAATGGTATCAAACACGATTTCGGCCTCTCTGTATCCTTTTTCACGCATTTTAGAAACCATTTTCTCTTTATCACCCTCGTATTTTTCGTTAGTAAATTTACCAGAACCAAAAACCTTATACCAGGCTTGTTCCTTGGTTTTCTTCATAAACTTCTTTAAACGAGCAGTCGAAAACTCTTTATTCCCCTCTATTTTTATAGAGTGTACTTTTACCTTACTATTCTTATCAACATTTACGTTAACAATCTTGCTGTTTGCATCAGCAGAATCGGCTTGATAGGTAATCTTAACTTCAGTATTTAAGTATCCTTTATCAAAGAAGTGTTTTTTAACTATCTCTGTGATGGTTTTATTAAGATTTTCGTTTACTACTTTACTCTTCTGTTTATCCAGCTTCTCCTTCACGTCGGTAGTTTCACTTTTGGACAAACCTTTCAGTTGGATTTTAGAAACTCTTGGAATTTCAACAAGATTAAACTCCAGATAAATCGTCTCACCTTCTATTTTAGATACCGCAAGCTCTACATTTTCGAATAATTGCTGATCCCAAAGGTTTTTAACGGCTGCAGAAGTTGCATCTCCAGGTACTAAAATCCTGTCTCCAACATTTAACCTTGAAATAGTTAAAAGAATAGCTTCATCCAAATGTTTCAGGCCATTCATTTTTATGCCTCCAATAACATATTCTTTCGGACTTAAATAATCCAAATCATCATCAGACTGGGCAGCTTGGAAAGATTTAGAATTGCGCAATTGCGAAAAACCACTAAAACTAATCGAGATTAATATAAGCGCTAAAAGTAATTTCTTCATTTATGTCGTTAATAACAGCTAAATTAGCCTTATTCTTTGTTAATTTTTGTTAAAAGTAAATTTACCTAACTTGTTCACTGGTAAGCCCAAACCTTCTTTCTCTTTGTTGAAAATCTACAATGGCCTCAAACAGATCTTCCTTTCTGAAATCGGGCCAAAGCTTTGGCGTAAAATATAATTCAGCATAAGCTAGTTGCCATAAAAGATAATTACTCATTCGTAATTCTCCGCTTGTGCGTATCATTAATTCAGGATCAGGGAGATTAGCCGTTGACAGATAACCTGAAAAAACTTGTTCGTTAATGCTACCTAAGTCAATTTTTCCGGCTTTTACATCAGCGGCAAGATTTTTTGCAGCTTCGGTAATTTCCCATCTTGAACTGTAAGATAACGCTAAAGTAAGTGTAAGTCGTGTATTGCCCGATGTTTTTTCCATAGCATCTTTCAATTCCTTATAACATCTTTTTGGCAAAGCTGCTAAATCACCTATGGCATTTAACCTAACATTATTCTTCTTTAATGTTTCGGTTTCTTTTGCTATAGTGGAAACCAAAAGCTCCATTAAAGCGGTTACTTCCAGTTTCGGTCTATTCCAATTTTCTGTTGAAAAAGCATATAAAGTAAGATTTTCCACTCCAATTTCCGCAGCTCCTTCTACCGTATCTCTTACCGCTATTACTCCATTTTTATGTCCAAACACCCTTAGTTTACCCTGCTCTTTCGCCCATCTCCCATTCCCATCCATAATTACAGCAATATGCTTTGGCAACCTGGAAGTGTCTATTCTATCCTTAAAACTCATTTTCTAAATGATGAAATCTATATCAGGTTTCTTTCTTTTTCTTTACAAGGTGCTTAAGTCCTATAAATTAACAATCCACACCTACTTTACTGCGAAGGTAGAAATTACTTTGTTTTTTTCTTTAATAAAAGCAAAAATATACGTTAGTCAAAATCAAAATTTAAAATTTCAAAGTTAAAACCAATGTTTAGGACCTGATAAACCATTGTACGATAGACTAAGCAAAGACTAAAGAACAAGAAACAAAGACTAAAGACTGATGAACTAATGAACCAGTGAACTCAATAAACTAATATACCTAAAACGGGCAGTCTTTATTTCTAAACACATAGGACAAAGTAACCAGCGCAAAAAAATAGGTATCCCGCTTTCTGTAATCTCCTCTTTGTATTTTAAAATTGGGATTAGCTCCATCGCTGTATCCCGTTGGATCAGATACAAACCACCTTTCTTTATTAAAATTATTCTTATTGGGATCAATCAGAGCATAATCTTTACTTACATCATCCAGATAATCGGTATATGCTGTTCTGAAACTAAACTCGGTAGCTACATTCCAATTGTTGCTTAATTTAAACTTTATACCCGCACCAATTGGTAAAGCAAAAGCTGTAGTTTTATAAGCATCATTTTCCGGATTAAATTGATCATCATCTAATTCAGTAGCGTAGCGTTTAAGCTCATATTCTTCCCCATTATATATTGCTTTCGGGTTGAAACCAAAATAAGAAACACCCGAGTACAGGAATGGTGTTACCCTCGCTTGTCCCCAGTCAATTCCAAAATCAAAAAAATTAAATTCAAGTTGAATGCTCCCTTCTGTAATGGGTGAAAAGAAATTCAGACCCCGATTACGTTGATCCTCGTTTTTCGAAGCCAAATCATTTGCTCTGACGGTTCCTTTTAATAGAGAAAATTTCAAGGCCCAATAACCATCAAAGTTCTTTTTTACAGCGAAACCAAAAGCGGGGTCCGTTATTTTATGATATCCTCTTTGATTCAGATCACCGGTGTAGCCACTGCCGCCAAGGGCAATCCCCGCTTCCCAATTCTGGGGAAATGCTCTTTGACTTCCAAAGAGCAGCAATGAAAGAAAAACTGCTACATACGAATAATTCATTATTTTCCCTATAGAGCAATTAAGTCATTGCGATCTTTTTGTTGTTTAGTAGTTACGCGTATCTATTCCCCACAATAATTTGTTTCTTAACGTCGATAAATAAGATTCATTGTCTAAACGAATAAGATTTATATCAAAATCTGCTCTTTTAACCTTCAATCTTACGCTGGAGTCAATAATCTCTGTTCTCGAATCCAAAGTAGTTAAGTATTTAGAGCTTCTGGTTTCTATTTCAAATGTTAACTCATGGATATCCGGTAATATTACTGGCCGCACCGTTAAATTATGGGGAGATATTGGTGTAATTACCAAATTGCCAGAGCGAGGTAACATGATAGGCCCTCCGCAGCTTAAAGAATACGCTGTAGATCCGGTTGGAGTTGCTACGATTAAACCGTCTGCCCAGTAAGAGTTTAAAAATTCGCCATCTATATAACAATGTGTAAGCATCATGGCAGAATTATCTCTTTTATGGATGGTAAAATCGTTTAACGCAAAATTCATATCTCCAAACAAATTAGAATCAGATTCTAATTTGAGCAACCGCCTAACATCTAAACTAAATTTTTTCTCTACCAAAGACTGAATGGCAGATTTAATATCTTCTTTATTTACACTTGCTAAAAACCCTAAACGTCCGAAATTGATCCCTATCATTGGAACTCCTGAGTCTCTAACATGCGTTACAGTATCAAGCATAGTACCATCGCCTCCCAGACTTATCATAACATCCAACTGAGCCTTCACCTCATGATGACTGTCAAAAGTTCCAAATCCTTTCGGAAAAAAAAGTTTATCTTTTATAAAATCGAAGAATTTCTTGTAGACTAATACTTCTACGTTATATTCTACCAGGCAATCGAAAACCTGTTGTACATAAGGTATAACCGAGTTGTTAAACTCTCTTCCGTAAATACCAATTGTCATGTCTGTGGAATAATAATTATGGCTAAAGCTCGCCGTACAATATCTTATTAATCGAAGCTCAGATAATTCATTAAAGAATCGTATCTATCTTTTGCTCCGTTATCTCTGTCCAAAAAATTATACGTTGCCTTTACGGTGTAATTATATCTTAAAAACGCCGCTACAACATTATTAATTTCTATTTTATTTAATTTGAGGGTAACTTCTAACCTGGTAGAATCTGGAATAGGCTCTACGTATGAACTTAAAATCTGAATGTTATTAGATTCTATAATTTGTGCAATATGCGACATCGAATTATCTCTGTTACCAACTTCAAGCACAATGATAGCTCCCATTTCAGAAACAGAAAACATTCTCGCAAAAGTGTCTGTTAAGGCTTGCTGAGAGATCAACCCCAAATAATCCATATCGTAACTTAATACTGGAAGCACGCTTAACTTTTGTTCAAAAAAAGCCCTGATAACATCGTAAACATGTTGGTCTTCGTAAACAAATGGATTAATCAATGAAAGATTAAGCGTTTCCAAAGTCGCATTCATGTCTGCAGATGTGGCTATATCTTCTTCGGAAACCAAACCTATAAACTGGTGCTTTTTTACTATGGGTAAATGTCTTACATGAAACTCAGCCATACGATACTCTGCTTTCTGAATCGAGTCAGAAACTTTAAGAGGCGTTATCGTATTGGTTATGAGTTCTTCTGCAATCATTTATTCTTTATTTTCTCTAAGAACTGGTTGGTAAGCAAATTAAATTCCTCCGGTCTCTCCATCATCGGAGCGTGTCCGCATTTGTCTATCCAACTAAGTTCCGAATTAGGTAATAACTCATTAAACTCTTCCGCAACTTCGGGTGGAGTAATTTTATCATCCTTACCCCATATCAAAGCTACCGGTATTTTTATCTTATTCAAATCTTTTGCCATATTATGTCTGATAGCAGATTTTGCCATGGCTAAAATTTTAATAACCTTGCTACGGTCATTCACCGTTTTAAATACATCGTCTACCAATTCTTTAGTAGCAATTGCCGGATCGTAAAACGTAAACTCTACTTTTTCTTTGATAAAATCGTAGCTCTCTCTCTTCGGAAATGAGCCTCCAAAAGAGTTTTCATACAAACCAGAGCTTCCAGTAAGCAAAAGTGCTTTCACATTTTCCTGATGATGTACGGTGTAAACCAACGCTACATGCCCGCCTAAAGAATTACCTAAAAGAACTACATTATTAAGCTTTTTAAACTTAACAAACTTATTCACATAGTTCGCGAGCCCTTTTACCCCTGTATTTAAAAGAGGCATATCGTAAATAGGCAACAAAGGTATAATCACCCTATACCTGCCTTTAAACTCATTTATAACTTCTTCCCAGTTACTAAGAGCTCCCATTAAACCATGGAGTAACAACAGAACCTCGCCCTCTCCTTCTTCTATATAATTGAAACCTTTTTCCTCTTTTACTGTAAACTCCATATATTGTCTAAATACCTTCTATATTGTTTCGCTAAATTACTAGTCTCTTTTTAATCTGAGTATAAAAACCTAATTATTTGTAATTAAAAATAGTTTTTATTGACTTGTTAAAGGTACAAAACAATCGTTTTCAAAAACTAATAAAAATAAAAATTAGTCGCTATTTTTTTATTAAAGACTCAATAACAGTAATAAAAACACTATCCCAATAAGTTTTTGATTGTTTCGGATATCGCTCTGCCGTCTGCTTTTCCTGCTAGTTCTTTATTTGCAATCCCCATAACTTTACCAATTTCCTTTATTGAGGTCACATTCAACTTAACCATTAAGCCTCTTAAATACTCCTCTAATTCCGTCGGCGTCATTTGGCTTGGCAGATACCTTTCAATAACCTCTATCTCCTCCATTTCAATCTGATAAAGGTCTTCTCTATTCTGGCCTTTGTAGATCTCCGCAGATTCTCTTCTTTGTTTTACCAGCTTTTGTAAAACTTTAATTTCTGCTTCCTCAGTAATATTCTCAGAAGCACCTTTCTCTGTCTTTGCCAATAATAAAGCAGATTTTACAGCTCTTAATGCTCTCAAATCGGCTTCTTTCTTTGCCAGCATGGCTGTTTTGATATCCTGATTGATTGTGTTTTCTAATGACATCTTATTTACGGTTTTATTATTTTTTAAAAGTTCGAAGACGGAAACTCGAAGTCCGACCTGTATATCAAATATGCTAATGATTTAATGCGCCGAAGGCATTATCCGGGAAACCTTCCCAACGACTAACTAATGAATACGTACTGTTTAAATTTTCAAATGGTGACTTGTCGACGCCTGTGCTGTTGGCATAATCAACAAATCGTTAATATTTACGTGTGCCGGTCTTGTTACTACAAACCAAATTGTTTCTGCTATATCTTGTGCCATTAAAGGCTCAAATCCTTCGTATACTTTTGCTGCTTTCTCTTCGTCTCCGTGAAATCTTACAACAGAAAATTCTGTTTCTACTGCTCCGGGATGAATCCCTGTAACTTTTATTCCATGCTTCAATAAATCTATGCGCATGGCTTTATTTAGCGCATCAACTGCATGTTTAGTTGCACAATAAACGTTGCCTTTTGCATACACTTCTTTCGCCGCTATGGACCCTAAATTAACAATATGACCTTTTTTATTCTCTATCATCCAATTGGAAACTACCTTAGTTACATACAACAGACCTTTTATATTAGTGTCTATCATTGTATCCCAATCGTCAAAATCACCGTCCTGTATATCGTCAAGTCCCTGGCTAAGCCCGGCATTGTTAATCAAAACATCAACCTTTTTCCAATTTAAAGGTAACGTTTCTAAGTTCTCTATAACTTTTCCTTTATCCCTTACATCAAAGCATAACGTTTTTACATTTACTTTATAATCAGATTCCAGGCGCTGTTTTAATGCAGTTAATCGTTCTTCTCGTCTTCCCGTAAGAATAAGATCGTAGCTGTTTTTTGCAAAGATTTTTGCACAAGCTTCCCCTATTCCTGCTGTCGCTCCAGTTATTAAAACTATACTATTCATTCACAACGAAAATAAAAAATTATTTTTTTTGATTCGGATATTTATCTGATTTCTTAAAAACAAGTAAATTAATAATTTGTTTATCAGCTTGTTCGATTTAGTATAGCTCTTTTAGAATTAATTCTTAAACCTGTATAACTATAATAGGATAGGACAGATATCCCCATCTTCCTTCAGTTATCCCTCGTTTTTCTTACAGTTCTCCCTTACTTCTCCGTACCATCTCTTTTGCAACACTTACGATTGGCTTACATTTCTCTTACGCTTCTCTTACGTTTCTCTTACGCCGCTCTTACGGTACGAAGGAAAATCGTAAGAAAAATGCCGGAGCGATGTAGCTAAGCCGACGAAGATGGTCTAGCTTTGTTTATAGGCAATTCCGGTAATTTGTACAAGAACCGCAGGTATTCTCAGAAGTAACCGCACAGAGGTAACATGGAAAATCTCTAACCGCAGCAAAAAGCACTAATGCACTATTGACGATTTTGTTAGCCACATAGAGAGATAAACTGTTCTTAATTTAGATTTCAACTATTTCTCAGCATTCTCTTAAATAGTTTATAAATCTCGAACCACAATACAGAGATAACAGCAATAATACCTGCCAATCCCAGTTCTGTTAAACTTAGCCGGGTTACTTTAAAGAAACCAGAAAACAAAGGAAAATATAATATGGCAAAAAGGAGTATTAAGGTTAATAAGTTAACTACTACAAATAAGATATTGCGGTTCTTGAAGCTTTCAAACAGGCTATAATAAAATGAACGATTGGTTAAGCTTAACAAGATATTGGCAAAAATAAGTGTAGTAAAAACCATTGCTCTTGTTTCTTCTTCGTTGGCTCCACGCTGTACCATAAGCTGATAGGCGAATAATACTCCGCCGGTGATTATCAAACCCTGAACAATGCTCATCGCAAGTTCTTTCCAGTTCAAGAATGTATCGGTCATTTTTCTTGGTTTCCGCAACATCGTATTCTTTTCCATTGGTTCATTTTCGTACACAATAGAACAGGTTGGCCCCATAATTAACTCTAAAAAGATAACATGAACCGGTGTGAAGATCTGCGGGAATACCCAACCCAAAAACAAGGGCAACGACACGGTAAGGATAATAGGAATATGAATGGAAATGATGTACTGTACAGCTTTTTTAATATTGGCATAAATCCTTCGGCCAGCAGCAATTCCTGTAACCAGTTTATCTAAATCATCGTTGATAATAACAAGTGAAGCGGCTGCTTTTGCAATCTCTGTCCCTTTGTTGCCCATTGCTACGCCAATGTGTGCCGCTTTCAACGCCGGTGCATCATTTACCCCATCACCCAACATGGCCACAACCTCTCCGTTTTGCTTTAAGGCATTTACAACCGTCAGTTTCGCATCTGGAAACATTCGTGTAAATAGTGTTTTCTCGCTCACTTCCTGCAATAATCGTTCTTGAGGATACTCCACAATTTCTTTTCCCTCTATGGCTGCACCGGTATTGAAAATCCCTGCCTGTACGGCAATGCTCTTTGTTGTGTCAGTATTGTCACCGGTAATTACTTTCACTTTTATTCCGGCATTATAAATGTGTTGAAAAACATCCTGAATACCCTTTTTTGGAGGATCATAAAACACTACCAAACCCAAAAAATCAAATTTAAAATCCTGCTGTTTCTCAGGGAAGTTATAGCCTTCAAAATTGGTTTTTGCTACACCTAAAACCCGAAATCCTTGTTTCCCAAAATCTCTAATCAACTCCCTAATTTTATTTTTTTCGCTTTCTGGCAGTATGGATACATTGAGTATAGCTTCCGGTGCGCCTTTGGCCGCAATAATCCGATGCTTTTCTGCATTTTGAAAAAGATGCGTCATCATTGGCGGCTTGCCTTCCAGCGGATATTCATGAAAAAGAGTATACGATTTTCTGAGGTCATTTTTTTGGGTTTCTCCATAAATCCGATGCAGGGTTTTCTCCATAGGATCAAAGGGAACCGGTTCGCTGCTCCACATGGCATAGTCTATCAATTCGGTAAGTGCCGCATCTTTAAAATCTTGTTCTTCGAAAGTTTTATCGGAATGATAATCGTACAGATGCTTAAGGTGCATGGTATTCTCTGTAATTGTTCCTGTCTTGTCGGTACAGATAACCGTGGTACTTCCTAGTGTTTCTACTACGTTGCTTCGTTTAATGATTATCCCTTCACGCATTAATTTCCATGCCCCCAATGCCATAAAAGTGGTAAATGCCACCGGAATTTCTTCGGGCAGAACGGACATAGCCAACGTAAGTCCGTTAAGCAAACTTTCGAGCAGGTTTTGGGTATGATAATAATTTACTGCACAAACCATCAGAAAGATTAGAATCCCAGCAATTGCCATTGTTTTTACAAACTTTCTGATCTGGAGCTGTAAAGGCGATATTTCTTCTGTTATACTGGATATAGAGGTTCCTATTTTTCCAAGCCGGGTTTCTTCACCGATTTTTTTTACTTCAAAAACCGCTAATCCCGATACTGAAACGGTTCCGCTAAATACTTCATTATCTTCAGTTTCATTACTCTTAAAAACGGACAGGCTTTCTCCTGTTAAGGAAGCTTCATTAACAGAAAAATCATTACTATGGACGATTTTCCCATCGGCATTAATCATTTCTCCTTCTTTGGTAATGCATAGATCGCCGACTACAATTTCACTGGTGAGGATTTGTATCACTTTGCCATTGCGGATAACTTCGCTTAAAGGTTCATTAAGTTTCTCTAAGGCTTCCAATGCTTTTTTACTTCTATTGTCCTGATACAGTGAAATAGCAGAAACTGCCACAATTGCCAGAAACATAAACAGCGCTTCGCCGTAGTCACCTATAATTACATAAATGGCTGAGATAGCAAATAACAGAATAAGCATAGGCTCTTTCACTATATCAATAAGCAATTCTACCCAGCTATTTTTTTGAGCCGCATCTATCCGATTATAGCCATACTTCTCTCTCGAAGCAGCTACTTCATAATTGGTAAGACCTTTCAGATGATCGGGAATGTTATGGGACATAAATTAAAAGTACCTATTGTTGATACAAATGAGATTTAAACTCTAACTTATTCTAAGTTACTTTGTTTTAAAATAGTAAGATTACTTTAAAAAACCAACGCCTATAAAAGTAGAATGGGAAATTTTAATTACTCGAAATAAAGGCTGAAGACAAAGTTTCTGAGGAACAATTTATCAATTGATTCGGAATAAGGCTCGTTATCTCTTTTAAGAACACTTTTAAAGGAATTGCTAAGCTTTATTTCAGGAGATAATTTAAAAAACTCAAAATACAGATCGAAACCGATACCTATTTCGTAAGAGGGAATTTTTTTCTGATTCTTTAGAAACCGATAAAAATAGTCTTTATCTCCATCATCGAATTTCTTTTTCGACGCAATATCTATCCCATATTTTACACCGCCAATCAAATAAGCTCTAAAATTATTCCTTCTATCAGATTTTAGTTTTAAAGACAATGGAAAATCTACCATGGTTGCAGCAACAGAACGTCGGGTTTTCCCTTGTGGACTATCCGCCCCATCCTGCTCATATCCCTTACCACTTATAAAAACATAATCCGCCATTCTATCCGTAAAGGTTAAAGTAGGCGTAAATCGTAAGTTAAGGTGTTTGGTTAGATATAAATCACTAACAAAGCCCAACCCAAAACCAGGATTTACAAAAGAGCTAATACTTGTAAGAGAATCTATTGGTCCCGGGTCTGCTTTGTCAAAAAACGGCCCTCGCCAATTAGCCGCTTTCTCGATTTTATATTCCGAACCGATGTATTGAAAAGTAAAACCAAAATGTAAAGTTTCATCATCTACTCCTCCCCCCCAGTTCCCCTGTGCAAAAGACACTAAAGAAAACAGAAGCAGCGAAAGCAGAACTGAAAGCTTTTTAACCATTTATTTTATTCCGGTATATATAGAACAAATACCAAACGTTAAAGGACGGAATTTAGTTTGTTTAAATCCTATTTTATCCATGAGATCTGTAAATCTCCTACCATCAGGAAAAGCTGCCACAGATTCTGGTAAATAAGAATAAGCGCTGGAATCTTTAGAGAAGAACTTTCCTATTGTTGGTGTAACATAATGAAAATAGAAATTGTATAATTGCTTTATCGGGAACGACACAGGTTTAGAGAATTCCAATACCACAAGTTTACCCCCGGGTTTTAAAACCCGATACATGTCAGAAATACCCTTTTCCAAATGTTCGAAGTTTCTAACTCCAAAAGCTACTGTTATAGCATCAAAAGTATCATTATCAAAAAGAAGCTTTTCAGAATCGCCCAATCTTACCTCGTAAATATCCTGCTTATTTCTTTTCGCTATTTTTTGTTTGGCAACTTCCAGCATCCCTGCCGAAATATCCACACCTATTATCTTTTCAGGTTTTAGGATTTCTATCGCTTCAAAAGCAAAATCTCCGGTGCCCGTAGCTACATCCAGCATCAGTTTAGGCTGAGTAGTCTTTAATTCTTTAATTGCTTTTTTTCGCCAAATAATATCAATTCCTAAAGACATGAAATGATTTAAGAAATCATAAGTCTTGGAAATATTATTGAACATTGTTGCAACCTGCTCTTTTTTTGCTGCCTGCTGATCTTTATATGGAGTGATATTTTGTGCCATTGTTGATGGCAAAGATAAAACAATTTACTGTTTAACCGCAAAAGGCACCAAGTATACAGGGGTATGTTTTAGTTTTTAATATTTAACCTGAGATTCGATTAATATTTCATTGTTTTTGAGTGATTTGGACATTATTTCATGTTTAGATTGCTTCGTTCCTCGCAATGACGCCCCTATTTTTTGTCATTGCGAGGAGGTACGACGAAGCAATCTCTTCTCGCACTACTCTCATAGCCTTTTTATAATCGAACTCCTCAGGTTATTTAATGAATGTTGACTTCTAAAAAGTGTTCGTCGTCTTTAGTCGTGAGTCCTTAATACCAGCTACGAGTTTTGATTCCAGATTAAATTAACCACAAAGAGCATTAAAGCTTTCACAGAGCCCACAAAGTTTTTCACTCTGCATAGTTTGTGCTTTTTTAGCAATCTTTCTGGTTTTTCTGGTTTTTTAAATTTCAGATTAATGTTTATTGATATTTAAAAAAGCTTAAAGCATACCCAACCTATGAACTAACTCAGCAAAACCCCACATTTACTCCCACCCCAAATACTTGCCTGATCTGGAAACCGGGATATGCATTATCGTCATAAATCGTTTGGAATGCTAAATTAGTAGATAAGTATTTATTAATTTTCATGACCACATTAAGCTGATAATCGACATCTACATTTTGTGGCTTATCCAAATAATTAGAATACAGATTCAAAACATTCTCCAGAGAAACATTCTCCATCAGATTGAATTTATAGTAAGCGGAGGTATACATTCCCAGTTCGTATCGCATGCTCTTTCCTTCTTCAACGCCAAAATATTTTCTATCCGGCAAAGTCCTGCTTTTGTCTACAAACACCATTCTGGATGTTGCCGGTGCTATATTGACTTTTAGATTATCATTTTTCTTCCATAACATACCCGGACCAAAAGTTAGATATGCTGGAGAAAAGAAATTGGTATAGGAAGTTCGGATTTCTTTACCATTGGCATCTGTACCATAATTATATCCCTCCGTAAATTGTGTTTTAAAATTGAGAATTCCCGAATAGTACCAGTTACCGGAAGCTTTTCGCCCATAAAGTGAATTCAATTCTATACGATCATCTGTTTTTTTAGCAAATTCTGAATTTTTGGTCCTAACCAAACCATAAGCTCCAATAATCTTGTTATCCCAAGTATTATCACCTTTTTTATAGTTGAAATCATAATTCAGGCCTAAAGTTCCCGAAATATTGTTTTCCCCTCCGGCTAACCAATTGCTAAATGCAGATTGATTAAACAATAAAGAGATATTTCCTTTTTTGATCCAGCCATCCTTAACCTCTTCCTTTTCCTGAGCAAAGCTTAGTAGTGAACCTAACATTAAAAAGCTGGTAATAATCTTTTTCTTCATAAGACTCCTTTCTAAATTGTTAAACAGTAGTTTATCTACTATACGGAAATTTCATTCTTTTGTTTGATTTGTACAATAAGTGATAAATGATTAAAACTGTATCTTTGTAGTATGATTATCAAATCCGCAGAATTTACTGTCAGTAATACCAAAATAAGCAAGCTTCCTCCCTGCGTTTTACCTGAATACGCATTTATAGGAAGATCTAATGTAGGAAAGTCTTCTTTAATCAATATGCTCACTGATGTAAAGGGTTTAGCTAAAACTTCCCAAAAGCCAGGAAAAACGCAGTTGATAAATCATTTTTTGATTAATAAAGAATGGTATCTTGTAGATTTACCTGGCTATGGCTATGCCAGAAGTTCGAAATCAAACAGGCTTGAATGGGCTAAATTTATTAAAAACTATCTGGAAAAAAGAGAAAGTCTGCAATGCGTTTTTGTTCTTATTGACAGCCGTTTGGAGCCTCAGAAAATTGACATAGAGTTTTGTTGTTATTTGGGAGAAAGAGGGATTCCTTTCATCCTGATCTTCACCAAGGCGGATAAAAACGGAGTAAATAAATCTCAGCAAAACATGTCGGCTTTTAAAAAAGAAATGCTAAAACATTTTGAAGAGGTTCCACAAATGTTGCTGACATCTTCTGAAACCAAATTCGGAAAAGAGGAAGTTTTAAGCTTTATTCAGGATGTAAATCAACATTTTGAAATTCCTGAAGTTGCACAGACACAAATTGAAGCTGGATTGAAGAGTAAAGATTAAGGAATAAAGATCGAAGAGTAAAGACTGATAACTGACAACTAACTACTAACAACTGATCCAAACATGAAGAAATACCTTTCGTTAGTTACATTTTCGCATACCATTTTTGCCATGCCTTTTGCTTTTATTGGTTTCTTTTTGGCAATAAGCACAACAGATCATCCCTTTTCATGGCTCAAACTTTTATTAATGGTTTGTTGTATGGTTTTTGCCCGAAATGCGGCCATGGCATTCAATCGATATTTAGACAGGGATATAGATGCACTTAACCCTCGCACAAAAGTTCGGGATATTCCTTCTGGAAGAATTTCGGCCAAAAACGCTTTGATATTTACACTAATAAATTGTGCATTGTTCATCTCTGCTACGTGGTTTATTAATCCTTTGTGTTTTTATTTGTCACCCGTAGCTTTACTGGTGGTTTTAGGTTATAGCGCTACCAAACGTTTTACCGCACTATGTCATTTGGTTTTAGGATTAGGCTTATCATTAGCCCCAATTGGTGCTTACTTAGTGATTACGGGGGAGTTTGCGGTATTACCGGTGTTATTTTCTCTGGCTGTACTTTGCTGGGTAAGTGGCTTTGATATTATCTATGCACTTCAGGACGAGGATTTTGACAGAAACTTGAAACTGCATTCAATTCCGTCTTACCTGGGTACAAAAAATGCCTTAATGGTTAGCAATATATTACATATCTGCTCTGCAATATTTGTAATTATTCCTGTCCTTATAACTCCATTATCCTGGTTTTACTTTGTTGGTTTGGCTATTTTCGTCACTATGCTGATTTATCAGCACAGACTGGTAAAACCAAATGACCTGTCCAGAGTTAACTTTGCTTTTATGACTACAAACGGAATTGCTTCCGTAGCGTTTGCCGTTTGTTTCTTGTTAGACGTTTTTATTAGATCATAATCATCATGATAAAAAAGAAAGAAAAAACATTTGTTCCCAACAACATGGAAATTAAATGGGAAAATCTAGAACCTCTGTTCAAAGAATTACAAAACCGTCCGATAGATAGTTTTTCTGATTTGGAACAATGGTTAAGGGACCGCAGCGAATTGGAAGCTACATTGGAGGAAGACTTTGCCTGGCGATATATTAAAATGACCTGCGATACTTCTAATGAAGAACTTGTTAAAAGCTTTCAATATTTCGCAACGGAAATTGAGCCTAAAATTGCTCCACTTCAAAATGAATTGAATAAAAAATTGGTAGAATCTGCTTTTGTAAACGATTTAAACCATGACAAATATTTTATTTACCTGAGAGGTGTTAAAAAAGCACTTGCCCTGTTCAGAGAAGAAAACATTCCGTTACAGACAGAAATTCAAATCGAACAACAGAAATATCAGGGTATTACAGGTGCCATGTCTGTTACTATAGATGAACAAGAGTACACTTTAGAGCAAGCTTCTAACTTTTTAAAAGATTTAGACAGGTCAAAAAGGGAAAAAGCTTGGAAAAGTATAACCTTGAGACGTTTACAGGATAAGGAAGAATTAGACGTCTTATTCAATAAGCTAAAATCCTTAAGGCATCAGGTAGCTTTGAATGCCGATTTCAAGAATTTCAGAGATTATATGTTCGAAGCTCTAGGCCGTTTCGATTATTCTGTTCAGGACGTTTATAACTTCCATCATGCTGTTCAGCAAGAAATTGTGCCTTTATTGGCAGAACAGGCGGAAGATCGCAAAAAGGCCCTGAATTTAGATGTTTTAAAACCCTGGGATACCGAGGTTGACACTTCCGGAAAACCAGCATTGAAACCTTTTTCTAACGGCGAAGAGTTAATAAATAAGTCTATTCTGTGCTTTGACAAATTGAACCCGTATTTAGGAGAAAGATTGTCTATCATGAAAGAGAACAATCTTTTTGATGTTGAGAGCAGGAAAGGAAAAGCTCCGGGAGGTTACAATTATCCTTTGGCAGAAACCGGTGCGCCCTTCATTTTCATGAATTCGGCGGGCTCTTTTAGAGACCTTACTACAATGGTTCATGAAGGCGGCCATGCAGTGCACACTTTCTTAACAGCAGATTTAGAACTTAACGATTTTAAACATTGTCCTTCTGAAGTTGCAGAATTGGCTTCAATGTCTATGGAACTAATTTCTATGGATTATTGGGATGAATTTTTTTCTGATCCGGCAGAGTTGAAAAGGGCAAAACAATACCAGTTAAAAGATGTGCTAAAAACTTTACCATGGGTAGCTGTTGTAGATAAATTTCAGCATTGGATTTATGAAAATCCCGAGCATAGCAGTGAGGAACGTACGATAGCATGGAAAAGGATATTCACCGAATTTGGGGCTAATTTTGTAGACTGGAGCGATCATGAGGATGCGTTAGCAAACCTTTGGCAAAAACAGCTTCACATATTCGAGGTTCCGTTTTACTATATTGAGTACGGGATTGCGCAGCTTGGCGCTATAGCTGTTTGGAAAAATTATAAGGAAAACCCGGAAAAAGGTCTTCAAAACTATATAGAAGCCCTGAAATTGGGTTATACCAAATCTATAAAAGAGATTTATAAAACAGCAGGAATCGAGTTTGATTTTAGTGCTGCTTATATCAGAGAGCTGGCCCAGTTCGTGATCACCGAATTGAAAAAGCTGAATTAGTTGGCTAGTATTTAGTAGTAAGTATCGAGATGGGTGGATTAGTTTCTTAAGTAGATACCTCCAAAGAACCTTGCATTATTTAATATAAAACCACAAAGAGCTCTAAGCTTTTCACAAAGGACGCTAAGTTTTTGGCTCTGCAATTCACTTTGTGTAATTATAAATTCTTAGTGCTCTTTGTGGTTAATCTATCTTACTTCGTATTCGGACTTATAGTTCATCAATCATTGGTTCATTAGTAGATTTCACTATGGACCATCAACTATGGACAATTAGACATCCGACACATCCCAACACTTGATATCTGAAACTTAATTCACCACTGGTGTAACTTCTTTAATAAAATAATTTCTTATACCATCGGGCATTTCCCAACTTACTTTATCGCCACTTTTATATCCAGCAAGCGCCACACCTATTGGTGATAAGATAGAAAGTTTATTTAATTTTTGCTTTGCTTTTTTAGGCTCTACCAATATAAACTCTAATTCTTTACCAGACTGCTCTTCCTCTATCTTTAATTTGGTATTTACAGAAACAAATCCTTCTGGTAATGTCTTCTCTGTTAAAACCTCTGCCTTTTCCAATTCAGCTGCAAGCTTTTGTTTGTTGAACTCAGGCATTGCATTGCTGTTTGATTTTAAATAATCCTTTAATAAACTATAAACACCTTTCGATAATTTCACTTCTAAATTTTCCATAACAACTTTAAATTTCATTTAACCATTATTTCATTTTAAAACCGCCTATATGCAATAACAATAGCAACCGGATTTTTATCGACAAATCCTGGTAACTATTATTTATTAGACGCCCATCAAAAGGCCCCGACTTCTTCTAAGCCGGGGCTTAAAAAATAAAGTCTTTACTGGAAATTCTAAAGGTATTGTATTCTGTAGGCAAACAGAAACGATTGAACCTATCAAAAAAGGTTAAACAATTAGCTATATGCCTTGCCAACTGTCTTAAATAAGCATCGAAATTAATTAGCATTATTTTATCCTCCATTGAATTATCTTAAAGATAGGCCTTAATTTCTATATAAAAAAGGTTGAGATATTTAAAGACAATATTATGGCAAACACATCGATTGCGCATTCAAAAATCCCTAGTAAACCGATCTTTCGTACCCTCATCGTAATTGGAAAATAACTAACCAAACTATAGCTTAAAAATGAGTATCTTTATATATCATTAAAATAAACAGGAATATGCTGGTACATCATGTATTATTTTGGCTAAAACCTGATATTACGAAAGAGCAAAAAAAAGCATTTCGCGAAGGTTTGGAATCATTAAAAAATGTGGAAACCATTAAGTCTTTCCATATTGGTGTTCCCCTTGCTATCGAAAGGGCAGTTGTAGATTCTTCTTATACGTTTTCACTTTTCGCTATTTTCGACAACATTGAGGGATATAATGTCTATCAGATGCATTCTACGCATTTAAAATTTTTAGAGAAATTCAAAAAACTATTCGAAAAAATCATCATCTACGATTCTATTTAAAATTCAATGATACCCCGAAAAATAATAATAGCAGCGTCACTTTGTATATTTAGTCACCTATCCCCCGCCCAGGAAAAATTTGAAAAAGAATACCGTATCAATAAAAGAAGTGCGCCATCAAATGCGACTTCTTTTATTGATGAATGCTTTCCGGATTCACGAATAAAATGGTATAGAGAGGAAAGCACCAAAGGAACTTTTTTTGAAGCTAAGATTCGCCACAGCAAAACAATATATAGTATAAAGTTTGACCAGCAGGGAAATTTACAGGATACAGAAAGAACCTTGTCTTTTAAGGATTTACCTGTTGGTGCGCAAAAGAATATCAGACAATTTCTTGAAAGAAGGTTCGCAACTTACTCTATTATTAAATTGCAGGAACAGTGGTTGGCTGATAAAAACATTATTAAATCTTTAATTGTGAATGGAAACCCTTCCGGACACTATAAAACAAATTACGAATTGGAAATTAGGGGTAAAGCAGGAAAAGATATCGACTTTTTTGAATTTCTGTTTAACCAGGAAGGCAAATTGGTAAGGGAATATAAAATCGTAGAGAAGAACTTCAATAACCTAATTTTCTAAAGCATGAGACACAAGATTATTTTATTGCTTGTCATTTCTTTTATAAGTAGTGCTTCGTTCGGCCAAAACGAATATAAATTAGGTATTATATCTCTATTGAATACAGATGTATCATTCAAGAACCAATGGAAACTGAATACCAAACTAGAAAGCAGATATATTCTTTCGGAGGGAGAAGTTAAAACTCCTATAAATTTCAATAATCGGTACGAACGTTCAGATTTAGAGTTTATCCTTACTAAAAAACTAAACTCTATACATACTCTAGGGGCTGGTTACTTAGGCAGACTGAAAGAAAATGGCGATTTAATTCACCGCTTTATACAACAGTATGCATTCATTCAAAAATCTGGCAGCATGCGGATTGCCCATCGTTTCAGAACGGACGAAACCTTTGGAAAAAGTGAAGATTTCAGATTTAGACTGCGGTATAGAATAAGTACAGATAAAGCTTTGGAAGGACAAACCATTGATGAAAAAGAGTTCTATTTAAAATTCAGCAATGAATATCTGGGTTCTTATCAAAACAGCGATATAAATCTGGAGATAAGAGCTTTGGCTGCCTTAGGATACAATTTTAACGATAGCAGTAAAGTCGAGGCTGGTCTGGACTACAGGATGGAAGATATGCTTAATGAAACAAAAACTCATTTAGGCTGGCTAAATATAGGCTGGTATTATAGCTTCTAAACAATTATGATTATAAAGACTTTTGCTCAAAATGTAATTGATTTCAATAAAAACCTGAAATATTCCGGACAATTGCCAAACGGCTTTCAGGTAATGAATCCCTATATGGATAATCCGGAAACCATGCAGGTTATGCAGGCATTTTATCAGAAATTTTATAATGATTCTGATAAAAGGAGATTTATTGTAGGAATTAATCCCAGTCGTCATGGTGCAGGAGTAACAGGTGTGCCCTTTACCGATACAAAAAGATTAGCAAGTGTATGCGGTATCGAAATGAAATCGGCGCACACCCATGAGATATCTTCAGTATTTATGTACGATATGATAACAGCTTGCGGTGGTCCTCAGAACTTTTATAAACATTTTTATATCAACTCTCCTTTTCCATTGGCCATTATCAGAAATGCTGGAGAAGACAAATGGCTTAATGCAAATTACTATGATGATTTGCGGCTTTTCGAAATGGTAAAAGATTTCATGATATCATCTTTAAAACAGCATATCAGTCTCGGATTGGATACTTCTGAAGTCTTTGTTCTGGGAAAGAAAAATGCAGATTTTATCAGTAAGTTGAATAAAAAAGAAAAACTATTCGAGCAACTAACCATATTGGAACATCCACGTTATATCCAACAATATAAATCGAAAGACAAACAACTCTACATTGATAAGTATATCCAAACCTTGTTTAAAGGGCTATAAAATATGAGGAAAGGCAAAAAGCAATTATCTATTGAAGAGGATAACACAAATAAAAAAATCTCTTTCGAAAGCATTTCCGAAAGAGATTTCTTAAAGAATTTTCTGTTTAAATCTTATAATTCAGGGTATTTTTCCGGATTAAATTCGCTCATCATCTGATAAACGGCTTCTATTACATCATCTGTACTTGGTTTCGAAAAATAATCGCCGTCTGATCCGTAAGGAGGTCTGTGAGCCTTTGCAGATAAAGTTCTCGGTTGCGCATCTAATAGATAGTATCCGTTTTGACGTTCCAATATATCATGTAAAATATATGCAGATGCTCCACCCGGTACATCTTCATCTACCACCAAAAGCTTACTTGTTTTCTGCAATGACTTCGCACAATCCATATCAAGATCAAAAGGCATTAAAGTTTGGGCATCTATCACTTCCACATTAATCCCTAATGCTCCAAGTTCGGTAACAGCCTCCATAATTTGCTTGATTACAGCACCATAAGACACAATGGTGATATCCTTCCCTTCTTTCAGTACTTCCACTTTACCCAAAGGAACTGTAAACTCACCTATATTGTCAGGTAATTTTTCTTTTATCCGATAACCGTTTAATGTTTCTATCATCACAGCAGGTTCATCTCCGCGAAGTAAAGTATTATACATACCAGCTGCCTGCGTCATATTTCGCGGCACACAAAGATGTACACCTTTTAAAGAACCTAAAATAACGCTCATTGGCGATCCGGAATGCCATATCCCTTCCAATCTGTGGCCTCTTGTTCTGACAATCATTGGAGCTATTTGTCCCACTTTAGTTCTGTAAGTTAAAGATGCTAAATCGTCGGTCAGTACGTTCAACGCGAAATAAATATAGTCCAGATACTGTATTTCGGCTATTGGCCTGAATCCTCTTAAAGCCAGTCCTATCCCCTGTCCGATAATAGTCATTTCCCGAATACCTGTATCGGTAATTCTCATTTCTCCAAATTTTGCCTGCAATCCGGCAAAGCCCTGGTTTACATCACCTATCAGACCTAAGTCTTCTCCAAATGCTATTAAGCGGGGGTTCTTTTTAAAATTAGCTTCAAAACAAGCATTCAGTACATCCTTGCCATCCACCATTCTGGATCCGGCAGAATAAACCGGATCTATAGTTTCAATTCTTAAAGGTGAATTGGGTGTATCAGAAAAAAGGCCCGAATTGTATCTTTCTTTATTTATCTCTTTCTGCTCTTCATACCACTTTTTAAGTGCCGATTTTGCATCCGAATCATGAAATCTGGTGATCCGCAGCGCTTTTCGTATAGCACCAAACATTTCTTTACGCAGTGGATCTATCTCTGACCTATAAATAAGTGCTATCTTTTTAACTTGGGGAACTTCGTTCCCCAGGTTCTCTAATAAATTTAAGGTTTGCGCTTTCTCTACTTTTACACTATCCAGAAATTTCGTCCAGGATTGCTTTATAGTTGTCCTTACTTCGTTTTTAATGGTATCCTCTAATTCCGAGATTTCCTCTTCTGTTGCAATGGCCGACTCCAACATCCATTTCCTCATCTGCGCAATACAATCGTATTCCCTTTCCCATTCTAAGCGCTCATTAGATTTGTAGCGTTCATGTGAACCGGAAGTAGAATGACCTTGCGGCTGAGTCATTTCGGTGACATGGATTAAAACAGGAACATGCTCCTCTCTACACATCTTAATTGCAGTTTCGTAGGTTTCACATAGCGCTACGTAATCCCAGCCCTTAACCTTAAATATTTCTATTCCCGGCTTATCTTTGGTACGCTGAAACCCTTTCAAAACTTCGGAAATATCTTCTTTCGTTGTCTGATATTTATTTGGAACAGATATACCGTAACCGTCATCCCAAATAGAAATAGCTAAAGGTATCTGCAAAACTCCTGCAGCATTAATAGCTTCAAAAAATAAACCTTCTGAAGTGGAAGCATTGCCTATTGTACCAAAGGCAACTTCATTTCCATTTATAGAGAATTGGCTGAACTCTTTTAATTCGGGATTTTGCCTATAGAGTTTAGACGCTTGGGCCAAACCTATCAAACGAGCCATTTGCGTAGCTGTTGACGATACATCTGAAGCTGAATTCTTCATTTGTGTAAGGTCTTTCCAGGAACCATCCGGGTTTATGGATCTGGAGGCAAAATGTGCATTCATTTGTCTTCCGCCGGAATGTGGTTCGTGATCTAAATCAGGGTGAGCATACAATTGTGCAAAAAATTGCTTCACTGTCGCCATGCCTGTCGCAAACATAACAGTTTGATCTCTGTAATATCCCGATCTCCAATCGCCGTTTTTAAAAGCTTTGCTCATAGCTACCTGAGCTATTTCTTTTCCATCGCCAAATATTCCAAACTTCGCTTTTCCGGTTAATGCTTCTTTTCTTCCCTGTAAACTAACTTGTCGGCTTTCGTAGGCTATTTTATAGTCTTTTATTACGATTGCCTTAAAGTCTTCAAAACTTAATTCCGATGTATCAAACTGATTGGTCACTTTATGTTGCATCTCTAAAATTTCTATCGGTTGCTTTCAAAAATAGGAAATATCATCGGCTATGCCGAATTTTACAATCTTATTTCATAAAATATTTGGAACATCTTTTGAGTTTGTTACATTTGAATAAATTTATTTTATCATGAAAAAGCTACTTATTATTGCTGCTGTACTTGTTGGTTTTGTTGGCTTTACAGCTATGCAAGACAACAAAGCAGAATTTAAGTTTGTAGAGGAAACTCATGATTTTGGCAAAATACCGCAAGGTAAGCCAGTTTCTTTTACATTCAAATACACTAATGTTGGTGATGAGCCTTTAATTATTACTAACGTAGAATCTACTTGTGGTTGTACTGTTCCTAGCGTAGAGCCAAAACAAGGAACTCCACTTCCAAAAGGAGGTACTGGAACAATCACTTTGACTTATAATGCTGCTGCGGTGGCTCCTTTTAACAAGTTTGTTAAAATCACTTCTAACTCCAAAACTCCTACTAAAATGCTGTATATCAAAGGAGAGGTTGTTAGCGCCGCCAACTAGTTTTAACTTATTTAAAATTCAGGAAAAGCCTTCTCTGTATTTTCAGAAAAGGCTTTCTTCGTATATAGACTTTAAATCAAATTATAAAAATTACAAAAACACCACTTAACTTTGTGGAATTATGCCAAAGATATCTGAAAAAGGGAAACAGATGCCAGCTTCACCAATTAGGAAGCTTACACCGCTAGCTGAGAGAGCTAAAGCGAATGGAATAAAGGTTTATCATTTAAACATTGGTCAACCCGATATTGAAACGCCTGCCGTAATGTTGGATGCCATTAAAAACATCGACTTTAAGGTTTGGGCCTATACTGCATCTGAAGGTACGGTCGCCTATAGAAAATCTTTGGCCCATTATTACAATAAATTGGGTTATAATATTACCCCTGAAGATATCTTAGTTACTACAGGAGGTTCTGAAGCGATTATTATATCGCTAATGACTTGCCTTAACCAGCGTGACGAAGTTATCATTCCTGAACCTTTCTACGCGAATTATAACGCATACGCTTGTCAAAGTGATTCCGTAGTAAAACCTATTTTATCGGTTATAGAGAATGGGTTTGCTTTGCCTCCGATTTCTGAGTTTGAGAAATCAATCACGGAAAAAACAAAAGCAATCATGATCTGTAATCCAAATAACCCTACCGGTTATTTATACTCTAAACAAGAGTTTCTGGATTTAAGAGCACTCGCTTTGAAACATGATCTGTATATCATAGCAGATGAAGCTTATCGCGAGTTTTGCTATGATGGCAAAGAGTTTCTTTCTCCCATGCATTTCGAGGGTTTAGAAGAACATGCTATTATAATTGATACAGTTTCTAAACGCTACAGTGCCTGTGGTGCCAGATTAGGCTGTATTATCACTAAAAACAAGGCTTTTATGGAGATTGCACTTCGCTTTGCACAGGCGAGGTTAAGTCCGGGTATGGTAGAACAGATTGCCGGAGAAGCTGCCGCCCTGTATACACCCGACGAATATTTCACCGAAGTAAACAAGGAATACGCGAAACGCAGAGATATTTTGGTAAGTGCTTTAAATAAGATGGATGGCGTTTATTGCCCTAATCCAGGAGGTGCTTTTTATGTAGTAGCCAAATTGCCAATAGATAATGCTGATAAATTCTGCAGATGGATGTTGGAAGAATTCTCTCACGAAGGGCAAACCGTTATGCTGGCACCTGCTTCTGGCTTTTATGCTACTAAAGGTGTTGGCTACGACGAAGTGAGAATGGCCTATGTGCTTAATCAGCATGATTTAACCAATGCCATGATTTGTCTTGAAAAAGCGCTACAAGTGTACCCGGGACGCACTGTGGCTGATAAAAATGAGACTGTAAATACATTTTCATAGCATATAAATGCTTATATTTGTAAGCATTACAACGGGGTCGACCGGAATTGACAGGATGGACGATAAGTGTGTAAGCATGCAGTGAATTGAGAATGCATCACTATAATCAGGATTCTCAAACAACAAAAGGCGAAAATAATTACGCTCTTGCTGCTTAATCTTAAATGATTTAAGATTTGCCCTAGTCTCGCTAAAGTAGCGGAAGCAGGATGTTCCCCAGAGGTTCTAGCCAACGACATCTGATATGGGAGCACCGAAAAGTTGGAATAAGGATACAAATGTTTCGATAGTATCCCGACAATTTTAGAAACTAAGACTAATGCAGGCTGTTTGTGGCCATCTTTAGTTCGAAAACCAAACACAAAATAAGCATGTAGAAAGCGCAACTGATCCCATGTTTGGACGAGGGTTCGAATCCCTCCGACTCCACCAAACAAAACAACAAAAAAGCCGTCCAAAAACAATTGAACGGCTTTTTTTACACTCAATCCCAACAAGGGATAGTAATAGGGATACCAAATCGTGACTTTATATTTTTCAGAATTTAAATAAAATAAAATTTATCAATAAGGCTAAAAGAAAAAAACAACCTCTTTAAGTAGAACATGAGGAACAATATAAAGCGTATCCCAGAAGGTAAGAAAACTTCATCAGGAAAAAACAGCCTTGATAATTCCTTAATGTTATTCTTTAATTAGGAATGGTTAACCGATAACTTAATCATTGCTTCCTGCCAGACTCAGCCGTCTTCTTTGATAAGATTTTAACCATTTGGTCAGTCGTTTCATCGCTATAAATACCATAAGCATTAACCAACACTCCTTTAATATTATTCTTCTCAGAAGATATCGCATAAACAATAGCCTCATCTCCCGGATCTGTATTGCCTTCAAAACGAAAATGTCTGTCGACAACAAAATCGTCAGGATTAATTTTAAGTGAGTTATCAGCACATACCAGACAGTTTTCGCTAAGATTAAAGTCTACTGTATAACCCTCACTTTTGAGTTTATTTAGGATTTCAGACAATGTAGTCATGGAGTTTCTTACAGTCATAACAATTATTTTATGTTCGTTAACAACTAAACACTTTAAATGGCAATAAGTTTATGTTTTGCAAAGTCTAAAGTTAAAAGTAAGATTCAAAAATTTATATCCGGTGGATACATACACTCTTGTCATCTGCAAAGTCATCATTTGTAAAGACCATAAAACAAAAAAAGGAGCATCTTTCGAAAGCTCCTTTTCAACTATATATTAACAAAAACTAAAACTGTCTGAATCCCCCACGTCCTCTTCCTCCCTGTACCATTTGGGTTCTGTCTAACATAGAAAGCTGGCCTTTCATCATTTTAATCTGTTCGGCCATT
The DNA here is from genome assembly GCF_000190735.1 of Pseudopedobacter saltans DSM 12145. Lineage (GTDB taxonomy): Bacteria > Bacteroidota > Bacteroidia > Sphingobacteriales > Sphingobacteriaceae > Pseudopedobacter > Pseudopedobacter saltans. The sequence goes on from NC_015177.1 coordinate 2,319,574, forward strand.
AACTTATTCTTGTCAGCTTTTTCCGCTTCTTTCAACAAGCGTTGTGCTTCACGTTTATTTCTCTTGGCCATTTCCACTCCAGCTAAACTTAAATTAGCCAAAGCAATATTATGATCCATGGTAAGACCAAACTGCAAAGCTTTTTTAAAGTATTTTTCGGATTTCATTGGAGAGGTTCTGGACTCTATTAGTCCTATTAAAAGATGATAATATCCCCACTGACCTTTATAAAGTTCTTTTTCGTAATTCTTGATCTTGCCCAACCAAGCTGAAGCTTTGTCCATATTTTCTTTTCTCAGAAACCATTGGGCTACTAACATTTTTTCATTAAAAATGAATGTAACGAAAATCAATATAGCTAAGAAAACCAATAAAATCCCCCATCCCCAATGCGAAAAAACCATTAAAGAAATTGCGGCTCCAAGAACCACCGCTGCAATTATAATCCTGATAAAATTTGGCATAAATCTACTGTATATTCAATAATATTACTTAATTAGCTTTTTGCAATTCTATTTTATAGAAAGCATGCTTAATTTAGCGAATGCAAATATCGGTTATTTGATTTGCTATTCATAGATAAAGAACAAAAAATGAGCGTACAATTAGAAAGTTCCTGGCTTAAAGTTTTAGATAAAGAATTTGAAAAAGATTATATGGTTAGTCTAAAACAGTTTTTGATATCTGAAAAACAGCAAAACAAGGTCATTTTCCCACCAAGTACCGAAATTTTTAATGCTTTTAATCTAACGCCCTTTGATAAAGTAAAAGTAGTAATCATTGGTCAGGATCCTTATCATGGTTATGGTCAGGCCCACGGATTGTCCTTTTCTGTAAAAGACCATGTAAGACTCCCGCCCTCATTACAAAACATCTATAAAGAATTAGAAACAGATATTGAGGGATTTAAGATCCCAACAAGTGGAAATCTGACAAAATGGGCAAAGCAAGGGGTTTTATTGCTAAATGCTACATTAACGGTAGAAGCAAATAAAGCAGGTTCGCACCAAAAAAGAGGTTGGGAAACCTTTACTGACGAAGCCATAAAAGCAGTTTCAGATTACAAACAGGGTGTAGTATTTATTTTGTGGGGCAGGTTCGCACAGGATAAGGAACGATTAATTGATACCTCTAAACATTATATCATAAAATCAGCACACCCATCACCTTTTTCGGCATATAATGGATTCTTTGGCTCAAAACCTTTCAGTAAAACCAACGAATTCCTGAAGAAACAAAACTTACAGCCTATAGACTGGCAGGTATAAAGGAGTTAAAAGCGAAGGGTTAAAAATATAAAGCTCTTTTTAATATCTATACTTTACACTTTTAATATTCTATGGGAATTATTGGTTCTTTTTTGCTTGTAGAAAGTATCATTAGTGTTTGAAATGTTTTCACCACCGATATCTTGCTTATTTTATTCATAATCAGCTGCTCATAAGCTTTAATATCCTTGACATATACCTTCAAAATAAAATCGTACTGGCCAGTCACGTGATGACATTCGGTAACTTCCTTAATTTGTTGGATTTCCTTTTGAAAAGTATCAATTGTGTCGTTCTGATGAAAATCTAAAGAAACCTGAATAAAAGTTTTTATCCCCAGTCCCAATTTTTCTTCGTCTACCAGGGCATGGTAACTTTTAATATAACCTGAATTTTCTAGCTTTCTCACACGCTCTAAAGTCGGGGCCGGCGACAGACCAATCATTTGCGATAATTGCAAATTGGTAATGCGACCGTTTTCCTGCATGATTTTAAGAATATTCAGATCTATTTTATCCAGTTCCATATTATTTGAAATAAAATGTAAATATATATTTTATTCAGTATAACCAAATAAAATTTTGTTGTCATCAACAGCAATAACAAATGGCTTTAAATATATTTTTAGATTAACCTAAAAATATTATTAGCTTTGCATAAATACGATTTTAGGATATGACTACCTCATTTACAGAAGAAAACTATTTAAAGACAATTTATCACCTGTCTAAAGACATGGAAATAGCGGTTAATACAAATGCTATTGCCGACTCTTTAAATACAAAAGCCGCTTCTGTAACAGATATGCTTAGGAAACTTGCGGAAAAAGGATTAATCAATTACAAGAAATATCAGGGTGTTACATTAACAGAAAACGGAAAAAACAATGCTTTAAATATTATAAGGAAACATCGCTTATGGGAAGTTTTCCTGGTGGAAAAGCTAAAGTTTAATTGGGATGAAGTTCATGACGTTGCAGAAGAACTGGAACACATACATTCAGACCTTTTAATAAACAGGCTGGATGAATTTTTGGAGTTCCCTAAAATTGATCCGCATGGCGATCCCATACCTGATAAAAACGGTAAATTCCATGTGCCTGATTTAAAACCTGTCTGCAAACTAAAAATTGGTGAATGTGGTATTATAAGTGGAATAAGAGATCATTCATCTGTTTTCTTAAAGTATCTGGACGAAGCCAAACTCACCCTCGGGCAAAAAATAGAGGTATTAAATATCATAGAGTTTGATGGTTCTTTTGTTCTGAATATCCAAAATCAAAGACAAACAATAAGTCGAGACGTTGCTAAAAATTTGCTGATAGCTTATGAGTAATTCTGAATCTTTAAGTGAAGTACACGGTTCCGTTGATCCAAACGCTAAAAAAGGCTGGAGGAGGATTTTTGCTTTTCTGGGTCCTGCTTATCTCATTAGTGTTGGTTATATGGATCCGGGAAACTGGGCCACCGATATAGCCGGAGGCTCCCAATTCGGATATAAACTTATCTGGGTTTTACTGATGTCTAACCTGATCGCTTTACTTTTACAATCACTCAGTGCCAGATTAGGTATAGTTAAAGGTCTGGATTTAGCCCAGGCATCAAAAAAAGCCTATCCGAAATGGGTCAATCTCCCCCTCTATATATTAGCTCAAATAGCCATTATTGCCTGTGATCTGGCCGAGATCATAGGAATGGCAATTGGTTTAAACCTGCTTTTCGGTATCCCCCTTATTTGGGGAATCAGTATTACCGTTTTAGATACCATATTATTGCTTTTCTTACTTAAGAAAGGTATGCGCAGCATGGAAGCCTTTATACTTTCTATGGTATTTATTGTGGGTTTGTCCTTTCTTTTTGAAATGTTCATTGTAGAACCTAATTTCAAAGATATCGCCAAAGGTTTTATTCCTTCCGAATTAAATGGCAGCGCACTTTATATTGCTATTGGTATAATTGGCGCTACGGTAATGCCACACAATCTTTATCTGCACTCTTCTCTGGTACAAACCAGAAAGATCGAACGGACAGACCATGGAATTAAAGAAGCTATTAAATTTAATTTTATTGATACAGCCGTTGCGCTCAACCTGGCATTTTTTGTAAATGCTGCAATTCTGATCCTGGCTGCCGCTGCATTTTATACAAACGGACATCATGAAGTTGCTGAAATACAAGATGCATATAAATTACTGGAAAATATCTTTGGCACCGCAGCCCCAACCCTTTTCGCTATCGCGCTGATTGCATCGGGGCAAAGTTCAACTGTTACCGGAACACTCGCAGGACAGATTGTAATGGAAGGGCATTTAAATTTACGTATAGAACCCTGGGTTAGAAGGTTACTCACCCGAATGCTCGCTATAGCGCCTGCATTTTTCACCATTCTTCATTATGGAGAAGACTCTTTAGGAGGACTATTAATTTTAAGTCAGGTTGTACTTAGCTTGCAATTGGCATTTGCTATTATTCCACTAATCTATTTTACATCAAGCAAAAGAGAAATGGGTAAATTTGTTATAAAAACCTGGGTTAAGGTTTTAGCATGGATTGCTGCCATAACCATCATTATCCTAAATATTAAGCTTGTTATAGACGAAATTGGACAATGGATTGTTGAAGCCGGTTCGGACAGTATTTGGATTTATGTTTTTGTTATTCCGATTGCAATTGCCTTAGGATTACTTTTATTATATATCATTCTTGCTCCGCTATTATCAAATAAAGACAAAAAACACAGAAGTATTCTACCTCATGGAAAGGCTTTAAATTTTCAGGATTTAGCCATCCCCGAATATAAAAACATCGGTGTAAGTATAGATTTTTCAGAACACGATAAAACAGTGATAAGACATGCGTTAATGCAAGGCGGAAAAACAGCGAAGTATACACTTATCCATATTGTTGAAACTGCCGGAGCGACGTATCATCAACAGAATGTTTTAGATATGGAAACCATTAGTGATGAAGACAATCTTAAAAAATACGCCGAAAGACTAGAGAGTATGGGCTACGAAGTACAATATACGATAGGCTACGGTTCCACAGCCAGTGCTATTGCTAAAATAGTGAACGGTAGCCGTATTGACTTTTTGGTAATGGGTGCACATGGCCATAAAGGATTTAAGGATTTAATATTCGGCTCAACTATAAATACTGTAAGGCACAATGTAAAAGTACCTGTTCTTGTAGTAAGAGACTAAGTAATGAACAAAGAAAAATTTAGAAATATTTCTTCTGTTTTTCACCTGATACTGTTTTGCCTTATTCTGGCGAACAATATTCTTTTTGTACACAGCCATAAGTTAGCCAACGGGCAAATTATTGTTCACGCACATCCATTTTTTCCGCAAGACGACGGCACGACTGCTCCTCATCAACATAATTCCAATGAATATATTGCTCTGGGGAAGGTTTTTCAGCCGAGTTTACGACTTTCGGAAATATGTTATGTTGACTTTCATATCGATCTTCCCCTTTTAATAGCGCAATATAATTTTATTATTAGCGAGGTTAATAAGGTCAACCGGTTTCCTTATGAGCACAGAGGTCCCCCATCCTGCTGATACGGCCTAAACACCATTTTTATTTAACTAACACAATTTTTGTAAACAATGCTGCTACCCGTAATCGGGGATTGCTCAAACCTTTTTATTAAAACATGAAGAAGCTAATATTTTTCATCACTATACTTATACAGCACAATTTATTCGCGCAAACCTTAACTTTAAGAGGACGTATTACAAGCAAAGAAGAGCCCGTAATAAATGCTTCCATTAAAATTTCAGGTACCGATAAAGGTACTATATCAGATGCCAATGGAGATTTTCAATTGGACAAATTAAAAGAAGGCCCCCACCATCTTATTATAAGTGCCGTAGGTTATCAGCCTAAAAAACAGACAGTCATTGTTAATACTGATAGTAAATCGATCAACATAATATTAGAAGAGGATAATTTTGGATTAAGTGAAGTAGTTGTTACCGGAACGATGAAAGAAATGAGTCGAAGTGCAAGTCCTATTCCCGTGGAAATCATAACACCACAACTTTTCAAAAAGAACCCAACGCCCAGTTTATTTGATGCTATTGGAATGGTAAACGGAGTGCAACCACAACTAAATTGCAATGTATGTAATACCGGAGATATCCATATTAATGGAATGGAAGGCCCTTATACCATGATCCTGATAGACGGAATGCCTATTGTCAGCGCACTTTCCACAGTGTACGGTTTAAGTGGTATTCCCAACAGCATGGTCGAAAGAATAGAAGTAGTAAAAGGTCCCGCATCATCGCTTTACGGGTCTGAAGCCATGGGTGGAATTATCAATGTAATTACTAAAAACCCCGATCATGCTCCTCTTTTAAGCGCAGATGTTTTTGGTACATACTGGGGTGAAATAAGTGCAGATGCGGCAATTAAACTCAGTGCAAAAAAAAGCAGCGGACTTCTAGGGCTCAACTACTTCAATTATCGCAACAGGATAGACAAGAATAAAGACAACTTTACAGACCTGACATTACAAAACAGAATATCGGTGTTTAATAAATGGAGTTTTCACAGGCAAGATAATAAATTAGCCAGCCTGGCAGCCAGATATGTGTATGAAGACCGTTGGGGAGGCGAAATGAATTGGAATAAAAGTTTCCGCGGGAGCGACATCGTTTACGGAGAAAGTATCTATACCAACAGAGCCGAGTTGATCGGTCTGTATCAGTTACCCACTCGAGAAAAAATTTACACTCAATATTCTTACAATTGGCACAAACAGGACTCCTGGTACGGGAATACCAATTACGATGCTATACAACACGTAGGTTTTATACAGTCCTACTGGGATAAAGAATTTGGTAAACATCATAATTTTCTACTAGGAGCTTCTTTCAGATTTACGCAATACGACGACAACACTCCTGCTACTGCCAGCGAAGACGGGCTTAGTAATCGTCCATCTAAAACACCATTACCCGGCATTTTCATACAGGATGAATGGAAAATAGACCAAAAGAATACGTTGCTTGGCGGTTATAGATTTGATTACGATCAACATCACGGAAAAATACACTCCCCTCGCGTGGCATATAAATTATCTCCAAATGAACGCAATACATTAAGAGCTAGTTTTGGTACAGGGTTTCGTGTGGTTAACCTTTTTACCGAAGATCATGCGGCTTTAACCGGGGCCAGAAAAGTGATTATTGAAGAAGAGTTAAACCCGGAAAGGTCTTTAAACAGCAATCTTAATTATGTTCTGAAAGTTCCTACCGAAAATGTATTTATGGGATTCGATGCCACTGCATTCTATTCTTTTTTTTCGAACAAAATTGTAGGTGATTTTGACAGCAATCCAAACGAAATTATTTACCAGAATCTAAACGGCCATGCTATTACCAAAGGAATTTCTCTTAATACAGATTTTGCATTTGCCTTCCCGCTAAAGGTTTTGGCCGGGGTATCTTATATGGATGTTTTCCTGAAAGAAGAAAACGACCAGGGAGAATTAACTAAAGTAAGACAGCTACACGCCCCTAAATGGTCCGGAACTTTTGTTGGCAGTTACAGTTTTCCCAATAAATGGTCTGCAGACTTAACCGGAAACTGGTATGGGCCAATGCGACTTCCTGTTTTACATGATGATTTCCGACCCGAGTATTCACCATGGTTTCTCATAGCCAATATCCAATTAAACAAAAAGCTAAATAATGGACTGGAGTTTTACGGAGGGTTGAAAAATTTATTGAATTTTATTCCAAAAAATCCAATAATGCGCCCCTTTGACCCGTTTGATAGAAATATAGAAGATCCGGTAAATAATCCGCATGGTTATACATTTGACCCGAGCTATAATTATGCTTCGTTACAAGGTATAAGAGGCTTTATTGGAGTCCGTTACAATTTATTCAAACAATGAAAAGGCTGAGTTTAATCATAACGATTGCATTTGTATTTACAGGTATTCCAAGTGGATTCGCACAAAATACACTTCATCTGGATTCCTATTCCAGATCAGGAGATAAGCCTTTTTTGTTCTACTTGCACACCAATTGGTGTATATATTGTGCAATGCAGAATAAAGTGCTTAAGAATAAAGATATTCGTCAAAAAGTATATGAAAAATATCATTTTATTGATCTTAATGCAGAATCTGATATTGATATAAAATGGAAAGAACACGTTTTTAAAAACGCGCATCCACAGAAGTATACACCCCATCCGTTTGTGATACATTTGCTGGGCGGACAAAATATTGGATACCCCGCCTGGATTATTACTGACAAAGATTTGAACCTGAAATTTGTGTATCCGGGTTTCTTAAAGAAAAAGCAATTATTAAAGTTATTAGAATTTCGGCAATAATTTTTTCAGGTTCAAAAACCTACTGACAAACTGCTGTCAAATGCTAAAGATATTTTTGTTCAATTAATTATTTATAAAACAAAAAATCATGGAAAAGACAGCAATTTTAACCCCAGAAGAATTATTAAAAAATTGGCAAGGACACCGAAACCTAACCAGAAAAGTTATCGAACTTTTTCCTGAAAAAGAATTATTTGAGTTCTCTATTGGAGGTATGCGTCCTTTTTCAGAAATGGTAAAAGAGTTTTTAGCTATCGCCGTTCCTGGGTTAAAAGAATTTGTAAGTGACACAACGAAACCTTTTGAAGAGGATCATCAATTAAAAACTAAAGCCCAATTGCTGCAAGCCTGGGACGAAGCTACCGTTGCTATTTCTGATTTATGGAGCCATATTCCACATGAGAAATTCCGAGAGATGAACAACCTTTTTGGACAATACAATTTCCCCGTAATAGACAATATTCAATATTTTATAGATAATGAAATTCATCACAGAGGACAAGGTTATGTATATCTTAGAGCTTTAGGTATTGAACCGCCCTTCTTTTGGGAGAGAAACTAAACGTTACGATTTTGTTTTCTTTCCCTATATAATGTCGAAAAGAAGCTTAATTCATTTCATTTTATAGATACTTCTCCGTTTTAGCAAAAAACGGAGAAGTATAAAGCCTGCATTATTCCTCCGGTATCACTTTATTTTCTATTTTTATGAGTCTGCATTTTAAATTTATACTAATAGGTGTGCCTGTCTTTTATCATAGGTATGATGTAGTAGGTTAAAATACCAAATCTTACAACAACCTGCTGCCGTACTTTGCCCTACTTCTAACATTTACTGTTCATCCCGCTTTCCAACTTTTCAAAAACACTGACTCAGGTATTTTCCGGAAATCACGTCTATTCCCGGAAGAATTCAAAACATTCTGGTAGAATGCAGATAAAATATTTGTTTTACCTCAATGCCATTTTTAGTATAAAAACAGATGTTTTTCAGTAGGTTTACCATATAAATCTCTACGACTATTTATTCGGATAAAAAAGTAATTATAGAACTGACTTTATTGGAATAGTTAAAGACACATTGTTTTAACATATGAAATGGATTACCCGCGATAGACCTAAAATTGACCGTATTGCCTGTCCGTGGCTTATTAAACGTTTCGTAGATCCGAACGCGGAAATCATCTATGTGCCGTATAAAGACGTGTTGACAGAAGCACAAAAGCTGGACGCGATCCCTTTTGATTTGCCTAATGTTGAATATACACATTATCATAATCAGTGCACTTTCGATTATATTATCAAAAAGCATCAATTAAAAGATCCTGCATTGTTTCGTATTGCTGCGATCGTTCGTGGCGCCGATACTGATCGGCATGATTTTGCACCGCAAGCTGCAGGACTGGAAGCTATTTTTTCGGGATTAGCGCACAATATCAAAGATGACAAAAAACTGTTGGATATAGGGATGATGATATATGATGGACTCTACAGTTGGGCAACACATCTATTTAAAAAGAAGCATTCGCAGGACGGACCGATAGAACAAATGTTATTACAGGTTTATCATCAGTACCTAAAACAGGAAAAGGGTAAAAAAACACCTGAATGGGCCAAAACCTTAAAAGAACTGATTCAAGACCAGCTAGACACGAACATGACCCTGAGCTTACAGCAGGCATCTGAAGAATTGGAAATCAATCCTGCATATTTGTCCAGGGAGTTCTCCAAATACTTTGACGATTTGAGCTTTGGTGATTATATGCGTAAACTGCGAATTGAAAAGGCTTGTGAACTCATCGAAAAGACCGGACATAGTTTGACTGAAATCGGCTATCTTAGTGGTTTTTCTGACCAAAGCCATTTCAACCGTATTTTTAAAAAATTCACAGGTCAAAGTCCATCTGTCTATCGAAAATCAGTAAAAAAGTAAAAATTAGACCAGTAGTTAAATTCATACTATTTTACAATGAAAATCATGAATAAACTTGCACAAAATACAAGTTTAATTCATGACAAATATCCGTTTTTTATCATTCCTGATGCTGCTTTTGGCTGTGACCAATAGTTACGCACAAAATACGCCCATACAAAACTATCCAAAGATTACTGGTTATGTCGGCATATTACATCCGATTGTTACTTACAGTAGTACAACTACAGACACAAATTTTGATGGTCACTATGTCGTAGGAATGCCTACCGGCATCAATCTTTGGAAAAGTCAAAAAATTGGGTTTTCTGCGGAGTTCGTACCATCAGTTCGCGCACAAGATGGCAGTAGCAAAATGGCCAACTTCACTTTTCACCCCGGTGTCCTTGTCGCGTTGGGCGACGGCTTCATCCTTGCGGGACGTCTCGCTTTTGAAACATCCGGGCGTTATGGCGTGACACCAGTACTGAACAAAACCTTAATTAAAAATAAGAATTGCAGCTACTTCGCTGCTTTGCCATTACCCGTTCGCTTCGGGAACGATAAGCCAACTTCTTTTACCATAGGTTTTCAATTTGGAATCGCCTTCTGATTATGACAAATAAAAAATATACATTAAAAGATATCACACTCTATTTCCTAAAGCTTGGTACATGGGGCTTTGGCGGTCCGGTAGCTTTAGTCGGCTATATGCACCGAGATTTGGTAGAAGAAAAACAATGGTTAACCGAAGAAGAATACAAAGAAGGAGTAGCTTTAGCACAGCTTGCGCCCGGGCCACTTGCTGCACAGCTTGGCATTTACATTGGCTTTGTACATTATGGTCTGCTTGGTGCCACACTTGCTGGTCTGGCTTTTGTATTGCCATCCTTTATCATGGTAGTAACATTAGGTGTGGTTTATCAACTATATAGCGGGCTACCCTGGATGCGTGAGATATTCTATGGCGTAGGTGCAGCGGTGATTGGCATAATTAGCATTAGCGCCTATAAATTAACTTTAAAATCCGTCGGAAAGGTTAACCTTGCTGATATCAAGGATAATTGGCTGTTATGGATATTTTACCTGATCGCTGTAGTGGTTACGGTGATTACACAGCAGGAAGAGGTAGTGCTCTTTATAGGCTGTGGACTGTTATATATGGTTATAAAAGCACCTCCGGCCTGGATAAAGAAACCAAATACCTTACCGGTGCTCTTTTTTACCAGTGCCGGATTTTGGAATTACTCAAAAGAAACGCTGGAGGAGATTGGTCTGTTTTTTCTAAAAGCAGGTGCTTTTGTATTTGGTAGCGGCCTGGCAATTGTACCATTTCTTCACGCCGGTGTGGTTAATGACCATCACTGGCTAAACGAAAACCAATTTGTTGATGCTGTAGCTGTAGCTATGGTTACACCCGGACCTGTAGTAATTACGGTTGGATTTATCGGTTATCTCGTAAATGGCTTTCCTGGCGCTGGCGTTGCTGCCCTGGCTACTTTTTTACCTTGTTTTTTATTTACTGTTATTTTAGCGCCTTACTTCAAAAAGATTGCTAAGAATTCCAGTATCAAAGCATTTGTAGATGGTATAACAGCAGCCGTAATTGGCGCACTGGTTGCATCAGTTATTGTTATTGCTACTCGTTCCATAGTCGATGTGCCTACCGCACTTATTGCACTAGCCAGTGGCTTGATTTTGATTTATGTAAAAAAAGTGACAGAGCCGCAGCTCATCGCATTTGCAGCCATTTTAGGGATAATCATTAAAAACATTTTATGAAATAATTACATTAAATCTGCACTTTCTATTAACCCATTGCCATACAAAGTTTATGGATCACAAAAATTGCAAATAAAAACAGAAGCAGTTTTTGTATGGCAATGGGTTATTGGAATAGCAATTCTAACTAACTAACTAACTAACTAACTAACTAACTTAATCAAGTTGTTATCCCGGGGACTTCTTCTTCGATTTAAAGCCTCGCAACTATTCTATTCAGCATTTCCCTTATTTTGTCTTTTAAAGAAACGGGTTCTATTATAGTCGCGTAATCGGCAAACATCAAAAGCCAACGGACAAAATATTCATCATACTGTTCCTCTGCCATAAAATCCATTTCTACCAGATTGTCCTTTGTCTGCTCTTTTATAAATCCGTAATATTTCTTTGTTCCGGTAAGGTATTTAGTCACACTCTTATCTACCAGAATCCTTATCAATCTTTTATTTTCAGAGGAATCCCTTTTCCTCAGCTCTTCTATACTTCCATGTTCTTTGGTAAAGGCTATATCTGTCAATGTCAATCCCTCTATCCTATCTGTTCTAAATTTCCGGTAGTCTTCACGTAAAGTACAATAACCCAAGATATACCAATAACTATATTCGTTAAAGACGCCAACCGGCTCTATAATTCTTTTGGTATATTCTTCATTAAAGGATTTATAGAAAAGGTTGATTTGTTTTTTTGAGGCTATACTTTCCAAAACAGTTTCCAGAACATGTGGAAGTGTTTCATTGAACAGCTTTTTCTGATGGTAAATTGCTATCTGGTTATCTATGGCCTGTAGCCAATCTTTATCCGCACTTTTTAATACTGATTTGACTTTCTCGACACCAGACTGAAAAGATTCTCTGATGTTTTTATCCGCAAAAGAAGCCATCAGCTTTTCTGCCGTTACAAAACTGCTGGCCTCCTGTTTTGTAAACATAATGGGTGGTAAACGATAGCCTTCTACTATAGAATAGCCGATTCCGGCTTCGCCAATAAGTGGCACACCAGAAGCTTCCAGTGTTTTTATATCGCGATAGATTGTCCTAAGACTTACATTGAATTTATCCGCCAGTTCCTGCGCTTTAACAGTTCTTTTTGATTGGAGGCTTGTTAATATAGATACAACCCGATCGAATTTTTTTAAGCTTAGATCATCCATAATTCGCAAAAATAAAAATTTGATTTGGCAACAGTATGTCAGCAATCCAGCTAATTCGACACAAAATTTACTTTGATTCGCTTAATTTTATGATATTTGCAAACCTATGGCAGCCAAGATTACAAATAACATTAATATTAGAAACAAAAAGGCAACTTTTGAATACAACATTCTGGAGAAGTTTGTTGCTGGTATTAAGCTGCTGGGAACTGAAATAAAATCTATCCGACAAAGTAAAGCTAACATTGGCGATTCTTTCTGTGCTTTTATAAATGGCGAACTGTATGTAAGAAATATGGATATTGCAGAATATTCACATGGTTCTTTTTATAATCACGAGGCCAAAAGAGACAGAAAACTCCTGCTTACCAAAAAGGAGTTGAAAAAACTGATAATAAAAGGTGAGGATAAGGGGTTAACTATTATTCCACTTCGAATTTTCATTAATGAAAGGGGATTTGCCAAAATGGAGATCGCCTTGGCGCAGGGTAAAAAATCTTTTGATAAACGTGAATCTATTAAAGAACGTGATATCAAGAGAGAAATGGACCGTATGGTAAAATAAGCTCTTTTAAAAACGAGAAGGAATATTTGCTTGACAACAAGCAGGCTTTTTAGCTAACTCTTTAGAAACTGTTGCCTTCGATTGTACTTTATCGTTTTTTACTGCTGTTTGTTGCTGCTTACTTTCTGAACATGAGCATATGAAGATGGCCAATACCATCAAAGTCAGAACTAATAAACTTCTATATTTCATCTCTAATAAATTCGCTTACCAAAGTTATCATTTTTCTTTTACAAGCCGAGAAATATAAAGCGATCATTTAATACCTTTATTTTTTTAGTGCTTCCTGCTCTTTAAGTGAATCAATATTGTTTTTATCACTATATTGATTTTTAATCTCTTCGAAGTTTTCAAGGATTTCTTTAATACTGTCAACAGTGTCTGCGGCATACTGATGCATATCCGGCAAGCGTTGTTCCAGTTTTTTATTACCCAATTCTATATTATCAACTTCTATTTTAGTGATTTTGTTCAGTACAGCTATCTGACTATTTTTTAAATCTTCCAACTCATTGGTGATCTTCTCCATCAGCTCGAATTTCTTTAACTTATCCATAATTTTTCATTTTAAAAACCACAAAGTGTCATTAGTTCATTAGCAAATCTGACTATGGACTATCAACCATCGACTATGAACCATGGACATTTCTCTTCTCCGCTTTGCGATTAACCTAGTTTTAATTTAATACCTTATATAATCAGCTATAACGATGCCAAAAAAGGAAAAACGGGCCGCAGAAGTGCTTTTTAATCAATTACTCCCAATACATTTTTTTTATCTGAAATTCTTTCTGTATTTCATTCAGGATGGTAACCAGCGAATCCCTATGTAAATTCTTAAACTTCATTTCGATAGTTAGCTCATGATCACTTTTTTCTATTGAAAAGTTAGAGAGTTTAATTTTTTCTGCTTTCCAGATTTTGTCTAAAAACTTTATTGGGTCTACCGCGGCATCCAATGATACTCTTAATATTTTTTTATGGAAAAGATGAGATATCCTCTTTTCCAAAGGCTGTAGTACCCACAGAATAATAATTGCTAAAACGGTAGTAATAGCGGCTGCAAAATACATACCGCTCCCAGATGCTAATCCTATTGCCGCCACGGTCCATAAACCGGAAGCGGTAGTTAACCCCTTTATTATACCTTGTTTGAGAAATAAAATTGTACCGGCTCCGATAAAACCTATACCACTTATTACTTGAGCTGCAATTCTGGAGGGGTCTAATGTTACATGCGCTGTTCCCAGAATATCAAAAAAACCAAAAGCCGATACCATCGTGGTTAAGGAAGCACCCACACAAACCATCATATGGGTTCGCATACCTGCTGCCCAGTCTTTTCTTTCACGTTCTAACCCAACTGCCGCTCCCAAAGAAGCAGCAAGTACTAAGCGAATAGTTATCTCCCCCCAACTTAACATGATTCTTTTATATTCTAATTCAATGCAAAAAAATAAAACAGCAAAACATACTATCATAAGTCAACATAGACGTTTGCGTAATTTCCATTTAGTAGCAGATAAACAGAGCGAAAATCAGGCCACCTCTTGATAGACGCCGGGGATGGAATCGAACCATCGTAAAAGATTTTGCAGATCTCGGCCTAACCACTCGACCACCCGGCTATTAGCTTCTGACTAATCGAAAAGCAACAAGGCTATAATCAGTGTAACTATAATATTAAAAGTCTGTGCCACTAAAAATGCATATAACGGCTTTTTATTATCTTGCTTGAATAAATCTTTAAAATTGGTTTCCAAACCTATAGATGTAAATGCCAAAGCAAACCAAAGTCCCTGAATGCTTTTTAAACTACCTTTAACCAAATCATTGGTATCTTTTGAAACAAAAAAAGAAAATAACAGAGATGCAAATACAAAACCGACCACAAATTTTGGAAACCGCTCCCAGATAATCTTCAAAGTAGGTTTCTCTTTCTTGGTTTCTTCGTCTACAGATTTGGAATAAGTCCAATAGATACTGATGAAGAAAGCAGCTATACCCAACAATACATTCTGTGAGAATTTCACAATGGTACTGATTTTCAGAGCCTCATCTCCTACCAAAGATCCAGAAGCTACAACAGCTCCCGTGGTATCAATAGAACCACCTAACCAAGCTCCGGTTACTTGCTGAGAAAGCCCAAGCCACGAAGCTATATAAGGCATACAGATCATCATTGGAATAGCGGTAATCAAAACCAGAGAAATTACGTATGACAATTTCTTACTGTCTCCTTTTATGGCACCAGATGTTGCAATTGCAGCCGAAACTCCACAAATAGATACTGCACTAGATAACATCAATGACATTTCTTTGTCTATCTTCAGCTTTTTACAGATCCAAAAAGCGAAGTACCAAACGGATACTACAACAACCAATGCTTGGATTAAGCCCAAAGAACCTGCCTTTAAGATATCCCTAAAAATTACAGTTGTACCCAAAAGGATTAGACCTATCTTCACATAAAGTTCTGTGCTTAAAGCCGATTTAAACCATTCTGGCAAGTTGAAGAAATTACTAATCAGCAAACCGATGCTTAAGCTAAAGATTACCGCTTCCAGATTGTATTCTTTTACTACCGCATTTCCTGCGAAAACTAATGCTATAATCGTCAAGAAATATATGGAAGGAAAAACGACTAACAGTAACTTTACACTTTTGCCCAATAATGCAGCACCGGCAATGGCCGTTATGTACAATACAACAAATTGTACCAGTATGGCCATTAGATTGGACATTGATAATACCGAATCTGTCAACTCTGTTAAATTGGACCAATTGAAGCTAGGCATCGGTACATTTACCCCAAATAGAGTTAAAAACACCAAGGCTAAACCTAAAATAACAGCAATCCAATCTTCTGAAAAGGAAAATGATTTTAATGACATAATAAAATTTATTTAATAAGCTGGCTAAAAGCCTGTTGAATAGAGGGATATTTAAACTTAAATCCCTCTACTATCGTTTTTTTCGTTGTGGCTTGTGTACTGGATAAAAGTAAGGAAGCATCCACACCTTTTATTAAAGCTCCTACCCTCGCAAAGATTGCTGGAATGGGTATACCCAAACCAACACCCGCAGATTGGCGCAGCTGTTCCATAAATGCTGTGTTTGTTACTGGAAAAGGCGTACAGGCATGATAAATGGCATCTTTAGGTTCTTTAGCTATAAGCCAAAAGACCAAAGCAATAAAATCCTGTTCATGAATCCAACTAATGTACTGCTTTCCATTTCCTACCTTTCCTCCTAAACCCCATTTTGTCAAAAGATAAAGTTCTGAGAACATTCCTGTATCTTTTAAAAGTACCGGACTAACGCGAAGAATAACTTTCCGGGTAGAAGGCAATATAATGTCATGAACGGCATTTTCCCACTTCTGGGTTAAATATGCCAAAAAACCTGTACCATATTCTTGACCATCCTCATCATGAAAGCCACTTGGTGCATCTGAAAAGATAGAAATTCCCGAAAAGTTAATCCACAACTTTGGCGGATATTGCAATTGCTGAATAGCACTTCCGATAATCTGCGTAGGCAACAATCTGGATTTTTCCAAAATGGCTTTATTCCCGTCGGTAAATCTCCTGTCAATACGTTGCCCCGAAAGATTGATGATGACATCGGCTCTTTCTATATGCTTTATCCAAGTGCCTATCGTTTCGCCATCCCAAAACACATATTGCAAACCATTATTCGATTCAGCGTTCCTTTGACGCGTCAAAATCAGAACTTCATCTCCTCTATTTAGAAAGGCTTCACTCAATAGAACACCTAAATTTCCGGTACCACCCGCCAATACGACCTTTGCCATAATATTATAAACTGATTTTGATTCCGAAATGATCAGACAAAGCTGTTTTAGCTGCATGGTAACCGCACATTCCGTGTACACCACCTCCCGGAGGCGTGGAAGAAGAACAGATATAAATCTTTTGATGAGATGTTTTGTATGGTGAAACCCTTAAGGCAGGCCGGGTATATAATTGCGAAATATCAATAATTCCTCCGTTAATATCCCCACCTATATAATTCGGATTATACGCTTCCATCTGCGCAGTATTCATCACATTCCTGGCAAGAACACGATCTTTGAACCCCGGTGCAAAACGTTCTACCTGATTTTCGATAGCATCGGTCATATCTACCGTAGAACCGTTTGGAACATGGCAATATCCCCAAACCGTATGTTTTCCTTCCGGAGCCCTGGTAGCATCAAACATGCTTTGCTGCGCAAGTAGCACAAAAGGTTTTTGCGAATGGCGACCTTCTGAAGCCGTTCTTTCCGAATGTGCTATTTCTGCATAGGTGTTTCCCAAATGCACCGTTGCAGCTTTGCTACAAATTTCTGATTTGAACGGAACTGATCCATCCAATGCCCAATCCACCTTAAACACGCCCATTCCATGACGGTACTTTTCCAGCTGCCATTTATATATTGGCGAAAGTTCTTCGCCTGCAATTTTAAGCAATTGTCTAGGTGTAAGGTCAAATAATACGATTTTATGCGGAGGGAGCTCGCCTAAATGTTCAATCATCTGCCCTGTTTGAATCTCCCCTCCCAAAGCGGTAAAATAGGCTCCCAATGCATTCGCTATAGACTGTGAACCTCCTTTTGGAATTGGCCATCCATATTTATGGCCTACGGCAGACAACATCAATCCAATAGCGGCAGATGCCCAATTATCTAAAGGCTGAATAGCGTGGGCAGACATTCCTCCCCATAATCCTTTCGCCTTCTGGGTCTGAAATTTCTTTGCAATAGTATCGGCAGATCTGATTGCATTTAATCCAAACTTTGCTAATAACAATGGATGAGATGGCACACTTAACGGCCCCATAGTGTCCTTCGCTATTTCTTCCCAATGTGTCACCAATGGCTGAATAAGCTTGAGATATATTGCTTTATCTACACCTAAAGACGTTGCCGTTTCTTCTATAGATTTCGATAAAAAAGCAGTCGTCCCGTCATCAAAAGGATGTGCCGCAGCTAAAGGTGCCTGTATAAACTCCAAACCATATTCTTGCAAAGGCAAAGTAGCAAAAAACGGCGAACCCATAGCCATAGGATGAATTGCAGAACATACATCATGCTTAAATCCCGGCAATGTAAGCTCTTGTGTCCGCATACCGCCTCCAATGGTGTCTTTCCCTTCTATTAAAAGTACCGAAAGTCCTTCCTTTTGCAAGGTTATCGCTGACGAAAGTCCATTTGGGCCAGAGCCCACCACCACTGCATCATATTGTCTGTTTGTCATTGTTTTTGATTATGTAATAAGCTAAAAGACTAATTATACGCTCCTGCACTTAAACTACTTTTAGAGAGTTCGTAATTACGTTGTACCCTATTTAAAACAACATAAATAGAATCATTTGTTTCATTAACTCCACGTAATATCACCTTATTACCGTCTGTAGTTTCATAATGCAAGGTCATGCGTTTTCTTTTCACATCCTTTGCTCTTTCTTCCTTAATTCCTTTAAACCTTCTGGTAGTTAATGCAATCTTGTTAATACCATTATATTCCTGTTCTACCGTAAGGAAATTAGGGTCTTTTTTATTTATAGTTGATTTCTTGGACTTTCCTCTGTTTCTTCTGTCTGATCTTGCAGATGCAGTATTTTTATCTTGTAGATGTAATACATGGTTCACGGTGTCTGCTTCATAGTAGAACACCCTTTGTCCTCCGCCTGTACCAGTCAATTCAAAAGTCCTGTTGATATCACGCATCGGCGAACCTCCTCCATTAGAAAGATCTAAGACTATTGGTTTGTTTACTTTAAAAGTCAGAGTTGTCCAATTCTCGAAAGTTGCCTGTTGCCATCTTACGGTATCTAACGGCGAATAAAGTATTGTTTCGTTGTTGATTTTGAACTCTGCCACATCATAATTTCCTCTCAATTGTTTTAAACCGGCCATAGCAGGTTGCTTGTAAGGATCATACAAAAAATTAAGAAGCTGCACATAGGCCAATAATACTAAAAAGATAAATATAGACAAGGATTTCAGGCCAATTCTGGTGTACTGAAGCCATTTCTGAGAAAAGGAAGGATAATAATGTACCGGTACCGTAAATTTCTCCAGAATAAGTAAGTTATACAGCTTGGGAATATCGTATATAATTAAAAAAGCTGCATAAAGTACAAAGTAAGAACTGTAAACGTGTACTCCACCATCGTAAGAGAAATTCACAAAAACAATAGATCCCAATGCACCGAATAATAGCACTGCGCCCAAAGTAGTTGTCCTTCTGAAGAATAAAAGTGCACCGGCAGCAACCTCTACAATACCTGCAAATATTTGGTACCACGGAACAATCCCGATAGATAACCAATAGATTTTTTGTGCTGTAAAATCTCCAAAATCTGTATTTAAAAGTCCTAGTGATGGATAAGGCATTTGAACAGGCAATAATTTAGTGAAACCGAAACCAATTATTCCTATTCCTGCCCGATACCTTACAATTACCCTTAACCAATAATAGAGTATGTTGTATTCTTTTCGCTTTCTATCAAAAACAGACCATACAATGGCTCCCAGGGTAGCAACCAGAAAAAAGGCAATCCATTCGCCGTAACCGTAAAGTATTCCCTTTGGTGCCAGCCCCCAGCTTGGAGAGAATCTGGCTATATCATAGATATCTCTATAATGAACACTGAACCAGTTGATGGCAAAGAGACTTTTATACCATCTGAAATCCCAAGGAATAGACATCACAATGAAAAATATGAATGCTATCCTAAACAAGAATATTTGCCAACCTTTCCATGGTTGGAATGCTTCTTCTGAAGTAATGTTATTGTGTGTTGGTATTGTAGACATAAAACATATTTTTATAGGATTAAAGTACTAGCTTCCCTCTGCGACCTATTTCTGCTTCTTTTAACAAATATTTTTTATTGATTTTCTGAAGCACGACCTTTATGGAATCATGCGTTTCATTTAGGCCTTGCAGAACAAGGGTAGAATCGTTCAATCTGGTATAATATAGCGATAGCACTTCTCCTGCGTAACGCTTGTTTTTATTGTAGAGTGTTAATTTTTTAACAGTGCTATCCACTTCGTAACGATAATAATGTCTACCTCCAGAGCCAGACAACTCATAATTTCTATCAGTATCTTCCATTATAATCTCTTCTGTTATAGACGATTCTATTTTAACTGGTCTTTTAGATCTGATACTGATGGTATTCCATTTTTCGAAGACCACATCTTTCCACCTAATAGGATCTGTTGTTGAATAAGGATGTTTTACTCCGTTTAACTCAAACTCGCTTACATTATACAATCCGCTAATTCCGGCGATACCAATAGCGGTTGGATAATGGTAATTCCCTTTTTTATAGGAAGAATACGTTTTGTAGCCATATAAAAACACAAAAAAGAATAGGAATACCATCTTTACAACTATTCTGATGCTATTATTTTTGGATGAAAACTGTGGTTTAAATCTGTTGGGTTCTGTTGGTCGTTCCAAGCCGATCAGATTATAAAGTCGTACGGCATCATATTGAAATATGAACAACGCAATAACGATGAGATAGAAACTGTACACATACTCACCTCCTTCGTAGGCCAAATTGGAAATGAAAACATTGCCCGTAAAAACAATTATTAGAAATGCACCAATGCTTGCAGTCTTCCTATTGAATAGCAACAATCCCGTCAGAACTTCTACTCCGCCTAAAAAAGATTGATAATTAGGTACTATACCTAAACTTAATGAGAAGATTTTCCAGGCAGAGATATCGCCGTAATTGGTATTTAAGCTACTTAGTGAGGGATATGGAGATTGCAAAGGGAACAATTTTATCATTCCGTATCCTATTACGCCTATAGCCAAACGATAACGGAGAATAACACGCAACCAATAATACAAATTGTTGTATTCTTTCTTTTCTTTGTCGAAAAAAGACCAAATAACGGTTCCAATTAATGCCAAAACTGCTATAATCCCCCAGTTAGCGAAGGTTTGATTTTCTGGAAAAAATTGTGGCGAATATTTGCTAAGGTTAAAGATATCATCAAAGCCTAAATTTAGCCAGTTAATAGAAAATACCTGCTGATAATATTTCCAATCCAGAGGCACCGCTTGCAAAATAAAATAGATAAAGAGGAAACGGAAAAGCACTTTTTCGTATTCCTTCCAAGAGGCATAAGATGAAGATTGTAGATTAGCCATTTTTTGTTTTGTTTATGGATGTACCAATTCCGTCTGTATCATTATGGGAACAGACGGAATTTATTCTTCTATTTTTTGGTTTTGATTACTGTTCTATGCTTAAGATCGTATTTCTGACCTTCGCTGAGGAAGAAGAAAGGCCCCGAAGAGGCAGTATAATCTTCTTTGCCATTTACTACGTGTCCTTCGCCATTACCTATAATGTTGTTGTAATCATAAATAGCTACATAAGATTTCCCTACAACCTCTAACGTATCTTTCTGCACTACGACAGCTGTAGCTTCATCCAGACCTACACCTATTAGTTTTGGAGCGTTTTTAATTGCTTCTATCAGATCAAACTGCCTGTTTCTCTTTAAAAGATGCTGATCTATAACTGAGTTTTTAAGAAATCCCAAACCTTGCGTGTGGTCTCCTACCAATATCTCGGAACCTGCCGTATCTCCTCTCCATAAGAAAGACCCCTGAATACTTGCTCCGGCAGAACTTCCAGCTATAACACCACCTCTGTTTAATACATCAAAAAATGCCTGATGCGTTAATGTATTCAAATAAGAGTCGGCTATTTTCCATTGCCTACCGCCAATAAAATATACACCCGTTGCTTGTTTTAAAGGCTTGATAAATTTTTCACTATTGGCTTCGCTCAAGTTAGTGGTATGTAAAATGCTAATCTTTTTAACCCCTGTGATTCTTTTAATTTCATCGGCATGTTTAGGACTAAGTGCCAACGAATCTCCTGCTGCAGCTGTTAAAACTACAATATTGGCTTTTTCCTTCCCTCCTGCCAGCTCTATAAATTTGTTCCATATAGCAGGGGTTTCGCCAACATTGCCGCCAATAATAATGAGCGAGCCTTTTTCCGGTCCGTGTTGAGTTTCAGAATTGGTATTGACTTTTATTGGGGTTTGTGAAAACCCTTTTAATACCGTTACTAATAACGTGATATATAGTATGCTCTTTATCATGACTTTTTATTTATTTGATAAAGTGGGATTTGACCTTTTTTTTCCTTCGTGAATAAGCGATCTATTTTTAAGATCATATTTCTGACCTTCGCTTAAAAAGATAAACGGGGATGAAGACTTATTAGGAGCTTCTTTATTATCGCTGTTTACTATTGTATTATAGTCGTAAATTACGGCATATGATTTACCTACAACTTCCAATGTATCTCGTTGTACAACTATCGAGGTAGCTTCGTCTAAACCTATACCAATTAAATCGGGCGATTTCTCGATAAAATCAACAAGGTCAAATTGTCTGTTGCGTTTTAGTAAATGTTGATCTATTGCAGAATTTTTAAGAAAGCCCAATCCTTGTGTATGGTCGCCTATTAAAATATGAGGCCCTTTTGTATCTCCTCTCCATAGAAAAGAACCTTGAATGCTTGCTCCGGCAGAACTTCCTATAATCACTCCACCACGATTCAGTACGTCCCAGAAAGCCTGGTGTGTAAGTGTATTCAGATAAGAGTCTGCTATTCTCCATTGTCTTCCACCATCAAAGAAGACACCTGTTGCATTTTTCAATGGTTCAATAAATTTCTCGCTATTGGCTTCCGCCAAATTATTGGTATGCAGAATAGAAACTTTACTTATTCCCAACTCCTTCTTTATACGTTCTGCCGTTCTAGTATTATAAGCGGCAGAATCTCCTACGGCCGCGGTAATTACCACAATGTTCGCTCTCTCTTTACCACCGGCAAGTTCTAGAAATCGCTTCCATATTGCAGGTGTGCTTCCGCCACCTCCAATAATAATAAGCGAGCCTTTTTCTGGTCCGTGTCTGGTAATGGACTGCTCGTTAATTTTAATTGGAGTTTGGGCCAACGCAACTTGTACCATTACACCCAACAATAGTGTTAAAATATTCCGTCTCATAATTGATTGTGATTAGTAACCATGATTTTGTTCTAGTTCTGGATCTTTGATGATCTCTGCAAAAGGAATAGGAAAAATCCAGAAATCCGGATCCTTCAAATTAGGATTTACTGCACCGAAAACAGCTGCTGCCCTTCCTGTACGAACGATGTCTATAAATCGGTGCCCTTCAAAAGCCAGCTCGTATCTTCTTTCTTTCTCTATTGCTGACAGAATATCATCTTTTTGCAAGCTGTTAGAGAAGGTTAGTAGGGACACATCTGCCCTGCCTTTAATTAAATTGAGGTCTTCAACAGCACCAAGAAAATCTGGAACGGTTTTCTTTACCCTTGCTTCTGCTCTTATCAAGTACTGTTCAGCAATTCTCAAGATAAAAATAGAGCTGCTTCCATCTTGGTTTCCATACAAAATCAAATCATAAACGCCCTGTGGAGTTTGGAAAAGCAGGCTTTTTCTCGAACCTCCAAGATTTGGATCTAGTAGTTCGCCAACAAAAGATCTTTCTGGAATATAATCATGTCTCCCTCCTTGTGCAGGAGATAACCAATTGGTATAAAAAGAAGATTTGTCTGATGGACTGAAATTCAGTTCAAAAATTGATTCTGAGGTGTTTTTAGTTTTAAAGAAATTGGAGAATGGCTTTACTAAAGAAAAATTGGTATTGGCAATTACCTTAGTTGCGTATTCTTCTGCCAAACCCCATTGTTCTGTGTACAGGTACAACCTCGCTTTAAGCGCGTATACCGAAAAAATACTGACTTTATTTCTAACTACTGTATTGGGCAAAAGAGATTCTGCTTTGTTTAAATCAAATAAAACCTGATTGTAAGTTTGTTCTTTAGTACTTCTTTTGATACCAAAATGTGTATTCGGAGAGGTGGAAGGCTCCAATACAATAGGCACCCCACCAAAAGTTTTCACCAAATCGAAATAAGCCAATCCCCTAAGAAAATAAGCTTCGCCCAAAATCTGATTCTTGTCTGCCACGCTAATCAGCTCATCACTTAAAGCAGGAACTTTCGTAATAACATGATTTGCCCTATTAATGGTTACATAGAGTCCTGAGAAGGCACCACCGCTACCAGAGGAATTCTTATTAGCTACTATATTGTTTTGGCTGTTGAAATTCACAACATTGTCTCCTGCCAAATCATGCGCTATAATGGTAGAACTTGCCGTTCCCTGCAAACCATCGTATACTCCTACAAGCGCTGCCTGAGCAGATCTTTTATCTACGATAACGCCTTCGTCTGATAAACTTGTTTCCGGTTCTGTCTCCAGAACATTTTTGCAGGCAGTAAAAATGAACAAGAAACCTAAAATGAATAAATTATATCTTTTCATAAATAGTGTTAAAATGTAATGTTAACTCCAAAATTAATTGCCTTTGTCTGTGGTACGCCGTTGAAATCCAGACCTTGTACCAAACCACTTGAGCTGTCTGCTGCCGAATTTGTTTCAGGGTCTGGCCCGGAATATTTGGTAAATGTTATCAGGTTACTTCCCGTAGCGTATAATTTAGCCGAAGCAAGTCCAACAGATGATGTAAATTTCTTCGGAAGTGTATAGCCCAGAGTGATATCCCTTAAACGTATGAAAGAAGCATCTTCAAAAAATCTACTCGTATTCCCCTCGTAATTTTTACTTCCATCTGCATTTTGGATAGATGTAGGTCTAGGAAGTACATTAATATCTCCCGGTTGCTTCCAATAGTTCAGAGAACTCTTTTGAATAGATCTGGTCACACCTCTAGTTCCTCCGGACTCAAGAAACAAGGCTGTATAGTTGAATAAATTATTTCCAGACTTATAAACCAAATTTACATTAAGATCGACTCCCTTATAAGAAAAGGTGTTCTTAAACATACCTTCGAAATTTGGCCATGCATTCCCTACAATTTTCCTATCGTCATCTCCTATAATTTTTCCGTCTCCGTTTACATCCTCGAAGATGACATTTCCAGTTTGCGGATCAACCCCTAAATGATTGAATACCCATACCGAGTAAAGGGAATAACCTTGTTCCAAGCGGAACATTCCATAGCTTCCGGTTATTGGCGATGGCAATTTCTCTATCCTGTTTTTATTATGGGAAATTGTAAAAATGGAATTCCATCTAAAATCTTTAGTTTGGATATTCTTAGAGCTCAACAACAGTTCTACACCTTTATTGCTGATCTCACCTATATTTTTGTACACAGAAGAAAAACCTGCTTTAGACGCCACAGGAACTTCCAAAAGAAGATCTTTGGTGTATTTATTATAGTAATCGAATTCGGCAGTCAATCGATTATCGAAGAAACCTGCAGCTAACCCCAAATCAAACTGACGTGTAGTTTCCCATTTCAGATCTTTGTTTCCTAACCTGCTTGGTGCCAATCCCGGGCTTTCCAAATAGGCACTTCCTCCACTCCACAAACCTCTAGAAGCAAAATCATCTATGTCTTGGTTACCTACCAAGCCTAAACTGGTTTTCAGCCTTAAATTGCTGATTGTTTCTGTTTGAGGGAAAAAAGATTCGTTACTGATGTTCCAACCCAAACCGATAGAGGGAAAAAATCCCCATCTGTTATTGGAACCAAATCTTGAAGATCCATCATATCTTCCATTAATATCAACAATATACCTATTGTCATAAGCATAATTTATACCTCCAAAGAAAGAAACCAATCCATATTCAGATCCAGAAGAAGATGCCGTTTGTACGGCAGCAGAAGCAATTCGTTTTAATTGATTGCTAGAAAAACCAGTACCTGTCAAGCTTTCTCTTTCATTGCTGGTGTATTGTACAGAGTTTCCTAAAAATGCCGAATAGCTGTGCTTGTCTTTCAACAGAGAAAAGTTCAGCAATTGCTCTGCAATTAAGGTCTGTCTGGTCGTAATCACATCATTTGCCTCTCCCGCAGGTTGTCCGTACACTAAATTAGTATTGTAATATGCCTTTTCGTGGTAATTATTATAATCATTGTTTAAAGAGGTCTTGAAACTCAGATTAGGGAGGAAATTGAAAGTAGCATAGATGTTATTAACGCTTCGTAAGCTATTGGAATGCGTGTCCGAATTTTCCAAGATAGCCAAGTGATTGTCAAAAACCGTTGGTTTAGAATAGCTGCCGTCTGCATTATAGTAAGGATAAAATGTAGGCGTATGCAATGCTGCCTGGAACAAGCCTGCAGGACCATCTCCTACTCTCACCAACCTTCTGGGCGAACTAGAGATATTGTTGCTTGTACCTATCTTTACTTTGTCATTGATATTATGGTCTAAATTCACACGGAAAGAATACCTGCCAAAGTCTTGCAGTTTTAAAGTGGACTCTTGATACAGGTATTCGCCACCTAAGTAGAAATTAGTTTTCTTATCGCCTCCAGATAAAGATAAGTTATAACGCTGAGAATTAGCAATTCTGAAAACATCGCCCACACGGTCGTAAGTTTGCAAGTCTTCTGGGTTTCCATAAGCAGGGAACCCCGCTATCACTTCGGTAACTGGCCTAAATGGTCTGGTTTCGTAAGATTTACCATCATTCAGATGGACTAAATTCACCAACTCACCGTGTTCTTTTCCAGTTACCAATTGCCATAAATTGGTTGCTTTTCCAATGCCATAATCAGCAGAAAAATTCACTTTGGTCTTAGAATTCTTGCTCCCTCTTTTTGTCGTAATCAATATAACTCCATTAGCTCCTCTGGCACCATAAACTGCGGTTGCGTTGGCATCTTTTAGCACAGATACCGTTTCTATATCTTCCGGATTTAAATCTGCTAAAGGATTCGGTGTCTGTCCGCCTAAACCTCTGGATAAACCTTGCAGACTTTCGTTATTTACGAAAACTCCATCAATTACATATAACGGATCATTTCCAGCGGTTATAGACGTAGCCCCTCTTAATCTAACCAATACCGAAGTACCCGGAACACCAGAATTACTGGCAATGGTCAAACCTGGAACTTGGCCTTGCAGTTTTTCAGTTAAGCTAGGATAGGATGCTTTAGAAAGATCCTGAGCGGCAACAGTAGTAATGGAACTGGTCTGATTATTTTTTCTTAATTGAGTATATCCTACTACCACAACATTATTTAACTCATTAATGGCAACTTTCAGCTGGACAGTAATAGGGGAACCTGTGGCTAAAATTTTGGTTTTCTCATAACCTATATAGCTTACGATTAAGTTGTAAGGAAAAGATTGACCTGTTACCAGACTAAATTCCCCGTTTTCATCGGCTTGAGTTTGATTAGTTACGCCTTCTATCTGCACCAATGCGCCAGGCAATGGCTCTTTAGTTAGAGCATCGATCACCTTTCCTTTAAGGGTAGAATTAATAAGTGGTTTTTTCTGCTCCTGTGCGAATGGACTTAAGGTATGAAGCAGTAAAATGATAAAAAGCAAAAGTTTAAATTGCTTTCTAAAAGTCAAAATAGTAGAATACCATTTTGCTTTTGCAAAATTTTGCATATTTTTATATTTCTAATTTTTAGTAATTAAACAGGTCCAACGCCAATTGATCACCTGTTTGGTTAATTAAAAGATTCGAGGGAAATGCTATATGTGTTTCCCTTTTTTATTATTATCCTGTACTCAGCAATACATAGTAGTTTCCTCCTTTTTCATTTAATTTTAAAATACGCCTAATGATTTCAAAATTGTCCTTAAGCTGGAAATAAGAACAATGACCCCAACCCCAATCAACATTTTTTTCAAAGGTAGTTTTCCAACTAATTTTGCGGCAAGAGGAGCCGCTAAAAGCCCTCCTAATATTAAACCGATAATAGATTCAAGGTGACTTGTTCCAAGGATAACAAAGAATGTTAAAGCACTTGCCATGGTTACAAAAAACTCTGTTAAACTTACCGATCCGATAACATAGCGTGGGCTTCTTCCTTTAGAAATTAAGGTACTGGTTACAAGCGGTCCCCATCCCCCTCCTCCGAAAGAATCAAGAAAACCGCCTGCTCCAGCTAACCAACCAGCTCTTTTGACCTTTTTGGGCTTCGAATTTGCTTTTTTGAATGCTTGAGACAAAATCCGGATACCTAAAATAAAAGTATACACAGAAATAATTGGACGGATATAACCCGCATAGGCCTCATCTACATAACCTAGCAGAAGTGCACCCAGCACAGCCCCAATTACTCCAGGAATTAATAATGTTTTAAAAAGTTTTCTATTAACGTTTCCGAATTTATAGTGACTGAATCCTGATGCACCACTTGAAAACATCTCGGCAGTGTGAATACTTCCGGATATTACGGCGGGACTAAAACCACCTGATAGCAACATGGTAGTCGAAATTACACCATAACCCATTCCCAATGCTCCGTCGACCATTTGTGCAAAGAAGCCAACAGCCAGCATAAAAAGAAATTGTTCGTTAAATTGATTTCTGAAATAGGATTCTACTTCCGGATAGGTAAAATTATGATACGCATATACACTAAAAAAAAGACCTGCTAAAAGTACTAGACTCCATGTTGCTACTTTCCGCCATTTCTTCTTAGATTTTTCATACTGAATCTTCTCGTTCTCGATTTCCGAGTTAATTGTTTGTTCTTGATCTTTTACTAACATTTTCAAATTCTATTTACATAATCTACCAAATCACTCGACAATATTAAGAATATGATTCTATAAAACAAAATAAAATCTATAGAATTAGTAGTTTATTATAAATAAAAAGAGGCAGAATAAATTCTGCCTCTTTTTATTCTATTCTCTTCAGCTCGCCATCGTCTGTATTGGTTTCTATAACGAGTGGAACTTTTTCCAGGGTAACAAAACTTAAATCTAATCCAAAGCCTTTTTCCTCTGATAAACTTACTTTCTTTAAGTAGAAGTAATAATCCATTATAATACGCTCTATAAATGATAAGTTATTCGCTCTCGAAAGTATTTTCTCAAGTACAACAAACTTAAAGTCGCCTGTTATATCGTATTTCTTCAAAGACGGATGTCTGCTTTTAATATTAACTTCTCCGGTTTCCACCAGGTCTTCTACCACTTTTCTAAATAACAGACTGATTTTCTGATCTACCCGGAATCCTAATTTAAAGTCTATCCTGATTAATTTTCCATCTATCAGATGCGTAATCTTATATTCTGTTGTATGAGGTTCGTCTACAACATCCACATGCACCAGCCAATAGACATCGGCCCTTTTTGGTTTCTTCTGCAGAATAGAATAGATAACTTTTGTTTCTATTTCATTCGTAAAGTTTGCACTTGTTAAATAAACCAGCTGTGAAGCATATTTAGGAACCGTTTCGTCTTGGCTAAGATCGCTAATTACATTAAAGTATTTTTTCACATCATCAAAACGCAGGTATCTGTTCTTAATCTTTCTGGATGTGTACCATGTCCACATGACCGAAAACATAAAGAGCCCTATCATAATGGTAAACCAACCACCATGCAAGAATTTGGTCAGATTACCTAAGAAAAATACACCCTCTAATAAACCATAAACAACCGCAAATATGACAATAAGATATACCGGTATTTTCTTCTTTGCCATGTATATACAAATCAATATGGTCGTCATCATCATAGCTAATGTAATGGACAAACCATAAGCGGCCTCCATATTCTCTGATCTTTTAAAATACAGCACAACCATAATACAACCTACCCAAAGTAGCCAATTTATACTAGGCACATATAACTGTCCCTTTTGGTTGGTTGGATAATTGATTTTAACTTTCGGCCACAGATTTAATCTTACCGCTTCTGAAATCATGGTATATGACCCAGAAATAACTGCCTGGCTTGCTATAATCGCTGCCACGGTAGCCAATGAAATACCTATCATAAGAAATGATTCGGGCATCATTCTAAAAAACGGATTACGTCCGTCTAATAATGTATTATCTAAGCCTGTAAGATAAACTCCCTGTCCAAGATAATTCAATACCAGACATATTTTCACATAAATCCAGCTTACTCGGATATTTGAGCGTCCGCAGTGTCCCAAATCGGAATATAACGCCTCGGCACCAGTTGTACAAAGAAAAACGGCTGCCAATATAGTTAATACGGAAGGGCTATCTATTAATAACTTATAAGCGTAATAAGGATTTAATGCTTTTATAATAGCCGGATTATTTACAACCTGCATTATGCCCACCACCCCCATCATGGTAAACCAGGCAAACATTATTGGTCCAAAAGCCTTCCCTACCGTAGAAGTTCCAAATTGCTGAATGATAAAGAGCAAGGTTATCAACGATAAAACTATTGGCAAGGTCTGCATATCCGGATAATAAATTTCCAAACCTTCCACAGCGGCCGAAATAGTAATTGGTGGGGCAATAATTCCGTCGGCTAAAAGGGCACAACCGCCTATAATTGCAGGAATAACTAACCATTTTGCCTTTCTTTTTACCAAAGAATAAAGAGAAAAAATTCCTCCCTCACCTTTGTTGTCCGCTCGCAGGGTAATTAGCAGATATTTAATAGTAGTTTGTAAGGTCAGCGTCCAGAAAACACAGCTTACACCTCCTAAAATGAGTGTATCGGAGATTAGCCTATCTCCAATAATTGCTTTAAAAGTATACAGAGGAGAAGTTCCTATGTCTCCGTAAACAATCCCTAGACTGATGAGTACGCCAGCAGCCGTTAATTTACTTAAATCTTGATGTTTAGACACAATTTCTGTTTAAAGAATGCAAATGTAAAGTAACTTGACAAATAATCAAGCAATAGATTTGGTGTTTGGGTATAGACATGGCCAGAACAAGCAACGTTAATATTTGTTAAAAAGTATATTTAATGCACAATTGTTTTCATTTTCTTAGGATATTATTTATATTTTTGTATTTAGAGTAATTATGAGAAACAACTATCTAAAAGGTTTATTCGGCATGGCTTTATTGTTACTAAATGTAACAAGCGAGAATGCTTTTTCTATTGCTCCTATACTTAAAGATTCAACGAAAACTGTTTATTTAAAGGATAGTAGACCTAACAGGCCAAAGTTTGACATGAAAATCATCAATAAGGATTTCGAATCATTCATGCTTAAAATGTCTGCTGTTAAAACATCCCCTTTTTCAACAAACAAAAGTACTACTCCATCTGCATCAAAGACCAACGTTAGCCTGGATAACCAAAATCAGAAACCAATTGATAATGTAAAAATTTATCCTAATCCGGTTTCTACTCAGATTAATTTAAGCTATACGCTTGCTAAAGAGAACATGGTAACTATAAAAATACTGGATGTTCTGGGGAATGAAGTAGCTACTTTACTTTCACAAAAAGTAAGTGCTGGCGATCAGATAAACACATTTAACCTGACTACTAAACTGAACAGCGGCCTTTATTTTGTTAGAATTGTAACCGGTACAGAATCTATTATCAAAAGAATATCTGTTTTATAAGATATATTTAAAATATTTGTAAGGCCTTACTGTTTTTGATAGTAAGGCTTTTTATTTTGATACGTTGGCACTTTTTAGAATTATTAATATTTAAAACCCATATTGACGAATCTAGCTAATGAATCAATAAACTTTAAAATCAACTAAGAAAAAATGAAAGTAATAGCAATTGGTAGAAATTATGGCGAACACGCAAGAGAACTCAATAATCCTGTACCAGAAAAACCTGTCATCTTCTTAAAGCCCGATACCGCTGTCTCTAAGAATAATCGTCCGTTTTATATTCCGGATTTTTCCAATGATGTACATTACGAAGTAGAACTGGTATTAAAAGTTTCTAAAGAAGGAAAACACATCGCTCCAAAATTCGCCGGCAAATATTATGAAGAGATCG
Source organism: Pseudopedobacter saltans DSM 12145 (assembly GCF_000190735.1). Lineage (GTDB taxonomy): Bacteria > Bacteroidota > Bacteroidia > Sphingobacteriales > Sphingobacteriaceae > Pseudopedobacter > Pseudopedobacter saltans. The sequence continues at coordinate 2,351,450 of NC_015177.1, forward strand.
GGTTGGGAATTGATTTTACTGCAAGAGATTTACAGGCCGAACTAAAGTCTAAAGGTTTGCCATGGGAGTTAGCTAAAGGTTTTGACAACTCTGCTCCTGTAAGTGAGTTTGTGCCGATTTCTAATTTTAAAGATTTAAATAATATTAACTTCTCTTTAACAATAAACGGAGAGAAAAAACAACAAGGAAATACTAAAAACATGTTGTTCAGCTTTGACGAAATTATATCATTTGTCTCTCAATATATCACTCTAAAAAAAGGTGATCTGATTTTTACCGGAACTCCCGCTGGAGTTGGCAAAGTAAATATTGGCGATAAACTTGTGGGGTATATAGAAAACAATGAATTTTTGAATTTTGAGGTCAAATAATATTATCTATGAGAAAACTTCCTTTGCTACTTTTAATTGTCTTTTTTCTTATTCTCAAATCGACCCTGTTAGCGCAGGAATTGGATATCAACAGTATCCCTAAAAACTATTATGTCCACCCGTTGGATATTAAACTGAATCTCGCAGGTTCTTTTGGAGAAATCAGGGCCAATCATTTTCATTCCGGTCTGGATATCAAAACAAATCAACGCGAGGGACTTCCCGTTTATGCGGTTGCAGATGGCTATATTTCCAGAGTAAGAATACAGATTGGCGGTTTTGGCTACGCCTTGTATATAGATCACCCGAATGGGACAACGAGTGTTTATGCCCACTTGCAACGCTTCAATCCTAAAATTGCTCTGTTTCTGAAAAATCAGCAATATAAGTCAAAATCATTTGCTGTAGATTATCCTTTAACGCCGATAGAAATTCCTGTTAAAAAAGGTGAGCTTATAGCATATTCCGGAAACTCAGGTAGCTCTGGAGGGCCACACCTTCACTTTGAAATCAGGAATACAAAAACGGAACAAACCATTAACCCTTTATTGTTTGGAATAAAGGTAGAAGATACCATCAAGCCCACCATAACTGGCCTCTACTTGTACACCTTAAATGATGATCCCTTCAGTGAAAAAACGAAAAAACGACAGATAGCTATCACAGGCGGAAATGGCAGTTATAAACTTGTACAGGCTTCGCCCTTGACTGTAACAGGTAGATTTGCATTTGGGATCAGTGCATTTGATCTGTTTAGCGGTAATCCCAATAAAAATGGCCTCTTTAGCACTCGTATTTTACTTGACGGTGTAAACATTTATGAAACTGTTATAGACCAGTTTTACTTTGACCATACAAGATCTGTAAATGCTTATATCGACTATCCTGCTAAACTGAGCCTGGGTAGAGTAATTGAAAAAGGATTTGCTTTACCCGGAGCCAAGACATCGTTCTATAAAAACATGATTGACTATGGTACCATTGAATTAAAAGACCAGAACATTCATGAAGTGCAGTATATACTGAAAGATTACAGTGGAAATGAATCTATATTAAAATTTAATATTAAATCGGGTTCCAATATTATTCCGGATAAATCGCCCATAAAAGGTAAGTTTTTCAACTACTTGAAGGACAATAAATTCGAAAACGACGAAATTATAGCGATTTTCCCGAAGGGAATATTATATGATGATTTAGATTTTGATTATTCTAAAACGCCAACAGCGGGAAATGCGCTATCTAATCTACACCAGATACACAACAAACTTACACCTATCCATTTTGGCTTTGAGCTGCAAATAAAATTAAATCCGCAGTATCTAAATCTAAAAGACAAAATAGTTGTTGTAAATGGTACAGGAGCCTCGCAAGGAGGTGAATACCTTAACGGATATATAAAAGCGTTCCCAAGAACATTTGATAAGTTCTCTTTAAAAGCGGATACAATCGCCCCTAAAATTGCTCCAATAAATATTACAAATGGCTCAAACTTATCTAATATAAACCGGGTTTCCTTTAGAATATCAGACAATTTATCGGGAATTAAGTCTTTTAATGGCTATATTGATGACGAATGGGTTTTAATGGAATACGAGCCCAGAACTGCAACAATATGGCATACTTTTGAAAGAGATTTGAAAGCGGGGAAACACACTTTTAAAGTGATAGTATCAGACTTAAAAAACAATATTAATACCGTTGAATATAATTTTATAAAATAAATACCATGGAAGAGTTAAAAGAAGGGGATCAAGCGCCATTGTTTACTTCTAAAGATCAAAACGGAAAGAGCATTTCTCTTACCGATTTCTTAGGAAAACGCGTCATTTTATATTTTTACCCGAAAGACAATACACCGGGCTGTACTGCAGAGGCTTGTGATTTCCGGGATAACTATCAAAGCTTAAAATCAAAAGGATTTGAAGTTATTGGTGTAAGCGTTGACGACGAAAGTTCGCATAAAAAATTTGAAGAAAAATTTAATTTGCCGTTCACGCTTTTAGCGGATGTTGACAAAGATATTGTTCAGAAGTATGGCGTTTGGGGAGAAAAGAATATGTACGGTAAGGCTTACATGGGCACTAACCGAACTACGTTTGTGATTAATGAAAAAGGTATAATCGAAAAAATCATTAAAAAAGTAGACACCAAAAATGCTTCTGCCCAACTTCTGGAAGTATTAAGCAATTAAAAAATAAGAAAGGCGTCTAAAAATCAAGTATCAACAACCTTTTTAAACGCCTTTTTTATCTATCCTTTATCGGATAAAGTTTCTGTCCATAAATAATGTCTGATAATAAATAGCTTCTTTCCAATAGTCCCAATTATGTTTGCCTGGCTTGGTAATATAATCGTGAGAAATCTTATTGGCTAAAAGCACTGCATGTAAAGCCTCATTAACCGGATAAAAGAAATCTTCAAAACCACAGTCAATCATCAGTTTCAAGCCGGGTTGAATCTGTGAAACCATATTGATTACCGTATTTTCATCCCAATTCTTTTTATGTGTTTCATATTCACCTAATTTTTCGGCAATTTTCCAATTTTTCGGAAAAGGTCTAAAATCAACTCCTCCACTCATACTTCCTGCCACACCAAAAATGTCCTGATGTTTAATTGCCAGGTATAAAGCACCGTGTCCTCCCATACTCAATCCTGTAATACCTCTTGCATTTCTATTCTTAATCGTCTTATATTTCGAATCTATCCAGTTCACCAATTCTTTAGAAACATAGGTTTCGTATCTCCATTCTGGCAGCAAAGGGCTATCAAAATACCAACTGGAAACATTGCCATCAGGACATACATAAATAAGCTGATGCTGATCACTTAAATCTTTCAACGCAGGTACGCTATTTATCCAACCCGCATAATTTCCTCCATGGCCATGCAATAGATAGATAACAGGAAAGTTCTTCTGACTTTTATAATTCCCAGGCGTTATAACAACTGCTTTTATTTTCTTGTTCATTACCTGACTAAAAGTTTCGACAGTATCTACGTTGGCTGCAACGGCATTGTTATAAGCAAAACCAGCCAGCAGTAATATAAATGACAATAAAATCTTCTTCATATTCTACAATATTTTTAAGCTTCTAAATTAGTTTTTGAAATTAAATTTTAAAACATTATTCACATTTTCAGCATTATAAAATATCAAACCCACATTGAAAAACATTGTATGAAGAAAATCTTACTTTGGACTTTAGGCATTGTTATTATTGCCGTTATAGGATTTTTTGCTGTAACGAGATATCTATCCAACAACTGGCGTCCGCTTTTGGAAGAACAATTAAAAAAAGCCGTATTGAGTTCGACCGATAGCTTATATAGAATCGAATATAAAATGTTGGATATCCATCCAATAAATGGGAATCTAAAACTTACCAATTTTAAACTGATTCCCGACACCGTGGTTTACAAAAAACTGGATGCTGAAAAAGCTGCCCCGGATAACCTTTATGAACTGGAAGTCTCTGCCTTAGTTATAAAAAATGCAAATGCTAAGGAAGCCGTAACAACAAAAGAATTAAAGGTTGCAGACATTATTATTAATAAGCCCAGGTTGATTATTTACAATAACCGGCGTGATTATAACGACACAGTAACTGCAAAGAAAGAGCATAGGCCTTTACATCAGCTGATAAAAGACATTTTTAAAGATGTTAATGTTGGCCAAATAGACCTTAGAGACATAGATTTCACATTTGTGAACCGAAGTAATGCTAATGAAAAACGAACCTCATTAAAGAATTTGGATATTACGATTACTGATATTAAAATTGATTCTTTGGCTGCTTTAGATAAGTCCAGGGTATATTATACAAAAGATGTTACACTTAACATTAAAGACTACAAGATTGTCACACCAGACAGCCTGTATGTTGTTAAGCTAGAAAATCTAAATTTCTCTACATCTAAAAACTTACTAAGTTTAAAAAAGGTTAAACTGGAACCCCGATTGGGAAAAAATCAATTTCATAAAAAATTAGGTCATGCACAAGATCGTTATGACCTAATCTTTAATGAAATAAATATTCAGGATTTTGATTTTGACCTGTTTTTAAACCGTCAAAAGCTATATGCAAAAACTTTCAGTATAAATAATGCTAAAATTGATGTCTATAATAACAATGCTTACCGAAAAATTATTAAAAATAAAACTGGAAAATTCCCACATCAACAACTTCTAAAATTAGCTTTAGACATGAAAATAGACGAGCTAAAGCTAAAAGACGTAGATATCAGCTATAGCGAATTCGACAAAAAAAGTAAACAGGTGGGTAAAATTGATTTCCTAAATACCAGTGGTACTATAAAAAATGTGGTTAATGATAAAAAGGCTTTAGATCAGAATTCAAAGATGGTTGCTAGTCTTAAATCTAAAATTTTCGGCCGGGCTCCGCTTACATTGAAAATGACATTTTATATGAACAGCAAAATTGGTGAATTTGATTACCACGGATATATTGGTCCTTTTAAAGGAACGATAATAAATCAGATTGTAAAGCCTCTGGGTATGGCAGAGATAATAGACGCTGATATAAAAAAGATAGAATTCAATGTAAAAGCAAATCAAAATATCGCTCGTGGTTCCATGCAGTTTTATTATAAAGATCTGAGAGTTAATGTACTGAAACGAGATGAAGAGGGCGAATTGAGAAAACAGGGTTTGGCATCTACGTTAGCCAATATATTTGTTTTGAATACCCAAAATCCAAGTTTAAAAGGCGAATTTACGAATGGTAACATCTATTATGTCAGACCGGCGGAAGCATCTTTCTTTAGTTTTTTATGGAAGTCTTTATTTACAGGTATTAAAGAAAGCGTAGGCGTTAGCAATGAAAGAGAGAAATCCCTAAAAAATACTGCCGAAGCCATTGGTAATGCTGTTAAAGGTTTTAAGGGCGATTTCCATATACTCAAGCAAACACTGAGTGAAAGGAAGGCGCAAAGAAAACAAAAGCGGGAAGAAAGAAAATTGGAAAAAGAAGCTAAAAAGACACAAGAAGAACTATCAGATAGTATAAAACGAAATTAAGCAAACTATAAAACAAAAAGAGCCGTTACAACCATGTAACAGCTCTTTTTTGTTTATATAATTTTGAATTATTTTACTTCTTCAAAATCCACATCGGTCACATCATCTGCACCTCCGCTCGCCTGACCGCCTTGTCCAGCGTCAGCTCCCGGTTGTTGCTCCTGACCTTCTGCGCCAGCACCTGCTTTGTACATCTCTTCAGATGCAGCAGCCCATGCCTGATTTAATGCTTCCGATTTAGCATCAATATCTGCAAAATTACGAGCAGCATGAGCATCTTTCAAACCTTTTAATGCATCTTCAATAGCTGTTTTTTTATCTGCAGAGATTTTATCTCCATACTCTTTCAACTGTTTCTCAGTCGAGAAGATTAAAGCATCAGCTCCGTTGATTTTTTCAGCCTCTTCTTTTGCTTTTTTATCTGCTTCAGCATTCGCTTCTGCTTCTTGTTTCATTTTATCGATTTCTTCCTGAGATAAACCAGATGAAGCTTCGATTCTTATATTTTGCTCTTTACCAGTTGCTTTATCTTTAGCAGACACTTTGATGATACCATTAGCATCAATATCAAAAGTCACTTCGATTTGAGGAATTCCTCTTGGCGCTGGTGGCAGACCATCTAAGTGGAAACGACCAATTGTTCTGTTGTCTTTCGCCATAGGACGCTCACCTTGTATGATATGAATTTCAACAGAAGGCTGGTTGTCTGATGCTGTGGAGAAAGTTTCAGATTTTTTAGTTGGGATAGTCGTATTTGCTTCTATCAATTTAGTCATTACACCACCCATAGTTTCAATACCTAAAGAAAGTGGAGTAACATCCAACAATAATACATCTTTAACCTCTCCGGTTAAAACACCACCTTGAATAGCTGCACCAATTGCAACAACCTCGTCAGGGTTAACACCTTTAGAAGGAGCTTTTCCGAAGAATTTCTCTACTGCTTCCTGAATAGCCGGGATACGAGTAGAACCACCTACTAAAATGATCTCGTCAATATCTGATACTGATAAACCAGCATTTTTCAACGAAGATTTACAAGGTGCAATTGTTCTTTCTATCAAATTTGCAGCTAAGCTTTCAAATTTAGCTCTTGATAAAGTACGAACTAAGTGTTTTGGTCCGGTAGCATCTGCTGTGATATATGGTAAATTGATTTCAGTAGAAGTCGTAGAAGATAACTCAACCTTAGCTTTCTCTGCAGCTTCTTTTAAACGCTGTAACGCCATTGGATCCTTAGTTAAATCGAATCCACCGTTTTCATTTTTAAATTCTTCTGATAACCAGTCGATGATTACCTGATCGAAATCGTCCCCACCTAAGTGAGTATCACCTTCAGTAGATTTTACTTCAAATACACCGTCGCCCAATTCCAGAACAGAAACGTCATGAGTACCACCACCACAGTCAAACACAACAATTTTCATGTCTTTGTGCGCCTTATCTAAACCGTAAGCTAATGCTGCAGCTGTAGGTTCATTGATGATTCTTCTTACTTTCAAACCAGCAATTTCACCTGCTTCTTTTGTCGCCTGACGTTGTGCGTCATTAAAATATGCAGGAACTGTGATAACTGCTTCTGAAACTTCTGTACCTAAGAAATCTTCTGCTGTTTTCTTCATTTTTTGAAGAATCATTGCTGAAATTTCTTGTGGAGTATATTTACGGTCATCTATTTCAATTCTTGGAGTATTGTTGTCTCCTTTTACTACTTTATACGGAACACGTGAAATCTCACTTGCAACCTCATCATAACTGCTCCCCATAAAACGTTTTACAGAGTATATTGTCTTTGTTGGGTTAGTAATTGCTTGACGTTTTGCAGGATCACCTACTTTACGCTCGCCACCTTCAACAAAGGCAACGATTGACGGAGTAGTACGCTTACCTTCGCTATTAGTGATAACAACAGGCTCATTTCCTTCCATTACTGAAACACATGAGTTTGTTGTTCCTAAGTCGATACCAATAATTTTAGACATATGATATATAAATTTTATTTAACATTTTTTGAACAATAATCTATTATCAATGCCTATGCCAATAGAATTTTGACAGCATTTCATAAAATCTGTCAGTATTCTTTCTGCTATTGGAGACAAAAAGCTGTCTTTAAAAATGACAGGTTGTCAGATTTAGATTTATAATGGGACGACAGTTTATAATTTAGATTAAAAAACAACAGCTCTCTTATCGTTTTTTATCAGGAGAGATAACACATGGTAAGCAGGTATAAGTTGAGAAATAAAATAAAATAAACCCATTGATAAAAAAACAGGAGTCTTTTTGAAACTCCTGTTTTAGCAAATTCGCAGAGTCATTTAACTAACTCCACACAGATGTAATATCCTGATTACTTTTTAGTCCATTCTAAACAGTCTTTTGATATGACGTTCATAAATGTTTTTAGTAACCTGTTCACCAACAATTTCCTTGTTTTTCTTCAATGCATCAGTGTATTGATCACCATATTCAACCGCAATTTTATATCCCACATGAATTAACTGACGGAAGTTTGGATTATAATCGGGATGGCCAGGAATATGACGTAGTGTATTAGCTAGTTTCTCACCCGTCCATCCATTAACTTCCTCTACAGTTGGCAATTGACTCTTATCAATATCAATAACTGTTGCATAAGGCCCGCACAATTCGTCGAAGCGGCCAAGAGCACCGGCATAAACACCCTTTGCTATATTAATAGCAACTTCATCCTCGGCCATAGCCAAACCAATAACTTCTTCTAGCCAGGTGGTCCCAGCCGTTTTTATATGGATACCTTTATCGTGTTTCTTAATCAGGTCGCCCATTATCGGATAAATAGTAAATTTGTCACTACCAGAGTGGATACTCAATTTAAGATTTTCGGGTAAACCAAATTCTTTAACAGCATAATCAATAACTAACAGGTCTTCTTCAAATTCCTTAGCAAATTGTTTTGTATCGCCTACATAGTCTACACCTTTATTGAATCTGCCTGTAAATTTCGGAGCAATAGTTTGTACCGGTATTTTTTCCTGTGCTATGGCACTCAGTATAAAAAACAGTTCTACAGGAGATTGAGGATCGTTCACTTCGTCCATCGAAACTTCCGGAACGAAGTTACCCACACCTTTTGCCTGTTCAATATGGCGATAGATACGTCCGGCTTCCTGTACAGCATAAAGAAACTTTTCAGCAATGGCTCTCAATAAATCTTCAGAAACATCGAACGGATTGGCAATTCCGGGAATATGTAACTTTCCAGTATATTTTTTATTGGAAACAATAAAGGCGTCCAGATCGCTATCCGATGCTTTTTTCCCAATATAATCAGCCACATCAATAGTGAAAAAATCAGAATAATCTATAAATTTGTCGATATTGCTAAAATTAATATGGTCTGCATCAACGAAATAAGGACCAGTATACCCCAATACTTTAACAGCATCATCAGCTTCTTTCCTTAAGTCAGCAGGTGATGAATGAACGATCATGTGTTCGCGGTTTGATTTATTCCATACCGGGACAAAATCAACTCCAAGTTTTTCCTTTGCATCAATTAAAGCTTTTAATTGTGCCTCGCCCTGATGAGCAAAACGATCTCCAGTTCCAAATGAATACTTTCCAATTTGCATATCTTCTTAATTTTTAGTGATTATTATAAATATGTCCGCTATTTCTATAGAAATATTTTTACAGTTTTAAGAACCGATTTGCTTAGTCCTTAAATATCAGATAATGATGTTTTTAACGATTTAGTACACTCTTCCCGATATTATAATTTCTATTGATATTGTTAGGAACACATTGATTTATCCAATTTTAAGAAGTTTATTGTTGACTTTTAAACTTTTAGCCCAACAAATCTATGCAATCGTTCCCGATAACGATATAGGAGTTCAAAAATGAAATACAAAAGAAAGAAGTAAAATGTGATATTATACTCTACAAAAAAACAGAAAGTTTAGTAACAACTTTCTGTTTTCATACATTATATTCAAATACTAGTTTTTATACAAAAGCACTAAAACCGGTAATAGCTCTACCAACGATTAAAGAGTTAATCTCCTTGGTCCCTTCATAAGAATAAATTGCTTCTGCATCAGCAACAAAACGCGCTACATCATATTCTAATAAAATACCGTTTCCACCCATAACTTCTCTTGCCCTGCTTACTACATCACGCATTCTGAGCGTACAAAATACCTTTGCAAGAGAAGCATGTTCGTCTGTCAATTGATTGTTATCCTGCAGTTCAGATAAACGATACACCAAAGTTTGCATCGCTGTCAGGTTAGAAAGCATTTCCACTAAATGATTTTGGATTAGCTGGAAGGATGCAATAGGTCTGCCAAACTGAATACGCTCCCGGGTGTATTTCAATGCGCTTTCATAAGCTCCTCTAGCACAACCAACGGCCATCCATGCTACGCCAGCTCTTGTCATACGCAAAACCTTAGCAACGTCTTTAAACGAGTTGCAATTTTGCAATCTGTTTTCCTCTGTCACTTCACAATTTGTCAGCGTAATCAAGCCATTCTGCACAATACGAAGTGCCATTTTATTTTCAATTTTATCCGCTTTAAAACCAGAGTTTCCCTTTTCCACTATAAAACCTTTCACCTGATTATCGTCCAGATCTCTTGCCCATATAATGTTGACATCCGCAAAAGTCGCATTACCTATCCACTTCTTCTGCCCGTTCAAAATCCATTTATTTCCCTCTCTTTTGGCAGTAACGGTTAAACCTCCTGCCGCAGCAGAACCTACTTCTGGCTCCGTTAATCCAAAAGAACCTATCAACTCCAACTTTTGCATTCGTGGCAACCATTTTTGTTTTTGCTCTTCAGATCCGCAAACATAAATAGATCCCATTGCCAAGCCACTTTGTACACCAAAAAAAGTTGCAATTGATGCATCTATCCGACCCATCTCGCTGGCAATAATTCCTTCCATCAGGAAAGAACGGTTAGGACATCCATATCCTTCAAAAGTAATTCCGCAGATGTTTAATTCCGCCACTTTAGGTATAATATCAAATGGAAATTCCGCTCTGTTCCAATACCTGTTCACAATAGGCTTAACTTCCGTTTCCATAAACTGACGAACCTTCATTTGTAGTTCTCTGTCTTCGGGTGATAACTTTCCCGACAGGTCATAAAAATCTGCATCAATTGGAGGTAATTCTTTTTTCTTTCCTCCCCCTTTCATCATCTTCATCAGCCCGGCCAATTGCTTTTCGTCCATTTTCCCAAATTGGGCCATCACTTCTTCTAAGTCTACTTTTTTTGATAATGCTTCTAATTGTTTAAAATCAATTGATTTAAAAAGATTATAAATGTTGGCTGCTTTAGAAAAAATATTTGACATAGCTCTTTTATTTTGTTCAACAACAAGATAGGTTTTTTGTTAATCCTTAACAATAAAGTACAAAAAAAGCTATGTATAAAAATTATTACGCTAAAAACGAAGCACCCGTATTGAAAATAAAACGCGCCATTTCGATGGTTTAAGAAGAATATCTAATTACCTGCCATTTTGGATAAAGCAGGTAATCTAACTATAATACCTTTTTAGATAGCCTCCCGATAGAATTCACCTCATATTTAGATTAATAATATCCTGGGTTTTGTTTAAGATATTTATTAAGCTGCATTTCATACATAGGAATTGGCAATATTTTTAAATGCGGTTTTTCAAAAAAATATTCTCCCACCTCTAGCCTTTTATAGACACTCAAACTTAAACCTTCTTTAGCTAAGTCAGACATCCACAAACCGAATATAATTTCCTCCGCTCCGTGTCTACTTAGGCCTGGGTATAGATCTTCTCCATGCTGGCGCTTAAATACCGGATTCAAGTATTCCTCAATACCCACAGCGTTCTTTAAAATAGCATTACATTCCGCTGCCATTAATAATATCTCGGTATACCGTATTAAAGGAACTAATTCTCCCTTTCTAATATTTCTCTCAAAAAAAGTATTGGTGTTTTCCAACTTGTCCAGTTCTTTAGCTATTATGTAAACATTTTCTTTACTGGAAAGCTTGAAAACGCTCTCATGATCCGACTCGATTTTAAATTTGCTACTGGAAATAATTTGATCCAGATAATATTTAGCTTGCAGATAATCTTTCTGTAACAAATGGGCTCTGGCCAAAAGTGCTCTGGCCGCATATTTCGAAGCAATATACTCCTCTCCATTTTCCGGAAGCAACTGTTCGGCCTTTTTCAAATCGGTTATAACCAGATTTAAAGCTGTTTTCCATGGCATTCTTTCTGTTATATCATCGATATTTGTCACAACTGGCAGTATAATTGGATCGCCCCAATACGTTATAATATTTAAATAGGCAAGACTTCTGTTTAATAAAACGGTACCGTGATATTTATTAAAGCCTATATTAGAAGCTTTCTCAAATAATCTAATTATTGAATTACTCTTATTAACTACATTATATTGTGTTTTAAACAGATTGTTTATAGCAGTATTATTTGGTTCATGAGTATGGTTATACAATGCTCTATAGTCAAAATTATTTTTGATTAATGTTTCATCAATATTTCGGGTATAAAGTGCATCGAGAACGAAAAGCTCTTTTGTCGCATCCATCAAAATTTCCATAGAAGCTTTTACAACAAGCAGTGCTTCATTTTCTGTTTTAACCGGATATTCAGGGGCTATTATATCACCAGGCTTAAGTTGGTGTCCATATCTTTGATATAATTCAACAAGATTTCCCGCTACCTTTTCAAAATCAATCTTATCCGCATCACGAAATAACTCGTCTTTTAACTCTTCGTCAAGATCTCCGTTAGAAAAATCCTTTTTTAACTTATCCAGGAGCTCATTTACCTTGCTTTTATCTCTATTGAGCAACATAGTAGAAAAAGCTATCATAGCAGCAGATTCAGTGTCTCCCGCCATAAACTTCATTTCATGTGCCTGTTTTTTGTTTGTTATGTCAACATTTAACAGCTCCAGTAGTTGATTGGAAGCTTCTTTTTTTGCTTCCTCCATACTTTTTCTCTGCTCCAGTAGTTTCTTGAGCCTTTCCTGTTCTATATGAGTAAACACATTAACATTTGCCTCGTATTCTCCATTTCCTACTTGAACAATCCCTTCGAGGCTAATTGGATAAGCAGATTCCTGTCCGGTCAATTCGTCATAATACTTTCCCGTTGCTATAATCTTCACCAGTGAAGATTGCAGCTCCAGTTCGGTATCGTATCTGCCATCTGCTCCAATCCTTGTTTGGTGTTGCCTGATTGTTTCTGTTAATCGCTCATCGAGTTCAATAATGCGTACATCAGCTCCTACAACAAAAAGTGTTTTTTCTGCAAATCCTGAAAGCCTGACATGAAACTTTTCCTGAGAAACGTCATGGTTAGATTTTTTGCAGGAAGTGAGCAACAAAGTTGCCCCAAATAAAATTGAAAAGAATTTAAATAATAATTGTTTTTTCATAACGTTTGACAAAACCTCAAACATAATGAAAAATAATTACATCACTTTAAATCAAACAAATTATCAATCCCCAGAATCTTTTTAGACAAAAATCCCTCAGCATAAGGAACTTGTATCGCTTTACCAAACTCACGGGCCCTACCTATTACGCCTTCGAGAAAATCAGGATTAGAAATGTAAGTTTGGGGATCATCCAGATTAACTCCATTAACATAAAATTGAGTTTTATAGGCCTGTATAGCTTTAATTTTCTGATCGTGAAACGCTGATATATCAACTACAATATCTGGCTTAATATAAGTGTCCTGGATAAAATGTAACAATAAGCGGGGTCTGTATGCTTCCTGCTGGGCTCCATTCACTTGGGTTTTAATCTTTGGTAATCCGGCAAGAAAGCAGGACTCAGTAACCAGCTCACTGGCCCTTCCATGATCCGGATGCCGGTCATGATAAGCATTGGTTATGATGATCTCCGGTTTATACTTCCTGATTACCTCAATAATCTTTAATTGATGTTCCTCATCATTTTTAAAAAAACCATCCCTTAAACCCAAATTTTCCCGAATATCCAACCCTAAAATTGCAGAAGCATCTTTTGCTTCTTCTGCCCTTGTTGCTACTGTACCCCTGGTTCCTAATTCACCTCTGGTCAAATCGACAACTCCGACCTTTCTCCCCAATGCTTTATGTTTTAACACAGTTCCTGCGGCTCCCAACTCAACATCATCCGGATGTGCAGCAATATATAGTAAATCTAACTTCATAATTTTATTTGGCTAGAATGACCTTAAAACGCCCATTTCCGCCAATATCTTTCTTATTTTTTTCTTAATCTTCGAACTGTTTGGTTTTGTAAAAGGATAGAAGAAATCAATCACCTCGCCTTTATGGTTAACCAGGTATTTATGAAAGTTCCACTTAGGTGAAACACCAGTAAAGCCATTTCTCTTTTTATCCGACAGGAAACTAAAAAGCGGATGTATGTTCGCACCACGAACTTTTAATTTACTAAAAACCGGGAAATTGGTTTGAAACTCTGTTTCGCAAAACTTTTGTATCTCCTCGTCATTCAATGGTTCCTGCGCACCAAAATCATTACTTGGAAAAGCCAAAATTTCAAATGGTTCATCATCAAAAAAAGTTTTTAACTGAACCAATTCTTTCAATTGAGATGTGAAACCACATTGCGAAGCAGTATTGACAATCAACAGTACCTTGTCTTTAAACGCATCTAATTGTACCTCTGCTCCAAAACCGGTTCTCACTCTAAATTGATAAACTGTATTTTCCATTTGTGTTAACGATAATTGTAATATCCTGATGTACGGATTATATTCTCTATTTCCCTGTCGTTTTCTACATCATATTTAGTTTTCAAATCATGACCGAAAACCCGGGCAAGAGACTGCATAAAAAACGCTGTCACTCCACCTTTGGTATCCTTCAGCAAAGAATAGCTGCTATTTCCTGTCTCCCTGTCAATCAATTTTATCAATATTTCCCCCTGGGATATAGTCAGGTCTTTAATTTCTTTATTAAACAGATCCTTAATCTCCTTTTCACAATCCTTAATCAACACTTTTTGTCTTTTCTTGTTTGGCTCCGTTGCCAAATCTCTCTCCAATTTCCTATACCTATCTCCTGCATATCTCGCATAAGGTAGTACTTTAAGGACATTATATCTTAATCTGCGGTAGTTATTGTAATCTTCCTGGCTTTTAAATGCCCTCTTATCTATCACACTAACCTGATTCAAAACAACCCAAGGCATCCATTCACCATCAATATTGGTTACAGCAACCTTTAAAGTATCATTTTTACCCAGAACAAAATTTGGTCCTTGCCCTTTGACATAAAATGACAAAACGCAGAAAATAGCTACGAGCAAAAAACCTTTTATTTTCATATTTTTATACATACGAATTTATCACTTATTAATTACCTTTCATCATAATAAGTAACCTAAATTCGTTACTTTAATGTAAAATCATTTACTTAGCTTTTTTACTGATACATGGATTACGTAATAGATATAGAGGCCGAAAAGTCGGAGATATTGAAGAGGTATAGGGCATTGTTGCGGGCATGTAAGCCAACACTTCAGAAAGGCGACAAAAAAATGATACGTCAGGCTTTTGATTTGGCAGTCGAAAGCCATAAAGATATGCGTAGGAAATCCGGCGAGCCATACATTTACCACCCGATAGCTGTAGCTCAAATTGCAGCAGAAGAAATAGGTTTAGGAACTACGTCCATTGTCTGTGCATTGCTGCATGACGTTGTCGAAGATACCCATATCACACTGGAAGATATCGAAAGAGATTTTGGTAAGAAGTGTGCGAAAATTATAGACGGTTTAACTAAGATATCCGGAGTTTTTGATGCCAATAGTTCTATACAGGCAGAAAACTTCAGAAAAATGCTGTTGACTTTGGCAGATGACGTTCGCGTTATTCTGATAAAGCTGGCAGACAGACTGCATAATATGCGGACAATGAATTTCATGCCGCGTGACAAGCAATTAAAAATTTCTTCCGAAACCGTTTACCTGTATGCCCCTCTGGCCCACAGATTAGGTTTATACGCCATAAAATCTGAATTAGAGGATCTTTCCATGAAATACATGGAACCGGATACTTATAAATTTATTGCGCAAAAACTAAACGAGAAAAAGGCGGAACGCGAACGTTTCATTAAAGAATTTATTGGCCCGATAAATTCGATACTAAAAGAACAGGGACTGGAAGCAGATGTTGTCGGTCGTCCAAAATCAATACACTCCATCTGGAATAAGATGAAAAAGAAATCTATTCCATTTGAAGAAGTATATGACCTGTTCGCTATCAGAATTATTCTGGATAGTAAACCCGAAAACGAGAAATCGGATTGCTGGAAAGCCTATTCTATTGTTACCGATTTATATCGCCCGAACCCGGATAGATTGCGCGACTGGGTTTCGTCTCCAAAAGCAAATGGCTACGAGTCTTTGCATACAACCGTTATGGGAACTAAGGGACAATGGGTCGAGGTACAAATCCGTACGCAAAGAATGAACGAAATTGCGGAAAAAGGCTTTGCTGCACATTGGAAATATAAAGAGTCTTCTAACGACAGTGGTCTCGACCAATGGGTACATAAAGTTCGCGAGCTATTAAGCAATCCCGAAGCGAATGCGCTGGATTTCCTGGATGATTTCAAGATGAATCTTTTCTCTGATGAAATATTCATTTTCACTCCAAAAGGAGATCTTATTCAGCTGCCAACAGATGCCACAGCACTGGATTTTGCTTTTGAAATCCATACAGATATAGGTGCGCGTTGTATCGGCGCTAAGGTAAACCACAAACTGGTACCACTTTCGCACAAACTGCAAAATGGCGATCAGGTTGAGGTAATTACATCCGGCAAACAAACGCCTAAAGAAGATTGGTTAGGCTTTGTGGTTACAGCAAAAGCAAAGGGAAAAATCAAATCCTCTCTAAAAGAAGAAAAAAGGAAAATTGCCGAAGATGGAAAGGAAATTTTAGAGCGTAAGCTAAAATCACTAAAAATCAACTACAATACGGAGAATATCCAGAAGCTCAGCTATTATTTTAAATTACAGACAACACAAGATCTGTTTTATAATGTAGCCAAAGGGTTTATTGATCTTAAAGATCTTAAAGAATATGCCGCAGCAGAAAAAAGTGTAGATCAAAAATCTCCTCAGGCGATGGATACCGAAAGAATCCAGGCTATGATCAAGGAAGTTAAAACCAATGCGGCAGATGTTCTGCTAATTGGCGAAGACTTACAAAAGATTGATTATAAGCTGGCGAACTGCTGTAATCCCATCCCAGGGGATGATGTCTTCGGATTCATTACCGTTTCTGATGGAATTAAAATCCATAGAACCAACTGTCCAAATGCAGCCAAGCTCATGTCCAGCTTTGGCTATAGGATTGTAAAAGCCAAATGGAACAGCCAAAAACAAGTAGCATTCCTTACAGGACTTAGAATTACCGGAATTGACGAAGTTGGATTAATCAATAACCTCACTCAGGTTATATCCAATGATTTTAAAGTGAATATGCGCTCCATAACATTTGATACCGACGAAGGCATTTTTAACGGCACAATCATGATGTATGTAAATGATACTCAACATCTTGACAATCTGATAGCTAAATTAAAACATGTAAAAGGTATTACGGATGTTACGCGGTTTGATCATAACCCCGAGACTTTATCCGTAAAAAACTAAAAACCATTCATCTATATTGTATTTTTTGATAACTTTGAAGCTCTAACAATCACCATGGCTACTACACAAGAAACCATAGAGATGGTAAAAAAGATTTTCGAATCCTATCTGGAGAACAAGAACCTCAGAAAAACTCCGGAAAGATTTGCCATACTCGAAGAAATCTATTCAAGAACAGATCATTTTGATGTGGAATCTCTCTATATCCACATGAAAAATAAAAAATATAGGGTTAGTAGAGCTACGGTATATAATACACTGGAGCTTTTATTGTCTTGCGACCTGGTAACAAAACACCAATTCGGTAAAAACATGGCCCAGTTCGAGAAATCTTACGGCTACAAGCAACACGATCACATTATCTGTCTTGACTGCGGAAAAGTGGTTGAATTCTGCGACCCAAGGGTACAGCAAATACAATCCATGATGGGCGATTTGCTGAAGTTTGACATACAACACCATTCGTTGAATCTTTATGGCAATTGCACCAGACTTGCTGCGGGACATTGCGAATCTTACAACAACAAGAATTAATTTAATTTATATACTGAACACAAAATAATGGCAGTTGATGTGTTATTAGGCCTTCAATGGGGCGATGAAGGTAAAGGGAAAATAGTTGACGTATTAGCCCCAAAATATGATTTAATCGCTCGCTTTCAAGGCGGACCAAATGCTGGACACACCTTAGAATTTGATGGTAAAAAATTTGTTTTAAATACTATTCCTTCTGGAATTTTTGAAGAAAACACTTTAAATCTTATCGGAAATGGTGTAGTAATAGATCCAATCATTTTAAAAAGAGAGTTAGATAACCTAAAAGCTGCTGGCCATGACTTACTGGCTAAGAAAAATTTAGTTTTAGCTAGAAAGGCGCATTTAATATTGCCAACTCACCAATTGCTTGACGCTGCTTCCGAAAAGAAAATGGGCGACGGTAAAATTGGCTCTACATTAAAAGGTATTGGTCCAACTTACATGGATAAAACTGGTAGAAACGGGTTGAGAATTGGTGATGTTAATTTACCAGACTTTAAAGAACGTTATAATAAACTTGTAGAGAAACACATAAACATCCTTTCTCATTATGGCGAAGTTGATGACTTCTCAGAAAGAGAAAAAGCTTTCTTTGAAGCTTTGGATTATCTGAAACAATTCGAGTTTGTAGACAGCGAACACTTAGTTAACAAATACATCAGAGAAGGTAAAAAAGTATTGGCAGAAGGCGCACAAGGTACATTATTAGATATCGACTTTGGTTCCTATCCTTTTGTAACTTCTTCTAATACTACTACAGCTGGTGCTTGTACAGGTTTAGGTATAGCGCCTACAACGATCAAAGAAGTTTTTGGTATTTTCAAAGCTTACTGTACAAGAGTTGGCGGCGGACCATTCCCTACAGAATTAGACAATGAAGTTGGTGAAGAATTAAGAAAGATCGGTCGTGAATTTGGAGCAACAACAGGCAGAGCGAGAAGATGTGGCTGGATTGATATTCCTGCTTTAAAATACGCAATCATGTTAAACGGTGTTACGCAATTGATCATGATGAAAGCAGACGTATTGGATTCTTTCGAAAAAATCTATGCTTGTACGCATTATAAATATAATGGCGAAGTAATAGATTATATGCCATATGATATCAATAGCATTAAGCCTGAACCTATATTCGAAGAAATTGAAGGTTGGAATCAGGACTTAACAGGCATTCGTTCTAAAGATGAAATACCTGCTAAACTGGCGAGCTATATTACTTATTTAGAGAAACATTTAGAAGTTCCAATCAAATTCTTGTCTGTAGGACCAGACAGAGTTCAGACATTAGAACTTTAATCATATAAAAATCCGGAGCCGAAAGCTTCGGATTTTTCTTTTTTAGGCTATTTTTGTGCCAGCGAAAAATGGTACAACTGGACGACAAAAAAGTTTTTATTGATAAAGCCCTTCAATGGGCTGACCAATTCCAGATTTTGGCCATTTTTGACTCCAATAGCCATTCAGAAAAATATGCCGAATATGATTTAGTCATCGCAGCAGATTATATCGATCTTCTGGAAACAAACTTTAAGGATGCTTTTGGTAAACTTGAAAAATTCAAAAACAAGCATCAGGGTTGGCTTTTCGGAGGACTGGGATATGATTTAAAAAACGACATCGAATCTCTGAAATCAGAAAACCCTGATTATTTGGAATTCCCTGATTGTTTTTTCTTCGTCCCCAAACACATTCTATTAATCAGAGGGAATACACTAGAAGTTCAAAGCGACCAGATTAATCTTTACCAGGAAATCCAGAATTTCAAAAATCCTATATTAGACTACGACCAGCAAGAGCAGAAAATCATCAGACAAAGGTTTTCAAAAGACGAATATATTCGACAGGTAAAGGACATTCAGAACCGTATTAGCGCAGGCGATATTTACGAAACTAATTTCTGCATGGAATTCTATGGTGAATCCCCTATTTTACCTTTAACAACTTTCCACAGGTTAAATAATTCTTCTGATGCACCATTCTCCGCCTATTTCCGTTGGTTCGACAAATATATCATATGTGCCAGTCCAGAACGATTCTTAGCCAAAAGAAGCTTAAAACTCATTTCGCAACCTATAAAAGGTACCGCTAAAAGAGGAAATACCCCAGAAGAAGACGATCTGTTAAAAGATACTTTATACAACAATCCAAAGGAAAGACAGGAAAACGTAATGATTGTAGATCTCGTTAGAAATGATCTGACCAAATGTGCAAAATCCGGAACCGTAAGAGTAGAGGAATTGTTTGGCATTTACAGTTTCAAACAAGTTCATCAAATGATCTCCACCATTGTTTGTGAAATAAAGGAACAAGAATCCATCGTAAACATTTTAAAAAGTACTTTCCCTATGGGAAGTATGACCGGAGCCCCAAAAATAAAAGCCATGGAACTCATGGAGTTTTACGAACGCAGCAAACGTGGAATTTATTCTGGCGCTATCGGATACATCACCCCCGAAGATGATTTCGATTTTAATGTTGTTATAAGAAGTATTTTATACAATGCTACCAACCAATACTTCTCTTTCCACGCCGGAAGTGCAATAACCTATTATGCAGACGCAGAAAAGGAATATGAAGAATGTTTATTAAAAATAGGCGCACTCGTAAAAGCCTTAAATGGGAAACTGGAAGGGTAACATTTACTTAATCTCTAATTGCAGACATTTTTACTGATAAACAAAAACGGGAACTCTTTTATCAATCGCCTCCCGTTTTTAGTACTTTGTTACTTTAACAAAAAAACAGGAATATTTGCTTAGAAACGATATCCCACAACAACATCGAAAATTCCTCCACTAAATCCTCTAAGGTGTTTTGGCTCCGAATTATACATTGCCGAAACATTCAGCTTATTTTGGTACAGATACCCCATTCCACCAGTAAAGCTGCTATTACTGTGATACATGGTATAAAATCGCATCATATCTGCTTTCCATTCCGCTGCAACATCCCATTGATTTTTGTAGTTTTTAATACCTCTGTATGCTATAAGTGGCTTTACACCAAAAGTCTCATCAAAATCAATCTTATAACTTGCAGAACTGTAGAATGTACTATAATCTACGGTTGATATTTTACTGTACCTTTTTTCATTCAAACTCAGGTAACTAAACTGCCCCTCAAAACCTTTGTAACGATATGTTATCCCCATGTTTCCATCAAGATAGTTTTCTTTATCATTGTACCTGGCCAGCTCAATATCGTTCATCCCTGCCTGCGAAGCCCGCCCATAATCCAGACGGTCTTGAGACCAACTTAAGGAAACACCAAAACGAAGGCTATGACCCTCGCTAAAGGGAACCTTATAGGAAAAGGATCCCATTGCCTGTGTCTTCCGAATAAGTCCTGCTTTGTCATTAGATACATTCAGTCCTACAGAAGCATTGCCCTTTAAAGGTATTGCTGCTGTAAACGACATGATAACGGGTGCTCCGTCTATCTTATTCCACTGGTTTGAGTAATTAGAAAAAATCTCCGCCCTGCCATGGTTTCCTGCCATTGCAGGATTTATCAAATATTCATTCTGAAAGTACTGACTTTTTAATGGGTTCAACTGTGCCTTTGAAGCACTCCCTATTGTTGTCAGTAATAATATTATCGGTATATATCTTTTCATATTTTTTGTTTGTTATTCGTTGTTCGTCTTTCGTTGATCGTTGGTCGATAAACGATCAACGAAACTCGATGAACGAAGCAGCTTTCTACTTTAAACTTTAAAACTCTATTTGCTTCTCACTATCGTTATAAATCCTTTCGCCATTTTCAGGTTCGGTTGGTTCTGGTCGAAACGGATAATGTAATAATACGTTCCTTCCGCCAAAGGCTGACCATTTAGAGTGCCATTCCAATCATTCTGATAATTCCTGACAGCATAAACAATTTTACCAGATCGGTCTACTATCGTTAAGGTGTGATCCGGATAAGCATCTATATTATTAATCACCCAGGTATCATTTACCCCATCGCCATTCGGGGTAATAAAATTTTCCGCCGCTATAGCCAAATAGTCATCTTCCACTTCAACAGTAAAACTTGATATCGTTTCGCATCCTGAAGAATTCCTTACAGCAACAGAATAAGTCGTCGTCACCATAGGCCGTACACTAAGCACAGCACTGTTTTGTCCGGAAACAACTCCGGAAGCAGGCGACCATATATAAGTAATACCATTATCGCTATTCACAGTCAGATTCGCTATTTCTCCCTTACTTATCTTATTTCCCCTATCGCTTGTAATAACATTCTTCGGTAAAGAATTTATCCTTAATTGAAATATTCGCTTTACCTCGTCTATACCACCGTTATCTGTTCCCCCATTATCCTTAACAGCTACGGTTATAAGCACCACACCACTTTTATTTTCTGCTACCCTGTAACGTATTTGCCCATTATTAATTTCCAATAGCGACAATAGATCAGGGTTATTACCAGATACATTTAGCGTTACCTGTTGCCAACTTTCAGGACCAGGTGTAATACCGGTAAGGTTGATTCGCTGTTCGATAGTATTATAACATATTTCCTGATCATTTATAAAATCAATAGTTGGAGCCTCATTAACATCTTTTAAATTGACGATAAACTCCTTTTCTAACCAAAAGCCATGTTGTGTAGTACTGCGTACCCTAATAAAGTATGTTTGCTTTTGCTCGTAATCCAACAAGGCTAGTGTTTTTAACTGATTTCCGTCAAAAATAAATTTACCATTATCTTCTCCACCTTGCCCCGCAACCAAACTATAATTAAAAGTAGCCGTGGGATCCTCCGATGTACTGCTAAAACTTCCTGAAACAGTCCCTTTCGGACTATTTTCATAAAGAGATATCTCTGTGAAGAAAATATTTGTAGGCCCACCAGGTTTCACTTTCAATATTCCCGGCTGATAGCTAATATTATAGTTATCTCCCATTGCACTACTTACCAGGATGGGATAATCTGCAATAGGGCTATTATTGTCTGCCGAAGTAGAAACTATTGGCTGGCTGGTTAGTACATTTTCATTTTCTCCATTCACGAAACCACTATATGTAATAGTTAGAATAGGATTTACTGTTCCTACAAATTTTTCTTTATTATCTACAGTAATAGTTAATGGAGCCTTAGCTACCGTCAGGGTTGATTCGATTGTAGTTTCAGTAAAATAGCTATGCGCTGCCTGTTTGGCCGTAATTTTTACTATGCCCGATTTAAGAATAGTTACTTTATTCCCATTTACAGAAGCTACAGCAGGATTGTTACTGACATAAGTAAATGTACCGTCTGTATTATTGCTACCCGGTTGGCTTAAAGTAAATACTGCATCACCATAAGTTTTATTAATGTTCGCAAAATTCTTAAGAATTGCAGGACCACTTACTGTAATGTCAAATTGCTGAGAAGTACTACCCACAGTGTTACTTGCTTTAAGTGCTACCGGATTGATACCAACATCAGTTATTCCCGGTGTGCCGGTTAGGGTAATACCTTGTGTAATCTTACGAATTCTGTGGTTGCTCCATTCGGCTACATAGATATTACCAGACATATCAAGAGCAATACCCACAGGCCCCCAAAACTGTGCTTCTTCTTTCGTACCGTCACGATTCCCTTGTACTCCTTTGCCGGCAACTGTACTTACTTCCCCAGCAGGTGTAATCTTGCGAATCCGATGATTTGAACTTTCCGATACATAAATATTATCAGATGCATCCATAACCATAGCTTGTGGAGAATTAAACATTGCCGACGTACCTGGCCCATCTGCATAACCTGCCGTACCATTTCCCGCAAATGTGCTTACAGTACCATTAGGAGTAATCTTACGGATATAATTCGACGATTCAGACACATAAACGTTCCCTAAGGCATCTGTAATAATTCCAGTCGGGCGATTAAATCTGGCCAAAACTCCAACACCATCGGCATAGCCAGCTGTACCATTTCCCGCAAACGTACTGACCGTACCATTTGGAGTTATTTTACGGATACTATGATTTAAATCATCCGCAATGTATATATTACCCCATGGGTCTATTGCTATTCCAGTTGGTTTATTAAAACTTGCCGCAGTCCCAACGCCATTACTATTGCCGTTGGTTCCACTACCTGCGATAGTGCTTACCAATCCCTGGGGTGTTATTTTACGGATACGACTTGCTCCTCTCTCTGCTATATAAATATTTCCCGAAGCATCAATTGCCATCCCCTGAGGGCCATTAAATTTAGCTGCCGTACCTATTCCGTCAGCGTATCCAAAAGTACTGCCTGCAAAAGTACTTACTTGTCCATCAGCTGTAATTTTACGGATTAAGCTATTGCCATATTCAGCTACATAAATATTTCCTTCTGCATCTGCTACTACTCCTGCAGGGGTGTCAAATTGGGCTTCAATTCCTTTACCATTAACCACTCCCTTTGTACTCCCAGCCAAAGTACTAACGTTTATCCCTGTATTTAATGCGAGCCAGGAAGGTAAGTCCTCTGCTACAATAGTTGTTTCCAAACCGCCTTCTTTTGTTGCTGTTACAGAATAGCTATAGGATTGATTATATGTAGCCTCAGTTACAGGTGTACTGGTAAAAGATGGCTTGTTATTTATGGTCAGTTCAGCTGTTATGCTGCTTTCTGTATAATATTGATAAGCTTCCTGTGTGGCGGTAATGGTAACTTTTCCCGTTTTATGAATGGTAACCATATTCCCGGAAACAGAAGCTATTGTTGGATCACTACTACTATAGGTAATTATACCTCCCTTGTTATTACTTTGCGGGGCAGTCAATGCAAAAGGTGCATCGCCGTATATTTTGGAAATATCAGAAAAACCGCTTAATGTTGCCGGACCGCTTACAGTGATATCAAATTCCTGTATAGTACTGCCTGCATCATTACTAGCCTTTAATCTTACAGAATGAATACCGATATCATCTGTTTTGGGCGTTCCGGTTAAGAATGTACCCGATTCATTTTTATAAATTTCAAAATTACTAACCGTGGTAAAAACAATCCCCTGATCACTAATAACCAAATCAATTACAGCATCTTCTGTATAAATTTGTTCAGAAACAGATAAATCCGCAGAATATTTAGTTACACCTGTAGCATCTGCTAAATAGAATACTCCATTCTCATCTATCTCTACATCATTGTATGCCTTTGTCAGAACAGTTGTAACCATACTACCATTATAACTAGCCAATCTCGCATTAGGCGAACTTTCCGAGAAATAAAGCGTACCTGCTCCATTAAAGGCAAACCCTTTAATAGTGGCACCCGGTAAATCTAAAAAGGTCTCATATGTTTTGTTACTTGTGTTAATTTTTATGATTTTGTCTTTCACAGACGCATAAAGTTCGCCCTTATAAACTTTCAGGTTATAAACACCACTCAGGTTGGTGAGAACATTTTCTTCTGCTGCATATTGCGGATTACTCAGGGGGATCCTTGTAATTTTAGCTTCATTTACCCTGCTTATATATAAATACCCATTATATACTTCCATACTTCTCACCATTCCCAGGTTTTTATTTCCCACTGGCCCTATCTGTCCATTAGATTTATTAATTTTTTCAATGCCATAATATTCGTATGAAGCTATATAAATATTTCCTTCATTATCTTTTGCCATGGCACAAAGCTGCTCTGAAGACGTCGCTATTAATGACAAGCCTCTTTTTTTCTCAAGATTTAACCAAGAAGGTAAGTTCTCTGCTACAATAGTTGTTTCCAAACCGTCTTCTTTTGTTGCTGTTACAGAATAGCTATAAGATTGATGATATTTAGCCTCAGTTACAGGTGTACTGGTAAAAGATGGCTTGTTACTAACTTTCAAATTCCGTTTAACAGGTACCGCAGCTAAATAATCATCATTCCCCTGTTGTGTTGCCGTAATTTCTGTAGTTCCTGTCCCTACAATTGTTAGTATATTTCCGGTTACGGTAGCTACGTTTGTATTACTACTGCTATAACTCACCGATAAGCCGGAAGAACTTGTGGCCGAAAGTGTAACCGGGCCATCTCCAACTTTATATGCAGGAAATTCGTTAAATGTAATGGTTTGCGGGGTTTTGGGAGAAGGTGGAGTATAAGTCATTACCCGATTAGTGCCATTCTGAGATACTGCCACAAACTTACCATTTCCATAGGTAACAGAATACCATGCATTGCCAAGATCAGACATGGTCAGCTCTGTCCATGTCACACCATCAGTACTGGTCATCGATTGACCAACACCTACCACTACAAATCTGCCATTGCTATAAACAATACCCCACCAACCAGAAGAAATACCTCCCGTACTTACTGTAGTCCACGTCGTACCATCAGTACTGGTCATTACCCGGTTGGTACCACTATTGGCTACCGCTACAAACCTACCATTTCCGTAGGTAACAGAACGCCATGTGGTTACTTCAGTTGCTGCAGCTACCGTCCATGTAACCCCGTCAGAACTGCTCATTACCCGATGAGTACCCTTATTGGCTACTGCCACAAACTTGTCACCACCATAGGTAACAGAAGACCACTCGCCCGATGCTGGGGTTGTGCGAAGAGTCCAGACAATACCATCCGGACTGCTCATCACAGCACCAGTCGCAGATACCGCTACGAATTTACCATTGCCATAAACAACAGATTTCCAATCACTATTTTTCGCCGCTGTTCTGGGCGTCCAGTTAATCCCGTCAGGGCTGGTCATTACCCCATAAAAACCATCCATAGCTACAGCAACAAACTGACCACCTCCATAAGTTACAGACATCCACAAATTTGCTTCCACAGCAGTTTGAACTGTCCAGTTTATCCCATCCGGACTGGTCATTACCCGATGGGTACCATTAGCGGCTACTGCCACAAATGTTTCGTTGCCATAGGCAACAGAACGCCATTCATTATTATCTTCGGGTGCTGCATGGGATATCCAATCACTATCGCCCGCAGCTGTTGCTCTGGGTTGTAAAAGAGTTAATAAACAAACCAACAATATTCCTATCCGAGATTTGTAAATCCACAGGTATTGGTCGTTCCTAAAAAAAGAAATATATAGCTTCTTCATATTATTTAGCTAGTTAATTATAACAGTTTAAAATTCATACTATTGAAAAGCGGATTTAGATTATTAACGGATGTCACTTTTTCTAAACACCAGCCGGCTAACTACAAATAATGCCACAATTAGAAGCAAGTGGCAATAGCAGACATAGTGTAAAAAGTGAGAAAAATCCAGACTTTTAGAGAAGTATCTTTTTTATCATATATTTAATTAGTTTCAATGTTTAGCTTTAAAACACCGAAACTATTAAGAATTGACTTTCTTGAGAGCAAAACAGACCTTCTCTTAGTCCGAACTTATCAAAATCGGACTAATTTCCTTAGTTTAACACTAAATCAGAGATCTTTTTAGATCTACAGTCAGCATAAGACAACTATTGCTATCAATGCTAATTTTATTTAGCGAATCTTCGTCTTCTCTCCCTATTATAGAGATAGAAATGTATAAAAGGAATTGCTTTAAGCTTTCTGCTTTGCTTCATCTTAAACGGGTGTACTTGGGATCCTTCGACTGCGCCGAGGATGACTAAGAAGAATCAGTTTAGGTTTGTGCAAGGTCTTCTTTTCAGAAAGAACCTGCTTGGGCAGAAGGACAGAAGAAAATCCGTTTCAGGAAAAGACATCTCTCCGTCCAGGTAGCGGTCTCTCGAAAAGGCCATACGATTCCACATACCTATCGGCTTTAAGTCCTCTACTTTTAAGCCTTAAGCTACTATGATACGATATTAATTCTTGCCTTCAAAAACTAACGATATATAATACATACCTCCTATAGATGGGTTTCCAACAGAAGTAACATAGTATTTATTCAATAAGTTAGCTCCTCCAATCTTCAATATCGAACGATAAGCAGGTAATTTGAAACTAAGCTGTGCATCCAAAGTACCGTATGCAGGCACTTCTCCAGAAGCAAATGCAGAACGCCATATAAATTGATCCTGCCAGCGATAAGTCAGGTTAAAATCAGTATTCCTTATAATCTCATTCCCTCCCACACCTGCATTAAATTTGTAGGCTGGGGTGTTATAGGTATTAAAAAACTTATCAGGCATTTTACTTAATTTATCCTGGGCGACATTAGCCATCCATTTTAACTTTTTCCAGTTATATTCCATGCCCAAAGCCCAACCCTGTGCTTTTACCGGCTCCTGAACGTTTACTGTTGTTTCATACCGTACTGGAGACATTAACCCGGTTGGATTCCCCGGAGTTGGATTTTGCCAAAGAATAGCTGCAGTTAAAAAGTCTCGATAGTTATTGTAATAATAAGAAGCATCCAGATGCAAAGCACTTGTTAATAATGCCCTGTATCCTATTTCGTAAACCTGCACCTTTTCAGGTTTAAAAACAGAAAAGGTAAAATTCTCTAAAACTGACGGGTTACTATAGCCACTTTCTACATAAGCTCTGTAACTTAAATCTGTATAAGGCTTATTGGTTTTCAGCTCATATTTATCCAATAACTGCGGCAATGCACCTACTAAACGTGAACCAGCCCGAACGAGCAAATCTATGTACTGAGACTGTGCTGTCGGATTCCTGAACCCGGATTGGTAAGAGAAACGGAAATAGTGATTTTTACTCAAATTCCAAACTGCCGCCACTCTCGGAGATAAGAAACCACTAAAATTCTCACTTTTATCATAACGAATAGAGGTTACAAATTTAAGTTTCTCATCAAAGAATTTCTTAGTCCCCTGAACATAGGCGCCATATTCGGCAATAGTTAGCTTTTTATTGAGGTCATCAAACAGCGTACCTCCCGAATTCAAATCATATAATCTGTAAGAAGCGCCTGCAATTAAGTCGACCGCAGAAATTAGCCCCGACAGATTGTACATGCCTTCATAATGCCATAAATTAGTTTTATCGTTAAATTTCGCACCTCCCTGTGCCCCTATTGTCCGTGATGCTATATCTTGTTTTGCCTGGATAAATTCTTCTGATCCTGGGACAAATCTGCCATTATCTGCTGTTGAACGAGCGGTTAAATGTGCTTGAGTCTCATCTTGTCCCATTTTTCGGCCTGCCAGATATGCGCCTACATATTGTGGAAACCAAGCAGTACTTGGTTTAGAACGCTCATTAATCAAAGAAGCTAATGCCGTAGTGTTATAGGCATCTCCCGATCTTTCTTGCGTTGTATAAGCTCTTAAAAAAAATCTGTTCCCTTTTAGTTCTAATTTATATTGCCCGATATTAAAATTTTTCAAAGAATAACGATCGGCCCCTGTATATACAGATGTTCCCGTCCCCCAATAAGCCTGTGCACTGGCCTCAATATCTTTTCTGATTTTATAGTTGAAAGACCCGCTCGTTCTGAAACTACTTGTATTATAATCCACCAAATCATTTTCCAGATATCCGGTTCGGGAAACATCCTGATTCGGTATAATCCCATTCTGAAGACCCAAATAAAAAGGGCTTACCGATGGCATTACACTTAAAAATCCCTGAATTTGAGCATCATAAGGCGTAGACCCTGTTGCCGACTCGTATTCCTTAATATATGCCTGCCTGGCTGTACCAACAACAGCCTGAGCTACATTTCTCATATTAACCTTAATTTCGTCGCCGTATACATTGATTCCATCATAGGCCGGGTCACTGCTTCTATCCCCAACTTTGCCAAGCATACCGGTTCGATCATAATTGGATTGATCCAGAGCCTTCCAGTCATCGGCTTGCAAATAGGAAAAGTTCACTTTAAACGCTAGTTTGCTATTTAATGCCTTTGCATAGCGAACTTGTACATCATTCCAGTTTGCCACACCCTGCTGGCTTTTGTCAATATGATTAATTCCTGTTTTTAATTGCACACTCAGTCCCTGATGGATAAACGGACTTTTAGAGTTCAGTAATAAAGTTCCATTTATTCCGCCAGCACCATATAATGCCGATGAAGAACCCGGAATCAACTCTGCACTTTCCAGATCCAGATCTGTTATTCCTGCTATATTACCCACCGAAAAATTTAAACCGGGAGCCTGATTATCCATTCCGTCTAAAAACTGGTTGAATCTCACATTTCCATTTGCGTTAAACCCTCTAGTATTTAAAGATTTGAAGGTAAAACTTTGTGTACTTTGCTCAACGCCTTTCAGATTTACCAATCCATCATAAAAAGAAGTAGCCGCCGTCTTTTTGATATCTTCTATTGAAATACGTTCGATAGAAACCGGCGATTCCAAAATACGTTCAGGAATTCGGGATGCGGAAACCACTATTTCATTACCGAGTATATGCTGTACACTTAATGCAGCAATTATCGGTGTATTTTGGTTTTTCACTACAAATTCCTCCGGCACATAGCCTAAAAAAGATACCTGTAGCTGTAAGGGTAAAGATGCTGCAATATGTAAACTAAAGCTGCCGTCTTGATTAGTAACTGTTCTCTTACTATAGCCCTTAACAGCTACCAGAGCACCGCCGATAGGATCTTTACTCACTTTATCAAATACACGGCCTTTAATTGTAATGGACTCCTGAGCAAACGATAACTGATTCTGAAATAAAATAAAAATAGATAGGTAAATGGGTAAAATATACTTTCTATAAGCGTTCAATTTGTAAGTTTTTAATTACGTGAGCGCAAATATAAACACAAGAACCCATTTTAATACAAGTTGCGTGGACAAAATTCAACAAGTTCCAGTATAACACCAGACAGACAACACGAAAAATATTTAGTAAAAAACACCCAAATACATCAAAACAACCATTCACATTAAAGAACTTATCAGTTCTACCGGTCAAAATTCACCATTTCATTTTGTTGAACATAAGTAGACGGAGTTATCCCTGTCTTTTTTTTAAAAGCGGCAAAAAAAGTACTTCTTGATGAAAATCCCGCATCCCGCGCCAGCCCCTCTAAACTAAACGAGCGCCAATCTCCGTTATCCAAACGCTTCTTCAGGTAATCCACCCTATAAGAGTTTATAAAATCTGTAAAACGCTGCTTATAATAATGGTTTAAGATATACGAAAGATGATGTATAGGCATCTTTAAAGCCTTTGCCAACTCATTAATGGTATAACCTGGCTGTCTAAAAGCTTCCTCATCAATGATATACTTTCCAACCTGTTCCGCATAACTTTCAATAAGTTCGGGGTTAAAAGGAATTTCCCGATCAGGCGATTTATCCACTTGTTGAGTATCCTCCATAACCAGTGCCGTCTCAGAATCGGGTTTCTTTGTCATTTCAGGCTCTATATCCAGCGGCGCTAGTTTGCCGGTACCTCTCGGTACGCCATACAAAATTTCAGGTTTAAAAAAAAGATAAATGCTTAAAGCCATAAATCCAGCCACCTGCATTAAACGCGGGATAGAACGTCCGGAATCAAGCGGACTTTTTCCAGATTCTAAATTTAACCAGGCAAACACAGACATGCTTCCCAGCCCGGCATAAACAACAGTACAAAAAACGGCAAAGGTAATCAACCAATTAGTCACTGTCCTGAACTCTTTTAAATTATCCTTCTGAAGAATTTGATAGAGCAATCTCCATTGAAATATCAGGTAAATTACACCTAGTATCCATCTCAACTGGAAATGCCAGAATGCAGGTATCAGACCATCACCTCTCTGATAAGCCAGACTGAAATTACCAGCTATTGCATTGGCTACCATCTGTTTTTCCTGCGGCCCCGACAAGTAATATGGAAGCAATTCCATTGCATGCAGTGTTGCCGGCAAAAAATGTAGCCAGTCATATTTTCTGAATCTTGTTTCATCCAACAGAACACTACGGGTGTAGAGATAATTACAGGCAGGTATCAAATAATAAACAGGACTTCCTATACGGTAAATACCTGGAATATAAGCCAACCATCCCGTTACAATTAACAGGTAAAGAAAAACATACCATCCCCAGCCAAAAATCACTACTCCTAACAAGCGGTTGGCATGTTTCTGACTCCCGCCGCTTTTAAACAGCAAAATACTCGTCAAAAAACTGGTAAAAACTCCACCTATTAAAAGAATATCGTAATAATTTATCACAAGCCCACCTTTGTCAGATTAAACAATAATATATGTCAAAGATAAAACTATCAGTGTTTTTCAAAATTAAAAAAACAAGTTTATTCTCTTTACAATGCTTTTCCAAAATTTTCCCTTTATTTAAAAAGCTTTTTTAGGTACTAACTTTAAGAGTTTATAAACTCTTTCTCTGTTTTATTTTAACCATCACATTAACAGATTCTCTTGTGGATGGACTGAAACTGCCTACAATTGGAAAAGTCTTTTATAAAAAAGAATAGGTTAGAAACCTGAGGAACTTGACTATTATTTCTTTATTCGTGTAACATAGCTACCAGGTCAGGGCTTAGCTGTAAGACTTGAACCAGGCGCGAGATTGCTTCGCAGGCTCGCAATGACAAAATAGGAACGTAATTGCTCCAAAGGAGTTTCTTTCGAACGGACCCGGGAAACAATCTTTGATAGTAAAAGCCAATCACGCTCAAGTTTTCTGTGTAAAGGTATAGTGCGAAAGGTGATTTGGACCTTTATGTAAAAGTATTGATGGGAGAAACCATATCCTCTGAACAGAGAAAAACAAACTACTGCAAATGTTTAGGTTTCTTCTTCTCACTCGCCTGCTGAACAATTTCGCTTATTCTTTTTTGACGGGTTTCAGCTCGTTTAGCCAAAACAAGCCATTGTAGAATTGCTTTCCTTACTGATTTGCTTAAACTTAGAAAATACTCTTTTGTACCTTCATGATTATTAAATTCTTCTTCCAGATCATATGGAATTATTAATTCCTCCACCTCATCCAGAATAGTCCAAGAGCCATTTTGTTTGGCAAGCTCAATGCTGGCATTCCCTGCGTCAGTCATTAGTCCGTCTGCAATCAGTCTTTTTACTTTTTCTTTATTGATTTTAGACCAAGTACTTTTCGGCTTCCTCTTGCTAAAAAACTGATGTGAGGTTTCCAGGTCTATCTTGATTCTTTTACTGTCTATCCAACCAAAACAGAGCGCGGTATCTACAGCCTCGCTCCAGCTGATTGTAGATTTGCCAGAAGATTTGGAATAAAGGACAAGCCATACAGACGATTTGGAAAGATGATTTTGTTCCAACCATTTTCTCCACTCTGCAAGGCTTGCCGGATAAAATACTTCCTGTTCCTTCGCTGACATTGATTTGTATGCAAGTTCAACTTTAGATTGCAATAGTATGGGAGCGCCACCTAAAGACCAAACGCTTTATACTACACTGTTTTCTAAGAACATAGTTTTTATAAAATCTACCTCTCCGGTCTCGACGTTATAAAATGCTCCTATAATACCAATTTCACCATTCTCATACATTTCACGCAATACATCGCTTTTATCAAGAATTTCGGTAATCGTATGATCTACATGCTGATTAGCTACCAGATTAATACCTTCAAGGGAATTTAGATCTACGTTTGTATGATGTTTCCTTACATATTCAATTGAAGGGTTTACCTTTTCAAGAAGATTAGTAAGGTGTCCCAGATGAACTTGTTTACATGCGCCGGTAATTGCTCCACATTTAGAATGTCCTAATACTACAATTAGTTTAGAACCTGCAAGTTTACACGCAAATTCCATTGAACCTATCACATCCTCGCTAAGTACATTTCCAGCGATACGAATACTAAATATGTCACCAAGCCCCTGATCGAAAATAAGTTCTGCTGAAGTACGGCTATCTATACAACTTAAAATAGCTGCAAAAGGGAACTGGCCATTCTTTGTTTCGTTCACCTGTTCCAGCAGGTTACCGTGAGCTTTTAAATTGTTTACAAAACGCTGATTGCCTTCTTTTAAAAAAGATAAGGCTAACGAAGGTGTTACTGATTTTTGGTCTTCTATATTATGTAATCGCATGCTGTAATTTTTTCACAAAGGTAGAGAAGTAAGAGGAAAGTAGAAAGAGAAAGTTGTAAGTTGTGAGTGGAAAGTAGTAGGTAATAAGTGGTAAATAGAAAGTCGCAAATAGGAATTGGTCTTTGCTCTTTGTTCGTTAGTCCTCTTTCCTATCCCCTTATACAATTTTAAGTGAATAAAAAAGCCATTCATTTAGAACGGCTCTTTTTATTGCATCAAATGCAGTTATTATTTTTTGTAATGGGTCAAAGCTTCTGGCAGATATTTTTTAATATCTGAAATACGTGTCGCATCACTTGGGTGAGTGCTTAAGAACTCGGAACTACCTGCTTTCTTTCCTGATGCCATTCTTTCCCAGAAATAAATAGCCTGGGATGGATCGTAACCAGCCATAGCCATAAAGGTTAAACCTAAACGGTCGGCTTCCGATTCCTGCTTTCTCGAATTCGGCAATAACACGCCCACCTGAGCTCCTACGCCGAACATCTGATCGAAAACGGCTTTCCCCGAAGCTGTTTTAGTTACTGCAGCACCGGCCAAGCTCCCTAAACCCGATGCAATCATCTGTTGAGAATAACGCTCAGCAGAGTGTCTGGCTATCGCATGAGCAATTTCATGCCCCATTACCGTTGCCAAACCAGCATCATTTAAGGTGACAGGCAAAATACCTGTATAAACAGCCACTTTTCCTCCAGGCATACACCATGCGTTTACCTCGTCACTTTTAATCAGATTAAACTCCCATTGAAAATTGGCTATCTGGCTTCCTAAGCCGTTATCATTCATGTACCTGGTTACGGCAGCAGCGATCTTATTTCCCACTTCCTTAACCTTTTTTGCTTCGGCAGTATTAGTGATTACATTTTTAGAGTTTTCTGTGAGAAACTCTTTATAACTTGTTGCTGCAAGCGTGTTCATTTCTCCATCACTAACCAAACTTGCCTGTCTTCTTCCTGTCAGTGGAACCGTAGAGCAGGCTCCCATCATCACAATTAATGCCGAAAAAGCTATTCCTTTAACATTTAACTTTAACATAAGTTTAATCTTTCTTTTTTCCAAATAAGTTAACTTTCGATTCCTTTCCTTTCAACAACCTTTCTATGTTTTTTTGGTGTGTTACCAGAATGAGTACACAAATGCACATTCCGTAGATTAAAATTGCCTTTACTGATACATGGAAAATAAATATCAGGCTCACCGGAAAAGTGAATCCAGCTAGTATAGAACTTAATGACACATAATTTGTGATCAGCAAAACGGTAACAAACACAAGAACGCATAGCAAAGCTGCTTGAGGATGCACAGCTAAAACCATTCCAAGTAATGTGGCTATCCCCTTCCCGCCTCTAAAACCTGCAAAAATTGGAAATAAATGCCCCATTACCGCAACAATCCCAAGGGCTAACTGATAGTTAACATATTGTACAGAATGCTCGGGTCCTGTAATTGATAGTCCTATAAAATAGGCAAGATTTGTAGCTGTCCAACCTTTCAAAATGTCAATCAGCATTACAGGAATACCCGCTTTTTTCCCAAGTACACGAAAGGTATTTGTAGCACCAGCATTGCCGCTACCATATTCCCTTACATCTACCCCGTAAAAAGCCTGACCGATCCAGACAGCTGTAGGTATGGAACCAAAAATATAGGCTAAAATAATAGCCCCAATTGAATATATAGATATCATTCTATGCTATAGTTTTAAACGATGGCTTACCTTTTATTCTTAACCAACAACCGCTTTCAGACTTAAATCCAACCCTTTTACCGAATGGGTAAGCGCACCCATAGAAATATAATCTACTCCACATTTGGCATAATCTAAAGCATTTTGTGGTGTTATGTTTCCTGACGCCTCTGTTGCAACAGTTTTATCCACTATCGCAACAGCTTTTTTCAGATCTTCGAAATTAAAATTATCCAACAGAACTCTGTCTATCCCTCCTATTGCCAATACGCTTCTTAATTCTTCTAAATTTCTAACCTCGACTTCTATTTGCAGATTTCTATTTTCTTTTTTCAGATAATCTTGTGCCGCTTTAACTGCATTTTCTATGCCACCAGCATAATCAACGTGATTATCTTTGAT
Organism: Pseudopedobacter saltans DSM 12145; assembly: GCF_000190735.1. Classification (GTDB taxonomy): domain Bacteria; phylum Bacteroidota; class Bacteroidia; order Sphingobacteriales; family Sphingobacteriaceae; genus Pseudopedobacter; species Pseudopedobacter saltans. The sequence goes on from NC_015177.1 coordinate 2,387,072, forward strand.
CAAAATCATATCGTACAATCCGAAACGGTGATTTACCCCACCTCCTATTTTCACGGCCATTTTTTCCAGATATCTTAAGTTAGGGGTGGTTTTACGTGTGTCTAACACCTTTGTTCCCGTACCTTTTAGATTTTTCACTATTTTATGGGTCGTGGTTGCAATGCCACTCATTCGCTGCATTAAATTCAGGAGTAATCTTTCGGCTACTAAAATAGATTGTACACTTCCGGATACATACAAAACAACATCACCAACCTTTACTTCTGTTCCGTCTTTAAGTAAGATTTCCACATTTAAATCGGGATCCACTTCGTTGCAAACTTCCACCGCAACATCTACACCCGCTATTACTCCATCTTCTTTAACTAATAATCTGGCTTTTCCCTTTGCATCTTTAGGAATGGTTGAAAGAGAGGTATGGTCTCCATCTCCTAGGTCTTCGGCTAAAGCCGATTTTATAATTTGTCGAACAATATTCTTATCCAAAACTTGTGATTTTTGAGGCAAAAATATAAATTTTTTCAAGCTGCCCTTATTCTTTGTTTTCTTCTATTCTAATTTGAGCTATCAAAAATTTACCGGACGTGATCTTCAGTTCATAGCTAACTCTAAAGATATTTTTACTGGTATTCAATAAAATAACCGCAAATTTATAGTTTGAATTTGAAGTCACTTTATGGATTATTTGAGAAGATTTAGGTGGATTTTTCTGAAAAAAGTCTTTCAAAATAATTGCAGTCTGCACATTCGAGTAAATCTCTTCTTGTCCCAATATGTTTAACTCAACAGTAGGAGCAAAATATCCGGACATGGATTTAACATCACCACTTTTCATAAATGCTGCAATTTCTTCTATCACATCTGCCTTAACAATACTTACAGCACTTGTAAGAAAAAACAACAAAAAAAACTTTTTCATAACTTTTTGCTTCACAAAACTCTTTGACAAGTTTCTTAAATGAGACTCTAATTTACAAACAAAACATTTTTAAAAAAGCTTAATGTTAAAATAACTATATTTGCTATGTGAAAAATAAAAAAGTTGCGCTTATTATATTAGACGGCTGGGGATATGGCCGAAAGGATTCTTCAAATGCCATTTTAGCGGCAAAAACACCTTTTTTTAACGCCTGTTTAGCTCAATATCCCAATAGTAAATTAGTAGCTTCCGGCACAGCTGTTGGTCTTCCTGAAGGTCAAATGGGAAACTCTGAGGTTGGGCACATGAACCTGGGTGCGGGAAGAATAGTTTATCAGGAGTTGGGACGTATTAACAAAGCTGTTGAAGACAATGAATTTGTGAGCAATACTGCCCTGAAAAACGCCTTTGAATACGCAAAAAACAACAATAAGAAAATTCATTTCATCGGTCTGGTTTCTAACGGTGGAGTACACTCTCATATTAACCATCTAAAAGGACTTTGCGATGCGGCAAAATCTTTCGGGTTAAACGATGTTTTTATTCATGCATTTCTGGATGGCCGTGACACTGACCCCAATTCGGGACTTGGTTTTATAACTGAACTTAGCGACTATTTACAACATTCTTCCGGTAAGTTAGCCTCTACAATAGGCAGATATTATGCTATGGACCGCGATAATCGTTGGGAGCGTGTAAAACTAGCCTACGACGTAATGGTTAAGGCTGAAGGGAAAAAAGTACAGTCTGTTATAGAAGGTATACAGCAATCCTATGCTGAAGGAGTTACAGACGAATTTGTTAAACCAATGGTTGTTTGTGATGAAAACGGCAATCCTTTAGCAAAAATTGAAGATGGCGATGCGGTAATCTGTTTCAATTTCAGAACTGACAGAGGAAGGGAAATATCTTTGGCACTTACTCAGAAAGAATTCCCTGAACAGGACATGAAGCCTTTGGATATTCACTATGTTACCATGACGACTTATGATGAAACTTTTAAAAATGTACATGTTGCATTTGAAAAGGATGATTTAAGAATGACTCTTGGTGAGGTATTGGAAGGTGCTGGCAAAAACCAGATCAGAATTGCAGAGACTGAAAAATATCCTCACGTTACTTTCTTCTTTTCCGGAGGTCGCGAAAAGGAATTCAATAATGAGAAAAGGCTATTAATTCCTTCTCCTAAAGTAGCTACTTATGATTTGCAACCGGAAATGAGTGCAAATGGTATTAAAGATGCTATTATTCCAGAATTAGAAAAAGGGTGGGCCGATTTTGTTTGTTTAAATTTTGCCAATCCGGATATGGTTGGACATACAGGAGTTTTCGAGGCCGTGGTAAAGGCTGTTGAGACGGTTGATGCATGTGCTGAGGCTGTAGTGAAAACAGGTATAGCAAACGGTTATTCTTTTATTATTCTTGCGGACCATGGTAACGCTGATTATATGGTGAACGACGACGGTTCTGCTAATACTGCACATACTACTAATGTAGTTCCTTGTATTTTAATAGACGAGGATTATAAAGCTATTAAGGATGGAAAGCTAGGAGATATTGCTCCAACTATCCTAAAATTAATGGGAATTGATATTCCTCAGGAGATGAGCGGGAACGTTTTAGTTTAATGAAGAGACTGAATTTATTTCTTGTAAGCTTATTATTTCTAGGCTCTTGTAAATCCGGCAAAGAAAAGGATATACAGGAGCTTAGTTATTATGACATTAAAGGCTTTTTCGAGCAAGAAATAGTAAAGTTAAATAAAACTAATCCTGTTGTAAAGAAATCCGTATTTTATAACCAGGATGAAGAGGTGAAGACCTTAAAAATAAAGGATTGGGCACAGGAACTCAGCCTGTTTGTGGAATCAGATATCAACAAATCTTCCTGGAAAAACAGCTATAAAATAGACAGCCTTCCAAATCAGATTGTCTATACCGCTAAAGAAAATGATTTAAGAACCCAAAAAATCATCATCGATTTTAAAGATTCAAAACCGGTTAAGTTCTCTATCAAAAATAAATCTATAAATTATTTATATACGACTTCTGAAGATTTAACTTTTTATACAGACTCGTTATATAACATTGTAAAAGATCAGCATGTTACTGTTCTTGGTGATAACCACTACATAATAACTGGGTTGTTAGTTCGCTAGACGTTTTTCGTTGTTGTTTTTTGATGTTCGATGTTCGTTTCACAGAACGAATAACAACCAACATCCATTGACCATAAAATACTTATTTACTTCCCCATTACACTATAAACAAATAGCTTTACTATATTGTCAACTGTATCATTAGTCTTGCTATGAGTAACAATACAGCACATATTTTAGATCATAAACATATTTCCCCTACGCCAATGCGGCAGCTGGTTTTGGACACGCTGTTGAATAAGAAATCAGCTTTAAGTATTAATGATATCGAAAAAATGTTGTATCCTGCAGATAGAATCACCATTTACAGGACATTGAAGACTTTCGAGCAAAAAGGATTGATTCATCAAGTAGAAGACGGAAGCGGATCTTTAAAATATGCGCTTTGTCAGGACAGTTGTGACGATAATGCACACCACGATGTCCACGTACATTTTTCTTGTAAAGCATGTAAAGAAACATTTTGTCTGCCAAAAAATCAGATCCCTAAGATTTCCTTACCTCAGGGATATCAACCAGAAGAGATAAGCCTTACCGTAAAAGGCGTATGTAAAGACTGTCAGATTACAATGCAATAGCATTGCATTCCTTTTTACATTATGTTTGTCTTTGTAATTATTAACATTGACAAACATGAGCAACATACTTCAACATAGTCATGACAATCATGACCACGATCATGGAAATGATGTTCAAAAGGTAAATACTCCTGAATGGAAGTCGCACCTTAATTTGATCATTGCGCTGGGCATTTTTCTGGTGATGATGGTTCTTGAATATGGTTTTCACTTCAATACAAATAATTATTTGGGACTTGTTATTTTCCTTTTTGCTTATTATTTGGCGGGAAGTGACGTTTTGAAATTGGCATGGGTAAAAGCCAGACGTTCCGATTTCTTTAATGAATTTTCCTTGATGAGTATAGCCACGATTGGTGCTTTTAGCATAGGTGCTTACAGCGAAGGTGTTGCGGTTATGATTTTCTATTCTATTGGAGAATGGTTTCAGGAAAGCGCTGTAAAAAAAGCAAAGAACAACATTAAAGCTTTGCTGGATATTCGCCCCGATACCGTTACCGTCATCAGAAATAATACTCCCATAGATGTAAAACCTACCGAAGTAGTTATTGGAGAGATGATACAGGTAAAACCCGGAGAAAAGGTGGCTCTGGATGGTATTTTGAATACTGAACATGCTACTTTCAACACTGCTGCGCTAACCGGCGAAAGTAAGCCAGATGAGAAATATAACGGAGATGAGATTCTCGCCGGTATGATTAATGAAAGCAAACTTGCCGAGGTAAAAGTGACTTCACTGTTTCGCGATAGTAAATTGAGCAAGATATTGGAAATGGTACAGGATGCAACCGCAAGGAAATCAAAAACTCAACTATTCATTTCCCGATTTGCTAAAATATACACGCCGATAGTTTTTGCTTTGGCTGTACTTTTGGTTGTCATTCCGTCTTTCATATACCCAGACTATGTTTTTACAGATTGGTTATACAGAGGTTTGGTATTTTTAGTAATCAGCTGCCCTTGTGCGCTGGTTGTTTCGATTCCCCTGGGGTATTTTGGAGGTATAAGCCTGGCATCAAAAAATGGTATTCTTTTTAAAGGTGGAAATTTTCTTGATGTTATGAGCACTATCGACACGGTAGTAATGGACAAAACTGGTACATTAACCAAGGGTGTTTTTAAAGTTCAGGAAATGGACACCGAAATGGACAGGAATGATTTCATCAAAATAGTCGCTGCTATTGAGAGCAAATCAAGCCATCCTATTGCCAAAGCCATTACTCAATATGCCGATGGAAAGTACGAAGATACGGTGGTAAAGGATGTTGAGGAAATTGCAGGTCATGGATTAAGAGGAACTGTCGACGGAAAAGATGTGCTTGCAGGTAATGGAAAGTTACTTAGGAAGTTTAATATTTCTTTTCCCGACCATATAGAAAACATAGTAGAAAGTATTGTGGTTGTCGCTGTGGACAAACGATACGCAGGTTATATTACTGTCGCGGATGAGATAAAAGAAGATGCTGCACATACTATTTCTGATTTAAAAAAGAACGATATCTTAACCATAATGCTTAGTGGGGATAAAGACACCATAGTTCAAAAAACAGCTTATTTATTGGGTTTAGACAAAGCTTTCGGAGCGCTCTTACCAGAAAACAAAGTTAATAAGGTTAAAGAACTAAAAAATGCAAATAAAAGAATTGCATTTGTTGGCGACGGTGTTAATGATGCCCCTGTTATTGCTTTAGCTGATGTTGGTATCGCTATGGGAGGATTGGGAAGTGATGCCGCCATTGAAACCGCTGATGTTGTTATTCAAACGGATCAGCCTTCTAAAATACTTTCTGCTATAAAGATCGGGAAAATCACCAAATGGATCGTTTGGCAGAATATTATACTGGCTATGGCTGTAAAAATTGCCGTCTTGATTTTGGGAGCCGAAGGCGTTGCCTCTTTATGGGAAGCAGTAATTGCCGATGTTGGCGTTGCATTATTAGCTATCCTGAATGCTGTAAGGATACAGGCAAAGAAGATATAGCACATTTCCAAAAGGGGCGTAACCTGGCGCAGGTACAGGAAAACCTAATTCTTACTAAGATTTTAAGTAATAATTCTGGACTTTTACAGCATATCTAAGAGAGATTTTTATAAAAACAGTGTTTAATTATAATAGTGTTGTTTTTGCACTTGATCTTTCAGACAGCGTTAACTGCCTTTTTATTTGTTGTGTGTGCCTTTCGGTATGAGCGATTAAGAATTCAAATATATCTCCCAACCTCAATTTAATAATTCTATTAATTGAGATTGGGATTCTACATTCACTTAAATTGAGATGTTTAGCAAAACGCAAGCATTCCAATAATTGTTTTTGATACCTAACAAAATCGGTGACAGTTATTTCCGGGTTTTGCTTTCCTGCGGGCACATGTCTTTTAGCAGCTTTATATTTTTTTGTATTTCCCATCATCTTAACAAAAAACTGGCCTACAAATCCTCTTAGAAAAAAATCATCCAGAATATCGCTTGTTTTGAACTGTTTTATTTTATCCTCTAATAGCGGCAAATAATACATGCTATAGGTATTCAAATGCTCTAAACATTCAGCTATACTCCACTCTTGTTCGGCTTTCCATCGCAATTTCTCGTTTTCTAAATTTCGTATATCTGTATTTATAAAATTCAATTGCCGTTCTGCTCTTACTATTAAATCCTGTAAAAACTCACCTTTGTCTATTTTTCTCATAACTTAATTTTTTTCAAAAATGATAGTTTTATATTTTAGTTCTCTTGGTAAATACCAAGATTTTTAAATTCTATTCGCAATGGTTATTGTAAAACCTAATCTATCATCAGCATTGGAAAAACTAAGGCTTTTTGTTAACAAAACCGTTGTCCTGGACGATACAATCTGGAAGGATTTTTCTAATATTTGGGAATTACATATATCAAAGCGGAAGGATATAATAACCGACGCTGGAGAAAAAGAAAATTATCTTTATTTCGTATTGGACGGTATACAACGAGTTTTTCACACCTCTGAATCGGGTAGAGAAGCCACTTTGGTACTCAGTTATCCTCCCTCCTTCGCGGGAATATTGGACGCGATGATGTTAGAGCAAAAGTCAAAATACTATTTTGAATCTTTAACTCCTTCCGTTTTTATCAAAGCAAAATATATTGACGTTAAAAAACTAATGGAAAAACATCCATCTATTAACCTCTTTGTCTTAAAAGGCGTTAGTCAGGCTTTATCCGGAGTATTAGAAAGGGTAGTCGAACTACAAGTTTGCAGTTCTGAAGAAAAATTCAGGATTTTATTAAAACGAAGTCCTCATATTCTTCAATTAATACCGCATAAGTACATTGCCAGCTATTTAGGTATTGACGCCAGCAATTTCAGTAAATTACTTAATAACGTTAAAATTTAAATCAGCTATCGTAACCAACCCAAATAAGGTCAGTTTGGGGTTAGTAGAGTGAATCTTAGTCATCTCAATATTCATATCCCAAATTCTGGTATCTAAAGTTCTCCTTAAATATCGTAAAAAACATCAAAGTCCTCTTCAAACTTACTCAGGTCTGGTTTTTCGTTAAATATACCAAAAACAGAAGATCCACTTCCGCTCATTAAAGCAAAAACTGCCCCGATATCAAGCATGTTAGCTTTCACCATCCTGATTTGTGGATATGAATTTATAATGTGTGGTTCAAAGTCGTTCTTGATATTGCAATTCCAATCTTCAACAGGCAAACGAACCAGAGATTTAAGCGAATTTATTGGCTCCTGGGGTACAACATTCTTGTACGCTTCTGCTGTTGCTACATGGACAGGCGGTTTTACCAAAACAACGTGATATCCCGAAAGATCCACCTCCACTTCATCAAATACATCGCCAATACCAGTAGCAAATACCGGTCTGTTTTCCAGAAAAAAAGCACAATCAGCCCCCAGTTTGCTACAATAGTTTTTCATGACCTCTTTATCCATCCCCAGATTAAACTTATCATTAACCAGTTTAATAAAAAAAGTAGCATCTGAAGATCCACCTCCTAAGCCAGCTCCTATTGGAATGTGTTTATGCAGATGGATGTGAATGTTAGGAAGATCAAAATCAGCCCTTAACAGATTGTAAGCCTTAATACATAAATTATTATTGGAGTCCCCAGGTATATTGATTCCAGAGCTTTCAAACTTCATTTCGGGAGCCTCTATTATTTCTAACGCATCTTTAATCTTAACCGGATAAAAGATAGTCTCCAGTTCATGATAACCGTCTTGTCTTTTATTTATCACGTTAAGCCCGATATTAATCTTGGCATTGGGGAAGCAAATCATAATTTATTAAAAACAGAGTCGACAAATATATTTATTTTGTTATTTTGTGCTTTAATTTAAGATATATATTTGGTCAAACATCATTTTTAGATGAAACAATATCATGATTTAATGCAGCATGTTTTGGACAATGGGGTTCAAAAGCATGATAGAACGGGGACTGGAACGATAAGTGTATTTGGATATCAAATGCGTTTTAATCTTGAAGAAGGTTTTCCTTTATTGACAACCAAAAAACTTCACCTGAAATCTATTATTCACGAGTTGATTTGGTTCTTATCGGGAGATACAAATATTAAATATTTAAAAGAGAACGGCGTTAGGATATGGGACGAATGGGCTGATGAAGAAGGAAATCTGGGTCCCGTTTATGGTTCTCAATGGCGCTCCTGGCCTACACCTGATGGTCGCCACATAGATCAGATTTCTCAGATCATCAGTCAAATAAAAAATAACCCGGACAGTAGAAGAATTATCGTATCCGCATGGAATGTAGCAGAAATTGAAAACATGGCCCTGCCGCCATGCCACAGTTTCTTCCAATTTTATGTTGCTGATGGTAAATTGAGCTGCCAATTGTATCAGCGCAGTGCAGATATATTTTTAGGAGTTCCTTTTAATATTGCTTCTTACGCGCTTTTGACTATGATGGTGGCCCAGGTTTGTGATCTTAAACCAGGAGATTTCATTCATACGCTGGGTGATGCTCATTTGTACAATAACCATCTGGAACAAGCGAAACTGCAACTTTCCAGAGATTTCAGGCCTTTGCCAACTATGCGAATTAATCCTGAAGTGAAAGATATCTTTGGTTTTAAATTCGAAGATTTTGTCCTTGAGAATTATGATCCGCATCCTCATATTAAGGGGGCGGTTGCGGTGTAGGTGATTAGCCTTTGGCAAACAGTTCATTAGTAAAACATAAACTGCATGAGTTTGAATAATCTTGAAGAATTGATGGTTTATCAAAGAGCTCGTATACTTTCTAATGAAATATGGAATCTTGTATATGAATGGAAAGATTTTTTCGATAAAGACACCATCGGAAAGCAACTCGTTAGAGCTGCCGATTCTATAGACGCAAATATTGCTGAAGGATATGGCAGATATGATTATAAGGAAAACAAAAATTTTTGCTATTATAGCCGTGGGTCTTTACTGGAAACAAAAGGCTTTGTTAGAAAACACAAATCGAGGAATCTATTTTCTACAGAGCAACGAGAATATTTTAAAGGAACTCGATAAAATTCATAAAATGTTGAGCTCATATATCAATTATATTGGAAAAAATCCAACTTCTTGATTTACCAAGCATTTTTTTATATCGGTTATGATAAGAACTGACACACAGGAATCTGCAAATGAACTCAACAAACTAATGAACTCAAATTAACTAATGAACTGAACGATGACTGTAAGCATTATTGTTGCTATAGATGAGAATAAGGCTATTGGAAAAAACAACCAGTTGCTCTGGCATTTACCCAACGACCTCAAGTTTTTTAAAAAGACAACTTCGGGACATACCATAATTATGGGTAGAAAAACCTTCGATTCTATTGGAAAGGCTCTTCCTAACAGACGGAACATTGTTATTTCCAGAAATAAAAATCTAAAAATAGAGGGTGCAGAGGTTTACAGTTCTATAGACCAAGCTTTAAATACCTGCAAAAATGAACAGGAAGTATTTATTATAGGTGGCGCAGAAATATATAAACAGGCAGAACCTATTACCGATAAATTTTATATAACAAAAGTGCATCATCAGTTTGATGCAGATACATTTTTTAATAACCTAAACCTAAACGAATTGAACGAAATATGGAGAGAAGAAAATCACGCTGACGAGCGACACCTTTATGACTACACTTTTCTGATTCTGGAAAAGAGAAAATAAGCAAAAACAAAGTGTAAATAATTTAATAGCAGAGATTTTATAATTTAAAAATTATATTAGCTTTGCCCTCTTATAAAAAAAAGCAGAATAAATAATTAATAAAAATGCAAAACAAAGGAATAATTAAGTTTGCAACAGCTGTATTATCTGTACTAAGTTTATATGCATTGTCTTTCACGTTTTTTGCCAATAAGGTAGAAGACGATGCTAAGGCGTATGCTAACGGAGATCCTGCAAAGGAAAGAAGCTATCTTGATTCAATTTCTTCACAACCTGTTTATCCAATTTTCGGACATACTTATCAGTATGTTAAGGAGCGCGAAATTGCGCTTGGATTGGACTTAAAAGGTGGGATGAATGTGACTATGGAGATAGACTTATCTGCATTGTTAAAAAGCTTAGCAAATAATCCAACTGACGCTAATTTCAATCAGGCACTAGAAAATGCGCAGGAAAAGTTAAAAACTAACAGTAAAGAAGGTTTAGTTTCTTTATTCGTAAGTGAGTTTGAAAAGTTAAGCCCTAACGTAAAGCTGGCATCTTTTTATTCTACAAAAGATAATTCTTCTGATCTAAAAATAGATGACTCTAATGCAAAAGTTAAAACTTACTTAGAAAAACAAGCTACTTCTGCAATTGAGAGATCTTTCAATATTTTAAGAACCCGTATCGACAAGTTTGGTGTTACACAACCGAACATTCAATTACAGGAAGGTTCCAACAGAATTTTAGTAGAGCTTCCGGGTGTTACAGATCAGGAACGTGTTCGTAAGTTATTACAGGGATCTGCTAAATTGGAGTTCTACGAAACTTTCGACAACCACGAAATATTCCCTTTAATACAGAATATCAACAATATTCTAGCAGCTAAACAACCTAAAGAGGCAACTAAAAAAGCAGAGGCTACAACTACTGCCGTTGATACTACTAAAGGTGCTAAACCGGCTTTATTAAGTGCTAAAAAAGACAGTACTTCTAAAGATTCGTCTGAAAATATGGCCGCTTTAGCAAAAGCTAATCCTTTATTTTCTGTATTATCACCTGCTACTTACCAGGGTGCTAACGGTGAACAAGGTTTAAGACCGGGACCAGTTGTTGGCTATGTTGCTTTAAAGGACACTGCTAAAGTAAACGAATATTTAAGAGAACCAGAGATTAAAGCTGTCATCCCTCCTAACGTTAAATTGATGTGGGGTGTTAAATCTATATCTAAAGACGCTAAGGTTTACGAACTATATGCTATTAAAGGTTCTGGAATAAACAATGGCGCTGTTTTAGAAGGCGACGTAATTTCTAATGCCCGTGAAGATTTTGACCAAAAAGGTAATCCTGAGGTTACGATGTCAATGAACTCTACCGGTGCAAGAGAATGGAAAAGGATTACAGCAGCTGCTGCTGGAGATCCAAGAAACGAAGATGACAATAAATGTATTGCTATCGTCTTAGACGACATGGTTTACACTGCTCCACGTGTTGGCGGTGAAATTCCAAATGGTGTTTCTTCTATTTCCGGAAATTTCACGGTTGAAGAGACCAAAGATTTAGCCAATGTATTAAAAGCTGGTAAATTACCTGCTCCTGCTAAAATTGTTGGAGAGTACGTAGTTGGTCCAACTTTAGGTAAAGAATCTATCGAAAAGGGAGTAATCTCTTCTGTTGCCGGATTAATCGTGGTATTATTATTCATGGTATTCTACTATAACAGATCTGGTATGATTGCAAACTTTGCTTTGCTTTTCAACATGTTCTTTCTGGTAGGTATTATGGCTTCCTTGGGTGCAGTATGGACACTCCCGGGTATTGCCGGTCTGGTACTGACGATTGGTATGGCAGTAGATGCGAACGTATTGATTTACGAACGTATCAAAGAAGAGCTTGAACTTGGCAAGAATCTAAAAACAGCTGTTGTTGATGGTTTCAAAAACTCTTATTCAGCAATATTAGATTCACAAATTACCACCTTAATCGTAGGTATTATATTATTGATTACAGGTACCGGACCTATCTACGGTTTCGCTGTTACTTTGGTAATTGGTATTTTCCTTTCAATTTTCACTGCAATATTTATTACCCGTATTGTTATTGACAACAGGTTAGAAAAAGGAAAAGATCTTCCTCTTTATACGTCATTTACCAAAAACCTTTTCAAAGGTTCTCCGATTGACTTCGTAAAAGACCGTAAAAAATACTATATCATTTCTTCTGTAATCATCATTGCGGGTTTAGCTTCTATGCTAATTAAAGGATTTAGCTATGGTGTAGATTTTCAGGGAGGTAGAACTTATGTTGTTGATTTCAACAAAGAGATAAGTACTATTGATGTAAGAGAGGCCTTAACCAAGTCTTTTGAGAACGATGCGCCAGAGGTAAAAAGCTATGGTAGCGGCGTAAGAATCACTACAGCTTATTTGATCGAAGATAACTCCGACCAGGCTGAGAAGACAGTAGCTACTAAATTAAATGATGGTTTAAAAACCTTAAATACCCCTTACGAAATTAAGGATGCCCAAAAGGTTGGCCCAACTGTAGCTAATGACATTAAAGTCTCTGCGATATGGTCTGTTCTTGCAGCTATTGCAGGTATCTTCTTATATGTTTATATACGCTTCAGAAAGGTATCTTTTGGTATTGCTACAATTATTGCATTATTACATGACGTTTTAATTGTATTGGCTATTTTCTCTATTTTCGATGGTATATTACCATTCTCTTTAGATATCGACCAAACATTTATCGCAGCTATTCTAACTGTGGCCGGTTATTCTATTAACGATACGGTTGTTATTTTTGACAGGGTTAGGGAATACCTTTCTGATGAGAGAAATAGAAATCAGAACATGGCAACTATCATCAATAATGCGTTAAATAGTACATTAAGCCGTACGGTGGTTACGGGTATGTCTACTATTTTCGTGTTGATTATCTTATTCATCTTTGGTGGTGAAATATTAAGAGGTTTCTCTTTTGCCATGTTGATAGGTATCATTGTAGGTACTTATTCTTCATTATTCGTTGCAACACCAGTTGTAGTTGAATTTATCAGAGGAAAGAAATCTGCAGAAAATAAATAGAATTACAATTTTATCAAAAAAGCGAAG